>CAZPSN010000007.1:0-132548 GCA_964589645.1 uncultured Desulfovibrionaceae bacterium
CGGCAGCAACCTCAGGACGGTTTTTGCTGAGTCGGATTATTTGCGGTGAGATCTTGAAGGAGCTGGTTACATTGAAAAACGGATTTGAAGCCTGCGCAGTTGCGCTCTCGCGCACGCCCATGGTCAGTCAGAGCAACAAAAATTTACGGAGGGATAGCCCGAACAAACGCAAAATTGCAAGACAAACCTGTGTCTTACAATGTCCGTAAGGCAAACCAGACCAGATAGGCACACAGGGGTGCGGGAAGCTGGGAACGTGAATCGCGCTCAGTTACTGCGTCACTCTGGGCGCAACACTGGCTGCGACCTGGTTGCCCGCCGACTGATGGCGTGACTTGCGGGGTGACTTGTCGTTTCAGATTTGCTCAAATCCGCAGCTCAAAACGCTGCTCGTTGACGGTGACGCCCCACTGCGCCCCGCGTTGCGGGAAGGTTCTTGGTCTCAGAGACCCAGGCATGAGACCCGGGCATAACCTGAACTCAATCCTATTGAGCGCGTTTGGAAGATTACGAGGAGAAAAGCTAGTCATAACCGATACTTCTCCAAGTTGGAGGATGTGATCAGTGCCGTTGCAGGTGTGTTCGACCGATGGCGTCATGGTAGCGAAGTTCTCCGATAATTTTGCGCAATAAATTAAGTTGTTACGTATAGCTGACCCGGCTGATTCTTTCGTTCATCAATGCGCCAACACAATTCATAAAATCGAGGTTATTTGGTTTAGAACAGTTGTGCTCCCGCAAACGATCACGTTCCAGGAAACAACAAAATTTTACATCAAATCGCCAGACATGGAGCGATGTCTCATGTAAACATGTGTCTTACAATGTCTTACAGGCAAAAAAACTATTTTAATACGCTTGATGCGGTGATTTTTGACCGTGACTTGGCTGGATGCAAGGCAAGAAAAACAGATTCAATATCAAAAATAGTTCACTACGACTTTTATTGCAGATGATCTTGTTGAAAAATTCAATATTCAAGATGCGATCGTGCATATCCTGCTGGTTGCCGTGTTATCAGCAAATGTTTAGAGTGTTTTTACGCCTCCAAGGCCATCGAATATAATCCGCACGACATCCAGATGGCTTGACAGGGTTTCTGTGTGCCTCCTTTCGAGCTGCGACCTGGCTCAGATGGAACGCCGTCCAGTTTGGCGACTTCCTTCACACCAGTGCGAAAACGTCTCCATCTTCTTAAACCTCCGCCTTAGGAGTGTGGGAATGTGGAGAACTGCCGCGACATGATTTTCTGATTTCAAATCAGCATGAAATACAGGAGATTTCGTGAATATTTCAACTAACGTTGCAGAACCACAAACCTTCTTCATGGGCGAAAAATGGACCCTTCAAGACATTCATGCGTACAGGCGAGGGCCGCATGTCGCTGCGTTATCGATGCTCATACTGCTCTTCTTCATCTGGCTGGTTCCGCTGAATGCCGCCACGTCCGAACCATTGCCGCCCGTCATTTCTGCCGCCGAGATCGATTATCCTCCTTTTTCCCTTGTTGATACATCAGGCCGGGCAGACGGCTTTTCCGTGGAACTTCTGCACGCCGCCCTGGCCGCCATGGGCCGCGGCGTCACCTTCCGCACGGGACCCTGGGCCGAAGTAAAAGACTGGTTGGAAAAGGGTGATGTGCAGGCCCTGCCCCTGGTTGGCCGCACGCCCGAGCGTGAAAAAATCTTTGACTTCTCCGTACCCTACATGACCTTGCACGGGGTCATCGTGGTGCGTTCTGGGACAGAGGACATACAGAACCTGGCCGATCTCAAGGGGCGACGCGTTGCCGTCATGCAGAGTGACAACGCCGAGGAATTCCTGCGGCGAGAAGATCGCGGCATACTGATCCATACCACCCCCACCTATGAACAGGCCCTGAAGGAATTGTCTCAGGGGCGTTACGATGCCGTGGTCGTGCAACGGCTTGTGGCATTGCGCCTCATACCCCAAACCGGACTTTCGAACCTGCGGATCGTCGACACGCCCATCGAAAACTTTCGTCAGGATTTCTGCTTCGCCGTCAAAAAAGGCGACAGCCGCACGCTGGCCTTGGTGAACGAAGGGCTTGCCGTGGTCATTGCCGACGGGACTTACCGCCGTCTTCACTCCCGGTGGTTCGCCGCCCTGGAATTGCCGAAAGATCGTCGCATCATCGTGGGCGGCGATCATCGCTATCCGCCATTCGAGTATCTGGACGAATATGGAGAACCGGCCGGTTTCAATGTCGAACTCACGCGGATGATTGCCAAGGAAATGGGACTCGACGTCGAAATCCGCCTCGGGCCTTGGACTGGCGTGCTCCACGATTTGGAGCGAGGCGAAATCGATGCCGTTCAAGGAATGTTCTATTCCGCGGAACGGGACCGTAAATTTGACTTCACCCAGCCACATTCGGTGAACAATTACGTGGTCGTGGCGCGGCGTGGAGAAGGCAAGGCGCCGGATTCACTCAACGACCTGAAAGGCAAGCGCATCGTCGTACAGAAAGGAGACATCAGCCACGACTATCTGTTGGAGCAGGGCCTGGCGTCCCAGGTGGTTGCCGTGGAGAACCAGGAAGACATGCTGCGGGAACTGGCCGAGGGAAAACATGACTGCGCGCTGGCCCCCCGCACCATCGCCCTGCACATCATCAAGGCGCGCGGATGGGCAAATCTGCAACTGGGCCAGAATTCGATTCTTTCCATGGATTACTGCTACGCCGTGCCCAACGGGCATGCGGCGCTTCTGGCGCAGTTCAGCGAGGGCCTGCGGGTTCTCAGGGACTCCGGCGATTACCATCGCCTTCAGGAAAAATGGATGGGCGTGTATGAACAGCCAAGCCCGTCACTTGCCACCATTCTGCGCAAACTCGCGATGGTCCTTGTACCGCTTCTTTTCCTTCTGGTCGTTTTTTTCCTCTGGTCCTGGACGCTGCGCCGACAGGTGAAAGCGAGAACACGAGAACTCAAGGAAAGCGAGGAGCGTTTCAAAGTCCTTCACAACGCCTCTTTCGGCGGCATCGCCATTCACGACAACGGCGTTATCCTGGACTGCAATCAGGGGCTCTCCGACATTACGGGCTATTCCAGAAATGAGCTGCTCGGGATGAACGGCCTCAAGCTCATTTCCAAAAAATCCCGGGACATGGTTAAAAGCACTGTCCTGCTCGGATACATGGGCCCCTATGAGGCGTTAGGCCTCCGCAAAAACGGGGAAGAATATCCCGTTCGCCTCGAAGCGCGCAACCTTCCATACAAAGGATTGAACATACTGGTTACGGAGTTTCGGGACATCACCGAACAAAAACGGGCTGAAGAAGCCATGCTCCAGGCGAAGATGCAAGCAGAGGCCGCCAACCAGGCAAAAAGTGAATTCCTGGCCAATATGAGCCATGAGGTTCGCACCCCCATCAACGGGGTCATGGGAATGCTCCAACTCATGGAAACCACCCCCCTTGACGCCGAGCAGGCCAGCTACATCCGCATGGCCACAGAGGCCGGGAACCGCTTGACCAGGCTCCTGTCGGACATCCTCGACCTCTCCAGGGTGGAGGCGGGCAAGATGGAGATCCGAATGGCGCCCTTCAAGATCCAGGACATCACGGATTCCGTCTCTGGACTTTTCTCCGTCACGGCCAGGAACAAGAACGTGACTCTGGAATGCATCCTTGCACCGGGCATGCCCGAAGTTCTGGTCGGAGATGAAATGCGGGTGCGCCAAGTCCTCTTCAACCTGGTGGGCAACGCCATCAAGTTCACGGAGCGCGGCGGGGTTGTCCTGGGTGTCGAACCGCTGTCCGCGACGGAGGGAGAGAGCTATCTCGTGCATTTCAGCGTCACGGATTCAGGCATCGGCATCGCCAAAGACAGGCTCAACGACATCTTCGAGCCGTTCCGACAGGTCGAAGACTCCTATACCCGAAGCTTTCAGGGCGCAGGGCTGGGTTTGTCCATCGTGCAAAGACTGGTCGATCTCATGGCCGGAACCGTCTCCATAGAAAGCACTCCGGGAGAAGGCACCGTCGTGCATGTCATCCTGCCCTTCAAAACACATCGAGATGGCCCATCAAGCACCGCGGAAACATCAAGCACTGGGACGAGCCACGGCCTGCAAGTCCTCCTCGTCGAGGATGACGAGTCCAATCGCCTCGCAACCAGGAAGCTGCTGGAAAAGTCCGGGTACAGGGTGCTGTTGGCAGAAAACGGAAGGCAGGCTTATGAACTGCTGCTGGAAAACGATATCGACTGTGTTCTCATGGACATCCAAATGCCCGTCATGAACGGGATCGAAGCGACCCGCCTCATCCGTGGATCCGCTGAACTCGGTCCAAAGAAGGACGTCCCTATCATCGCCCTGACGGCCTACGCCATGGATGGAGACAGGGAGAAGTTCCTGGACGCCGGAATGAACGGCTATGTGGCTAAGCCCGTAAAGATACAGTATCTCCTTGAAAAAATGGCCGAAACGTTGCCTGCGTAGTTGGCGAGGAAAAAGCATACGGCAAGGCATGGAGCCCCACCCTCCCAAATTTCCGGTACGCTTCGGATATGCGATTCTCGCTGCAAATCAGCAGGTCAAAAGGCACCGTCCACGCTCAGGATTGATGGGAAGCGTGCCTGGCACCCGTCCCTCGGCCTTGCTCAGATCCGCAGTTCAAAGCGCTGCTCGTTGACGGTCACGCCCCACTGCGCCCCTTGCTGCTGGAAAACGAGGCGAAAACCGGTCTTCTCGTACAGGTGCCGGGCCGCGTCCAGGCCTTCAAACGTCCACAGATAGACTTGCCCGTGGTTTCGCGAGCGGCAGAACTCCATGGCAGCGGCCAACAGCGCCGTGCCGATACCCTGGCCGCGCATGGCGTCGGCCACGATGAACCAGCGCAAGTGCGCGCCATCTTCCCCGGCGTGGGAGCCGTCGATGGCCACGGACCCCACGATCTGGCCGTCGTGCACCGCGTGCCAGAGACCGTCGCGGGCCTCGTCATACTGCTCGCAGAACAGGGTGAGTTCCCGCGCCACCTTGCTCTCGAAGGGCAGGCCGAAGCCCGCCACGTGGCTGTAGTAGAGGGCGTGCAGCGTGACGATGGACCCGATGGAACCGGGCAGATAGCCTTTATGCAGTGCCTGCGTCATGCTGCCCCGCGCCCAAGAGATTGTGTCCGCATCTCCACCCTACTCGCCAAGCTCCGCATAGACCGCGCTCCGCGACCGGCTGGCCGCGTCCAGTACGCCGACCTGGCTGTCCACGAAATCATAAACCTTTGGACGAGCTTTTCCGGGCGAGGGACGCAAGACCCGGCCCAGATACTGGACCAGCCGGCCGCTGAACTTGACCGGAGTGGCCAGGAAGAGCGCGGTCAGGTTTTCGGCGTCAAAGCCTTCGCCGATGAGTGGGCCTGTGGCGAAAACGGCCCGGACCTTTCCGGTCCGGATCTGTTCGATGAGGGATCTGCGTTCGGGCAACGAAACGTCGCCGGTCAGGACCACGGCCTCCAAGCCGTGCCGCTCCAGCAGCAGATCGCGCAGCCGGTGGCAATGGCTCTTGCGGTCGGACAGGATGAGACTGACCCCCTGGCCCGCCGACGCTTCCCGGGTCTCGCGGACCTCGCAGGTCTCGCGGGCCACGGTGTCGACCACGAGTTGGTTGCGCTCCTCGTCCTCGGTCAAATCGGCGATGATCTGGGGATATTCCTCTGTTGGGTCGCGGCGGGTGCGGAAGTTGGTTTCGACAATGCGGATCTCAGGCCGCAGGATGGCCCCGCTTTGCATCAAATCCTCGCCGTCGATGCGGGCGTGCATTTCGCCCAGATGCCAGAAGATGAGGCTGGTCAGCCCGTCGCGGCGGTACGGCGTGGCCGAGAGGCCCAGGGAAAAGGCGCTGTCGAAGGCGGTCACCGCCGCCGTGAAGGTCCGGCTCGGGGCGCGGTGGCATTCGTCGACCACGAGATGGCCGATGCGTTTTTTCAGCTCCTTGGCCCGGGCGTAGACGGACTGGACCGTGGCCACGGTGATCCGCTCGCCCACGCGGCTCTTGCCGCTGCCGATCATGCCCACCTCGCGGGCCGGGATGCCCAGGAACTGCTCGATGCGCTCCACCCACTGCTGGGCCAGGTCGCGGGTGTGCACGACGACCAGAGCCGGCTGGCGGCGGGCGGCGACGAGGAACAAGCCGCAGACCGTCTTGCCCGCGCCCGTGGGCGCGCAGAGCGTCCCGAAGCGCCGCCGGAGCATGGCCCGGCAGGCCTCGTCCTGATAGGGGCGCAAGGCGCCGCTGAAACTGAAATCCACGTCGGGCAGACTGCGGCGCTCGTCCTCGTACTCGACGATTTCGCCACGGTCCGCGCAGATGCGCGCCAGGCGCTCGCCGTAGCCGCGCGGAACAATGAGCCCGCCGTTGGTGCGTGTCGAATAGAACTTGAGATGCCGGGAGACGCGGTAGTTGGTCCGCCCCATCTTCAGGTTCTCGAGCCATTTTGGATTTTCCAGGGTCAGCTCGGCCATGACCGTTTCTTTCACGGCCTCGGGCACGTCCGAGAGGAAAAGCTTGTGGCTGATCTTGCAGCGCATCACCGCCCCGCCCCCAACAGGCGGGCAAGGGTTTCGGGCAGCCGCGCCACCTTGCGCAGCGCGTAGTCGAAGCAGACCATGCCCGTGCGGACCAGGGCGATTTCCTGTTCGTCGGCCGCCCGGGTCAGGCGGTACACAAGATCGAAACCCGAGCGCCGCACGTCCATGGCGCCCAGATCCACGTCCAGCTCGTCGCCCAGAAAGGCCTCGGCCCGGAAGACCAGGGCCGCCTCGGCCATGATCAGCCCCACCCCGCCCACATCGCCCTCGGACAGCCCACACGAGGCCAGCCAGCGCACCCGCGCCTCGTGCACCAGGCCCAGAACCCGGTCGTTGCCGAGATGGCCACCGTAATTGACATCGGCCACGCGCACCGTGAGCCGGATGCGGGCAAGCCAGGTTGCCGGAAGATCGATCTGCACGCGCGCCATGGCCTTGCCCTCTGTGTTCCGTGGTCTATGGTTCGAGATCAACAAGTTTCTCACCCCGGCCGATGACGGCCAGCACGTCGCCTTTTTGCAGGGGCTGACTGGCCTTGGGCACGAAAACGAACTGCTGCTCTCCGGCGGCCTTGATGGCCACGACCTGGATGCTGAAGGTGTTGGTCAAATCCAGCTCACGCAGGGTCTTGCCGGCCCAGCGCGACACGACCAGCTCCTTGAGCAACACATTGTGCCCCAGGGGCAGATAGTCGATGAGCCCTGGCACGGCCAGCTTGGCCGCCAACTGTTCGGCGGCGTAGCGTTCGGGAAAGATGACCGAGTCGGCCCCGACCTTGCGCAGGACCTTCTCGTGATCCCGGCTCATGGCCTTGACCGTCACGCTCTTGCAGCCCAATTCCTTCAGGAACAAGGTTATGAGGATGCTCGCTTCCATGGAATGGCCCGTGCTGACGATGACGTCGGACAATTCCCCGAAGCCAAGCTGCTGCAGGGCGACCTTGTCCACGGCCTCGGCCTGGTAGGCCTGGGTCAGGATCTCGGAGGCGATCTTGACCTTTTCCGGATCGCTGTCCACTCCGACCACGGTCTGGCCTCGATTGACCAGGGACTGCGCCAGGCTCAGTCCGAACTTGCCCAAACCGACAACGCCGAATTCCTTGCCCGCCATGTTTCCTCCTATCCGATGAGCAGGTTCTTTTCCGCGCGGCTGAAGCGTTCCCTCGTCTGCCAGGCCTGCAGCATGGTCAGAAAGACGATGGGGCCCAGTCGGCCGATGAACATGAGCATCATGATGACGCATTTGCCCGGGGCTGACAGCCGGGGCGTCAACCCGGTGCTCAAACCCACGGTGCCGAAGGCCGAAGCGGCCTCGAAAAAAAGTTCGATGAACTTGCCGTGCACCAGCTGGTGCGACACGTTGGCCCCCTCGGTCACGGTCAGGATGAAAACCGAGACGAGAATGAGGACAAAGGCGAAGATGGTCAGGGTCACGGCCTTGTTCAGGGTTGCCGCGTCCACGCCGGATCCGGCCACGACCACCTGGTCGCGGCCTTTGACCTGCGAGGCGGCGAAGCCGATCAGCACGCGCAGGGTCGTGGTCTTGATGCCGCCGGCGCAGGAACCGGGAGAACCGCCGATGAACATGAGCAGGATGAGCATGAAAAGAGACGTGTCGGTCATGATGCCGATGTCCATGGTGTTGAATCCGGCCGTGCGGGCCGTGACAGACTGGAAGAGGCTCTGCAGCAGCGCCGTGAGGACCCCGTCCTGCCGCTTTTCAATGAGAAAGAAGACGAGCCCCCCCACGAAAATGAGCCACAAGCTGGTGCGCAAGACCAGGCAGGCCTGCCAGCTCAGGGATCGTGTCTTGTGCCGCAAAACCAGGGATTTCAGGAATCCCGGCAGTTCCACGAGGACGTAGAATCCGATGCCGCCCAGGAAGATGAGGATCATGAAGACCAGGTTGACCGGGAGGTTGCCGGCGAACCGCATCAGGTTGTCCGGATACAAGGCAAAGCCTGCGTTGCAAAAGGCGGAAATGGAATGAAAAAAGGCGCTGTACCACCCGATCTCTCCCATGCTCGCAAGACGCAGGGCCACGGCTCCGGCCGCCTCGATGCCCAGGCAGACGACGAAGACCTGCACCAGAAACCGGCCCAGGTTGAAGGCCGGATCGCCGAGCAGGGACTGGCCCACGGCGATGCGGTCCGTCAGGGTCACGCGCCGGCGCCACATGTAGAAGACCAGACTCGTATACGTCATGACTCCCAGACCTCCGACGTGGATCAGCAGGGCGATGACCGTCTGGCCAAATGTCGAAAAGGTCGTCCCCGTGTCCACGACCACGAGTCCGGTCACGCATGTCGCCGACACCGACGTGAACAGGGCGTCGATCCAGGACACGGGGGTCCCGATCTGGGCCACGGGCAGATGCAGGGCAAAGGCGCCGGCGAGAATGGTGGCGGCGAAGAAATAGACCGGGAGAAAGGCCGGAGAAACGAATTTTCTTGCGTGACTCATGGGTTCATTCCAGGGCCGCGGCAAGCAGGGCGCGGGTATATTCCTGGGCCGGCCGGGTGAAGATCGCGTCCGTGTCGCCCTGCTCCACGATGCGTCCGTCCTTCATGATGACCACGCGATGGCAGAGGGCCCGGACCAGGGAAAGGTCGTGGGTGATGAACATGTAGGTCAGGCCAAAACGCTGTTGCAGGCCGCGCAACAGTTCCACGATCTGAAACTGCACGGTACGGTCCAGGGCCGAGGTGGGTTCATCCAGGACCACGAATTTCGGCCGCAGGATGAGGGCTCGGGCAATGGAAATGCGCTGGCGCTGGCCCCCGGAAAATTCGTGTGGATAGCGGTGCATGAAGGCCGGGTCCAGGTCCACGGCCTCCAGGATCTCGGCGATGCGCTCCTCCCGCTGCGCGCCTGTGGCCAGCCTGTGGGCGTCGAGACCCTCGGCCACGATCTGGCCCACGGTCATGCGTGGGCTCAGGCTCCCGTACGGATCCTGGAACACGACCTGGAAATCGCGGCGCAGAGGGCGGATGCGACTCTCGCGCAGGGCCGAGAGGTCCAGGCCGGCAAACAGGATCTGCCCGTGGCACTCCTGCAGCCGCAGCAGGGCCAGGCCCAGGGTTGTCTTGCCCGACCCGCTCTCGCCGACCACGCCCAGGGATTCGCCCTGACGGATGGACAGATCCGCGTCGATCACGGCCTCCAGAAAGTTCGTGGGACGGCCCAGCAAGGTTTTGCCCCGGGGGAAGCGAACCCCCACGCCCTTGGCCTCCAGGAGGATCGCCGCGTCCTGTGCGACGGGTTTGGGCCGCCCTGCGGGCGCGCTGGCCAGCAGGGTCCTGGTGTAGGGATGCCTGGGGCTGCGAAAAATCGTGTCCCGGGGACCGCACTCGACGATGCCGCCCTCGCGCATGACGTGCACCTCGTCGGCCATGTGCCGGACCACCCCCAGGTCGTGGGAAATGAGCAGGATGGCCATATCCAGACGTTTTTGCAGGCTTTTGAGCAGTTCCAGGACCTGGGACTGGATGGTCACGTCCAGGGCCGTGGTCGGTTCGTCGGCAATGAGCAGGGCCGGATCGTTGGCCAGGGCCATGGCGATCATGACCCGCTGGCGCTGGCCGCCCGAAAGCTGGTGCGGAAAAGCCCCCAGGCGCGAGGCCGGATCGGGGATGCCGACCAGGTCCAGCAGTTCCATGGTCCGCTCCCAGGCATCGACCCCGGGACGGTGCAGAGCGACGCTCTCGGCGATCTGACGGCCCACGGGATGCAGCGGATTGAGCGAGGTCATGGGTTCCTGAAAGATCATGCCGATGCCGCCGCCGCGCACGTCCCGCAAGCCGTCCTCGGACAAAGGCAGCAGATCGCGCCCCTCGAAATGAATCTGCCCCGTGATCCGGGCCGTGCGGGCCGGAAGCAGACGCAACACGGACAGGGCCGTCACGGATTTGCCCGATCCGCTCTCCCCGACCAGGGCGCAGGTCTGGCCCCGGTGCACGTTCAGGCTGACCTTCCGCACGGCGGAAACGAGCTGGCCGTCCACCTCGAAATCCACGCTCAAATCCTGGATGGTCAGCAGCGCCCCGTCGGACCGGGCCTCGCCAGGCCGGGCCAGTCCGGGATGCTCAGTTTCCATGGCGGGGATCAAAGGCATCGCGCACTCCCTCTCCGATGAAGACCAGCAGGCTGAGGATGATGCCGAGGACGGCAAAGGCCGAGAGGCCGAGCCAGGGGGCCTGGAGGTTGTTCTTGCCCTGGGCCAGCAGTTCGCCCAGGGACGGCGAGCCCGGCGGCAGGCCGAAGCCGAGGAAATCGAGCGAGGTCAGGGTAGTGATGGACCCGCTGACGATGAAGGGCATGAAGGTCACGGTGGCGATCATGGCATTGGGCAGGATGTGGCGGAACATGATGATGCGGTCCGGCAGGCCCAGGGCCTTGGCCGCGCGGACGTACTCGAGGTTGCGGCCGCGCAGGAACTCGGCCCGGACCACGTCCACGAGGCTCATCCAGGAAAAAAGCATGGTCACGGCCAAAAGCCACCAGAAGCCAGGCGTCACCATGGAGGCCAGGATGATGAGGATGAAGAGCCCGGGCATGCCGGACCATATCTCCAGAAAACGCTGCCCGGCCAGATCGATCATGCCGCCGTAATACCCCTGCACCGCGCCGACGCAGACCCCGACCACGGAACTGCCCAGGGTCAGGATCAGGCCGAAGAGCACGGACAAGCGCACGCCGTAGATGATGCGGGCCAGCACGTCACGGCCCTGATCGTCGGTGCCCAGCCAGTTCTCCCCTGACGGCGGGGCCGGGGCGGGCACGGGCAGGTCGTAGTTGATGGTGCGGTAGCTGTAGGGCACCAGGGGCCAGATCATCCAGCCCTTGGTCCGGATGAGGTCCTGGATGTAGGGGTCGCGGTAGGCGGCCTCGGTCTCGAAATCCCCGCCGAACACGGTTTCGGGGTAGTACGTGAAGACCGGAGAGTAGAAACCACCCTCGTAATAAATCAACAGGGGCCGGTCGTTGGCGATGAATTCCGCCCCGAGGCTGGCGATGAAGAAAAAAAGGAAGATCCACAGGGACCAGAAGGCACGCCGGTTGGCCCGGAAGGTCCGCAATCTGCGGCGAAGGATGGGATTCACCGTCCCTCCTTCCCGCCGAAGTCGATGCGCGGATCGACCAGCATGTAGGTCACATCGGACAGGAGCTTGGTGACCAGCCCGATGAGGGTGAAAATATAGAGGGAGCCGAACATGACGGGGTAGTCCCGGCTGATGGTCGCCTCGAAACCCAAGAGTCCCAGCCCGTCGAGGGAAAAGATGACCTCGATCAAAAGCGACCCGGCGAAGAACATGGCGATGAAGGCCGCCGGGAACCCGGCGATGACCAGGAGCATGGCATTGCGGAAGACGTGGCCATAGAGGACCCGGTTTTCGCTCAGGCCCTTGGCCCGGGCCGTGACCACGTACTGCTTGCCGATCTCGTCCAGAAAGGAATTCTTGGTCAGCATGGTCAGGGTGGCGAACCCGCCGATGACCATGGCCGCCACGGGCAGGGTCAGGTGCCAGAAATAGTCGGCGATCTTGCCCCACAGGGACATTTCCTCCCAGCCCGGAGAGGTCAGGCCGCGCAGGGGGAACCAGTTGAAATAACTGCCGCCGGCGAAAAGAACCACCAGCAGAATGGCGAACAGGAACACGGGGATGGCGTTGCCCACGATCATGAACGTGCTGGTCCAGACATCGAAGCGCGAGCCGTGGCGCACGGCCTTCATGATGCCCAAGGGAATGGACAGGGCGTAGATGATGAGGGTGCTCCACAGTCCAAGGGAGAGGGACACGGGGATTTTCTCGCCGATGAGTTCCAGAACGCCCTTGCTGCGGAAGAAGCTCTCGCCCAGATCGAAGGTGGCGTAGCTTGCGAGCATGCGCAGGTAGCGTTCCCAGATGGGCTTGTCGAAACCGTACATGCGCTCGATGCGGGCCACCACGTCGGGATCCAGGCCCTGGGCTCCGCGGTAGACGGATCTGGAGGACGCCTGGGCCGAGATGTTGGCGCCAGCTGTCTCCCCGCCCCCGGCACCGCTGACCCGCGCCGCTGCTGCCACGTCCAGCCCCTGCAACTGGGCGATCATCTGCTCCACCGGCCCGCCGGGCGCGGCCTGGATGATAAAGAAATTGAGCGTCAGGATGCCCAGCAGGGTCGGGATGATGAGGGCCAGACGGCGAAGGATGTAGACGAGCATTGGTTCCGGATTGTTATCGTTTCATTTCTGTTGTGCGTTGACATGAAACTTCAAAAAATCAATATGTTGAATTAACACTGTTCTACTTGAGCCCCAGTTCCTTCCGTTTCACCGCCAGGTCTTTTTCCTTCTGCGGGTCGATCCACCATGATTGGAAGTCCAGGCCGTAGTCGGCCAGTTTGTCCGCACGGCCGAAGCGGTCCCAGGAGGCCACGCGCCAGGACGTGGCGTGCCAGTGCGGGATGACGTACCAGCCCCACAACAAAGCCCGGTCCAGGGCCTTGCAGCGCAGGATGAGCGTCTCGCGGTCCGGAGCGGTGATGACCAGGTCCACCAGGGTGTCGATGGCCGGATTTTTGATCCCGCAATAATTGCGCGAACCGGGCATGTCGGCCGAGGTGGAATGCCAAAAGGAACGCTGCTCGTTGCCCGGGGACAGGGACTGGGCAAAGCTGGTCACGATCATGTCGAAGTCGAATGCGCGCAACCGTTCCAGATACTGGGAGGTGTCGACCATGCGCACGGTCATGGTGATGCCCAGGCGCGCCAGATTGCGCTGAAAAGGCAGGACCACGCGCTCGAAGTCGGGCTGGACCAGAAGCATCTCGAAGACGAAAGGCCGTCCATCCTTGGTCAGCTTGCCGTCGGTGACGCTCCACCCGGCCTGCTTGAGGAGTTCCGAGGCCGCGCGCAGGTTCTCGCGGATATTGCCGCTGCCGTCGGTGACGGGCAGGGAAATGGCCTGGGTGCGGACCTCCTCGGGCAGGTCGAGGGAATCGAGGATATTTTTTTCCGCTGCCGAGGGCAGACCCGCCGAGGCCATGTCGGAGTTGGAGAAGAAGCTCGTGGAGCGTGCGTACTGTCCGTAAAAAAGGTTCTTGTTGCTCCACTCGAAGTCGAAGGCGAAATTGAGGGCTTTGCGCACCAGCGGGTCGGCAAAGATGAGGCGGCGGGTGTTGAAGGCGAAGCACTGCATGCCCTGGGCGAGTTTGTGCGGAATGTTCTCGGTGCGGATCAGGCCGTTCTTGACCGCCGGACCCGTGTACCCCGTGGCCCACTGCTTGGAGTTGTATTCCTGGCGGTAGTCGTACTCTCCGGCCTTGAAGGCCTCCAGGGTCACGGTCAGGTCGCGGTAGTAGTCGTAGGTTATGGTGTCGAAATTGTGCCGGCCCTTGTTCACCGGCAGATCGCGGCCCCAGTAGCCGGGATCGCGCACAAGGGTCAGGCGCTGGCCAGCCTTGAACTCCCCGATGCGGTATGGCCCGCTGCCCAGGGGAATGTCCAGGGACGAGACGGCGAAGTCCTTGTCCTGCCAGTACTTTTCCGACAGCACGGGCAGCTGGCCGAGGATGAGCGGCAGTTCCTGACTGGCCCCGGGCTTGAAACGGAAGGTGACCGTGTGCGGCCCGTCCGTCACGACCTCGGCCACATCGGCGTAGTACTGGGCATAGTGCGGGTTGCCCTGCGACACCAGCGTCTTGAAGGTGAAGGCCACATCGGCGGCCGTGACCGGACTGCCGTCGTGGAATCTGGCCTCCGGCCGCAGGTGGAAGGTCATGGCCGAGCGGTCCGAGGTCAGTTCCAGACTCTCGGCCAGCAGGCCGTACTCGGTGAAAGGCTCGTCCTGGGACTGCTCCGTCAGGGTGTCGAACACGAGGCCCAGGCCATCGGCGGAGTTGCCCTTGACGATGAAGGGGTTGAAGCTGTCGAAGGTGCCCGTGGCGGCCAGGCGCACGTTCCCGCCTTTGGGAGCGCCTGGGTTGACGTAGTCGAAATGGGTGAAGTTCCGGCCGTATTTGGGCTGGCCGTTCATGGCCAGGGCGTGGGAGCCTTCTGCTGCGGCCGGCCGCGAGGCGGACAGGACCGAGGCGAGGAGAACGAGAAAATAGATGTGCTTCATGGGGATCTGCCTTGTTTCCTGATGTGCCTCCTTGTAGCTTTCTGCCTCGGGAGCGTCAAACGAGAGGAAACGGAGGTTTTCGAAAATCGATTTTCCACGCTCAGGCGTATTGACGCCTGCCCGCTTTCGACCCTATCCCTCAATCGGCCGACATATTCAAGAATTTCGACCTCTCGTCCAACCCACATCCAGGACTGCCCATGAAAGCGAGACTTCGTATCGAAAAGATTGGCGGAACGTCCATGTCCCGGTTTCCGGAAATCATCGACAACGTCATCCTGCGCGATCCAAACGACGTTTTCGGCCGGATCTACGTGGTCTCGGCCTACGCCGGGATCACCAACGAACTGCTGGAGCACAAGAAGACCGGCCAGCCCGGCATCTACCAGCTCTTTCGGCAGCAGGAGAACTATCCCAAGAAGCTCCTGGCCCTGCGCGAACAGCTCTTCGACCTGAACCGGACTTTTGTGACGGCTGGTCTGGACCTGGACGAAGCCAACGATTTCATCGGCGACCACATCGACCTGACCATCAACATCCTGCGCAGCATGGATAACGTCCTGGCCTCGGGCTACGTGTCGCGCAAGGCCCTGCTCCTGGCCGCGCGCGAGCTTCTGGCGTCCCTGGGCGAGATGCACAGCGCCTTCAATTCCGCCAATATCCTCAAGAACCGGGGGTATGACGCGACCTTCGTGGACCTGAGCGGATGGGAGGACAGCCGCCAGCTGACCATCGACGAGCGCATCAAGGACAGCTTCGAAGGCATCGATCCCTTCACGACCATCTGTTTTGCCACGGGCTACACCAAGGGCACCGAAGGCATCATGCGCGAATTCGACCGCGGCTATTCCGAAGTGACCTTTTCCAAGGTGGCCGTGCTCCTGGGCGCGGCCGAAGCCGTCATCCACAAGGAATACCACCTTTGTTCCGGGGATCCCCTGCTCATCGGCGAAGCCAACATCCATCCTGTCTGCAACACCAATTTCGACGTGGCCGACCAGCTGGCCGACGTGGGCATGGAGGCCATCCATCCCAAGGCGTCCAAGCCGCTGGAAATCAACAACATCCCCATCCGGGTCAAGAACGCCTTTGATCCGGATCACAGCGGCACGCTCATCACCAAGGACTTCATCGCGCCCAGTTCCATGGTCGAGATCGTGACCGGCTCGGACAAGGTCACCTGTCTGGAAATACACGACACGCGCATGGTCGGTGAGGCGGGCTTTGACCTGCGCATCCTGCAGGTTCTGGCCAAGCACAACATTTCCTACATCAGCAAAGCCACCAACGCCAACACCATCGGCATGATCATAAACGACCGCGACGCCACCCCGGACATGCTCGCCGAACTGCAGGACCGCTTCGAACAGATCACGGTGAACAAAGTGGCCATCGTCTGCGCCATCGGTTCCAACATCGCCCAGCCCGGCATCCTGGCCAAGGCCGCTGGCGCCCTGGCTTCCAACGGCATCAACATCCTGGCCGTGTCCCAGACTGCGCGCCAGACCAACATGCAGTTCGTGGTCGAACGCGAGCAGTTCGCCCAGGCCCAGATCGCCCTGCACGCGGCCCTGTGCATGACCCTGCCCGCGGGCTCCTGCGCGGGCTGACGCGACCTCTTCGTCGACGCCCCACCTCCCCTGGCGAGCAACTCCAGGGGATTTTTTTTGCAATTTTCAGACACGAAGGCCACAAGAACAGGGTGTTTTGCTGGGCAAAGGCTTATCTGTTTGACGGGCCTCTACCCTGCGGAGCGGTTACGCTTTGACTTTTTTGAGAGCCTTGCCGGCGTTCCAAGGCTTGCCGGCCACATCGCCCAGACTCCAGTAAAGAATGCGCGTGAAATCGAAGAGCAACGGGTCGACCTTGCGCAGATCGACCTTGTTGTCGCTGATGCACTCTGGACAGGCGTAAGTCTGAACGAGTTCGCCGATGAACAGTTCGTGCTCACCGACGATGACCGTCTGCCGCACGCGGCACTCCATGGTCAGGGGACAGTTGGCTATCATGGGCGCGAACTCGAGCCTACCCTGAAACACCTCGAAGAGTTCGCTCTTGTCCGTGGACTTGCCGCTGACGATGCCCACATAGTCCGTGATCTCCAGCATGGACCGGGACGGGACGTTGATGCTGAACTGGCCGTGCTCCCGAATGCCTAGATTGGTGTGATGCGATGGATGCACGGAGATGCCCAAATACTGGGGAACGTCGCCGATGGCGTGGTTCATGATTCCGACGTGGGCCACGGTCATCCAGTTGGGACGTCCATCCACAACGCTGCCGACAATGGTGGTCAGGGACGGATACAGGCCGTTGACGGTTCCGATGGCTTGAAGCGACATAAAAACCTCCATTTTGGTTGTACATGCAAAAGATTGTGCCAAAAAAAATCACTCCTGGGAAAGCTTGCGAAAGGCCTCGGCCGTAAGCCGCGTCAGGGCCTCGCCCTGCTCGATGCCGAGAACTGCGCTGTAGCGCTCGTACAGCCCATGCCACGCCTCACGGATGATTGGTCGCAGGGCAAGCCCCTGCTCTGTCGGAAAGACGCACGTCTCCCGGCCGCGCACCTCGCGAACGACATACCCCTTGCGCTCGAGGGCCTCCACGAAGCGCGACACCGTGGACGGCGCGAGTTGCAGACCAGCGGCCAGCTCCTTTTGGGTGATCCCCGGCTGTTCGAAGGTCAGCGTCAGCAGGAAGGCATAGGAAGGAGTCATGCCCACGGCCGCAAAGGATTCCTCCCCCATGCGCGTGATGGTTCGCGCCAGGGCGTTGGCCGTGAAGAAGAGGCAGCATTCGAGAAGGTTGTCGGGTTTGCATTCCATGGGTGGCATTTGTTGCATGTACAACTATATTTCTGAGCAGGCGGCGTCAAGGGCGCCCTAGAGTTTGTACAAACGCCCGCCCAGTGGGTGGTCTTCCAGACGCAGGCCCATGACGGCCAGTTCATTGCGCATGGCGTCGGCCAGGACGAAATCCCGGGCCTTGCGAGCTGCTTCGCGGCGAGCGACCAAGTCGGCCGCCTCGGCCGGCCAGACCGCCGGAGCAAGGGGCAGGCGGGCGTGGTCCAGAAAACCGAGAACGCGGTCGCAGGCCAGGAGTTGCCCGGCCACGGCCGTGGCTTCGGAGGCGGTCATCCTGCCGGCCCGGGCGTTGACGGTCTTGGCAAAGGCGAACAGAGCGGGCCAGAAGTGGGCCAGATCCAGATTTTCGTCCAGGGCCGCGACAAAGGACGTCTTCAGATCGAAAATGGCCTGTTCCAGTTCCGTGGCCATGCCCTGGCCCTGCTGCCCGCCCAGGAAGGAGGCCACATAGGCGTCCTGCAACCGGTGCTGATTCTTGGTCCACATGACCAGGCTCTCGGACGAATAGGCCAGTGATTTGAGGTAGGAAGCGGACAACAGCCACAGCCGCAGGGCCGCACCGCCTCCCGCCAGGTCCAGGGCCTCGGACAGGGACGGGATCGCCTGGCCCGGATCGCGCGGCGTGACTGGCTGGGAGACCATCCAGGCCTGGGGCTTCACGCCGGCGCCCGCGCTCCAGATGGCGCTGAAATTGTCCAGATGCGGAAAGCGGTGCGATTCGCCCGCAAGCATGACCGAAACTCCGCCCAGAACGTCCAGGGCCGTGGCCGCCAGTTGCAGGAACCAGCTCGGGCGGACCTTTCCCCACTCGGTTTCGAGCACGTCGCCCAGTTTCAGATCCTGCAGGGTGGCGCGCTTGAGCAGGGTGAAATCGGCCGGATTCTCCTTCACGTACCCGGCCAGATCCACGGTGTGGCCCACATTCAAGCACGTCGTGTCCACGCCGGAAATACGGCCGTAGTTCTTGTCGCGGGTCACGTCGAAATAGACCGAACGCAGCTTTTCGTAGGCTTGGCCCCGGGCCAGGAGTTTGCGGGCCAGATCCAGGGCGCGCTCCTGACTGGCCCCGGCCAGGGGAAAGAGGACCGTATCGGAAACGCCCAGGAGCCGGGCATGGGCAAGCATGAACTCCCGCGCCCGCCTCCCGAAGTCCTGCGGACCGGCCTTGACCTCGCGGGCCGCTGCCAGGGCGCGGTCATCCATGTCCGCCAGGCCCACGGCCAGCCTCACCTTCTGACCGCGCTCGGCCAAGGCCCGGCCCAGCACGTCGAGCCAGACAATGCGCCGCCAGACGTCCAGGTCGCCCAGATCGTCAAGGCTCGGACCCGGCGTGAACAGGGCGTGGCCCGTGGCCGGACTGCCCAGGATTTCGGTGCGCTCCGAGGCCACGCTGCGCACGCCCAGCCCATGCCGGGCCTGCGGCGCGAAAAGCGTGGTCGAGAGGTAGCGCTCCCCGGTGTCGGGGCAGATGAAGACGACAAGCCCCTCCTCGTTCTTCTCGTCCAGCTCCTTGGCGATGCGCAGGGCTCCGGCCAGGGCCGCGCCCGCGCTCATGCCGGACAGGATGCCCTCCTCGCGGGCCAGACGGCGGGCGCAGGCAAAGGCCTCTTCGTCCTCGACGTGGATGATGCGGTCCAGGGCGCGCTTGTCGTAGATGCCCGGGGGATAGGATTCCTGCATGTTCTTGAGGCCCTGGATCTTGTGCCCGGCATAGGGCTCCACGGCCACGACCCGCACGTTCGGCGCGGACTCCTTCATGCGCTTGGCGATGCCCATGGCCGTACCCGAGGTGCCCAGGCTGATGACCACATGGGTGAGCCGGCCTTCGGTCTGGTCCAGAATTTCCCTGCCCGTGCCCATGTAATGGGCCTCGATGCTGGCCGGATTGTTGAACTGGTCCATGAGCACGTAGGTCTGGGGCTCTTCCCGGGCCAGGCGGTAGGCTTCCTCGATGGCCCCGTCGGTGCCCAGCCGGCCAGGAGTCAGGCGCAACTCCGCTCCGAAGGCGCTCATGATGCGCTTGCGCTCCTCGGAAGCGGAGTCCGGCATGAGCAGGGTCAGCTTGTAGCCCTTGACCGCGCAGACCATGGCCAGGCCCACGCCGGTGTTGCCGCTGGTGGCCTCGATGACGATCTTGTCCGGAGTCAGTTCGCCGCTGGCCTCGGCCGCCTCGATCATGGCCAGGGCCACGCGGTCCTTGATGGATCCGCCGACGTTCTGGGCTTCGAGCTTGGTCGCCAGCTGGATGCGCGGGTGCGGAAAAATCCGGTTCAGATACACGATGGGCGTGGCCCCGATAAGGGAGAGAAGAGTCGGATGGATCATGGACAAACCCTAAGGATGAATTGAACGCAAGGCCGCAAACCTAGGGCAAAACCCTGCTCCGGGCAAGGACCGCTCCACCGGAATCCTCCTCCGGGTGGGCATGGCCGGGACGCATGGCTCGTCGAGGTGGTTCCGCTCTTAACGGCGTTGAGACGGCACGCACGACCGGTGTCAGAGAAATCAGACGCAGGTCACACGTCGTGTGCAGGAAGAACTCATCAAACGACGCCCGGAAGGCATCATGCAGCCCCCGCGCCCCAGGGTGGCCAGCAGCTTCCGGCCGCTCGGGACGTCATGCCTGTCGGAGCCCCTATTCCTCCAGCCCCAGACGCGACCACTGGGCCCGGGCCTCGGCCTCGGCGGCGGCCACGCGCCCGCTCTCCCAGGGCTCCATGACCAGGGCCTCGGCCACGAGCTGCCAGAGGTATTTCACCTCGTAGCCGCAGTCGGGATAGAATTTGGGGATGCGACGCATGATCTGGTCGCGGCAGTTGGAGCAGCCGACAACGATGACATCGGCGCCGGACTCCTTGATCTGCTGGTATTTGAAACGTGCATGCCAGGCTGATTCCTTTTCAAAGGGCATGGGCCACATGCCCCCGCCCGCGCCGCAGCAGAAATTTTTCTCCCGCGTCGGTGTCATCTCGACGAAATCCTCGACACAGGCCGCGACGATCTCGCGCGGCTCGTCGAAGAAGCCCCGGCCATAGTGGGCGGCCAGTTCCCGGCCGTGCTTGCAGGAATCGTGGTAGGTGAAGCGTTTGCCCTGGTGCACGCTCTTGTCCAGACGGATGCGCCCGGAGCGGATCAGGCCCCGCAGGTAGTCGTAGAGGTAGACGAAACTTACGGCGTTGTCCGGGTTCTCGGCCGTCAGGGCGCTCATGCCCTTGCGGCAGCCGTAGGAGCCGCCGCCGCAGTCGGGCATGATCATGGTTCGTATGGCATGGTCCTGCATGTAGCGGACCTTGCGCCGGGCCAGTTCGCGGTTGGCCTCGTAATTTCCGGTGAAGAGCGCCCAGTCCACCGCCTCCCAGCCTTCGGACGGCACGGTCCAGTTTTCGCGCGCCGCGTAAAAGATCTTCCACCACCAAAACTGGTCCTCGAAATCGCCGTACACTTCCTTGGAGTTGGGGAAGAAGAGGATGTCGGCGCCCTCCATGTCCACGGGCACATGAAAGCCCGGGCACTCGAGGGCCAATTCCTGGCCGAGATCGCGCATGCCGGAAAGGTATTCTTCGCGGCTGATGGCCAGGTTGTTGCCCGTGGCCAGATTGTTGGCCATGCCCTTGTGCAAGGAGCCCGGGACCGCATCGCGGGGACGCAGGCTCTTCATGTGGGCCATGACCGAAGGGATGTCGATGCCCGCCGGGCAGACTCCGGCGCAGCGGCCGCAGCCCGTGCACAGCCAGGGGAAATTTGAAGCGACGACATCCTCGACCAGACCGCCCGCCAGCATGCGCATGACCTTGCGCGTGTCCCAGCCGGCCATGCCTGGGGTGCCCGTGACCGGACAACCGTTGGCGCACGAGCCGCAGACGAGGCACGCGGAAAAGGCAAATGTGTTCAGAAAGGAAAGGAGTTCGGGATTCATGGTCTGGGCGGTGTTGCTCATGCGGGTTCCTGCTCAACGGCAAATTGCTGCCCCGACGGGGCCGAAGCAAAGGCAGTATCCCGCAGACCATTTCACAAGTCAACGCAGAGTGTTCGTTTTCGAAAATAAAAGTGCAGATTCGCGGAGGGCGAACCACATGCGGCCAAGGGTCAGGGAATGAGATGCAACCCGTATTTGGTGTGCAAGAACGATTGGAAATCAAGCACCACCCGGAACGCGTCCTTCAGCCCTTCGCGTTCCAGGGTGGGCAGCAGGTCCGGCCGGACCAGGTTGCTGGGGGGAGCCCCGGTTCGCACCCGGGCGGCCTGGGTGCGCAAGCGCAAGGCCTGCAGGAAGTCGAAGGCGTCGCGCAGATCCTCGGCCATGGTGCCGGAGAACACGCCTTCACGGCGCAGGCCCTGCAGGCGCGTGATGCTTCCGGTCTCGGACAAACCGTGCTCCAGGGCCAGGGTCTTCAGGCCCTGGGTCAAGGGGAAGATTCCGCCCTTCTTCAGGTCGAGACAGCCCTTGGCCGGGCCGCTCTTCTCCACCACCAGATTGCGAAAGAAACCCATGGGCGGGGTGAAACGCAGGGCCTCACGGGCCATGTACTTGAGCAAGACCGGGGTGTCGCGGACTTGGCGGTGGATGTGTGCGCGCAGGCCTTCGCAGAGCCGAGGATCGCCGTGGACGTGACGGGCATCGGCCAGCTGGGTCAGGCAGAGCACGGCGTCGGCATCGACAACGCGGATCATGGTGTTGACGCCCTCCCTCCACGCCGAGAAACTTCGTCTCCAGAACGGATTGTCAACCATGACCTTGCGGGGGCAGGACGGAAAGCCGATGCCGGTCAGGATGCCGACCAAACGTTGCCCGAAGGCCTCGAAGTATGCGGCGTCCCCAGGGGCGGCGGAATCGGAGAAGACCAGGGCGTTGTCCTGATCCGTGGCCAGGAGCTGCTCCCGACGACCCTCGCTGCCCAAGGCCATGAGGGAAAATTCCCCGGACGGCAGGCCCAGTTCGTCAATGATCAACCCCACGGCGCGGGACATGATCTGGTCGTTGATGTCGGCCACGAGACGGCCCACGCTTTCCACCCCGATCCGCTCCGCTGCGCAGCGCAGCACCATGACGCGCAGGCGCTCGAAGCAGCGGGCCAGATCCTTTTCATCGCGGGCCGCGGCGACCTCGCCGGCCAGATGCAGGGGGTTTTCGCGGTGGGCCGAGAGCATGTCCCGCTCCTGGAGAAGCCCCACGGGACGGTCCTGGTCATCGACCACGACCAGGCGGCGAATGTTGTGACGGATCATCTTCGTGAAGGCCTCGAAGACAAGTTCCTCGCCGCGCACGGTGATGAGCCCGGCGGTCATGATTCCTTTCACGGGAACGTCCAGTCCGCCACGTTCGGCCTGGGCGACCAGATCCTTTTCCGTGACGATCCCGGCCACCCGGCGCAGGTCTCCGACCAAGCAGGCCGAAGCGCCTTGGACGCGCATCAGGCGGGCGGCTTCACGGGCCATGGCGGCGGGCGGAACAAAGACAGGTGCATCCAGGATGATGTTGCCCACGGCCAGCCGCAGGAACGGATCGGCCTCGGGTTCCACTCCCCGGTTTCGAACCGCATCCAGAAGAATCCGCAGCCCCTCGCAGCGGCGCTCGAAATGGACGCGCACGGCCTCTTCGCGCTCCAGCATGGCCAGGAAGGCCGGGACCGGAATGGTCACGAAAGAGCAATCCTCTTCGGAGCGGATCTCCAAATCTGGCAGATTCATGTCCAGCAGGGATACGAATCCGAAAAACCCGCCCTCGATGACGCGTTCGCAGAGCAGGCCCTGGACGCTCACGTGCACCGCGCCGCGCAGAAGCACGCCGACCACGGGTTCGGTCAGGATCTCGCGGGCCGGCAGATGATCCACCTGCAGACCAGACAAGAAATCCTCCAGACCGGCCGGAGAGACCAGGCTGAAGGGGTATGTCTTGCACAAGAAATCCCTGCAAAAAAGCAGGTCTGAGGTCATATGGCCTCGCTGGAAGGTGGCCGGAAGATCCGGCCACCGTTGTGTCGTCCCTATTCGGCGCCCACTCCGAGATAGTTGCGCACGCGCTGGCTCTCGTAACGGGCCTCGGCTCCCTCGTCGGGAAACATGACCGAACCCAGCCAGCCGGCCACGAAGGCCGCGGGCAGGGAGATGAGCGCCGGGTTCTTCCAGGGGAATATGGCCTGCGCGTTGCCGAGCACGTCGACCCACACCGTGGGGCTGATGATGATCAACCCTACCGCCAAAACCGAGCCTGTGGCAATACTCGCCGTGGCCCCGACGGTGCTGAACCGTCCCCACATGATGGACATGAGCAGGGCCGGGAAGTTGGCGCTGGCCGCGATGGCGAAGGCCAGGCCGACCATGAAGGCCACATTCTGGCCCTTGAAGGCGATGCCCAAGCCGATGGCCAGGACGCCCAGGGCGACGGTCGCGCGTTTGGCCATCTTCACCTCGCCCTCTTCCGTGGAGCGTCCGGAGCGGAACACGTTGGCATAGAGGTCGTGGGAGAAGGTCGTGGCCCCGGCCAGGGTCAGCCCCGCGACCACGGCCAGGATGGTGGCGAAGGCCACGGCCGCGATGAAGCCCAGGAACATGATCCCACCTGTGGCCTCGGCCAGGAGCGGCGCGGCCATGTTGCCGCCCTTGTCGAAGCTGGCGATGACGTCCTGGCCAACCAGGACCATGGCGCCGAAGCCGATGATGAAGGTCAGGATGTAGAAGTAGGAAATGAGGCCCGTGGCGTAGAGCACGGATTTGCGTGCCGCCTTGGCGTCGGGAACGGTGTAGAAGCGCATCAAGATGTGCGGCAGGCCGGCCGTGCCGAACATGAGGGCGATGCCCAGGGACAGGGCGTCCCAGGGATTGGAGACCAGTCCGCCGGGAGACAGGACCTTGTCGCCGTACTTGATCACCGCGGCGTCAAAAAGATTGACGGGATTGTAATCAAACTTGGCCAAAACCATGAAAACGACAATGGACGCGCCACCCAGAAGCAGCACGGCCTTGATGATCTGCACCCAGGTCGTGGCCAGCATGCCGCCGAAGAGCACGTAGGCGATCATGATCACGCCGACCACGATCACGGCCACCTCGTAGGGCAGGCCGAACATGAGCTTGACCAGGGAGCCCGAGCCGACCATCTGGGCGATGAGGTAGAAGGCCACGGTCATGAGCGAGCCACACGAGGCCGCCACCCGGATGGGCTTCTGCTGCAGGCGGTAGGCGACCACGTCGGCAAAGGTGTACTTGCCGAGATTGCGCAGGGGCTCGGCGATGAGAAACATGATGATGGGCCAGCCGACCAGAAAGCCGATGGAATAGATGAGGCCGTCATAGCCCTTGAGGGAGACCAACCCGGCGATGCCCAGAAAGGACGCCGCGCTCATGTAGTCACCGGCCAGGGCCACGCCGTTCTGCAGGCCGGTCACGGAGCGGCCTGCCGCGTAGAATTCGGAAGCCGTCTTGCTGCGCTTGGCCGCATAGTAGGTGATGACCAGGGTGAAGACCACGAAAGCCAGAAAAAAACCGATGGACACAGCGTTGGGCTGACCGATGGAGGAGGCGAATTCGTTCATTTCATTTCTCCTGCATGTTGCCGACGATGTTCTTCACGCATTCGTCATAGGCGCTGTTGGCCCAGGCCACATAGATCCCGGTCAGCACGCAGGCCGCGAGGATGACCGCCAGGCCCACGGGAACGCCAACGGTCAGATGCTCGCCGACCTTGATGGCGAGCAGATCCTTGCGGAAGGCCAGAACCAGAATGAAACCGAAATAGATGCCCAGAATCAGCATGCTCAGAACAACGGACACAAACCTCTTTCTTTTAACAAGATCCTGGAACTTGGCATGATCCAGACTGTTGATCGATACGGTTGGCACGGTCTCCTCCCGGGTTGCGGTGAATAGGATCGCCGGACAGGTCCGACGCAGAGATTTGCATCTAAATTCACAAAGCACGCATCACTTTCTAGACCAGCGGATCATATGGAGCATTGTACGGCGGGCCGCCATCCGCGACCTTTTTCACGCCGCTCGCCCTGGCCTGTGCGCCGCTTGCCGCAGGCGTCGTGTTTCCGCATTTTGCCGCTGACCGGCCGACACGCCCATGAACGGTAAAACCGCGATGACGGCACCTCTGGCCGGTGCTTCCCCAAAGGCGTGAACGAACCGTGCCCCGCCCGTCCTGATCTCGCATGTCCCCTTGAAATCAAAAAGATTTCAGAGTAACGACGCGTCTTGATCGTCCCATTCTGATCCACGAGGACACTTCATGCGCATCGGACTCGCCACCGCTCCCGTTCCGAATTCTCTCGACCACGCGGTCCAAGGCATCCTTGACTTCATGTCCCAGGCGGCCGCCTACGAAATCCGCCTGCTCTGCTTTCCCCAGGCCTATCTGCCCGGGATCCGCGGCCGGGGTTTCCGGATTCCCCTCTGTGAACAGACCGAGCTGCGCAAAGCCCTGGAACTCGTCTGCAACGAGGCGGCCAGGCTTGAAATCGGCGTCATTCTGCCCATGGAATGGCCCGCCGACCAGGGGCGTTTCAACCTGGTCCAGGTCATCTCCCCGGCGGGAAACATCCTGGGGCGGCAGTGCAAGAACCAGCTCGAGCCGGGAGAGGAAGGGATCTACATTCCAGGACGGGGCCGACAGATATTTGAGATCGACGGGGTCAAGTTCGGCGTGACCATCTGTCACGAGGGGTGGATGTATCCGGAAACGGTGCGCTGGGCCGCCTGTCGGGGCGCAAAAATCGTCTTTCATCCGCAATGCACGGGCAGCAACGCTTCGTGCCGGGCCCCCCGGAACTGGGCCGACCCGGACGAAGCGTACTACGAAAAGGCCATGATCTGCCGCAGCGTGGAGAACGGCATCTATTTCGCCAGCGTCAACTACGCCCTTTCCAACCAGGAATCGGCCACCAGCGTGGTCGGACCCGACGGTTCCTGCCTGGCCCACCAGCCCTATGGCCAGGCCGGTCTGCTAGTTCAGCAGCTGGAATTGGAACTGGCCGACGGACAAACAGCCAGACGTTTCGCGCCGGACCGCTGCTGAATCATTCCAACTCATCCAGGCCAAACTTGCGCATCTTGCTGCGCAGGGTCACCCTGGTCACTCCGAGCACGCGCGCGGCTTCGCTCTTGTTGTGACCGACCTGCTCCAGGGTGCGCACAATGGCTTGCCGCTCCGCATCCTCCAGGGAATGTCCCCGGGACACATGGCTTTCTGGAGGAACGTCTCCTGTGCCGCGCAGGCTCGCGGGCAGATCTGATTCCGTGACCAGATCTCCCGGGGAAAGGATGACGGCCCGCTCCACGACGTTTTCCAGTTCCCGCACGTTCCCCGGCCAGGGATGACGCAGCATGAGGTCCATGGCCCGCGGCGAGAAGCCGCGAAAGGATTTGCGGTTGCGCGCCGCGAAACGGCTCAGGAAATGTCGCGCCAGCAGGGGGATGTCCTCGGGGCGTTCGCGCAGGGGCGGCACGCGCAGGGCAATGACATTGAGCCGGTAATAGAGATCTTCTCGAAAGGCCCCGGCCCGCACCTCGGCTTCGAGGTCGCGGTTGGTCGCGGCCACGACCCGCACGTCGACGTGCACGGTTCTATCGCTGCCCAGGCGTTGGACCTCTCCTTCCTGCAGTACGCGCAGCAGTTTGGCCTGCAAGGCGATGGGCATTTCCCCTATCTCGTCCAGAAAAAGCGTCCCGCCATCGGCCTGGACAAACCGTCCGTCCCTTTGACGCTGGGCTCCCGTGTAGGCGCCCTTCTCATGACCGAACAACTCGCTCTCCAGCAGATTTTCGGCCAGGGCCGCGCAGTTGACCGCGACCAGGGACCGGGCGTGGCGCGGGCTGCCCTCGTGCAGGGCCTTGGCCACCAGTTCCTTGCCCGTGCCCGACTCGCCCAGGATGAGCACGGACGCCTCGGAGGGAGCCACGGCCCGGATCATGGCGAAGAGTTCGCGCATGGGGGCGGAGGCCCCGATCATGCCGGCCGACGGCTCCGCCGCGGCATGCGAAGGGTCCGCCTCCCGGCTTCGCCCTGCATGCTCCAGGGCCCGTGCCAACCCAGAACGCAGTTCATCGAAATCGATGGGCTTGTGCAAATAGTCGAAGGCGCCGGCCTTGAGGGCCTCCACGGCCGTGTCCACCGAGGAATAGGCGGTCATGATCAAAACCGGCAGAAAGGGGTTATACAGACGGATTCGACGCAGGGCCTCGATACCGTCGACCTCGGCCATGCGCACGTCGGTCAGCACCGCGTCGTAGGCCCGCTCCCGGACCATGGCCACGGCCGTGGTTCCGTCATCGGCCATGTCCACTGCGTATCCCCAGCTGCCGAGCATGGCCGAAAGCATGGTCGCGTGAGCCGTGTCGTCGTCCACCACCAGAATGCGCCCCGTCATCGCCCCTCCCCTGTCCGTGGCAGATCCAGAATCATTTCCGTGCCCCGGCCCACGTCCGAGGCAACCCGCACCCGCCCGCCATGGGCCTCGACTATGGCCCGCACCGTGGCCAGTCCCAAACCCGTGCCCTGATTCCTGGTCGTGAAATAGGGATCGAAAATTTTGTTCTGATCTTCCACGGGAATGCCTTCCCCCGTATCAGCCACGCGCAGCTCCAGGCGGTCCCGGACCTGCTGCGCGGACACGGTCAGGGTGCCGCCGCGGGGCATGGCCTGAATGGCGTTCAGGAGCAGATTCAGGAGGGCCTGCAGCATGCGGTCCGCGTCAAGGGGATGCGCGGGGACCGCCGCCAGCCGGGTCTGCACGCCGATACCCTTGGCCAGGCAGTCGCCTTCGACAAGCTGCAAGGCATGACGGACGAGTTCAGCCGGCAGCGTGGGCGCCAGGCGCAGGGACGAGGGACGGGTCAGGTCGAGCAGTTCGCCGACCACGCGGTTGAGCCGCTCCACCTCGCCGACCATGACCTCGGCCAACTCCCGGTCCTTGGATCCTGGTTCGAACTTGGCGCCGAAATAGGTGGCGAAGCCCTTGATGGAACTTAACGGGTTGCGGATCTCGTGGGCCACGCCCGCGGCCAGCTGGCCCAGGGCGGCCAGACGCTCCTGGCGAACCACCTCGGCCTCCAGTCCGGCCACCTTGCGCCGCCAGAAGATCGTTGCCGCCCCGGCAAAAGTCAGGGCCAGGACCAAGCCGCCGGCCATGGCCAGGGTCAGGACATCCTTGCGCGCGGCCTGCAGATAGAGCGACGCATCCAGCCCCACGGCGATGAGCACGCGCCCCTCGCCCGAACCTTCGAAGGAAGGGGGTTCCTGCCCGTGCATGTTCCCGTGCATGCCTCCATTCATGGGGCGACGCGGCGGCCGCGAGAATCGGTAGACGACAAAAACCGGTTCCGTGTCCGTGGGCACGATTTTCCAGGCCGGCTCGTCCGTGGCCGGCAGGGCGGCAAGAACCGAGGCCGTGACAGCGCTGCCCGGCTCGGCCTCGCTCAAGGCCTCCAGTCCGCCATCGGAGCCCTGCAGGGCCAGAAAACGCAAATCCCCCTGGCGGATCATCTCGTCCATCAGCACGCGCAGCCGGAACTGCCGCCCTTCCTGGCCGCGCATGCCCATGCGCCGGGCCGCCTCCACGGCGCGGATGAGGGTTTCGCCCTGGGTGGTCAGGATGCGGGCGATGGTGGGCTGCTCCCGTTCGCGCCCCTGGGCCGCGAACCAGATCAGGATCGCGGCCGCGAGCAACAGCGGCACCATGAGCATGGGCCAGCGCCGGTGCCAGAAGGCGCCCATTTTTTCGGATGTGGAATTCATTTTTTCTTCCCCAAGGCGCAGCATCTTTACTCCGCGCCGACAAACGCTATCAGTCAACGCGGATGCTAGCAAATATCCTGCCGGGCCGGGACATGGCTTGTGGACGCATTGCCAGCCGCAGACCTATCCCTTAGGCAGAAGCGAACAAGGAGCGCCCCATGACCGTGCACGAATTGCAACAAGAAATCGACGCCTGGGTGCGGACCTACGGCGTCCGCTATTTTTCCGAACTGACCAACCTGGGCATTCTCATGGAAGAGGTCGGGGAAGTGGCCCGCATCATGACCCGCCGCTTCGGGGACCAGAGCTTCAAGGCCACGGACGCGCAGGATCTGGGCGACGAACTGGCCGACGTGCTCTTTGTCCTGACCTGCATCGCCAACCAGACCGGCGTGGATCTGACGGAAGCCATGCGCCGCAACCTGGAGAAGAAAACCAGCCGCGACAAGGACCGCCACAGGAACAACCCCAAGCTGCAATCCCTCTGAACTGGTCAGAATCTGACCACCTGTGGCGCGTGGCTGATCAGAAACTATCCGCCGGACTTGGCCCGCTGCCACGCAAGCACCTGCACCAAAAGATCAATCACTATAAAAACAGCATGTTAAATTAAAAATCAAGCATTGGCACGACTTCTGTAATACTCCGGACAGAACCAACACCAACCTTCGGAGGACATCATGAAGAGAAATGCAACCATCGCCATCCTGGCCCTTGTCGGCATCGTCGCCCTGAGCACCCTTACCTTTGCCGGCCCCATGGGCGGAATGGGTGGAATGCGAGGCATGGGCGGCATGGGCGACTGCCAGAACTTGGAGCGCAACCCGGCCGTGGAGCAGTTGACCCAGGAAAAGCGGGATCTGCTCGCGACCATCCTGGACGAGCACCGCAAGGACGCCGCGCCCCTGCACGCGGACATGTGGGAAAAGCGCACCCTGCTCGAAGCCCTGTCCGGCAACCCCAACACCAAGCCGGAAACCATCACCGCCCTGGTGCGCGAAATGAGCACCCTGCGCGCCCAGATGCAGGCCAAGCGCGACGCCCTTGAGACCCGCGTGAACAAGGAAGTGGGCATCGAACTGCCCATGGGTCTGGGCATGCATGACGGCGGCCGCGGCCATGGCCGGCACCAGGGCGGCTTCGGACACCGCGGCATGGGCCGGGGCATGAACGCCCAGGACATGGTCCCCGCCGGTCCCGGCGCCTGAGCCCCATCTCCCCTCTCGTCCCCCCTTTCGCAGGCGGCCTCCGGGCCGCCTTATTTCTTGCCCGGGCCAAGGACTGCCTATAGGGTCGGACCATGCGCCTCTTTTCCCCCACGCCCCTGCCCCAGCCTTCGTTTTTACCCATGAACCGCTCGGAGATGGACGCGTGCGGCTGGGCCGAGCTGGACGTGCTTCTGGTCAGCGGCGACGCCTACGTCGACCACCCGTCCTTCGCCATGGCCCTGTTGGGACGGGTGCTGGTGGCCCACGGCTTTCGCACCGGCATCATCACCCAGCCCCGCTGGACCGGCCCCGGGGACCTTGCCGTCATGGGCCGGCCGCGTCTCTTTGCCGGAGTCTCGGCCGGCGCCATCGACTCCATGCTGGCCCACTACACGGCCTTTCGCAAGAAACGCTCCGAGGATGCCTACACCCCGGGCGGCGTGGCCGGAGCACGGCCCAACCGGGCGTGCATCGTCTACACCAACCTGCTGCGACGGGCCTTTCCCGGCCTGCCCGTAATTCTGGGCGGCATCGAGGCCTCCCTGCGGCGCATTTCGCACTTCGATTTCTGGACCGACGCCCTGCGCAAGCCCATCCTGCTCGACGCCAAGGCCGACGCCGTGGTCTACGGCATGGGCGAGCGGGCGCTCATCGATATCGCCGACCGCCTGTCTCGCGGCCGGGACCTGCAGGGCATCCCCGGCACGGCCACGACCCAAGGCGAGGTGGCGGAGGCGATCGAACTGCCAAGCCATGAAGCCATCCTGGCCAATCCCAAGGAGTTGATGCGCGCCACCTTGCTCATGGAAAAACAGGTCCACGACGGCACGGATTGGGCTCTTCAGCGCGTCGGGGAACGCACCGTCCTGATCGCTCCACCGGCCCGCCCCCTTTCCACGGAAGAGATGGACCGGGTCTACGCCCTGCCCTTCGCGCGCAAAGCCCACCCGGCCTACACACTGCCCATTCCGGCCGAGGACATGATCCGCGATTCCGTGACCAGCCACCGGGGCTGCGGAGGAGGATGCTCGTTCTGCACCCTGGCCCTGCATCAGGGCCGACGCATCGCCTCCCGCAGCCGGGAATCCCTGCTGGACGAGGTCCGCAACATGGCCGCATCCCCGGGCTTCAAGGGACAGATTTCCGATGTGGGCGGACCCAGCGCCAACATGTGGGGAGCGAGCTGCGACCGGGAGGACAGACCCTGCAAGCGCCCAAGCTGCATGACGCCAAAGGTCTGCCCCCATTTCCGCATGGATCAGAAGGCCCACCTGGACCTTTTGCGCCGCCTGCGGCGCGTGCCCGGAGTGCGCGGCCTGCGCGTGGCCAGCGGAGTGCGCTTCGATCTGGCCCTGCACGACATGGCAGCACTGTCCGGCTATCTGCGGGAATTTGTCGGCGGACAGCTCAAGATCGCGCCCGAGCATGTCTGCGACCGGGTCCTGGCCTTGATGCGCAAGCCCGCCGGTCGGGTCTTCGAGGAATTTCTGACAATCTTTGCCCATGAAACGAAACAGGCGGGCAAGGAACAATACGTCATCCCCTACCTCATGAGCGCCTTCCCCGGGACCACGGACGAGGACATGCGCGATCTGGCCCGCTGGCTGGCGGCCCGGGGCTGGAAACCCCGCCAGGTGCAGTGCTTCATCCCCATCCCCGGCGCCGTGGCCACGGCCATGTACTTCGCCGGCATCACCCCCGACGGCCGCCCTCTGCATGTGGCCCGCAGCGACGAGGAACGGCTGCGCCAGCACCACATCCTCATGCCGACCGAAACCAGGAGCCCCTCCTCGCGTCCTGCCCGTCCGCGACCCTCGGCCTGCACGGCCGCATGTCCCGCCAAACGGACAAGTCCCGCGCGGACGGGTTGCGCCCGAACGAGTTCCGAAGGGCCAAGCCCCGCGCGGTCGAGTTCCACCCGCACGCGTCCAGAGCGAAAAAAACCGACCCGCTCCAAAAAATAACCGTGCTTCCGGCGCCTTCTCTTGGCGTCGAAAGCACGGCTCACCACCCTGCCCATCAGTACCAGTGCCCAAAAAAATCCGGGGCCAGTCTCGCCTCAGGATGTCGCCCCGGCCTCCTGCATGGCCCAGGCCCAGGCGGTTTCGATGATCTCATCCAGGCCGGAATGACGAGTTCGCCAGCCCAGGACCTCCAAGGCCTTGGCCGGGTCGGCGACCAGCTCAGCCGGATCCCCCCGGCGCCGGGGAGCGGTCTTGAGCGGCAGCCTGCGCTTCGTCACGGATTCGACCAGGTCCAGCACCTCCCGCACGGAATAACCGGAACCCGAGCCCAGATTCATGGCCATGCTCTCCCTGCCACCCAGCAGATGCGTCAGGGCCGTGGCATGGGCCTCGGCCAGATCCAGGACATGCACGTAATCGCGGATGCACGTGCCGTCGGGCGTGGGATAATTGTCGCCGAATATCTCCAGTTGCGGCAGCATGCCGAGGGCCGCGTGCAGGGCCCGGGGAATGAGATGGGTTTCGGGATCGTGCCGTTCGCCGACCTCCATTTCCGGATCACACCCGGCGGCGTTGAAGTAGCGCAGGCTGACCCAGGAGAGGCCATGGGCGGTCTCGTAATCCGCGAGCATGCGCTCCATGAACAGCTTGCTCGCGCCGTAGGGATTGACCGGGTTGGTCGGCGTCGTCTCGGTGATGGGCACCACTGCGGGCGAGCCGTACACGGCGCAGGTTCCGGACACGACGATGCGGGGGACGCCCTCGCCGCACATGGCTTGCAGGATGCTCAGTGTGCCGCCGACGTTGTTGCTGAAATACTTTCCGGGATTCTGCACGGATTCGCCGACATAGGAGCTGGCCGCGAAATGGATGATGCCGTCGGGCTTGAACCGTTTGCAGGCCGCTCGCAACGTTTCCGTGTCTCGGATGTCCCCGGGCACGAATTCGCCCCATTTGACGAATTCGCGGTGGCCGGTGGACAGGTTGTCGTAAACGACGACCTCATGCCCGAGCCGGGCCAGCGCCTTGCACGTATGGCTGCCGATATATCCCGCTCCGCCGGTGACCAGCACGGTCGTCATAGAAACCTCCCAACAGGGTTCAGTGGTGAAAACTCAGTCCAGTCCCGGCACGGCGATCCGGCTGTTCCCGGCGGGCTGCTCGCCTTTGGCCAGGATGAAACGGCCCATGACCAGATAGTCCATTTCCGTGGCCATGAAGCAACGGTACGCGTCCTCGGGCGTGCAGACAATGGGTTCGCCGCGGATGTTGAAGCTGGTGTTGACGATGACCCCGCACCCGGTCAGTTCCTCGAAGGCCGTGAGCAGATCGTGAAACAGGGGGTTGGTTTGGGGATGAACCGTCTGCACCCGGGCCGAGAAATCGACGTGGGTCACGGCCGGGATGCCGGAACGGGGCCGATAGAGCCGCTCGTAGAGGGGCAGGTCCCGGTAGTTGTCCGGCAGCGGGAGGCGATGCTCGGGCCGCACCGTGTGCACGAAGAGCATGTACGGGGATGTGTCTTCGGGCCGCATGTCAAAATAGAACGCGGCCCTCTCGGCCCGGCAGACCGGGGCAAAGGGCCGAAAGCCCTCCCGGAACTTGATCTTCAGATTGAGCCGGCGCTGGGTGTCCGGATCCCGGGCATCGGCCAGGATGCTGCGGTTGCCCAGAGCCCGGGGCCCCCATTCCATGGCACCCTGGAACCAGCCCACCACCGCGCCCTCGGCCAGCAGGGCTGCCGTGCGCCGGACCACCTCGTTTATGTCGGCGCAGGGCTGGCAGACTCCATTCTGGCGCCGCACCGCGGCCAGGATGCTCCGCTCGTCAAAGCGCGGCCCGAGATAGGACCCGCGCATCGAATCCTCGGGTTTGGCCGTGCGCTCCTGATCCCGGCCGATATGCCAGGCAGCCAGGGCCGCGCCCAGGGCGCCGCCGGCATCACCGGCGGCCGGCTGAATCCAGATCTCGTCGAAAAGCCCCGAACGGCGCAGCAATCCGTTGGCCACGCAATTGAGCGCCACACCTCCGGCCATGACCAGGTTCGAGCTGCCCGTGAGCGTCCGGACGGTCTTGGCCAGCCGCAGCACCACATCCTCGGTGACACGCTGAATGGCCAGGGCCAGATCCATGTAAGCCTGGGAAATGTCGGACTCAGGCAGGCGCGGCGGCAGGCCCAGCAAGCGCTCGAAACGTTCTTCGTGGCACATGCGCAGTCCGGCGGGAAAATCGAAGTACTCCAGATTGAGGAGCAACGACCCGTCCGGACGCACGTCGATCATTTGCTCCCGGATCAGGCGTTCGAAGTCCTGAAAGCGGGCAGTGTGCTCGTTGCCGTAGGGTGCAAGACCCATGAGCTTGTATTCGCCGCTGTTGACGCGAAAGCCGCAGTACTGGGTGAAGGCGGAGTACAAGAGGCCCAGGGAATGCGGAAAGGCGTTCTCCCGCAGGGCCGTGATGCGATGCCCCTGTCCGTACCCGAGGAGCGTGGTCGCCCACTCGCCCACCCCGTCCACGGTCAGGATGGCGGCTTCCTGAAAGGGCGAGGGATAGAAGGCGCTGGCCGCATGGGAAAGATGATGCTCCGGAAAGAGCAGGGTGGGCGAGCCTTGTCCCAGTTCGGCCAGTTCACGAGCAAGCATGCGGCGCATGAATACTTTGTCCCGGGACCAGACCGGCATGGCCAGGTTGAAGCTGGCCAAACCGCGCGGAGCAAAGGCGTGGTAGGTTTCCAGAAGACGCTCGAACTTGAGCAGGGGCTTGTCGTAAAAGGCCACAGCGTCCACGTCCCCAAGTCCGACCCGCCCTTCCTCCAGCACGAAACGGGCGGCATGCCGGGGGAAGGATTCGTCATGCTTGATCCGCGTGAACCTCTCCTCCTGCGCGCAGGCCACCAGGTCCCCGTCCACAATCAGCGCGGCCGCGCTGTCGTGATAGAACGCGGAGATGCCCAGGATCACTCCTTTCACGCCGCCTCCTAGAACAAGGTGTAGATGAAGGGCGCCAGGGCCGAGCCGCTGGTCAAGAGCACCACCACGCCCATCAGCAGCAGCACCGCCACCACCGGCAGCAGCCACAATTTCTTGCGCGTCCGCAAGAACTGCCACAGCTCTCCGTCAAACGACATGCATTCCTCCTTAAAACATCCGCTCCAGATCCCGGCCCGTGTACCCGTGCTCCCGCACCCTGAACACGCTCTCCGAGCCGTCCTTCCAGCGTTTGCGTTCCATGGGATCCAGGCCGCACATCCTTCTGCACAATCCCACCGGCGTCACCAGCAGGAAAAAGATCGTGGAGAAAATGACCCTGGTCATGACCCAGCCAAGAATTTCAGACAACCCGAACCAAAATAAAGCCAGGGGGCGAAAGACATTTGGCCAGACCAGCACCAGCAGCATGATCCCTGCCGAGGCCAAGGCCAACTCCGCTTTATTCAGGACAAAGGCGGCCAGGGCCAGTCCCAGGGCCAGCACCTGACCCGTGTCCCGGGCCTGGCCGCGGGTCATGTTCGCGTAGCGCTCCTGCAAAGCCGTCATCTCACACCTCCGGGCTCATGGCCCACTGATAACCCGTTGATCGACTTGGGCAAAGTCTTTTGTTACGAGGGCAAAACCCACAAGGCGGAACGAACCATGAAAAAACTGCTCAGCATTGCCGGCAAATCATTGTACCGCGTCACGCTCTGGACCTTCGCGCTGCTCTTGGGCGTGGAACTTCTGGCCTTCGCGGGCATCTCCCTCAGCAACTATCTCGTTTACGGCCATTTCAAGGAAGGAAGCCGCGTCAAATACGATCCTTATGTGTTCTTCCTCAACGAGCGTGGCGGTCGGCCGACCCGCAACAACCCGCCGGACGGCACGGGCCGGACGGTCTGGATGTTCGGAGGTTCGACCATGCGCGGGGCCACGAATGACGACGCCCAAACCATCCCCAGCCATCTCGCGGCGGAGATGAACCGCGACAAACAAGCCCTGCGCTTCGTCAACTTCGGTGAAAACTCCTTCAACTCCCTGCTGGAGGTGAAGATGTTTCAGCGCTGCTCCATCCTGGAGTCCGAACCCCCGGCCGCCGTCATCTTCTACGACGGAGCCAACGACAGCACCTACTTCTCCCAGTACCAGACCGTGAACGCCCATTTCGGCCTGCGCCGGATGCGCGGTCTCATCGAAAGCTATCACGGCAGCCTGTTCGGCATCTTCAAGGGCCTGAACGCTGGCATCCGAGCCTCGTCCACCTACGAGGCCTACGAAAAAATCCGCTTCACCCTGGAACCCCTGTCGCCCGAGGATCCCGTGCTGCACGATTTCGTGAACGCCGTGGAGCAGCGCTACGACTACATGGCCCGGGAGTGCCGCTATCGCGGAGCGGACTTCGTGCTCTTCTGGCAACCCACGCGTTGGACCGAGTCCACGGCCCCGGCTGAAGCCGACGCCTTCGCGGTGTTCCGCGCCAACATTCAGCTCGTGTATTCGCGCCTGGAGGAGCGCCTGTCCTCCAAGCCGTACTTCGTGTCCCTGCGCGGCGTCCTGCTCGGACAGGACGGGGCCTACGCCCGGGACGGCGTGCACCTGACGGACACGGGCCGCCACGCCGTGGCCCAGGCCATGGCCGGACAACTGCGGACGAGACCCGGCATCTTCCAACCCTGAGCCCAGGCGGTCACGGCGCGCCATCCTGATTCGGCCCCTGCGCGTCCACCCGCCACAAGAGGTCCGGGTAGACGGTGCTGGGACGATATCCCTTCAAGGCAGCGGCCTCGACCCCGAGCAGGTACGTCGAGACGACCCGCGGCCTCAACCTGGCTATGCGCTCCATGAGGTCGTACTCATACCCCTTCAAGGCCTTGTAGGCGCTTAACCCGCTGCGTCCGGGACGCACGGAAAACCAGAAATAGTCCACATCCGGCCGGAAAAGATTGAACTGGGCATTGCCGTCATACACCGCATCCGTCGTTTCGGTCCCATTCAGCACATAGGCGACCTTGGCCAACTGGTCGGCATTGCCGCGCGCGACAAGCTCATACGTGAATTTTCCCACGCTCCCCAGGCAGGCCAGCACCAGCACCGCCGCCAGCACTTCGCGGCGTCGCACCACTGCGTGCAATCCATGCGCGGCCAGGAGGGTCATGAGCGGAAAGAAGTGCAGAAAATACTGCGGATAATGGACGTCATGCGCCGCGATCGCACCCAGCAGGGCACTGGCCAGCCCACCGGTCAGCACCAGGGACCAGGCCTTCCCGCGTACAGCCAGCCCAAGGCCGACTGCAAAAAGAATCCATGTTGGCGCGTTCAGCAGCAGGGACTGGCGCAAAAAAAACCAGTCAGGCACCGGACGCGGAAAATGCAGATTGAGGGTCCAGTTCCAGAAGAAATAGGTGGACAGGAAATCCGTGAGCCAGAGATACAGCCCGAAGGGCAGAAGAGTCAGCAGGAGTCCGACCAGATGCAGGCCCAGATGGCGTGCCCGCATCCGTCGCTGCCAGACAGCCAGACCCTGCGCGGCCAGCACGAGAACGATGACGACCAGGGCCTTCTGCAGAAAAACGAAGGACAGGGCCAGGCTTCCCCCGCCCAGGCAGGACAGGAGCGGGCGGTCCGCCCGCCCGCCGCGCTGGGTGGCCCAGAGTCCGAACATGCCGAACAACACCTGGGGCACGTCGGGGCGGATCTCCACGGCGGCGGCACAGAACATTTCCGTGCCCAGCAAAAGGAGCACCGCGCTGCCGGCGGCCGCGTGGCTGCCCAGCAGGTCGCGGGCCAGCAGCCAGGTCAGCCAGACAATGCCCGCGGACATGGCCAGGAACACGAGGCGGATGCAGACAAGGGTGTGCGGCTCCTGACCGGTCAGGGCCATGAGGCCGGACAGCAGATGATAGACGGCCGCATGATGATGCTGGAAAAAATCCCGATAAATGACCTGTCCCTGCAGAATTTTCCAGCCCGTATGCACGGCCTCGAACTCATCGTGGTCAAAATAGCGGAAGAAACTGTGCAGCAGGTACAGGCCTCCCAGCAGGACTGGCAGACCCGCGGACACGAAAGACGGAACCCTTTCGGCAACGCCTCCCGCCTCCCGTTTGGGGGACGTGATCAGCCCTGCCACGGCGCCAGGACACCGTCGCGCAAGGTGTGCACCGCGTCGCAGTGTCCGGCCACGTGCGGGTCGTGGGTGACGATGAGCATGCCCAGCAGCATCCGGGTGGCGACTTCCCGGAAATGGCGCATGATGTGGTCCGTGTTGCAGTGATCCAACTGGCCCGTGGGCTCGTCCGCGAACAGCACCCGGGGACGGTTGACCAGGGCGCGGGCGATGGCCACCCGCTGCTGCTCCCCGCCGGAGAGGCGGTTGCTGCGTTCGTGTTCCTTCTGGGACATGTTGACCCAGGACAGGGCCTCGCGCACCCGGACCTCGCGCTCCCTGCGCGGCACCCCGGCGTAGATGAGGGGGTACTCGACATTCTCGGCCGCCGTGGTGTGGGCGAAAACATTGCAGCTCTGCAGGATGAAGCCGAAGAACTGCCTGCGGAACCGGGCCTTCTCGCGGTGCCCGAGGGCGAACATGTCCTGCCCCAGGATGCGGTACAGCCCCGAATCGCCGGACAAAAGCAGTCCCAGGATGTGCAGCAGCGTGGATTTGCCGCAACCCGAGGGCCCCATGATGGCCGTGATCTGCCCGGCGCACAGGTTCAGGGACACGCCGCGCAGGATCGGTTCGCCGCCATACGTTTTGCGCAAATCCTCGACTTGAAGCAACATGTCCATGGCGTCCTCGTCTGATTCCTATGAGGCTGTTGAAAATCTTCTTCTGGCGTTGTTGCTTCGAAAAGTTCAAATCCTCGTGTAGGCCTAACTACACGTCGGCCTTGAACTTTTCTTACCCATGCGGGCACACGCGCGCCTAGCCAGAAGAATTTTTTAAACAGCCTCACGTAAAGATCATTCTTCAATAGACCCCTATTCGTAACGCAAGGCCTGCACCACATCCATGCGGCTGGCGCAATAGGCCGGATAGAACCCGCCCGCCATGCCGACAATGGCGGCGGCGAGCATGCTGCATGTCGCCAGGCGCGCCAACTCCAGCCAGTCGAGATGAATCTGCAAAAACTGCACGCCAAGCAGGATGCATCCCGTCCCGAGCACAACGCCGAGCAATCCGCCGACAATGGATTTCAGCAGGGATTCGGCCAGAAACTGCGCCAGGATATCGGCCCGCTCCGCGCCCATGGCCAGCTTCAGTCCGATCTCCCGGGTCCGGTCGCGCACCGCGGAGAAGGCGCCCTGCCAAATGCCCAGGGCGCCCAAAATGAGGGACGCGCCGACGGCCAAGACGAGCAGCACGCGCACCCAGCGGGTGATGGTCCGAATCTTCCCCACATCGTCGCGGGCGTAGTCGATGCCGAGACTTTCGCTCGGCTGGTACGTGGCGATGATGCCGGGCAGCTCCTTGACCACCGGAACCACGTCATCGAGGCGCCCGACCTGCAGCATGACGTGATTGGGAAGCGCCCCCCGAAAACCCCGATCCATGGCCGTGGTCAGCGGAATGTAGCAGGTGCGGGTCGAAGAGCGGATCATGGCCCCCTTGGCCACGCCGATCACTTCGTAGTTGTCGCCAATCATGGTCAGGGTTTTCCCGACATACGGCCCGTCGCCGAACAGAAGCTGCGCCGTGTCACTGCCCAGGACACAGACCCGGGTCCTGCGCAGCACGTCATCGGTCCCGAAAAAACGCCCTTCCACGGTGGTCAGCATGTTGGTCTTCCAGAACCAGGCATCGACCCCCTTGGCGCCGATGGAAACAATCCGCGAGCCCACGGTCATCGGGAACCATGCCCGGTCATGCATCCCGGTCGCCAGTGAAACAATCCGGGGGTCGCTGCGCAGCGCGTCGAGCGTATCGTCGTGAAAATAGCGCGGAGGGGTTCCGGGAGAGCCCTGATTCTCAAAAATAAGCTGAATCATGGAGACATTGCCGATCAGATTGACGTCCTGCACAATCCTGGTCTCGATATCCCGTCCAATGATCAAAACGACCAGCGCGACACAAATCCCAAACGAAATCGCAAGGATCACGCTCAAACTGCGCTGCCGGAAATGTTGCCGCAGGCTGATGCGGACAAGATCGTTGAATTTCAGCATGAAGTACCCGAGTTGTCGTGAAAAAGGGCTCAGCGAGCGGTCTTCTTTTCCTCGTGATAGTCGCTTTCGGCATTGACCCGCCAAATGGCTCTCTTGTCCCTGGACCCGGACACAACGGCCGCGACCGCCTCCATGGCGGACAGCATGGAATGATCCATGTTGTTGTAGCGGTGCATGCCGTTGCGGCCCACGAGATACAGATTTTCCATCCGATCCAGATCCTCGCGAATTTCCGCGAACCGCTCGTACCCGGGACCCATGTATACCGGATAGGCCTTGGCCGCGTGGATCCGGCAGCCCCCGCGCACGTCCGCGGCCTTGGCGATGCCCAGGATCTCCAGTTCGCGGGAGGCCATGGCCACCAGATCCTCCTCGGACCGGTGCCAGATGGGATCCGTGTCGTTGCAGAAGTACTCGAGCCCGACCCAGAATTTGCCATCATCCCCCACCATCCAGGGGCTCCAGTTGTGGAAGAACTGCAAGCGGCCGACCTCCACCCGCTGGTCGTGCACGTAGATCCAGTTGTCCTTCAGGGGCGTGCCGTCCTTCTCGGTCAGGCAGACCTTGTCCAGGAGCAGCCCCACGGTGAAGAAGTCCCGATACAGGAGTTGCCCGGCCAGATCGCGGCAGTTCGTGGACACGGCCGGACCCAGGGCCCGGACCAGCTCCCGCACGGGCATGGAGGAAATGACCATGTCCCCGTCCCAGACGTGTCGCTGTCCGTCCGCGGTCTGGGTCACGACCTGGGTCACGCGCCCGCCCTCGGTCCCTAGCTCCACGACCTCGTGTCCGAAATGAATCTCGCCGCCCTGCTCCCGGATGCTTGTGGCCACGGCCTCCCAGAGTTGGCCGGGCCCCAGGGGCGGATACAGGAAACGGCCGATGAGCGAGGTTTCCACGTTCTTCTGGGCCAAATCGGCCCTTGATTTCGGCAGGGCGCTGGCCAGGGCATGCAGCAGAATCTTGACGATGGACAGGCCCTTGACCCGCTGCCCGCCCCAGTCCGGCGACAATCGTTCGCAGGGGATGCCCCAGACCTTCTGGGTGTAGTCGCGGAAAAACGTGGCGTACAGCTCCCGGCCGAAGCGGTTGACGAAGAAGTCCTCCAGGGATTTCTCGGGGCGAATGGGCAGCAGACTCGCCTTCACGTAGCTCAACCCGGACCTCACCAGCTTGACCAGGCCGAGCTTGGTCAGGGTGTCCACGGACAGGGTGATGGGGTAGTCGAAAAGCTTGGCGTTCCAGTAGATGCGCGACTTGCGGGCCCGGACCAGCAGGCGCTCCAGGGTGGACGGAGGGGTGTCGCCCTCGTGGACCGGAAAGATGCCCTGCCACCAGTCCATGACCTGGGCCGACTTGCTGAAGAAACGGTGCCCGCCGATGTCGATGCGGTTGCCCCGGAAATTTTCGGTCCGAGCCAGGCCGCCGATGGCCTGGGACGCTTCCAGGATGCACGGACGCGGACCGCCGCGACGCAGCAGTTCGAGGGCCGCGGTCAATCCGGCCGGACCGGCGCCAATGACGAGAGCACGCTTTTCAGTCACGAAATTCCCCTTGGAAGACTCGTTTCACACGTTCACTGTTTCCGGATTCCGCCACTATCCTCTTCCGGGTCGGGCGCATAGACATAATAGTCCTCTTTCATGATCGAGGTCCGGTTGGCGCTGTGCACCAGGGAGTAGCCCGCCTGAGTCGCATTGGTCCAGAGCTTGGAGAAGAGCATCCACGGCCGCCTGACCGGACACTCGTCAAGAATGATGCCTGCGGCCTTGTCCGCCTCCATGGTGAAATTCTGGACGTAGTGACCGTTGAAAACCACATATGTCGTCCACTTCCGGGACACGGGGCTCCAGATCTTTTTGTCCGGAATGTAGGCCAGGATCGGGGTCACGTTCAGGATCTGATGCCCGGCGACATCCTTGTCGAGCAAATGTTCGCGGGCATAGGGCAGGAAGTCCTGGGTGTTGCTGGCCAAGGACACGCTGTCGAGCACCAAAAGCCGCGCGCTCTCGTAAATCGTGAGCCCCGCCAACCAGAAAAACAGCACCAGGCAGGCCGACACACCGCGCCTGTCCCAGCCCAATCGGTCGGCGCGGACTTTCAATATCCACGAGGCAAAGAACATGATCGAGAAACTGGCGAACCAATGCCAGGGCGAGAGCCCGTAGACGAAGGCGTTGACGAAGGGAAAGAAGATCATGGACGCCAGAGCGATCCAGCCCAGGACGCGGTCGATGCCGGACAGCCGGGCCAGCCAGGGAAAGATGAAGAACAACGGCATGATGAAAAAATCAAAACGCCGCAGCACAGGCGCTAAGCCAAGGGAATTGAAAAAGACGTACCAACGGTTCGAGGTGCGGACCTGGGCCATCTCCGCTGGCGGGATAAGCTGAATGCAGGCCAGCAGAATCAGGACGGTCATGAGCAGGATTCCCGTCACCCTGTCCCCGCGCAACCTCTCGCGGCAGGTTTCCCACAGCCACCACAGGCCCATCAGGCCGATGTAGGGCATGAACAGGACCGATGTGTTGGCGATGGCTCCCAGCAGGAGGCCGTAGCGCAGAGGCCGCTCGTGGCGGGAGGCATAGGCCGCCGCGTGCAGGATGCACAGCAGCAAAATCAAACTGTAGCTGCGGGCATACATGCCGAAATAAATAAAGGGCGGGGTGAAAATGACGATGGCGCGCTGCCAGATCGTGAACGGGGCGGCCCGCAACACGACGGCGGCCGCGGCGAGAACCAACGCGATGTTGACCAGGCGCAAGGCGTCGAAGGGCAGGCCAAGCAGGGTCAAGGGTTTCGCCAGCAGGTGCCAACCAATGGGATGGCCTTCGGTCCCGGCATTGCGCCACAGTTCGGGAACACTCATGTCCCGGGCCATGAGCCAGGCCTGCGTTTCGTCCTTCCACGGCTCGTGGACGAAATACCCGACCAGCAGAACAACGAAGAGCGTGAACCACGGGACGCACAGCACCGGACCGGACCCAAAACGGGCCACAAGACCGTCCTCGAAACCGTCCACCCGACGTCGCACCCGCTCCAGGCGGGCGGTGACCCGCTCGGACAGACTCTGGACAGGTGGAGACGATTTCATGACGATGATCCTTGACCCGTTGCGTCGGCTTCCGACGCGCCAGGCCGTCGGAGGCCGGCCGTGCCCCGGGCGCAAAAGGTTGTACTGTTCGGTTCCCGGCGCACAACCAGACGAGAATTTATTGATTCTTTTGAGAAAAAAAACAATTCTTCGCCCCACGCGGCCACTGTCGACGCTGCGTGGAAACAATCAAGACAGGAACTTTTTTCAAATTTGCCGGTTCCTTGCAAGGTCAAAATGTCTCATTCGCCCATCAATGAGTCTGCTGCAATAAAGTCGCAAAAGCGTCTGAGCGTCATTCCCGCGAAGGCGGAAATCCATTCTTTTCAGATAGTTAAAAAGGCATGGATCCCCTTTTTCAGGGGGATGACGACTTTTCGCCGTAAGATCATCATTTCCCTGCCTCGACAGGCCCTCCACTGGTTCCAGTCGTGACCCAGCCCCCGAAAGCAGCAGCGTCTTCGGGCGCCAATCCCTTCCTGCTCATGGCCCGGCGCTTCGGCTATATTCTCTGCGCCCAGTGGGGCAGCGGCATCCTGGTCACCCTGTTCATGATCGTGCTGGCCCGGACCGGTCCGGACGTCCTGGGACAGATCGCCGTGGCCCAGGCCTTCGGCGCCCTGGTGGCCATGGCCACCAGCGCCGGGTTCACGGATTTTCTCGTCGCCCGCCTGAACGGCCGGGGCAACAGGCCGCGCCGGGTCCTGGCCGAGGTTTTCCTGCTGCAGACCATTCTTTTTGCCCTGGCCATGCTTTGCCTGGCACTGGCCGGTGCCGTGCTGGGCCATTCGGCCCAGAAATGCCTGGTGCTCCTGCTGGTATCGGCCGGCATGGGCCTGTCGGCCATGGCCGAATCCTTTTTCGTTCTCTGCCGGACCCGGGGCCGTCAGGACGTGGAGATGCGCATCCGCATCCCCGCGAGCCTGTTGGGCAGCGCCCATGGCCTCGCCTGCGTCCTGCTCGGCCTGCCCCTGCCAATCCTGGCCCTGTTCAAGCTGGTCGAGGCCGCGGGCCAGGGGCTCTTCATCGGCCGGGCCCTGGCCTGGCGCCTGCCCTGGCCCCGTCTCTCAAGAACCTGGATCAGCGGCTGGGCCCACAGTCTGACCTTTGCCGGCATGGCCATCTGCGCCCTCCTGTACAACCGATGCAACATCTATGTCCTGGACGCCGTCAGCGGGGAAACGGCCGTGGGCTGGTACAACGTGTCCTGGGAGATTGTCGACGGCATCTGCGCCCTGATTTCCGGCGCCCTGCTGGGCAAGGTGGTCTTTCCCCTCCTGGCCCGACAATGGGCCACGGACCAGCTGGCCTTTGGCCGCATCTCCCTGGCCATGGGGCGTTTTTTGCTCGGCATGTCGCTTGTGCCCATGTACGTGCTGCTGCTGGAAGCAGACCGCATCGTGCCCCTGATCTTCGGGCCGGGCTACGCGCCTTCCGTCCCGGTCCTGCACGCCCTGCTTCCGGCCATCCCGGCGGCCTTCCTGCACAACCTGGCCGCCTACATGATGATCAGCATGGGCCGCGTGCGGGAATTGCTGGCCGTGTACGTGACCGGACTCGCGGTCAGTCTCCTGCTCTGCTTCCTGCTCATCCCCGGAGACGGAGCACTCGGCGCGGGATGGGTCATTTCCGGGACACGGCTGTGGATGGCCCTGGGCACCGTCGGCTTCACGGCCCTGACCGTGCCCTGCCTGAAGCCGATCCATCTGCTCGGCGCTCTCGCGGCGGCCCTGGCCGCGTGGGCCGGGCACTCGCTCCTGGTTCCGCACCTGCCGCGCGAAGGCGCGGAACTGGCCGGCCTTTTGCCACTCCTTGTCCTGGCCGGAAACGGGCTTCTTGCCATCTACCGCTCCCGCCCGCCCCGAGAGCGCACGCATTGAACTTCGCCCTGAAATTGCGTAGGCAGCAGCACCGGCCATCCACCTTCCAGCGCCGGCATCCTGGACACACAACCGGACTCGCCATGCCCCTTCCTGTCCCTGATTCCGACCGGCCGCTGCGCGTGGTCATCGCCATCGACGTGGAAGAGGAAGGCCTTTTTCGCGACCGCTATCCGAGCCGGAATCTGTCCACGACCAATGTGGCGGCCCTGGAGCGCCTGGCCCCCCTGACCGACGAGCTGGGTTTCCCGCTGACCCTTTTGTGCACCCATGCCGTGCTGGCCGACGCCAGGGCCAGAAGCGTGGTCTCGGGCATGGGCCGCCACCACGGGGCCGAGATCGGGGCGCATCTGCACCACTGGCACACCCCGCCGCTGCATGATCTGGCACACGCCTCCCCAAGCGCGGCAAAAGTTCCCGCTGATCTCATGGCCGCCAAAGTCCGCACGCTCCTTGACCTTTGCGCCGAGACCAGCGGCCGTCCCGCGACCAGCTTCCGCCAGGGCCGCTGGGACCTGCGCCCGGAATTGTGGCCCGTCCTGGCCCGGGCCGGGGTTCGGGTGGACTCCTCCATCCACCCCTTGCGTTTTCCCCGGGGCGGTCCGGATCATTTCCTGGCCCCGACCCAGCCTTTTCGCGTCAGCGTGGACGGATCTGAGATCCTTGAAATGCCCATCTGCGTGGCGCCGCTTATGCCCGGACTGGGCCAGGGCGTGCATTTTCTGGCCAGCCGTCTGGGCGAGGCCCACGGCCTGCCGCTGCTGCGCACATTCCCCCACTGGGGATTTATGCCCTTGAAACCCGTCTGGCACGGCCTGGCCTATCTGCAGGCCGCGACCCGGCTCCTCGTGCTGCAGGGAGGCCGGGTCCTGTCCCTGACCTGGCATTCCTCGGAAATGATGGCCGGATGCGCCCCGCACCTGCCCACCCAGGACCATGTGGAGCGCCTGCTGCGCCGCATCCGCCTGTTCCTGGAGTGGCTGGCCGCGACATTTCCCGTGCGCGGGCTGACCCTTGAAGACCTGGCCCGCGAGGACATGCCCTTCCCCCGACTGGGCATGACCCCGGCCAGCCGGGCCGGGGACTGGTGCCCCCGGCATCTGGTGGACGAAACCCGCTAACGGAGCCCCCATGCATCTGCCCAAGACCGCCTATCTGCTGCTCTGGTTTCCCAAGGCCTCGGAGACCTTTGTCCGGACCGAAGTGGACAACCTGCGAGGCATGGGCCTGCCCTTGTCCCTCTTCACCCTCTATGGCCGGGAACGCGGCCAGAGCCATCCGGAACCCGAAGACATAACGCGCCTGGGAGTGCGGGCCCTGCCGGACATCCTGCGCGGGCTCTGCCACTGGCTGCGCCGCGAGCCCCGCATGGTCGGCGGCCTGCTGCGGGCCGCCCTGACCCGCTGGCACGGGGACGTGGAAAAATACGGCGAAACCCTGTGGGCCGTGCTCTGCGCCTTTCATCTGGCCACCCGCTTCCAGAAACGGGGCATCGAACACATGCACGGAGTCTGGGCCGCCGGGCCGACCACCACGGCCTGGGCCGTCCATCGCCTGACGGGCATTCCCTACAGCCTGACCACCCGTGCCCGGGACATCTATCCCCCGGACGGTCTCTTGGGTGAGAAGATCCGGCACGCCAGCTTCACCCGCTGCACTGTGGCCGCCAACCTGCCCTATCTGGCAAAGATCGCGGGCGTGCCCGTGCACGGCTTCGACGTCATCCGCGAGGGCCCGGACTGGGAGAGCTGCCCCGAGGCCCCCGTGCCCATGGTTCCGCCCTACCGCATCCTGGGCCTGGGCCGCTTCGTGGGCAAGAAGGGCTTCGAGGACCTGATCCTGGCCTGCGGTCTGCTGCGGGACCGGGAGGTGCCCTTCAGGCTGACCCTGGCCGGCTCGGGGCGCCTGGACCGGACCCTGCGCCAGCTGACCCGCAAGCTCGGCCTGGAAAATCATGTCCATTTCACCGGCTTTGTCTCGCACCAGGAAACGCACCGTCTGTTCCTGGACACGGACATCCTGGCCGCGCCCTGCTGCATCGACGCCAACGGCGACCGCGACGGCCTGCCCACGGTGGTGCTGGAAGGACTCATGTACCGCCTGCCGGTCATCACCACGGCCGTGGCCGGGATCGGCGAACTGGTCGAGGACGGGGACACGGGCTGCATCGTGCCCGAGCACGACCCCGCGGCCATTGCCGACGCCGTGGAACGTCTGGCCGCGGACCGGGACGCGGCCATGGCCATGGCCGGACGCGGGCGCGAACGGGTGCTGGCCGAATACCACGCCCCAACCAACCACGAGCGCATCCTGCTGCGCATCGCCGGGATTCCCGCATGAGCCGGACACTCCCTGTGGCTTCCCGCCCCGAACAGACGCCGGGCATTGACCTGGCCCGGCGGACGCGCCAGAGTGCGGACCACATCTTTCAAACCCGGATCGGATCCATCCTCCAACCGTCCCGATCGGAGCCTTAAGCCATGACCCAACGCAGCAGTGTCGACATCGGCACCATCCTCAAGAACACCATGAAGGTGATCCGCACGCCGTGGATCGCGTCCCGTCTGGCCGCCCTGGAAACGGACAAGATGCTTTTCGATTTCATCCCGCCCCGGGCCGCCACGGGACTGGGCCGCTCCATCCGCCAGCTGTCCATCCGCATCACGGACATCTGCAACCTGCGCTGCCACACCTGCGGCCAGTGGGGCGACCAGGGATTTCTGCACGGCAGGAACCTGAAGGAACTCAAGTCCAAGGAAGTTTCCTCCGAGCGCTACCTGGCCCTGCTGAACGACCTGCACCGCCATGGCCAGCATCCCAACGTGTACCTCTGGGGCGGCGAGCCCACCCTCTACTCCGGCTGGATGGACATCATCCGGCGGGCCACGGCCCTGCGCATGCCCACGGCCATCGCCACCAACGCCACGGGCGTGGCCGATGTGGCCGAAGAGCTGGTCCAGGCGCCCATGTTCCTGCTGCAGATCTCCATCGACGGCCATGACGCGGCCACGCACAACGCGGCCCGCCCCGCCGCCGGTGGCGGCGACAACCACGCCACGGTGCTCCGCGCCCTGGAAGCCGTGCGGGAGGCCAAGAACCGACAGGGACGCAAGCTCCCCCTGGTGGCGGCCCTGTGCACCATTTCCGAGGTCAACGCCCGGCACGTCATGGACGTGTACGAGGCCTACAGGGACAAGGTCGATCTCTTTGTCTTCTACCTGTCCTGGTGGATCGATCCGGCCAGCGCCCAGGCCCATGAACAGGATTTCGCACGCCGCTTCGGCTTCGTCCCCACCCTGCACCGGGGCTGGATCGGCGACTGGACGGTGCGGGATGCGGCCCTGCTCGACCGCGAACTCGCGGCCGTGCGGCGGCGCGCGCGGCCCCTTGGCATGACGCCCGTGACCGTCATCCCGGACATTCGCGGCGCGCACAACCTGAACACCTACTACGGCGACCACTCGGCCACCTTCGGCTACGAGCGCTGCATCTCCATCTTCCACGCCGTGGAGCTGGACGCCAACGGCGACATGTCCCCCTGCCGGGACTACCACGACTACGTGGTCGGCAACGTCAAGGAACAGACCATCACCGAGCTGTGGAACAACGAACGCTTCAAGCGGTTCCGGCAGAGTCTGCACACCGACGGGCTCATGCCCGTGTGCACGCGCTGCTGCGGACTCATGGGCTACTGATGGCGAGGATCCTCTACGGCGTGCAGGGCGATGCCCGGGGGCATCTGAACCGCTCCCTGACCGTGGCCGACCTGCTGCACGGCCACGAGATCCTGTTCGTGGGCGCCGGGGTGGTGGCGGAGACGCGGGATCTGGGCTTTGCCTACGAGCCCTTGCCCATGCTCGGCACTCAGCTGCGCCATGGCCGCGTGGACGTGGGGGCCACGGTTGCGGGCTGGGCCCGCGCCCTGGCCGGCTACTCGGCCTGGGTCGGCCGCCTGGCAGGGATCATCCGCGCGTTCGACCCGGCGCTCATCATCACGGATTACGAGTTCTTCACCTCCCGGGCCGCGCGCAAGGCCGGGCGACCCTGCGTCAGCCTGGACCACCAGCACGTGCTGACCCGCACCCGCCACGAGCCGCCTCCGGGGCAACGGCTGAACCGGATCATCACCGAGACCTGCATCCGGGTGGTCTCGGCTCCGGTCTCCCGCCACCTGATCACCTCCTTTCACCGCCCCCCGGTCAAGGACCCCGGGCGCGACGAACTCTTCGGCACCCTGGTCCGCAGGGACGTGCTGCCCCTGACCCCGCGCATGGGCGACCATGCCGTGGTCTACATCCGTGGCGGCAACCCGGACACCTTGCAACGGGTACTCGGAGGCCGGCGACGGGAATACCGGGTCTACGGCTTCGGAGTGCGGCCAAACCAGGGCAACGTGCGCTTCCGGCCCACCGCGCGGCCGGCCTTTCTGGAGGATCTGGCCACTGCGGCCTATGTGCTCAGCAACGGCGGGCACGGCCTCTTGTCCGAGGCCCTGCACCTGGGCAAGCCCGTGTTCTGCGTGCCGACCCGCCTTTTCTACGAGCAGCTCTGGAACGGGCATCACCTGCACCGGCTGGGCTACGGCCAGTGCCACCCCTCCCTGGACCTGCCGCCGGGCTGTCTGGATCGCTTCGAGGCTGACCTGGACAAATTCCGGACCGCCATCGCGGCCGCCACCTTGTGCGGCCGCGAAGCCCTGCGCCTGCGCCTGGCCGCACTGCTGGACGCCGCATGAGCATGTGGCCGCTTCTGCTGCACCCGCTGATTCTCCTTCTTCTGGCCTGGATCGGCCTGCGCCATGTCCTGGCCCGGCCACCGGCCGTGACCCTGGCCGCGCCACTGCCAGCCACCCTGATCGTGCCCCTGACCGGCGACAGCATCTTGATCCGCCAGGGCCTCGACACCCTGCTGAAGCAATCCCCGGCCCCGGCCCGCATCGTGCTCGCGGTCTGGGACGAAGCGGATCCGGCCCACCTCCTGGCCCAGGAACTGGCCGCCCGCCAAGCCCATGTACGCGTTGCCCTGGGCTCTCTCGTGCCTGCGGCATCCCGCAAGAACGCCAACCTCCTGGCCGGAGTCGCGGCGGCCGATCCCGGGTCCAGGGCCTTTGTCTTCTGCGACGCGGGACATCTCGCTCCCCCGGATCTGGCCGGACTGCTGCTGGAACCGATCCTGGGCGGCCAGGCCACGGTCACCAGCGGCTACCACCGCCTGACCTCGGCCCACGGCCTGGCCAATCTGCTGCACGAAACAAGCGTTCTTTTTCTGCATTGCCTGCAGGGCCTGCCTCTGGTGACCCAGCCCTGGGGCGGGGCCATGGCCGTGGACAAGGGCACTTTCGAAACGCTGCGGGTGGCGGCCTTGTGGCGGGACAACGTGGTCGACGACTGCTCCCTGGCCGCCCTGCTGCAGGACCATGGCCAGCGGGCGCTGATGGTTTCCGGAGCCAACGTGGGGACCCCCCTGGGAGAAGAGCGTTTCGGACAATGGTGGGCGTGGTGGGTGCGGCAGCTACAGTACCTGAAATACTGTTTTCCGGGGACCTGGATCCTAGCCGGGGCTGGCTTTGCCTTCCTGGGCCTGCCCCCCCTGCTTGGCGCGGGCGGACTGCTTGCCGGACACGGCTGGCCGAGCATGGCCTATTTTCTGATGCTCGGACTCGCGGCCCTGGCCTTCCGCCGGGGCGCGCTCCGGCCGGCCGCTCTGGGACCTTGGCTGGCGGTCTTTCCCCTCTTTCTGACCCTAAGCCTTGCGGCCTACGCCCAGGCCTGCCGGTTGCGGGTCATCACATGGCGGGGCGTGGTCTACACGGTGGGCAAAAAGGGCGTGGTGCTCAGCGCCACGGCCAGCACGGCACGGCCGGACCCAGCCAGCCGCTGAGCCGGTACCAGCGGGCGGTTTCAGCCAAGCCGTCATCCAAGGACACCCGGGCCCGCCAGCCTAGCTCCCGTTCGGCCGCAAGGCCCGTGCACAGCCAGCCCGGCTGCACCGCTTCGCGGTACTTGTCCGGATTGAGATACTGGGGTTTTCCGCCCAGTCTGGCCCACAAACCGTTGAGCATGGCCACAAACCAGATGACCCGGGCCGGAACGGGCAGGCCCAGGGCCCGGCCGCCCACGGCCGCGGCCACGGCCCGGCAGATCTCCCCCCAGGTCCGCGTGATTCCGTCGGAGGGATAATACACCTGTCCCGACGGCTGCTGCCCGACAGCCGCGGCCAGGGCCAGGGCGCAGACGTCGGAGACGTGGGCGATGCTCATGGGCGCACGGCCGCCATCCGGCAGGGGCACGACGCCCAGCCGGGCGGCCCGGAAGAGCGGCAGGAAACCTCTGTCCCGAGGCCCGTAGACCATGGGCGGCCGCAGCACGGTCCAATGCGCCGCGAGGGTATGTAGTTCAAGCTCCGCTTGAAGTTTTGACCTTCCATACCACGACACCGGACAGGGCGTTTCCTGGCCCGTCAACCCCGGAGGATCGCTTCGCGGCCCTCCGGCCGCCTGGCTGCTGACAAAGACGAACCTTTGTACTCGCGCTCGGTTCACGGCTCGGACCAGACCGGCCGTGGCCTGGACATTGCCCCGCTCGTAACCGGCGGCATCGCGGGCCATGGTCACGCCCGCCACATGAAAGACCGTGTCCACCCCTTCCAAAATCGCGGCCAACCCGCGGGGGTTCAGCAGGTCGCATTCGACCACGTCCAGGCCATGACTCCGGACGTGTCCGGCGGCCCGGCCGGGCCGGACCAGAGCAAGAATCTGGACGTCCGGCATGCGCTCGCCCAGCATGGCGCAGAGATGGGAGCCGATGAACCCGGCCGCGCCGGTGACCAGAACGCGCATTAGATCTCCCGCCGCCAGAGGCGGTAGCGCTTGTAGGGCTTGCCGCCAAAGTCCCCGAGCATGCCGTTGATGTCCGTGTTGTCCTCCAAGGTCCAGCTCATCTCGATCCATTCGATGTCCAGGCGTTGGAGGGAGTAGTCGCAGATATACTTCAACGCGATCAGGGGAATGCCCAGTTTCTTGTACTCTTCGCGCACCCCGAAAAGCAGGGCCCGGCAGCCTTTGATCTCCTTGCGGTAGAGCAGCATGTTCATGAGGGAAGCCAGTCCGAGCTTGCCCTTGAAACGGCGCAGCACCGGGTTGAAATCCGGAAGGATAAGTCCGCAGGCCACCGGGATGTCCTTGTGGTAAAGGAAGAACGCCATTTCAGGCTTGAGGATCAGCTTGAGGTCCCTGGCCATGCGATCCGCCTCGGCCTCGGACATGGGCACGAACCCCCAGTTGTTTTTCCAGCAGTCGTTGTAGATCTCGGTCAGAAGGTGCACTTCCTCGCGCAGCCTGGACATGTCCCCGCTGCGCACAGTGATCTCGCCCCGCTCGGCCATGCGCCGGGCCAGGCTCAGCGCCCAATCCGGCACCACGGAGGATCGGTCGAAATAAAAGGCCAACAGATCCTTTTCCTTGCGCATGCCGCAGGCCTGCATCAGATCAAGGTAATAGGGCGGGGTCCAGGGCATCATGATGGCCGGGGGATGCTCGAAACCCTCCAGCAGCATGCCGATGACGTAATTGGTGGACGGGTTCATGGGCCCGCGCAAAAAGGCCAGCCCACGGTCCTTTCCCCAGGCAGCGGCCGCGTCCATGAGGCCCTGGGCCGCCCCGGGATCGTTCTCGCATTCGAAAAAACCCCACACGCACACATGTGCATGCTGATACGCATTGGCATTGCGGTCACTTATGGCCGCGATGCGCCCCACCACCCGCTCGCCGCGAAGGGCCAGGAACAGCTCTCGCTCGGCATGCTCCCAGAACGGATGGGCGCCTGGGGTGAGCAGATCGCGCTCGTCGGAACGCAAGGGCGGCACCCACAGGGGGTACGCTTCATAGATGCGTGATGGCAGATCCAAAAACCTGTTCATTTCCTTGGTGGTGCGAACAGGCACGATATATGGCTTGTCCATGGGACTTCTCCTTGCTGCTTCGCTCATGAGCCGGGTCCGGGATGCGCGGATTCTTGCCCTCTTGCGCGGACCAGGCCCACGACGATCCAGGATCCGGCTTCGACCCAGGCCACGCAGTCCACATCGGAAATCCGGTTCCGGCACGCGGCCCGCATGCGGACGGCGAACCTGTCGTCTTGAATGTGACAATCCACCCCGACGACATCGCGGGGTTCGCAGTGATGAAATCCGACACCCAGGGCCTTGACCGCGGCTTCCTTGCAGGCCCAGGCCAGGGCCAGCAGCCCATGCTCCTCCGCCACGAAAAGACGGCTACCCAGCAGGGTCAGTTCAGGGACTGTGAAAACCCGCTCCCGGGGATACGCCGCGCCAAATTCCGTGGCCTGGGCCGCGTCGATGCCCAGGCCCAAAATGCCCCGGCCATTTCCGCACGCGGCCCCATAAATCAAGGCGGCGCCCGGCCTGTGCAGACGGGAATAGGACAGATGGAATCCAGGCACAGCGGCCAGCGGCCGCCCGAGTCCGTCGTGGACCACGCCGCCCCGTGCGGGCCAGCCCGGAATCAGGCGCTCGGCCAAGACCTCGCGGGCGCCGTCACGGTCATGCATGCGGGCGACACGCACCGGCCCCCCGTCTTGGCCAAAGCCCACCGTGACCAGCTCCGGCCCGGAAAGAAAGAAACCCTCGGCCCGGTCTGGCATGGGGCCTAGCGGGTCCAACCCAGGGTGATGCCCAAGGCCTGCAGCAGCACTTCGCCCTGCTCGTCAACGGCCTGAGCGTCCCAAGTCACACCCTTGTCGTCCACATGGCTTTGCACGGCCCGCACAAAAGCCACCTGGCCAGGCGCGCAACCGAGACCCAGCCGAATTTCCTGGATGCGCACGGGCAACGGCGCGTGGGGATTCCCCCCTTGGCGCACCAGATCATGAAACACGGCCAGCTGCATCATGGCTTCCAGCAGATAGAGCGGATAGCAGGTGCCCACCGGGGCCTGTCCCGCGAAATCCGCCACTTCCGGATACACGACCCGCCCGCTGATCCAACCGGGGCCGGTTTTATGGATCAGATCGATGATCCGGTAGCGGCCGCTTTGACCAGTGTTCTCCGCATACAGCTTTTCCAGCTGGCTTCTGGACAATTCGTGCGTATCACGACCGTCGCCATCAATGTCCAGATGCTTGATGGAGGCGAGTTGGCCGTTTCTCCCCAGTTCAATCCGCCCTGCATAACATACGGTCCAGCGATCCAGGGGACGGCCCGAGGGAGAGATTTCTCTCGCCTCCAGGGTCGCGGCCAGCTTTGACCCCTCGCGCACGAAGCGGGTCCTGGTCTGCCTTGACACGTCCCGGGGCACGGGAATCATATCCATGAAACGAACGTCATGGAGCCCGATGGGCGTCAGGTACGGCGCGGCCAGGCGCGCTCCTTCCAGAAGGGTTTCCACGGCCATGACGGCCGAGACAAGAGGATGGCGCATTTCGGGGTACGGTCGATGCTCAGGCAGCCAGAGGTCAACGGCGTGGCTGAAGGTGCGCAGCGCGGTCAGCCCGCCCGCGGCCAGGTCCACCCCCTCTATCCCGTCCACCATGGGCAGGAGCTGGGCCGGAAAGTCCAGCCCCCAGGCCGCGCGACCAGCGTCGTCCGGGGCTTCGTAGCGCGGAGCCAGGATCGTGTCCGTGTCCGGCAGGGGGCGCGAAAACATGACCCCAGTTTCATTGGTCGGCCCACAGGCCATTTCGCGCAGCAAGAGTTCGCGGAACTCGTCCACGTGCACGAAGGCCTGCTCCAGCCCTTTGAGCCGCATGAGTTCCCTGGTCTCCGGATCGTCGGCCATGCCGCCCGCCCCTTCGATGGGCGGCAGCCACACGGCCCGGGCCAGGATGCCGCTTTGGGCCGCCTCGTTCAGCAATGCGGCCATGGCCCGGTTCGCGGCGCAGTAGGAGGACTGGCCCACGTTGCCCTGCCAGGCGGCCACGGACGAGAAACCCAGGGCGAAACGCAGGCCCTTGTCCCGGCACGCGCTCAGCAGGTTGCGCAGCCCCTGGACCTTGACCGTGGCCACAAGGGCAAAATCCCGCAGCGACGTGTTCACGATCAGACCATCCCGCAGCAAGCCCGCCCCGTGGACGATACCGTGGATGCCTCCCAGACGTGCGGCCACATCCGCCATGACGGCCTGCACGGCCTGCCCATCGGTCACGTCGCAGGCGATGTATTCGGCTCCGGCGCCCAGGCCGCGCAACTGGGCCACCAGGCCGTCGGTCTGCGCGTCGGGGCGGCTGCGGCCCAGGAGCACCAGATGGGGACGATGCACGGCCAGGGCCAGGGCCACCCGCTTGGTCACGCCCTTGGCCCCGCCGCTCAAGACGATGACCGAGCCCGGATCCACCTCGATCTGCGGCCGATCCAGGGGCCGCACAGGCCTGGACACGGCCCGCACGGATGCGAAATTGCCTTGCGCGCAGAGCATCTGCACCGGTCCGGAAACGGTGTCAAAGGCCCGCCGCAGGGCCTGCGCTGGCGACGTGGCCGTGTCCAGGCCAAGCAGGCGCAGATGCATGGACGCGTATTCCAGACGCCCGGCCAGGAACATGCCCAGGATGCCCTCGGCCAGCAGGTCCGCTTCTCCCCCGGCCTCCCTGCGATAGACCACCAGTCCCAGGCGGCGGCTTCGGCGTCCGACCAAGTGCTGGAAGCAGGCAAAGGCAGAGGTCAGGAGCCCCATGGCCGTGTCGCAATCCCGAACCGTTCCGACAACAAAGATCACGCCGGCCAGGTTGTCCCGGGTCGCGAGCAGCGCCACCGCGTCCGGGTCCGCGGCCTGCGCCTGCAGGGGCAGAACCGCCGCGCCCAGCGCCTCGGACACGAATGCCGCCACCTCCTCTTCCAGCCCTGTCCCTTGGCCCAGGGTGATGACGGCCACGCAAGCCCCAACGTCCAGGGAAAGCAAGGTTCCAGAGCCCTCTTCCAAGGGTTCCGTCTGGAAACCCAGCCGCGAAACCGGCCCGCGCGGGCCACCCCCGGCAACCGGTTCCGGCGCGAGGGGCACGTCCAACGGCCGCGGTCCAGGAGCCGGCCGCGCCTGCATGGCTGGCCGCGGGGCCTGGGAAGGAACGCGCAACGCGTCGATGCGGGTGGCCATGTCGCGCACGGTGTTCACGCCGATGAAATCCTCGATGCGGATGACGATGTCGAATTGCTTCTCCGCCTGGTCCATGATCACGGGAAGACGGCTGGAGCGGATGGCCAGATCCTGGCGGATGTCCATGTCCGGCTCGATCTCCGAACGCTCGTAGCCCGTGGCCTCCATGATGATGGCAATGACCTGTTCCAGGGTCTGGCCGACGCCGGACGCGGTCGGAGCGTCTTCCTCCAGGGTCCGGCCCGACAGCTCGGCAATGCGGACGGCCATGTCGCGCACGGTGTTCACGCCGATGAAATCCTCGATGCGGATGACGATGTCGAATTGCTTCTCCGCCTGGTCCATGATCACGGGAAGACGGCTGGAGCGGATGGCCAGATCCTGGCGGATGTCCATGTCCGGCTCGATCTCCGAGCGCTCGTAGCCCGTGGCCTCCATGATGATGGCGATGACATCCTCCAGCACCCCGGCCCTGGGGGGAGCCTGGACAGAAGACGTTTCCACGGACACGCCGGTGTTCTGCGCAGCGCCCACCGGAGCCGACGCTGTCGTAGCCGACGCGGCCGGAGCCGACGCGGCTGCCGAATCCGGGCCGCCCAGTTCCAGCAAACCGTCCTCCAGAGGCAAGGCCAGCAGCCCCCAGGCATGCAACCCGGCCAGGGCCTTGCGCAAGGAAAGGGGTTCCTCGCCCTTGGTGCAGGTATGCACGCAACGGGCCTGCTCGAAGATGTCGCCGATCAGGTTGCACAGCACATGGCCCGGTCCCGCCTCCACGAAGACCCGGACTCCGAAATCGAGCCACAGGGTCTGCACGTTGCTGGTCCAGGCCACGGCCGTTTCCAGGTGCCGGACCATGATCTCGCGGATGGACCCGGGATCATCGGGAAAGGGCTCGCGGGTCACGTTGGAGATGACCGGAATGCGCGGAGCCTGCAGCTCGATGCCGGCCAGAAATTCCGCAAAACAGGTTTCGGCCGCCTGCATGATGGGCGAATGAAAGGCAAGGCTCACGGCCAACTGCGTGCAGCGAAAGCCCTGGGAGCGCAGTTCCTCGGCCAGGAGCAGGGTCGCCTCGGTGAAGCCGCCGAACACGGTCTGGCGCGGTGAATTGTAGTTGGTGACCACGACGGCTTCGCGTTTGGCGAGCATGCGATCGACAATTTCCGCAGGTGCGTCCGTGGCGACCATGGTCCCGGGGTCGGCCGACTGTTCGGCGGCCAGTTCCATGCACAGGCCGCGCTGCGAAACCACGCGCAGTCCGTCCTCGGGGGTCATGACCCCGGCCAGGGTCAGGGCCGTCAGTTCGCCCAGGCTGTGCCCGGCCATGGCTGCCGGCGCAAAGCCCAGATCCATGAGCTGCCGGGCGATGGCGTACTCCAGGGTGAACAAGGCGGGCTGCTGCCAGCGGGTGTGGCGCAGGGTCTGTTCGTCGGCCTCGAACAGCACGGCCAGCAGATCGAAATCGGCCACGGCCGCCAGGCGGTCCATGGTGAGGCGGATGCCGGAAAAGGTCTCGTACAGGGCACGGCCCATGCCGGGATAGAACCCGCCCTGCCCGGACAGAACCAGGGCCGCGGGCAGCGAAGCGGTTGCCGGGGCGGCAAAGACTCCGGCTCGGGCCAGGGCGGCCAGGGCCCTGCGGTCGTCGCCGGAGGGAAAGGGCGTGGCCGCGAGGAGCACGGATCTGGCCTCGATGGCGGTGTTCGCGACTGCGGCGACCCGCCAGGCCGCACCATCCTTCGCGGCGCAAAAGGCCCGAACGCCCAGGCGGGTTTCGGCCTCGGCGGGCGCGGCTTGCGGCATGGGCAGCACAACCCGTCCGGCATTCTCCTCGGCCCCTTCCAGATGAATGACAAAACTTGCCCCGCCAAACCCGAAGGCGTTGACCTGGGCTCGGCGCGGGCGCCCCTTGTCCGGCCACCCCTCGGGGGTGCCGAGCACCCGGAAGCCGTGCTCCGCGATGCCCAGGGCCGGATCCGGATGGTCCAGGTTCAGGGTGGCGGGCAGCACGCCGTCGCGCATGGCCAGGACGGCCCGGCCGATGGCCGTGGCTCCGGACGCGCCCAGGGTGTGCCCGATCTGCGACTTGAGCCCGGCCAGGACCGTGCCGGAACCGGAAGGAAACGTGCCCCGCAAGGCCGAGACCTCTTCCCGGTCGCCCTGCATGGTGCTGGTGGCGTGGCATTCGACCAGATCCACCTCGTCCGGACCATAGCCCGCGTCCTCGAAGGACAGTCGCAAGGCCACCATCTGGGATTCGGCCACGGATTCCACGATGCCCTTGTCGTTGTTGGCCGCGCCAACGCCGGTGATGTAGGCCAGGGGTCTGGCTCCACGCGCCCGGGCCACGGACTCGCGTTCGATGACCAGCATGGCTCCGCCCTCGCCCATGACGAATCCGTCGCGGCCCTGGTCAAAGGGACGGCTGTACGCGCCGGGAGAGGTCCGCTGCCCGGTCAGGCCGGCCAGGGCCCCGAGGGCCGAAAACTCCATGAAATGGGCCGGGGAAAGCGGTTCTTCCCCGCCGCCGACCACGGCCGCATCGATGAGGCCCTGGCGCATGAGCATGACCGCCGCGTGCAGGGCCACCAGGCTGGTGGCGCAGGCCGCGCCCACGGAATAGGATGGCCCCATAAAGCCGAAGCGATTGGAGATGTGCCCGGCGGCCGTGCAGTTCAGACGGCCGATGAGGGTCGTGTCATCCACACCCAGGCGCCCGGCCCGGATGGCCTCGGCCAGCTTGCGGGCTTGGTCCGGGGAAACGCCCAAAACCCTGCGCGCCAACTCCGCGAACTCGTCGGCGTAGCCGAAGATGACCTGATCCACCAAGGGTCCGGCGGCTTCGCCCGAATTCTGGGACACGATGACGGAAATGCGTTCCGGAGCCAGACCAGACCGATCCAGCCCGGCCTGGGCGATGGCCCGGCCGGCGAGCAAGAGGCTCATGCGCATGGACACGGACATGGTCCTGAAGTCCTGGGGCGTGACCCACAGGTCCTTGCGCTCGATGTTCAGGGAGGCAAACGCGCCCACGGGCGAATAGGTCTTGTTGGCCACGCGCGGATCTGGATTGAAATACAGGAGGTGATTCCAGCGCGCGGGCGGCACCTCGGTCACGCCGCTCTTCATGGCCAGGCTGGCCTGCCAGAATTCTTCCTCGTCGTTGCCCAGGGAATTGGCCAGGGACAAGCCGGTGATGGCGATGCGCTCGGGGCGACCCGCGCCGCCCCGCGCCGGACGCGAGGAGGCCGGAAGCAAGGTGTTCTGACGCGAGGAGACCGGATGGGGCATGTCGATCCGGGATGGGGACATGACGGGCATTTCGAGCCCGCCCGTGGCCAGTTCCCGGTGCAGATCGTCCAGACTGGTGGTCCGGCCGATGCATCCGGCCACGGCTCCGCTCATGTACTGCCCTTCCAGCCGGCAGGTTTCCTCGTCCAGCAGGTCCGCCCCGGGACGGCGCATCTGGCGGGTGGCGATGAGCAGGGTGCCGACACTCAAGATTTCCAGGCGCTTGCGAAATTCCTTCTCGTCCTCGTTGCCGGCGGCAAAAGCCCGCTCCAACTCCAGGATGGCCTCCATGCGCGGGGTCAGCAGGGAGCGCACGCGCAGCCCCACGGTCTCGCCGGACACGGCGGTGCAGCAGGGCCGCGCTTCCAGGATCAGACGCTGGTACAAGGCGGGCAGGGCGCCCGTGGCCACGATCTCCTCCGTGGTCAGGTAGGCGGTGCCCAACTGCACGGCCTCGGCCCCCAGCACCAGGGCGCGAAAGGCGCTGGCGCGGTCGTACACGCCTCCGGCCAGGACCACATGGGTCCGTTCAAACAGTCGCGGCTCGCGGCGGCGCAGTTCCAGCGCCATCTGGGCCAGCATCTGGGTGGAATGGCTGCCCACATGTCCGCCCGCCTCCGTGCCCTCCAGGACCACGAAATCCACCTCCGCCTCCAGAGCCAGACGCAGCAGGCCCTCGTCGGGGCAGAGATAGATGGTGCGCATGCCCTTGTTCTTGAGCCGCACGGCAAAAGACGGATCACCCGCGGCGATGGCCACGAACGGCGGCTTGTGCGTTTCCAGCCAGGCCAGCTGTTCGTCCCGGAAGCGGTTCTCCTCCAGCACCAGCACGTTCATGGCATAGGGCAGACCGGCCATGGTCGCCCGCAGGTCCGCGAAATCCTCTTCCAGCCGGGCGCGGTCCCGCGAGCCCAGGGCCAGCGTCGGCAACGCGCCGGCTTCGGCCACGGCCCGGGCGAAAAGCGGCTTGTCCGTGATCCAGGTCATGCCGCCTTGCAGAAAGGGATAGCGGGTGCCCAGAGAGCGCGCCGCCGGTGCGTCCGAAAACAGACCCAGCAGTTCCGGGCCCCTGGCCATGACCTCTTCCACGGCCCGGGCGAATCCGTCCAGGGCAGCCCCGGTGTCGGTGCCGAAGCGGTCCGCGAAGCCCTTGGCAAAGGCGGCCTCGGGTCCCAGGGGGATGAGCTCATCCGCGTTGAACGCGGCGGCCAGGGCCGGCACCTTGAGCCGCGCCACTTCGTCCAGGAAGGCCTGCCGGGCTGTTTCATCGGCTCCGGACAGGCACAAGGCGTCGGCCAGGGCCTCCATCTCGCGCACGGCCCGGGAGTTGCCCTTGTCGAAGAACCGGCACGGAGCGCCCAGGCGCTGCCCGATGACCCGGGAGTGATCGGGTCGCAACCCCGCGATGCGCTGCTTGCTGGCCTCGTCCCCGGGAACCCCGCTGGTCAGCCAGTGCAGGGATTCCAGCAGCACGCCGTCGGCGCCGGTCAAGAGATAGGCCGCGGCCGCCTCGGGGGTGGCGATGCCGCCCTGGACCACGACCCGGGGCCGGCTGGCGCAACCCTGCAGCTGCTTTGCCACGGCGGAAAAAAGCACGGCCAGGGTCTCGCCACCCGCGGGCTCACCGGATTCGGAGCCGACCAGGAGGAGCACGGAAGCATGGCGGCAGGCCGGATCCAGGGCACTGGTGATCCGGGCAAATTCGCCCCGCTCCAGATTTCCCGCGAGGTCGAATCCGAGTGCTTCCAGGGTGACCAGAGCCTTGTGCTGCGCCAAAAAAATTTCAGGGATCGCGTTTGCGTCGGAATCCTGAGTGATGAGCCGTGAAATGAGCATGCAAGCCCTCATACGAGATGATTTCCAAAACAATGCCGGCCGCCGGTTCCCGCGCCACGTCCGCGCTTGGCAGGCAAACCCTGCCGCAGTGCATATGTTTTTACCTGCCGCAGGGCAACCTGTTGCATGTCATCGTGTTTTTTGAGAGCATGCCTGCAGAAGGCGTCTCCTGAACCCTGGACCGTGCACAGGACTTCATGAGCCGCCTCTCTTTTGCGTCCGTGCACGACACGCACGCCCACGCATCGTGTTGGTCCATACGGGCCGCCCTGCCCGAAACTGTTCTTCGTGGGAGTTGTCCATGCGTCTTTTCTTTCCCGTGGCCATCATTGGCGCGGCCTGCCGGTTGCCCGGCGAGTGCCGCGACCTGCCGGCCCTGTGGGACATGCTCGAGAACGCCAGGGACGCCGTGTCGGAAATCCCTGCCGACAGATGGTCCGCCGCCCGCTTCGCGCACAGCGACAAGCGGGTTCAGGGCCGTTCGTACACCGCCCGTGCCGGTCTCATCGAGCATCTCTGGGACTTCGACGCCGCCTTTTTCGGTATTTCGGCCGGTGAAGCCCCCTCTGTCGACCCACAGCAGCGCTTGGCCCTGGAACTGGCCTGGGAAGCCCTGCAAGACGCCGGCATCCGGCCTTCGACCCTGGCCGGCACCAGCGCGGCGGTCTTTTTCGGCGCTTCGGCCATGGACAAGGCCGTGCTCAACTCCCGCGATCTCCACCGCACCGGCCCGCGGACCATGACCGGCACCAACCTGGGCATCGTCGCCAACCGGGTTTCCTATTTCCTGGATCTGCGCGGCCCGAGCGTGGTCATGGACACGGCCTGTTCCTCCTCTCTCTATGCCCTGTATCACGCCTGCCAGGCCCTGGCGGCCGACGACTCCCTGCCCCTGGCCCTGGCTGGCGGCGTGAACGAACTGCTGACTCCCGACGCCTTCATCGGCTTCTCCAAGGCGGGCATGCTGTCCCCGCGCGGACGCTGCGCCACCTTCGACGCCGAAGCCGACGGATATGTGCGCGGCGAAGGCGGCGGCGTGGTGGTCCTGAAACCTCTTCAGCGCGCCCTGGCCGACGGGGACCGGATCCATGCCGTGATCCGGGCCTGCGGCATCAACAGCGACGGCCGGACCAACGGCATCAGCCTGCCCAGCCAGCACGCCCAGGAAGAACTGCTGCGCGAAATCTACCTGAGCGGACACACCCATCCGGATGACCTTGTCTACGTCGAAGCCCACGGCACCGGCACCTCGGCGGGTGACCCCGTCGAAACCGGCGCCCTCGGCACGGTCCTGGGCCGCGTCCGCAAGCAGCCCCTGCCCATCGGCTCGATTAAAACCAACATCGGTCATCTGGAGCCGGCGGCCGGAATGGCCGGTCTGATGAAGGCCATCCTGGTCCTGCGCCAGCAGCGCATTCCGCAAAACCTGCATTTCCGGACTCCCAACCCGGCCATCAACTTTCAGGCCCTCAACCTTGAAGTGGTGGACTCTCCCCGCCCCCTGCCGCAGGTTCCTGGACGGCCCTGCGTGGGCGTGAACTCCTTCGCCTTTGGTGGCTCCAACGCCCATATCGTCATCGAGGCCCCGCCGGAAATTCCGACAATTCCACAGGCCTCGACTGGAATGCCTCCGCTGTTCCTTTCGGCGCGCAGCACGGACAGTCTGCAAAGGCTGGCCGCCAGCCATGCCGCGCTGATAATGGCCCCGCAAGCACCAGACTACGCCGAGCTGGCCGCCAACGCTCTCTGGCGGCGCGACTGGCTGCGGCACCGGCTGGTTCTGACCGGCGAAACCCCGCACGCCGTCGCCCAGGCCCTCGGGGAGTACGCGGCCGGCGAGCGACCGCCCGCGTGCTGCATCCAGGCCGAGGCCCTGGAGGAAACAGGCCCGACCATGACCCCGGGGACAGGCACCGCCTTTGTCTTTTCCGGAAACGGCAGTCAGTGGCAGGGCATGGGCACGATCCTGATGGCACATGATCCCGTCTTCGCCGCGGCCGTACAGGGCGTTGCCGCCGAACTGCAGCGACTCGGCGGCGTCGATGTCATCGCGGAAATGCACCGCCCCGCGGACGAAAGCCGCATGCACGACACCATGGTGGCTCAGCCCCTGCTTTTCGCCGTACAGGTCGGACTGGTCGAAAGCCTGCGCGGACGTGGCTTCAGGCCGGACCTGGTCTACGGACACAGCGTCGGGGAAGCCGCCTCCTTGTGGGCCAGCGGAGCCTTGAGCCTCGCCGACGCCGCGGCCTTCATCCACTTCCGGGGCGTGCGCCAGGCCGCGACCAAGGGCCTGGGCGGCATGCTCGCGGCCAATATCAGCGCCGAGGATGGCCTGCTTCTGTCCCGCCAGTGGCAGGGCAAGGTGGAAGTCGCGGGCGACAACTCGCCGTCGTCCATCACTCTGACCGGAGACACGCACGCCCTGGCGGCCATCGCGGCCGACCTGACGGCCAAGGGAATCTTCTGCAAGATCCTGCCCCTTGATTATCCCTTCCACAGCCAGCTGATGGACGGTTTCCGGGATGACTTGCTGTCCGATCTGCGCGGCATCCGCCCCAGGCCGACGGTCCTTCCCTTCCTCTCCACAGTCACCGGCCAAGTGGAAGACGGGATGACCCTGGGCGCGGACTACCTCTGGCGCAACGTGCGCGAACCCGTGCAATTCCGGACCGCCACGCAAACCGCCCTGGAACTGGGCGTGCGGATCTTCCTCGAAATCGGCCCCCACGGCGTGCTGCGCTACTATCTGGACGAGGGCATCCGCCACCGCAAGGTGCGCGCCGTGGCTCTGACCAGCCTGCAGCGCGGCGGCGACGAAACGCGGCTGCTGGAGGACGCCTGGAAAAAAGCCTGGGCCAGCGGCTGGACTCCGGACCTGGAAGCACTCTGCCCCCGGCCCGAAACCAGGATCGACCTGCCCCAGTACCCCTGGAACAGACAAACGGCCCGACCCGCGCCAAGCTTACAGTGCATCGAGGACATCGCCGCCCGCCCCGCGCATCCCCTCCTGGGCTGGCGGAAAGGCGACCAGCCGATCTGGGAAAACCTGCTGGACACGGATCTGTTTCCAGTGCTGGACCAGCACCGGGTCATGGACATCCCCCTGTTCCCAGCCGCGGGCTACGTGGAGATTGCGGCCGCCGCGGCCAGGGAAATCTTTCCCGACGAACCTGTCCTGGAACTGCGGCACATGTTTCTTCTCCAGTCCCTGCCTCTGCCGCGGGAACAACGTCGCATCGTGCGCATGAGCTTTCATGCAGGAGACGCCCTGCTGGCCATGGACAGCAGGGCGTACGGACAAGAGGACGAATGGATGCGCAACATGCGCTGCCGGATTGCCCGCTCCAGACGGCAGGCCCCGGCGGATCTGCCCTGGACCCGCAACCCCGGAGATTTCGGCCATCCCGTGTCCGTAACCGACATCTATGAGACGGTGCCGCAATACGGATTCCACTATGGCCCATCCTTCGCGGCCCTGGAGTCCGTCTGGCGCGACGGCGATGCCTGCCTGGCCCGCTTGGCGATCCGGGACCCGCGCGACCACGCGGACATGCTCTTCTCTCCGGCCCTGCTGGACGCAGCCCTGCACCTGTCCTTTCTTTACCTGCACGAAACACCCGAGACACGCGGCGTGCCGTTTTTACCTGTTGGCATCGCCCGCAGTGTCATTTTCGCCCCGGGTCGCCCGGCCTGGGTGCATTTCCGAATCAACCGGATTGACCAGCATCCCAGCGGTGGCGACATCACCTATTTCGACCAGGACGGCCGGCCCCTACTCCTTCTGGAGACCATGCGCCTGCACAAAACCGACACGCTCATGACCGGCATGACCACGGGACCGGGTCATGTGGAACGTCTGCGACCAGCCCCCCATCCTCTTGTAAGCCGGGCCTTCCCCTTACCCGAGGCCAACATACTGCGCTGCGCCTTGCCCGCCTTGGATGCGGAGCACGATCACCGGCTGACGGAATTCCGCTCCCTGATCCGGGCCGCAGCGGTCATGACCGCGTGGGAAACCCTGGAAACGGCGATGCGCAACGGTCCGATCAGCGCGGCGTCATTGGCGGAACGCATCGGCCTGGCCACCTCCATGCGTCCGTATCTTTTCTTTCTGCTGCGCCTTCTGGCCGGACATCATCTGGTTGAAGAACGCGACGCTCTTTGGACCCTGACGCCCAGAGGCGATCTACCCGGATTCCAGGATATCTGGACCAGCCTCATGGCCGAATTTCCCGCCCACGTGGAAGAACTGTCCCTTCTCGGTCAGATCCACCTGCGCCTGCCCCTCCTCCTGAGATCCGACCAGAATCCAGCCCAGATTCTCAGCCCGACCCGGCAGGAAACGGCCGATCCCTATCAGGCCCGCACTCTGCCTCACAGCCCGCTGACGACATCCGTGCGATGCATACTCGCGACTCTGGCTCGAAACTGTCCTCCCGGAGAACGGCTGCGCATTTTGAACCCCATCCCCGGGGCCGCGGCCCTGCTGGAATCCCTACTCCCGGACCTGGACAGCCTGGATTGCGACTTCGTGACAGTCTGCGCTGACGAACACGAACGTGACGCCCTGCGCTCTCAGTGGGGCGACCGGGACTACCTTTTCTTTGAAGTCCTGGGGGCAGAATCCGCCGGCTCGCCCCAGCCCCAGGCGCACTGCGTCCTGGCCGTGCACGCCCTGCATGCCGAGGACGACCTTCCCCTGCTGCTCCGCGACTGCCTGCTCCGTCTTTTGCCAGGCGGCGTCCTGCTTCTGGCCCAACACGAGGCTGACATCACCGACGATCTGATTTTTGGACTGGATGCACGCTGGTGGAAACGCTCCTGTCAGCCTGACGAACCGGTTTCACCTCTGCTCAGTCTGGACAGCTGGCAGGCGATCCTGTGCCAGGTCGGCTTCGACGCTGTGGATTGCTTGCGGACAGACGCAGGTGGATTCATTCTCCAGGCCCGCAAGTCGTGGACTCCAGCCCAGCCGCAGGCTCTCCTCCGACCCGAAAACCCCGGCCCGTGGATACTGCTCGTGGATTCCGAGCCCTCGGCTGCAAGCAGAAAACTCGCCGACACGCTCCGGACCTGGATCATGGATCTGGAGATGGATGTTTGTCTCGTGCCCGTGAGCACGGGCGCAGACGTGTCCAACGAAACGTTGATGCTGGAGGACGACGCGGCCTGGCAACGGTTGTGGACGGACAGAGCCGAAAAAGGCGAGATCCGATGCGTCAGTCTGCTGGGCCAGGACGACGATCCCTCCACGGCCGGGGATGCCTTTGTCCAACGGCTTGAACCGCAGACCATCGGCGCGTCCCAGGCCGTGCGCGGCTGGCTGGCGGCGGGCATGCCCGCGGCCAGGATGTGGATCGTGACCAGCGGCGCCTTCGGTGCGGCCGGAGTTTCGCCCATTCCTTCCCAGGGTGCGGTCTGGGGCCTGGGCCGGGTGCTCATGAACGAGACCCCGGATCTGCGGGTCCGCCTGGTGGACCTGCCCGCGGATCCTGTTGCCGGACCCGACGCCCAGGGGCTGTGGCTGGACCTCGTCGCGCCGGACCAGATCACGGAATCCGTGCTTTTCCAGGGCACCCGGCGTGCCCCCCGTCTCGAACCCCTTGATCTGCGGCCCGCGCCGCGCATCGAAAAAAACACCGTGCCCGTGCTGCGGCTGGAGCCCGGCGCGCAGCCCCGGCTGGAACAGCTCGAATGGCGGCCTGCGGGACTGTCCCGGCCCGGCCCCGGACAGGTCCTGGTCCGCAACCTGGCCGCCGGAGTCAACTTCCGGGACATCATGCTCTCCCTGGGACTTTTGCCGGACGAAGCCTTTGAGAACGGCGCTCTGGGCCGGACCCTGGGCATCGAGTTCAGCGGCGTGGTTGAAGAGGTCGGTCCCGGGGTGGCTGACTTCGCCGTCGGGGATCAGGTTGCAGGCATTGCTTCCCAGTCCCTGGCCACCCACGTGCTGGCCCTTGCCAGCCATGTGGTGCCAAAACCCCTCCGGCTGACCCACGCCGAGACCGCGACCCTGCCCACGACCTTCTGCACGGCCTGGTATGCCATGGTTCATCTGGCCCGGCTGCAAGCCGGCGAATCCATCCTCATCCACGGCGCAGCCGGAGGAGTAGGACTGGCCGCCATCCAGATCGCCCGCCATCTTGGTCTGATCGTGCACGCCACGGCCGGCAGCAAGGCCAAACGCGACGTTCTGCGTCTGCTGGGCGTGGAACACGTCCACGACTCCAGATCCCTGGCCTTTGCCGACGAGATCCGAACCCTGCGCGGCGGAGTCGACGCGGTGCTCAATTCCCTGGCCGGGGAGGCCATGAGCGCGAGCCTGGACCTGCTCAACCCCTACGGACGCTTCCTGGAACTGGGCAAACGCGACTATTTCGCCGACACCTCCCTGGGCATGCGCCCCCTGCGCTGCAACATCTCCTATTTCAGCATCGACATCGATGCCCTGGCCGGCGACAAGCCGGAACTGGTGCGTGACATCTTCCGGCAGGGCTGGACCCTGGTGGAAGAAGGTGTGATCTCGCCCCTGCCCCTGCGGCAGTTCCCTGCCCAGGCCGCAGCCCAGGCCTTTCGGACCATGCAGCAGGCCCGCCATACGGGCAAGCTGGTCCTCGACATGCAGACCCTGCCCGCACCAACTCCGCGACTCGACGCCCCTGGATCCGAATCGATCCTCGACCCGTCGGGCACCTGTCTCGTCACCGGCGGCACGTCCGGGTTCGGCCTTTCCACGGCCCGCTGGCTGGTGGACAGAGGCGCGCGACACGTGCTCTTGCTCTCCCGAGGGGGGGTGCGCTCCCAAACGGACACATTGCACGTCGAACTGATGCGCGACCAGGGAGCCGATGTCCGCATCGTGCGGGCGGACGTGGCCGATGCCCCGGGCCTGACCCGGGCACTTGACCGGGCCCTGACGGACATGCCCCCCCTGAAAATTGTGGTCCACGCCGCGACCGTGCTCGACGACTGCCTGCTGCCCAACCTCACGGCGGAGCGCATGCGCCGGGTGCTGCGGGTCAAGGCCCTGGGCGCCTGGAACCTGCACAACTACACCCGCGGGCTGAAGCTGGACGTCTTTGTGCTGTTCTCCTCCGCCACCACCCTGGTCGGCAACCCTGGCCAGGGCAACTATGTGGCGGCCAACATGGCGCTGGAAACCCTGGCCAGGACCCGTGCGGCCCAGGGACTACCCGCACTGGCCGTGTGCTGGGGCCCCGTGGCCGACGTGGGCATGCTCACCCGCCTCCCGGAAACCCTGGACAGTTTGAAAAGGAACCTGGGACTGGGCCAGCTCCATTCGGCCAAGGCCCTGCAGCTGCTCGAACATCTGCTGGGCGGTCCGGAAACGGTCGCCGCCGTGTTCTCGGCCGACGCCAAACGGGTTCTGCGTCTGCCCTCGGCCGGATCACCGCGCTTTGCCCTGCTGCGCGCCAAGAATGGGGACAACGCCGAAGTCGACGCGTCGCTGCTGCGGGAGTTGCGCGCCAAGCCCAGCCAGGAGGCCCAGACCCGGCTGGCGGAAGTCGTGCGCAAGGTCCTGGCCTCCGTGCTGCGCATGCAGGAAGAACACATTCGCCTCGACCAACCCCTGGCCGCCATGGGCGTGGATTCCCTCATGGCCGTGGAACTCGGTCTGGCCCTGGAATCGACCCTGGGCGAAGGAGCCCCCCATATCACCATGTCCACGTCCAAGACCGTGGCCGACCTGGCGGAAAACATTTGCGTTGGCCTGCACGGCCAGGCAGCGCAGTCGTGAACAAATAAGGAAGCCTCATGGCGGAATCCCGCAACCCGATTCTTTCTTCCATGGACCGATCCCGGCTCCTTGATCTGGTTTCCAAGGCCGCTCCGCACGCCACGCGCAGCGGAAACATGCGCATCGAAACCACGGCCCGCTTCGAGGATATACCCGCCTGCCAGCTCATGCACCAACGCCAGGAGGAGTTGCGGCCCCTGGAATGGGACCCGTTTTTCCAGCCCTACGAAAGCATGGGCAAAAACACGGCCCTGGTCGCGGGCCGGCCCAGCCTGAATTTCAACACCTACGACTATCTCGATCTGAACGGCCATCCCGAGGTCGTGCGGGCAGGACTTGCCGCTGCGTCGCGCTTTGGCTTTTCCGCTTCGGCCAGCCGCGTGGTCGGCGGCGAGCGGCCCATGCACCGGGAGCTGGAGACGCTTTTGGCCAGCATCTACGAGACCGAGGACTGCGTGGTCTTTGTCAGCGGCCATGCCACCAACGTCAGCACCCTGGCCACCCTGTTCGGCCCGGGCGACTGCATCGTTCACGACAGCCTGGCCCACAACTCCCTGGTCCAGGGCGCCCTCTTGTCCCGGGCACACCGCCTGCCCTTTCCCCACAACGACATGGAAGCCCTGGAAAGCGTGCTGGCCAACCGGCCCCGGGGCTGCGGCCGGACCGTCATCGTCTCCGAAGGGCTGTTCAGCATGGACGGCTGTCTGGGCAACCTGCCGGCACTCATCGAGCTGAAGAAGAAGTACCGCGCCTTCCTGATGATCGACGAAGCCCATTCCCTGGGCACCCTGGGGGCCACGGGCCGAGGCGTCTGGGAACATTTCGGATTCGATCCGCGCGAGGTGGACATCTGGATGGGCACCCTGAGCAAGACCGCCTGCGCCTGCGGCGGGTTCATCGCCGGCCGGTCGCTTCTGGTGGAGACGCTCAAGAACCTCGCCCCCGGTTTCGTGTTCAGCGTGGGCATGTCGCCGCCCCTGGCCGCCGCCGCCCGCGCGGCCCTGGAGATCATGCTGCGGGAGCCCGAACGGGTGGCGGCCTTGCAGAATCTGTCCCGTTTCTTCCTGGAACACGCCCGCCTTCTCGGCCTGGACACGGGCCGGGCCGAAGGTCACGCCGTGGAACCGGTCATGATCGGCAGCAAGGCCGAAGCCTTTTTCCTGGCCAAGATGCTGGCCGCCCACGGCGTCAGCGTCATGCCCCTGGCCCATCCGGCGGTGGAGGAGAACGCGGCCCGGCTGCGTTTCTTCCTGTCCGCGGCCCATTCGGAAGACGACATCCGCCAGGCCCTGGCCACGGTGGCCGAATTGCTGCCCCAGGCCCGGCTCATGGCCGCGAACGCGGTTCGCTGCGCATCGCAAGACAGGTTCTGATCATGCCCGACCTCACGGAGCCGACGACATGACGGACATCGTCTACATCCTGGAGGAACTGAATTTTGGCGGCACCCAGCGGCAAACCCTGGAGCTGGCCGCTCGCCTGGACCGCGGCCGGTTTCGCCCCGTCATCTGGACCCTGTGCGGCGGGACTCCCGATCTGCTGACCTGGACCCGCGAACGCGGCATCGCCGTGCAGGCCCTGACCGCCCATGCCCGCTTCCGTGCCGACGCGGCCCTCCCGGCCTTGTGGCGCAAGCTCGGATCCGGCCCCCCGGCCCTGGTCCATCTGTGCACCGCCCTGCCCAACATCTGGGGCCGGATTCTGGGCAGTCTGCGCCGCATGCCCCGCATCCTCGCCTCCTGCCGCAGCGGCACGGCCATCCGCAACCAGCACGAGCGTTTCCTGTGGCGCCTGGCCCATGCCCATGTCTGCAACACCAGACCCCTGTGCGACACCCTGATCCGGACCATCGGCGTGCCCGCATCCCGGGTCACCTATATTCCCAACGGGGTGGACACAGGGTTTTTCTGTCCGGCTCCGGTCCCGGCCCGGTCCCCGGAAATTGTCTGCGTGGGCCGCATGGTTCCGGACAAGGATCACGCCACCCTGCTGGAGGCCTTTGCCCGCGTGCTGCTGGTTGAACCGCAGGCCCGGTTGCACCTCGTGGGCGACGGCCCCCTGCTGGACGCGGTCCGAAAGCGCGCCGGCCAGGAAGACTTCCTCGGTCGGGTTCTGCTGCATCCCGGCAGCACGGACCTGCGCCCCCTGCTGCATCAGGCCAGGGTCTTTGCCCTGGCGTCCGTCAGCGAGGGCCTGCCCAACGTCCTGCTGGAGGCCATGTCCTGCGCCCTGCCCGTCGTGGCCACCCGGGTCGGCGGCATTCCCGACCTGGTCAGCCACGAGCAAAGCGGACTGCTGGTGCCGCCCCGAGATCCGGCGGCCCTGGCCGCGGCCCTGGTCCGCCTGCTCGGGGACCCCGCGGCCTGCGCCGACATGGGCACGGCCGGACGCGCCCACGTCCTGCGCCACCACGGGTACGAAACCATGGTCACCCGGCACGAAGGCGTGTACTCGGCCCTCATGGAACGACTCTCGTGAAACGCGGCGCCCTGGCCCTCATGATCTGCATGACCGCGGCCCTTGCCCCCGCTTCCCAGACGCGCGGCCCTGTCCCGGCCGCGTCCGTGTGGGAAGGAAGCGTTTTTCTGCACCGGTTCAGGGCCGGATGCTGCCTGGAAGCGGACGGAGACTTACGCGGCGTGCTGCGCGTCAGGACGCCGCGGGGCGCGGAGAACATCTATCATTACCTTGGCGCGTTGCGGCCGGAGGATGCCGTGTTCCAGGCTTCCCACCATTCGGGGCACAAGGCCCAGGGGCGTCTGCTCGGCCCGGACGCCGCGGAACTGACAATCACATCGCGGGAAGGCCGCACCGTGATTGTGCGGGCACGCCGCGTGCCGCAAACCCTTCCCGATGACGAATGCGGACCGGGCCCATGGTGACCTTCGCCCACGCCGCCACGGCACGCACACGACGGTTCTCGATGCACACTTCAAACGCACGGACACGCCACATGAACGCCTCGCTCCAAATCATCCGCCCCATGGCCCTCTTGTGCCTTTTCGTGATCGGATGCGCCCTGCCACCGGTCCGCGATCCGGAACTGCCGCCCAGGCACTGGCTCGAACAGGCCGCCAACGAGACATCCGCGCAGTCCCTGCCGGACATCGATCTCAAGGCAGAGCCCCTGGATTTCACCCGCTGCCTGCTGCTGGCCATGCGGCAGTCGCCGCTGCTGCACAACAGCGCCGTCGAGATGGAAATCGCCAGCCTGCGCACGGAATCCGCCTTCTGGAGCCAGTTGCCGGAGGTGAAAGCCCGTTTCACCGTCACCGCGAACATCACCCGCAACGACGAAAACAACGAGGACGACGGCTACGGGGACACGTCCTACCGGGTCGGCTTCGGCGTCAGCGGCTACAATCCCGTGGCGGCCCATTTCTCGTACGAAGCCCGGCGGCTCATGGAAGAGCTGGCCGTGCTCACGCACTGCAAGGCCGTGGAAAACCTGGCCGGCCGCATCGGTGACGTTCTGGTCCGCCTGGACACCCTGCATCGCCTGGGTGCTGTCCAGGACCGCCGCCCCATTTTGGCGGACACGGCGGTGCGGTATTACAGCCTGCTCGAACCCGGACAGGAGGAGCAGAGCCTGGAATACGCCCGCGCCCGGCAGCAGGCCCGCGTGGCCCGGGCCATGGTGGAGAAGACCGAGGCCGAGAAGCGCATGCTGCTCTCCTCCCTGAAGCTGCTGCTGGGCGTTGCGCCCGAGGAACAGCTGCAGGTGGGCGGCCCCGGGGCCATCATGGAGCACCTGCCCGACACGGAGGGCAACAACGCCTGGGAGGCAGCCTGGGACGCGGGCGCGGACAAGCGCATGCTGGATGTCGGCCTGAAGCTCCAGGATTTCAACATCCTGTTGGCCTGGAGCAGGTTCATGCCCGACACCCACCTGGATGTCTTCACCGCCAACGCCGATTCCTCCCTGTCCGGCTCGTCCGAGGACGACGTCTTCATCTCCGCCGGGCTGAGCTTCCCCATCATGGACTGGGGCATCCGCGCACGGGGTGTCGGCGAAGCCCGTCTGCTGAAGACCCAGTCCGCGGACCGCGAGAGGCAGAGCCGCTCGGACTTTGCCGCGGGATGGGCCCATGGCCGGCAGGAATACGATGCTCTCCTCGCCGAGTTGGCCCTGCAAGAGGAAAACCTCGAACTGGCCAGACTTGAGACCCGCAAGGCCAAAATCGAATTCGAGAACGCCGTCGGCGGCATGAGCCAGGTCATGGAAAAAGAGGATCGCGAAATCGACGCCCAGATCCGGCTGGTCGAGTTGCAGGGCCGCCTGAACCAGTGGCGGATCAAGGCCATCATCGCCGGCGGCTATCTGACCCGGGAACTCGTGCGCCTGCCATGAGCACATCCATCGCCAAACCCAACCAGACGATGCCCTTGCCTCGCATCATGAACCCATTTCAAGGAGACAGCATGCCACACGGAATCATCCGCCTTCTCGTTCTGATCCTGATTCTCGGCGCGGTCCCGGCCCTGGCCCAGGAAAGCCACAACGGCAAGGTCTACTGCTCCATCATGCGCTGGTCTCCCCTGACCTTCCCCGGAATCGTGCGGGAAGTCATGGTTTCGCCGGGCGACATGGTCAAGGCCGGGCAGACGCTTCTGACCTATTCCCTGAACGAACAGGTAGCCCGTGAGCTGCAGGACGAACTGGACGCCGGCGCGCGGACCCATGATCTGGAAATGCGCCTGCTGGACGTCAAACGGCAGCTGCAAGAACTGGAGGACCAGCACGAGGCGGCCGCCCGTCTCTCCGACGCCAAGCTCGGCACGGCCAGGGCCCTGACACGCCTGCAGAGCGGCCGCGACCTCCTCGTGGAGCAGCGCAAGCTTTTGACCGAGACCATCGCCCGACAGCAGAGCGTCTACCAGTCGCGGTTGCGCGAACTGGAGTCCCGCTTCGGCGTTCCCGTGGCCAAGGGCCGGATTCCCGATCTGCTGCGGCTCACGGCCGCGGCTGACGGCCAGGTCCTGCAGATGGACATGTGGCTGCGTCCGGGCATGGCCTTTGGCCCGATGCAGAACGCGGCGGCCGTGGGCGTCATGGACCCGGTGCGCATCCGCACCCATGTCTTCGAGAGCGAGGTCGTGGGGCTGACCGTCGGCGACACGGCCAAGGTCGTCATCCCGTCCCTGGGAAACCGCGAGCTTGAGGCCACCATAGTGCAGATCGACCGTTCGCCGTTGGATCTGGGCCAGGATCGCCCGAGCTACTACGCCGTGGAACTGCAGACCGCCAATTCGGATCTGACCCTGCGGCAGGGCTTCAAGGCCTCCATTTTCTTTGCCGCTCCCCAGGGCCAGGCCGCGAAGCAATGACGCTCTCCCCGCGCTTCGTGCTGACGAAGCTCCTGGCCCTGGGCATCGTGGGCCTGTGCGTCTGGTATCTGCTGCAGGACGTGGATCTGCCCTTCTTGCTGACGACCCTCGGCGGCCGCCCGCCCGCGCTGTACGCAGCGGCTTGCGTTCTCTTTCTGGTCACCCTGCTGCCCATGTGCCTGCGCCTGCATACCCTCATGCACGGCCGCTGCAGCCTGAACGAGGCCACCAGGGCCGTATTCTTCGGTTCCGGGGCCAACAGCATCCTGCCCGCCCGTCTGGGCGACGTGGCCAAGGCAGCCTACCTGACCCGGACCAGCGGCATTCCCACGGCCACGACCCTGTGCGCCGTGTTCTGGGAACGTTTGGCGGATCTGTGCGTGGTCCTGCTCCTGGCCCTGCTGCTCGGACTGCGCTACGAGGCCCGCTTTCTCTATCTGCCGCTCATGCTCGCGGTTGGCGGCGTGTTTCTCGGGCTGATTCTGGTCAACCGCTATCCGCACTGGTTCCGGCGCATGGCGGCCCTGTTCCCCGTCCGGCGGATGCGCGATCTGCTCGACGACCTGATCGGTCTGGTCTCCGACAGGAACCAGTGGCCATCCTGGACGCGGCTCCTCGCCCTGTCCGTCATGGTCTGGGGCAGCTTCAGCGTTTTCAACACCCTGTTCCTGCATTTCTTTTTCGACATGCCGCTTGACATCTGGACCGGCATCCTCGTGGGCGTGGCTGGAGCCATCGGCATGATGGTGCCGGCCATGCCCGCCAACATCGGCACCTACGAAGCGTCCGTGGTGGCGGCCCTGATGCTGAGCGGGCAGGACAAGAGCCTGGCCCTGGCCGCCGCGCTCTTGCTGCACGCCGTGTCCGTGCTGCCGACCGCGGCCTTTGCCGCCGTGACCATGATCCGGGGCAAATGAGGGCCTGCACGCTGAACAGTCCTTCCGATAAACGTTTACCGCGAGTGGTCCATGACCTGGCCGCGAGGTGCCCATGTCCCGAAACGTCCTTTTGCTGAGCCCCTCCTTCCCCTATTCCTTCTGGAGCTGCACCGAATCGTGTGAGATCCAGGGGGCCAAGGCCATGACTCCGCCGCTGGGGCTGTTGACCGCCGCCGCGCTGTTGCCGCGTGAGTGGACCCTGCGCTTCGTGGACCTGAACACCTCCGAACTGCGGGAAGAGGACTGGGAGTGGGCGGGCATGGTCATGATCTCGGCCATGCTGGCCCAGCACGACAGCGCCCTGGAACTCGTCGCGGAATGCAGGCGGCGGAAGCTGCCCTGCGTGGCCGGAGGCCCATATCCCACCTCCCTGCCGCAAACATTCGCCGACGCCGGCTGCGATTTTCTTGTCCTGGGCGAAGGTGAAAAAAGCGTACCCCTGTTTCTGGAGGCACTGGAGCGAGGAGAAACCTCCGGCATCTTCACCTGCGCGGACAAGCCGGATCTGGCCACCGAATCGATCATTCCGCGCTACGACCTGGTCCGTTTCAGGGACTACTCCCAAATTCCCCTGCAGACCTCGCGCGGATGTCCGTTTGACTGCGAGTTCTGCGACATTGTCCATCTCTACGGCCGCAAACCGCGTTACAAAACCCCGGATCAGGTTATCGCCGAACTGGAAACCTTGCACGGTCTCGGATACCGGGGCCCTGTCTTCATCGTCGATGACAACTTTATCGGAAACAGGGCGCGGGCCGGGGAAATCCTGCAACGCATGACCGCATGGAACGCGAAGCACGGAGAACCCTTCGGCTTCAGCGCCCAGGCCTCCATCAACCTGGGGCAGGACCGGGAGATGATCGACCTGCTCACGGCCGCCAATTTCGGAGAGATTTTCGTCGGCGTCGAATCGCCGGACGAAAACGTGCTGCGCAGCAACGCCAAACTCCACAACATCAGCAACCCCTTGGCCGCCTCTCTCCACACCATGAACACCAATGGCCTGCCGGTGCTGGCCAGCTTCGTCATCGGTTTCGACGGTGAAAAACCCGGCGTTGCCGAGCGGATCATGGCCTTCGTGGAAGAGAATTCCCTGCCCGTGGTCATGCTCAACCTGCTCTACGTCCTGCCGAACACGCGACTTTCCCACCGCATCGAGAACGAGGGAAGGCTCAAGGCCGGTTTTTTCGGCAACTACATGGCGGGGGGGCTGAACTATGTTCCCGGACGCCCGGAGGAAGAAATTCGGGAAGACTACATCAGGCTCTGGGAGTATCTTTACGAGCCGTCACGTTTCCTGGCCCGGGCCTACCGGGCCTGTCTGGCCATCCGACCCACCCGCGCCTACACGGCCAGAAAACTTGGCCGGCCTGTCCAGGCTCAGAGCCCGGCGCCGGAAACGCAACGTGACAGGAACTGGCTGCGCATGATTGTCAAACGCGTGAACGCCCTGGGGCGCATCATCTGGAGGCAGGGCATCAAGGCGCCCTACCGGATGCAATTCTGGGGTCAGCTTATCGGCGTGCTCTACCGCAATCCAAGCCGGATCGTGCGCTACCTGATCACCTGCGGCACCGGGGAAAGCATGTTCGCCTACCGACATTACGTCATGTCCTGGAGGCCTCGCGAAGCACAGAAGGAAACGAAAAGCGCAGCCCCGGCCACGAACACGGCCGCCCACTCTTGAGTTCACGACCCGAATACTGCCCCAATCGTTCACCCGGAAAAACTGATCACTTCGACGTCATCCATCCATGACGGCATTCCCCGAGGCCGGCATCACATCCAGTTGTTTCCGGCGGGGCATTGTCTTTTCTAGGATTCGACTGTAATATCAAACACAAGAAGGTTGCGCACAGGGCATTTTCCGATTTCCCCCGGATCCATGCCGGTCAGATGTGGAAACGCTTCCGGCCTTGTCGGACTTGTTTTTTTTCGGATCTTCGCGATAATAACTTCCCATAGTCTTTGATTTTTATTATACGTCCTGGAAAATCCGCGGCGGACTCCGCAGTCCGGCCGGGCATGGCGCCCATGCAACCCCCCGGGATCACAAGATTTCATGAATTGCAATCCGGAGCAGACGATGAACAAAAGTGAACTCATTCAGACCCTTGCCGAGAAAATCAAGATCTCCAACGACGAAGCCGCGACCATTGTCGACAGTTTCTTCGATTCCATGCGTGACGCCTTGTTGCGCGGGGACAGAATTGAAATCAGGGGATTCGGCAGCTTCAAGATCAAACAGTATGAAGGTTATATTGGCCGCAACCCCAAGACCGGGGAATCCGTGCAGGTCAAACCCAAGAAGATGCCTTTCTTCAAGGCAGGCAAAGGCCTGCTCGACTATCTGAACGTCTAGGACTCATTGACAGGAAGCCGTTTCGGCGCGATGCCATGCGGCATACCCCAGCGGCGTTTTCAATCGGTTTGGCGCGGACGGATTGAATGCCGTGTCATGGAGATTCGGCATTGCATTCCGTGATTCAGCGTGTTGCAGCGATTCATGATCTTTCCGGCTTTGGTGGGGGGTCACTTTCGGCGGTGATCCCCATTCTTTCGGCCATGGGCATCCAGGTCTGCAGCCTGCCCACGGCCATCCTTTCCACCCACACCGGCGGTTTCCCAGACTTTCACTTCCGCGATCTGACCACAGACATGCGGCATGTCATCGCGCATTGGCGGCGGCTCCGACTGTCCTTTGCCGGGATCTATTCCGGTTTTCTGGGCTCGGTCGAACAAATCGGCATTGTCGGCGATTTCATCGCCACCTTCCGCACCCCCGACTCCCTGGTCGTGGTCGATCCGGTCCTGGGCGACAACGGGAAACTCTACGACACCATGGGAGCCGGCATGGTCGACGGCATGCGCAGCCTCATCGTCTCGGCCGACGTGATCACCCCGAACATGACCGAAGCGGGCCTGCTGCTCGGCGCGTCCGGCCTGCCCGACACCGCCGGCGCGGCAGAGATCAAGGATTGGGTACGAGCCCTGGCCGCCATCGGCCCCCGGTGCGTCATCGTCACCAGCGTTCCCGAGCATCATGGACGGGGCACCTCTGTCGTGGCCTTTGACAAGGGCACCGGTCGCTTCTGGAAAGTTGCTTGCCCTTATATTCCTGCTTGTTATCCAGGAACGGGAGATATTTTTGCCAGCGTGATAACGGGTTCGCTGCTGCAGGGGGATTCCCTGCCCCTGTCCCTGGACCGCGCCGTGCAATTCGTATCCCTGGCCATCCGGGCCACCTTTGGCCACGATCTGCCGGAACGCGAAGGCGTGCTTTTGGAACGGGTCCTGCCGAGCCTGGGGGCTCCCGTATCCATGAGCAGCTTTGAATTGATATGAACAGATCCTACCAGGGGATTTTCGCCACGGACCTCGACGGCACCCTGATGCACGGCGGGCGGATCGCCGCCGAAGACCGCGCGGCGCTCGAGACTCTGAAAGAACGCAATATCCTACGCGTCATCGCCACGGGCCGGTCCCTGCATTCGGCCCGGACCTGCCTGGAGCCTGGTTTCCCGGCCGACTACCTCATCCTGTCCACAGGCAATCAGGTCCTGAACTGGCAAAGGGAAGAGATGCTCTTTTCCTCCTTGCTGCCAGGGCGCGCTGTGCATGAGATCTGCCGGCTGCTGACAGACCTGGATCTGAGTTTCATGGTTCACGACGCGTTTCCGGACAACCATCGCTTCGCCTTTCACCGGAGTGGGCGCCGTGTGGAGGATTTCGAACGACGCCTGGCCCTGCACGCGCCTCTGGGCCGCAAACTGGAGGGTCGCGCCGAAACGGCTTCCCAGGTCGTGGCCATTGTTGACGCCGGACATGAGACATTGCATGAACACGTGGCCCGGAGGCTGCACGACCTGAGCGTGATCCGTGCCACCTCGCCCCTGGACGGCCGGTCCCTGTGGATAGAAATTTTCGCGGCCAAGGTATCCAAGGCCGAAGGCATCCGGCGCATCGCCGAGCACCATGGTTTGCACGGCGTGCCCGTGGCCGCCATCGGCAATGATCACAACGACAAGGACATGCTCGATCTGGCGCATCTGGCGTATCGCGTGGACAACTCCCACCTTCACCAGGACGCGCGGTATATCACCGCCCCGGACAGCAACGGAGCGGTTGCCTTCGCCATCGGGCACTATACGGACACCCTGCAATCTGGCATGACGCACACATGAAGAACATACTGGCCATACCCGCCCTGGTCGGGGAGACATCCCTGGGCATCATCAGAAATGCCGGACAGTGGGGCGTCTTCTCCCTGACGGCGCTTCTGGGCGTGGTGCACATTCGCAAGCTTTTGCCCAAGGTGCTCTACAACATATATTTCATCGGCTTCAAATCCCTGAACATCATTGTCCTGGTGGCCTTTTTCACGGGCATGGTCCTGGGCCTGCAGGGCTACTACACCCTCATCAAGTTCAGCGCCGAAGGCATGCTCGGGGTGGCCGTGGCCCTGTCCCTGGTTCGCGAACTGGGCCCCGTGCTCACCGCCATCATGCTCATCGGCCGGGCCGGATCGAGCATCAGCGCCGAGATCGGCATCATGCGCATCTCCGAACAGATCGACGCCCTTTCGACCATGGATATCGACCCGGTGCGCTACCTGGTCACGCCCAAGGTCATCGCCGCGCTGGTCTGCTTTCCGCTTCTAACCGCCGTCTTCGACTGCGTCGGGATCCTGGGCGGATATTTCTCCTCCCTGCTCCTGAGTTCCCGTTCCGGCATCTTCTTCAGCAAGATCCAGTCGAGTCTGCTTCTTTCCGACGTGACCGGGGGATTCACCAAATCCTTTGTCTTCGCCTTTATCGTCATGACCATCTCCTGCTATTGCGGGTATTACACCCATCAGAATCAGGCCAGCGCCGGCGCCCAGGGCGTCAGCAACTCCACGACATCCGCCGTTGTCCAATCCTGCGTCTATGTGCTGATCGCGGACTACGTCATTACGTCCTTTTTGATGTGAACCCATGACCACGACTCCACTCATCCAACTGCAAGGCATCTCCAAGGCGTTCGGAGGCCGGACAATCCTCAAGGACGCGTCCCTGGACATCCGCCGCAACGAGATCACCGCCATCATCGGCAAGAGCGGCGTGGGCAAGAGCGTGCTGGTCAAGCACATCATCGGGCTGATCGAGCCGGACAGCGGAGAGATCATCTTCGACGGCCAGCCCTACTCGGGCATGACCCGCAAAGACTTTTCCGCGGTCAGAAAACGTTGCAGCTACATGTTTCAGAACAACGCCCTGTTCGACTCGATGACCGTCTTCGAAAACATCGCCCTGCCTCTGCGGGAAAAATTCACGCTGCGCAAAAAAGACATCGAGGACAAGGTTCGGGCCCGCATCGTCCAGCTCGAGCTGACCGAGGTGGCCCAGATGTTCCCCAAGCAGATATCCGGGGGCATGCAGAAGCGGGTGGCTCTGGCCCGGGCCCTGATCACCGAGCCCGAAATCATCTTTTTCGACGAGCCGACCACGGGGCTGGACCCCATCCGCAAGATGACCGTCTTCTCCATGATCCACCACTATCACGAGAAGCTCAATTTCACGGCCGTGATCATCACCCACGACATCCCCGACATCTTCTACATCGCCCACACCGTGAACATTCTCGATGAAGGCCGAATCGTGTTCTCGGGCTCTCCCGTGGCCCTGGAACAGTCGCCGGACCCAAATCTCTACGTGTACACCCACGGACACGAAATGCTCATTGACGAACTGACGGGTTTGCACAATAGGCTCTCCCTCACGCGCGTCTTGGATGCCTTCGGAGCCGAGACAAAAGGGACCGAGCGCGTGGCCGTGGCCACGATCCGTCTGGCCGGGTTGCGCACGGTCATGGATTACAAGGGATCTCTGCTGGCCCACGCCCTCATCCGCAAGATCGCGAAATACGTGCACGAGTTCCTGCCCAATGATGCGTGCGCGGGCATGTTCTCCCAAGAGCTTTTGGTTTTGGCTGGACGGACCCGGGACGGCGCCCTGCTGGAGCAATTTTTGGAACGCCTGGCCGCATACTTCGGCTCCCTGGGCGTGGAAACCTTTTGCCGGAAATACAGAATCCAGGTCGAAATCGGAGGCACCCTGGCCACCGCGGGCGCCAACGCCTGCTCGGCCGTTCAGGAAGCACTCGCAACCTCGAAGAAGTACATATGAAGATCAACAACTCCTCCCTGCACCTTTCCGTCGGCCTGTTCGTCATGATCGGCCTGGCCTGTACCGCCTATCTGGCCATGGTCCTGGCCAACACGACCCTTTTCTCCCGCGACACCTACACGATCACGGCCAAATTCACGGCCGTGAACGGATTGCGGGCTGGAAGCAATGTCGAAATCTCCGGAGTGGCCGTGGGCAAGGTGTCCAGCATCACGCTTGATCAATCCCTGTACCAGGCCGAAGTGACCATGCAAGTTCAGAAGGCAGTGGGCATTCCGGTGGATTCAACGGCGGCCGTCAAAACCAGCGGGCTCATCGGCGACAAGTATATCAGTATCATTCCAGGTGCCGATGATGCCATGTTGCAAAATAATGACGTCGTAATGGACACGCAGGCAGCCCTCGACATCGAGGAAATGATTTCGAAATACGTTTTTGGAAGTGTCAACAAATGAAATTTCTTGTCCTGTTATTCTTTTTGCTTCTGCCCTCCCCGACCATGGCGCTGGACACGCCGACGGCGCACATCCGCGCCAGCGTCGATGCCGTGGTGGCCATCCTGACCTCGCCCGAATACCAGAACGCGACCAGCGCCGAAGACAAATTGCGTCGCATCGAGGCCGTGGTCGACGGCTTCTTCGAGTCCGAGGAACTGTCCAAGCGCGCCCTGGCCCAGTATTGGCGGATTTTCGACGGCAGACAGAAAGAGGAGTTCCAGGTTCTCTTCCTGAAACTCATCAAGCAAGTCTATCTCAAAAAATCCCTGACCTACAACGGCGAGGTGGTGGTCTACAACCAGGAGATCATAAAATCCGAGACCCTGGCAGAAGTCCATACCAACCTGACCTCACCGAGCATGAACATTCCCATCACCTACTATCTCATCAGGAAAAACGCGGGCTGGAAGGTCTATGACGTGTCCGTTGAAAATGTCAGCCTGGTCAAGAACTACCGATCCCAGTTCCAGAGCATCCTGCAAAACAGTGCTCCCGATCAACTCATCGCCATTTTGAGGGAAAAAACCAATGCGTAAATCCATCCTGTTTCTGTTCTGCCTGGCACTGGGTCTGATATTGCTGCAAGGCTGCGCAGGAAAAAAGTCGAGCCCGGCCGCGAACACTGCCCCGGAGGCTGCTTCCGTTGACGGAACCACCGATGAATTCATCGAAGAAGAGACAAAACCGCAGCCCGATTCCATGCAGGGATTCAACCGCCGTGTGTTCACGTTCAACGACGGCTTCATCACCTACGTTGTTTCACCCTTCGACGCGGTCTACACCGGACTCTTCCCCCAGGACTTCCGCAACGGGTTCGGCAATTTCTACCGCAACCTGGGCTACCCCGTGCGTCTGGTGAACTCGCTTTTGCAGTTCAGGCTGGACAAGGTGGGCAAGGAGACGGCGTCCTTTGTGCTCAATACCGTGCTCGGCTTTGGCGGCCTGTTCAACGTGACCCGCGACACGCCGGCCCTGCAGTGCACGCCCGAGGATTTCGGCCAGACCCTGGCCTTCTACGGTCTGGGCCACGGCTCCTATCTGGTCCTGCCCCTCCTCGGCCCGTCCTCCCTGCGCGACACCGTGGGTTTGGTGGCCGACTCCTTCCTGAACCCGGTGACCTACGTGACCCCGGACGGAGCCAGATACGCCCTGACCGCCCACGACAAGGCCAACGCGGCCTCGGCCAACCTGCCGACCTACAAGACCATCAAGGCCGAATCCTTCGACCACTACACGAGCATGAAGGACGTTTATTTCCAGTATCGCAATTCCCTGGAAGCCGAGTAGACGCCAGAAACATGATCTCCCCACCCCGCCGGGTTTAGTTCGTTGCCTGCTGTGACGGAGCTTCAAGTTTTGCCGTGGTTAGCCACGGCAAAACTTTTTTAAACCTGCGGGCACCCGAGCGTGCGACTCGGTTGCCCGTCAGATCCGACCCGAGTGACGGAATCGTGTGATAAACACGCAGCATTGACGACAGAGGTAATGTCCAGCGAACCGACGTACATTTTTCAGGAAAGCGGGTTTCTTAAGCTGCCGCTTCGCGGTTCGCACGAGGAAATGCTGGCGACAATGCCCGGACACCACGACGCCCCCTTCGATCGCGTGCTGGCGGCCCAGGCCAGGCCGAGCCCATGCGCCTGACGAGGAATGACGCGGTGCTTGCCAGGTACGCTCAGCCGGTCATGCAGATTTGAAGATGGGGACGAGGATATGATGTCCTTTAGAGGCGATCAACCGCACCGAAATTTTCGATGGCCACGCGCAGATCGTCGAGTTTGACTGGCTTGCCCAAATATCCGTTCATGCCCTCCGCGAGGAATTTCTCCCTGTCGCCGTTCATGGCGTAGGCTGTCAGAGCGATTATGGGGATGGCCGGTCTGCCGTCGCGGCGTTCTGCCGCGCGGATCGCGCGGGTCGCTTCCACGCCGTCCATGACCGGCATCTGGATATCCATGAATACCAGATCGAAGCTGTCTTTTTCGAGTAGTTGCAACGTTTCCCTGCCGTTTTCCGCCAGGGCGACCTCGTGCCCGGACTTTTCCAGCAAGGTTTTGACGGCAAAGGCGTTGGCCCTGTCGTCCTCGGCCAGAAGGATGCGCAGACCTGTCCGGAGGGCCGCGTCTGTCGCTGGGTGCGTCGGTTCGGTCATGACGGCGGATGTTCTGATCGGAAGCACCACGTGCACGTCGGTTCCCTTTCCGGGTTCGCTGTCGAGGAGGATGTGCCCCCCGATCAGCGTCACGAGCCGTTTGACTATGGACAGGCCGAGTCCCGCGCCCTGGAATTTCCGGGTGTAGGAATTTTCGACCTGGGCAAAGGGCTGGAAGAGTTTGTCGAACATTTCCTGGGAGATGCCGATGCCCGTATCGGACACGCTGAAGAGCAGCTGCAAACGCCCTTCCTTCATGGGCAAGGGTGTCAATTCCAGCTGGACAAACCCCTTCTCGGTGAATTTCACGGCGTTGCCCACGAGATTGAAAAGAATCTGGCGCAGCCGCGACTCGTCGCCCATCAGTCTCTCCGGAACCCCGGGATCCACGGAACGCTCCAGGATGACGCCCTTGTCCTCTGCGGGCATGCGGAAAAGCTCGAACACGGAATCGCACAACTCCCTGGGATTGAACTCCTCTTCGCGGAGGGCCAACCGATCCGCCTCGATGCGTGACAGGTCGAGGAGGTCGTTGAGGAGGCGGGAGAGGCGATCCGAGGACTTGATGGCCATGGAGATGTACTGCCGCTGCTCGGCGTTCATCGTCGTCATTTCCAGAAGCTGCATCATGCCCATGATGCCGTTCAGGGGGGTCCGGATCTCGTGACTCATGTTGGCCAGGAAGGCGCTCTTGGCCTTGTTCGCGCTCTCGGCCTCCTCCTTGGCCAGGGTGAGTTTTCTCTCCACGTTCTTCTGGGGCGTGATGTCCTGGGCGCAAACCAGGACCATGGGCTCGCCGACGCCCTTCAGGATGGCGGTGCTGACCAAAAGGCAGTGTTCCATGACCCGCCCTTCGGCGGCAGTCTGGAGCCAGTGCTCCACCCCGCGCCGGCTTTTGCCATCGGCGAAAGTTCCCATGATGGACATGCGCAGGGCACAGGACTGACAGGACTGACCGCTTCCGCAACCGCTTGGGGCTTCGAACCGATTGAGACACCGCAGGGCGTCGCCGCACGGTACTCCCACCATTTCCGGGAGCCGACCGTCGAGGAGACGCGTGGCGGCCTCGTTGGCCTTCGTCAGGCACATGCCCCGGTCGAAGATCATCATCGCTTCGGGTGCGCTGGCGTAAACCGCGGAAAGTTCGGACATGGTTTCGTGCAGATCCAAGAGGGCGCGCTTGCGTTCCACGGCATACCGGATGGCGCGCAGCAAGGTCTCCCCGTCCACCTGCCCCTTGACGAGGTAATCCTGTGCCCCTTGACGGATGGCTTCCTTGCCCGTCAGGTCATCGGCCTGACCGGTCAGGACCACCACCGGCAGCGAAGCCTGCGAAGCGATCACCTCGCGCAGGGTGTTCAGCCCGGACCCGTCCGGCAGGCCGAGGTCAAGCAGCACGATATCCACGTCCCGATCCCTGATGCGCTCCAGGCACGCGGACAGGCTTTCAACGTGTTCGAAGCTCAGGAAGGGGGCTCCCCTGGCGAGTTCGAAAACAAGCCGGGCGTCGCCGGGGTTGTCCTCGACCAGCAGGACATGCGTCTTCGGTTCGTCCATAAGTTCCCCCCCGATGATACATGGTGTCGGAAGGTGATTCAACCCGGCAGCTTGACGATGCTCAACCAGAAATCCTCTATGGATCTGACCACCTTGACGAACTGGTGGAAGTCCAGGGGCTTGGTGATGAAGCAGTTGGCGTGAAGCCCGTAGGCCCTGAAAACGTCCTCGTCGTCGCTGCTGACCGTGAGGATGACCACCGGGATGCGTTTGAGGTCCTCGTCGGCCTTTATTTCCGCCAGCACTTCTCGTCCGTCCTTCCTGGGCAGATTGAGGTCCAGCAGAACCAGGTCGGGTTTCGGGGCGTCCATGTACCTTCCCTCGCGCCGCAAAAACGCCATGGCCTCCTCTCCGTCGGAGACATGGTGCATGGAATTTCTGATTTTGCTGTCCCGCAGGGCCTCCATGGCCAGACGGGCATCGCCCGCGTTGTCTTCGACGAGGAGGATGACGATGGGATCAAACTTCATGCTTTTCATGAAAAATTTCCTTCGGTTTTTTGGGAATTGGCAGAGTGAAGAAGAACGTGGTCCCGGTTCCGAACGTCGACTCGAGCCAGATCCTCCCGCCATGACGTTCGACTACGCGCTTGCATAGGGCCAGCCCGATGCCGGTGCCCGGGTACTCCTGGCGCCCGTGCAGACGCTGGAAAATGACGAAAATCCTGTCAAAGAACTTTTCCTCGATGCCGATGCCGTTGTCGCTGACCGTGAACGTGCAAAACCCTTCCTGGCCAGGGGTCTGCGCCGCCTCGATGCGGATGTTCGTCCGTCGTCCGGGATCGCGGAACTTCAGTGCGTTGGAGACGAGGTTCTGGAAGAGCATGACGAGCTGCTGATGGTCGCCCGTCACAACGGGCAGTTCTCCCGTGGACACGACGGCTCCTGCTTCGCGGATGGAAGCGTGGAGGTTTTTCAGCGCCTCGGCCAGGACCATGTGCGTGTCCACGTCCTCCAACAGGCCGCCGCGCGTGGTGACGCGGGAGAAAGCCAACAGGTCCTGGATGAGCCGTTGCATGCGGTTCGCCCCGTCCACGGCGTAGTCGATGAACTCCCTGGCATCCTGGTCGAGCCTGTCCCCGTAGCGGGCGGCGAGGAGCTGCGTGTAGCTGGAAACCATGCGCAGCGGTTCCTGCAGGTCGTGGGAGGCGACGTAGGCGAACTGTTCGAGTTCCCGGTTGGAACGCAGGAGTTCCTCGGCCAGGCTCTTGAGTTCTTCCTCGTGCTCCTTGCGCATGGTGATGTCGAAGGCGATCTCCAGACGGACAAGCCTCCCGTCCCACCAGCGGATGGCCTGGTCGCGGCAGTCGTACCAGCGTTTTGTCCGCGAGTTCTGGAATTCCCAGCGATGGATCCCGGCGGGCTTGCCCTCGGCGTCCAGGAGCAGATGATTCGTGCAGAACGGACAGGGCCGCACCTGCCCCTCCACTATCGCCTCGTAGCATTTCATGTCCGGGGAGCGCTTGCCCAGGCTTTCGCTGCCGAACGCGTTCATGAAGAGCAGTTCGTTGGTCTCCATGTCGGCCACGTAGACCACGGCGTCGAGGTTGTTCAAGAGGTTTTCGAGATTTTCATGGGAGTGTTCCAGCCGGGTCAGCGCATCCTTGAGATCCGTGATGTCATGGGCCATGCTGATCACCGTTCTGCGGCCATCCTCCATGCGGCGCAGCGGGGCCGACTCAAAATCCCAGACGCGGGTTTGTCCGTCGGCGGTCCTGATGGCGAACTCCCCTTCCCGCGTCGGCTCGGGGGATTTGTAGAGTTCGTCGATTATAGCCCGCACATCCTGCGCTTCGAAACCGTACGCCGCCAGGGTCCAGTCTTGGATCGTGGGAATGTCGGCAAGGGCGTACCCGCTGAGGTTCGTCCAGGCCCTGTTGACGCTGAGCACCTCTCCGTCCTCGGCGTGGACTATGATGGGAAAGGGAGCCATCTCGACGGTTCGCCGCCAACGCTCCTCGGAAACCATGAGAGACTCCTCGGCCTGCTTGCGGGTCAGGACACCCCAGATGCCCTCCAGGAAAAGGACGGTCTCGATCTCGTCCTGGGCGGTGTAGTCCTCCGTCTTGTTGGCCAGCCCGGCCACGAGCACCGCCCGGCCGTTCCTGATCAGCGGAACGCTGAGGAAGCGCGTCAGTTCCACGTGCCCGTGGGGGCACCCTCTTTTCAGCGGATGGGGGCGGCCGTAGTCGTTGACCGTCACGGGGCGCTTCTCCCGGATCGACGCCGTCCACAGGCCGCCTGTGGGGATGCTGAACTCGACGGGCTTGGAGTCGATGGCGCAGCTGTTCATGGCCTGCTCGGACCACAGGTGGGTCGTCAACAGGGTCTCGTCCGCGCTGACAAAACCGAGGAACCCCAGCCTGCTTTCGGTCACCTCGACAAGGGCCTCGACGGCGGTGGCGATGATGTCCCGCACAGGCCCATCGGCCTGTTCGAAGAGGCGGACCAGGGCCTGCGCCCTGACCATGCGCTGACGTTCGATGCGCTCCTGCCGCTTTCGCCCCGCGATGTCCCGGGCCGTGGCAACAATGTAGTCCCCGTGTTCGGACGTGACATAACGCATGCCGACTTCCACCTGAAGCGAAGCGCCGTCGCTCTTCCCGAAATTGGTCTCGAAAGGGGGGCGTCCCTTTTCACGGACCGTTTGGACCATCTCCTCCCAGCCGTCCCGCAACCCGGAATCGAGATCCCCGAGGCTCCGGGCGAGCAGGGTTTCCCGGTCGAAACCCAGGAGGCGGCAGGCCGTGTCGTTGATGTCGAGAAGCCTGCCCGTAGCGGGTTCGACGACGAAGGCACCGTCGCTGGAGGCGGCCAGCAGTGTCCGGGACTGTGTCAGGAGGCGTTCCGATTTGTAGAGGCTCTGCAGAGTTCGCCGTTCCCGATGTTGCATGAGGGTCAGGAGCAGGAGGGCGCCGCAGGCGATGCCGAGGGAGGTGACGATGGACACGAAGACGCGGGAGGACCTGGCCTGGGCGGCGACCTCGGCCATGTCGACCTTGGCGACCATGAACCAGGGGGTGTCGGGGACGGGTCTGGTTTCAGCCAGGACTTCCACGCCGCGGTAGTCGAGCCCCTGCATGGAGACCGGCCGGCCCTCGGAGATGACCCTGACGGCGGGGATGTTCATGTCTGACAAAGGAATCCGCAGGGCGAGGGGCGGGGACTGGCTGTGTCGCAGGGTGTTCAGGAAGACCGCGTTTTGGCCATCCCTTCTCACCAGCAGCGTCTCGGCGGTTTCGCTGGGCGTCGGCCAGGACTGGATCAGGGGGAAGAGGTAGGCCTGCGGGTTGCTGCGGAGCACGAACACCCCGGCCGAGGAGCCGTCGTCATCAAGGACGGGAGCGGCCAGATCGAGATGGATGCGGTCGCTGGAAGAGCAGGGGAAGAAATCCCCGAAGATCGCTTTCTTCTCAGCAGCGACGCGCCTGACGTGGTCCTGGACTCCGGGATGCTGCTCGGACAGCTCGGCCCTTTCGAGACTCAGGCGCAGGCGGCCGTCGACCGAAAAGAGCAGAACGTTGTCGTATTTGTAGACGTCGCAAAGACCCCGCCAGTACTCGAGGGTTTCACGGATCGTGCCTTTGTCTCCGCGCAGCACCCTCAGCAAGGCCTGTCGGGAGGGGCCGGACGTGGCAATTGAAATGTCGCCGAGCCGTTCAGCCCGCCAGGCGGTGATCTCCCCGATTTTCAGTTGGGCGACGGCGCGCAGTTCGTTTCGCCGGTTGTCCAGGATGGTGTCGAACTGATGGTTGAAGGACCAGAAGCCCAGGGCGCCAATCGTGATCGCGAAAGCGGCGAAAAGGATCGCCGCCCTGACTCCGCCGCCGGTTGCCGTCTTCCTGTCCAGATCCATACGCGAGCTCCGCCTTGGAATGATTCAGGCTTGTTGTCATCATGTCGCATGTATCAAGATTTTTCTCAAGCATATCTGGTCCGTTTGCCGGTCCGAGCCGCGGCCGGACAGCGTTTCCCGGGCCAGCCGCGTGAGGCTGTCGCAAGGGTTTCGCTTTCCGGCGAGACGGGCAGACCCGGCGAGATTGTTATCGTTTTGGTCCAACGCGGCGGGGGGTCCCCACGGACTTGGCATGACAGAACCGTCACATCCCCTGCCCCGGCTTGACTTTGCCGCCAACTGCCTATCTTGAATGGTGGCATAGACTTTCGCCCTTCACCCTCACCCATCCGGAGGAAAACATGTCCGACAAGAAGAAGCTCGTCTGCCTGGAAGAAACCCGTCTGGCCTACATGGCCGGACTGCTGCTCAAGGAAGTCGCGGCCGGCCTGTCCAAGCGCCAGTTTGAATTCGAAACCGAGGACGGCCCCGTGACCGTGACCGTGCCCAAGGACGTGGAGATCGAATACACCGTGGAACAGAAGGAAAAGGACGGCGCGGCCAGGACCAAGCTGGAAATCGAGATCAGCTGGAAGTCCTGAGGGACCGGTCCGCAGGACAGGCGTTCACGTCTGTAAAAACCCCCTCGTCGAACGTGTCGGCGAGGGGGTTTGGCTTTGGGCCTTCTGACGTTGCAGCCAGGACCGGGCGGCCTACTCCAGGAGGGACGGAAGGAAGGTCACGATTTCCGGGAAGATGAACAGGAGCAGCGTGCAGACGATGGTGGCCAAGAGAAAGGGGTAGATGCCCCGGAAGATCGACTCCATGCTGATGTTCTGCTTCATGGCCGTGGTCACGCCGTACACCACGTAGACATTGATGCCCACGGGCGGGGTGATGACCCCCATTTCCGTGACCATGACGATGATCACGCCAAACCAGATGGGGTCGAAGCCCAGCCCCGTCACCACGGGATAAAAGACCGGAACCGTGAGCATGACCATGGCCAGGGAGTCCATGAAGCATCCGCCGATCAGGTAGATGAGGGCGATGACGCACATGATCGCCATGGCCGGCATGTCGAGCCCGGCAATGTAACTGGCCGCGGAGAAAGGCAGACGGGTCACGGCCAGGAATTTCCCGAAGACCACGGCCCCGGCCACCAGGAAGAGGATCATGCACGAGGTGCGCAAGGTCTCTTCCAGGGACTTCATGATCAGCGCAAGGTTCAGCTGCCTGCGCACCAGACCGAGGACCAGGACGCTGATGGCGCCCACGGACGCGGCTTCCGTGGCCGTGAACCAGCCCTGGAAAAGCCCGGTCATGACCACGACGAAGACGATCAGTGTGTCGAGGAGCCCTTTCAGGGAGCGGATCCGGTCCGGCCAGGAAAAGCGCTCGCCAGGAGGACCCAGTTCGGGCCGGAGATGGCAAGAGATCATAATCGCGACAATGAAGAGAAATGTCAGCAGGAACGCGGGCAGAATCCCGGAGGCAAAGAGCTTGCCGATGGATTGCTGGGTCAGCACGCCGTAGACGATGAGGACCACGCTCGGGGGCATGACCATGCCCAGCCCACCACCGGCGGCCACGGCGCCACCAGCCAGGCGATCGTGGTATCCGAAGCGCTTCATTTCCGGGATGGCCACCGTGGCCATGGTCGCGGCCGTAGCCGGACTGGAGCCGCAGACAGCGCCAAAGGCGGTGCAGGCCGAGACCGTGGCCATGGCCAGCCCACCGTGGATATGGCCAAAGAACCGATAGGCCGTGGCGAACAGGCTCTTGCTGATCCCGGCGTTGAAGGCCAACTGGCCCATGAGGATGAAAAGCGGGATGGTCGTCAGATCATAGGAGACAAAAACCTCGTACATGCCGCGGCTGAGCATGTTGAGGCCGCCCTGGACCGAGGTCAGCACGGAAAAGCCCACAAAGCCCACCACACCCATGACAAAGGCCACGGGCATGCGCGTGGCGAACAGGAGGATCATGACGGCGATGCCGAGCACGCCGATAAAAGCTGGACTCATGACTGCCTCCATTCACGCAGGAACTGGACCAGATCGATGAGCATGGCCAGGGTGGTCAGGGCGAAGCAGCCGGACAGGACATAGATGAACAGATGCTCGGGCAGGCCCAGGGTCATGGACACTTCTCCGGAGGCCTGTTTGTCCCGAGCGAACAAGCCCAACATGACCGTGACCAGGGAGAAAAAAATGACGGACAGCAGTTCCCGGAAGACCTTGAGCCTGCGCCGTGTTCTGGTGGAGAGTAACTGCACGAAAACCTCCACCCCGATGTGCGATCTGTGGGCGTGGGTATAGGGCAACCCCAATCCCAGAACCAGCACGGCCAGAAAGCTGACCACTTCCTCGGACCCGAAAATGGGACTTTTGTTCAGGCGGCCCGTGACATCGACCACGGTCAACATGGCCATGCCCAGCAGGCAGATACAAGCGGCAACGCGCATCACATTGCCGATTCTGGCCACACTTTTGGCGAGGAAATCCACGATACACTCCTTTGAATATGAAACAAGGACGCGCAGGAACACAGGATCCAATCCTGTCACGTTCCTGCGCGTCAGTTGCGGACGGAACTACTTCAGATTGGCACGCATGAACTCAAGTACGGCCTTGCCGTCGGCGCCGGCCTTGACACACTCGGCCTCGTACTCGGCGAAGACAGGTTCGACGGCCTTCATCCAGCGCCCGGCCTCGGCCGGATCCAGGGTGACTACGGCATTGTCCTTCTGGGCCATAAAGAACTCACGACCTTCCTTGTCGCTGACATCCCAGGCCTGGCCGTGCTTGACGATCCATTCCCCGCTGACTGCGGTCATGGCCTTCTGGACCTCGGGGGAGAGTCCTGCCCAGACGTCCTTGTTGATGACCACAAAGAAGGTGGTCGTGTAGGCCACGGCGGTGGTGTCCGTCAAATAGTCAACAACCTCACCCATTTTCCAGCCCTTGTTCGTCTCCTCGGGGTAGAAGCCGCCGTTGACGACGCCCTTCTGGATGGACTGGTAGGAGTCGGGCATGGACATGGCCACGGGGCTGCCGCCCAGGGCCGTGACCACGGCTGCGCTGTTGCCCGTGGCGCGGATCTTCATGCCCTTCAGATCATCCATGGTTTTGATGGGCTTGCCGGCGGTGTGCAGCTTGCCCGGGCCGTGGGCGTGAAAATACAGGACATGGACGTCGTCGAATTCCTTGGGCTTGAACTTCTCGTAGACTGCGTTGGCCAGCTTCGTGGCCTGCACGCCGGAAGTGTAGCCCATGGGCAGATCGACGCCGGAGAGGACCGGAAAGCGGCCCTTGGTGTAGCCCAGGGCGGACAGACCGATGTCGGAGACACGCTGAACCACGCCGTCGTAACAGTCCTTGGGCTTGGTCAGGGTTCCGGCCGGATAGTAATCGATGACGACCTGACCGCCGGAGCGGGTTTCGACCTCGCGGCACCACTGCTCGGCCAGTTGCGACTGGATGTGGGTCGGCGGGAAGAAGTTGCTGTAGGACAGTTTGACCGGTCCTGCGGCCATGGCCGAGCCAGTCAGGCCCAGGGCAAGAAGAACGGCGACCATGGTCGCGACCCGAAACGACAGCCTCATGAGTTCATCCTCCGTGTGAAAAGATCGGCCGCGCCCCATGCGCAGGCCGGTTATTCCTATTCCTGGGTGTCCAGGGCATTGGCCAGTGCCAGCCGCATGGCGGCCCGGCGAAAATCTGCGCGGTCGATGGTTCCCGTGCCCAGCAGGGAATGGATCAGAAAGCCCTCGAACAGGGCCGTGTTCAAGGCCCCGATCTTGCGCGCCGGATAGGTTCCGCGCACATAAGGAGCGACGATGTCCTCGAAAATATCGTTGGAAAGGCGGTAGATGGACTGATTGAGCTGGCTGCGCAGTGCCTCGTTGCGCGAGGCGTGGATGGTGAACTCAAGGAAGACCGAAGACCAGTTGCGATCATCGATCATGGTTTCCAGAAAGTCGAGGATGCGGCCAATGACCTCTTCGAGGCTTGTCGCGTCGTTCAGGGCGCTGTCGCGCATGGCCCGGTAGGACTGCATCTTGATGGCAATGATGGCCAGCATGATCTCGTCCTTGCTCTGCCAGTGACGGTAGAAATTGCCCTTGGCATAACCGGCGTCGGCCGTGATCTCGGCCACGGTGGTGGCCATGAATCCCTTGGCGGCGAAAAGTTTTTCCGCCGATTCGAGAAGTTCGCGCTGGGTCTGAAGGGACTTTTCCTGCTGTTTTCTAGCCACGGTACCGCCTGCTGGACAATGGTCACAAAATGACCACTAGTCATTTAGTGACCATGTATTCGCGACCCCGAATCCTGTCAAGCGTCAACACTGCTTCATGATGGACACTAGGCATCGTTAATGAACCACAAATGTTGCCAAGCCTATCCCGTCGCATTCCGCCACGCCCGACGGCGAACTTGACAGCCCGCGTCAGCCGCGACTAGCGTCAGCTCACTTCGGATGCCTTCGGGCATAAATGGGAATCCCGTGTGAATCGGGAGCGGACCCGCCGCCGTAAGTTTCATGCAAGCCATCCTCCACGCTGTCCACTGGGGCCGACCCTGGGAAGGACGAGGGCGGTGAAACGAGCCGGAAGACCTGTCCGAGGTCCAACCACAGTCTGTGCTGTCCGCAACGGGGGTTTTTTGCGGACCGCGCCCCGGACCCGCGTCCACTCTCTTCCACTGCCCCCGCCAAACCTGGAGGTCTCATGTTCAAAGCCTCGCATGTTTGCGGACTCGTTCTTGTTTTCTTGCTGCTCGCCCTGAGCGGTCCGGCCCTGGCCAGTCACAAAGAGCGCCCACCCAGGAAAGGGATCCTGCTCGTCGCCTTTGGGACCACGGTCAGCGAAGCGCGGCTGGCCCTGGACAACATCGCGTCCATGGCCACGACCCGCTTTCCGGGCCTGGAAATCCGCTGGGCCTATTCCTCGCGCATCGTGCGCGAAAAGCTGGCCCGGGAAGGCCTTTCTTTCGACTCCCCGGCCATGGCCCTGGCCCGCATGATGGACGACGGATTCACCCATGTGGCCGTGCAGTCCCTGCAGACCATCCCGGGCGAGGAGTTCCACGCCCTGCAGCAAACCGCCCAGGCCTTCTCCGGCCTGCCCAAGGGCATGGACGTGGTGACCCTGGGCCTGCCGCTCTTGGCCGAACCCCGGGATGTGGATGCCTGCGCCCGGGCCATCCTGGCCAGCCTGCCACCCGAGCGCAAACCCGGCGAGGCCGTCATTCTCATGGGTCACGGCACCCATCATCCGGCCAACATCTACTACGCGGGCCTGCAGTACGCCCTGAGCCGCCTCGACCCCCTGGTCCTGGTCGGCACGGTGGAGGGCACCCCATCCCTGGAGGATGTGCGTCAAACCCTGAAAGATCACAAGGTCTCCAAGGCCTATCTGCTGCCCTTCATGGCCGTGTCCGGCGACCACGCCGTCAACGACATGGCCGGGGACGAGAAGGACTCCTGGAAGTCCGTGCTCACGGCTGACGGCGTGACCTGTGTCCCGGTCCTGCGCGGCACGGCCGAAAATCCGGCCTTCGTGACCATCTGGCTCGATCACCTGCAGGCCGCCCTGGAACGGCTGCCCTAGCGTCATGAACAGGCCGCGTCATACCCGGGCATGGATTGTCCTGGCGGCAGCCGTGCCCCTTTCGGTCTACGCGGCCCTTTTCTTTGGCTCCTATCCCCTGCCGGCCGAGGCCATCCATCAGGCCCTGGCGGACTGGCTGCGGGGCGGACCCGAAACCCAGGATCTGGTCATCGTGCGCGATATCCGACTCGGCCGCATCCTCGTTTCCCTGCTGACCGGAGCAGCCCTGGCCGTGTCCGGCGGGGTTTTCCAGGGCCTTTTGCGCAACCCCCTGGCCGATCCCTTCACCCTGGGCATTTCAAGCGGCGCGGCCTGTGGCGCGGCCCTGGTCCTGGGCCTGGGCTGGACCATCCCGGGAGCGCTGCCCCTGGCCGCCCTGGGCGGGGCCTTCGCGGCCATGATCCTGGTTCTGGCCTTGAGCCGCCTGGCCGGAAATTTTTCCCGCGAAAGTCTGATCCTGGGCGGCATCGTGGTCTCGACCTTTCTCGGGGCGCTCATCGCCCTGATCAAGTCCCTGCACGAGGAGTCCGTCGCGGCCATCGTTTTCTGGATCATGGGCAGCTTCCAGGGCCGGGGCTTTGAACATGTCTGGCTGATGCTGCCCTACGTGCTCGCGGGCCTGGCCGTGATCCTGCATCTGACCCGCGAACTGGACATCCTGGCCCTGGGCAGCGAACAGGCCGCCCAGGTCGGCGTGCATGTGGGCCGGGTGCGCGTCCTGCTCCTCATCGGCGCCGGAATGCTGACCGCGGCCGCGGTCTGTGTTTCCGGGATCATTGGCTTCGTGGGTCTGGTCGTCCCGCATCTGGTGCGCATGGTCGCCGGAGGCGAGTCCCGGCCCCTTCTCATTCTCTCGGCCCTGGGCGGCGGCATTCTGCTGCTCTGGTCCGACGTTTTGGCCCGCACCGCCCTGTCCCATGGCATGGAGCTGCCCGTGGGCGTGGTCACGGCCCTGTTCGGCGGCCCCTTTTTCTGCCTGGTCCTGGCCCGGGGGCGCCGGTGAGCCGGCCCCTGATCGAAATCAACGGACTGCGTGCCGGGTACGGTTCCGGGCCCGTGCTGCGCGACCTCTCCCTTGCCGTCGAACGCGGGGAATTCACGGCGATTCTGGGCCCCAACGGCAGCGGCAAGACCACGCTCATCCGCCTGCTGTCCGGGGTCCTGCCCTGCGCGGCAGGCAGCATCCGCATCGCGGGCAACGACATCCGCCTCCTGTCGCCCAAGGCCCGCGCCTGCCAGTGCGCCACCGTGGCCCAGAAGCATCCGGATCTTTCCGGATTGCGCGCCCTGTCCGTCGTGCTCATGGGCCGCTATCCCCACGTTTCCATGCTGGGCGACTACACTCCAGCCGACCACGAGCGGGCGAGAATGGCCATGCAGGACACGTCGAGCCTGGAGCTTGGCCCGCGCACGACCGAATCCCTGTCCGGCGGGGAATTCCAGCGAATCATCATGGCCAAGGCACTGGCCCAGGACACCGACCTCATCCTCCTGGACGAAGCCGCCTCCAACCTGGACGTGGCGCGCACCGTGGATCTCTACGAACTGCTGCGGGCCAGGAACGAGGCAGGACTGACCGTGCTGACCGTGGCCCACGACCTGAACCTGGCGGCCCTGTATTGCCGGCGCCTGGTCTTTTTGAAAAACGGGTCCATCGTGGCCGACGGCCCGACCCGTGACGTGTTCACGGCCCAAACCCTGAGCGAGATCTATGAAACACCTCTTGCCGTGGCTCCGCACCCCATCACCGGGACGCCCCAGGCCCATCTGGCTCCCCGCGTTGGATAGGCTGCTCCTCTTCTGCCTGGCGTGCCTGACCCTGTCCGGTCTGGGCGCGCCAGCCTGGGCCGACGTGACGGTCATTGACGACCGGGGCCGCGAAATCCGCCTGCCCGCGCCAGCCTCCCGGGTCATCGCCCTGTACGGCGCGTTCAACGAGATCCTGGCCGACCTGGGCCGCGAAGATATCATCGTCGCGCGCACCGGCTCCGACGCACTGCCTCCCTCCATCGCCTCCAAGCCGTCCATCGGCACCCATCTGCGGCCCAACGCGGAACTGATCCTGGGTTTGCGGCCCGATCTGGTCATCCAGCTTGGCGGCCGGGACGAAGCCATGGAGCCGGTGCGTTTCCTGGAGGAACGCGGCCTGACCGTGGCCGTCTTCGACATGGAGACTTTTGACCAGCTCTTCTCGGTCATGGAGCGCCTGGGCCTCTTGACCGCGAGCCGGGATCAGGCCACAGCGCGCGTCACGGCCATGCGAGAGGAACTGGAAGGCGTCCAGGCCCGTGGCTCAAGGCCCCGCATCTTCTTCGAGGCCCGTTACCCGAACCTGCTGGCCGCCGGGCAGGGCTCCATGGTCACGGAGATCATGTCCCGGGCCGGGGGCGAGAACTGCATAGCCGCTGCGGACAAGCTCGTGCGGCTGGGCGAAGAGGAAGTCTTGCGCCTGGCTCCCGACATCTACCTCGTGCAGGAAGGCCCCATGAACCCCCAGCCCGTGCCCATGGCCGAGCGCCCGCTCCTGCGCACCCTGGCCTGCCTGCGGACGAACCAGGTTTTCGTCGTGGACCAGGGACTTTTTTCCCGCCCCGGCCCGCGCAGCCTCCAAGCCGTCCGCCAGTTGGCCGGCATCATCGAAACCTGGAAAACGGAGACCAGACCATGAACGGTCATCTTTACGGCATAGGCGTGGGCCCCGGCGACCCGGACCTGCTGACCCTCAAGGCGGCGAAGGTCCTGGGCCGGGTGGACGTCATCCTGGCCGCTGCCTCGACCAAGAACGACGACTCCCTGGCCCTGGACATCGCCCGGCCCCACCTCGCCCCCGGGGCGCGGATCGTTCGTCTGGGCTTTCCCATGAGCCGCGACGAGGACACCCTGCTCCAGGCCTGGGAAGACAACACCCGCCTGGTTCTGGCCGAACTGGAACAGGGCCGGGACGCGGCGTTCCTGACCCTGGGCGATCCGCTCCTGTATTCGACCTTCGCCTACCTGTTGCGCACCCTGCGCCGCCTGGCACCGGAGCAGCCGGTGACAGTCGTCCCCGGCATCACCTCCTTCCAGGCCGTGGCCGCGGCCACGGAAACCGTGCTGGCCGAAAGCGCCCAGAACCTGCTGGTCCTGCCGGGCATCCGCGACGCCGGGGAGCTGCGCAAAAGCCTGGACGGCGCGGACAATGCCGTGATCCTCAAGGCCTACACCAACTTCGCCGCCATCCGGGAGGAACTGCGCACGTTCACGGCCCCGACCCATTGCGTTTTCGCCTCAAGGGTGGGCATGAAGGAGGAGTTCATCACCCGCAGCCTGGACGAGGCCCCGGACAATCCGACCTATCTCTCGCTGTTGCTCCTGACCAGAAACGGGTCATGCTGAACCAAGGACAAACCATGCCCAAAGCCATTCTCATCGCCGGTACCGCAAGCGGCTGCGGCAAGACCTCCGTGACCCTGGGCCTGATGCAGGCCCTGGCCCGCAAGGGTCTGGTGGTCCAGGGCTTCAAGTCCGGGCCGGATTTCATCGATCCGGGTCTGCACCGCATGGCCACGGGCCTGCCCAGCCACAATCTGGACGGCTGGATGCTCTCGGCCGAGGAGATCCACCGCATCTTCCGCCGCAACCACGAAGGCTGCGACGTGTCCATCATCGAGGGGGCCATGGGCCTTTTCGACGGGATCGGGGCGGTCAGCGAAGAGGGTTCGTCCGCGCAGCTGGCCAAGATCCTCGGCGTGCCCGTCATGCTCGTGGTCAACGCCCGGGGCATGGCCCGCTCGGCCGCGGCCCTGGTCAAGGGCTACGCCGAGTTCGATCCGGATTTGCGCCTGGACTTTGTGCTCTTCAACATGACCGGCAGCCCCGCCCACGGCCGGATCCTGGCCGAGGCCATGGACGGCCCAGGCGTGCGGGTCCTGGGCAGCCTGCCGCGCCTGGGCGGCCTGGAGCTGCCTTCCCGGCACCTGGGTCTGGTCACGGCCGAGGATCTGGACCGCCGCCAGGAGCGGCTGAACGCCCTGGCCGACTGGATCGAAAAAGCCGTGGACCTGGACGCCCTGCTGGAGGCCCTGCCCCAGTGCAGCCTGCCCTCCCTTGCCGACGGCGGGGTCAGGATGCCCGAGATCCGCATCGGCTATGCCCGGGACCGGGCCTTCTGCTTCTACTACGAGGAGAACCTGCGCCTGCTGCGCCAGGCCGGGGCCGAGCTGGTGCCCTTCTCGCCCCTGGAGGACACGAATCTTCCGCCGGCCCTGCGCGGTCTGTACCTTGGCGGCGGATACCCCGAGCTGCATGCCGCGCAGCTGGCCGCCAACACGGCCATGCGCGACAAGATCCGCCTCTTCTGCCAGAGCGGCAAGCCCGTCTACGCCGAATGCGGCGGCTTCATGTACCTGATGCGCTCCCTGCGCGACCGCGCGGGCCGGGAACATCCCATGTGCGGGGTCTTCGATTTCGCCTGCGCCATGCAGGGCCGCCATCAGGCCCTGGGCTACCGCGAGGTGGAACTGACCGCGTCCACATTCCTTGGCGCTACGGGGGAACGGGCCCGCGGGCACGAGTTCCACTATTCGAGCCTGCACGGCGATGACCCGGCCGCGGGCCTCGCCTACCAGGTCCGCGACCGCAACGGAAAGACCAATGCCGGAGGCGGGTATCTCAAGGCAGGTTGTCTGGCCTCCTACGTGCACCTGCATTTCGGGTCCAATCCCGGGTTCGCCGCCCGCTTTGTCGAGGCCTGCACGGCATGACCCTGCGTCACGGCTTCACCACGGGCACGGCGGCCGCGGCCGCGGCCAAGGCCGCGACCCTGCACCTGCTCACGGGGCGGGCCGTGTCCGAGGTGGACGTGCCCCTGCCCCTGGGCGGAAGCCCCCTGGGCGGAGGCCCCCCGGGCGGAGGCCCCCCGGGCGGACGCATGACCGTGGCCATCCTGGAGAGCCGCATGGACGGGGACGGTGTTCTGGCCGCCGTGGTCAAGGACGGGGGCGACGACCCCGACGTGACCCACAGGGCTGTGATCCGCGCCCGGGTTTGCCGGACCTCCGGCATGGACATCAGGCTGCGCGGTGGCGCTGGCGTGGGCGTCGTGACCCGGCCGGGCCTGCCCGTGGCCGTGGGCGAACCGGCCATCAATCCCGCGCCCCGGATGCAGATCCGCCAGGCCATCTCTGAGGCCATGGACAGACCGCACGGTCTGGACGTGGAAATCCGCGTGGACCGGGGCGAGGAACTGGCCCGGAACACCTTCAATCCACGCCTGGGCATTGTCGGGGGCATTTCGATTCTGGGCACCAGGGGCACGGTCAAACCCTTCAGCAACGCGGCCTACCAGGCCACCATCCGCCAGTGCCTGGACGTCATGGGCGCCTGCGGCGTGGCCCGGCCCTGCCTGACCACGGGCGGCCGCAGCGAACGCTTTCTGCGCCAGGCCAGGCCCGGTACGCCGGACACGGCCTGCGCGCAGGTGGCCGACTTCTTCTTCTACAGCATGCGCGAGGTCGGCCGGCGCGGCTTTCCCTGCGTGCAATGGGGCGTTTTTTTCGGCAAGCTGGTCAAGCAGGCCCAGGGCCACCGCTACACCCACGCCCGCAGCGCGGACCTGGACCTGGGCATCCTGGCCGACTGGTGCGCCCAGTGCGGGTTTGCCCCGCACATCTGCCGGGAGGTGGCCGCCGCCAACACGGCCATGCAGGTCCTGGAACTGCTCACCCCCCTGCCCCAGGCCCCGGCCCTCTTCAGCCTGCTGACCGGCCGGGCCCGGAATTTCGCCCAGGAATTCAGCGGCCGGGCCATCCGCGTCGACTACCTGCTCTTCGATTTTTCCGGCCAGATCCTGGCCGACACGGAGGCCGCATGATCCACGTCATCGGACTGGGACTGGGCCCGGCCCACTGTCCCGTGCATCTGCTCGACCTGCTGCGCACAGCGCGGCTGGTGGCCGGGGGCCGGAGACTGCTGGACGAACTGGGCATAGCGGATGACCGGCGGCTGGTCCTCGGCCCCCTGGACGCCTTCGCCAGGCGCATCCGCGAGGAGGCCCAAGGCGGGGATGTCTGCGTGCTGGCCGACGGCGACCCGCTGCTCTTTGGCCTGGGCGCGAGCCTCACCCGCTTCTTCGCCTCCAAAGAACTGATCTTTCATCCCGGCCTCTCGGCCCTGCAGACCGCCTGCGCCCGCTTCGGCCTGCCCTGGCACGACTGCCTCGCTTTGTCCCTGCACGGCCGCCCTGACTTCGGCCCGCTGTTGGCGGCCCTGACCCACGGCCATTTGGCGGCCGTGTACACGGATCACGTCCACGGCCCCGACGCCATCGCCAGGCAGCTCCTGGAGCGCGGCGTCACGGGCTGGCGCATGCACGTGGCCGAGGCCCTGTGCGGCCCGGATGAGCGCCTGCGCACCGTGACCCTGGCTGAAGCTGCCGCGCAATCCTGGCACCCGCTGAACATCGTCCTGCTGGAACAGACCCAGGCCCCGCCCCTGCCGTTGGTCCTGGGCCTGGACGAAGCAAGCCTGGCCAGCGACGAGGGACTCATGACCAAGCAGCCCGTGCGCGCCCTGGCCCTGTCCCTCCTGCGTCTGGACCCGGACTCCGTGCTCTGGGATCTGGGCGCGGGCAGCGGAGCCGTCAGCCTGGAAGCCGCCCGACTGCTGACCCGGGGCCGCATCGTGGCCGTGGAACGCGATGGGCAGCGCGCGGCCCAGATCACGGAGAATGCGGCCCGCACGGGCGCCTGGCTGGTGGAAGTCGTAACGGACACGCTGGAGGAATTTTTAGGGAAGAATACGCATGGGTCTTCCGCGCCAAGCCACATCTTTCTCGGCGGCGGTGCAACCGCCCCGGTTCTCGGGTCCTGCGCCAGCCTCCTGGCTCCCGATGGCCGCATGGTTGTCGCGGCGGTGCTCTTGTCCACCCTGGAAACGGCCCGCACCGCCATCCAGGACCTGGGCTGGCCCCTGGTCGTGCACCAGCTCATGCATCACGTCAGCAGCCCCCTGGCCGGGGATCTGCGCCTGGTGCCGTCCAATCCGGTGTTCCTCCTCGTAACCCAAAAACCTCACCCATCACATGAATAAAACACCTCAGGTCTACTTCATCGGCGCGGGTCCCGGCGACCCGGACCTGATTACCGTGCGCGGCCGCGATCTGGTCGGCCGGGCCGATCTGGTGCTGTATGCCGGCTCCCTGGTGCCGGCAGAGGTCGTGGCCTGCGCCAGACCCGGAGCCGTAGTCGCGGATTCGGCGGGCCTGAGCCTGGATGCGACCCATGCATTGATCCTGGAGACGACTGCCAAAGGCGGCATGGTCGCGCGCGTGCACACCGGCGATCCCTCCCTGTTCGGGTCCATCCGCGAGCAGATCGCCCTGCTGGACCAGGACGGCGTGTCCTGGGCCATCATTCCCGGAGTGACCGCCGCCTTTGCCGCCGCGGCCAGGGCCGGAGCCTCCTTCACCGTGCCCGAATCGACCCAGAGTCTCATCATCACGCGCCTGCACGGCCGCACGCCCGTGCCCCGGTCCGAGCGCCTGCGCGACCTGGCCCGGCATGGGTCGTCCGTGGCCGTCTACCTTTCGGCCGACAAGGCCGGGGAGCTGGCTGCGGAACTCCGCCTGGCCGGCCGGCCCGAGGACACGGCCATCGTCATCGGCCACAAGGTCGGCCATCCCGGAGAGGAAATCCTGCGCACCACCCTGCGCGACCTGGAACAGTGCGTGGCTGCGGCGCGCATCACCCGACAGGCCGTGTTCCTGGTCCTTCCGGGCGAAACGGCTCCCCAGAGCCAGTCCCGGCTCTACGATCCGTCCTTCGGACACGGGTTCCGCCCGGCCGCACGGCCCGAAACCTGGCCCCGCCTGGCGATCTACGCCCTGACCAGCCCGGGCGTGGAACTGGCCCGGCGCATCGCGGCCCTGGCCCCGGCCGACCTCTTCGCCCCCCACCGCCTGGCCACGGACGGAGTGCGGGGCTTTACGCGCATCGCCGAGCAGGTCCACGCCGCGTTCCATCGCTACCACGCCCACGTCTTCATCACGGCCACGGGCATCGCGGTGCGGACCATCGCCCCCCTGTTGGACTCCAAGACCACGGACCCGGCCGTGATCGTCTGCGACCAGAACGCAGAGCACGTCATCAGCCTCCTGTCCGGCCACCTGGGCGGCGCCAACGACCTGGCCCGACGCATCGCGACCCATCTGGGCGGCCGGCCCGTCATCACCACGGCCACGGACACGGCGGGCTGCCCCGCCATCGACATGCTGGCCCAACAGCGAAACTGCGTCATGGCCGATGCCTCGCGCGCGGCCCTGGTCAGCCGGATCCTGGCCGAAGGCGGACGGGTCACGCTCCACGATCCCGAAGACCGTCTGGATCTGCGGGGCACGCAGGACATGGCGGCATATTTCGAACTGGTCGACGACCCCGGCGCCCAGGTCGTGGTCAGCTGGGAACATGAGGTCGTCCCCGGCCTGGTCCTGCACCCGCGGGTCCTGCGCGCGGGCATCGGCTGCCGCCGAGGCGTGGCGCCAGAGGAGATCCTTGATGCCCTGACCCAGGTCATGGCCGAGCACGGGTTGGCCCGGGCCAGTCTGGCCACCCTGGCCAGCGCGGAACTGAAACGAAACGAGGCGGGACTGCTGGAAGCGGCCAGGAAGCTGGGCCTGGAGCTGGAATTTTTTGAACTGTCCGTGCTGGACGAGACGCAGGTGCCCAACCCGTCAGAGCGGGTGCGGGACAAGATAGGAGTGGGAAGCGTATGCGAAGCAGCCAGTCTGCAGGCGGCCCTGAAAACAAATCCGGGGGCGCGGCTGATCGTGCCCAAGACCATTTGCGGGAACGTGACCGTGGCCCTGGCCGTCTGAGCGTCATCGGCCTGGGACCGGGCAGCTCCGGCCTGCTCGCGCCCCTGGCCCAGGAACGCCTGACCCGGGCCCGGGCCGTGGTCGGCTACGACCGCTACATGGCCCTGGTCGACCCGGCCCTCTTGGCCGGCAAGACCCTTTTTTCAAGCCCCATGAAAAAGGAGATGGAGCGCACGGTCAAGGCCGTGGAATTCGTGCTGGCCGGGCTGGACACCGTCGTGGTCTCCTCCGGGGACAGCGGGATCTACGGCATGGCCGGGCTGGTGCTCGAGTACCTGGAACGCGAAAAGCTACTGGAGGCCATTGATCCGGAGATCGTGCCGGGCATCCCGGCCCTGTGCGCGGCCGCGGCCCTGCTGGGCGCTCCGCTCATGCACGATTTCGCATCCATCTCCCTCTCGGACCTGCTCACCCCGTTGCCGACCATCATGAAGCGCGTGCGCTGCGCCGTGGAGGGTGATTTCGTGATCGTGCTCTACAATCCCAAATCGCGCAAACGCGACTCGTATTTGCGCCAGGCCCTGGCCATGGCGGCGGCCCAGCGCGGTCCGGACACGCCCGTCGGCTTCGTGCGCAACGCCTACCGCCCGGACCAGGAGGTGCGCGTCGCGACCCTTGGCTCCTGCGACCCCGAGTGGGCCGACATGCTGACCATCGTGGTTGTCGGCAACACGGCGAGCCGCCTGGCCGGCAACACGATCATCACCCCGCGCGGCTATTTCGAGAAATACGGCTAGCTGTTCCCCGACGTGCCGCAGGCTCCGGCCGCGCAAATTCGCAGCAAATCCCCCTTGAGCATCCAGACCACCGTGGCCCCAAGGCGTTCCTGGCCTTCGGCCCTGCCCAGCAGGTCCGTCCAGCTCACGGGCCGTCTGGCCCAGACCAGCACCCGGCGCATCAGTTTCAGGTCGATGCGCTCCTCCATGCCCGCGTAGACCACGGGAAAATCCTGAGCCCGGTACACGGCCCAGCCCAGGTCCGTGACTTCGAGCAGATCGCCCTCCCCCAGGCGCCGCGTCGGATATCCGGCGAAGATGCGTCCGTGGTCCAAGGCTAGGGGATGCCGGCTCTGGCCCTCCCCGGGTCCTGGCGCGTCCTGCGCTGCCAGCCGGTCCCACAAATCCAGATATTTTCCGATGATCACGGGCCAGTCGAAGCCCGCGGCATGCTCCCGCGCCGCGCGGCCCATGTCCGCACGCACCTCGGGCCGCAGCAAGAGACGCAGGTGCCCGGCCAGTTCGCCCACGTCCACGGCCACGTCCTGGGCCAGCCAGAGATGGTAGGCGCTGTCGTAGAGCAAGGGCGCCACGAGTGAAATATCCTCTGTTTGCCCGCTGTCCAGCGTCGGCACCAGCAGGCCGGTCCGGCCGTGACAGACCAGATCCCGGTATCCATCGTAGTCCGAGGCAATGACGGGTTTGCCGGCCGCGGCCGCCTCTAGCAGGGTCAGGCCAAAGGTTTCCTGCGGGTTGTCGGCCAGGGACACGACCACGTCGGCCCGGGCCAAAAGGCCCTTGGCGGTCTGATCGTCGGGACAGGGCACGACCACGAGGGTCAGCCCGATGTTGGCCGCCAGATTGGCCAGGGTCCTGGGCAGCTTGGCGCCCTCGTCCGGGCTGCCGGCCAGGACCAGGCAGACCCCGCCCAGTTCCACCCCGCTTTGGCGCAGGCGCTGGAAGGCGCGCAAGAGGGGCAGGAGATCCATCTTCGAATAGGGGCTGATGCGGCCCGGAACCAGAAATACCGTCTTGTCCGGGGGCAGCGCTGGCAGCGGCCCCGTGGGCGGCAGGGCGAACTCCCGGCACCACACGCCCAGGGGGACCACGGCCACCTGCGGGGCCGGAGCGCGCAGGACCGCCTCCAGGGCTTTCAGTTCAGCGCGCACCACACCGGCCCCGGCGCTGGAAGTGGCCACGATGCAGTCCCGCGCCGTGGTTCCGGACCAGACATGCTGGGCAAAGGCCTGGCCATAGCGGGCATAGGACAGGGAATGGGTCACGCCGGTGACGGGAAAGACATTACGGGCCAGGCGGTTGCGCAGGGCGGTCAAAAAGCCCTGGGCGGTCAGGCAGTCCGAGAGGTGGAAACAGTGATACGCCTGGGTGGCCAGGGCCTGGGGCAGGGCCGTGCGCGGCAGGATGCGGACCTTGGGCAGCAGCCCGGGAGCCACGGCGGCGACGAAGCGTTCCAGGGTTTTCGACACCTGCTGGTCGGGCAGGAAAAAATGATAGGCCGCGAAGGGATCGGCCAAAAGCAGAGCCTGCAAAAAGCCTCTGTTGGCGACCTTGCGGCCGAGCACGGGACCGGCTTCGACAAAGGGATCCAGGGTGCCCCAAATGGGGGCTGCTTGCTGCACCATGCCCGGGGAAAGCAATATCCGGGCCTGATTGCCCCGATTCCCAGCACTGGCGGCCTTGGGCGGCCTTGGCAGCAAATTTGCTTCGGGAGGGCCAGACCGTCAATTTACTCCCCTCGCGGAGGAACCCATGAATACACACAACAGGCCATGTCTGGGTCTGGACCTCGAATCGCAACTGGCCCGGGATCTTGCCGCCTGCCTGCCCCACGACCTGGACAACCGCACCGTGAGCGCGGCCAAGGAATACATGGATGGCGCCGCCAAGGGCGGACTCGTGTTCGTTCCCGCCTCTGCGTGGGGCCTCCTGGACCCCGCCGTCAGGCAGCGACTGACCTCGCACCAATCCTGGCAGTTCCTGCTCATCGCCGACCGTCACGATCCGGAAGTGCTTGAATTCATGGCCTCCGGCGTCTTTTTGACCCTGATCACCACGCCCCTGGACAAGGCAAAAATTTCCCGCGCCCTGAACCAGGCGGAAGAAGTGTCCACATTGTACCAGGACATCTTCATGATGGCCCGGGAAATAAGTCTGGAGCGCGAACTCCTGGCCCGCAAGAACGAGCAGCTGGCATTTTTGAACCAGCTTCTGACCAAGGCCAGTCAAACCCTTGACCCTTCCGTGATCATCTCCAACAGTGCCGAGGATCTTGGGCTGCTCCTCGAAGTCAGTTCGGTTCTGGGCGTGTTCTGGGGCGATACCGAGGGTGAAACCGAGGCCGAACTCTTTCTGCCCGAGAATCTCCCCAACGGACCCCAGGAGGAATGGATCAATCATCTCCTGAGCGTGGCCAGCCGCCTGGGCAAAACAGAGATACGCAGCTACCAGGTCTCCTTTCTACGGCGCAGGGACGGGGTCGGGGACGTTCCTCCCGGACTGGAGCAACTCATCACCCAGCCCCTGAGCGTGGGACAGAAGCCCTTCGGAGCCCTGGTCATCTGTTCGCGGGAGGCTTCGGCCCTGGGCCAGGACCGCCTGCGCATCCTGACCTCGGCCACCAACCACCTGGCCCTGGCCATGCGCAACAGCCTGGAGTTCCGCAAGACCAAGGCCCGCGCCGACCACGACGGCCTGACCCGCATTTCCAATCGTCACCATTTTGACATTCGCCTGCGCGAGGAAATGAAACGCCATCAGCGTCATCAGGACGAGTTGAGCCTGATGATGATTGACCTCGACTACTTCAAGTCCATCAACGACACCTATGGACACCAGGCCGGAGACATGGTCCTGCGCGAGGTGGGAAGAATCCTGCAAAAGACCCTGCGCGAATCCGACTTTCCGGCCCGCTACGGAGGAGAGGAGTTCATCGTCATCCTGCCCCAGACCCGGGAGGAACAGGCTTGGCTCCTGGCCGAACGGCTGCGGAACATCATCGGCCAGACCAATTTCCGATTCCAGAAGAAGCGCTTCCGGGTCACGGCCTCCATCGGCATTGCCCGACTGCAACCCGGAGCCCTGGCCCCGCCGGAAGCGCTGATCCACAACGCCGATCAGGCCCTCTACCGGGCCAAGAACAGCGGCCGCAACATCGTCTGCTGCTCGGGCGTCGAGGAAACCTCCATCGCGCATTGAGCACACTTTGCATCGCTGCACGAAGGGTCGCGGGCTGATCAGTCCGCGACCCTTCGCGTTCTTCACGTCCTCGTCTTTCGGGAACTGGGGATGGACGCCCTGACTCGCCGCGCCGCCGAGATAGGGGGCGGTTGCAAGCGGAAGAATACCCCCTCCCCCTGCGGGTACTCCCCCTTGGCAGGGGGAGAGTTTGTACAAACTCGGATGCGCTGCCCGTTGGCGTCCAAGCACTTCTTCACGCCCAGGCTCAGACTAACTCCCCTCCTGCCAAGGAGGGGTGGCCCGCAGGGCGGGGTGGTTCCTGCCAAGGAGGGGTGGCCCGCAGGGCGGGGTGGTTGACCTGGGTGAATCTCCCCAGAAAAATGGGTGAAATCCCCCACTTTCTACTGCCAGCACGACACACTTCATAAATAAATAACTGAAATTGCGAATATAATTATCACATCCGGCCTGGCACGCATCCTGCGTAAGGAACGGCAAACGAATCTATCCCCGGAGGATGTATGGGACCTACCCCAGAGGTTTTGGAAAAATTCAGGAAAAAGGCGGAACTTGTCTCGGCCATTGTCTCGGAAGTGGACTCCATGGCCCAGGCCATCGCCTATACTGTCGACCTGTGCGTCCAGAAGGATGCCTGCCAGCTGCTCATGAGCGGCTGCGAGGAGTCCCTCTCGGACCAGGGCAAGGATCTGTGCGAGCTCAAGGAATGGGGCAAGATCATCGCGGCCCCGGCCCTGGCTGACGCCGACATGGCCGAATTGGTCAAGCAAGCCGCCAGCCGCGAGATCTCCGTCATCAAGGACGGCATGCGCAACCACCTGGCCGGCGTCGATATCGGGTTCACCATGGCCGACTACGGCATCGGAGAGACCGGAAGCCTGGTCATCGACTCTTCCAGCGAGGAACTGCGCCTGGCGACCATGGTCAGCGAGATCCATGTCGCGGTCATCCCCAAATCCCGCATCCGGGCAACAGCCGAGGACCTTTACGCCGAGATCAAAGGCTTTCAGAGCACCAAACCCAACTTCCTGGCATTCGTCACCGGCGCGAGCCGCACGGCCGACATCGAACGCGTTCTGGCCCTGGGCGTGCACGGCCCCCTGGAACTGCACATCCTGATTCTGGAGGACAACTAATGCAGACGGCCAAAACTCTTTCCGAATACAACAAGGAGCTGCGCGAGGCCCTGGACAACACCTTCCTGCGCGGCGCCATGGACAAGTTCGCCACGGCCTATCCCGTGGGCCGGGCCAACGCCTTCCGCGAATACGACGTGGAGGCCCTGATCCAGGAAGTGGTCAAGGTCAAGGATGCCGGCCTGAACCGCCTGAACGAGCTGTATGCCGAATTCAAGGCCAAGGCAGAGGCCAACGGCGTGAAGGTGCACTGGGCCAAGGACGGCGACGAGGCCAACGAGATCGTGGCCCGCATAGCCGGTGAGAACAAGTGCAAGATGATCGTCAAGTCCAAATCCATGACGGCCGAGGAGACCCTCCTCAACCACCGCCTGGAAAAGGACGGGCTTGAGGTTGTCGAGACGGACCTGGGCGAGTGGATCATCCAGCTCCGCAGCGAAGGCCCGAGCCACATGGTCATGCCGGCCATCCACCTGTCCCGCTACCAGGTCGCCGAACTCTTCTCCCAGGTCACCAAGCAGGACCAGTCCTCGGACATCCAGCGCCTGGTCAAGGTCGCCCGCCGCGAACTGCGCTCCAAGTACGCCCAGGCCGACATGGGCGTCAGCGGCGCCAACTTCGCCATCGCCGAGACGGGCACCATCGGCCTGATGACCAACGAGGGCAACGCCCGCCTGGTCACCACCCTGCCCCGCGTGCACGTGGCCATCGCCGGCATCGACAAGCTCTGCGGCACCCTGGACGACGCCCTGAAGATCCTGCGCGTGGTGCCCAAGAACGCAACGGGCCAGGCCATCACGTCCTACGTGACCTGGATCAGCGGCGCCAACGAGTGCAAGACCGCGCCCGGCGGCAAGAAGGAGATGCACATCATCTTCCTGGACAACGGCAGAAGCGAGATGGCCAAGGATCCGCTCTTCGCCCAAGTCCTGCGCTGCGTGCGCTGCGGCGCCTGCGCCAATGTCTGTCCGGTCTACCGCATGGTCGGCGGCCACCAGATGGGCCACATCTACATCGGCGCCATCGGCCTCATCCTGACCTACTTCTTCCACGGCAAGGACAAGGCCCGCAATCTGGTCCAGAACTGCATCAACTGCGAGGCCTGCAAGCACATCTGCGCCGCGGGCATCGACCTGCCGAGACTCATCAAGGAGATCCACTCCCGCATCCTGGACGAGGAGGGCCATCCCCTGCCGTCGCTCTTGCTGGGCAAGCTGATGAAGAACCGCAAGCTCTTCCACACCTTCCTGCGCACGGCCAAGATGGCCCAGCGCCCCCTGACGGGCGGCACGCCCTACTTGCGGCATCTGCCGCAGATCTTCTCCAAGGATCACGGCTTCAAGGCCCTGCCGGCCATCGCGGCCAAGCCCTTCCGCGACCGCTTCGCGGCCCTGAAGCCCACCGCGACCGCGCCGAAATACCGCATCGCCCTGTTCTCGGGATGCGTGCAGGACTTCGTCTATCCCGAGCAGATGGAAGCGGCGCTGAAGGTTCTGGGCGCGCACAACGTCGAGGTGGACTTCCCCATGGAGCAGTCCTGCTGCGGCCTGCCCCTGCAGATGATGGGCGAGAAAAAGGCCAGCATGGACGTGGCCCGGCAGAACATCGCGGCCATGGCCGGAAACTATGACTACATCATCACCCTGTGCGCTTCCTGCGCTTCGCACCTGAAGCACAACTACCCGTTCCTGCTGGGCGAGAACAACGCCGAGGCCAAGCGCTTCGCGGACAAGGTCATCCCCTTCTCGGCCTTCATGACCGACGTGCTGGGCGTGACCGCGGAGAAGTTCGCGCAGACCCAGCAGCGCGCCACCCTGCACGCTCCCTGTCATTTGTGTCGCGGCATGGGCGTGGTCGAACAGCCCAGAAAGCTCCTGGCCCTCGGCGGGTACGAATACGCCCAGGCCGATCAGGAGCAGGTCTGCTGCGGCTTTGGCGGCACGTATTCGGCCAAGTTCCCGGGCGTGTCCGAGCAGATCCTCAAGAACAAGCTGATCGACGCCGGCCGCACGGCGGCCGAAGTGCTGGTCACGGAATGTCCGGGCTGCATCATGCAGCTGCGGGGCGGAGCCGAGAAGAACAAGTCCGGGTTCGCCGTGCGCCACATCGCCGAGGTCTTGGCCGACCACCTCAAATAACACACGGGCCGGCAGAACCGGCCCGCATTTCTCTCTCCCTACGCGCGCCGGGGGCATCTCAGCCGAGATGTCCCCGGCTTTTTTGCGTGCGGTGACTGACAGGCCCCTAGTCCACACTGCCCGTCAGCACCAATATTTTGAACGCACTGCCTCTCGCGAACACATTCGTTCAGCAACGGTACAGTAGGATAAATTGTTCTTGTCCTACATTGCCGACGGATTGCGGAACTCCCGTCTCTGCGCTACGGGAGAGCAAAACATGAACAGGTAACATTTGGTTATGGAGGATTGAGATGACAAACAGGAAGCAGAACAAATCAAAGAAAATCCCGATAAACAATGAAACCATCGGTACTGCGCATCTCAACGGGGCATTTGAGCACCATTTCAAAGCACACCCAAAATCGCCAGAAACCATCAACTCTGCGGACCAGATACGAAAAGAAGAAAACGCCTACGGCCGGTATCGCTATGCCGTGACCAACAACAAACTGCCCAATTCCGTCGAACTCAAGAGGGCAATGCAACTCTATCCAAAACTGAAACAGGAAATCATTAAACGAAGAATCATGGTATTCTTCCAACATGACCTTCCGAACCGCGAAGGAGACGCCAGGGGATATCACAAGACACCGGGGAACATACGAGGCGAGGACGGGAATAAACTCTCTTACGGCGATGTGATCATCCTTGATTCGGAACTGCTCAAGTCCCCTCTGGCGATCGGTTCCATTCTGAGCCACGAAATGGGTCACGTCATATGGAGAGAAGACCGCCATAATGGCAAGCCAATACCAGAACCGGTTGGAATTGACGGAGACGAATCATTCATCTCCAGTGAAGAAAACTGGTGTGACTACCGAGCCGGGCAGTTCCTCTATGAAAACGGGTACCGCAAAGGTGCCCCCACTCAAAAGCAGTGGGGAGATATGAAAGGTTTCAAGGGCATCATGAATTACAAACTGCACCTTTTCAACAAGGGCGCACCTGTTATCAGCAAACGTCAGGGCAAGACGCAAAGTGGCGACGTCCATGTTTCTGGCTATACCAGAAGTGACGGAGTGCGGGTAAAAAGCCATACCAGATCAAGACCAACAGAATAGGGCTATGTGTTTTTCCAGAAACGTGCGGAATACAATCTCAGCGTCAAGACTCCGACCAAATGCCGCATCGAAACCGCTGCAACACTTTCGTGGATATTGAAGGCAACATATGAGTGAGCCTGTATTCGATTCCTCGGGAAATATATTCACCGATCTCGGCTGCCCGCCAGAAGAAGCAGTCATCCTTCAAATGCGTGCAGATCTAATGACAGAGCTCCAAAAACTCATCAAAGAGAAGGACCTGACACAATCAAAGGCAGCAGAAATGCTTGGCGTGAGTCAGTCGAGAGTTTCCGATCTCATCCGGGGCAAGTGGGAGAAGTTCAGCCTTGAAATGCTGATCATCCTGGCCACAAAGGCCGGAATGCACGTGACGCTCATGACTGCGGCGTAGAAAAGCAGGTGCCTATTCATACCGTTCGGAGACTCAACAGCGGAGGAAGACGTGAAGACCGTGCGTGTCGTGGTCAATGACCTTATGCAACAAGGCTACGTCTACGTGCTGACCGAGCCGATGGGCCAAAACTTTCATCCGGATTTTCGTCCGGAGTTGACCCCGAAGGAAATGCTCGAACTTGGCGTTTTCGGCGGGAAGTACATGACGGACTGCACACAGGAATTCCCCGCCGAGTGGTTTGCCCGCGCCAAACTCAGCCCTGAAGGCCGTGATCCGGAACTGAACTGCTTCGGCGTGAGCGCATCCCAGCCACTCTCCTACTGGCGGGAAAAGGGGTGGATCTACCACGAGGATCCGCGCGGCTGGTTTCAGTGGTACTGCAGGTACTACCTGGGACGACGCTGTGCGGACGACGACCGGCAGATCAAGCGTTGGCAGGGGTTTCGACGCCATGCCGCGCAAGTGAAGCAACACTGCCTCCCCGGCGACCAAACCTGCCGCCCCCGCCAGCGCCAAGCATTGCTGCAATGGGCGTATGACTCCCGGAGCATGTGAGACTCATCTTTACCTGATTTGCCCTGCCTGACAGATATTGTAAGACACAGGTTTGACTTGCAATATTGTGTTTGTTCGCGCTATCTGACCGGAAAATTTTATTACTCGTGGTGGAGCCGAGTCCTTTGTATGAATGCAACTGTTCAATATTTAAGATCTGATTCTCGCTATTTCACGCATAGACTTCGCTATTTCACACAAGAGGCAATTGCGTCATAATGGATTTGTCAGCTTTACAAGATATCACCAAATGAAATAAAATCATTACAAATTAGCTTTTTTAGCAGATTCGGTTGTCATAAGCGCCATTGCCTTTATTTTTATCCCTGAGAAAAGGAAAAGGCCTTGCGTATGATCGAGGAGCCATCGCCGGAACAGGCAAGAATCCTGGCCGCATTCGGCCATGAAGTGGCGCGTGGGGTCTTACAAAAAATCAAAAGCTAACATGCCGTATTATTTTGAGTAATCGGCTTATTTGACCAGAACTCTCCGAAACTCCTGTTTGACAAGGCCGAGTCGCAACCCAAGAGGTCTCGTCGCCAATCTCTTTGGGCCTCTCCCATGAATGCGTAGTTGGCCTCGTGAATCCCGGAATTCTGAGTTTGAAGAACTCCTGGTCCCGATAGCCGTACGCCTGCCTTTTGCGCGTCTCGACCTTGTTGTTGCTCTCTCACCCCAAGCGTTCAAGCACTGCCAGGGCGACAAACACGGCCATGAACCCGTCGGACGCAATCCGCAGCACGCGCGGCTTGCCCAGGATCGCGATGACCGCGTAGGCCGGGCAGATGGCGGCCAGGGCATGGGCGTGGCCAGGATGGGTCAACAGCCCGAAAAGGGGCGCCATGCCGGCCAGCACGGCCAGGGCCAAGGCCCACAGACGGGGAATGGTTCGCCGGGAAAAGCTCGAAAAGCTGTTGGCCGGAACCGGGAATCCGGCTGCGGCGTAATCCTGGGCGTTGGCCTCGGCCAGCATCCAGAAATGAGGCATCTGCCAGGTGAAATAGAGGGCAAAGAAAAAAACGGCTTCCACGGCCCAGAGCCCTCCGCCTCCTGCCAGCCAGCCGATCCAGAACGGCAGGGCGCCGCAGAGGGAGCCTGGGATCATGGCCCAGCCGGTAACGGGCTTCATGCTGGTGTAGAGGCCGTTGTAGAGGCCAAGCACCAACAGCAGGACCGGAAGAACACCCCACGAAAGCCTGGGCCAAAGACACAGCACTGACAACGCAACAAAGACCGCGACGAGCAGTCCGCCCTGCCCCCCGCTCATTCTTCCGCTGGCCAGGGGACGCCCTTTGGTGCGTTCCATGAGGGCGTCCTGACGGCGTTCCTGGATTTGGTTCAGGACCGAAACGGCCACGCTCAGGGCGAATGTGCCCGCAAAAAGTGCCAGGCCGCCCCGCACCCCGCCGGTAGCCATGACAAAACCGGCCAGGGCCGAAAGCCCCACGGCCAGGGAGACGCCGGGGCGAATGAGCGCCAACGCATCCCTAATCACGACCGTCGCTCAAGGCGTGCATGTAGTCGAGCATGGCCTGCACCTCGTCTTCTGTCAGATGATCGTAGGATGGCATGATGGGATCGTAGTCGACGACGACGAACTTCTCCGGATCAAGGATGGCTTCCTTGAGATAGGCATCATCGGCCACGATTTCCGATCCGTCTTTCAGCCGCACGGTGCGGCCGACGACATTCTTGAGCGTCGGCCCGGCTATTTCGGAACCATCCGTCGAGTGGCAGCTCAGGCAGCCTTCGGACTCCATCAACTGCCGTCCGCGATCCAGGTCGCGCGGCGCGCCTCCCGTCAGATATCCGAGGATCTGATCCAGATCCTTCTGCGGCATCTCGTCCTTGTAGCCCGGCATGCCCTCGTACCCGCTGACCAGCTCGGCTTCGGGCTCGAGTATGGCCCGGCGCAGGTACTTTTCATCGGCCACCACCGTGCGCGTGCCGTTGGCGTCCGCGATGGTGCGTTCCGTGCCGTAGATATCCAGAAGCGTTGGCGCGGCTCCTTCTGATCCGTCCAGGGAATGACACCCGGTGCAGCCGTAAGAATGGAGCAGGTTCACGGCTTCGCCCTCCGCCGTCGCTTCCCCGTACCTGGCCGCGAAATCCGTCCCGGACATGACTTCCACGGTGGAGAGCATGTTGGCGTGCCGCAAGCCGCAGTATTCTGCGCAAAGGATGTCGTAACTGCCTTCCCGCGCGGCCTTGAACCAAGCGTAGGTCTTCATGCCGGGAACCGTGTCCATCTTGATGCGAAATGCCGGGACGAAAAAGCTGTGAATGACGTCGACAGAGGTCAGATCCAGCCGCACGGGCCGATCCACGGGCACGCGCAAGGCGCTGGCCCGTTTTCCGTTCTCGTACGTAAAGACCCAGGACCACATGCGTGCCGTGACCCGCACGTTCATGGCGTCGGCGGGCACCGAGCGCAGGGCCTTGAAGCTTTCCCACCCGTACCAGAACATGGCCATGACCAGCAGGGTCGGGATGAGGGTCCAGGTGATCTCGGCCCAGACATTGCCGCGGATGTCCTCGGCCTGTGGGTGGCGTGTATGGCGGTAACGGATGACGAACCAGACCATGAGCACGGTGATTCCGATCAGAATGGCCGCCGAAACGCCGAAGATGAGCAGGAAGGTCTGATCGACCTGGGCCGCGACCTGGGTGATGGGCGGATTCATGTCCCGGCTCCGGCCCGGAAAGCCACGTCAAAGAAGGTGAATCCGATGAAGATGGCCAGGATGAGAAAGACCAACGCGACGAACAGTCCAAGCACCCTGTTTTCATACCTGAGATGCATGAAGAAGAGGATCACCAGCAGGGCCTTGGTCGTGGCCACGACCATGGCCGCCAGTACGTTCAGATAGCCGAAGTCAAAGGCCGCCACTCCCACCGTCACTCCAGTCAGCAGCAGAAGGGCCAGCCAGACCCGGGTCAGAAGCCCGAAGGGCACGATGTGTTTTGCCATGTCAGCCGATCAGGTAAAAAAGTGGAAACAGGAAGATCCAGACCAGGTCGACCAGATGCCAGTACAATCCGCCGTTTTCAAGCAGGCCGAAATTGTCGGCCGTGATCCGGCCCTGGGCAATGCGCACCATGCAGAATCCCAGGATGGCCGCGCCGATGACCACATGCAGCCCGTGGGCCCCGGTCATGACGTAATAGAGGCCGAAGAAGATGTTGGTGCCCCCTGCCCCCTCGGCCAGCTCCGGCGAGCCGGGGTAGATGCCGTGGCCGATCTTGGCGGACCACTCGAAATACTTGTTGATCATGAACACCACGGCCAGGGCGATGGTCGCGGCCAGCAGTCCCTGGGACATAACCTTGCGCCCCTGCTGCAGAGCCGAAATGGCCAGGGCCACGGTGAAGCTCGAGGTGATGAGCACGATGGTGTTGGCCGCGCCGAACACCCGACTCAGCTCCAGCCCGCCCTGGTGAAACTCTCCCGGATAGCGGTGCAGGAAGACCGCATAGAGCAGGAAGAGCCCGCCGAAGAGCAGGATCTCCGTGAACAGGAAGAGCCACATGCCGAACGTGTCGCCAGCCGCGTCCCGCTGGTTTTCATGCATCGCGCTTCACCCCCGCGTAGGAATAGGGGTTCGGAACCTCGACAGGCGGGTCCAGAAAAGTCAGGTGCGGGGGAGGACTTGACAGGGTCCACTCCAGGGTGGCCGCGCCCCAGGGGTTTCTGCCCACGGTGCGGGGGCCGTGTAAACATCGGGACAGCCCCCAGAACATGGTCACCAGCCCGGCGAAGAGCACCCAGGAGCCCACGGTCGAGACCATGTGCCCGGTCTGATACATGGGCAGATAGTCGTAGTAGCGGCGCGGCATGCCCATGAGGCCGATGATAAACATGGGGAAATAGAGCATGTTGAAGCCGCCGATCAGCAAATACCAGCTGGCATTAGCCAGCCGGCGGTCGTACATGCGCCCGAAGATCTTGGGGAACCAGAAGTGCATGGCCGCGAACAGCCCGAAACCCGTGCCGCCGAAGATGACGTAATGGAAATGCGCGACCACGAAATAGGTGTCGTGGACATGGATGTCCGTGCCCGCCGAGCCCAGGACAAGCCCCGTCAGCCCCCCGGCCGAAAAAAGGAAGATGAAGCCCAGGGCGAAGAGGAGCGGCGGCTCAAGATAAATGGAGCCCTTGTAGAGGGTGGCCACCCAGTTGAAGACCTTCACCGCCGAGGGGATGGCGACCACGAAGGTCAGAAAGGAAAAGACCATCACCGCAGTGTCGCTCATGCCGCTGGTGAACATGTGATGGGCCCAGACCAGGGAGCCGGCGAAGGCGATGGCCAGGCTGGAGACCGCGATGGTCTTGTAGCCGAAGATGGACTTGCGGGCGAAGACCGGGATGATCTCCGAAACCACGCCCATGGCCGGCACGATCATGATGTACACGGCCGGGTGGGAATAGATCCAGAAGAGGTGCTGGTACAGAAGCGGGTCCCCGCCCTTGGCCGGGTCGAAGAGGCCGATGCCAAGGAGACGTTCGATGAAGACCAGGGCCACGGTGATGCCCAGGACCGGAGTGGCCAGGAGCTGGATCCAGGCCGTGGCATAGAGGGACCAGACAAAGAGCGGCAGCTTCCCCCAGCTCATCTTCGGGGCGCGCAGGCGGTGGATGGTGGTGATGAAATTGAGCCCCGTGAGGATGGAAGAAAAGCCCAGGATGAAGACCGCGACCACGGCCAGGGACACGTTGGTCGTGGTCCGCTCGCTGAAGGGCACGTAGAAGGTCCAGCCCGTGTCCGGCGGTCCGCCGCCGGTGAAGAGGCTGGTCACGGCCAGGACCGCGCCCGTCAGATAGAGCCACCAGGAAAAAAGATTCAGGCGCGGGAAGGATACATCCTCGGCTCCGATCATGAGCGGCAGCAGAATGTTGCCGAAGGCGGCCGGAATGCCGGGGATGACGAAGAGAAAGATCATGACCACGCCATGCAGGGTGAACATGGCGTTGTAGGTCTGGGCGTCCATGATGTCGCGGCCCGGTGCGATGAGTTCCAGGCGCATGAGCAGGCCCAGGATTACGCCGACGGCGAACATGAGCAGGATGCAGCACAGGTAGAGCATGCCGATGCGCTTGTGGTCCGTGGACAAGAGCCAGGAAAAAATACCCCGGCGCCCTGGATACGGATCGAGAAAGGGCGCGGATTCGCCGGTGCCGTGCATGCAAAACCTCTCTTGGAACTTACTTGCGGGGAAGGCGCTTCGAACGCCCGGCCACCATGAGGGAGACAAGCAGGACGGCCAGGATGACCAGAATTCCCGTGCCCGTTATTTTCATGAAATTGAACACGTAGCGCTTGCCTTCCGGGTCGTAGGAAAAACAGTAGGCCAGGACGCGTTTGACGGACAGCCCGACCTGCTCCCGGCCGGCCTCGGTGGCGGCCATGGTCAGGTCAAAGGCCAGCAGCTTGGTGCCATAGAGATACCGCACGATCTTGCCTTTGGGCGAGACGGCCATGATCGCCACGGGGTGCAGGAAATCCCTGCCCTCGCGCCGGAACCCGAAGCCCAGGGACTCGGTCAGCAGGCGGATGTTTTTCTCGTCGCCGGTCAAGAAGCGCCAGCCACTTTCGGGAAAGCGGAACTCCATGGCCGCCATGTAGTTGCGCTTGTGGCGCGCGGCCATTTCCGGCGTGTCCGTCTCGTCGAAGCTGACGCTGACGACCTGGAAATCCTGTCCAGGCACCAGTTTGACGCCGGGCAAGACGGCGGACAAGGAACTCTGGATGATGGCGCAGACATTGGGGCAGGAAAAATAGATGGGCACGATGATGGTCGGCTTGTCCACCACTTCGGCCATGGTCACGCTCCGGCCGGTCTCATCCATGAAGCGGGCCTCGGGGGGGATCTGCTGGCCGAGCTTCTCCGTCACGCCCACGTCCTGCGTCATTGTTGGCGAGGCCACGGGCGCGGGGTGAACATGCGGTGCGACTTCGTCCCCGGCATGACCCGCGGGCGCGGCGGCGTGTCCGGCGTTCTCGGCCGCTTCACCGGCCTGTTCGGCGACGGCGTGATCATGGGCCGCCGCAGCCCCTCCGGCCTGCAGGGCCTTGCCCACCGCGGTCTGGGCCGCCGCGCCGAGCGGAAGGATCAGGCACAGCACGACAAAAAGGGTGTAACGCATCATTCCCCCGATCTCTGCGGGACAGAACCTTATCCCGGCAACACGATGGCGGGGCTCTTTCCTGGCGACGAAGCCAAGGGGAGCCCCGCTCAAAAGACGCGAACTACAGGCCGGCGACGTGGGCTGCCAGGGCGTCCACGTCCGTGTCGCCCAGGGGCTTGACCACGCGCTCCATCATAACCTTTTTCTCTCCACCGTAGGTTCCGGCCTTGTAGCCGGTCAGGGCGGCCTTGACCTCGTCCAGGGTCAGGGCGTTCAGGGGCCTGGTCATGCCCATGGCCACCTTGGATCCGTCCGCCCCGTGGCAGCCCTGGCAGGACTTGGCGTAAAGAGCGGCCGCGTCGCCGGAAGCCATGGCGACGGATACAAGCAGAAGACAGATCAACACGATTCCAATCACGTATTTCATTTTTTTCTCCATGGGTTTTACGGGGCGGCGCAGACTGAAGCCCGGTTTTTCGCCTCGGCGAGAAAACGGCTCAGGGCGGCGGTTTCATCGGCATTCAACAATCCATCCTTATATTCGACCATGCGTGCAACGGTCTCGCTCCACCACTGCGCGTCATCGGACTGCACCGCGCAGGTCTTGTCCAGCCCATGGCATTCCTGGCAGCGGTCGACAACGAGCGCCCCTGTGTCTTCGGCCTGGATGAAACACGTCGTGAGCAGCAGAACTGTTGCCAGGGCGGTGACGAGGCCCAGCCTGCGACGAAAAAACTGGTTCATGGGTACCTCCGTTTGACCTCCCGCCCCACGGCGGAAGGTGTCAGGATTCGCTTTTCAAAAACGTTCCGGACCTGCTCGCCCTTGGACACCGGTTGTTTTTATACTTCCAAGCTGAAAAAATGACCAGGGCCAAACCTTGCGGTTTTGCCTTCCGGGGTGACAACAACAGAAAACCGACCCGCGAGTCTTGCTTTTCCGGACCCAATCCGACAAAATCGGATTAAACCGAACCCGGAGTTCACATGGTCAAAATTCTCATCATTGACGACGACCAGGATTTCTCCCGCTCCTTTCAGCGGATCATCGAGCGTCTTGGGCACCCCTGCAGTGTCGCCGCAAGCATCGGGGATGCCTTCGACGTCCTGGCCGTCATGGATTGCGACCTCATCTTTCTCGATGTCAATCTTCCAGACGGGAACGGCTTGGCTCACATCAAGCAGTTCCAATCGGTTCCGTCCCTGCCCGAAGTGATCATCCTGACTGGAGACGGCGATTCCGACGGCGCGGCCCTGGCCATCGCCAATGGAGCCTGGGATTATGTGGGCAAACCCATTTCCCTGAACAACATCACGCTCATGTTGCAGCGCAGCGAAGCCTTCCGGGCCTCCAAGGAACTGGGCAGGCGAAGGCGCGACGTCAAGCGCAGCGCCATCGTTGGCGAGAGCACGGGAATCATGGCCTGTCTGGAAATTATGGGCAAGGCGGCCGGCAGCCGATCCAACGTCATCATCACCGGCGAGACCGGCACGGGCAAGGAACTCTTCGCCCGCGGCATCCACGAAAACAGCGCCACCACGGGCAAACTGGTGGTCATCGACTGCACCAACCTGTCCCCGCATCTGGCCGAGAGCACCCTCTTCGGGCACACCAAGGGCTCGTTCACCAGCGCCCATGAATCCCGCGACGGACTGTTCAAGATGGCCGACAACGGAACCGTTTTTCTGGACGAGATCGCGGAGTTGAGCCTGGAACTGCAGAAATCCCTTTTGCGCGTGTTGCAGGAACGCAGGTTCCGACCCATCGGCGCTGAAAAAGAGGTCAGCAGCAATTTCCGGGTCATCGCCGCCACCAACAGGGATCTGCGGCAGATGGTCGAGGACGGCGCGTTTCGAGGCGACCTCTTCTACCGCTTGAACGGGCACCAGATCCACATTCCGCCCCTGCGCGAGCGCAAGGAAGACATCCCGCTCCTGGCTGAATACTACGTCGCGCGGACCTGCCGCGAGGGCAACCAGAAATCCAAGACCCTGATGAAGGATTTCATCGACACGCTGACGGCCTGCGACTGGCCCGGCAACGTGCGCGAGTTCGTCAACGCCGTGGCCGTGGCCGTGGACAACTCCATGGACGAACCCTGCCTGTACAGCCATCATCTGCCCGTTGAGGTGCGCATCGAAGCGGCCAAAAACCACTTTCGCTCCCGTCCGGACCGCGAACAGCCGACCGTGCTCGAACCCGGCCAGGCCCGGAACGCCATCTCCCTGCCCTTCGTCCCTGGCGGGGAACTGCCCGAGTTCCGGGACGCGCGCGAATCCGTGGTCGGCCAGCTCGAAAACATCTACATGCGCCAGCTCGTCGACATCTGCGACAATGAGGTGCCCGAAGCCTGCCGCCGCTCCGGCCTGTCCCGCGCCCGGCTCTACGAACTGCTCAAAAAGCACGGCATCCGTCTCAAATGAAAAAGGAATCACACACGGCTTGACGCCCGGCCGCTGTGCACAACCAGCCATCATCCAACCCGGAGTTTTTCATGACCAGGTTTTCCCGCTACACCCTGCTGACCTTTCTTTTCCTGGCCGCCGCGTTCCTCTCGGTGGAGGTCTGGATGCAGGCCATCCGGCACACGTCCCTGTGCACGACCTCGGCCTGCGACGTGGTCGGCGAGTACGTGCGTTTTGGCGAAGGCAATCTCATCAAGATGGGGGCGACGGCCTTCTGGTTCCTGTGGGCCCTGGTCTTCTTCGGCGGCCGATACGACAAGGCCTGGATCTGGGGCGCGGCGAGTCTGCTCCTCTTCGGGGCACTGGCCTTTGACGGCGCGATCCTGGGTTTCCAGTTCATGGGCCTGAAGGAGAAATGCCTGCTCTGCATCCTGGTCGGATCAATTCTGGGCGTGGCGCTCTGTCTGTTCTCCTGGGTGCGCCGTTCCCTCCTGACCGCCCTTCTGGGCCTGGCCGTCTGGAGCGGCGGCTTCGCCGCCAACGCCGTGCTGGATCTGAACGTGGTGCCGCCGGCCATCACGGACACGGCCTTTACCACCTGGGAAAAGCCCAATGGCAAGGACATCCGGCACGTGCTCTTCTTCAGCCTGCACTGCGAGCACTGTTCCAAGATCCTGGCCAACCTGTCCATCAACATCGAAAATCTGTCTGGAAAATGGCAACTGGCCTGCACGGACAACAAGGAAGAGGATTTCTTCGGCCTGGCCACGGTGCAATCCACCGAGGCGGGCAAAAAGAATCCCTTTCTCGAAATCCTGCGCGTGGAAAGCCTGGAAAAGGTCCCGCCCCAGACCATCGGCGAGGAGTTGCGCCAGACCGTGCGCACGGCCCGGGCCTATTTCAAGATGAAGGGCTTTCAGGGCATCCCGGTTTTGGTGGTCATGGAGCGGCCGGGCTGGGAAATGGTTTTGCGCGGAGAGCAGAACATCATGGAATACCTGCGCCTGCGCGGTTACGTACAGCGCGAGCTGCAGTTCGACACCCCGGCTCCGGCCGAGAACAACGCCACCGCGGGCTGAATCGGACCGCCTCGCACAAACGCAACAAAAAACCTCGCCAGCGATCTGGCGAGGTTTTTTGTTGCAAAGACCACGTCCGGTTCAAAACCAAAAGTCTATTCCTGTTCGCGCCGGATCCTGGCTCCGACCGCTCCGAGCTTGATTTCCATCTCTTCATAGCCGCGATCCAGATGGTAGATGCGGCGCACGTCGGTGCGGCCTTGGGCAACCAGTCCGGCCAGCACCAGGCAGGCACTGGCGCGCAGATCCGAGGCCATGACCGTGGCGCCTTTGAGGGCGTCCACTCCCCGCACCATGGCGCTTTGTCCGGACAGGGTGATCTTGGCGCCCAGGCGGCAGAGTTCCTGGACGTGCATGAAGCGGTTCTCGAAAATGCCCTCGGTGATGACCCCGGCGCCCCGGCTGACGCACATGAGCGCCATGATCTGGGCTTGCATGTCCGTGGGAAAGCCGGGATAGGGCCGGGTGGAAAGGTCCACGCAGTTCAGGGGCCCGTCCACCGTGGCCCGCAGGCAGTTCCGGTCGCCGTCGATGACCATGCCCATTTCGCGCAGCTTGAAGATGACCGCGTCCAGAGCCTCCACCGGACAGTCGCACAGGGTCAGGTCGCCCTTGGTCATGCCGGCCGCCACCAGATAGGTCCCGGCCTCGATGCGGTCGGGCATGACCCGGTAGGAGGTGCCGTGCAGTGTCTCCACGCCCTGGATGCGCACCACGCTCGTGCCGTGACCCGAGATGCGCGCCCCGCAGCTGTTCAAAAATTCCGCCAGATCCTGAATCTCCGGCTCGCGGGCCGCGTTCTCCAGGATGGTCTCCCCTTCGGCCAGGGTCGCGGCCATGATCAGGTGCTCGGTTCCGCCCACGGTGGGAAAGTCGAGCTGGATGTGCGCGCCGCGCAGCCGGTCGCAGGTGCCGACGATGTCGCCGCTTTCCAGTTCAAAGACCGCGCCCATCTGCTCCAGGCCTTTGAGGTGCATGTCCACGGGCCGGGCCCCGATGGCGCATCCCCCGGGCAGGGCCACGCGCGCCCGTCCCAGGCGGGCCAGCAGCGGACCCAGGCACAAAACCGAGGCGCGCATGGTGCGCACCAGATCGTAGGGGGCCTCGGGCTTTAAGTCGCAGGGATGCACCAACACGTCGCCCTGGTCGAATTCGGCCCGGCAGCCGAGCAGTTCCAGGAGTTTCAGGGTCGTGGCGATGTCGCGCAGATCAGGCACGTTTGAAAGACGCACCTCGCCCTCGACCAGGATCGTGGCCAGCAGGATGGGCAGGGCCGCGTTCTTGGAGCCGCTGATGGTGATGCGGCCCTTGAGGGGAACGCCGCCTTCGATGACAAGCTTGTCCATATGTTTCCTTGCAGCCGCGGGAAGCTCCGCGGATGATGGTCGTTATTTCTTGAAAGCCCTGATCACGGATTCGGCCTCGCCAGGGTAGATGTCCTGGGCGGCCACGGTGGAGGGACGCCGCCAGATCCCGGGCCGGGGCAGGCTGCCCTCGAGGGCGGCCGGAGTCGGACGGGTGTCGATCATGATCGGATGGTCGCGCACGTCGTAATCCGGAACGGGAACGCTGAACTCAATGGGGATGTTGTTGGGGTCAAAGGAGTACAGGGACAGGATGAATCCGTGGTCGATGACTTCCGAGGCCCAGAAGCCGTTCTCTTCCAGCAGGCTCTTGAGCCGCCACAGCTCGTCCACCCCGGTCACGCCGAAAGAGATGTGATCGAAGGCCGCTGGACCCTTGACCGGGGCGCCGTGGTCCTTCTCGGCAATGGATTCGACTCCGGGCCATTCGAAGAAGGCGATCATGTCCTGATCCGCGATTTCGAAGAAATAGTGCCGGTACCCCGGATGGCCGAGGCCCACGACCAGACGCATGCCCAAGAGGTCGCGCCAAAAGCGCACGGTCCCGTCCATGTCGGCGGTGACCATGGCCAAATGGTTGATTCCAGTGAAGGTCGCCACGAAAAAACCTCCCAAAAAAAAAGCAGAACCAGTTCTTATCCGGTTCTGCTGAGGTGTCAAATGGGGTGAGTGACGCGGCTTGAACGCGCGACATCCTGGGCCACAACCAGGTGCTCTGCCTACTGAGCTACACCCACCACTCGACAGGGGACACTCTCTACCCAAGGGGTATGCCCCGGTCAAGCAGAATTTCACTTCCGTGTCCGGACCTTGACAACTGGCCAGGGCCATTTATTTGCTACCATCAAAATTTCCACAACAGGAAGGAGCACCCATGTCCCAGGCACAACACTTCGAATTCAAAACTGAAATCAAACAATTGCTCGATATCATTACACATTCATTGTACACCGGTCGCGAAATCTTTTTGCGGGAACTGGTTTCCAACGCCTCCGACGCCCTGGACAAACTGCGCTTCGAGCAGGCCCGGTCAGCGAGCATAAAGGATCCGGAGTTGGAGTTGCAGATCGCCATCGTCGTGGACGAGGACAAAAACGAGCTGACCATCGCCGACACCGGCATCGGCATGAGCCAGGAGGAGCTGGTCGAGAACATCGGCACCATCGCGCATTCGGGCTCGGCCGAGTTCATTCGCCAGGCCATGGCCGATCAGGCCAATTCCTCCAACATCATCGGCCGCTTCGGCGTTGGTTTCTACTCGGTCTTCATGGTCGCGGACCGGGTCACCATCCGCACGCGTTCATTCCGCCCAGAGGGCAAAGGCGTGGAATGGACCTCCGACGGACTGGGCACCTACACCGTGGCCGAGATCGACGAGGAGCTTCCGCGCGGCACGACCATCACCGTGCATCTGAAAGAGGACGGCAAGGAGTTCGCCGAAAAGCACCGCATCACTTCCATCATCAAAAAACACTCCAATTTCATCTCCTTCCCCATCCTGGTCCAGGGCGAAAAGGCCAACACCGTGCCGGCCCTGTGGCGCGAGAACAAGTTCTCCGTCACTCCGGAGCAGTACACGGAATTCTACAAATTCCTGACCTACGACCACGAGACGCCTCTCGACACCCTGCACCTGAGCGTGGACGCGCCGGTGCAGTTCTCGGCCCTGGCCTTCGTGCCCGCGCGCAGCCAGGACACCTTCGGCTTTGACCGCGACAACTACGGTCTCGACCTCTATGTGCGCCGGGTGCTGATCCAGAACAAGAACAAGGACCTCATCCCCGAGTACCTGGGCTTCGTGCGTGGCGTGGTCGACACGGAGGACCTGCCGCTGAACATTTCGCGCGAGACCCTGCAGGAGAACCTGCTCATCCGCAAAATCGCCACCACCCTGACCAAGCAGATTCTTTCGCACCTGAAAAAACTCGGCCAGGACAAGGACCGTTACACCGCATTCTGGAAGGAACACGCCAAGCGCTTCAAGCTCGGCTACGCGGACTTCGCCAACCAGGAATCTTTCGGCGAACTGGTGCGCTTCAACTCCTCGCGCCACGAGGACAAGAACGGGCTCATTTCCCTGGATGAATACATCGAAGGGGCCAAGGACGGACAGAAGGAGATTTATTACATCTCCGGTCCCAGCCGCGAAGCCATCGAACAGAACCCGCACCTGGAGATCTTCCGCGCCAAGGGTATCGAGGTGCTTTACCTGTACGAGCCCGTGGACGAGTTCGTCATGGACAGCCTGCGCAAGTTCAAGGATTTCGAGCTGAAGGCCACGGAAAACGCGGACATCGCCGGTCTGGACAAGTTCGCCGACAACGCCGAGAAAAAAGACAAACCCGAGGAGCTGACCACGGACGAGGCCAAGGACATGGACCGTTTCCTGGCCCGCGTGCGGGAGATTTTGGGCGAGCGCATCACCGACGCACGCATCTCCAAACGCCTGAACCAGAGCCCGTCCTGCCTGGTCAGCCCCGACGGATCCACGTCCCAGATGCACAAGATCATGCAGCTCGTGACCAAGGACACCTCCATCCCCAAGAAAATATTCGAGATCAATCAGGATCACAGGCTGGTCAGGAACCTGCTCTCGGTCTTTGTCAAAAACGAGAAGGACGAGTTCGTGAGCACGGTGGTCGAGCAGCTCTACGAATCGGCCCTGCTCATGGACGGGTATCTGGCCGACCCGCACAAGATGGTCAGCCGCCTGAACCGTCTGCTGGAGGATTCGAGTTCCTGGTACAAAGAACGAAGCAACGCGTGACATTTCCAGCATTCCGCATGCAAAAGGCCGGTTCAATCCGGCCTTTTGTTATTGGCGCCCCGTCGGCACAAAGGCATTGACCTTGACCGGCCCCCCACCAAAAAAAAATCCTGACCGGAGTCAGGAGTTTTGCCTTCTGGCCACCGGGGCCTCGCCTTTAGATTCTGAATCGCAGGATGCCGACCTTCGTGGCCGGCGCTTCAACAAACCTGCTTTTGAAGATCAGGTCATGATCCCTGTAGAACCGCAGCACGAGGTTGACCTTTTCCTCGGCCTGCTTTCTGTCAATCTTGTCCTTGTACGTCTTCACGAGCAGGTCCACGGCCATGTCGGGCGTTATCCTGTTGTACAGGAAGAGCATGGCCGCGGTTCCGGCCACGCCGACGAACCTCACGGGCTCAAAACTTCCCTTCTTGCTTTCAATCACGACACTTTCGCTGCAAGGAACTGATTTTACGAAGTTTTTTCCGATGATGACGACTTCGTTCTCCACAAAGACCGCTTCGGCGAAAGCGGTGCCCGCGCACATCAGCGTCACGGCGACAAAAAGCGCCGTGAAGACCTTTGATCGGCCCAATGACGGGATTACAGACATGAATCTCATAAAGCCCCCTTTTTGTGCTGACATGCCGGCGCGGCACTCACCTGCGGTCGAATCCGCGACAACCTACAAGTCCGCGTTTCCCGGACAAACCAATTTCTCGTCGCAAACAACAACTAATTCGCAAACAGAATAAAAACTCAAGAATACTACAACTTATGTGATCTACAGCTGAATTCAGTCCATCGTGTCAAACACCGTCGCATTGATTTGTTGTCCATCGGCATGACAATCCACGTAGTTTGCAAAATTCAAGCCCATCACTCTCCGCTCTGCACCTGCCACAGACCCGCGTAGACTCCGCCAGCCGCGACCAGCTCCGCGTGCGCGCCCCGCTCCACGATGACCCCGTCGACGACGACCACGATCTCGTCGCAGTGCCGCACCGTGGACAGACGATGGGCGATGGCCAGGGTGATGCGATCACCGCGCAATTCCTTCAGGTTGTTCTGGATGATCTCTTCCGTGCGCGTGTCCACGCTGGAGGTCGCCTCGTCCAGAATCAGAAATTCCGGGTCGCGCAGCAAGGCCCGGGCCAGGGAAATGCGCTGACGCTGCCCACCGGACAGCTTCATGCCCCGGTCCCCGACCAGGGTGTCATACCCTTGGGGCAGGATCTCGATGAATTCCTCGGCCCCGGCCATGCGCGCGGCCTGCCGGATGTCCTCGGCCGTGGCCCGGACCGAGCCCAGGCTGATGTTCTCGGCCACGGTGCCGTGAAAGAGGTAGGCTTCCTGGGATACGTAGCCGATGCGGCCGCGCCAGGAATCGAGGGTGACCAGGGACAAGGGGCGCCCATTGACCAGAATCTCCCCGTCCTGCGGGTCGTAGTAGCGCAGCATGAGCTTGGCCAGGGAACTCTTGCCCGCGCCCGTGGGACCGACCACGCCCAGCACCCGGCCCTGCGCGAGGTGCAGGTTGACGTTGCAGAGGACCTTGTCGCGGCCGGGATAGGCAAAGCCGACATCGCGGGCCTCCACACGCAGCAACCCGCCCTCCAGTGGCGTGGCCCGGGCTTCGTCGCGCACCGTCGGGGTGGTGTCGAAAATCTCGTTGATGCGCAGGGCCGAGGCTTCGGACTGCTGGATCTGGTTGATGAGCATGCCAAAAACGAAAAGGGGCAGGATGAGCCGCATGGCCATCAGCACAAAGGTCGTGAAATCACCCACGCTGGGCCCTACGCCGGAAAAGGTCATCCACCCGCCCACGCCGATCAACAACGCGTAGCCCAGACCCGCCACCCCGTAGAGCAAGGGAACGAAGCGGGCCCGTTCCCGGGCCGCGTTGATGGCCGCGTCGCGATACTCCTCGGAGTGCCGGCGGATGCGGCCGGTCTGGTGGTCCTGGGCCGAATAGGCCTGGATGACGTTCATGCCCTGCAGGTTGTTCTCCAGGATGGAGTTGATCTCGCCCACGGCCTGGCGCGCCTTGCGGTACTGCGGGGCCACGCGGGTGGCGAAGAAGCGCACGGCCCAGATGGCCGCTGGCATGGGCGCCAGAAGCAACAGGGCCAGATGCCAGTCCAGCCAGAAGAGGATGCCGTAGACCCCGAGAAAGGTGATGATCAGACGCACGATGCTCGTGGACGTGTCGGAGAAGAAGCGCTCCAGATTGTCCACGTCCCCGGCCAGCACGGCCATGATGTCCCCGGTCTGGCGGGACTCGAAATAGGACACGTCGAGCTTCTGGACGTGGGTATAGAGATCCACCCGCAGATCGTGGCGAATTCTTTGGGCCGCCGAGTCCAGGGTGTAGTCGCTCACGCTCTGGAACACGGCCAGACCGGCGAAGGTGCCCAGCACCAGCAACCCGGCCCAGGCGAAATTCCCGGCCGAAAGGGCCTGCCCGTCCCGCAAGGCCGAGGATACCATGTCCACGACCCGACCGACCACGAGCATGGGCAAGAGGTCGAAGAATCTGGCGCCGGCGTTGGCCGCGAGGCCCAGCAGGATGCGCCGGGCATGGGGCCGGGCGTACCGCACCAGCCGCCAGAGGGAGCGCCCCAGGGCGCGGGGTTGATCGTTCATGTCGTTCATGAGTTGTCCTGCCTGTCACCGGCCAGGGCCGGCGGTTTTCGATCCAAGGCCGGCATATGTCCCGGCCGAAAGCCTTGTCAAATCCGTGGGGACGGCACGGAGTGATCGGCCGCCACCCTTTAGTCCCACAGCCCCGACTCGACTGACGATTTCGTATGACCAGGGAAATGTCGGCCTCAACCAGAAACACGCGGAGCGGAAAGTGCGTAGGATCGGACGGCGTCCACACGGTGCTCGGCAAGGAGGAAATCAACTGGAAAAGTTTCCGCTGCGGAGTTGTATGAGGGGGAAAGACGTTCGCTTGCGGTTTGCTCGCGGATCAGGGCCAAGGCGCCAGTTCATAGCTCGTGCTGCGGCCACTGGCCGCGGATTTGATCAGCACGCCCCGGACAAGCAGGTCAGAGATGTCGCGCAGGGCCGTGTCTTGTGAGCATTTGACCACGGCGGCCCATTTGCTGCTGGTCAGCTTTCCATCGAAACCATCCAGCAATTTGTTCAGAAGCTTGATCTGCCGCTCGTTCATGGACACTCCGGCCCAGCGCTTCCAGAAACCGGACTTGGCCAGCACGGCGGACAGCGCGCCATCGGCACCCTGAACGGCGCGCAGCAGGCATCCCAGGAACCACTCAAGCCAGTCCGTGACATCAAGCGTTCCCTTCTGGGATCGTTCTAGCCAGTCGTAGTAATCCTTGCGTTCACGCTGCATCTGCGCCGACAAACTGTAATAGCGTTGCGCCCTGTTGTCCGCCCGTGCCAGCGCCATGTCACACACGGCGCGGGCAATGCGGCCATTGCCGTCCTCGAAGGGATGCAGGGTCACGAACCAGAGATGGGCTATTCCGGCCATGATGACGGGATCATCGTTTCCAGGAGCGTTGAACCAACGCAGAAATTCAGACATCTCCGCGTCGAGCATGGCCGCCGGAGGGGCTTCGTAGTGGATTTTGCGCCGCTGGACAGGGCCTGAAACGACCTGCATCGGCCCATGGCTGTCGTCGCGCCAGGCTCCGACCCGAATCCTGGACAGTCCGCTGTAGCCCGTCGGAAACAAGGCCGCGTGCCAGCCGAACAGACGCTCGGCGGTCAGGCTTTCGGCGTGGCGCTGCATGGCATCCAAAACCATGTCCACCACGCCATCGACATACCGATCCGCAGGAGCCAAGGCCCCGATATCCAGACCCAGGCGCCTGGCAATGGACGAACGGACCGACTCGGGATTAAGTCTTTCGCCCTCGATTTCACTGGTCTTGAGCACGTCCTCGGCCAGCACATGCAAGGTGGCTTCGTCACGCAGATCCATGCCAACATCGTGCATCCGCCCCAATAGATGCCCCTGGGCCAGGTGCACCCGCGAAAGCAAGGGCAACAGCCGCTTCAAGTCGTAAACCCAGCGCGGCCAGTCGTCGTGTTGCCAGATATAGTGTCTTTCTCCGCTTAACATGCGGCGATTATGCGGGGTATTCACCGCACAGTCAAGGCAAAGGGAGAGATTGGATGGATGGGATGAACAGGATGGTTGTCAAATGACAACCCTTTTCCGCAGGTGAACTGAATCCACACCCCTCTGCAAGGATGGATCTTGCTGAAGCGGCGAGACGTGCGCTTCGTTCATGGTGTCATAGCTTTTTTTCTTGAAAATTCTGTTCGTACCACAGGATTTTCAAGGTTCATGGCTGGGGCATTCTGTCCCGAATCAGAGCATTGCACTGCTTTACTTAACGCTGTTCGGGACCTAGAAATTCATCATTATGGAGAATTCCTATGCACGGCGCCAAAAAAATCATCGACGATGCGGTTCTGCTGCCAGTGGAAGAACGTGTCCTGGTTGTCGATTCGCTTTTACGCAGCCTGAACCAACCACAATCTGATAGAGACCGGCAATGGGCCTAAATCGCTCAGCAGAGATTGCATGAACTGCGTTCCGGCGTGGTCACTCCCGTGTCCGGCCAGGATGTTTTTGAACGCATCAACGCCCGTTTCTCCCATTCATCCCCAGAGGGTATCCATGATTGAGCTGCACCCCAGCTATCTTGTCGATGGACAGGCACAGCGCAAGGCCGTGGTTTTGTCCATGGAAGAGTGGACTCAGATTCTCGAAGCGTTGGAAGAACGGGATGACATCCGAGCCTATGATGAGGCCAAGGTCCGACACGACCGGGCTGTTCCACTTGAAACGATGCTTCAGTCATGAGTGTCAGAGATTAAAGTGTTAATATAACTATCGCTTTAAATTTCAGCATAAATTTTGGGGGCATGAGAAGTAATGATAAGCAAATATCCACACATAGGAATGCTTAATAAAGGACGAGATTTTTTATTTTGCGCCAACAAACTTAATGATGATCCACAACAAAAGGCGAGGGTCAGATCTTGAATCTTGAATTTGCGAAAGGCAAGGGTCAGATCGAAAGCGCCGGTAAAAGCCGGCAGAGTGCAGGAGGTGCAA
>CAZPSN010000008.1:0-61392 GCA_964589645.1 uncultured Desulfovibrionaceae bacterium
AAGACGACCACCTTCTACATGCTGGCCGGCATCGTGCCCCCGACCCGGGGCCAGGTCTTGCTGGACGGCATGGACATAACCCGCTGGCCCCTGCACCGCCGCGCCCGCTCGGGCATGAGCTACCTGCCCCAGGAAAGCTCCATTTTTCGCAAGCTGACCGTGCGCCAGAACCTGCAGATTATCCTCGAATACTCAGGCCTGTCCCCCGAGGAGCAGACCCGCACGGCAGACCGGCTTCTGGACGAACTGGGCATCACCAGACTTGCGGGCCAACTCGCCGCCTATCTTTCGGGAGGAGAGCGGCGCAGGCTTGAGATCGCCCGAGCCCTGATCCAGAATCCCAAATTCATCCTCCTGGACGAACCCTTTGCCGGCATCGACCCCCTGGCCGTGGACGACATCCAGACCATCATCACGGATCTGCGCGCCCGCGGCATCGGCGTGCTCATTTCCGACCACAACGTCCGCGAGACCTTGCGCATCTGCGACCGCGCCTACCTGGTCTACGACGGACGCATCATCCTGGGCGGCAGCCCCGAGGACATCGTCGCCGATCCCGGAGCACGCAAGGTCTACCTCGGGGAAGGCTTCAGTCTCTAGCCATGGACGCGATTTTCCAAGGATTGCCAGCCCCTGGGTTCTATGGCAGATTCGCTACTGGGTGATATTGCCACCTGAACTCTTCTAAAACCAAAGGATCGCAGACACTCTATGGGCCTTGAACTCCGACAGAACCTCAAGCTGACGCAGCAGCTGGTCATGACACCGCAGCTGCAGCAGGCCATCAAGCTGCTTCAGCTCTCCCGTTTCGAGCTCATCGAAGCCGTGCAGCAGGAGCTGTTGGAAAACCCCATGCTTGAGGAGTCCGCCCGCGAGTTGTCCGAGGAGCAGGAGGCCCAGTCCCAGGTCGAGACGCGCCCTGCGGCCTCCTCCGAAGACGCGGAGCTCATGCGCAACGCGGATTGGGAAAACTATCTCGGCGATTTTTCAAGCACCGCCAAGCAGGTCCAATTCAAGGAAACCGAGGCCCTCGAGGAGATGATGTCCTACGAGGCAAGGCTCTCGGGCAAACCGTCCCTTGACGGCCATCTGTTGTGGCAGCTCTGCCTTTCCAACATCACCGAGGAAGAGGAGATGATCGGCGAGGCCATCATCGGCAACCTCGACTCCCTGGGCTACCTGATGGCCTCGGCCGAGGAGATCGCCTCCGAGACCCTCTCGCCCCTGGCCCTGGTCGAATCGGTCCTCTTCCGCCTGCAGCGTTTCGATCCCGTGGGCGTGGCCGCCCGTTCGCCCCGGGAATGCCTGCTCATCCAGCTGGAAATGCTGGGCCAGGACGACCCCATCCTGATCTCCCTGGTGGACGAGCATCTCGAAGATATCGAAAAACGGCGCTACAAGCCCATCCTGCGCAAATTCAAGATCCAGATGGAGGACTTGAAGGCCTATCTCGACATCATCCAGTCCCTGGATCCCATGCCTGGCGCCAGTTACGGCAACGACAGCACGGTCTACGTCAGCCCCGATGTCTTCGTCTACGAATACGAGGGTGACTTCGTCATCGTCATGAACGACGACGGCCTGCCGCGGCTGCAGCTCAGCCCCTACTACATGGAAGACATGCATCTGGCAGTCAAAGGGCCGGACCGGGAATATCTGCACGACAAGATGCGCTCGGCCATGTGGTTGATGAAGAGCTTGCACCAGAGGCAACGAACCCTGTATAAGGTGGTCGAGAGCATTGTCCGTTTCCAGCGGGGCTTTTTCGAGCATGGCGTGACCAAGCTCAAACCCCTGATCCTCAAGGATGTGGCCGACGACATCGAGATGCACGAATCCACGGTCAGCCGGATCACCACGAACAAGTACGTGGCCACCCCGCACGGGATCATGGAACTGAAATTCTTCTTCAACTCCGCCCTGGAAATGGATGACGGCACCCAGGTTGGCTCGGAGTCGGTCAAGGCCATCATCAAGAAGATGGTCAGCGAGGAGGATCCCAAGCACCCCTACAGCGACGAAAAAATCGCGGCGGTGCTGAAGGAGACACTGGATGTGAACATCGCCCGGCGCACCGTGGCCAAATACCGGGCGGTCCTGGGCATAGAGTCCTCATCCAAGCGCAAACAGGTTTTCTGATATCCCGCCCCGGTTCCGGCCAGTCCGGAAGAACCGGGGCAGACCCTCAACAAACGAGGAGGATTCCATGAGAATTACCTTCAACTTCAAAAACTTCGACCCTTCGGATCACCTGCGCAAATACGCCAAGGACCGCTTCGGCAAACTGGCCAAATTCATGGCCGGCACGCCTGACGCCGACCTGCAGGTCAATCTCGAGGTGGAAAAGTTCCGCCATATCGCCGACGTCGTGCTGACGGGCAAGAACATCCATATCTCTGCCCGAGAAGACAGCGAGGACATGTACTCCACCGTGGACCTGGTCTGGGACAAACTCGAAGCCCAGATGCGCAAGGTCCGCGACAAGGACAAGAGCCGTCGCCGGGGCGGCAACGACACCGTGCGCATGGACGTCATCAGCTTCGACGAGGACCTAAGCGGCGCGCGCAAGCCCATCGTCCAGCAGACCGATCACTACGAGCCCAAGCCCATGGTCGTCGAAGAGGCCGCCCTGCAGCTGGGCAAGACCGACAACGAGTTCCTGGTTTTCCTGAATGCCGAGAACGAGCGCGTCAACGTGATCTACCGCCTCAAGACCGGCGATTTCGGTCTGATCGATCCCGGGGTATAAGGGAATGAAGCTCGCCGAATATCTGGACAAGGACCTGATCATATCCGACCTTTCGGCCAGGACCAAATCCGAGGTCCTGGCCGAACTCGTTTCGCCCCTGGCCGCCAAATTCCCGCAGCTGGAATCCAAACGCATGGCCCAGGTGCTCATGGACCGGGAAATGCTCGGCACCACGGGCATCGGGGACGGCATCGCCATCCCCCACGGCAAGCTGGACAGCATCGAACAGGTCTTGGTCATCGTCGGTCGCAGTCGCCAGGGCGTGGATTTCGCCAGCCTGGATCACAAACCGGCCAACATTTTCTTCACTGTCCTGGCCCCATCCACCGTGGTCGGTCTGCACCTCAAACTGCTGGCCACCGTCTCCAGGCTGCTCAAGGACGAATCCTTCCGCCAAGCCTTTGTTGCCGCCCCGGACCAGGACAAACTTTGGCAACTGCTACAGACCGTCTAACCGCCACCGTCGGAACAGCCATGCAGGATGAATGCAAACAAAAGAATGTGGTCATTGTCTCGGGCATGTCCGGGTCGGGCAAGAGCACCGCGCTCAATGTCTTCGAGGACATGGGCTTCTTTTGCGTTGACGGCCTGCCCGCGCGCATGGCTCCGGCCCTCATCGAGCTGTTCTTCAATTCCTCGGGCCAGGATTATCCAGGCCTGGCCATGGGCATGGACCTGCGCCAGCAGGACTTCGCGCCCCAGTGGCGGGAACTGCTGCACAACATTGAACGCCTCGCTGTGCGGCCGACGATCCTGTTCACGGACGCCTCCAGCCAGGTTTTGCTGCGCCGCTACGCGACCACACGCCGTCCGCACCCGTTGGCATCGGGCAACCTGGGCCTGGAAGGGGCGGTGGAACGGGAGCGCGAAATCCTCGAACCCGTCCGCAACCAGGCTGACCTGGTCATCGACACCTCCCACCATTCGGTGCACGACCTGCGACGGGTCATCCAGGACAAATGGGGCGCCCTGGCCTCCCGCAGCCAGGGCATGCGCGTGCACCTGATCTCCTTCGGATTCAAGTACGGAGCCCCGGCCGAAGCAGACATGGTCACGGATCTGCGCTTTCTGCCCAACCCCTATTTCGATGAATCATTGCGCCCCCTGTCCGGCCAGGACGAGGCCATCGCCAGCTACGTGCTGGACACCGATCCCGGCCGCGAATACCTGCGTCGGCTCCTGGATTTTCTGGACTTCACCCTGCCCTTGTACTCGGCGGAGGGCCGCTACCGGCTGACCATGGCCTTTGGCTGCACCGGTGGCCGGCACCGCTCCGTGGCCGTGACAGAGGCCGTGCTCAGGCATCTGCAGGCCCAGAATTTCAGCGTCTCGCTGGAACACCGGCATTTCAGTCTCGGATAACGCTCTGGAGGAAGAATGGTTGGAGTGATCGTGGTGACCCATGGCCAGTTCGGCAAGTACCTGCTTGAGGCGGCCCAGACCATCCTGGGACCGCAGGAACAGTGTGCCACCGTTGCCGTGGAAGGGGCGGTGGACATGGCAACGCTGTTGGCGGACCTCAAAAAAAATGTCAAACAACTGGAAACAGGGGACGGCGTGATCATCCTGACCGACATGTTCGGGGGCACTCCCTCCAACATCAGCCTGTCGCTTTTGCAGCCGGGCAAGGTCGATGTCTTGAGCGGGGCAAACCTGCCCATGCTGCTCAGGATTTTGGGCATGCGCCAGCAGCCTTTGTCCCAACTGGCCCTGGATGCCAAGAACGCCGCCATTAAAGGCATTGTCGTGGCCGGCGAGGTTTTGACTCGCAAGATCAGCGAGGTCTGATACGTGCTCTGGTTCCGCATCGACAACCGACTCGTCCACGGCCAAGTCATAGAGGCCTGGATACCCCACCTGCGGACCAGTGTCCTGATCGTGGCCAACGACGAACTGGCCATGGATGATCTCAGACAGGAGATCATGAGTCTGGCCGTGCCCAGCAACGTGTCCTTTCTGTGCTGCCCCGTGGCCGAAGCCAAAGCCGTGCTCGGACGGGTGCGGCGGGATAACGCCACGTTGCACGTGCTCGTCCTCTTTGCCTCCTGCGCCGACGCCCGGACCGCCCACAAGGCCGGACTGGCTTTTTCCCTGGTCAACATAGGCAATCTGCATTACGGGCCGGGCAAGGAGCAGGTCTGCGAGCACATCGCCCTGGGGCCCGAAGACCGCAGCTGCCTTGAGTATTTCACCGCGCACGGGGTGGATATTGATTTTCGCTGCGTGCCCACTGCAACGGCCAAGGTCAACCTATGATCTCCGACTTCCTCACCCTGAGTGCCCGTGATCTCGTCCCCCTGGTCGGAGGCAGTTTTTTTTTGCCCTTCTGGCCCTGACACGTTGCGCCGTTGACCTTGGCTTCGTCTCCCGCCCCCTGCTGGCCGCACTGATTTGGACAGGATTGACCTGGACGCTTCAGCCAGCCCTCAGTGCGGGTATTTTTTTTGAACTGCTCTGGCTCGACCTGTTTCCCGCCGGCACGTACATCCCGCCCCAGGGCCTGTTGTCCCTGAGTGCATGTTTGTCCCTGTTGTCCTGCCTGCCCCGGGCAGATATGCGCACCACGGCCCTGGTTCTCATCGCCACCCTGCCGCTTGCCTATCTCGGCGCCTGGGTCGAACAGGGCTACCGCAAGCGTCAGAACCTGAGCTACAACCAGCTCATAACCTGGAACCGACGCGGTGGGGGCCACGCCTTTACTCCGAACCGCCTTGTCTTCCGCGCCCTGGTCGAGCTTTTCGCGGTCTATTTCCTGCTCCACCTGCTCTGCGTCCTGGCCCTGCTGCCAATCCTGCGCGCAGTGCAACCGTGGCTGATGAACGGGCCACAGCCGACCTGGCCCCTCTTCTGGATCGCGGCTTCCATGGGGGCCATCCTGGCCCTGCGCTTGCCCAGAGTCTACGCTTTGACCGGAGCCGGTTTGGCCGTGGGCGCTGTGTTCACATTGTGAGAGGCCAATGTTCTCACTTGGCAGTCACGAATAATTGTGATATTTAGCACAAACTTTTTGTTCGCCAGTCCCAAACAAACCCTGTTAGGAGGAATACCATGTCCGTTTACGTTTTCGGTCACAAGAATCCTGATTCCGACACTGTCTGCAGCGCCATTGCCCTGGCCGACCTGAAGAGCAAGCTCGGCGTTGCCGCCACCGCCACTGCTCAGGGCGAACTGCCCCCCGAGACCAAGTTCATCCTGGAGAAGTTCGGCGTTGCCGCTCCTGCCGTGAAAACCGCCTTTGCCGGCGAAAAGGTCTTCCTGGTCGACACCTCCGATCTGGCGCAGCTGCCCGACGACATCAAGCAGGCTGAAGTGCTGGGTATCGTTGACCATCACAAACTGGGCGACCTGACCACCTCCAGCCCCCTGGAATGCTGGATCTGGCCCGTTGGCTGCACCGCCACGGTCATCACGTCCATGTACAAGTACTTTGGCGTCGAAATCCCCAAGAACATCGCCGGGATCATGCTCTGCGCCATCCTGAGCGACACGGTCATCTTCAAGTCCCCGACCTGCACCCCGGCTGACAAGGACGCCGCCGCCGAACTGGGCAAGATCGCCGGCATCGCCGACCTGGCCGCCCTGGGCATGGAAATGTTCAAGGTCAAATCTGCCGTTGAAGGCACACCGGCCCGCGAACTCGTCCTGCGCGACTACAAGGACTTCAACATGAACGGCACCAAGGTTGGCATCGGCCAGCTGGAAGTCGTCGATCTGTCCATCCTCGACGGCGTCAAGGCCGACCTGGCCGCTGACATCGCCGCTCTGAAGGCCGAGAAGGGCAACCACTCTGTCTTCCTGCTTCTGACCGACATCATGAAGGAAGGCTCCGAGATCCTGATCGCTTCCGACGACGCTTCCGTGGTCGAAAAGGCCTTCGGCGCCAAGCCCGTGGACGGCAAGGCCTGGCTGCCCAAGGTCATGTCCCGCAAAAAGGACGTTGTGCCCAAGTTCGAGAAGGTTTTCGCCTAAGCCTTGCATCTCTCGCTGACAAAGGCCGTCCGGGACAATCCGGGCGGCCTTTTTTATCGTTTTGACAAACGAAAAACCCGCACTCCGAATAGAAATGCGGGTTTCTGCATTGAAGCGCCGGGAGCTGTCCCGAATCAGTGCTCGGTTTCTCCAACCGGGGGGGCCGCGACACTCTCGCGCAGGGCCGCGACCTTGCCGCGCAGATAGGCGGCGACCAGATCACCCATGTCCTCGGCGCCGGAATGTTTGCGCGCGTATTCCCGCAGATCGTCCTCGGTCTGTTTTTCCATGCGCTGGGATTCCATGAACATGAGGAATACCAGTCCCAGGGAGGCGTTGTTCTCCACACTGCCGTCGCAGAGGTGCTGCAGCTGAACGTCAGGGATGGTCTCGAAGAGACGATCCGCGAACTCGCCGATCCATTTGGAGTACAGCTCGGGCATCAAGTCCGGGATGAGTTCCGCCAGATGCCGGGCCGCGTCCTCGGGAATGTTGGGCATGGTGACCAGAAAATATTCGGACAGGGCCTCCTGGCGACGTGCCGCGCTGCTGGAGAACTTGTCGAGAATGACCAGAAAGATGTGCGCCCGCATCTGGGCCTGGGTCAAAGTCATGTCTCTCCCTCGTGGTGTCGGTTCCGTGACAACCCGCTACAGCCCGAATGGCGCCAGGCACCGGGGATTCTCCGCCACTGCGGCCATGACGATGCGGGCACAGGCCTCGGCATCTGACGCCGCATGATGGTGGTTGAGGTCCAGCCCAAGATGACGGCAGACGTCGGGAAGCTTGGTCGGACGCAGTTCCCACTGCTGGCGGGCCAGATCCACGGTGCAGACAAAGGGCAGGCTCGGAGCGGGAAGTCCGGCCATGGTGCAGCAGGTCGCAAGGACCGAGCGGTCGAAGTTCGCGTTGTGCGCGGCAAGAAAATCCACGCCTTCCAGAAACCCGGCGTGCTCTATCCAGAAATCCCGAAAAGGGGGCGCGTCCTTGACATCGGACCAATGAATGCCGTGCACGCCGACGCAAAAAGGGGAAAAACGCGAGCGTGGCGGCCGGATCAGGGCGTAGAGGCTGTCCACTATGGTCGCGCCCCGGACTTTGGTCAGCCCCACGGCGCAGGCGCTGTCGCGCCGGGAGTCCGCGGTCTCGAAATCAATGGCGACAAAGGTTCCCTTGCAGGTCATGTCAGCAAATGCGCGGAAGTTGTTCGCCTTCGAGCATGTCCATGAGCCGGGTCCCACCCAGGGGTGTCTCCAGAACGACCTTGCCCGGGTGCTCGCCCCGGACCTCGCCGATCTCCACGGCATCGATCCCCAGGGCATCGGCACGCATGATGGCCAGGGCCGCCTCGGCATGCTCCCGGGGCAGGATGCACAGGAACTTGCCTTCGTTGGCCAGATAGAGGGGATCAAGGCCCAGAAAGGAACAGCCGCCGGCAACTTCCGGACGGACCGGAATGCTCGCTTCCCGGATCCGGCACTCCACCCCGGACTGCCCGGCGATCTCGTTCAGGGTCGTGGCCAGACCGCCGCGGGTCGGGTCGCGCAGGACATGCACTTCGGGGATGGCCGCAAGCAGCCGCAGGATGAGATGATTGAGGGACGCGCAGTCCGAGACCACCGGGGCCTCGAAGGTCAACCCCTCGCGCTGGGACAGAATGGCCAAGCCGTGGTCCCCGACAAATCCGTTGATCAGGATGACGTCTCCGGGTCTGGCCCGGTGGCCGCTGGGAGCCTCGGGCACGACGATCTCGCCGATGCCCGTGGTGTTGATGAATATCTTGTCCACCGCGCCCTTGGGCACGACTTTGGTGTCACCGGTGACCACCATGACCCCGGCCTCGCGGGCGGCCTTGCCCATGGAGGCGACAATGCGCTCCAGGTCGGCCATGGGCAGCCCTTCCTCCAGGATGAACCCGCAGGTCAGAAAACGCGGCCGGGCGCCGAGCATGGCCACGTCGTTGACCGTGCCGTGCACGGCCAGGGAACCGATGTCGCCGCCGGGAAAAAAGATGGGGTCCACGGTGAAGGTGTCGGTGCTGACCGAGATGGGACCGGTGATGTCCAGCAGCGCCGCGTCGTCCAGCCGATTGAGCACCTCGTTGCCGAGGTGCTTCAGAAACAGTTCACCGATGAGCCGGTGCGAAGCCTTGCCGCCGCTGCCATAGTCCAGAAGAACCCTCTCCACTCGTCCCTCCTTGCGTGAGAACAAAATCACCGGAAAAAAAGCCCTGGAGACCGTCAAGAATTGAGTCTGGCAAGGCGCGAGCTGTTTTTGGATGGCGAAGTGTAGCCGTCTCCATGAGCCGTCCAAAAACGGAGAGCAACGCAGTCCAGAATCAATTATCGGCGGTCTTCTAGACTCTGTACTTGTAGTACGCCGCGCAGGACCCCTCGGTGGAGACCATGCACGGTCCCACCGGCGAGGCCGGGGTGCAGGCCTTGCCGAACAGCGGGCACTTGTCGGGCGCCATCTTGCCCTTGAGCACGTCACCGCAGCGGCAGCCCTTGATTTCCGGCACCTCGCGCAGCTCCATGTCAAAGACGCGCATGGCGTCGAAATCAACATAATCCTGCCGCATGGTCAGTCCGCTGCCGGGGATGAGGCCGATGCCGCGCCACAGGGCGTCGGCGGGCTCGAAAACCTCGTTCATGATCGAGACGGCCTTGGGATTGCCCGCGTCGCACACGACCCGGGTGTAGGCGTTGACCACCTCGACCCGACCCTCATTGCGCATGGTCACGAAAAGGTGCAGGGCCTGCAGGATGTCCACGGGCTCGAATCCAGCGACAACGGCCGGCAGGCCATGTTTTTCGGCCAGAAAACGATACGGCTCGACCCCGATGATGGCCGAGACGTGGCCGGGAAGTAAAAAGGCCTGGACCTGGAGATCCGGATCTCCGACCAGGGCGGCCAGGGCCGGCGGAACCAGCTTGTGGAAACAGAGCACGGAAAAGTTGCCGAGGCCCTGCTCCCGGGCCACCTTGACCGTAGCGGCGATGGCCGGAGCCGTGGTTTCGAAGCCCACGCCGAGAAAAACGACCTTGTCCCCGGGATTGTCCTGGGCCAGCTTCAGGGCATCGAAAGGCGAATAGACGACCTTGACCCGGGCACCCTCGGCCTGGGCGGCCTTGAGGGTCTTCTTGTCCGGACCGGGCACGCGCATGAGATCCCCGAAGGTGGCGATGATGGCGTTCTTGCCGGCCAGTTCGAGAAATGCCGCCACTTCGCTGTCGTGGGTCACGCAGACCGGACAGCCCGGGCCGGACAGGTGCACGATCTTGTCGGAAAGCAGGGAGCGCACCCCGCTGCGGAAAATGGACACCGTGTGTGTCCCGCAGACTTCCATGAAGCGCAATTCACCGTCCAGTTCGTCGTGGATGCGCTCCAGCAGGTTCTTGCACAGCTGGGGATCCTTGAAATTGTCAAACAAGTTCAATGTTCAGCCCTTCCTCGAAAAGTTTCAGGGTTGCGATGGCCTCTTCCCGATCCAGTCGGGTCAAGGCAAAGCCGGCATGGACGATGACGTAGTCGCCCACCTCCGGGGATTCGGAAATCACGTCCAGTCGCACCGTCTGCCGCGTGCCGCCAACCTGGACTTCCGCATTTTGTCCTTCGATCCTAAGTATTTCCATTGGTATCGCTAGGCACATGGCATGGTTCTCCTGCTTTGCTTTTTCTCAACGCTGTTGCTAAATCCCTGCCTGTTTTGTGTCAATGAACTCTTCCCGCGTCCTTCGCTCCAAAGGTTTCTGTCATGAACGACCGCGATCTTCCCCTGACCCTCGTCAGCACCCGCGCCCCGGGCCGCATCCCCACGGAAAGGGAATGCCGTGGCTGGTGGGAAACGCATGAAATGCTTGGACACATCAAGGAACACAGCCTGTTGGTCGCCGACGTGGCCACGACCCTGGCTGAACTTGCCGCGGGGCAAAACCTGGGCATTCCGGAACAACTCACGGCGGACGAGTTCGTGCGGTCCGTGCGTGCCGCCGGCCTTCTGCACGACCTGGGCAAGACCTACTCCATCGCCCATGGCGGCAACCACAGTCAGATCGGCGCGGCCTGGGTCATGGAACTGACCGCCAACCCGCGCATCGCCCAGGGCGTCATCCATCATGTGCATTGGCCCGGAACCCTTGACCTGGACAGCTATTTCCTGCCCCTGGCCGTCATCTACGCCGACAAACGGGTCAAGCACGACACACTCGTCGACATCGACGAACGCTTCGCCGACCTGATGGAACGCTACGGACACACGGACCGCAGCCGGGGATGGATCATGCGTTCCCACGCACAGGGCCGCGAACTCGAACATCTTATGAGCACCTACCTGGGAGAAGATATCCATGCGTATCCTTTTGATCGCCGGCGGCTGGTCCGGTGAACGCGAAGTGGCCCTGAACGGGGCCCGGCAGATCGAAAAGGGCCTGCTGGCCCTTGGCCACACCGTCACCCTCTTCGACCCGGCCCGGGATCTGCGCGGCCTGAACGAGGCCACCAAAGAGCAGGACTTTGCCTTCATCAACCTGCACGGCTCCCCCGGGGAGGACGGACTGATCCAGTGCCTGCTGGAACGCCTCGGCCTGCCCTACCAGGGCTCGGACTCCCGTGCGTCCCTTTTGGCCCTGAACAAGGCCGTGTCCAAGCAGATCTTCGAGGCGGCAGGGCTGACCACGCCCAGATGGGAGTTCGTGCCAGCCAGCCACGTTGCCCAGTGGCGCCCGCTCCTGCCCTTTCCCCTGGTGGTCAAGCCCAACACGGGGGGCTCCAGCCTGGGCGTGGGCATCATCGCCTCCGAGGAGGAATTGGAGGCGTATCTCGCCCTGCCGGAAATCGCCGGCCAGGATCTGCTGGCCGAAGTCCTGATTCACGGCCAGGAGCTGACCTGCGGGGTGCTGGAGGGACACACCTTGCCGCCCATCCTCATCCGTCCCCGGTACGGCGAATTCTTCGACTACGAAAGCAAGTACGTGGCCGGGGCCTCGGAAGAGATCTGTCCGGCCCCCATTCCGGCCGAACTGACCGCGCGGCTGCAGACCATGGCCCGCGCCGCTCACGACGCCCTGGGACTGACCGACTACAGCCGCGCCGACTTCATGGTCGCCGGAGACGGCACGCCGTACCTGCTGGAAGTAAACACCCTGCCGGGCATGACGGCCACGAGCCTTTTGCCCCAGGAGACCCTGGCCGTGGGACTGTCCTTCGATGCGCTGCTGGACCGGCTCCTTTCCCTGGGCCTGAGAAAAAAACGCTGATGCCCGGGCTATCCCGTTCAGCCACCAGCGGCCTGCGACTGCTCTTTGGCACCCTCTACACGGCCCTGTGGTGCGTGGCCGGCCCGATGCTGTTTCTCTCGGCCAGGATGCGCCAGGGTTGGCGGCAGCGACTGGGCCTGGAACGGTTCCCGTCCTGCGCAATCTGGATCCAAGGCGCCTCGGCCGGGGAGTGCGCCCTGGTGGCGAGCCTGCTGCGCCATCTGCCGGATATCCCGGTCCTGGCCACGACCGGCACCAGCCAGGGCCTGGATGTCCTGGCCCGCACCGCCGCTTCCGGACTGCAGGCCCGCATGCTGCCCCTGGATCTGCCCTGGCTCATGGACCGCGTCCTGGACCAGGCCCGACCCCGGCTGGTGGTCCTCCTGGAAACCGAGATCTGGCCGGGACTGCTCATGGCCTGCGCGCGGCGCGGCGTACCCGTGGTCGTCGTCAACGGACGCATGACGCCCCAATCCCTGGCCGGATATCTTTTTCTGCGACCCGTGATCGGACCCCTGGCACCGTCGGGCATCGCCGCCATCTCCCTGCACGATGCCCGACGCTTTGCCCTTGTCTTCGGACCCGAACGGGTCCGCGTGAGCGGCAACATCAAGTTCGACCGCGCCCTGGACACCGCCTTTTTGACACGCGAGGACAATCCCCTGGCCTGGCTCGTGCCCGAGGATCGCCTCTTCCTGGTCCTGGGTTCGGTCCGCGAGCAGGAAGAGCGGCCAGTTCTGGAACTGATCCGCATGCTTCGCGCCGGGAATGCGGACTCTGTCATCGGCCTTTTTCCCCGCCACATGCACCGCGCCCACGCCTGGGAAACCTTGCTGACCGCGGCCGGGGCGCCCTGGATCCGACGCAGCCACCTCACCGGTGCGGCAGAACCAGGCACCATCGTGCTCTGGGACCGCTTCGGAGAGTTGGGCCAGGCCTATGCCCTGGCCCACCGTGCCTTTGTCGGCGGCAGCCTGGCCCGTCTCGGCGGGCAGAATTTCCTGGAACCCCTGGCCCAGGGCGTCCTGCCCTGTGTCGGGCCCCATACCCGCAATTTCGACTGGGCCGGCGAGGCACTTTTCGAAAAGCTGGTGCTCAAAAGCGCGGACCCGGCGGTCCTGGCCGGCACTCTGCTCTCTCCGGCACCATCGCGAGAGGCAGTCCGGCAACAGATCCTGGACTACGTGCGGGCCCGGCAAGGAGCCTCGGCCGCGTCCATCGATCTCATCCTGCATCACCTCTCCCGGAGCCATCATGCCTGAGGTCATCGCCATCATTCCCGCCCGCTTCGAAAGCTCCCGCTTTCCGGGCAAACCCCTGGCCCTCATCCACGGCAAGCCCATGTTCTGGCATGTCATGCACCGGGCCAGCCTGTGCCCCCTGGTGAACGCGGTGGTCCTGGCCACGGACGACGAACGCATCCTGCATGCGGCCCAGAGCTGCGGGGTGCGGGCACTTCTGACCAGCCCGGACCATGCCAGCGGCACGGACCGGGTGCTGGAAGCCGCGCGCCTGCTTGACGCCGATGCGGACAGCATTATCGTCAACGTCCAGGGCGACGAACCGGCCCTGGATCCCGAAATGCTGACCGAACTGATCCGCCCCTTCGACGACCCGGCCGTGGTCGCGACCACCCTGGGTCACGTCATCACGTTCCAGGAGGCCCAGTCCGCGGACCGGGTCAAAATCGTGCGCGCCCAGGACGGCCGGGCCCTGTATTTTTCCCGCGCGCCAGTCCCCTTCGGCCGGGAGACCACACCGCCATATCTGGGCCACGTGGGGCTCTACGGACTGCGCATGCGCGTCCTTGAAAAATTCAGCGCTTTGGGAGAGAGTCCCTTGGAGCGGCTGGAAAAACTGGAACAGCTGCGGCTTCTCGAAGCCGGCATCCCCATCCACGTGGCCCTCACGCGGCACAAAAGCCACGGCGTGGACCGCCCCGAAGACCTGCAAACTGTCAGTGAACTCATGCGAGGAGATACCCATACATGAAAGCGATTCTGGCCCTTGAGGACGGCACCTGGTTTCCAGGCCAGTCCTTCACCGGCTCCGGCGAGGCCGGCGGCGAAGTCATTTTCAACACCGGCATGTCCGGCTACCAGGAAATTTTGACCGATCCGTCCTACTACGGCCAAATGGTCTGCATGACCTATCCCCTGATCGGCAACTACGGCGTCAATCTCGAAGACGTGGAATCCTCGCGCATCCATTGCCCGGCGATGATCGTCAAGGAATGCTGCAAAAAGCCCTCGAACTGGCGCTCCACGGAAAGCCTGCCGGATTACTTGGCCCGTCACGGAGTCATGGGCCTGGAAGGGATCGATACCCGCGCCCTGACCCGCCATCTGCGCATCCACGGCGCCATGCGCGGCGTCATCTCCACAGCTGATCTGACCCCAGCGGAACTGACCGCCAAGGCCCGCGCCCTGCCGTCCATGGAAGGCGCCAATCTGGTGGATTTCGTGGCTCCCAGGGAGCCCTATTACTGGGCAGGGACACAGCCCGCCGCGGCGAAAATGGATGGCGGACTGCCCCTGTGGCCGGCGGATGCCGGAGACAAGCTCAAGGTCATCGTCTACGACTACGGCATCAAATGGAACATCCTGCGTCTCCTGGCCGCCGAAAACCTGGCCATCCTGGCCGTGCCGCCGAACTTTCCCGTGGCGGCCGTCAAAAAGCTGTCCCCCCACGGCATCTTCCTGTCCAACGGACCGGGCGATCCGGCGACTCTGGCCGAGGCCATCGCCATTATCACGGAACTGTGTGACCTTTACCCAGTGGCGGGGATCTGTCTGGGCCACCAGCTGCTGGGCATCGCCCTGGGCGGAAAGAGTTTCAAGCTCAAATTCGGCCATCACGGCATCAACCACCCAGTCCGCGACGACATTACCCGAAAGATTGAAATTTCTTCACAAAACCACGGCTTTTGCGTAGACATATCCAACCTTTCGTTTCTGGAGCAGACCCACCTCAATCTGAACGATCAGACCCTGGAGGGCTTCAGACACCGAAACAAGCCCATTTTCAGCGTGCAGCACCATCCCGAGGCGGGTCCAGGCCCCCACGACAGCCAGTACTTCTTCGGAAGGTTCCGACGCATGCTTGAGACCGGCCAGGTCCAATAACCCGTCAACCACGCGTTTCACGCGCAAGGAGCGCCCATGTCCGCAGAGATTCTCAAGGCCAAGAAACAGCTCGGAGAAGTCAACATGCTGCTCAGACAGGGAAAGCTCCTTGCCGCCGTGTCCAACCTGCACGACGCCCTGGGTTTTGTGCTCAAGGCCCAGCTCATGAAGCACGAGTTGCAGTCCTTCGCCGAATCCCTGGACAAGGCAGCCTACATTCTGGCCAACGACCGCGAACTCAAAAAAATCTACCCGCTACAGATCAGCTACAAGCCCGGCGAAGAACGGGAACTGCTGTCCAGCCTGCATTCCCTGCTCACCTTCCTGCAGGAAAATCTGGCTGACGAGGCCGGTTCGCAGATCGCGGCCCTGGCCGAGTACAGGCGCAAACAACTGGAGTTGGCCCGACAGCTCCTGGGTGAGCGCGAGTACGAAAAGGCTCAGCAGGTCTGCGACCGAGTCATCGAATCTGCCAAGAACGACTCCGAGCTGATCCTGACCGTAGCAGACCTCTTCCTGGAGTTCAGCCGCTACGACGAGGCCCTGGAATACCTCAAGGCCGCCTTCGCGCACAATCCGGACTCGGCCCCGATCTTCAACAAGCTGGGCATGGTCCTGCGCAAGTCCGGTCGGTTCGAGGAAGCCGAGAAATTCTACATCCAGGCCCTGGAGCGCCAGGCCAAGAACGAAATCATCTATTTCAACCTGGGCCGGGTTTATCTGGACATGCGGCGCTGGAAGGACGCCATTGGCGCCGCCGACCGCGCCCTGACCATCAACCCCGAATTCGCCGAGGCCAAAAAGATGAAGCTCTTCGCGGCCAGGCAGCTGGAGGGGTAGACTGCCACCATTTCGCTGCACCCTCGTGCTCCCCGAACACCAATACAAGACCTGATTGCGGTGATGAAGGCCTCTGCTCCAGGCTGGCCGAGCACACTGACGAATTACGTGGATATCCATTTCCCGCTGCGCGCAATCAACTGTCCACGCACAGCCAATTCCAAAACTTTCTGGAGCAACACTGCTTTTTCAGCGACATTGATTTGAGCAAAATGGTCGAATTCACAAAAGACGCTGTCCCGAACGAAACCATCAAAGGCTTTCTGACCCAGCTGGTTCTTTTCGGATAGAACCGCCCTCCGATCCTTCCGACTTCCCCCTTTCCTCGCGCCAGCTTGGCACGTAAGGTGCTTCACATCCCGCAGCCTGTGTGCAGCGGGAATTTTTTGACGCTCATCGGAACCACAAGAGGAACCACATGCATCTGCGTAAACGCGTCCTGGTCACCGGCGGATCTGGCTTTCTGGGTTCACATCTCTGCGAACGCCTCCTTGCGGAAGCCTGCGAGGTCATCTGCGTGGACAACTTCTTCACCAGCTCGCGCCAGAACATTGAGCACCTGCTCGGCAACCCGCGCTTCGAACTCATCCGCCACGACGTGACCTTTCCGCTCTACCTGGAAGTGGACGAGATCTACAATCTGGCCTGCCCGGCCTCGCCCATCCATTACCAGCACGACCCGGTACAGACCATCAAGACCTGCGTGCACGGGGCCATCAACATGTTGGGCCTGGCCAAGCGCCTGCGCATCCCCATCTTTCAGGCCTCGACCTCGGAGGTCTACGGCGACCCCACAGTCCACCCCCAGCCCGAATCCTACTGGGGCAACGTCAACCCGATAGGCCACCGCTCCTGCTACGACGAAGGCAAGCGCTGCGCGGAATCCCTCTTCTTCGCCTATCGTCTTCAGCACAAATTGCCCATCAAGGTCGGCCGCCTGTTCAACACCTACGGACCGCGCATGCACCCCAACGACGGCCGGGTGGTCTCGAATTTCATCATGCAGGCCCTGCAAGGCAAACCCATCACCATCTACGGCGACGGCTCCCAGACCCGATCCTTCTGCTATGTGGACGATTTGATCGAGCTGATGCTGCGATTCATGCGCAATGACAGGGATTTCAGCGGGCCGCTGAACATGGGCAACCCGGGCGAATTCACCATCCTGGAACTGGCCGAGCAGGTCATCGCCCTGACTGGCAGCAAATCCAAAATTTCCTTCGAACCCCTGCCCAAGGACGACCCCCGGCAGCGCAAGCCCGACATCACCCAGGCTCGGGAACGGTACGGATGGGAGCCGCGGGTGCGGCTGAAGGACGGGCTGGAAAAAACCGCAGCATATTTTGAGAAGCTTCTGGGCTCGGGCGAACTGCGGGAGGAATGATGCGCATCCTGGATGCTAGCGTTTCGTCCGTCAAATAAATTGTCGACCCTGAAAAGATGACAATACATTGAAATAAATTGAAATTTCTCGGAAATAACGCATTTCAAATAACCAGTAATGCCGTGAAGAACGCATTTTTCTGGTCGGAATCACTCCGAGGTTATCAACGATGCAGCCTAAAAAAGCGGACCGCCAGCGCAGCTTCCTTTGCCCGGATCTGCTCGATCAACTCGATCCTCGAAACCACCTTCTCGGATTGGCCAAGGTCATTCCGTGGCAGGTGTTCGAGGACAACTTTCAGCCACTTTATGCTGCTTCCGGTCGCTCCGGAAAGCCTGTCCGGTTGATGGTCGGTCTCCTCATTCTCAAGCAACTTGAAAACTTGAGCGATGAACGCGTTGTCGAGGCATGGGTCCAGAATCCGTATTTCCAAGCCTTCTGCGGCCAGCAGCGATTCACCTGGAAGTTGCCCTGCGATCCGTCAGAGCTGACCTATTTCCGCCGCCGCATCGGAGAAGACGGAGTCTGCAAAATCATCGAGGTTTCCGTGGCCCTCCACGGCGACAAGACCAAAGAAGCAGAGGTCGTCGTGGACTCCACCGTGCAGGAAAAGAACATCACCTTTCCCACGGATGCCAAGCTCCTGACCAAAATCGTGACGCGGTGCCACACCATGGCCAGCCTGGAAGACGTCAAACTCCGGCGCAGCTACCAGCGCGAAATCAAGTCGCTGCTGCGGACCATCCGCTTCAAATCAAAAGGTCGCAGACAGAGCGAATCCCAGCGGGCCGTCAGGCGTTTGCGGACCATTGCCGGCATCCTGGTCCGCGAACTGAAACGCAAGCTCTCTCCGGAATCGCTGCTCATCCATCAGCAGGCCTTGGACCTTTACGAACGCGGACAACGCCAGCAGCGTTCCGACACAGGCAAGATCTACACCCTCCACGAACTTGGTGTGTCCTGCATCAGCAAAGGCGGGGCCCACAAGAAATACGAGTTCGGCGCCAAGGCTTGCGTGACCGTGACCAAGACCAGCGGCATCATCGTTGGAGCTCTGTCCTTCCAGGACAATCCTTTCGACGGTCACACGCTGCCTGCGGTTCTGGCACAGGTCGAAAGTATCGTGGGGCAACGGCCGACCATGGCGATCTGCGACCAAGGATACCGTGGCAAGCGCAAGATCGGCATGACCAGCATCGAAATCCCCGAGTCAGGCAGGCGGACGAATACCGCATCTGACAAGCGGCAAGCCTGGGAGCGATTCCGTCGCCATGCGGCCATTGAGCTGATCATCGGCCACCTCAACAACGACCATAGGATGCGGCGCAATTACCTCATAGGCCAGATCGGCGACACCGTGAACCTGTACATGGCCTGTACCGCGTTCAATTTCCGGAAGTTCATCCGGATTCTGTATTTTTCTGTGTTTCAAATTCCCTGGACACGTACTTCAACCTTATGTTCGCTCGTTCAAACCTGTTCCTGACGAGACGTTTTAACAGTTTTTCAGGATCAACTATATAATATTATCAACTGCACGAGTAAAACAATGAGTACAATTAAAGCTTGTTTTTGCCAAGTTGTTGACAAAAACGACTACGAACCTGGGTTCATGCCTTTAGCTTTTCCATATTTAAAGTCATCAATTGACAAATATAATATACAAATTGAATTTGAGTACACAAAAAGTGAAATACCAGACGACGAAAAGGACATAGTATTAATTTCCTCTCTATCACAGGACTGGGATCAAGCCATCGAGCTCATAAAATTAGCTAGACACAAAATGCCAAAAGCATTCATTATTGTAGGAGGGCAACATATATCGCAATTACCTGAACACTTACCAAAGGAAGCAAATTATGCAATAAGAGGAGAAGGCGAAATAGCATTGCCTGAGCTATTAAATTGCTTGAATAATAAAATCATTCCAAATGATATAGAAAATATTCAAGGATTAGTATGGCACAATAATAAAAAAAATATAGTTTTATATAATAATTCTAACAAAGTAAAAAAAGAAGATATACCAATTCCAGACAGAATAGCTAATAATGGGAAAAAATACACTCCATATCTTTTAACATCAAGAGGATGCCCATACAAATGTACATTTTGCTCATCAAGTGCATTCTGGGAAAATGTACGAATGTTTCCACCCAACAAAATATGCGATGAAATTGAAGACATCATAAATATTTACCCAGATTTATGTGAACTTTCAATTTGGGACGATTTATTCATTGCAGATAAAAAAAGGCTATATAAACTCTTAGACGAACTAACTAAAAGAAAAATTCTAGGCAAATTGACATTTTCATGTAGTGTAAGGGCAGATATTTTAGACGAAGAGACGTGCAAAATAATGCAAGCAATTGGTGTTCGAGCCTGTGGATTTGGCTTTGAATCTGGAAGTGACAGAATATTGAAGAAACTAAAGCCACAAGGATCCATCTCCGTTTCAAAAAACATTGATGCAGTCCATTTGTTGGCAAAATATGAATTTAAAATCGGACTTTCAATGATAATTGGCGTCCCTGAAGAAAAAGAGCAGGATGTACTTAAAACATATGATATCACACTAGCCCTGATGAAAGCAGGGGCAGTCTCAGCGACTGCATACAATATTTTAACTCCATTTCCAGGAACATATTTCTGGGAAGAATCTGTAAAATCAAATATTATTAATATAAAAAACTTTAAATGGTCAAGACTAAAATATTACGCTGACTATATAAACTCTTCATTTTTAAATTTCAAAGAATGGAAAGAAGCAAGAGTAAAAAATGATTCAATATATTTAAATGAAGATTATATTCCTCAAAAAAAATTACTAGAAATAATGGAAGAAAAAGACAACAAAAGAAAAAAAATAATAAATACATAATAAATTAAACATAAAATTGAGGAATAAAATATGAGCGACGGTAGCCTAAAAAAATATCATGGATTCATAGACCTTAACGTAGCCAACAACTCTCACACGCAAACTTATATATTTTTAATAGAACACTGCAGAAAAAATAAAATATATTCGCCACGCATCCTAGAAGTAGGGTGTAGCAGTGGATACTTTAGCGCAACTCTAAAAGAAAACAACATGTTCGTCTACGGGATTGAACCATTTATCACAGAAGCACAAGACAATGGTTTTGTTGACGAGTTCTTTCACGGAACTGTTGAAAACTTTTGCAATGAGGCGAAATATCAGCTTCGAAATAGTTTTGATGCGATTATTTTAGGAGACATTCTTGAACATTTGACTGACCCTGAAAGCGTGCTTAAAAAATTAAGTTTATTTTTAAAGCAAAATGGAGTAATAATTGCGTCTATTCCGAATGTTACACACATAGCTATACGACAAATGCTATCCGACAGACAATGGATTTACCAAAAATATGGGCTATTAGACTCAACCCACCTTCGATTTTTCTCTTGGAACAGCATACGAGAACTATTCATCAAAACTGGATTCGGGATCGAGCGAAAATACAATGTACTTATTTCAGAATTTCAAGTTTATCCGTCTGCGGCAACGGCAATTTCATTCTCAAACAACACCCCACTAAATAATGATGATCACACATTTCAATTTGTTATACGCGCATCGAAAAAGGCATTTCTCGACCAATCTTACTCAGACACATATCCAAAGCATGTTTTAGTAATTTCTCCAGACCCCAAAAGCTCTTTAACAATGCTACGACTGACAAAGCCACTCTGCTCGCTCCTCCACGAAACCGGTGGAAATCTTATGGTACTATCACATACTCAATGCAAGATTGAGCATATCAAGTGGGCAGAAGTAATAATTTTGCATAGAGAAATATCAATTTTTGCTATTGAATTACTTAGAGAAGCGCGCAAGCACGGAATCCCAACAATTTATGACACTGACGATCTTCTCACACAGATACCAAAATGGAGCTTAGCGAAAATAAGCAAAGTAGACAAGATGCTTATTGAAAATACAATTGCTACGGCTAATCGAGTCACTTGTACATGCAAAGCACTAAAAAATGAGTTAGAAAAATTGTCGGACAATGTTTTAATTGTTCCCAACACAGTGACAACCAAAAATGCAATTCCAAATCCTCTATCGAAACAAAACAATACACAGTGCACAATTATTATATCTTCTTCAGACTCGGTTTTAGTTGACTTTATAATACATCCTGTAAAATTGCTATGTGACACAATACCAAAACTTAAAGTGGTCACCATCGGACCAATCTCTGCTGCTTTCAAAAACATCACTACAAATATTGAACATTACACCCAATGCTCACCTGACGATTTTTCATGTATTTTAAACAATATCGACAATGGCATTGGACTCATCCCACTAGACAATTCGCTTTTTTCATCATGCAAGTCAGATATTAAATACCATCATTACACGTCATGCGGGATTGTTACGATCGCATCAGCTGTTTTGCCATATACAGAATGCATAAATCATGAAGAAAATGGATTGCTCGTCGAAAACACACCAGAAGACTGGTTCAACTCTACACTCTATCTTATAAATAACTACAAATTTAGACAGTTGCTTTTAACCAAAGCGATACGCACATGGCAAAAAAAAGGATCACAAAAAACAGCAATTAATTCTTGGAAACGTGCATTTTATGGCTTACCGAAAGCAAATGTCAATATAGATTAACGTTAATTAATTATAAACTATTCCTCATGTAATGCAAATAATTTTAAAGCTCATTACTTAAAACATGTTAGCTGCGCAGCATGAAATTCACAATTTATTATATTTTTAAGTAATTATGCAATTATATCATTATTGTATACAATATTATTATTGATTTTATATACAAATTTACATTAACTTTATATATATGAACAAAATTAAAATATCAGCATACCCTCTCGATAAAAAAATTGATGCCTGCGCTCACTATAGAATTTTATCTCCACTCGGACATTTAAATAATAGCATCGATATTTACTGGAACGAAGATTTCTCTCTTAAAAAAATAACTGAATTTACACAGAATGCGCAGCAAGCAGACATTATTCTGATACAGAGATTTTTTCCAAGTCGCACTACTGCTACTTTTATTGACTACCTATTCTCACTCAATAAACCAGTAATCTATGAAATTGATGATCTGCTGACTGAAATCCCTTCTGACAATCCAAACCATAAATGGAGCCTCGCCAGGAGAAACCTCATCCACAGCACTATCAAGAGAGCATCGGCTGTTACCGTTTCGACAACGCGCCTAAAAAATCATTTCGTTAAATATAACAAAAATATATTTATTTTACCCAATTTCATAGACACAAACCTTTTACAGAATGAACGCCAAAAAAAATATACATCTAATGAAATTTGTATCGGCTATACTGGAAGCCCCACTCACTACAAAGACTTGCAAATTATTGAAGAAGCATTATTTTTGATTTCATCAAGATATTCTAACAACGTTTCTTTTATTTTTTTTGGATGTAACACTGGAACCCTTAAATCACTTCCAAATTCAGTATTTATCGATCATGAAAAAAGCTATCACAGTTATGTAAAAATATTAAAAAAATTACATTTTGACATTTTACTCATTCCTCTCGCCGAAAGTGCATTCAACAATGCAAAGAGCAACATCAAGTGGCTCGAATATTCCGCACTTGGCATTCCCGGCATATACTCAAAGGTACGCCCATACACAGAGTGCATCACTAACCCGTCCCTCGGACTGCTGGCAGACAATACGACGAAAGACTGGATACGATGCATCTCCATGCTCATCGAAGACCAAGCCCTGCGGGAAGCAATTTCCAATTCCGCACGTAGCGAGGTTTTGGCCCGGCACGATATCTCACGACACGCGCATAAGTGGCTGGCTGCTTACCGAAGCGTCATCAAACACCACGCCCTGACCAGACCACAGAATACTTCCGGAAATTCTGCGACAGGTCCGACAGCGGACATACTCACTATTGTCTCCTTCCATATCTCCGGAACTCGTCACTCCTCCCAATTTCTGCGCCAGATTGCGCCCCTGCATGAGCTTGAAAAAATCGGAAAAGTGCGAATCATCAACGGACATACCCTGCTCCGTCGCAACGGCCCATCGCTCAGCCTGGACACCACAGCCCTGCCGCAGTGCACAATTGTCTTCCTCCAACGAGACTTTTCGGCCTACGAATTTCTGTTCGAAACCGGCCTGCCCCTGATCTACGATCTGGATGACAACCTGCTCGAACTGCCTGCGAAACATCCAGACATGCAACAGTACCAGAAGCTGTCCGCGCTATTGAAGAAATACCTGCACCGTTTCGCCGCCGTCATGGTCCCGACGGAAAACATGCGCAGGCTCTGCGCCACGTACAATCCAAACACCCGCGTCATTCCGAATTTCATCCCCCTGATTCCGGCAAGATTCAAAACAGACGGACGTAAAATACGCATTCTACTCTCCGGCACACACAGCCATCTGCAGGACGCGGCGTTTCTGGTGCCAGTTATCGAGGATATCTGCTTACGCTATCCGGATACCGTTGAATTCTTCTGCTGGGGATATTGCCCAGACGAACTCAGACAGCATCCGAATATTCGCGTGCGGGACACATTCATCAACGACTATCCATCCTATCTGCACGAACTTGCATCGCTACATGCAGACATCGGACTCATCCCCCTGGCCATCACTGAGTTCAATTCATTCAAAAGTGACATCAAATGGAAAGAATACGCAATCTGCGGCATCGTCTCCATTGCCACCGACATCGCACCATATCAGACCATCAGGCACGGTGAAGATGGCTACCTCGCGGACAACGCTCCACAAACCTGGAAAGAACTGCTCGTTCTCCTCATCGAAGACGCAGCCTTGCGCCGACGCGTGGCCGATACCGCAGCTAGGCGGATTCATGGGGACTTTCTCCTGTCCAACAATCTTCATCTCCTCGAAGAGGCACTGCGGAGCTTGCCGGCTGAATTGGAGCAGAAAGCCCCGCCAGAAATTTCCATCATTATTCCCGTATTCAATAAGAAGGATCTAACGCAAAACTGCCTGCAGACCCTGTTTAGCATTTCCGCGCGACACACTTATGAAGTCATCGTTATCGACAACGCATCCACGGATGGCACTCACAAACTACTGCGCGAACACTTTCCCGCATGCCGCACACTGACCAATCCTGACAACCTGGGATTCGCCGCAGCCTGCAATCAGGGCGCAACCGCAGCCCGGGGCAAATTTCTTGTCTTCCTGAACAATGACACAATTCCCCTTCCCGGCTGGATCGACAATCTGGCTGAGACGCTGCACAAGCATCCTGCCGCAGGCATTGTAGGGTGCAAACTGCTCTATCCAGACAATACGATCCAGCATTGCGGAGCATCGATGAAGCACGACGGATCATGCTTCCGCCATCAGTACAAATTCCTTCCTTGCGATCATCAATTGGCCAACATTGAAAGAGAACTCGATGCCGTTACGGCGGCATGCTGCATTACTCCACGCGCATTATTCCATGAACTTGGCATGTTCGACACAGCATACAGAAACGGCTGTGAAGATATGGATTACTGCTCCAAAGTCAGACAGGCTGGATACAAAATATTCTACACACCTAGATCTGTCCTGTTACATCTGGAAAGTCAGACCCAACGCCCGGAAAACAGAGACAGGGAAAATTTCGAGTTGTATCTGTCTAGATGGGGCTCAGAATTTATGAAGAACGAGATGGAAATCTACGCGGAAGACGGCTTTTGGGCAGACAAGGGCGGCGTTCTTCACCCCACAGCAAGCGAGTTGTTGACTGAATTCTCGACAGCACTCAAAAATGCGACGATCCTAAAGGATACAAAAACCATATCGAGATATAAAAAAATTATCGAGCGCATCTACCCTGTACAGACATGGTCAAAGATGCGTAGCTATAAACGTCTGAAGTGCTCAGAACGTAACAACTCAAAAGTCCTCTTCATCTGCCATGACTTTCCACCACACAAATATGCAGGGGCACAACTTTATGCTAAACATCTTGCCGAAGAAATAAACGCGAAGAACCTTGCGAATATTGAAATTATTTACCCTGTCGTGCGAAAAAAAGAAAAACAAGACTATGAAATAATTACAATCAATACAAACAAACCTGTACTACACGAAATTTATAAGCCGTGCGTTGATGAACCAGATAAAATATTTGATGACGTTGTTTTCAAAAAATTCTCTTCTTTTTTGAAAAGTACAAAATATGACATCATTCATTTTCATGGACTAGGACAACTATCTCTTGCACCAATATTCTCAGCTGACGAATTAAACATACCATCAATCATTACTCTACACGATTATTGGTTTTTGTGTGATCGTTGGCATATGATTAAGCATGACCAATCTCTTTGCTCAGGACCTGATTCAATCGAAAAATGCGCAATATGCTTTCTTCAGACGCGTAATATGGACATGAAGCAAATTAAACTTGCGCTCAATTATCAGTCGATGCGCAAATCTTACATGAAAAAAGCCTTTTCTAAATTTGCCCACCGATATGCGCCAAGTAAATTTCTAGCTGACACTTTTGCCAAATTCGGCTTCTCAGATATTGAAATCGCACCGTTAGGACTATCCTCCTTGCCTCAACACACCAAGCTAAAGACCACAAATAATCCCACGAAGCTTGGTTATGCAGGCCAATTTATTCCACGCAAAGGCATTGATACGCTCCTTCAAGCCATTACAATCCTCAATGACCCATCTATTTCACTTCATATCTGGGGCAAGCCACAAGACGACCCTTATGGATATGAAATTTTAAAACAGATAAAAGATAATCCATCAATCATATATCACGGACCGTTTGACGCAAATGACATTGAAAATATTTACCATATTATAGATTTAGCCATCGTACCATCTCGCATGGAAAATTACCCCTTAACAATTTTAGAGGCATTTGCACACGGCACTCCAGTCATCGCGACAAAAGTTGGTGGCATCCCTGAAATTTTCGCAACTCACCATCCAGACTTGCTTGTCGAGGCAGGGAATAGCGAACAACTTGCAGCCGCAATCCGTACGGCACTTTGTCCCGAAACATATGCAGTACTTTGCGCGAGTATTCCGCAAGTCAGAAATATCACTCAAGACGCCCAAGACTACACAAAGTGCTACAGCAATATTATATCAAATGAAGATTCGATTCAACGCACCAGAATCCTCTTCTATTTCTTCAAAAACGTGCACCTCCCTATTCTTCTTCCCCTTTATCATGCCATCAAAGCACAAAACAAAAACGTGGAAATAGGCTTCTCCTATCTTCCGCCGTCGCCACAGATCCGCGCTGGCCTGTTGCCCGACGAAGTGCGTATCATCGAACAAACGGGTGTGCCTATTTATACATCCCCTCAGGACTTCCATCCTGACCTGACCTTCATCGCCGACTCGGTCTACCCCTGGGTGCAAGGCTGCGGCAAACTGGTCCACGTCGGACACGGCGTCCTGTCCAAGGGGCAGTACTACACGGACACGGACACCGCCCGCCGCGAGGAAGCGGCCGACCTCATCTGCGTACCGGGCAAGCATCACCAGCGCATCATGCGCTCCATCGTCTCCAAACCCGTGGTGGCCACCGGCATGGCCAAACTGGACGCCCTCTTCGCCGGGCGGATCACTCGAGCGTCAGTTCTGAAGCAATACGGCCTGCCAGATTCCTATCGCTACGTGCTCTTTGCGCCCACCTTCAACGATGAACTCTCCGCCATCCCCCATGTCCGCGATCGCATCGGTGAAATCCTGCCTGACGACAGAACGCTCTTGATAGTCAAACTCCATCCCAGCACCAAGGCCGAACACAAGCGCATGTACCAAGCGCTGCCGGCCAGGGACCAGCGGATCATCTATGCCGATGAGTTGGACATCACGCCCTTCCTGGCCCTGTGCGACGTCATGATCTCCGATGTGTCCTCGGCCATGATGGAGTTCGCGGCCTTGGACAAGCCGGTCATCCTGTTCAACAGCCCCGACTGGCAGGCGTATCCGAACTACAACGCGGCCGACATCGAATTCAACTGGCGCGACATCGGCATCCAGGTCACCGACCTTGACGAAATGCGGTCCGCCGTTCTGACCAGCCTGCAGGACCCGCGCATCCATGCGGACAAACGGCGAAAATACACGGACCTGCTCTTTGCCAACAAACAAAACGGCGATGCGGCCGAACGGATCGTCAAGCTGGCGCTGGCCCTGATCGAAGAAGGTCGAAGCTGACCTGTCGCCAGGCTGGGCATCGATATTGCTTCGAACTCTCAAGGCAGCAATTCTTTCCCCTGGAGGCCCCATGAAAGGTGTCATTCTCGCCGCCGGTGTCGGCAGCAGGCTCGGACGGCCGTTCCCCAAATGCCTGTCCATGCTCCCCACGGGCGAACGCATCCTCGGCCGGCAGGTCCGCATTTTCAGGCAGTACGGTATTAACGAGATCTTCGTGGTCGTCGGGTTCAAAAAGAACCTGATCATGGAGGAGTTTCCGAGCGTCTACTACCGCTACAACCCCATCTACTACATCACCAATACGTCCAAGAGCCTGTGCTGTGCCCTGGAATACCTGGACGACGACGTGATCTGGTGCAACGGGGACGTGGTTTTCGACGAGGAGGTCATCCGCGAGATGGCGGCCTTTGACGGCAACGCCGTGGCCGTGGACCGCAAGAAATGCGGCGAGGAAGAGGTCAAGTACAGGGCCGACGAACGCGGCCTGGTCCTTGAAATCTCCAAAAAGGTGCGGGCGCCCCAGGGCGAGGCCGTGGGCGTGAACCGCATTCAAAAAAATGACATCCCCGTCTTTCTGCAGGCCCTGGCCAGCTGCCAGGAGCAGGACTACTTCGAGATGGGCGTGGAGATGCTCATCAAACAAGGCGTCGGCTTCTCGGCCGTGGACATATCGGCCTACCGCTGCATCGAGGTCGATTTCGAGGATGATCTGAAACAAGCCCTGGCCATGTTCGCCAACTGACCGGGATCAAAGACACGCTTCATGTCCACGCCCCAGGTCAGCGTCATCATCCCGGTCTTCAACCAGTGGACCTTCACCGCGCCGTGTCTGCGCTCCCTGAAGGAACACACCCCGCAACGCATACAGGTCATCGTTGTCGACAACGCATCCTCGGATCGCACCCTGCAGGATCTGGATGCTCTCGGCCTCCAACTCTGGGGCGAGGACTTCACCAGCATCCGTCTGCCCGAGAACCAGGGCTTTGCCCGGGCCTGCAACCACGGCGCACGGATGGCCAGGGGCGAGTTTTATTTCTTCCTGAACAACGACACCCTGCTCACCCCCGGCTGGCTCCCGCCCTTGCTTGGCGCCCTGGAGGCCGACCAGGGTCTGGCCGCCGCGGGACCGCTTTTGCTCTATCCCGGCAGCAATCTGGTCCAGCACCTGGGCTTGGCCTTTTTGCCCGGACCCGAGGTCACGCACCTGTACGACTATTTCCCGGCCACCCATCCCCTGGTCATGCAGGACCGCAGTCCCAAGGCGCTGACCGCGGCGGCCCTGTGCCTGGCCGGAAAAACCTTCTGGAGCGTCGATGGCTTCTTCGAAGGCTACCGCAACGGATGCGAGGACATCGACCTGTGCCTGAACCTCGGGCAAAAGGGGCTCGGTTTTCGCTGCGTCTCCCGCAGCAAGGTTCTGCATTTCACCAGCAAATCCGAGGGGCGCTTCGAGCATGACAGCGCCAATTCGAGCCTGCTGGTCAGCCGGCACGGACCACGCCTGAACCCGGACATCCACATGCACGCCGCGCGTGATGGGTACGCCATCAGGCTGAACGAATGGCTTCTGGCCTCGCCCTGTCTGCCTCCGCGACGCCGGGAGGAACTCGATGCCCGGGCCGCGACAGGCGCCCCCCAGCTCTGGGCGGACCTGCTGGAGGAGGAGCCATTCTGGGACGCGGGCTACACCCTTTTGGCGGGCTGGCTCGAAGCCCGGAACGCATTTTCCGAGGCCCTGCATTTCCGCAGTCTGGCCGCCCATTTCCAACCCAGCCGCGCCGCCTACCTGGCCCTGGCCACAACCGCGCGCCGGGCCGGTTCCGAGGACATCGCGGCCCACGCGGACAGCCGTCTCCAAACCGTGGCCACGCAATTGGCGACAGTGCGCCACAAGGCCCTGCAGCGCCTCCGCTGGGCCGGGGACGCGGGAGAGCGGTTCTGGGAAAAACTCTACGCGGACTGGCTCGCGGACCACGACCGCGAACAGTCGACCATCCCACGGGAGCAGCAGGCGTGACCGCGTCCAAAAAAATCCTGTTCTACGCCGAGCGCACGCTCCATCTCCCCTTTCTCGAACCCATCGAGGAATACCTGCGTACGAACGGCCTGGCCCGGACCGCCTTCAGCGCCCCGGAATTCTTTGCCGGCACCCCGGACATCCCGGGCTGGGGCCTGCCGGACGCGGACATCGAGCGGCTCAAGACCCGCGCTCCCTTCCATGCCGATCCCGCCGACTTCGCGCCCGACGCCACGGTCGTGGCCGATGCCTGCCATTTCAGGATTCCGCACCTGCGCGACATCGTGAACGTCGGTCACGGCATGATCTGCAAGGGCGCCTTTTACACGGACTCGCCCATCATCCGGCGCGAGAACCTTTCGCGCCTGCTTCTGGTGCCCGGCCCCTGGCACGCCAAGCGCCTGGCACCCAACGTGTTCATCCCCGTGCGGGTGACCGGATTCATCAAGTCCGACCTGCTCTTCGGCTCCAGTGCCCAAAACAGAAAGACCTTCTGCGCCCGTCTGGGCATCGACCCGGCCAAGAAAATCGTGCTCTTCGCCCCGACCTACAATCCCGAACTCTCGGCCATCCCCTGCGTGGCCGAGGGCATTCGCAAGATCGCGGATGCCGGCACAGTCCTGCTCATCAAGCTGCACAACCTGACCGACACGAAATGGAAGGACATGTACCGCACCATCGCCGCCACGGTGCCGGGCATCTTCTACCTGGAAGACGCGGACTACTCGGGCATGATGCACGCCGCCGACCTGATGATCAGCGACGTGTCCTCCATCGCCATCGAATTTCTGCTCCTGGACAAGCCCCTGGTCCTTTTCAACAACCCGCGCATACGCGAATTCCCGCTCTACCGTCCCCAGGACATCGAATACCTGACCCGCGACGCGGGAGTGCAGGTAAACAGTCTGGACGGCCTGCTTCGGGCCGTGGCCGAGGAACTGGCCCAGCCCGGACGCGGCTCCGAGATCCGCCAGCGCTACGCCCAGGCCCTGGATTACGGCCGCGACGGCAAGAGCGCCCGGCGGGCCGCCGAGGCCATCATGGACTGGGTGCAGGGCCGCATCGCGTGCGAAGAACGGGAGTTGGACGTCATCCTGCTTGAGCCCGAGGATGCGGGGCAGGAGGACGTATTGGCGGACATCGCGGAACTGACCGCCGCGAGCCCGCATTGGAACGTGAACATCCGGATCTTCGGAGGCCGGGACACGTGTACCGGCCACCGCACGACCCATGCCCGCCGCGGCCCGTTCCTTGGCCCGGAACTGTTCTCATCCCTGCGCAAGGCCTCCTCGCCCATGACCGTGGTACTCTGCGGAGGGTTGCGCCTGCCCGCGGGTTGGGCGACCTTGCTGGCCAATCATTTCCGCTGGAACCAGGGCGTCGGAGCGGTCAAGGCCCTGACCGAACCGGTCCTGGCCGCCCGGTGCATGGGCCAGCTCTGCCCATCACCCAAAGCCGTCCAGGACCCGAAAGTCCTGAGCTACGGGTTGCTGGTCTCGGCCACCGGACAGTCCGTGACCGCCGATCACCTGCCCTCGGACTGCGTCATGATCGACAGCTCCCTGCTGCGCGACCTGCCCGACACCCTCCCAGCCAGCACGCCGGAGGAATTTGTCACCGCCCTGGGACTGTTCGTCACGCGCAAAGGCCGGCGCACGCTCATGGCCATGGACTGCAACATGTACCCGGCGGATCCCCTGGCCAGAACCCTGCGCCAGGTCAAAACCCTGCGCCGCCTCGGCCGCCACGACCAAGCGGCGGAGCTGGCCCGGGGGCTGGCCGAAACCCCGCACCCCTAGCAAACTGTTGAAAAATTCAAAATTCGCAGGCCGTTCAAAAATGGTGAGATGCAAGGAAGCGAAAAAATCCAGGGCGCGTGGTGTACGTGTGCCCTTCAGGGTATTGCGCATACATAAGCGGTCTGGATTTTTTCGCTGACGCAGCAGATCGCCGTTTTTCAACGGCCTGCTAGACCAGATCCCGGCAATCCGCGGCCATGCGGGCCAGCTCGGCCCGGTAGTCAGGCCCCAGGCGGGCGCTCAGATAGCGCGCTTCGGCCTCTGCCGCCTGGCGCAAAAAACCGTCCACCTCGCGGGCCGTGGAATGATAGTCGTGACGAACGACAACCTGATGGTCGACCACGCAGCCATAGCCCAACCCCTTGGCCCGACTGGAAAACCAGACATCCACCCCATATCCGTAGGGGTTGCCCTCAAAATCGATCCCGCCCGCTGCGCGCCAGAAGTCCACGCTGACCAGGGGCGCGATGCCGTCCACGTAGCGGACCAGGAAAAACTGCTTTCCTTTTTGCGCGACCATATGCGGATGATACGGGTTGCGGGTCACGACCGGGGAATAGACGCCCACCGGACCGGCCAGTTTCTCGGCCCGGCCCAGGCGCGTGACGGCCCGCTCGATGAACGGCGCGGGCGGGAGAAAGGAAAGGTCGTTGTTCAGGAACCAGACATGGGTGAACCCCTGGCCGGCCAGCAGGCCCATGACCGCCTCGAAGGCACCTCCCCAGTACAGATTGTTCTTCGAACGCGTCCAGGCCTCGGGGTATGCCTCGGGACTGGCGTTGTCGAAGACCAGGATGGCGTCCCCGTACCCGGAATCGGCGTCCAGCAACTGCTGGTGGAGCCGTCGGGTCCGGACCACGGAGCCGTAGTGCAGAATGACGGTCGCAAGGCGCATCACGAATCGAACCCGGGCGCGGACGACCCGTTCAAGGCGGCCGTGATCTCCCGGCATTGGGCGCCGGGACCGTAGCCCTGGACGGCCAGCCGCCCCTGTTCCAGAACCAGTTCAAGCCGCCCGTTCCCGGATATGATGGCGTCCACGGCTTCCTCCAGCCCCAGGGCCGCACCCAGCACGTCGCCGTCCGCGGCCCACCAGCCGTTGCCGGTCCAGGGCGTTGGACGCAACGCATAGCCGTGGGGAAGGTAGCTGTCCGGCTCGACCTGGCGCATGTAGTCCCACCCCCCGAAGCCCGCGAAGCCTGCACACAGGCAACCGCAGCTCATGGCCTCCAGGGGCGGCAGGGCGAAACCCTCGGGGAAACCCGTGGCCAGGAAGACATGGCAGGATCGCAGGATTTGGGCCACGCCGGACTGCTCCAGCCCCTGGATGGGCACCCACTCCACCACCCGTCCGGGATTGCGCTCCTCGAAAATGCGGCGGATCTGTTCGGCCAGGGCCTTGTTCTTGCGCGGCATGAAACCGATACGCGCAGGGCCATCCGGCTTGCCGGCCGGAGCATGAAAAAGGTCGGTGTTTATGACCGGGCGGACAATGGCCGGCCGTTTGCCCAGAACCCCTTCCAGATGCCAGGCCACGGGGTCGGACACGGCCAGAAAGTCCACGGGCAGGTCGCGCCAGCGCACCCCGGCGTCCAGGCCCTGGAACAGATAGGCCCAGTTCTGACAATAGACCGTCGTCCGGCACCCGGCCCGAAATCCAAAGGCCAGGGCGTTGGGCCAGCCCTCGGGCACAATCAGCGTGTCACCCGGAGTCATGGCAGCCTCTTTGGCGCCGACCCAGGGCAGGTCCGGATCAAGACCTTGGGGCGGAGCGTCCCAGTACAGCACTCCGCCCAGCCTGCCCAGAAGACGCAGGTGCCTGGCGATCTGCAGCAAAACCATGCATCCACCAGACACGGTGCCCAGGGGCGGATAGAAAATCCATTCAGCCATGCGTTCTCCACGGCCTGGCACTGGGCAATCCCTGCCCCGCGCGCAGAATACCTTCGGTTCTGGCCTGACGCGAGTTCAGGCCCTCCGCGTCCAGGCTTCGCCCTGCGTCGTAAACACCCACGATATCCTGAATAAACGCCACAGTCCGTGCGCGACGATAATACTTCAAGATATTGAGATAATCCGACTCGTACCCGCCATGGCCATCCCATCCGCCGCACCGGATGCGCACAAGATCAGTGCGGACGCAGAGGCACAAGGGATCTATGTTGCCCTGCACGACCAGCTCGCCGCCTGCACGCTGGCGTGGCAGAAACGGCTCCTTGAAGGCGCGGCTGGTATCGATCCGGCCGATGATCAGATCGGCGTCCTCCACTTGCGCAAAGGCCAGCAGCGCATGGGGACTCAATGCGTTGTCGTCGTCCACGAACAGGAGGCGATCCCCCCTGGCGCCCTTGATCAATCCGTGGCGGATCGCGTTGCCGAACCGGCCTTCGAAAGGAAAGACAACATGGCGGACAAAAGGTGCGGGCACAAATTCATCCGGACGCAGCCCATCGAAGCCGACCAGCATTTCCACCTGTACATCAACGCCGGCCTCATGCGCCCGCCTCAGGGCAACCTCCACGCTGCTCATGGCCAGGGCCAGGGCTCGGGGCCTGCGGCCCGAACTGGGCGTGACAATGGAAAAAAAAGGGACTGCCATGATCCGGTGTCTAGCAAAAGAAAGGCCACGCAACAGCGTGGCCATCAATCCCCCTTGCGAGTCACGAACCTCGCGGGCCCGAGCCCGCGGCACGCTTACGCGTTATCCTTGGCGCGGATCTCGGCCCGCTTGATCTTGCCGCTGATGGTCTTGGGCAGTTCGGCCACGTAGTCGATGATGCGTGGATATTTGTATGGCGCGGTCACTTTCTTGACATGATCCTGCAGTTCCCGGGTCAATTCCGGAGATGGTACATAGCCCGCGGCCAGGGTGAGGGTGGCCTTGACGGCCTGGCCCCGGTCGGGGTCGGGCACGCCGGTCACGGCGGCCTCGACCACGGCCGGATGGGTGATGAGCGCGCTTTCGACTTCGAAGGGCCCGATGCGGTAGCCCGAACTCTTGATCAGGTCGTCGATGCGGCCCAGGAACCAATAATAGCCGTCCTCGTCCACCCAGGCCTTGTCGCCCGTGCGGTAGTAGCCGCCGGTCATGACGCTTGCGGTCTTGGCTTCGTCCTGCAGATAGCAGGAAAAAAGGCCAATGGGCCGCTTGGAATCGATGCGGATGCAGATCTCGCCTTCAACGCCGGCCGGACAGGCCTCGTCGTTCTCATCCAGCAAGACGATATCCCAGCCCGGACACGGCTTGCCGATGGATCCCGCCTTGGGCCGCATGAACGGAAAGGTCGCGATCTGCAGGGTGGTTTCGGTCTGACCGTAGCCTTCGTAGATGGGAATGCCGAGCTTCTGCTGCCAGGCCTCGAACACGCTGTCGTTCAGCAGTTCGCCTGCGGTGGTGCAGTGGCGCAGGGCCGAGAGGTCGTAGGCGGCCAGGTTTTCGCGCACGAGAAAACGGTAGATCGTGGGTGGGGCGCAAAAATTGGTGATCCTGTGCTCGGCGATGATCCGCAATAGCCGCGCCGGTTCGAACTTGCCCCGGAAATCCCAGACAAAGACCACGCCGCCGGCCAGCCATTGCCCGTAGAACTTGCCCCACACGGACTTGGCCCAGCCCGTGTCGGCCACGGTCAGGTGCAGGTTGCCCGGCTCGATGTCGTGCCAGTACGAGGCGGTCATGACGTGACCGAGAGGGTAGTTGAAGGTGTGCAGAACCATCTTCGGATGTCCGGTTGTGCCCGAGGAGAAGAAAATGGTCGCCGGGTCCTCGCCACAGGGCGCGTCGGCCGGACGGGGATAGGACGGGCAGGCGGCGTCGACCAGGCTCTGGAAGCTCTGCCAGTCTCCAACAGGAGCGTCGAGCCCGGCCAGGACGAGAACCTGCAGGGACGGACAGTCGGGCTTGGCCGCGTCCAGGGTGGAGCGCATCGAGACATCGGCTATGGCGCCCTTGATGGCGGCGAAGTTGACCCGGTAAACGATGTCCTTGGCCGTCAGCAGGGCCGGGGACGGCACGCCCAGAGCGCCAATCTTGTGCAGGGCGAGCATGGTCGTCCAAAACTCGACCCGGCGGTGCAGGATGATCATGACCTTGTCGCCGCGCCCAATGCCCAGAGCCTTCAGCGCGCAGGCCAGACGGCTGGACTGCTCGGAAAAATAGCCGAAGGTGTACTCGCGGCGCACGTCGGCGTCGTCGACGTGGACCATGGCCAGGCGCTGGGGTTCCCGGGCGGCCGTGGCGTCGACCATGTCGAAGGCGAAATTGAATTTCTCGGGAACGTGCAGATAAAAGGATGTCTGGAACTCCTCATAGGAGGTCGGGCGCAGTTTGGTGTGCATGGGTGCTCCGGATGTGATGGAGATGGGTGGGTTGCGGACCGGTCGCTTATGCCGTGGGACCCTAGATGATCACATCCAGGAATTCGGCCGGCTGTCCGTCCAGGCCACGCAGGGCGTGGGGCGTGCGCGAAGTGAAGTACAGGCTGTCGCCAGGCTCCATGACGTGAACCGTGGAGCCGAGGGTGATCTCCAGGCGTCCTTTGAGCACGTAGATGAATTCCTGGCCCGGGTGCTCGTTGAAGGTCAGGGAGTCCTTGCCTTTGGCGGGCACGGAGACGACGAAGGGCTCCATCTTGCGGCCGACGAAGCGATAGGCCAGGCTTTTGTAGTCGTAGTCCTTGCGCCGATCCACGGACATGCCCTTGCCCTTCTTGACCAGGGAGGCGGTGTGCAGATGCGCCTCCCTGCCGGAAATGAGCACGGTCAGATCGACCTGAAAGGTCTGGGCCACGTTGAAGAGATAGCTGACAGGAATCTCGTGCTCGCCGGATTCATAGGCCAGAACCTCGTCCGGTGACGATCCCAGGCGAGCGGCCATATCCTCGGCGGTCATATCCATGGCGTCACGCAATCCGCGCAAACGGGGTGCGATGTCCTTGAAGGCGGGCTGATGCGCGTCCATTCTCTGCTCCTTGTTCCAAGATGTGGAAAAACAGGGGCAAAAACTACGGTTTTCGCGCAAAAAAAGCAACGATCAGACAGGATACAATGAAAACGGGCGCCCCCGACGGTCCGCTATATTTCGACCACAGAGTTCTCGCAGTTCCCGAACTCGCTGTAGCAGTAGCGGTCCGCGCTCCAGTCGTTCTCCCATCGGTCGTCATCAAGCAAATAACGGAACTGGTAGGTGTTGCCGCAGGGGAGATCGATGGCCAGCTTGAAGCCCCCGTTCTTCATGCGCTTCATGGGCAGGGAATGCATGGCCCAGTCGTTGAACTCCCCGACCAGAAAAGCGGTCTTGGCCCCGGCCGCGGCCTCGGCCGAAACGAGAAACGTGGCTTTGCAGACAGCCTTGCCTTTCATGTACTTCTTTTCGATGCTCATATGTTCCTCCATGTCGATTCAAGGTCCGCGTGCAGGGACGTGTACACATCCATATAGGCACGCGCGGAGTGTTCCCAGGAAAATCTGGTCTGCATGGCGTTGACCTGGACCTCACGCCATGCATCGCGGTCTTCCCAGACCCGCACCGCCTTGCGCACCGTGGCCAAAAGGGCGCCGGGAGTCGGGTCGGCAAAAACGAACCCGTTGGCGCCCTGGTTCGGATAGGGGACGATGGTGTCGCGCAGGCCGCCCACGGACGTGGCCACGGGCGGGGTGCCGTAGCTCAGGCTGTACATCTGGGTCAATCCGCAGGGCTCGTAGCGCGAGGGCATGAGAAAAATATCCGCCCCGGCCTGGATCAGATGCGACATCTCTTCGGTGTAGCCAATGATGCCCACGACCCGGCCTGGATAGTCCTCCATGATGGCCATGAGCTGCGCCTCGTACTCGGCCCGGCCCTCGCCCAAGACCACCAGCCCCACGTCAAGCTTCATGAGTTCGGGAATGATCTCAAGCACGATATCGATGCCCTTCTGTCCGCGCAGGCGGCCGATGAAGCCAAGCAGGGGACGCGAGATCAGGCGCGGAGAAAGGCCGAGCATGCCGAGGAGGTGGGCCTTGCAGTTCTGTTTTCCATCAGGCTTCCCGGCCGAGTAGGTACACTCCAGAATATTGTCGTTCTCCGGACTCCAGATGGAATAGTCGGCCCCGTTCAGGATGCCGACCAAGTCACCTCCGCGCCGGGCCAGGATACCCTCCAGGCCGCACCCGAATTCCGGGGTCATGATTTCCCTGGCATAGCTGGGGCTGACCGTGGTGATCTTGTCGGCATAGGCGATGCCTGCCTTGAGCAGGTTGAAACTGTTGTAGAACTCCACGCCCTCCATGTTCCAGGCTTCCAGCGGCAGCCCGGACTGTTCGAAGAGGCGGTAGGAAAAGCGGCCCTGATAGGCCAGATTGTGAATGGACATGACCGTGCGCATGCCCGCCCAAAATGGATCGCTGCGCCGCCAGAAGGCCAGATAGGCCGCGGACAGGGCAGCGTGCCAGTCCTGGGCGTGAACAATGCGCGCTCCCAGGCCCAGATGCCTGATGGTGGACAGGGCGGCGCGGCAGAAAAAAATGAATCGCTCACAATTGTCGAAATAGTCGCCCTTGTGCGTGCAATAGTACTGGCGACGGTCGAAATATTCGCCCCGTTCGATGAAGTAGACGGGCAATCCGTGATAGTCGGCCTGATAGATGTCGGCCGTGGTATCCGCCCATGGATAACCCACAGGGCAGTTCTCGTGAACCAGATGCACGGGGTACTGACCCGTGGACAACCGGCCATAAAAAGGCGTGATCACGGCCACGCGCGCGCCCATGCGGGACAGGGTCAGCGGCAGGATGCCCATGACGTCGGCCAGCCCTCCTGATTTGGAGAAGGGATAGATTTCCGATGTCAGGAAGACGATATCGTGTGGCGGTGTGATCATGCGCTCCTGTCCAGTCGTTTGCAAAAATCCCCGACAATGCGGCGGTGGTCGAAAACCACATCCTTCGGTAAAGCGTCCAGAGGAAAAAATTTTGCCTGCCCCGCATCGTCACCGGCCAGGGGGGCTTTTTTTTCGTCGGTTTCGGCCGTGAAAACCACGCTCAATGTATGGAAGCGCGGATCACGGTCCGGATCAGAATAGACACCAAGCAGCCCGGTCAGCCGAACAGCCAGTCCAGTTTCCTCCAGAGCCTCCCGTACGGCAGCCTGTTCGGCACTCTCGCCGTAGTCGATGAAGCCACCCGGCAGGGCCCATCCGTGCGGCGGGTTGCGGCGCTCGATGAGCAGCACCCCCTGCTCCGGGCGGTAGAGAACAACGTCCACCGTGGGAAAGGGATTTCGCGGAGCCGAATCCGCACCGCAACGTGGGCATGTGATCCTGAACTGAGCTGCAGACATGGCGCCTCATCGTTGAAAAAAATGAACATATGCTTGGCCCCCGCCTAGCACTATTTTTTCTGGACTTGAAGTGGAAATGCCATCGACAACGAAACGTGACAAAAAATACGACAATTCGCAAAATATTTAAGCAGGGTGCAGAAAGGATGACGATACGGGCACGCACGGCTTCTACAAACCATGGGTGACCGCGGGATGGGACAGCGACCAAGCCCATGATCGCGAATTTCAGGGGCTCAAACAAAACCGGCTCCCGTACCTGCCGATACGGGAGCCGATTTTGGCAAAAAGAGGAAGTTGTTTTCCATCTAGCAAGGGGCGGGCCAACTCAAGCCGTCAGGGCATTATCATGCCAATAAATTATAACTATACAATATTAAACAACTTTATTGTTGACGAAAAAACCATCCCAAGACATCGAGGGTTAAATTTTTTTAACCGCCCTCCACTTTAAGCCCCGCCCAGAGCCAACGGGGCAAAAAAAATTTGTACTAGTCACGGACTGAAAAACCCTTGGCTACGATATCCTGGACAGCAATCGCCCCGACACGGAGCACACGCAGAGCATTTTGCCCCAACACCTCGACCAGGGTCGAGGGAACTCCCCCTGCCGGCCAGGGCGGCCCATCAAGAACCAGAGCCCGCGATTCGCGCAACAAAACTGGATCCAGTGCCGACGGCCGGCAGACCGCTGGCTGGCCGCTGCGATTGGCGCTGGAGGAAACCAGAGGCGCCCCGGCATCCCTGCACAGCCGCGCAGCCAGAACATGCGGGCTCATGCGCACGGCCGAACGGCCGTCGCTATCCCGCGCCAGGGGACTCACACACGGATCGACCTCCACCACAATGGACAACGGGCCGGGCCAGAAATGCCTCGCCAGATCCAGGGCCATGCCGTGCAACCGCAGGAACCGCCGGGCCATGTCCCAGTCGGACACGATCAGGGGCAGGGGCTTGCCGTCGGGCCGACCCTTGGCCGCCACGACGCGCTCAACAGCCGCGTGGGTCGTGGCCAGGCAACCCAGGGCGTAAAAAGTTTCCGTCGGGTAGGCGATCAACCCGCCACGCTGCAACTCCGCAACCAGAGTTTCCCAGGGAACACTCACCAAAGCCTCCTTGGCGGACACATTGACCCAGGTCCGGTGGGGCTGGTACATACGGGATGTCGAGGCCAAGCCGGCCGCGCGGCAAAACGTGCCGACCCGCAATTACGGCTGCTCACGATTTCCATATGTTTCAAGCAGATGTCGGCCCATTTCAGACTTGGCAGGGACTTTGCTCGGTTCAGGTCAAAAAGGAAGGAGATGGCCATGAAAATCACCTCGGATCAATTGGCAGCCCTGCAGCTGACGCAAAAAAACACGGCCCGGAACGCTCCAGTAGACGGATTCGCCCAAGCCCTGGCCCAGGAACTGGATACCAATTCGGCCGCCCAGGCCGACACGGCCCAGGCTCTGGCTGGCCCAATGGTGCGCCTCGACCAGGCCTTGCAGGCCGCCATGCTGTGCAAACCGACAGAGCAAAACATCATGGATAAGATGCAAGACCTGCTTTCCAAATGGGAAAATTATTCCCGTGTCATCGGTGGTCAGGAAGGCAACCTGCGCGAAGGCTACAGCCTCCTCGCGGACATCCAAAACGACCTCCAGCAAGTCAAGGACGATCTGGCCCGCGTCCCTGCCCCCGGACAGGGCTTAACGGCCATGGTCGAAGAGCTCGACGTCCTGGCGACCACGGAGGAATTCAAGTTCAACCGCGGCGACTACCTGAACTGACACCCGGTCCGGCGCCACTTCTCTCGTTTTTTTCGGCGTCTCCTGTCAGGAGGCGCCGTTTTTATATCCTCGCGCCAGTTCCTCGATGGCTGCCCATGCACTCTGCTTCTTGATGTCCCGGCGCGAGCCCTTGAACAAAAAAACACGGCTCCAGACCCGACCACAGTACTCCCAGGCCACCCAGACCGTGCCCACGGGCTTGAGCAACGTGCCCCCGCCCGGTCCGGCGATGCCGGATATGGCCAGCCCGACAGGGGCGTCCATCAATTGGCACACTCCCCGGACCATGCTTTCCACACAGGCTTGGCTGACCGCTCCGTGCCGAACGAAAACATCCTCTGGCACGGACAACAGGCGCGCCTTGACCTGGTTCGCGTAGGCCACGACACCGCCCTCGAACCAGTCAGAACTCCCCGCCACATCGGTCAGCGTGCTGGCCACCAGCCCCGCGGTGCAGGATTCGGCCGTGGCCATACGCAGTCCCTGACTACGCAGCGATTGTCCCAGAATCATGACCAGTCTTTCCACCTCGCCCACAATCCCCCCAGATACCGCCCGGCACCTCATCCCAAGGCCATACAGTCCTCGCAAAGAACCGAACATCCCTTTTGCGCGACCAAAAACTGTCATTCAACAACGGCCTCGTCTGGCGTGACATGTTCCGCGACCACGCACGGAATCGGCCATTTCACCACTTTATTGGGCAACGCGCCTGGAAGGCAAGTCTTGAATTCAAACCCGGCAGGTGACAAGGAATATTCATCAGGGCGGGCACACCTTGCGCCGGCACGGATTCAAAACGAAACACCCATCCTCAACAACAATGGATCACGTGTGAACACATCCCCCTTTCACGATTTTTCCCGTTTCTCGCGCCTTGCCTTTTGTCTATCCCTGCTTCTATTTATCCCCGTCGCCATGCTCGTGTTTGGCACCACGCCGGGATTCTTCGCCGCCACGTTCCTGACCGCATCCCCCGTTGGCCCGGCCGCGATGGCCGGAGCGCTTGGCGTCATCTGCGTCGCGGGGCTGTGCCTGTGCTCGATTGGCCGGCTTCCATCCGTTCTCGAAAGCCTGCGCGATTTCCTCTTCCCTGCCCTGCTCACCCTGGCCAGCAGTCCGGAAATCTCCATCTGGCAGGCGCCCCGGGGATGGTTCGACCTGCTGCGCGCCAGTCCGCTCTGCGCCACCTTCATGGTCATGGCCCACATCCTCCTCGTCGCCATCTTCCTGGCCCGCAAAGGCCGCCACCCGTCCCTGCTCGCCCAGTTCTGTCTCCTGGCCACGCCCTTTTTTTTCAACTGGCTCCTGTTGCTGCAAACGCCCCATCTGCTCGAACAGATGGGCCGCATTGTGCCCGGAACCAGCCTGCTCGGGCTTCGCGCCACCGAGCTCTGCGGACGGATCCTGGTCCTGGCGGTCTTCAACGCCGGCGCGGCCCTGATTCTCAACGCGCTGTGCATCCGCATGCTGCTGCGCGAACCTCGCGCCTATGTGTTGCTCGTGCTCAGCGCGGCGTTGGCGGGGCTGACTCCGCTCATGGCCGATCTGGGCTCGACGCCCGCCGTGGCCAACCTGCCTGCAGTCCTGGGAATCCTGGCGGCGGTGCTGTCCGTGGCCCTGGCACAGGCCGGCCTGTGGGGACAGACATTCCTGATGACGGGCCTGTTCATGGACGCGCTCAAGGGCAGGCGCCCGGTCGGATATTGGGGGATCCGCCATTATCGCGAGGGGCTGGGCAAAGGCGCGGTTTACAGCGCCCTCTTCCTGTGTCTGCTCTTTCTGATAAAGTCCCTGACCGCATCGAACCTGATCAACGCAGCCAATCTGGCGCAACCCCTGCTGACCCACGTGGCCCTGGGGGCCCTGTGCATGCCCCTGGCCAAAACCATTCTCGAATCTTTTGATGGCAGCCGGTCCTTCTTTTCCAGGCTGCTGGACAGCGCGCTGCAACCGCACCTGTATCTGCGCGGAGCCATCGTTGGTTGCGGGATGTACGTCATCCCGATCCAGGCAATGATCCTGAAATCCCCGGACGAAAGGTTTCTGCTGGGCGCAGGCATCGGCGCCCTGACCTTTGCCGGGGCTGGCATGGTCATGGATGGCCTGGAAATGCTCCGAGGCATGCGCACGCGCTTGCAAAGCTGGAGAGTCTTCCTCAACGGCTCCCTGCTGGGCGGTTTCGTTGGCGGAGCCATCGCCTGGTACGTCGACCCCGCCCAGTCCGTCATCGTGCTCGACAAATTCCGGCTCTACGTCAGCCTGCACGTCCACAATCCCCAAGACTACATCATCTATCCGCTCTTCAGCAAATGGGGAGCCATGAACCTGGGCCCACACACCGGCAGCGCACGCATCCTGTTCAACGAGTCCGTGTCCGGTGTCATCAACTGGTCCCTGGCAGCGCCGCTCTTCAGCGTGAACTTCTTCTTCCTGACCGCCCTCTTCGCCCGCAGCTGGACTCCGGTCCGACTTCTTTTCAGTCGTCAGGGGCTCATCGCCGTGGCCGAACAGACCGTGCGGGTACTGCGCTGGGGTCTGTGGATGGCCCCGGTCATCTATTCCCTGCTGCGTATTTCGCCAGACCCGACCTGGTACAACCAGGACGGCGCCATCCGCACCCTGACGGCCATCTGGCAAAACTTCGCTCTCACCCCGGAAGCATTCAGGAGCTGGAGCATCGAAACCTTCCTGCAGCTTTTGGCCTACGACTGGGTGCGCGTCATGATCTGGTTCGACCACATGGGTCTGCGCGTTGCCACGTTGGTCAACCTGTCCTTTGTCGGTGGCGACGCTCTGGACGAATTCATGGCCCGCTTCCAGGGACACGCCGGACGCACGCGCTGCATCCCCGAAGCGCTGCGCCGCTTCGCCACCTGGGCTCCGCTGCTCATCCCCTTCTTCCTGCCCATGGGTGCGGACTGGGCCTACGTCTGGGACAACGCCGAGGCAATTCAGAAGACAGGGCAGGGCCAGGCCTCGCCCCTCCTGGTGCTCCTCGTCATCTTCACCGTCGCCGCGCTGGTGATCACCATGGTCCGCATGCGCTTCCGCAAGTTGCCCACCGGAGACATCTGCGTGGCCTGTGGCCTGCAACGACCCGGATTCCACCCCGCGGACGAGATCATCCTGACCAACGGGGTCTACACGTCCGTGCACACCTCTGACGGCCGGGGGTACAGCCGGGTCTTCAGTTCCGTGCGGCACGGAGAGGAATACGACCTGACCAACCGCCCCACCTCCCGGGCCCACAACGCCGGGAAATTCATCTATCTGCGCGAAGACGGCAACCCGCCGTGGTCCCTGGGTTTCCGCCCCATCACCCGCGACGATGTGGAGACCAGCGTGGAACCGACAGGCCCGCTTTCGATCCGCCTGACCTGTTTTCACCGAGACCTGGAAGCCTGGGCCAGCGTGAGGGTTCTGCCAGACCAGAACGCGGAGATCTGCCGCCTCCGCTTGAGCAACATGGGCAAAACACCACGACGGGTTGAACTCACATCGTACCGTGAAATTTGCCTGAACAACCCCAACCCACAGTTGCGCCACCCCTTCTACAACCGCCAGCACATCGCGACCTGGTTCGTACCTGCATTGCAAGCCGTCTTTGCCCGCAACCGCATGATCAAGACCGCACCCAACGCCCCGGGCGGCCCCCGACCGTCGCCAGAAGTCTATTTCCACGCGGCACACGCCCCGGACCAGACCAGGGTACGCCTGCTCGGATTCCAGGACAGCCGGAACGCCTTTGCCGGCGACAACACCCTGCGTGACCCGCACGGTCTCCACGCGCCGTTGCTGAGCCTGGACGACAGGGACCTGCACTACACCTTCGACCCCATCGCCAGCCTCCGATTGTGTTTCGATCTCCAACCTGGGGAATCCGCGGAGGCAATGCTTGTGGACGGATATGCACCATCGGCCGAGGAAGGGTCGCGCATGCTGCGAGGCATTCTGGGGCTGGAGGCAGGCGAGGACGCGCACCCCCTTAAGCCCAAACGGGAATCCAGGAAAATCCAGGAGTTGTCCCTGCTGGATATGCTCCATCCCGAACAGGAAAAAACATTCCGGTTCTCAACAAATGGGGAAGAGTTGCATCTGGACTGGAAAACCCCGCGCCGCTGGGCCCATCTCATGGTCAACGAACTCGGCTACGGGACCCTGGTCACCAATGACGGATCCTTCTCGTCGTTCATGGGCAACTCCCAGCAGAACGCCCTGACCCCCTTTGCTCCGGACTCCATGACCACACAGGACCCGGGCCAGATCCTTTACCTGCGCGACATGGACACCAGCGAGGTCACCTCGCCCACCTACATCCCCTTCCGGGAAAAGGACGCCAAACTGGACGTGACCTTCGGGCTCGGACATTGCGTGTTCCGCAAGAAACGCAAGGATATCACCACCGAACTGACGGCCTTTGTGCTGCATGACCAACCCATGGAAGCTCGCCTGCTGCGAATCGCCAACGATGGGGATCGGCCCGTGACCTTCACGGTGACCTTCTTCGCCCAGATCATCCTCGCGGACGTGCCCATTGACTCTGTCGGCCAGATCGTCACCGAGGAAGACCCGGACGCAAGTGCGATTTTCTTCTCCCGTCCGGAAAACAGGTTCCAGCGCGGCTGGGCCTTCGTCAGCTCGAGCCTGCCCTGCCAGGCCATGGAAACCAAACTGAACCGCTTTCTGGGACAGGGCCGAACCGTCTTTGAACCCTTCATGGTCGAGCAAGGTGTGCCGGATTCACGCCAGGATGACGACGGCTACCGCGTCGCGGCCCTGTCCGGGACCCTGACCGTTCCCGCCGGAGGCGAGGTTACCATGCATGTGCTGGTCGGCCAGGCCCTGGAGCAGAATGACTGTCGCCGGCTCATGGCCTCCATGCGCCGTGTCGAGGATGTCCTGGCCGCCCTGGAACGGACCAAGGCCATGTGGCGTGACCTGCTCGGAACCCTGCGCGTGGAGACGGACAGCCCGGCCTTCGACCGTCTGGTCAACATCTGGCTGCCCTACCAGGCCCTCTCGGCCAGGCTGTGGGGACGGCTTGGGCCACAACAGCGCAGTGGCGCCTTCGGGTTCAGGGATCAACTGCAGGATGTTCTGCCCCTGACCATGCTGCGGCCCAGGCAGGCCCGAGCCCAGATCCTGCTCCACGCCCGACAGCAGTTCCTGCGCGGAGACGTGCTGCAATGGTGGCACCAGACCTGGGACGGCCGGACTGGCCTGGGCATCCGCAACCACGCTTCGGACCCGCACCTCTGGCTGGCCTACATGACGTGCCATTATGTGGAAGTCAGCGGGGACCGGTCCGTGCTGACCGAGCCCATTCCGTTCCTGGAAGGCCCGCAAATCCCGCGCGGCCAGGAAGGAATCGCCTTTGTGCCCAGGGTTTCCCGCGAGCAGGGAACCCTCCTCGACCACTGTCTGCGCGGCGTGGATCTGACCCTGGAGCGGTTGGGTGAAAACGGCCTGCCCCTCATGGGTTCCCACGACTGGAACGACGGGTTGAGCGGCGTGGGCGGCAAGGGAAAGGGCACGAGCGTCTGGCTCGGCTTCTTCCTGCACGACGTGCTGCGGACCATCGCCCCCCTGGTGGAGGAAAAGCTCGGCAAGTCCAGGGCCGAGGTCTACCGGGCCAAGGCGGCGCGGCTGCGCGAAGCCCTGGGACGCATGTGGCGGGAGGATCACTTCGTGCGGGCCGTGGTCGACTCGGGCGAGTCCTTGGACTACGCCGACGCCCTCTGCTCGGCCTGGCCCCTGCTGTCCGAGGCGACGGACCCGGCCCGGGGAGAAACGGCCCTGCTGACGGGCTTGAGCCACCTGGAGAAGGAAAACACGGTGTTGCTCCTGACCCCTTTCTTTGACGAGAATTCCAAGCCCTACCCCGGTCGCATCGCTGACTACCCTCCGGGTGTACGGGAAAACGGAGGGCAGTACTCCCACGGCTCATCCTGGTTGGTGGACGCACTGACGGTCCTGGCCAACCGCGCCTCCCAGGCCGGCGATGCCCAAGGCGCCGCCCACTGGCGCATGGAAGCCCTGCGGGTCTGGCTCAAGATCTCGCCTTTGGCCCACGCTCGCGGCGAGGAGCTTGCTGTCTTCGGCCTGCCTCCGCACCAGCAGCCCGCGGATATTTTTTACGGCCCGGGCTACGAGGGTCGGGGGGGATGGAGCTGGTACACCGGCGCGGCGGCCCGGATGCTCTGGGCCGCCTACGGCTTGCTGGGCATCGGCATGCGAGACGGGCAGCCCCATCTGGACCGCACGCTGCTGCAAGCCGACGGGGCCCTGCATGTTCGCCGGGTCTGGATGCACGGCAAGGAAGTCTTTGTCGGGGAAGAAGACAATGGCTGAGCCGAAGGACGCCGAAACGACGCCACGCCCCGGGCGCTATCGGCATTTCAAGGGCGGGGAGTACGAAGTGCTGGGCGTGGCCAGACACAGCGAAGGCCTCGAGGACATGGTCGTCTACCGCCCTCTCTACAATGACACGGGCCTGTGGGTCAGACCCGTGTCCATGTTCCTGGAAAAAGTGGAGCGCGAAGGGCGGCTTGTGCCGCGCTTCGCGCTCATCGAAGACTGACCGAGCCGCGACGCGACCCGGATCCGCCCTGCCCATCCCCCCGAAAGTGGGGTGCAGGGGACCGTGTCCCCTGCCCGCCGGAGGCTCTCCATTCCCCCGGGCCTCAATCCTTCTTGCGTACCAGCCGCGGCTTGCTGCCGTCCTGGGGGCCGATGATCCCGTCCATCTCCATCTGCTCGATGAAGCGGGCCGCGCGGTTGAAGCCGATGCGCAAGCGGCGCTGGATCATGGAGATGGAGGCCCGGCCCTGGTCGGAGACGAACTCGATGGCCTCGGAATACTTGGGATCGTCGAGAACATCGCTGGGCCCGCCGTTGCCTTCCACGCCGCTCTCACCCCCCGTATTCCAATCCGCGAAATCCAGTTCGAAGCGCTGTGGGCGCTGCCGTTCCCAGAACTCCACCACCCGGGAGATCTCGTCGTCGCCGACAAAGGCCCCGTGCACGCGCTGCACGTTGCCGCCGCTCTGCTTGTAGAGCATGTCGCCGTGGCCAAGGAGGTACTCGGCCCCGATCCCGTCCAGGATGGTCCGGGAATCGTGCTTGGAACTGACCTGGAAGGCGATGCGTGAAGGAAAGTTGGCCTTGATGATGCCCGTGACCACATCCACAGAAGGCCGCTGGGTGGCCAGGATGAGGTGAATGCCCGAAGCGCGGGCCAGCTGCGCCAGACGCACGATGCTGCCCTCCACCTCCTTGGCCGCTGTCATCATCATGTCGGCCAGTTCGTCGACCACGATGATGAGATATGGGAAGGGCTTGAGGTCGCGCATGTCCTCGGGGAGGTCGTCGCCCAGTTCGGCCAGCTTCTGATTGTAGGTGGTGATGTGGCGCACGCCCGTACGGGCCATGGCTTCGTAACGCTGCTCCATCTCGTACACGGCCCATTCCAGGGCGTTCTTGGCCAGATGCATGTCCGTGACCACGGGATGGACCAGATGGGGCAAGGTTCCGTAGACGGCCAGTTCGATGCGTTTGGGATCGACCAAAAGCAGCTTCACGTGTTCCGGGTCGTGCTTGTAGACGATGCTCAGGAGCAGACAGTTCAGGCAAACGGACTTTCCCGCACCGGTGGCTCCGGCCACGAGCAGATGCGGCATCTTGGCCAGATCGGCGATCCGGGAATTGCCCTGAATGTCCTTGCCCAGGGCCAGGGGCAGTTGAGCCTTGCTTTCCATGAAGGCTGGATCGTCCAGAATTTCGCGTAGGTAGACAATCTGGCGTTGCTCGTTGGGAATCTCGATGCCCACGGTGTCGCGACCGGGCAAGGGAGCCACGATGCGCACGGCCCGGGCCTTCAGGGCCAGAGCAAGGTCATCGCTCATGTTCGCGATGCGGCTGACCTTGATGCCCGGGGCAGGCTTGTATTCGAACATGGTGATGACCGGCCCGGGCTGCACGCCCTGGACCTCGCCCTGGATGCCAAAATCGGTGAAGCAGGCGCTCAGGGCCTGGGCCTGCCGGTCCAGCACGGTCTTGGCGATGGAAATGCGCGAAGCCGGGACCGGGGCCAGCAGGTTTATGGGAGGCAGATCTGGCCCGGAGCCCGTCGGCGCAACCCCGCGATTCGCGACCACAGCGGACTTGGGCGGCCGGACAAGAGAAGGCTTGACCGGCCGGGCCTTGCGCAATTCTTCCCCGGTTGACCCGCCCAGAGTCTCGTTACGGGCGACAGGTACCGAGGGCGCGGGAGACGGCGCGGCACGCCCGACCCGGCGCTCCAGACCGCCCAGCAGGTCGCGCAGACGAACCTGCCAGGACCTGCACGCGTCCAGAGCGGCCCGGTACGAAAGGCCGAAGAACAGACGCCCTCCGATAAGGGTCAGGCAGATGCCCACCAGCACGAATCCGTATTCGCCGAAAACACGAACCAACATCGCGCTCAGGGAGCGGCCGACAAAACCGCCGCCGGCCATGCCAGTGCCGGGCAGTCCCAGGCGCAGGGCCAGAAAATGCACCCAGACCGGAAAGAGAAACGCCAAGAGGATCCCGCCGAGCAGGCGTATCCAGGACGGCCGAAAGCGGGGAAAAAAGAGCATGGCCGCGGCCAGGGCCATGAACACCGGGCACAGCCAGGCCGCCAACCCGCACAGATCGACCAAGCCCCCGGCCAGATAGGCGCCCAGGGTACCGATCAGATTCTGGGTCTTGTGCCCGGTCGTGGCCTGGTGATTGAAGCCAGGATCCTCAGGGGAGAAAGAGTACAGGGCCAGGGTCACCAGAGCCAGGGAGCAGGCCAGGACCAGGGCGCAGATTTCCCGAACGAGCTTGTTGCCGTCTGTTGTCATGCGTCTTCCCATGGGGACGGTTCAAAACAAAAGGCCACAGAGCGCTCTCCATGGCCTTTTGGGATGCTTGCGTACAAACAAACTATTCGCGGCCGAGATATTCGCCCGTTTCCGTGTTGACTTTGATCTTGGTCCCGATCTCGATGAAGAGCGGAACATTGACCACCCGTCCGGTCTCCAGGGTGGCGGGCTTGGACGCACCCGTGACCGTGTCGCCCTTGACTCCGGGATCGGTCATGGTCACTTCGAGGACCACCGATCCGGACATCTCCAGATCCAGGGGCCTTCCTTCGTAGAGCATGACCTTGTAGGCCTGGGCCTCCTTCAGAAATCCGCCCTTGTCCCCGATGAGGGTGGCAGGAATGGAAATCTGCTCGAAGGTCGTCATGTCCATGAAGGCATAACCGTCCCCTTCATTGTACAAATACTGCATCTCCCGGACTTCCAGGTCGGGCCTTGGAAACTTGATCCCGGAGCGAAAATTGGTTTCGACCACGGCACCGGTGATCAGGTTGCGATACTTGGTGCGCATGAACGCGCCGCCCTTGCCCGGCTTGTAGTGGTTGCACTCCAGAATCTCGCAGGGTGCGCCATCTATCTCTATTTTTTTTCCTTTCTTGAAATCGCTCGTCGCTAACATGCTTGCCTTGGCTCCTCCATTGATATGTCCCTGACGGACTCACGCGGCCCTCAGGGCTGGCCCAGATGCTGCCAGAGCGCCTGGACTGCGAGCGCATAGCTCATAATGCCGAAGCCGGCAATAGCCCCGATACAGTGCCTCCCGATAAGGCTCGTGTGCCTGAGGCTCGAAGCGCGGGCGTGCACGTTGCTCAGATGCACTTCCACGCACGGAATCTTGATCCAGGCCAGGCAGTCGGCCAGGGCCAGGCTGGTGTGCGTGTAGGCCCCGGCATTGAGAATCAGGCCATCCACGCGGGCTTTCCAGGCTTCCTCCAGACGATCGATGAGGGCGCCCTCGGAATTGGACTGAAACTGCGCCAGCCGGATTCGCGAGGCTTCTGAGCCAAGCAGCCGGGCCACCAGGGCGGGAAGCGCGTCCATGCCCGTGGAGCCGTAGATCTCGGGCTGGCGCTGTCCGAGATAACCCAGGTTGGGACCGTTCACGACCAGAAATTCCATGGGCTACTTCTTTTCCTTGGGTTCCTGCACCGTATCCGAGTTCGGAGGCAGAACCGTCACGGTCTCGGGCTCCCCAAAGGCGTCCAGGGCACCCTCGGACTCCAGGGCCGCGACGTCAACGGACATAAGGAAAATACGGTCGTCCGCCTCGACTTCGCGATCACTGACCACGATTTCAAGGGAGCACAACGTGCCCGTAGCGCCGCCCTTCTCCTTGGGCAAGGCCACCGTGTCCTTCATGAGTTGCTTGATCTCCGCCATGCCGATGACGCGATAAAAACTGGAGCCCAGTTCGCCGACCGGTTCGGCTATGGCCACATAGGAAGGCAGGGACGACGGCACGGCGTTGTAAAGCATGGCGTAGGAGACATCGTGCATGCCGGCAACGTAGTGCGATTCTTCCAGCCCGATGATCTGGCCGCCCTGGCCAAGATCCCCCGCAAAACTGGCCGTAACCGTGAAGTTCTGGACCAGATCGCCCGTCTCCTGATCGCCCTCGGTGTTTAGGATTCCGCTCTGGGTGTACGCACCGAATGCGGTACCCAGCGGAGTGCCGGTCACGGGAACGATGACCAGGTCCTTGTTCAAAATCTTGTTGAAGACCTTGGTCAGTCCGGCGGCTCTGGCTTCAGTCCAGACGCCGGCCTCCTGATCGGAGTATTTAGCCAGATCCCCTTCGCCGAGACGCAATTCCACAGTGGCCTTCTCCTCGACCCGAATCGGCTCCTGGGATTTGCTGGCGGAAACCAGCTGCACTTCCTTGGAACATGCGCTCAACATGAAAACGGCGCTCAAGAGCACGAGCAACGCACGCATAATATGCCTCCAATTAATGATTGATAACCAAGACAATTCTTTCTATCAGTGCCTGATCAAAACGCATTTCGTCAAGAACCCTGTTCCCCGGAAATGGTAATTCATGCCCAGTACCGTAATTTTGGAAAAAACCATCTACACCATGGATCAACTTGGTGAGATGCCGCTTCCGCAACTCGCCCTTGCCGGACGATCCAATGTCGGCAAATCGTCCCTGCTGAACAGGCTGACTGGAAGGAAAAACCTGGCCAAGACCAGTTCAACCCCCGGAAAAACACGCAGTTTGAATTTCTACAAGGTCAATCCCGAGGAATTCTATCTCGTTGATTTGCCAGGATACGGATACGCCCGTTGCTCCAAAGCCGAACGCGACAAATGGGCGGCCCTCATCACCCGGTACCTTCGCGGCAATACCCGTCTTTTCGGAGTTGTTGCCCTGCTTGACTCGCGCCTCCCCCCCCAGGCCTTGGACATCGACCTGATCGGATACATCAAAGCCGAAGGGATCGAGGTGTTCCCTGTCCTGACCAAGGCGGACAAATGCAAGCAACCCGTTCGTCATGCCAATCAGGCAGCATGGCAACGCCTTCTGGGCACGCTCACTCCTCCCTTGCTCATCTCCAGCCAGTCGGGCATGAACATCGACAAACTTTGGCAGTTTTTTCTCGATAAACGGGCCGCAGTATCTGCGCAACAATAACGTTCGATAAAGCCTTATGTGTCTTTATATACGCGAACTTCTCGCTTTTGAACAGTTATTTTCTCACCATTCGTTTCGAAAATTCCGTAAAAGAGTTTCACCAGCAGACAACTCATCCACGCCGCACAACGAATTTGGACGCATGAAGCCGACAACATCGCTTCGCATTGCTACAGCACCCCATTTGACCCGCATTTTATCGCCACCAGGCAAATTGAAGAGCCAACACATGGTTTATATACGTAATATCACATAAGCGAGACGCAATACGGTATCGATTAAAACGCTGAAAAGTTCGGCCTCTCTTACTGCATCGCGCCTGTACCCTCGGACCCCATCCTGAATCCCGCCGGACCAATCCCCGCAGTCAGCGGCCGCCTTGACCAGGACAAGCCCCAGGGCATAGGGAAGAACGCAGCACAACGACCCGACTATTCAAGGAGAGACTATCATGGCAGTATTTGTGGCGGAACACCCCCTGATCAAGCACAAGCTCGGCCTCATGCGCAAAAACGACATCAGCACCAAGAATTTCCGGGAACTGGCCTCGGAAATCGCCAGGCTCCTGACCTATGAGGCGACCAAGGATCTGGAGACGGAGAAAAAAGTTGTGCAGGGATGGGCCGGCCCGGTAGAAGTGGACGTCATCAAGGGCAAAAAAATCACCGTGGTTCCAATCTTGCGCGCCGGCCTTGGCATGCAGGACGGAGTCCTCGACCTCATACCCGGCGCCAAGGTCAGCGTGGTCGGCTTCTATCGCAACGAGGAGACGCTTCAGCCCGTGGAATATTACGTAAAGCTGGCCAAGAACATCAACAAGCGCATGGCTCTCATCCTTGATCCCATGCTGGCCACGGGGGGGACCCTCGACGCCACGATCACCTGTCTGAAGAAGGCCGGTTGCACGAGCATACGCGGCCTTTTCCTGGTGGCCGCGCCGGAAGGGCTCAAACGCATCGCCGCGGCCCACCCGGACGTGGACATCTATGTCGCGGCCGTGGACGAGCGCCTGAACGAGAACGGCTACATTCTGCCCGGACTGGGTGATGCAGGGGACAAGATCTTCGGCACCAAATAGGAACGCATGCTCTTCCAGAAACAATGAACGCCCGATCAGCCGACCGGGCGTTCATTGTTGGAACTGGCGAGGAGACGGGCTCAGGGCTGAACAGCCAGCCAGTCCAAGGCGGCCTTCAGGTCGAGACTGCCGGCATAGATGGCCTTGCCGGTGACAACTCCGGCCAAACCTTGGCGCGCTAGGGGATGGACGGCCTGCACGTCGGCCAGGGTGGAGATGCCGCCAGCGATGAGCACGGGCCGGTCGGTCAGGGCCAGAAGGGCTTCCAGAGCCGGGATGTTGACCCCGGACTGCATCCCGTCGCGGCTGATGTCCGTGTAGATGAAGAACGAAGCGCCAGCATCCTCCAACTCCGGGACCACGTCGGAGACGGTCTTGCCCGCATCCTTCACCCAGCCCTTGGTCTTGAGGCGCCCATCGCGGGCGTCCAGGGACACTCCGATACGGCCCGGAAAGGCTCGACACAACTCCCGGAACAGAGCCGGATCCTCCAGGGCCACGGTACCGATTATCAGCCGGGCCACGCCGGCTTCCAGATAGTTTCCCGCCACTTCGACGCTGCGGATGCCACCGCCCAACTGCACGGGTACGGACACACCGGAACACAGCCGACGAATGAGATCCATGTTCCGTGGAGCGCCGCTGAATGCCCCGTCAAGATCAATGACATGCAGCCATTTGGTTCCCGCCAGGACCCATTGCCTTGCCATGGCCACGGGGTCGTCGGAGAAAACCGTGACCTGATCCTCCACGCCCTGTCGCAGGCGTACGCACTTGCCGTCCTTGATATCGACTGCCGGAAAAATGTTCATAGCCCCAGCGCCCTCAGGCCTTCTTCAATGGCTTCGGCCGCGATCTCCTGCGGCGTGACCCAGCGGCCCTTGCGCTGCACGAAACGCCGCCCCTGAAGCAGGTTCTCGGCCAATCCTCGCTGTTCCTCCTCGAAATGGTAGCGCCGGACCTGGCCGTTCTTCGTCTCGATCAGAAAGAGATCCATGGTCAGGCTGGCCGGACGGGTCACGCCCCACTCACCGCCCTCACGCTCCTGCCAGACCGTGACAAAGGGCACGAGCAGGAAATCGGCCTTCATGCATCGGCCCACGGCTTTCCAGTATTCCACGGTCTCGAAACGTCGGCGTTCCTTGTCGGCCGTGACGAGTTCCTCGCACTGCCGAACCATGGCCGCCCGCAGCACCTTCCGCGCCCCTTGCAGGCCAAGGGCATCGGCCAGTTGCACATCGAGGGCGCCCAGGGCCTCGGGCGGGATGACCGAAGGGGTCTCGGGCAGAACGCCGGCCATGAGCTCCCAGTCGTTATCCGGGTGAACGAAATGTGCCACCGCCAGGGTCTCCGAGGGCGAAACAGCCTGCTGCTGCGCGGGCTTGGCGCAGGCTGCGCACAGAAAAAGCAATGCCACGGCAACATATTTCATGCGTCCAACCCCCCTTTGGTGCTGAGCAACGTATCTCTTTCCAGGCGAACACCCTGGCGCAATGCCAGGCCCAATCCCTTGAAGACCGACTCCAGGAGATGGTGACCGTTCAGCCCGTAGAGCATGCGCACATGCAGGTTCATGCCCGCCTTGGCGGACAGGGATTTCAGAAACTCACGCCACAGATCCTTTTCTTGACCAGCGATGATCGCAGGCAGCACCGTCTCTTCATAGACCAGGTACGCACGGCCCGAAAGGTCGATACAGACTTCGGCCAGCGCCTCGTCCATGGGAACCTTGGCGCAACCGACCCGGGCGATGCCCTTGCGATCACCCAAGGCAGAATTCAGGGCATTACCCAGGCACAACCCCACGTCCTCCAGGGAATGATGGGCGTCGATATGCATGTCGCCGACGCAGGTCACCTGCAAATCAAAGCCGGCCCAGTGCCCGAGCAATTCGAGCATGTGGTCCGCAAAGCCAAACCCGGTGCGCGCGGTGCAGACCCCGGCGCCGTCAAGGTTCAAGGACACGGAGACTTCCGTCTCGCTGGTCTTGCGCTCTATGCGCGCGGTACGAGGTTTCATAACGTCTCCTTCACACGACAAGTTGCAATTATGCCTTGGCCTCGGCGTCCGTTTCCTCCGCAACCTCTTCCTTGGGCTTCTTGCCGAACAGATAGGCGACCCAGATGCCGATCTCGTACAGCACGCAAAGCGGACCAGCCATAAGGCATTGCGAAACCACGTCCGGCGGAGTGAGAATGGCGGCCACGACAAAATTGCCCAGCACCGCGAACTTGCGGTACTTGCGCAGGGTCTTGTGGGTCACCACCCCCAGGACGGAAAGAAAGAACATGAACAACGGCAATTCAAAAATGAAACCAAAGGCGAAAAGCATGCTCGTTGAAAAGCTGAAGTACTCTTTGACCGACGGCATGGGCTTGATGAATTCCGTGGCATAACCCAGAAAGAACTGGAACCCGAAGGGAAACACCACGAAGTAGCCGAACAGCGCCCCGGAGATGAAGCAAATGGCCGAACAGAGGGCCACGGGGATCATGTACTTGCGCTCCCCCGCGTAGAGTCCGGGAGCGATGAACATCCAGAGCTGATAGAAGATATACGGACTGGCCACAAAGAGGCCGGCGATGAAAGCGACCTTCAGATGCGTGAAGAAGGCCTCGGGCAGTCCCGTGTATATGAGTGCCCCGCCGGTGGGCGCGAGGAGGTCAACCAGGGGCTGCATGAGAATCAGGAACAGCTGCTCGGCGAACCCGTAGCAGAGCAGAAAACCGACAAAGGCACCGATGAGGCAGCGCATCAAGCGAACACGCAGTTCATTCAGATGCTCGGTGAAGGTCATCTCGTGGGCGGGCTCTTCGATTGGCTCCGGATCCGAGGCCGGGGCCTCCGGATCCGCATGGACGGGAATCCCGGAAGAATCCGCTGGAACAGGCACTGTGGCCTCGACCTGATCCTGGGAAGAACCGTCGGCAACGGAGTCCTCGGGTGCCAGCTCGTCCTGGTCCGCGCGGCGCTCCTCGCTCATGCCTTGGCCTTCATGGATTGCCCGGACTGTTCGGCTTGCCCGGATTGCTCGGACTGTCCAGCTTGCGCGGCCAGTTCAGACGCAGCCTGGACCGGCTGCTCCGTGTTGGCCGGACCTTTGTCCGCAGGCGCGTCTGCAGCCGCGACATCGGGAAAGAGCTCCTTCTTGGCCTGCTCCGTGCGCACCTTCTGGTCGGCCTGTTCGGCCTCCATTTCGATGGTCCGCTTCACGTCGGTGCTGACGCGACGGAATTCACCCAGGGCCTTGCCCAGGGACTTGGCCATTTCAGGCAGCTTGGCCGGGCCGATGACGATCAGCGCGACAATGAGAATGACGATGAGTTCCGTGGAACCGATTCCAAACATACGCTCTTCTCCTCGTGATCAGATTCGGACCGCTATTCCCACTCGATGGTGCTCGGCGGTTTGGACGAAATATCGTAGACAACTCTGTTCACACCCTTGACCTCGTTGATGATACGACTGGAAATGCGCCCGAGAATCTCTGTCGGGACACGCGACCAGTCGGCGGTCATGGCGTCGATGGAGTCGACGATGCGCAGGGCGATGACGTGCTCATACGTCCGCTCGTCACCCATGACCCCCACCGTCTTCAAGGGCAACAGCACGGCAAAACCCTGCCAGACCTTGTAGTACCAGTTGGAGGCCATCAGTTCGTGCTGCACGATCTTGTCGGCCTGACGAAGAATCTCAAGCCGGGAATCCGTGATCTCGCCGACGACGCGAATGGCCAGACCAGGGCCGGGGAAGGGATGGCGCCAGACAATGAAGTCCGGCAGGCCCAATTCCTGGGCGACCTTGCGCACTTCGTCCTTGAACAACTCGCGCAGGGGTTCGACCAGGGCCAGATCCATCTTTTCGGGCAGACCGCCCACGTTGTGATGGCTTTTGATCACGGCCGAAGGGCCCTTGAAACTGATGGACTCGATGACGTCGGGATAGAGGGTGCCCTGGGCCAGGTATTTCACGCCGGGGATCTTCTTGGCCTCTTCCTCGAAAACCTCGATAAAGGTGTATCCGATGATCTTGCGCTTCTGCTCCGGGTCTTCCACGCCGGCGAGGCGCGACAAAAATTTGTCCTGAGCCTTGATGTAGTGCAGATTCAGATCAAAATGCTTGCGCAGGTAACCGATGACTTCGTCCCCTTCACCGGCTCGGAGGAGGCCGTTGTCCACAAAGATGCAGTGCAGATTCTGACCGATGGCCTTGTTCAGCAACACTGCCACCACCGTGGAGTCAATGCCCCCCGACAGGCCGCAGACGACCTTGTCCTCGCCGATCTGACGGGGCAGGGCGTGCAGCATGGAGTCGACAAAAGAGGACATGGTCCAGGACGAACCCAGGCCGGCAATCTGAAAAAGGAAGTTGCGCAGGATTTCGTCGCCCTGCTCTGTATGGGCCACTTCCGGATGAAACTGCAGGGCGTACATCCGGCGCTCCACGTTGGCCATGGCCGCGATTTCGATGTTCGGAGTCCGGGCCGTGACCACGAATCCGGGAGGCACGGCCATAACATGGTCGCCGTGGGACATCCAAACCGTCAATTTGCCCGCGTCCGCAACCCGCTCCCAAAGAGGGCAGACGGACTCGAAGGACAGGTCGCTGCGGCCGTACTCGCGATCCAGGGAAGGGACGACCTGGCCGCCCAGCACCTTGGCCATGAGTTGCATGCCGTAGCAGATCCCCAGAATCGGCAGGCCCCAGTCGAATATGGCCGGATCGATCCCCGGCGCATCGACACTGGTGACCGAGGCAGGTCCGCCGGAAAGAATGATGGCGCTGGGGCGCAAGGCCTGCAACTCCTTGGTGGCAATGGTGCAGGGATGAATTTCGGAATAGACCCCGGACTCGCGCGTACGCCGGGCGATAAGCTGCGTGTACTGCGACCCGAAATCAATGATGATGACTTTTTCTTGAATTTCCATATGTTCCTCCATCCGACTGAGCGCATGGCCGTTGTGGCGTTCTAGTATGCGTCAACTCTGTAGTTGGGCGCTTCCTTGGTGATGATCACGTCGTGAACATGGCTCTCACGCAGACCGGCGGCGGATATTTCCACGAAACTGGCCTGGGACTGCAGGGCCGAAATATCCGGGGTGCCCAGGGATCCCATGCCGGAACGGACGCCGCCCACAAGCTGGTCGATGGTTTCCATGACCGAGCCCTTGTAGGGCACGCGGCCGACAATGCCCTCGGGCACGAGCTTCTTGGAACCTTCCTGGAAATAACGGTCGCTGCTGCCGTCCTTCATGGCGTCGATGGAGCCCATGCCGCGGTAGATCTTGTAGGTTCGGCCCTGGTAAAGAATCTTCTCCCCCGGGCTTTCCTCGGTCCCGGCGAACATGGAGCCCATCATGACCGTGTCGGCACCCGCCACCAGGGCCTTGACCACGTCTCCCGAAAATTTCACGCCGCCGTCGGCAATGCAGCACTTGCCCCTTTCGCGACAGGCGCGCACGCACTCCATGATGGCCGTGATTTGCGGCACGCCCACCCCGGCCACGATGCGCGTGGTGCAGATGGAGCCGGGGCCGATACCGACCTTGACCCCGTCCACGCCGGCCTCGATGAGGGCCTTGGCACCGGCGTAGGTGGCCACGTTGCCGGCGATGAGCTGCACCTCGGGCCATTCGGACCGGGTGGCCCGCACCGCGTCAAGGATGTTTTTGGAATGTCCGTGCGCCGAGTCCAAGACAATGACATCGGCTCCGGCCTTGACCAGCGCCTCGACCCGCGCCCCACGCCCCTGGCCAACGCCCACCGCCGCCCCGACACGCAGACGGCCGAGGTCGTCCTTGCAGGCGTTGGGATATTTGCGCACCTTGTCGATGTCCTTGATGGTCAACAGGCCTTTGAGCTTGTTGCTGTCATCCACGACGAGGAGTTTCTCGATGCGGTTCTCGTGCAGATGGCGTTTGGCGTCCTCCAGGGAGATGCCCACGGGCACGGTGATGAGCTTCTTGCTGGTCATGACCTCGCTGACCCGGGCCATCATGTCGGTCACGAAACGCACGTCGCGGTTGGTCACGATGCCCACCAGTTGATCGCCGACAATGACGGGCAAGCCGGAGATGCGGTAGTCGCGCATGAGTTCCAGGGCATGTCCCACGGAATCGTCGGGGGCCACGGTAATGGGATCGACGATCATGCCCGATTCGGACTTCTTGACCTTGACCACTTCCAACGTCTGCTGCTCGATGGACATGTTCTTGTGCACGATGCCGATGCCACCGGCCCGGGCCAGAGAGATGGCCATGCGCGATTCCGTGACCGTGTCCATGGCCGCGCTCAGAAAAGGAATATTCAGCTCGATGGCCGGCGTGAGCCTGGTGTTCAGAATGACCTGGTCCGGGGTTACTTCCGAGTAGGCCGGAACGAGCAGTACATCATCGAACGTCAGTGCCTTGCCGAGAAATTTATCCATAAGTGCACCTCTCCATGAGGCGGGAAGCGGGGTTTTGGTTATGTGTTGCGGGCGTTACAGCCCCAGATAGGCCTTCTTGACATCCTCGTTGGCGAGCAGGTTATTGGCCGAATCCTCAAGAGTGATGCGGCCATTTTCCATGACATAGGCACGGTGGGCAACCTTGAGCGCCTGATTGGCGTTCTGTTCGACCAGAAATACCGTGGTCCCGGTTGCGTTGACCTTGCGGATGATGTCGAAAATCTGCGTGATAATAATCGGAGCCAGCCCCAGGGACGGTTCGTCAAGCAGGAGCAGGCGCGGCCGGGCCATCAGAGCCCGGGAGATGGCCAGCATCTGCTGCTCGCCTCCGGACAGGGTGCCCCCCATCTGCCTGCGACGCTCGGCCAGGATGGGGAAAAGGCCGAAAACATAGTCCAGGTCTTGCTGGATCCCGGCCTTGTCCGAACGCAAAAAGGCGCCCAGGTCCAGATTTTCCATGACCGTCATGTCCGGAAAGATAAGCCGCCCTTCGGGCACCTGGGAGATGCCCGTGCGCACGATCCGGTCCGCCTTCATGGCATGGATGGGTTGGCCTTCGAAAACGATCTCTCCGCCCCGCGGCGGCACACCGCCGCATATGGACATGAGTGTCGTGCTCTTGCCAGCGCCGTTGGCCCCGATGAGCGTGACGATCTCGCCCTTGCCTATCTTGAGGGAAATGCCGTGCAGGGCCTGGATGTTGCCGTAAAAGGTGCTGACGTTCTTCAGCTCAAGCATGGGCGTCCTCCCCGAGATAGGCCTTGATGACCCGAGGGTTGCTGCTGACCTCGGCCGGGGTGCCCTGGGCGATGAGGCATCCGTATTCCATGACGTAGATCCGCTCCGACAGACTCATGACCATGCTCATATCGTGCTCGATGAGCAGGATGGCCATGTCCATCTCGTCACGGATCTTGAGAACCAGCTGCTTGAGGGACTCGGTTTCCTGTGGATTCATGCCTGCGGCGGGCTCATCAAGAAGCAGGAGCGTCGGCTCCGTGGCCAGGGCGCGGGCGATTTCCAGGCGGCGCTGGGCCCCGTAGGGCAGGTTGCAGGCCATTTCAGTATAGAACTTGTGCAGCCCCATGTATTTCAGCAGCTCATAGCTGCGGTCGACAATCTCTTTTTCCTCACGGCGCACCTGCGGCGAACGCAGCAAAGCGCCGAGGATCCCGGCCTTGGTCCGGCAATGCCGCGCGATCATGACGTTTTCGAGCACGCTCATGTTCTTGAAGAGGCGGATGTTCTGGAAAGTCCGGGCCATGCCCAAGGCCGTGACCATATTCGGCTTCATGCCATTGACCCGGGTCCGCTGCCCCCCCCTCGGGGTGAACCAGACCTCGCCTTCGGTGGGGGTGTAAATGCTCGTGATGCAGTTGAAGAATGTGGTCTTGCCCGCCCCGTTGGGACCGATGAGAGCCACGATCTCGCCGGAGCTGACTTTGACCTCCACCTCGTTCAGGGCCCTCAATCCACCGAAGTTCATGGATACGGATGTGACGTCGAGTACCTGTTCCATCTAGACACGCCCTCCTTTGACCGCACCAGTTTCCGGATCGTCCACGGTGTAGACGCGCCCCCGGGCCGGAATAAGGCCCTGGGGGCGGAAGACCATCATGAGGACCATGGCCACAGCGAACAGAATCATGCGGTACTCGGAAAAAGCCCGCATGTACTCGGGCAGGAGGACCAGGAACGCCGCGCCGAAAATGACGCCAAGATTCGAGCCCATGCCGCCCAGAACAACGATGGAAAGGATGATCGCCGATTCAAAAAAGGTGAAGCTGGCCGGATTGATGAACGTCGTCTTGGCGGCGAAGACCACTCCTGCGAACCCGGCCCAGGCAGTGCCCAGGCCGAATGCCATCAGCTTC
>CAZPSN010000008.1:61402-75336 GCA_964589645.1 uncultured Desulfovibrionaceae bacterium
CAGCTTCACACCGACGCGGTCGATGCCCATGGCCTCGCAGGCCACCTCATCCTCGCGCAGGGCTTGCAGGGCCCGGCCAATGCGCGAGTCCTTGAGCCGGGACACGGCCACGATGGTGACCACGACCAGGGTCAGGACAATGTAATAAATGTAGATGTTGGCCTCGCCCACGGTCAGTTGCATGTCCATGAGGCCCGGTCGCGGGATGTTCGAGATGCCCGACGGCCCGCCGGTCAGACTGCTCCAATTTTCGAGCACCAGACGCACGATCTCGCCGAACCCGAGGGTGACGATGGCCAGGTAGTCGCCGCGCAACCGCAGCACCGGAAAGGCCAGGGCCACTCCTGCCAGGGCCGCGATCAGCCCGCCTATGGGCAGGGAAATCCAGAAGCCCAACCCGAAATATTGATTCAACAGGGCGTAGGAATAGGCGCCAATGGCGTAGAACGCGGCGTGACCAAGAAAAAGCAGCCCGGCCACCCCGACAATGACGTTGAGCCCCAAGCCCAGAACCACATAAAGCAAAAATGAAATCAAAATGTTCGTTTTATAGGTTGAAACCACCCAGGGCGTGACCAGGAACAAAGCCAGGGCCCCGACTCTGGCCGCATTGACCAGGGTCGGATTGTCCATCAGCCCGAACCAGGACGCGGACCGTTTCCGACCGGCGGCGGAGTCGGCCTGCTGGGCTTCCTTGCGTCGCAGCGCCCAGCGCCAGACAAAAGAAAACACGAAACTGCCGATGCCGACCCAGGCCATGTTCTCCCAGCGCCAGACCAGCGTTTTCTCGATGGGGTTCACGCGAATGACCATGATCGGAAAGGTCAGGAACATGAGCCACAGACCCGCCAGGACGGACTTCTTGAACTCCTGCGGGAACGAGATGGAATTGGATTGGTGCACGCTGCTCATACCTTCTCCACCTTGGCCTTGCCCATGATGCCCGAAGGCCGGAAAATCAGAAATACGACCAGCAAGGTGAAGGCAAAAACGTCCTCATAGTCGCTTGAAATGTAGCCCGTGGCAAAACTCTCGGACAATCCCAGGAAAAGACCGCCCAGCATGGCTCCGGGAATGGAGCCGATGCCGCCCAGAACCGCCGCGGTGAAGGCCTTGATGCCCGCCAGAAACCCGATGGCGAAATTGACCATGCCGACATGGGAGGCAATGAGCACGCCGCCCAGGGCAGCCAGGGACGAGCCCAGAATAAAGGTGATGGATATGACCTTGTCCGCGTCAACGCCGAGAAGCATGGCCATCTTGCGGTTCTGAGCCGTGGCCCGCATGGCCTTGCCCATTTTGGTGTATTTGATGAACATCGTCAGGGCGGCCATGGACACGGCGCTGGTGACCACGATGACAAAGTCCGAAGACCCGAAGACGTGGGCGATGGGTTCCAGGAAGGCGATGTCCGGGATCAGGCGCGGAAAGGGCAGAAAGTCGGAGGTCTGGGCCAGGATGATGTAGTTCTGCAGAAAGAGGGACATGCCTATGGCGGAGATGAGCGGAGAAAGGCGGCCAGCCCCGCGCAGGGGCTTGTAGGCGATCTTTTCCATGGTGTAGCCGTAGCCCGCGCAATAGATGATGGCCGTGATGGCGGCCAGGACCAGGATGGCCGGAGCCGGAAAACCCATGATCCCGAGGGCGCCGGCCACAATGAGGCCCATGAAGGCCCCAAGCATGTAGACCTCGCCGTGGGCGAAATTGATCAGCTCGATGATGCCGTAGACCATGGTGTAGCCGATGGCGATGAGCGCGTAGATGCTGCCCCTGGTCAACCCGCCCAACAAGAGTTCAAAAAAATATTGCCAGTCCATGATGCCTCGTCCGCTTGGGCCGACCCCAAACCCTGTCGGCCTGTTGAAAGAACCGAGGGACAGGCTTTTGCCCGTCCCTCGGTAGATACTGCATGATTCCGGAATGCTTACTTGAGTTCCACGTACGCGCCGTTCTGGACCTGATACATGGAGAAACCCACGCCTTCGGCATCGCCGCGGGCATCAAACTTGATCGTGCCGACGGTGGTGTCCACCTTTTCGGAGCGCAGCACCGCCATGATCTTGTCGGCGTCGGTGGAATCGGCCTTGTCGATGGCGTTGACCAGGGCCTGCATGGCCGCATAGGCCGCATCAAAGAAGGCGCCGGGCTCGGTTCCGAATTCGGCGACGTGGGCGGCCTTGGCAGCCTTGTTCATTTCCAGGCCGGAAACGTCCTGGGGACCGGAAGCGTACACACCCTCGGCATCGGCGCCGGCAACCTTGATGAACGTATCGTCCTTGACGCCGTCATCGGAGATGAACTTCACGTCGACGCGCTTCTTCTTCAACTGGGAAACGATCTTGGAGGCTTCCGGGTGGTAGCCGCCGAAAATGACCGTGTCCGCGCCGGCCTGACGGACCTTCTGGACCACGGCGGAGTAGTCCACCGCGCCCGGGGTCACGCCTTCGAACAGCACGACTTCGGCCTTGCCGCCTTCCAGAATGAACTTCTGGGCGAATTCCGCATAGCCCTTGCCGTAGTCGCCCTTGTCGTGCAACACGGCGATCTTCTTGGCACCCAGCTTGTCGATGGCAAAGTCGACGCCAAGCTTGGACTGGGCATCATCGGAAGCGATGGTGCGGAAGAACGTCGGATACTGGCCGCTCTGGGTCAGATCGGGGTTGGTGGCCGAGGGCGACATGGTCACGACCTTGGCTTCGGTATAGATGGGCAGGGCGGCCTTGGTGGCGCCGGAGCAGATGTGCCCGACCACGACCACGGCGCCGTCGGAGACGAGCTTGGTCGCCACGTTGGTGGCCTTCTCGGGCTTGCACTCCTCATCCTGCACCAGCAGTTCGATCTGCTTGCCGTCGATGCCGCCCTTGGCGTTCACATCCTTGGCCACCAGCTTGGCGGCGTTGACCGTGGGCAGACCGTAGGAGGCCAGGTCGCCGGTATGGGCGCCAGCCACGCCAATCTTGACGGTGTCGGCGCCAAAGGCCGAGCTGGTCAGCAGAGTCAGACACGCCGCGATCACAAGACCAGAAAGACGTTTCATCAGTTCCTCCACAATGTTCAAGTTGATGACGTTTAGGCCCGCCACGGCGAGCCCTTTTAGTTAACGGGATCGAATCGGAGCAAATACCATCACCCCCTCTCGGGTGTCAAACCCGACCGCGAGGCCTACTTGCCCGCCAATTCGCGCTTGGCGCTGTCCACCAGTTCCGGATCATCGGGAGCGGCATCCACCACGGCCTGAAAATGTCCGACAGCCTTGTCCGGCTGCTGCAGATAGTGCTTGTAGATGATGCCCAGATTGAAATGGGCATGAAAATTATTGGGCTCGATGCCCAGCATGCGCTCGAAAAGTTCCGCCGCCTCGGCGTGCTTTTCCAGTTCGAAAAGGCAGAATCCTTTTTGGTTCAGCGCCATGACGTCGCTGGGATTCTTGGCCAGGAGCATGTCCCAGAAGGACATGGACTTGTCCCAGGCCCGCATTTCCATGAAGGACATGCCGAGTGCGCGCATGACCTCGACATCGTCGGGGTTGTCCTTGAGCTTCTGCATCATGGAGGCGATACCGGACATGTCGCCACCCATCTGTCCCATGTCCCCACTCTGACCCATGCCACCAGGCATCTCCTGAGGCTTCTCGTGCTGCACGATGGAGGGATTTTCGACACGGTAGGTCACGGCGGCAAAGAGGATCAGGCCTACACAGGCCAGCAGGACCATCAGGGTCCGACTGCGAGCGGCCTGGGGAAACGCGTTATTCGTCTGCATCGAGAATCTCCAATTGCCGCACGCGGCGTTCCAACACGCTGTGCTGCCGGGCCAGAAACAGGACGTAACCGCCCACGCCCAGCCAGATGCACACATTGGCGATTAAAAGGTAATTCATTACTTTGCCCTCACTGCAAGGTCTTTTCCTGAATCCTGACCAGGGCGGCCTCGACCCGGCGCGCAAAGCCAGCGCCATGGTAGCGGGCCAGGACCAAGGCCGCGAACAGTGCGCCCCAGGCCACGACATTGATCCACACCGTCGTCCACATTTCGGGCTCCAGCCCCCCACTTTTGGAGGCCAGCACCGCCGGATGGATGGATCGCCACAAGCGGGCCGAAAGAAACACGAGGGGCACGTCCACGAAAGCGACGATCCCGAGCACTGCCCGCATCCGCGCCCCCTTTGCTCCGCCCGCGTCGGAGGCGCGCAGCACCAGATATCCGGCATAAACGAACCACATGACCAGGGTCGTGGACAGACGCGGATCCCAGGTCCACCACGCATTCCAGGCCGCCCGGCCCCAGATGGACCCGGTGACCAGGGCCAATCCGCTGAAAAGGACTCCGACTTCGGCCAAGGTTCCGGCCAAAACGTCCCAATTCTCTTTTCCCGTCCACAACACCAGCACGCTCGCCGCGCAAACTCCGAAAAAAGCCACAAAGGACCACCAGGCCAAGGGCAGATGGAAATAGAAAATCTTCTGCACCAGGCCCATGGTCATTTCCTCGGGCGCGTATAACCAGATGGCATATTGCCCCACGGCCATGAGAAGCATGGCCGTGGCGGCCAAAAAAACAAGCATCCTTGGATAAATGCGAAACATGCCAGCCCCTTTATTCACCACGGAAAACATGGGGAAAAAGAAAAAGCGCCGCGCCCGCGAAAACCGCGTCAAACGCCGCAACAAGCCCGAACCAGTCCCCCAGGTCCGCCAGCGGGACGCCCTGCATGAGACCCACCCCGATGCGGATGCCGCCCAGAAGCAGGGGAATCTGCAGAGGAAAAACAATGATGGTCAGCAAGGCGTCCTTGGCTCCCTGGCCGTGGCCCATGGCGCCGATGAGTCCACCCAGGACGCACAGCCCCAGATCCACACCCAGAACCATGAGCAGGAGCCCGCCGGGGCTGCCACCCGGGTCGAGCCCAAGAAAAACCAGGGCGGCCGGAAAAAAAAAGATCTGGCACAAGAGCAGCAAGATGAGCCCCGCCAGGGTCTTGCCCAGCCACAGCCCCTGCACCGGCAGCGGGGAGAGGAGCAGGGCCGTGGCCGTGTCGTTCTCATCCTCGAAGCGAAAGAGCAGGGAAAAAATGAGCACCACGGCGAACGAACTGCACAGCCAGAAGATGGCCATGGCCTGCTGTGGCGAAAAATGCTCGCCTGGAGCGGCCGAAAGACTGAAGATAAAAACCAGCAGGAGCCCCAGCAGCACGGCCTGTACCGGCCCCTGTCCGCCGGCGAAGGCCAGCCGCAGATCCTTGGTCGCGATGGCCAGGCAGGACGCGATCACGAAGCCTCCCGGGGAAACTCGCCCGCTGGTCCAAAAAAAGCCATGGCTCGCCCGGACAGTTGCAGGACCGCATCGGCCTTGTTCAGATCGCGATCCAGATCGTGAGAGATCCAGACAATGCCGGCTCCCCTGTTTCTGGCAGCCTCCAGTTCGGCGTGCAACAGGGCCTGGGAAGCCGTGTCCAAACCTGTCGATGGCTCATCCAGAAACACAAGCCGAGGTTCCACCAGCAGTACCCGTGCCAGGGACAGTCGCTGGGCCATTCCCCGTGAGAAGGTGCCGGCGGCTTCCAGGGCAAAACCTTTGAGGCCCACCCGGTCCAGGAGCCCGAGCAACCCCGCGTCGTCCAGACCGCGTTTGTAGACGCGGTTCCAGAACTCGAGGTTGCCCAGGGCCGAGAGGGCCGGGTAGACAAAGGTCTGGTGGCCCATGAAGGCCATGGTCCGATCCGGAACGAGGCGCTGCACGGAGCCGGAGCGCGGGGGCAGCAGTCCGGCCATGATCTTCAAGAGCGTCGATTTGCCGGCTCCATTAGGGCCGGCCACGAGCATGATGCTTCCCGAAGCAAGGGTGCAGGAAACCCCCTTGAAGATCAGCCGGGACCCGAAGAAATGGCTGACCCCGCGCAACTCAAGAAGAAAGCCGGCCATCATCGGCGCTCGATCTTTCTCCAGCACAAAAATGCGATCAGGCAGGACAGAGTGCCGCCAATCCAGATCCAGTTGACCAGCGGGTTGATGCTGATCTTCAGGCTGACCGCGCCATCCTCGTTGAAACCGAGCAGGGTGGCATACACTTCCTCGCCCAGGGACGGGATGACCGCCACCTCGGCAAAGGTCGACTGCTGAAAACTGGCGTAAAGGCGCTTCTCCGGGGCCATGCGTCCCACCTCCCGGCCGTCGCGGCTGACCGTCAGGATGGCCGCGTGCATGTCCATGGCCGGGTTGTCGTGATGATGCTGCAACTCGTCGAAACGCACCTCGTAGGCCCCGACGGCCATGGACTGCCCCTTGGTCAGCACGGCCTCGTTCTCCACCTTGTAAGGACCGGAAAAGGCCACACCCACAACCATGAGGCCCACGCCCAGATGCACGCCGTAGGATCCCCAGGACGGCCGGAAGGAGCGCAAGCCCTTGGTGCGCGCAAAGACCATGGCCACGGAGATCACGATCATGATTCCGGACATGGCGGAAAAAAGGGCCAGGGGTTGCCGGTATCCCAGCATGAAAACGAGGATCGCGGTGCCGACGCCTGTCCCCAGCACCACGGCCAGGGCCGTCTTGTCGGCGATCCCGCTCTTCTGGGAAAACCAGGGACAGATCGACATGATGAACGCGAGCACGGCAAAAAGCGGCAAACAGACCCGATTGTAGAACCCTGCGTCGAGACCCACGGGGTTCTCGCTCCAGAGGCTGCTGATCACCGGCCAGAGCACGCCCAGGAGCACGATGCCACCCAGGCAGAGAAAAAACCAGGAGGCCAGAAAAAGCATGCCGGGACGACTGGTCAGGTCATCGATGCTGGTGGCGTCGTCCTTGCGCGGCACCAGACAGACATAAAGGGTCAGGGTTAGGCCAACGATGAGAAAGACCAGCAGCGGAACGCCCATCTTGCTGCCGCCAAAGGCGTGCAGGGACTCGATCATGCCGCTGCGCACGACAAAGGTGGCGAAAAAGCAGAGCAGAAGCGTCAAGACGGCCATGAATACGTTGGTGCGCAGCAAGGTCTTGCGGGTTCGGCCAACTATGGCCGTATGGATGAAACCCGTGCCGGCCAGCCACGGGATGAGGGAGGCATTCTCGACCGGATCCCAGGCCCAATACCCACCCCAGCCCAGTTCCATGTAAGACCACCAGGCGCCCAGGATGATGCCCGCGGTCAAAAATATCCAGGCCACGATGTTCCAGTTGCGGCACAGGTCGAGCCATTCGCGGCCGTTGCCCGAAAGCCGGGAAGCCAGGGCCAGGCAGCAGGGGATGGTGTAGCCGGCATAGCCCAAAAACAACAGGGGGGGGTGAAAGATCATGCCCGGGTTCTGCAGCAGGGGATTGAGCCCCCGGCCGTCGGACGGAACCGGGTCAAGCTTCATGAAGGGATTGCTTGGCCCGGTCAGGGCGAAAAGAAAAAAGATCTCCACCAGGAAGAAAAGAATCCAGAAGTAGACCTTGGTCCGCTTGTCCAGATGCGAGTACCCCGGCGTGTAGATCATGCACCAGCCCATGAGGGCGACGCACAAATACCAGAACAGGAAAGACCCGTTCTGTCCGGCCCAAAAGGCTGTCACCGCATAGAAGAGAGGCAGAAGATTGTCTGTGTAGTCGCGGACATAGACGTAGGAATAGTCCCGCACGACCAGGGCCTGCAGCAGAATCGCGGAAACCGCGAGAACCACGACGGCCAGGAAAATCTGCCCTTTTTCGAACAGGGCGACGGTGCCGTAATCGTCTTTCAGGGCCTTCATCCCGGCCAGACCCGTCAAACCGACGGCCGCCAACATGCTCAATAGGAGTGCTGTGAAACTGATGGAGTGCATGAAACTGGGTATCCTCGCTGGAACTCTGGTTGCGTTGGGGAGGGCCCTAGCCCTTGTAGCCGGGCGGACGCATCTGCCCATTTTCGTTTTTTTCGTACTTGGACGGGCACTTGGTCAAAAGGGTCGTGGCTTCGAATTGGCTCGCGTCGGCCTTGAAAGCCCCTTCGAGAATGACCTCCACGCCGGGCTTGAACGTGTCGGGCACGGTGCCGCGGTAGTTCACGCGAATGGATTTGGTCGGATCGTCCTTGTCCAACACATGGAAGGCAACGCCCATGGCCGCGGGATCACGGACGATATCCGCGGGTGACACGGTTCCGAAAAGGCGGGCCTGGCCGACCTTTTCGGCGGGCATGGCCAACGCCTCGGAAACATTCAGGAAATATACGGAATTCTGGGAAAGGCCACTGAAGACGAGATAACCCACGCCAGCGGCCACGAGCAGGACGGCGGCCAGATAGACCCATTTCTGATTTTTCGCTGTACTCATGCGTTCTCCGTTTTCACTGTGCCCGGCCCCATACCACGAACCGGCGCCACCTGTCACGACACGATGCGCGCCCGACACGCAGGCGCATATCTACAACCTGACCAGTTTCGTCAACATTTTCGTACGCGGATCCGGATTCCCGGGGCAGGCCCGGACTGCAACATTTCCTTTCTTGACCTGGCCCGGCATACCGATCAAAAAAGTGCATCTTCGGCAAGGACAATCATGACCCCTATCGACACCATCCTTCTCGACCGGGACGGCACCCTCATCGCGGAGCGCCATTACCTGCGCGATCCGGACCAGGTCGCCCTGATCCCCGGCGCGGCCAGGCCCATGCGCCGCCTGGCGCAGCTGGGCTGTCGCTTCTTCCTGGCCAGCAACCAGAGCGGCATCGGCCGGGGGCTCCTCACAGAGCAGGACTACCAGCGAGTTCACGCCCGGCTCGAAGACCTGCTGCGGACCGAAGGCATTGTTCTGACCGGAGCGGTCCGCTGCCCCCATGCGCCGGAGGTGGACTGCGACTGTCGCAAGCCACGCGTCGGACTCTGGAAGCAATTGGCCGAAACCTTTTCCCTGCGACCTGAAACCACGGTCATGATCGGAGACAAGGTCGCCGACATCCGCTTTGGCCAAGCCGTCGGCTGCGCTGAAACGGTCCTGGTCCTGACCGGGCACGGGCAGGACCAGGCGGCCCGTCTCGGCCTTGCCCTTCAGGCCCCCCCCGTGCAGCGCTGCCCCCCAGGCCCGGACCGGCCGACCTGGGTGGCCCAGGACCTGGGCAGCTACCTGGAGCAGCTTGTGCAAAAAAAGGACCCTGTGCATGCACATCGGATTTGACGCCAAGCGCTTCTTTCACAACGCCACGGGCCTGGGAAACTACGCGCGCGGCACGATTCTGGGCCTGGCCGAGCATTTTCCGCGGCATCGCTACACCCTCTATGCCGCGCAGGCCCGTGGCCCATTTTGCACATTTCCCCCGGGACTGGGCCTGCGTGTGCAGGAAGCATGCCCCTTGGGCCGCCGCTTCCCGTCCCTGTGGCGCTCCCTCGGCATTCCCCGGGCCGCCCGCGGAAACGGGCTGGACATCTTCCACGGCCTGTCCCACGAACTGCCCCTGACGCATTTCGATCCACGCACCCGCACCGTGGTCACCATGCACGACCTCCTCTTCGTCACCCACCCGCACCTCTATCCCCGGCTGGACCGGTTCCTCTACGCATGGAAATACAGAGCCAGTTGCAGACGCGCGGATTTGGTCGTGGCCGTCAGCCAGAAAACCGCCGATGATCTTCAGGAGATCTTTGGCCTCGACCGCTCGCGTATTCGCGTCGCCTATCAAAGCTGCGACCCGGCCTTTTCCGTCGCGGTCGACCAGGGCGGACGCAAGGCCATGCGCGAGCGCCTCGGATTGTCACGGGAATACATCCTTTTCGTCGGCTCCCTGGTCGAGCGCAAGGGCGTACGCACCCTGATCCAGGCCCTGGCCCTGCTGCCGCGGGATCGCCCGCAACTGGTCATCGCCGGGGCCGGACCGCTGCATGGGGAATTGCGTGCCGAGGCGCGTCGCCAGGGCGTGGATTCCTCGGTGCGCTTCCTGGGCCGTGTGCCAGGAGGTGATCTGCCCGGCCTGTATCAGATGGCCCGGATTTTCGCCTACCCGTCCCTGGCCGAAGGGTTCGGCATCCCCATCATCGAGGCCCTGACCAGCGGCGTGCCGGTGGTTACTTCCACCGGATCCTGCTTTGCCGAGCCAGGCGGAGACGCGGCCCTGTACACCGAACCGGGAGACGCGCCGGCCCTGTCCCAGGCCCTGACACGAGTCCTGGAAGACGAAAGCCTGCGCCGGGACATGATCGCGAAAGGCCAGCGACACGCCCGCACTTTTCATATCGCCCGCACCTCCCGTGCGCTCATGGACATCTATGCCGAACTCTGCCCCGACCGCGCCTAGCCGCCCCGCCCTGCGGAACCGCGAATGCCTGACCGTGCGCCTGAGCGCCCTCGGCGACGCCATCCTGACCACGGGCGTGCTCGCCTACTGGCACGAGCGGGCCGGCCTGACCTTTCATGTCCTGACCCGTCCTGGCCTCGCCCCGCTTTTTGAAAACCACCCGGCCGTGCGCGGCGTCATCACGGTGGCGACAGAGGATCTGCAAGGATTCCAATGGCTGCGCTTCTGTCGTGCCCTGGCCAGCAGCCACGGGCACATGCCCTTCGTCGACCTGCACAAGAACCTGCGCACCGGCATGCTCCGCCTGCTCTGGCCCGGACCGACTTTCGGCTATGCCAAACATTCCCTGGAGCGACGATTGTTTCTGGCCACACGCCACCCGTTGTTCGGATCAATACTTGGCCGCCACAACGTGCCGCAGCGCTACGCCCTGGCCCTGGAATCCGAGGCCCCGGAGCAGGATTTGCTCCGCCCCCGCATCCACCTCACGAGGCAGGAAACGACCAGAGCCGAGGAAAGACTTTCCCGGTTGGGCCTGACCAGGCCCGTGGCCATTCATCCCTACGCCACACACCCCGCCAAGACCCCCCCCCGGCATGTCTGGGAACGTCTGGTCCGCACCCTGGAGAGCCGCAACGAAGAAATTGTAATCCTGGGCCGCGATGCAAACCCACTATTTCCCGCTTCCCCCCGCGATTTGACCAACGCCACGGACCTGCGCGAAACCGCGAGCCTGCTGTCCCGCTGCCAGCGTCTGGTGACCGGGGACTCGGGCCCCATGCATCTGGCCACGGCCGTGGGCACTCCCGTTCTGGCCCTGTTTGGCCCCACGACCCGGGAATGGGGCTTCTTTCCCTCTGGGCCCCAGGATATCATCCACCAGAGCCGCTGCCCGCAGGCTCCCTGCTCCCTGCACGGCCAGGACGCCTGCCGCCTCGCCCACGCCTGCATGACCGACATCTCGGATGCGGTCATCGCGAACCTGCTCGAAGCACCTTCCCGCCTGAAATGAACCTGCTTTAATTCTTGACGGATTTTTTGCATTTTATTAGTAACAATTATCAAATCATCATTGAGGTATTTGTTATGAAAGAATTGCTGGGCAAAGACATGCGCCTGACCAACCAGCGTCGGATCATCCTGGAAGAGCTCCAGGCCGTCACGTCCCATCCCACGGCCGACGAGGTCTACGGCATGGTGCGCCGGAAGATGCCGCGCATCAGTCTGGGCACTGTCTACCGCAACCTGGAAGTCCTGAGCGGCCTCGGACTGGTCCGCAAACTGGAAAACGGCGGTAGCCAGAAACGCTTTGACGGAGATGTCTCGCCGCATCATCATATCAGGTGCGAGATCTGCGGCAAGGTCGGGGACATTTTTGACGCCCCGGACATCTCTGGAATCGGGAGTGGCCTGTCCACGGATTTCCTGGTCACAAACGTTGCCCTGGAATTCTCAGGCATCTGTCCCCGCTGCCAGGCCGCCGAGGAACCACGGCAATAGTGCCTGGTGACGGTTGCGCGCCGCTCGGCAATAGAGCTGGAACATTTGGTTCTTCTTTGGTAGTGTCACGTCTAAAACCTGTTTTGATCGAATGCGAAAGCGTTCATAATGGCCGAAACGTCTTGAATGGAAATACTGCAATCTGCACGGACAATGGAAAACTCAAAAAACTAGGGAGATGATGAACATGGACAAATACGTGTGCACTCTTTGCGGCTATGTGTACGACCCCGCCGTGGGCGATCCCGACAGCGGCGTCGCCCCGGGCACCAGATTCGAGGACATTCCCGATGACTGGACCTGTCCGGTCTGCGGAGCGGGCAAGGACGATTTCGCCAAGGAAAATTGATTCCAGACCGCCCAGTCCAGAAAACCTGGGCTGGGCTTTTTGACACATTTCTCCCCGCCCATGCGGGGTCAACATACGGAAGGATACGAACAATGCCTGTCACCGAAATCAAGAAAGACATCTACTGGGTCGGGGTGGTTGACTGGAACATCCATGATTTCCATGGATATTCCAAATCTCCTCAGGGCACGACCTACAACGCCTATCTGGTCATTGACGACAAGGTCACCCTTTTCGACTCCGTGCCCGCCAAGTTCCAGATGGACCTCTTCCACCAGATCCGTTCCATCATCGAACTGGACAAGATCGACTACATCGTCTGCAACCACATCGAACCCGACCATGCCGGGGCCATGCCCTTTTTGATGGACAAGATCCGGCCCGAGAAGGTGGTCTGCTCCAAGATGGGCCACCGCATGCTCCTCGACCATTTTCACCAGCCCGACTGGCCCTACCATCCGGTCCAGACCGGGGACTCTTTAAGTCTGGGCAAACGCACGGTGCAGTTCATGGAAACGCGCATGCTGCACTGGCCCGACTCCATGTTCTCCTATATCCCCGAGGATAAACTGCTCATTTCCAACGACGCCTTTGGCCAGAACATCGCCTCCAGCGAGCGCTTCGACGACGAGGTCGACCTGGCCATGCTCATGGCCGAGAGCTCCCATTACTACCACAACATCGTCCTGCCCTACTCCCCGCGGGTCACGGCCGTGCTCGACGAAGTGGGCAAGCTCGGCCTCGAGATCGACATGATCGCCCCGGACCACGGCATCATCTGGCGCTCCAACGTGCCGCTGATCCTGCAGGCCTATCGCGATTACGCCGAGCAGCGGCCGAACAAGAAGGCCCTCATTGTTTACGACACCATGTGGCATTCCACGGAAAAGATGGCCAAGGCCATCGCCGAGGGCATCATGGAGGAAGGGGTGGCCGTCAAGATCATGCACCTCAAGCAGTTCCACCACAGCGATGTCATGGGCGAAATGGCCAACGCCACGGGCATCGTTTGCGGCTCCCCGACCCACAACAACGGCATCCTGCCGCTCATGGCCGACTTCCTGACCTACATGAAGGGTCTGCGACCCGTGGGGCGCGTCGGCGCGGCCTTCGGCTCCTATGGCTGGAGCGGGGAGTGCATCAACGTCCTGACCGACTGGCTCAAGTCGGCCAAGGTCGAGGTGATCGAGCCCGGCGTGAAATGCAAGAACGTGCCCGACCACGCCAAACTGACCGAGTGCAAGGAACTGGGACGCCAGGTGGCCCGGGCCATCAAGGCCAAAGTGGACGCGGCCGAAGCCTAAAGGAAACACATGGGACAGCACAGGGACGTGAAGCGCCACATCCAGGCTCTTCTGGCCGACGACGGCTGGGAAAACGGACTGTCCGGCCTGGCGGATCTCGGCCAGCAGGCCGTGGCCCCGCTCTTCTCGGCCCTGTGCTCCTCGTCCCCGCGGGTCCGCTGGCGGGCCGTCACGGCCTTCGGCCTGACCGTCGGGGCCATGGCCGCACGGACCCCTGAAAAGGCGCGCGTGGTCATGCGCCGCTTCATCTGGAGCCTCAACGACGAATCGGGCGGCATTGGCTGGGGTGCCCCCGAGGCCATGGCCGAGATCGTGACGCAGAGCCCGCTCATGGCCGCAGAGTACCACAACCACCTCCTGGCCTACATCCACGAGGATCACTGCCGGCCCGACTGCTACCTGGAACACGCCCCTCTGCGCCGAGGGGCGGTCTGGGGCGTGGGGCGGATGGCCCAGGTCCGGCCCGACCTGGCCAAGAGATCCGAGCCCGACCTGCTCTGCGCCCTGGCCGACTGCGACGCGCCGATCCGAGG
>CAZPSN010000008.1:75346-129404 GCA_964589645.1 uncultured Desulfovibrionaceae bacterium
CCTTGGGGCCTGGGCCTGCGGTCTGCTGCTCCTGTCTTCGGCGCTCCCTGGCCTCGCGACCCTGACCGCGGACCAGGCGTCCCTGGAACTGTATCGCGACCGGCGCCTGTTGGACGTCACCGTCGCGACCCTGGCCCGGGAAGCCATGTCCCGGATCACGGGTCAACCACCCGCAAACGATTAAAGGAGAGACCGTATGGATGTGCTCATGTTATCCAGGCTCCAATTCGCCATGGCGACCATGTTCCACTTCATCTTCGTTCCCCTGACCCTGGGCCTGTCCATCCTGGTGGCCATCATGGAAACGAAGTACGTGCGCACAGGCGACGAGATGTACAAGCGCATGACCAAGTTCTGGGGCAAGCTCTTTGTCATAAATTTTGTTCTCGGGGTGGTCACGGGCATCACTCTGGAATTTCAGTTCGGGACCAACTGGTCTCGTTATTCCGAATACGTGGGTGACATTTTCGGGTCGCTTTTGGCCATCGAGGCCACCGTGGCCTTCTTCCTGGAATCCACTTTTCTGGGCGCCTGGATCTTCGGCTGGGACAAGCTCTCTCCCAAAATGCACGCCCTCTGCATCTGGCTGGTGGCCGGCGCGTCAAACCTCTCGGCCCTGTGGATCATCATTGCCAACGGATTCATGCAGAACCCCCTGGGCTATGTGCTCCGCAACGGCCGGGCCGAACTTGACGACTTCTTCGCCGTGGTCTTCAACCCCTTTGCGTGGCAGCAGTACGTGCATACTCTGAGCGCCGCCTTCACCCTGGCCGGCTTCTTTGTCATGGGCGTGTCCGCCTACCATTTGCTCAAGAAGCAGCATGTCGACTTCTTCACCCGCTCCTTCCACATGGGCATGTTCTTCGCCCTGATCTTTTCCGTGCTGGTCGCGGTCCAAGGCCATCACCACGCCCAGGAAGTGACCAAGATCCAGCCGGCCAAGCTCGCGGCCATGGAGTCCCTGTGGGAGACCCACCAGGACGGCGCGCCCATGTACCTGCTGGTCGTGCCGGACGAGAAGAACGAAAAGAACGCTGTCGAACTCTTCGGCATCCCCGGCGGCCTGTCCTTCCTGGCCCACAACGACTTCAAGGCCCCGGTGCAGGGCCTCAAGGACTGGCCCTCCGACGAACGCCCGCCCGTCATGCTGACCTTCCTGTCCTTCAGGGCCATGGTCGGCATCGGCACCCTCCTGCCCATCCTGTGCATCTGGGCTTTCCTGCGCCGCAAGCAGCTGACCGAGACCCCCAAGCTGCTCAAGGCCATGCTCTTCGCCATCCCCCTGCCCTACATCGCCATCGAGGCAGGTTGGGTTCTGGCCGAAGTGGGTCGCCAACCCTGGATCGTCTACGGCCTGATGAAGACCTCCGACGCGGTCTCGCCCATCGTCACCTCCCAGGTGGCCTTCTCCCTGGTGGCCCTGACCCTGCTTTACGCGCTGCTCGGCGCCGTGGACATCTACCTTTTGTTCAAATTCGCCAAGAAAGGCCCGGCCGAGGCATAACCCACTGGATCACAAGGAGGATTGACTCATGCTCGAAACAATTTGGTTCCTGCTCTGGGGCGTGCTCTGGGCCATCTACTTCGTTCTCGACGGATACGACCTGGGCATCGGAACGCTCCTGCCCGTGCTGGGCAAAAGCGATCGGGACCGCCGGATCATGCTCAATGCCATGGGGCCGTTCTGGGACGGCAACGAGGTCTGGCTGATCACGGCCGGCGGTGTGACCTTCGCCGCCTTTCCCAAGGCCTACGCGGTCATGTTCAGTGGCCTCTACACCCCGCTCATGCTCCTGCTCTTCGCCCTGATCATCCGCGGCGTCTCCCTGGAATTCCGGCACCAGGTCGACAGCCCGGCCTGGCGCAAGGTCTGGGACTGGGGCGCGACACTCGGCAGCTTCCTGCCCGCCCTGATCCTGGGCGTGGCCTTCGCCAACATCTTCATGGGCCTGCCCCTGGATGAAAACGGCGTTTTCCAGGGCAGCTTCCTGACTCTCTTCAACCCCTACGGACTGGCCGGCGGCGTGCTCTTCGTCCTGCTCTTCGCCATGCACGGAGCCCTGTGGCTGGCCGTGAAGAGCGAAGGCGACCTGCAAAGCCGCGCGGCCGGACTGGCCCGCAAACTGTGGCCCGTGCTGGTCGTGCTGATCGCTGCCTTTGTCGTCCTGACGGTGATCTTCACCAAGCTGCTGAACAATTACCTGCAGAACCCGCTCATGCTGGTTCTTTTGGCCGTGCCTGTGGTGGCCCTGGTCCTGCTGCGCCGACAGATCGGCCGCGAGGATTGGTGGTACGCCTGGGGCCTGTCGGCGGTCATGATCGCCGGCCTGACCCTCTTTGGCGTGGTCGGCCTGTACCCGGCCCTGTTGCCGTCGAGCATCTCCCCGGAATACTCCATCACCATCACCAACTCCGCCTCCAGCACCCTGACCCTGTCCATCATGCTGGGCGTGACCCTGGTCTTCGTGCCCATTGTCGCGGCCTACCAGTTCTGGCTGTACCGGACCTTCTCCCACAAGGTCACGGACAAGGAACTGAATCAGCACGGCGCCTACTAGCGTCCTGCTCTGCAGAAAGACGACAACAAAAAAGGGTGGCTGTCATGGTCACCCTTTTTTATTGCGCTGAAACACGCCGTTGCGATGCGGAATCGGACAGGATGGATTCCCGCCTGCGCGGGAATGACGCGCAGCATCTCGCGAAGACCTGCCCCAAGCGGTCCCGCGCCAGATGCCGGATATGATCGGCAAATGCCGCCAGCCTCAAGTCATCCCCGCGCAGGCGGGGATCCATCCACCGGCCGATACGGGAGCACGGCCCCCCTTGCCGCCTAAAAAACCTTGGCCGCGATCCAGCTGCCCGAAACGAAGACGCCGATGGTCGCGCCCAGATTGGCGAAGATGACCACCAGCAGAATGCGACTGACAGGGTTCATCCAGAATCCCTTGACCGTCATGACGCTGGTGGGCAGATCCTCCAGATCCGAAACCGTGGGCTTTTTGACCCAGGCCTGGACCAGACCGGCCACCCATCCGGCGGCGATGAGCGGATGCAGGGTGGTGATGGGCGCGGCCAGAAAACTGGAGAGCACCGTCAGGGGGTGCCCCAGGGCGGCCAGAGAGCCCAGAGCCGCGCCAATGCCGGTCACCAGCACCCAGATGGATACCGCGTCCATGGAGGCATCAGCGCCACCACGAAAAAAACCGATGACCAGCAATGCGACGAAAAAACCGGGCAAACCCCACTTCCAGAAGGCTCCCCATCTGGACGGGGGGGGCAGCTCTTCCAGGGGCGCAAGATCCATGTCCCGGCCGAAATGCATCTGCATGCCGGGCACGTGCCCGGCGCCGACCACGGCCACGATGTTCGTGCCAGGGGCTTGGCGGATCTTCTGGGCCAGATAGATGTCGCGCTCGTCGATGAGCCGCTCCTTGATCTGGGGAAAATTCTCGGCAAAGGCGCCCATGATGGCCGCCAGCTGATCCTTCTTCTTCATGTCCTCGATGAGGGCCGTGTCCACGTCCTCGTCGCTGAAGATGCTGGTCAGAAGCTGGGTCAGGAGCTGGCACTTCTTCCAGAAGCCCAAATAGCCCCAGACCCGTTTCAGGGTGACCTGCACGTCCCGGTCGGCCAGGACCAAACTGGCGCCGGTTTCCTCGGCCAGACGTACGCCCTCCATCATCTCGGCCCCGGGCTGGACGCCCAGCTTGTCGCCGATCTTGCGGTAAAAAGCCTGCAGCACGAGCTGGATCAGGAGGAAGACCGCCTTGCCCTCCTTGATGACCTTGTAGATGTCCATGCGCTTCCAGTCGTCGCGGCGGGTCATGGCCTGATGCCGGGACGGGCAGAGCTCCACGCAGATGGAGTCGGGTTGCACGATGGCCACGGTCCTGCGCACGTCCTCCACGCTCTCCTGGGAAACATGGGCCGTGCCGATCAGGAAGAACCGCTTCTCCCCTTCCTCCACCACGGTCACGCTTTGCGGCAATTGTTCAAGATCCACGCTATACCTCACGGGCCAGGCCCTGTTCGTTGATTCGGATGCGTTCCGGTATCCGCAAGCCCACGGGAAAGCAAGCCCACGCCAGCGCCGCCACCTTTCGGCCACATTTTCCTTGTCAAATCCTGGCCCCTGAAGCATTCCGGCCCAGACACACAACGGAATATCCATGCCCCACAGCGAATTCGACCTGCGCATGACCAGCGCCCCCTACGCGACCATCTGGAACCTGGCCTGGCCCCAGGTCGTCATGATGGTCTTCCACTTCCTGATCGGCTTCGTCGATGTCTGGGTGGCCGGCCGCATCAGCCGCGAGGTCCAGGCCTGCATGGGCGTCATGAGCCAGGCCATGTTTTTCTTCATGGTCGTGGCCATCGCCCTGGCCAACGGCAGTGTGGCTGCCATCAGCCAGAGTTCGGGAGCCGGGCTGCCCCGGCGCATCAAACGCTTTGTCGGGCTGGGCATGGGACTGGGGCTCGTGACCGGAGCGCTCCTGCTGGCCTGCGGATTGTACTTCAACAAACGTTTTCTGGACCTCCTGCACATTCCGGCCGAGATCATGCCCATTGCCGAATACCTGCTGCAGGTCAGTCTGTACCTGCTGCCGGCCTACTATATCTTCACCATCAGCAACGCCTTCTTCCGGGCCCAGAAGATCGTGACCGTGCCCCTTTATTCCATGATTCTGGTCACGGGCGTGAACGCTCTGGGCGACCTGGGACTGGGCCTTGGTTTGTGGGGGCTGCCGAATCTGGGCTACAAGGGCATTGCCTGGGCCACCTTCGGATCGGTTGTGTGCGGCACCATCTACAACATCGTCATGCTCTTCCGCTGCGGCCTGCTCAGCCCGCAGTGCCTGGCGCCCTGGCGATGGGTCCGCCTGGCCCTGCCCTACCTGGTCAAGGTGGCCTGGCCGGCCGGGCTCATGCAGTTGGTCTGGCACTCGGCCTACATGGTTCTCTACGCCATCACCGCGAGCCTCCCCCGCGACAACGTCATCGCCATGGCCGGCATGAGCGCGGGGATTCGCATCGAGGCCCTGCTCTTCCTGCCCGGCATCGCCTTCAACTTCACGGCCTCCATCCTGGTCGGCCACTACCTCGGCCAGGGACGCAAAGAGGAAGCCAAACGCATCGGATATTGGATCATGTTCGTGGGCGTGGCGGCCATCAGCGTCATCACCGGCCTGTTGTGGCTGGTCATAGAGCCCGTGGTCGCCTTTGTGGCCCCGGACCCGCAGGTCCAGGCCGAGGCCGTGCGCTATCTGGCCTGGAACATGGCCGCCACTCCGCCGCTTCTGGCCGCCATGATCCTGGGCGGGGCCTTCACCGGAGCCGGCGCGACCATCTACCAGGCCGTCATTTTCGGTTCCGCGGCCTGGCTGGTGCGCCTGCCCCTGGCCTACCTGCTCGGCCACGTGGTGCTTGAGTCCGCAAGCGGCGTGTGGATGGCCATGTTCGCCTCGGTCCTGGTGCAGTGCGCGACCATGTTCTACTTCTATCAGTGCAAGGACTGGTACCAGTTCACCTTGCGCAAGAATCGGAGACCCGCATGACAAGCCTGCCTGGCCACTATCTCGGGTCCGTCGTGACCTACGACGCGAACACTCCCTGGGACCTCGAATATTCCCTCACCCTGGACCGCGACGGCCACTACCAACTGTTCACGCGCGACAACGAGGGGCGCATCCGCATGCGCCACGGCGGCACCTCCGGTCGCGCCCTGGCCGAGTTCGCGACGCAGAACGGCTTCGACGCGCCGGAACTGCTGCGCGATCTGCGCCACATCGACGCCGGATTCGCGGCCGATTTCGAGGCGTTTCTGGCGCAGCGGGCCCGGCGGTAGGCATGTCGGAAATCCTGGAATCCATTTCGACAGTTGAGCGTGTACGGCCCGGCGAGGCGAGACCCGAACGCCGCAGTTCTACTCCGCCCGCTTCCCGGGAGGATGACGTCGCACCGCCCACGCCCGAGCCGCACAAGGGCCGGCTCATCGACGTCATGGTCTAACGGGATCCGGACAAGGAAAGAATTGACGCCCAAGTGCCCCCTGGGTACATGGAGTCCTCCCTGCCCGGGTGGTGGAACTGGTAGACGCCAGGGATTTAAAATCCCTTGACCTTTACGGTCGTGCGGGTTCAAGTCCCGCCCTGGGCACCATTAAAATCTAAGGACTTATTGATTAAGATCGATAAGTCCTTTTTCTTTGTCAAAACGAGATGTCTTTTCTCTCCCAGTTCTCTCCCAGTTTTTTACAAACAAAGCCTCTTTTTTGCCCCCATCGTCTGGACAAATTCGGCACTATTTTCGCGACCGATATACGCCACGGCCTGAAAGATTCACTCGCTTCATCAGCGGAGAGGCCTTACAATGATCGACCGGCCTGAAGAACTCGGCAAGTCAGGACGAACCAAGGCCCGTAAGCGCACCCTGGCCGCCTTAATCTAGCCATTTTCCACCATACTCGACGCCATGAGGCTGAACCAGAGGTGCACGCGTTGCGTTCCTGGTTGCAGAACCATGGAAGGCTGATCACACGCGATCCGGAAGCGGACTTACAAGTTTTCTAATTCTGGGAGGAAAATGTTTTTGGGATGTGCCCCACTGGGTGGGAAGATCCCTATATTTGTTGGTGACTGTAATCAAAACGCTGTCAACATCCCGCACATCAGTCCGCTTAAACTACAAACCTTGTCATACAAACCTAAGAGTTGACAAAAGTTTACAACTTAGGCTTACGAACTCCGAGTCGCCATCAATCCACGAACACTTCCGGAAAGGCCGACCGGGCAAGAATATCCACAAGGAGTGATTATACACTCGGACCAATCGACTATTGATGATTTTTTTTGGAACGATTGCGAAAAAGTATCCGGGGCTGGGCAACGGTGCCGAGGGCGTTCGCATTATCCGCCCCTACAATAGGTCAATGACAGGGACAGACTATATCAATTTTGAAATCCGAAACTTCTACAAATATCCAGACAGTTCACTCTTCAACATGAAAACCAAGGATAAAATCAGCGCCATTGTCTCTAAAGACAACCAAATCCAGAAAAAATCTTCGAAATTTATCTAAAATCTAAACCTTCTAGAACAAATATCGCGTTGAAAAAGGAATTCAGGCAACGCTTTGGCTTAGTCCAGGACGCCTTCAGGTTAAATACTTAAAAATTTGTAACAACCCAATCAGTAATCAGGAGGCTTCTCATGTTCCGCAACATCCTGCTGTTTTTCGTCCTCTTCGCCCTCGTCATCAGCGCGGGCTGCACCAAAGTCCAGGTCAAGCCGGAACTCGGCACCAGCCTGAGCTACGAAGCGTTTTCCAGCATGCAGGTCATCAAGATGCGTGAGGTGTCCCTTGGCCTGTATCTTTCGCCCAAGCTCCTGGAAGCCACGGCCTCCCAGTCCATCAAAATGGGCCAGTTTGATTTCGCCATCGGCAAGGCCTTGGCCGTCAAACTGACCAAAGCCATGGCCTATCAGTTCCAGGAAGTGCACATCCTGAATGACGCCGCAAGCAAGGACGGCATTCAGGCCATGATGCGCGTGGAGCTGCAGGATATCGACTCCAAGATGAATGTAAAGCCAGGCTGGTCCACTGTAAGTGCAGAAAGTTATACCCGTCTGGCTATTCGGGCCGAATTGCTGGATGTGGCCACCGGCAAGGTCATGTGGGTCGGCACCAGTCAAGTGAATCAGACTGGTGGCGTCAATGAACAGATTCTAACTTATCAAGAAGCAGGACGAGGCTTTGCTGCTGGATTTGATGCCGCAATCGACAAGGCCATCGGCGACATTCTCAGCCAGATGAACAAATCGCAAAATCTTCGCGAGTACTTCAAGGCGCTTGAAGCCGCACCCAGGGGGTAGTCCGTGAAAAGCATTCTCGCCATGGCTATGTGCTGCGTGCTCCTCACAGGGTGCGCAGCGCCGCTCAAGGTTGAAAGCGTGTCCTTCCAAACGCCCGAATCCGTACCCAACCATCGGGACTTGGAAGGGCTCAAAATCGCCGTTGTGCCCATCGACACGGAAGAACAGTCCAAAGCCATCTTCAACACGGACTTGAAGAAGGCCAATATCCTTCCGGTCCATGTCATTGTCCGGCACACCGGCACCAAGGAATTCGAGATCAACCACCAGCAGATGTTCGGCATTCAGAACGACGGCTCCTACACCGTTGCCCTGACCATCGGCACTGCGGCCCAGAATGTCCGCTCTTCGTCCATCGGCACGACTGCTGTGACCGGAGCTGTGGTTGGAGCCGTGGCGGGTGCGGCCATTGGCGCGGGAATAGGCGCGGGTGTCGGGGGCGCCGGAGGCGATGCCGGTGCAGGAGCCCGGGCCGGAGCCATCATCGGCGGCACCTCCGGCGCGGCCTCGGGCACAGCCGCCGGCCTTTCCGACGGATTCACCATCGAATTCAAAAAACAATTGGCCATGCACGCCTTTGAAGACCGGGTCATCTACCCCGCCGACATGAGCCAGGGCTTCGTCTACCTGCCATGGCAGAACTATACAAAATTCCGCATGGTCGTGTTTGATATCAATACAGGGGCGAGAAAAGAGCTGGAATTTCCGATTACGGTTCGCAGATAAAACGACTCTGTACTTCATGGAGTGAGATGAAATGCCAGTTCAACATGCAATTTGGAAAGTAGGACCCGCGCCGATCCCATTGCCGGTGTCCAAACTGCTCACCGAGCAGCACTTGGAAGACATGATTGTTGCCAAGCCAGAAATCCTGTCCAAGGAATGGATGCTGATCGGTCGCCAGGAGCTGACCGGCTTTGGCGGTAGAATCGACCTGTTGGCCATTGCGCCAGATGCCTCCCTGGTCTTGATCGAACTCAAACGCGACAAAACGCCACGGGAAATCGTGGCGCAAGCCCTTGATTATGCAACCTGGGTGGAGCGACTGACCGCAGAGAAAATATCACAGATATATCGGAACTTTTCTCATGGCGGAAACCTGGGCACTGCGTTCAAAGACCGTTTCGGCATTGACCTGGACGAGGACACCCTCAACGCGTCCCACCAGATTCTGCTTGTCGCCGCAGAACTCGACGACTCGACCGAACGCATCATCAGCTATCTGAACGCCCGCGACATTGCCATCAATGTCCTTTTTTTCCAGGTCTTCCAGCACGGCGAGGACCAATTTCTCAGTCGGACTTGGTTCATCGACCCCGGTGAAACTCAGGCCAATGTGGCCGTGTCGACCAAGTCTAGCGGCAATAAGGAACCGTGGAACGGCGAATATTACGTATCCTTTGGCGGTGATTGCACTTGGGAAGAAGCCAAGGCGCATGGTTTCATCAGCGCCGGCGGCGGGAGCTGGTATACGCGGACCCTCAAGCTCCTTTCGCCTGGGAATCGGGTCTGGGTGACTATTCCGAACAAGGGCTATGTGGGCGTCGGCATTGTTACGGAAGCTACTCAGACCGTACACGAGTTCAAAATTCAAACGTCAGAGGGTGATCGGCTTGCGGTGGAAGTGCTGAGCACCGCAGACAAACTACGGGCAAGATCGACTGACCCGGAAATGGCCGAAGCGTTTGTCCGCGTGAAATGGCTGGATACTGTTCAAGAAGCCAAGGCCGTGAAGGAAGTCGGCTTTTTTGGCAACCAAAACACGGTTTGCCAACCGACTGCTCCCAAATGGAGGCATACTGTTGAACGGCTGAAAACGTTTTTTCCAAATTGGAATGCAAAGAATGGAAGCTGATTAAACCCAGCGCCTGAGCTTAACACTCCCATTAGCAGACACAATATGCCCCGACGTCCTCGACCCACTAAAACCCGGCGCAGCGAACACTGGCTGCGCGTGATGGTCAACGAATCTCCTGAAGTGCTCGACATCGCCATTGCAAGTGCCTTCGGATGGCCGGCCACTGACATCGACTGGCGGTCGCCTCGCCAGGACGACGACTACGCAGAATATTACGATGATGCTTTTCTAGAGCGTTTGGGTGTCACGAAGCTGACCATGCCATTGGCGGAATTCTGGCCCCGAAGTGGCCCGCGATGGGACGGTCTGGGCCGCACTTCAGACGGTAAAGTGATCCTGGTTGAAGCAAAGGCTCACATTGCCGAGGCCGTGGACCACCACAGCAAGGCCACAGGCAACGCTCTGCGAAGAATTGAAGCCCAATTGGACGAAGCCAAGGCGGCCTTCAACGCTGCTCAGGACGCCTGCTGGCACACCCCATTGTATCAAATGGCAAACCGACTCGCCCACCTGCATTTCCTGGCCGGAATCAATGGTCAGGATGCCTACCTTGTGTTCGTATACTTCGCCCACGCTCCGGATGTCCCAAAACCCGTTTCCCCTGAAGAATGGCGGGGGGCGATCCGACTGGCGCACACATGTCTTGGGCTCAAAAACAGCGCCCTCACGCGGAAAGTCGCTTCTATCATCGTGGACCTCCGGCACGGGAGCGGGTCGCCAATTTTGGCTAAGGCATGAAACCCACCGAGTCATCAAGGCGAGTATCAAAAAATCAGCGGCCATACTCTTCTCACACCAAAACATCGCGGTGACCATATGCCCTCCAACCCCATTCCCCATTCCTACTGGATCATTCCCGGACGCTTGCTGGCCGGGGAATACCCGCGCAATTTTGACGAACCTTCCTCCTTGGAAAAATTGCAGGCCCTGACCGACGCCGGCATCACATTCTTCATCGATCTGACCACGCCGGCCGATGGCCTCACCTCGTATCGGACCCTGCTCCAGCACATCAACGCCTCGGCAGAGTACCACTCCTTCCCCATCCCGGACGTCAGCGTCCCGCAATCATCCGAGACAACGGTCCAGGTGTTGGACCTTGTGGATCAGGCCGTGGCCACGGGCCGGGGCGTCTACCTGCACTGCTGGGGCGGCATCGGCAGAACCGGAACCATGGTCGGCTGCTGGTTGGCCCGGCATGGCCTGTCCGGGACCATGGCCCTTGAGAAACTGGCCAGTCTCTGGCGACATTGTCCAAAATCCCGTTTCCGTCAGTCTCCGGAGACCGAGGAGCAGCGCCGCTATATCATGAACTGGCGAGAATCGGAGCAAACACAGGTGGAGACCACGCTGTCCAGGGCCAGAGGCTGCATCCTTGGGCAACTGGCAGGGGATTCCCTGGGCAGTCTGGTGGAATTTCAGTCACCCGCCCAGATCCGCCAAGCGTATCCGCACGGCGTCCGCCAACTGGCGGATGGCGGCACATGGAATACCCTGGCCGGCCAGCCCACTGATGATTCCGAACTGGCCTTGATGCTGGCCCGAAGCTTAGTCGAGCAAGGCCGTTATGACCGCTACAGGGTTAAAGCAGCCTACCGTGCATGGTACGACTCAGTCCCTTTCGACTGCGGCGGCACCATTGCCTCGGCACTACGGGGCATGCCCAACGAAGACAGCCAAGCCAACGGAGCACTCATGCGCGTCAGTCCCCTGGGCATCTTTGGCGCAGTCCATGACCTGTGGGACGTGGCCAAATGGGCCATGCAGGACGCAGGGCTGACCCATCCCCATCCTGTCTGTCGCCAGGCGAACGCGCTTTTCACCATGGCCGTGGCCCAAGCGATCCGGACAGGATGTTCTGCCCGGTCTCTCTATGCGGGAATGCTGGTCTGGGCTGAAGAACTGGACGCCGAGTCCAGCCTCCGGGGAGCGCTGCTTCAGGCCGCGCTGACGTTGCCCCGGGATTTTGTCAAACATCAAGGCTGGGTGCTCATCGCCCTGCAGAATGCCGTCTGGCAGATGCTGCACGCCCCAAACCTTGAAGAGGGTGTCGTTGATTCGGTCATGCACGGCGGCGACACTGACACCAACGCGGCCATCTGCGGCGCGTTGCTGGGCGCGATCCATGGCGAAGCGGCCATTCCCGCCCAATGGAAAGAAAAGGTGCTGCACTGCCGACCGGAAAAAGGAAAACCCGGCGTCCATCGTCCCAGACCGCCAATGTTCTGGTCTGTGGACGCCCTGGACTTGGCTGCAAGGCTGGTATCGGATGCAGACCCGGATGATTATCCCCCTGATAGGCGATAATTGGCCAAGCCACGAGAAAACTGGCTTTCCTCCGGAGCACGTCTGTTCAGCGGGAAGAAGGGCTAGACGTGAGCCGCTTGTTCGATGACTTTTTCCGCCCATTTATTGAGGCTTTGCCCTGTCATGGCCGCCTTGCGAATGGCCGCCGCGTGAATCCGTGGATCGACCCGGAGCATCAACCGTCCGCTGGCAGGCTTTTCGGGTTTCTGTTTCAGCTTTTCACAGGCCGCGATGTAATCATCAACGGACTCATGAAAGGCGGTTTCGAACTCGTGGACGGAGTCCGCATGGAAAACAATGGTGTCTTCAATGTCCAGCACCTTGCCCACAAGGATTTTGTCTTCCATGTCAAAGTCTATGCGGGCAGTGTACCCTTTGTATCTCATGGTGTTCATGGTTTAACCCCCAGGGTTGCAAGGTATTCACGAACAGCGCGGATGCGGTAGCGCAGGGCTTCACGCTGCGGATGTGGCCGGTGGAAGTAGGCGCGTTTGCCGTCCTTCTCAAAGGTGACAGATGAGCCGTTTCCTTCAATGGCTTGGCAGCCCAGAGCGATAAGCAGCGCTTCAATCCTGGCCCATTCCAAGCCTCCGTTCACAGGATCGGCAAAAATAGCCTCAAGTGTTTTTCGGTGCTTGCTGTTCATGGCTGAATGATAGCGCTTCGGACGATAAGTGCAAGCATCAAAAAGTCTGTGTATGGGATTACGGGGGGAAGATGGAAGCGGATATGATGGAAAAGCTATTCACCGTGTTCGGCAGGCTCTTTTTGTTGGCGTGAGGAGGCGGAAAGCGCTCGGTCTATGACACCGAGCGCTTTCGTTTCGCGTAGACTACTTTTTCCCGCCACCGTTACCACCACCGTTACCACCACCGTTACCACCACCGTTACCACCGCCGTTTCCGTTGCCACCGCCGTTTCCGTTGCCGCCGCCATTCCCGTTGCCGCCGGCATTCCCGTTCCCGCCGGCGTTCCCGTTGCCGTTACCCTTGTCGGAGGATGCCCCGCCCTTGGCGGACCCGGCTTTGGCGTTCGACACCGTGTTGCGGGCGGTCAGACCGGCGTTTTTCCCGTAATGGGACCGCGTGCGATGGGCATTGGCCACGCTCTGTCCGATGGTGCTCGGATGCACTCCCAGGGCGTGGGCAATCTCTCCCCATCCCAGGCCCATGGCGCGCATGTCCGCGATTTCGGCGTTGGTGATCTCCGCGTTATTAAGAGCGGTTCGGGCCTGTTCAAGAGAAACCTCTTTCTGGGCCAGATCCGCTGCCAAAGCGCCCTGCTGCTCCTCAAGAAGTCCCTTTTGCGCCGCAAGGTCGGCGTATTCCTGCGTCGTCGGGTCGAGACCCGCAAGCTGCGCACCCAGGGCCGCGATCTCGGCTTCAAGCGCGGCAATATCGCCGTTGAGAGCCTCGACATCGCCCTCAAGCCCGGCCACAGCTCCCAGGGCCTCGTTGATCGCTTCCTCGTTCTGTTCGTTCGCCGCCACGGCCAATCCTTCGGCGATGCTCGCCTGGGTGGGATTGTTGAAGGCTGGAGCGGGGGTGGGTTCCTCGCCGGGAACGGACTCCTCGGCCAGGACCGGAACGGCTGAAAGGGCCAGCAACACAAGACAGGTCAGTAGAAAATGCAGAGTGGCACGCATGATAATTCCTCCTGTGGTCATCAAACCTTGGTGAAAATATTGACGGATTCAGTCCGGATAGATGTTCCTCCATCCGCCTTGATCATTTCGGGCTGGCCGAACCAACTTGGAACAAGGCGCTTCGAAGCGACATCCGGGAAAACGCGGTTCACGTAGGCCCTGACTGCAAGCGCCCGCTCCCGGGCCAGCTTTGCATTGCCTCCGACGTAAACAACCACATGCAACTCCAGCGAAGGTTTGGCGGACATAATTGCGCCGATACGCTGCAAAGAGGACGCTGCTCCATCCGTCAGGATTGCCGTGCCCGTCCGGAACGCCACGGCCTGGAGCGGAACGGTGCGCAAGCCAATCACATGGTTACGCCACGAGAAGTCGCCAGACTTGTTCAACATGCGCACCCCTTGGCATGCCAGGGATGTATCCGGATAGCGCTCCAGGTAGCCCAGCAAGGACTTCTTCATCTCCGCCGTCCGCTTCAGCCGTTCCAGCGCCACGGATTTATTGAACATCGCCTGGGGTTCATGGGGGTTCAGGCTCAAAACCTTGTTGTAATGTGCCAGGGCCGCATCATTGTTTCCCCGGTCGAGCATATTGTGACCCAGGTAAAGATTCGCCGAAAGATGATTCGGATCCAGGGCCAGCGCTCTTTTGTACGCTGCGCCCTCCTTGTCTGGCTGCATGAGAGCCCACCAGGTCACGCCTTCCCAAAAATGATACTCCACGGTGCCTGGCGAAAGAGCCACGGCCTTTTGAATCCGGGGCAACGCCGCATCCGGGTTGTCCGCCCCCAACTCGAATCTCGCCATGTAATAGTTCAGGACGGGATCGTCTGGCTTCTCGGCCAGCCTGGAGGCGAATGCCGCGCGCCCGCCGGCATGGTCCGCGCGGTCCAGGTAGTATTGACCCTGAATTCCATCCAACGTTGCGCCGACCTTGGAACAGCCCACGGCAGGAACGATGAACAACATGATCAGGAATGGGAGAATTTCTTTCATGGCACAATTATATACGCATGGCTGCGGATTTGGTTACAGATTATTTGTCGCTTTCGTCCGGAACGCGACGCATGTCACGGCCTGTGAATCCCAACGCATGCAAGAGATCGCTCGGCTCCCCGCCCTCGGCCAAGGTCCGCGCGGCGGCGTCGGCCACGACCGCATCGGTCAAGCCCGCGGCGCGAGCCCGCTGCACCACTCTGAAAAGCCGGGCCCAGGGAGGCGTCAGGGAGGCCGACAGGATCCCCTGTCGCAAAAGGTCTGACGACAGGGATGGCGCGAAGCGTATCGAATTCAAATAAGCCCGCGCCGTGGCGGCCGTGGCCAGCATGGCTGCTGACACGGCCGGGTCATAACCCGCCAGCTCGGAAAGCTCGGCACGGGTCAGGCCGAGCCGAAGGCTGTCTCCAACCGCGGCGACATCCTGCAGGGAGGGCGAAGATCCGGCACGCCCAAGAACACTCCGGGCAAAGGAATAATCTTCGCACATGAGGTCCACGGCGCGCACAATGGCCTGGCCCGGCATCCTCTTGGCCAGTCCCTCGTGAACCTTGGCCGCCAGCGAATCCGTTGGCAGGCGCCGACTCCGGGCTTCCTCGACGCGGCGTTCGATGGCCACGGCCTCTTCGCGTGTCAGGAGCCCGTCGACCCGAGCCTTTTCCAATGCGTTGCCGATTTCACCCGCCAAGGCCGCCGGCCCCCAGGTCCAAACGGCAACACACAAAAGTGTATGGAAAAGTATTCTAGAGAGGCTGGCCGTCATTGCTTTTCACCACCAGCACGGAATTTCGGCTGCCAAAGCCGTCATTGACGCTCAAGGCAGCGGCGGCGTCGGGCAGCGGGGTGACGCCATCGACCAGAAAAACATACTCGTGACTGCCGGGCGGCAAGGCCGTGGAGAGAAACCACCGCCCCGTGGCCGCGTCACGCCGCATGCCCCAACCCACGGCATTCCAGCCGTTGAAACTGCCGATCACGGCCACTTCATGCGCTCCAGGCGCTTCCAGGACAAAATTGACGGGCGCGAGGTCTTGCGGCGCCACGATTTTCTCAACCTGACCGATGCGGAGAGCCATCCCCAACACGAGGACCAGGCCGAACGCGAAGGCCAGCCCGCCCAGCGGGGAGACACGAAGGGTGCGCGGACGCACCAGCCAGAGCAACGCGTCCCGGATTCTTGCCCGGATCAGGATGGGCTTGGGCGCCGCCCCGATGCGTTCCATGACGCGATCCGTGAAATCCGGCCGTGGAGTTGCAGTTCCGAGGCGACGCAAGCTCGCTGTCACGCGGTCGCACGCCTCGTCCAAGGAATCGCGAGGGTTGTCGATGTCCTTCATTCGTCCTCCTTGTAATGCTCCCGCAACAAACGCAGAGCCCTGTGCACACGCATCTTGACGCCGCTCATGGACAACCCCGTCATCTCGGCCACATCGCCCAACGACATGTCCTCGATATACCGCAAGGCCAGAACTTCCCCATATTTGGGAGACATGCGGCGCAGGACATCGAGCAACCGGACGGCCTCAAGGCTGGCGACAGGATCGTTGCGCGCATCCCCGGAGACCAGATCCACGCTGCGATAGTCTTTTGGTTCGCGCGCGATGCGTCGCGCATGGTCACGAGCCAGGTTCAGGGCCAGGGTGTAGAGCCAGGTGAAGAAACGCAGCTTCGGATTGTAGGAAGACAGCCGCTCAAAAGCCCGCACAAAAGCGTCCTGGGCCATCTCGCTGGCCGAGTGCTCGTCTCGGGTGAAGCGCAGCATGAGCCGAAAGATCGGCCCCTGGTAGCGCCGTACAATCTCGGCAAAGGCATCTCGCTCGCCCCGCAACGTGCGGCTCACGGCCCAGACGTCGTCCCTGTCGTTTTCCGATTGATCCATGCTCTTCCATATACGGATCCGCGGGACATTGTGTCACACGCGCAATAAAAAAAACTGGAAGCGGCCTGTGGACGGGGGCTACATTTGGGCGGCCTGCCTCAGGTGGAGGCATCCCGTGATTTCAGATCGTAGCCGGACTCTGACGCTTCTGGGCGGGCGGGGCGTGCGTGCTGTTGCGCGATTCCATCATGTCGATGAATTCCAGAAACGGGACCAGGAAATGGACGAACTCGGCCACGGGCACGCCCTTGTCCTCCAGCCATTGAAAAAAGCCCTCGGGCAGGCCGGTCAGTTCCGCGGCCATGCGGATGCCTTCCTCCCGCCAAACCTTCACCCGGTCCTGCTGCTCGGGCTTCAATTCGACCAGGAGCACTCCGCTGGCCATCTCGCGCGCCTGTGGCGCCAGGGACCAAATATCTGGATCCGACGTCCTGGAACTTTGCCTGCTCTCGAACCGGCAGTCCATGCCCATGGCGCCGAGCACCAGGAGCACGGCCAAAGTTGTCCACAGCCGCCGCGCCCAGCACCCGGCATCTTTGCCCCGCACCACCACGTCGGGGTGGGATGGCGCACCCGCGTTGCGCTTAATGTCCATGTCGTGTTCCTCCGCATCGTTGTCTCGCTTCAAATCCTGATGCGAGCATAAGAAACCCCTGTCCCGCCGCCAATCAAAAAATCCCGCCCCGGACAAGCCGGAACGGGATTTTCGCCATGATCACAACGCGATCATGGGTTGCGCATGCGCCGTTCCCACTCGAAATCCCGGCTGGTGACCACATCCTCCATGCGCCGCAAGCGGCGATCAAGGCTCTCGAATTGGCGCTTGATGCGCAAGAGGGCCCCGCTCCGGGAGCTGGAATAGGAATCGTAGAATTCCCGCTCCCCGGCGTTGCCGAAAGGCACCACGGGCTCCATGCGCATGACCATGGCCGCGATGAGGTAGAGCAGGCCCACCGGCCAGATGCCCGTGATGAGAAACAGGATGACCACCACGACTCGCAGGATGTTCACCGGCAGGTCGAAATGACGGGCCAGACCCTGGCAGACGCCCAGCAGCATCCCGTTCCGCGCCCGGTACAGACCGCCGTCCCCCACGGGCCGACTCCAGCGTGACCCAAAGCCGCCTCGGCCGCTACGCGGGCCGCGCTCACAATTTCTTCTCATGGCCGCCTCTCCTGCCCGTCCTTTTCCAGCAGAATGGTTTCCAGCGCCTCGATGCGCTCCTCCATCCGCGACAGCCCCTGATACATTTCCTGAATCATCTGCGCCTCGCCTTCGACATTTTCCTTGCCGGAACGCGTGAACATCTTGATGACCCCGAAAATGACCGCCCCGACCAGCACCAGGCCCGCGACCATGATGAAAAAGACAAAACTCAACAGGTGTTCCATGCGCGTCCTCCATGGCTCTTCGACCCTGCATAGCCGAGGCTGGCAGGGGAGCCAAACACTATCTTAGGTCCTGCTCACTTCCCGCTCCGTCCCCGCATGGCGGCCAGTTGCGCGTCCACCTCGCCCGCGCCCTCAAGCTGCGCGAAGGCCTTCTCCAGGTCGGCCCCGCGCCGAGGCGCGGCCAGCTCCGCCTCGGCCTCCATGCGCTCGATGCGCTGCTCGAACTGGTCAAAACGCATCATGACCTCGGCGGACTGGACCCGTTTCGCGCTGGACCGGGCACGAATGCGCTGGTCGGCCCGGACGTGCCGCTTGGCCAGGCTGCGCTGCCGCTCCTTGGCGGCCTCCAGCTTGACTTCCAGCTGCTCGATGTCCTCACGGGCCTGCTCGATGAGCACGGAAAAACGATCCACTTCCCGCTCCAGGCCCTGGCTCTCGCGCTCTGCACCCAGTTTTTCCATCAAGGCCTCGCGAGCCAGATCCTCGCGGCCCTTGTCCATGGCCAGTTCGGCCCGTCGGGTCCAAACCTCTGTGCGGGACAGGGCCTGGGCCGCATCCCGGGCAATGCGCTTCTGGTCGGCCATGAGCCCCGCACACGAAGCCTTCAGTTCGACAAGGGTCTCTTCCATCTCCTGAATCATGAGCCGGATCAGTTTTTCAGGCTCCTCGGCCCGGTCCAGCATGGAATTGATGTTGGCGCTGACAATGTCCTTGAATCGGGTGAATATGCTCATGGCGTCCTCCGCGTTTGGCACTGCGTCTGTCAGCCACAAAGCACAGCGTGTGCCAACGCAGACGTGTCACAACCGCCTGAAATACAAACATCAAGAAAAACAAACCGCATACCATGATAGCCGATAAATGGACTATTTGGTAAAAAAGACTATATTCAGGCGATGAAAACCACACCGTCACGCCAGACCATGGAGGCCATCGGACAATCCGAAGCCTTTTTGGACTTCCAGGAACGCCTTTCCCGCGTGGCCCGCATCGACCGGCCAGTACTCATCATCGGCGAACGGGGCACGGGCAAGGAACTGGCAGCAGCACGCCTGCACTACCTTTCGCCGCGCTGGCAGGGCCCCTTGGTGACCATGAACTGCGCGGCGCTGACCAGCACGCTCCTGGACTCGGAACTCTTCGGACATGAAGCCGGGGCCTTCACTGGAGCCGCCATGCGTCGCAGGGGTCGGTTTGAAATGGCCGACAACGGAACCCTCTTCCTGGACGAAATCGCCAACCTGTCCATGGAAGCCCAGGAGAAGATTTTGCGCGTGGCGGAATACGGATCCTTTGACCGCGTCGGCGGGAGCACGACAATGGAGGTCAACGTACGCTTGGTGGGAGCGACCAACGCCGACCTGCCCGCACGGGCACGGGCCGGCACTTTCAAGGACGACCTCCTGGATCGCTTGAGTTTCGAGGTTCTGATCGTGCCCCCTTTGCGGGAGCGTGAAGGCGATGTCGCGCTTTTGGTTATGCATTTCGCCACGCGCATGGCTGTCAGCCTGGGACTGAATGAACGCCCCATGTTTTCGGACAGGGCCATGGACGCCCTGACGGGGCACGATTGGCCGGGCAATGTGCGCGAACTGCGCAACGTGGTCGAACGGGCCGTGTTCCGCGCCAGCGGCGAAGAGGTCGACGAAATCGACTTCGATCCATTCGGCACCGTCCACGGCCCCACCGTACGCCGATCCGCGGGGCAAGACGTGGCGCCTCTTCAGCCCCCCGCGACCGGCCGTGACCACGCCGACCTCCGCGTGCCCCTGACCCAGGCCGTACGCGACCTGGAAGAATCCTACCTGCGGACGGCCCTGGAGAAGACCCGCCACAACCAGAAGCGCGCCGCCGCCCTCCTGGGCCTGACCTATCATCAATTCCGCGGACTCTACCGCAGGCGCTCCCGGGATGCGTAGCGCGCAAAAAAACCCGCATCCCCAAGGACACGGGTTTTGAACAAAACCTGTCGCGACGGTCGCGAAAAAACTAGTTCGCAGTGGCCTTGAATTCGCAGCGACGGTTCTTGGCCCAGGCTTCCTCGGTGGAACCGGGAACGGCAGGCTGTTCTTCACCGTAGCTGATGATGGAAAGACGGGCGGCATCGATGCCCAGCATGGCCAGATAATCGTACGCGGCGCGGGCGCGACGCTCACCAAGGGCCATGTTGTACTCGTTGGTGCCGCGCTCGTCGCAATGGCCTTCAACAAGCAGCTTCAGTGCCGTGAACTTCTTCAGCAGATCGGCCTTCTCGGTCAGAATCTGACGGGACTCATCGGACAAATCGCTCTTGTCGAAAGCGAAATAGATCCGGTCCGCGCCGATCTTGTCGATGGCCTGCAGTTGTTCAGCGGCCAGGGAACTCTGACCGGAGCCAGTGCTGGCACCTGAACTAGCGACGGACTCGCCGGTCGGAGTAGAGGCAACCTTTTTCGAACACCCACCGGCCATGGCCAAGCCGACCACCAAAACCATCAATCCAAAAATACCCAATTTACGCATGACTTCCCCCTGTTGTGAAAACGTTGATAGACCCACGCCTTGAAATTTGATGACGGGATTCTAGTGTTTTTTTTTCCAAATTGGTAGACCAATTCTGCCCCTCCGCCATCTTTTCCATAACTCCAAAAAACCTTGCCCCTGGCCACTTTCCGGGCATGCAAACCCGCCCGGCCTTGCATTGTTCGTCAACTGTGCTAACCCGGAACCGTGATATCGACCCGATACATACACCAAACACCCCGTAAGGAGGTAGTGTCATGAGCATGTTCAAAAAGATACTCTGCCCGGTGGACTTTTCCGAGGCGAGCACGCCCATCGCCAAGACGGCCCGCGAGTTTGCCCTCAAATTCGAGGCCGAGGTTCTTGTGGTCTACGTGGCCCCGTCCATGATCCAATACGAAATCTTCGACCTGCCCGCGGCCTCCCTGCCGCAACTCGTGGGAGACATCGTCAGCGGTGCGGAAAAAACCATGACTGATTTTGTGTCCAAACATTTTCCCGACGTCAAGGCCACGGGCAAGGTAGTCAGTGGCGACGCGGCCGAGGCCATCGTCAACCTGTCCCAGGCCGAAAAGGCGGACATCATCATCATGGCCACCCACGGCCGAAAGGGCTTGAACCGCCTGCTTTTTGGCTCCGTGGCCGAAAAGGTGGTCAAGACCTCCGCGGTGCCGGTCATGACCCTCCGGCCACAATGAACCCCATCCCGCGGTTTCCGGACCGCGGGATCTTGCTCCATGCACAACGCGAGAACACTCCCATCGCTTCTGCGCTGCAGATGTAAAACAGCCTGCTCGATCGGCGCCTGGATCCTGACCATGCTCGGGCTGGTCTGGGCCGTGGTGGCCGGAGCGGAGAGCATGGGATACAACTGGCAGTGGTACCGTGTGCCGCGCTTCATCCTCTTGCCGGACAACAGCCCTGGCCCCATCCTGCACGGAGCAGGCGTCACGCTGCTCATCTCGGGACTCGGGCTGGTCGGAGCCACGATCCTGGCCCTGGGCACGGCCCTGCTCCGCCTGTCCGGCTCGACGGTCGGACAGGCCCTGGCCCGCTGCTACCTGGAGCTGATCCGCAACACGCCGCTGCTGGTGCAGATCTTCTTCATCTATTTCGTGCTCGCCCCGGCCGTGGGGCTCGGCCGACTGCCATCCGCGATCCTGGCCCTGGCCCTCTTCGAAGGCGCCTATGCTTCGGAAATCATTCGCGCGGGCATCCTGGCCGTTCCCCGCGGACAGTGGGAAGGCGCTCTCAGCCTGGGCATGAGCACGAGACGCGTCTACATGCTGGTCATCCTGCCCCAGGCGCTGCGCACCGTCCTGCCGCCCCTGACCAGCCAGGGCGTATCGTTGATCAAGGATTCGGCCCTGGTTTCAACCATTGCCATTTTCGATCTGACCATGCACGCTCAAGCCATCGTCGCGGAAACATTCCTGAGTTTCGAAATCTGGTTCGTGGTCGCGGGCATCTACCTGCTTTTTACCCTGACCCTGTCAACCCTGGCCAAGTTTTTGGAAAAACAGTCACCTGCACCACATTTGGAGGAATCATGCCCAGACTGATCATTGTTGCCGTGTGCTGTCTGATTCTGGCTGGCACCGTGTCCCCGATTCACGCCCAAACTGCCGAAAAAAGCGTCCTCGACCAGATCCTGGAACGAGGGGTCCTGCGGGTGGGCTTCGACACCTTCGTCCCCTGGGCCATGAAGGACAAAGACGGCGAATACATCGGCTTCGAGATCGACGTGGCCCGCCGTGTGGCCGAGGACATGGGCGTCAAAGTCGAGTTCGTGCCCACCAAATGGTCGGGCATCATCCCGGCCCTTTTGACGGGCAAGTTCGACATCATTATCGGCGGCATGGGCGTCCTGCCGGCCCGCAACCTGAAGGTGAACTTCAGCCGGCCCTACGAATTCTCGGGCATGTCCCTGGTCGCCAGCCGCAAGGCGGCCCCGGGCCTGTCTTCCCTGGCCGACTTCGACAAGGCGGAGATCGTTCTGTCCGCCAAAACAGGGGCGACCTCCGTGGCCGCGGCCAAGAAACACATGCCCCGGGCCACGATGCGCCTGTTCGACGACGAAGCCCAGGCACTGCAGGAAGTCCTCAACGGCCGTGCCCACGCCATGGTTGCCTCGGCTCCCTTTCCCGAGCAGCAGGCCATTCTGAACGAGGACAGCTTGTACCTGCCCTTGGGCGGCAAAACCTTTACCCGGGAACCCATCGGCTTCGCGGTTCGCAAGGGCGACTCGGACTTCCTGAACTTTCTGGACAACTGGGTGCTGGTGACCGAATCCGAGGGCTGGCTGACCGAGCGCCATGAATACTGGTTCAAGACCATGGACTGGGAATCGCGGATCAAGTGAGGCGTGCGCACCAAACGTCCTCGGGAAGCGTGCTCCCGGGCGCGAGGCGTTCGGGCTTCGGGCTGACGAGGCTCGACCTCGTTCTGCTCTCCCTTGTGGCCGGCGGTTTGGGCTATCTGGTCTGGCAGGTGCGGTCTTTGGACGGACGGGCCTGGGAATGGCAGATTCTGGGGCAATACTTGCTGCGCGCAGACGGTCGGCCAGGCCTGCTCGTGCAGGGTCTTTTGACGACGATTCGCCTGACCTGCTGGTCCGCCCTCATCGCCCTTTTCCTGGGCACCGGGGCCGGACTGGCCCGGACCAGCCCTTTTTTGTACCTGCGGCTCGTCGGCGGGACCTACGTCGAACTGTGCCGCAACCTGCCGCCCCTGGTGCTGGTCTTCCTGTGCTATTTCTTCCTGGCCGACCAGATCGCACCGGCCATCGGCTTGCAGGACTCCCTGCGCAGAGCGCCTGATTGGGTCCGCACCGTGGCAGAAATCCTGGCCGGGCGGCCGGACCAGATTGACGCCTTTATCACCGCGGCCTTTACCCTGGGCCTTTACGAGGGGGCCTATGTGGCCGAGATCGTGCGCGGTGGCATCCGGTCGATCCATGCCGGGCAATGGGAGGCCGGACGGGCCCTGGGCTTCCCGCGACCGGCGCTGCTGCTCTTCATCATCATGCCTCAGGCCGTGCGGAACATGGTTCCGCCCCTGACCGGACAAATTATCTCCACCATCAAGGATTCGGCCATCGTCTCGGTCATCTCCATCCAGGAACTGACCTTCCAGGGCATGCAACTCATGGCCACGACCTACCTGACCATGGAAGTCTGGATCTGCGTGGCTCTGTTGTACTTTGTGCTGACCTTTTCCTGCTCCCTCGGCGCGGCCAGGCTCGAACGGCGCCTTCGCCGCAGATACGCGTCCTGATCAGAATTCGCAGCGCAGCCCGGCGTAATACCCTCGGCCGCGCACGACATTGCCTTCCACGACGCTGACATGGGACTCGGCGTCGGAGCCGAACACGTTGGTCACATCGAGCAACAGGCTCAGGGTCAGCCGCTCCGTCCGAACAGCATCGTATTCAAGGGATGCATCGGAAATCAACCCGCCGCTTATGGTCCCTTTTCTGTAGGCGTCATGGTAATTGCCTTCGGCGTTGAGCCATTGCGAACTCGCCACGGTCGCGCTCCCGGACGTGGTTCCGAAGGGGGTCTCGGAGGTCACGCGGCTGTCGGGCACGAGTCCGGTGGCGGAATCCCGCCACCGGGAAACGCAGTTGACGCGCAGCCTGTCGTCCAGAAAGCTTCCCAACCAGTTCAGCGTGACCACCAGGGGCGCATTGAAGTCATCGGCGGGCATGTCGCCACGGTTTATGACCTCGCCGTTGTAATATACCCGCGTGTAATCATTTTCAAAAAAACTGGTCTTCTCCTTCACGAGAGTCTCGAGCTCGCTATTGAAGGCGCCGCTGAACGTCTTGATCCTGGCCTTGGTGATGCCCAAATCGAAGCGGTGAATGCCCAGACGGGTTGTCTCGAAAGCTCGCCCCAGAGTCAGGGTAACGCCGTCATACTCGCTCTTTCCATCGTTGGTCATCACGCATGCGTAGTTGCTGTCGACCGTCTTGATCGTTCCATTGGCGTTGTACGCAAGGACATCCTTGCGGGTAACACTCATGATCTGGTCACGATGGTCCCGGTGGACCAGTTCCAGCCCGTACTCAAAGCCCCAGACCTCGCCCAGGACGCCGGCCATGAGTTCGTCGGAATAGGGGGTATCGAGCCCCTGGGCCAGGTAGCTCTTGTCGTACCCAACGCTGTGCTTGACCGTGGTGCTGTTCTTGGCCGCAATGTAGCTTTCCAGGCGGGTGTAGGACGGCCGATGGCGGTCGAAGGCGTAGGCGCGCAGCTGACCGCCGTGGTAGCGGTTTGCGCCGGCCACCAGACGCAGCACGCCGTCGCCCATGGTATCGAACTCGGCCTTCAGGCGCGGAGAGAGATCCAGATTGCTCGAATAGTCGTCATAATCGAGACGCAGACCCGGGGTCAGGGAGAAACGGCCCCAGACCATCTCCGTCTGGGCGAACCAGCCCGCGGTGCTCATGATCCGGGTCTGATCGTTCTCCAGATAGTCCGTCTCGATCGTGGTCCGGTTCCCGTTTTTGAACACCGTCAAGGTCTCCACCCTGGCCGACTCGTTCCACATGTCGATAAACGTCTGGTCCAGATCCAGCCCCGAGGAAACGCGCCAAGCCAGGGGCCCGGAGTCGTACTCCGCCAGTTCGATCTCCAGCCCGGCATCCAGTCTCTTGCTGCTCACCACTGCGTCGCCCACGCCGCCTTGCCGCACCGTTTGGGTGCCGTTGACGACATACAGCCGCCGCAGGCTGTTCGCGGCGTCACGGCTGAACCCATTGGTGGAATAGCCGAACCTGCCGGTCAGAGTACCCCAGTTTCGCGAGAGCTCCGCCGTGCTGGCCAGCCGCCAAGCCTCGTTCTCGATCCGCCATTTTGACCCCGCATAGGATTCCTTCCAGCGTTCCTCGACGTATGGCGCGTAGGTTGCGTCCACGGTCCACGTCAAATCTGGACGCGGAGCGAGGAGCACCCTGGCAAAAAAATTCTCGCTGGAACGGTACTGATCCTTGTCGCGCAGGGTACCGTCGATCTCCTCCAGCACCAGGGGGATGGTGGAATGCTTGCGGGACGCCGCGACAAGCAGGGCCGCGTTCTCTCCAAGAGGACCATCAGCGGCGGCGTGGAGGGTTTCGACCTGGAACCGCGGCTGGCGCGCCGGGGTTTCGGAATCCTCGTCCGGGCCACGCAGATCAAACCAGTCGCTGTGGGCGTACTTGCCCATGAGCACCCCGTGCCAGCGGTCCGTGCGCGGATCCGCGAGCCGGGCGTTGACCACCCCGCCCACGAAATTGCCGTATTTCGCCGGCACGTTGCTGGAGTGCACGGTCACGGATTCGAGGAGGCTCACGTCGTAAAAGATGGTCTGGTCGGCCCCGTTCACGGCCAGATCGTATTGGGTGGCGCTGCCGCCGTCGCCGTCCAACCCACTGGGATTGAGCGTGTTGCTCACGCTCATGCCGTCGACCAGGAAGTTGTTTTCGTAGGGCTTGCCCCCGGCGATGGACACGCGGGGCGGACGGATCTCGCCGCCCGTCAGACTTGACGTGTCGCCATTGGAGAACTGCACGTTGGACGCCCCCTTCAGGGCCTCGGTCATGGAACCGCTATGGGATGGCAGGGAATGCAGCTCGCGGCCGGAAATCGTGGACATCCCGATTTGGGCTCTCTCGCCAATCACGTCCACCGATTGCAGCTGATACACTCCGCGAGCATCCAGAAGGGTCGCGTTGTGGCTGCCCGTGGCGTTCAAGGCCAGGGAGCGTTCGGCCGCGACGTCCGGATAAGGCTTTTCGGCCGCCTGTCCCTCCATGACAAGGAAAAGAGCTGCCACGCATCCCCAAAACAATCTCCACATCAGCCACCTCCGCAGCGCGCTGGACATTCCTCGCCCCCCCCGGGGGCAGGGCCATCTCCGTACGGTCAACAATCGTCAATGCCCTGGCAGAACCCTGGTGGATGCGGATAGGAGAACTCGGATGTCGGGATGATGCAAGGCGGCACGGTGCGGACAAAAAAACAAAGAAAAATCTTGCGCACACCGTCCCCATTCGGGCATCAGTGCCTGGGGGTTTATTCCGGCTGACGCCGCCCGCACGCCGCTGGGCCGACGCATCATGAAGAATAACATACAAAATATCAATCCTGTCCTGCGGGCCCTGATCCTTGTCCTGATCCTGGCCGTCCCCGTGCGCCCCGCAACCGCCGGCCAGGTGCCCATTGACGTGCGGCAAATCGACGTCACATCCAAGCGACAGGGACAAAACAGCCTCATCGCCACGGCCCGCGACGCCGACGGGTATCTGTGGTTCGCGTCCATCCACGGGTTGCATGTCTACGACGGAAACCTGATTCGCCCGGTGCTGGAGGACGTGCTGAAAGGCACCAAAATCCGCGACATCCACATCGACGGCAACTCCGTCCTGTGGGTGGCGACCAGCTCCGGGGTTCTGGCTCATGCCCTGAAGGACGGGACCTCGCGTTGGCACCGCGCCAACGGGTCGACAGGGGAACTCGCCTCGAACACGGCCCTTGTCATTCACGAAGACCAGCAAGGCTCGATCTGGATCGGAACCTGGAAGGGAGGCTTGCACCGCTACGAGCCGTCCTTTGCCACATTCCAACGCGTCCCCGCCGTCTCGTCCATGCTGGGAGAAAATAGCGCGGTCATTGATATCTGCGAGGACGCACGGCGCGACATGTGGCTGGCCACGGATCAGGGCGTGCTCCGACTGACCGGCAACCAGGGCCCGATCACGTCCATCCCCCTGGCCTCCGGACAACCCTACTCAGCCAGGAAAATCGCCGTTGACGGCGCGGGCAACCTCTTTGTCGCTGTCGCGGGCCGAGGGCTCTGGACCCTGCCCGCGCATACTCAGACCCAGGAACTTGTCCCGGTCGCGGGAGGACCCACCAAACATATTTCGGACCTTTTCACGGACCAGGCTGGAGACGTCTGGATCTGCACCTCCCAAGGCCTGTTCCGGTTCGCTTCCCGGGAAGACCGCGTCTACCATCACCCGTTGCAGGTCGCTGATCCCAGGTCAGAGACGCCGATGCACATCGCCTCCATCACGGAAACCAGTCCGGGAACCCTGTGGATCGGCACCTACAATCACGGCGTGCTGTACCGCGTCGCCAATCCCGTTGCCAAACTCGTCGAACTGCGGTCCGGACCGGACACGTGGTCCATCAAGGGTAATACCGTCCTCTGCGCCGTGAATCCCCTCGATTCGAGCGTCTACGTCGGCTTGCGCAGCGGAGGCCTGTACCGCTCCACAGCCATAAATCCGGATTGGACCCTCGTTCCGTCCCACATAAACCTTGAGCCTGTGCTGAAGAATACGAAGGTCATCTCCATGGCCGTGGACAAGGACAATGCCCTGCTTTGCGGCACAAACGAGGCGCTCCTGCGTATCGATGCCCACGGCTCTGTCGAACGGGTGCCATTCAAAATCAATCCGGATTTCACCAGTCTCGGCAACACAATCTACCGCATCGTGCCCATGGATGACGGACGGATCTGGTTCTCCAACAACATCGCCGTCTTCTCCTGGCAGCCTGGAACCACAACGTTCCGCGAAGAACTGTCCTTGAAAAACGCCCCGCCACCCCTGTCCATGCTGGCTCGTTCAGGGGATCGTCTCTGGTTCGGGCAAAAATCCGACATCTTCTCTCTGGACACCCGCACCCGGGCCACGGTCCGGCTCGACATCCCCCGCCAGATCTGGGCTGACAACGCCTCTGTGCAATCGTTTTTTGCCGGCGATAACGGCACTCTCTGGATCGGGACGAACAGAGACCTCTTCCGCTTCGAGACGGAGTCCCGGACACTGACCCGGATTCACGACGCGGAAGGAGAACCCGTCCCCAATGTCCTGTCTTTCTGGCCTGACTCGACAGGCAATCTCTGGGCACACACCCAGGTGCAAATCCTCCGGATTCCATTCCGCTCCGACCGCGCGCTCACGATGGTGACGGGGTCGGACCGTCCCTCCTCCAGCATCACGTCCGGCCCCGCACGGCTGTCCCCGCGGACACTCGTCTACGGACATTCCAAGGGTCTGCTCCTGGTCACCCCGGACGCGATCGCGTCCCTGCCCAAGATCCAGCCCAAAATTTCCGAAATCCGTGTTTTCGGCTCCCCACTGCCGTCCACGGCCCTCGGCCGCATGCCCGAGCGCCTCGAACTCGCCCAGGACCAGAACTACCTGTCCTTCACCTTCTCCGTTCCGGAACCCGCCGACCTGAACCAGCCACGTTTCTTCTACATGCTTGAAGGCGCGGACTCGACCTGGAGCGATGCCGCCGGACGCAATTCCGTGAGCTACGCCCATTTGCAACCCGGCAGCTATACCCTGCGCGTCAAGAACGGACAGGACGGTTCTGGAGAAACGGCCATGCACATCCTCATCCACCCGCCCTGGTGGATGACTCCCTGGGCCAAGACAGGCTATGCCCTGGGCCTTGTCCTGGTCGTCCTGGGCGCGTCACGTCTTTTCGCCAGCCTGCAGACCGCGCGCATCCGCAAGGAAATGCTCGAGAACCTGGTCATGCAGGATCCATTGACCGGAGTGTCCAACCGCCGAAAATTCAAGGAAGTGCTGACGGCCGAGAAAAGCCGCTGCAAGCGCAGCAATCACCAGATCTCGGTCATCATGCTCGACATCGACTTCTTCAAGGGTTTCAATGATCGCTTCGGGCATCAGGCCGGCGACAAGGCCTTGCGCAGTGTCGCCCAGACTCTGAGTACGACCCTCCGGCGTCCCGAGGATTTCGTGGCCAGATATGGGGGGGAGGAATTCGTGGTCGTGCTGCCCAGCACCAACCGGTCTGGCGCGGAGCGCGTGGCGCGCAAGATCCAGGACGCCATCCACGAGGCCAACATTCCCTACCCGGGGTCGCCCCTTTCGGACCGCATCACCGTGAGCCTGGGCATCTCAACCTTCAGCCCGCAGTCCGATCTGCACATCGATTCCGGGCTCTTTTCCGCGGATCAGGCTCTCTATCAGGCCAAGCGCAGCGGACGGAACTGTTTCTTCTACAAGGACCACTGCCTGTCCCTAACGCCCCTGCGGCAGTGACGCGAAGTCGTTTATGCCGCAGATCCGGCACTGGGCGCAGCCCTGTGCGGGACAGGGCGGGGTGGACATGCCCCGCCGGTACTTGACCCATTCCGAATACAGAAATTTTCTCGAAACACCTATGTCGAGCCGCTCCCAGGGAAAAACGCTGTCCTTGTCTTGCGGCTGGCGCAGCACTTCGTCCACAAGCCCTCCATACTCGCGCATGGCCCCGGCCAGACCGACTTCCGCGGCCCGCTCCAAACAGGGAAAGATTTCCTCGCCGCCCCGGGCCAGGAAGATCTGTTCCCGGGCCTGGGCCGGATTTTCCCCCGAGAAGCGCATGCCCTTGTATCGTCCGACAATGTTTTTGAAGCGACGCATGGCCGCCTTGAGCCAGTCCTCGCTCCGAACCTCGGCCCATTGCAAGGGTGTCCAGGCCTTGGGCACGAGACAACTGACCGAAAGAGACACCAGTTCGACCCCCTTCTTGCGCTTGCCCTGACCGGCCTTGCGCGCGCCGTCGAGACAGGCCAGGAAGGCCTCGAACTCCGCCCAGTCGTCCTCGTCCTCGTCGGGCCAACCCGTGATCATGTAGAGCTTCAATGTGCCGAACTGCATGTGGCTGATGCGGGTCACGGCATCCAGGAAGGCGTCCTCGGAAAAGCGCTTGTTCATGGCCAGACGCAGGCGCCGGCTCGCCCCCTCCAGGGCCAGGGTCACGGAGCGCGTGCCGGTCCGGCGCAGGAATCCGAGGAGTTCCTCGGTCAGGCCGTCGGCGCGCAGGGAGGACAACGCGAACTTGACGTGCCGCTCGTCGAGCCAGCGCAGAAACGGCAGCAGATCCGGCCAGTCGGTCAGGGCCGTGCCGACCAGTCCGACCTTGTGCGGCGCGCAGCGGCTGACGATATCCTGAAGCTGCTCCATCCGGGCCTGACGGGGAGGCTTGTAGATGCTTCCGGCAGCGCAGAAACGGCACCCGTACGGACAACCCCGGTTGACTTCCAGCAGCAGCATGTCCCGGAACTGGGCCTCGGAACTGACAAAGCAGGAAAAGGCCGGACCCGGCAACACGCTGTCCGCTCCGCGATCGATCCGGCGGCGCACAGGCTCGACGCTTCTGCCCGGGACCAGCATCCCGGGCAGGCTGGCCACGGCCGTCAGGGCCTGGCCCTTGTCCGCGCCGCCGGTCCAGACCTGGGCGATGGCCTCGACCACGGACACGAGGCCGGCCTCGGCCTCGCCGACGAAGATTCCGTCCAGGGCGGGCAAGAGGGGAAATGGATTCAGGAAGGTCACGGGGCCGCCGGCCAGGACCAGGGGCCAGGCATCCCGCGCCTGGGCGCGGACAGGGATGTCCGCATCCTGCAAGAGCTTGAGCACGACCGGGAAGTCGCCTTCGAAATTCAAACTGAAAAGAATGAGAGGGAAGAGGCCCAGGTCGCGTCCGGAGTCTACGGACCTGGGCCTCGGGGAAGGGGGATCCCAGAAAAAACGCTCAACGGCCAACCCCTCGCGACTGGCGAGGAGCCGGTAGACCACCTGCCAGCCCAGGGTCGAGAGCGCGTGCCGCGCGGCTTCCGGAAAAACCAGGGCCACGGGCAGCCGACCTCCCCAATCCTTCAGCGGCGGGACTGTTCGGCCATGATACAGCTCGGACACGTGTCCCTCCCTGGAGCGCGGGCGGCGAAATTGAAACCAGCCTAATCAGCCTGCAAACGGATGAAGGACGGAATCTCGAACTCCTCCTCCTCGAACAGGAATTCCGCGTCCTCGCCACCATTGACGCAACGGCGCACCTCATGCCGGCGCTCTTCAGCGGCAGGCTGGTTCTTGGCCAGCCGGACATAGGTCGGCACGTTCAGGTCGGTCGATTCATTGACATTGACCTTTCTGATCCGGGTACGGCCAAAAGACGTCTCGCTCTCGACGGCCTGCCGGGCCGGGCCGGATCCGGACGAGAAAACACCGACCTTGCCGCCCTTCTCCACGGGCACGTTCCCGTCCTGGATGCCGGTGGCGATGACGGTGATGCGCATCTCGTCGACGCAGTCCATGTCGAAGACCGTGCCGAAGTAGATCTTGGCGTCCTCGTGAGCGGCTTCGTGCACGATGCTGGCCGCCTCGCTGACTTCCTCGATGGTCAGGTCCGGGCCGCAGGTGATGTTCATGAGCACGCCGCGCGCGCCGTCAATGGTCACGTCTTCCAGCAGCGGGCTGGTGATGGCCTTCATGGCGGCCTCGCGAGCGCGGCCATCGCCCGACGCGATGCCCGTGCCCATCATGGCCAGGCCCATCTCTTCCATGACCGCCTTGACGTCGGCGAAGTCCAGGTTGATGAGACCGGGCACCATGATCAGGTCGGAAATACCTTTCACGGCGTGGAAGAGGACTTCATCGGCCTTGGCCAGCATGTCCATGAAGGAGGCCTTCTTGGAAGCCAGGGTCAGCAAACGGTCGTTGGGGATGGTGATGATGCTGTCGACGATGTCTCGCAGTTCCTTGATGCCGCGCTCGGCCTGCTGCTGCCGGCGCTTGCCTTCGAAATAAAAGGGCTTGGTCACGACCGCCACGGTCAGGGCGCCCATGTCCTTGGCCACCTGCGCGATGACCGGAGCCGCTCCGGTGCCCGTGCCGCCGCCCATACCGGCCGTGACAAAGACCATGTCGCAGTCGCCCAGCACGTCGCGGATCTGGGACTGGCTCTCCAGGGCCGCGTCCCGGCCCATGTCCGGATTGGCGCCCGCTCCCAGGCCCTTGGTCAGCTTGTCGCCGAGCTGGATCTTGTATTCGGCCTTGGAATGCTTCAGGGCCTGCATGTCCGTGTTGGCGGTGATGAAGGTCACGCCCTGCATGGCGGCCTTGATCATGTTGTTGACCGCGTTCCCCCCGCCGCCGCCGACTCCGATGACTTTGATCAAAGCGTTGTCTTCGCGTTCAATTTCCAGGAAATCCATACTTCCCCCTCACGTTGACGTTGTTCCCGGTCTTTCCCTTTTCCCTTCGCACCAATCAGCTGATGTCCACGAACCACTTCTTCATCCTGGCCAGGATGGACTGGAAGATGTTCTTGTCGCGGATGCGGATCTTGCTGTCCCGCCCGTGCTTTTCCGCGCCATAGAGCAACAGTCCCACCGCCGTCGCGTACATGGGGCTGTCCACCACGTCCCTCAGTCCGCCCACTCCGGTGGGCGAACCCGTCCTGGTCGGCAGGTTGAAGACCTGCTCCGCCAATTCCTGAATCCCTTCAATGCGCGCGGCGCCGCCGGTCAGCACGACGCCCGCTCCAATGAGTTTTTTGTATCCTGAACGGATGAGTTCCTGATCCACCAGGGCCAGGAGTTCCTCCATGCGCGGCTCGCAGATCTCGGCCAGGACCTGGCGGGTGAGCTTGCGCGGTTCGCGGCCGCCCACGCTCGGAACCTCGATAATCTCGTCCTTCTTGACCAGTTCCGCCAGGGCGCAGCCGTACTTGATCTTGATCTTCTCCGCGGCCTGGGTCGGGGTGCGCAGGCCAAAGGCGATGTCGTTGGTCAGATTGGTCCCGCCCAGGGCGATGACCCCCGTATGTTTGATGGAGTTGCCGTGAAAAATGGCGATGTCCGAGGTGCCTCCGCCAATGTCGACCAGGGCCACGCCGATCTCGCGCTCCTCGTCGGTCAGGACGGACTTGGACGAGGCAAAGGCCTCAAGGACGATGTCTTCCACATCCAGGCCCGACTTGTGGCAGGATTTGACAATGTTCTGGGCGCTGGTCACGGCGCCGGTGACGATGTGGACCTTGACCTCCAGCCGCACCCCGGCCATGCCCAGGGGATCGGCGATGCCCGACTGGTCGTCAACGATGTATTCCTGGGGCAGGATGTGGATGACCTCGCGATCCAAGGGGATGGCCACGGCCTTGGCCGCGTCGATGACCCGTTCAATGTCGCGTGCCGTGACCTCGCCGCCCTTGACGGCGATGACGCCATGGCTGTTGAATCCCTTGATGTGACTGCCCGCGATGCCCGCATAGACAGCCCGGATCTCGCATCCGGCCATCAGCTCGGCTTCTTCCAGGGCCTTCTTGATGGACTGCACGGTCTGCTCGATATTGACCACGACGCCCTTTCTGAGGCCCGTGGACGGGCTGGTGCCGATGCCGATGATATCCACGCCCCCGTCCGTGCCCGCTTCGCCGACAACGGTGCATATCTTGGTCGTTCCAATGTCCAGACCAACGATCAATTCAGACTTGGCCATACTCCCCCTCGTCTTCCGGCCAGTGCCGGCATACTTCCCTAGAATGTTTGATCGCCACCCAGCCTGATCCAGGCCCGGCCGGGCATGACGAACATGAAGGCGGCCTGCCCCAGTTCGCCCCGGCTTTCCAGATCTGCCCAAAGCTTGATCAGACATGCCAACGTGGCATGCAGATCCGTACCATCCAACTGCACGAGAATCCTCGGATTCTCCAAATATAAGCTGAACTGTTCCGCGCTGTCCTGCCGCAGCCAGGCAATCTGGCTCATGCCGAAAGGCAGGGCGTTACGACCGACTTCCTCCAGCAGGAGACGAACCTTGGCCCCCACGGGCACGCTGTCCTCTTTTTCCAGCAGCGGCAGAGACACGAACTTGTCTACCCCCACCGCCGCGATGGGTCGCCCGCCCTCATCGGCATAGAATATCTGGTCGCCCACACGGATCAAAAAGGCCGGCTCATGCTCCTTGACCTCGATGGTCAGGCCATCAGGCAGCAAGCGGGTCACGGACACGCTTTCTATCCACTCGCTGGCCGCGATGCGACGCTGAACCTCGGCTATGTTGATGCCCAGGACATTGGCGCCGACACTGACCCCGCCCATGGCCGCAATCTCGTCGGGAGTCAGACGCTGACCACCCTGGACGTTCAGATTGACCAGGGCAAAAAATTCATGCTCCGTCACCCATCGGTAGGCGAACAGGATCGCGAAGCTGATCGCGACCACAACAATGATGCCCACGGTCCAGCGGCTCAGGGTCAACACGGTCCGGCCCAGGCCCAGGGCGAAACCGCCCACCATGGCCCTGCCGTCAACGGGCTTCCTGCGGTCGCTGCGCCGCGCGACGTTGCGGCGGACCTTTCTGCCAAGCACCGCCGTGGTCATGGCGTCCCGTCCTTGCCGTCAAGATAGTTCTGTCCGACAGTCCAGATGCTGCCCGCGCCCAGGGTCAAAAACAGATCCCCGTCCTGCAGAATCTCTCCGAGAGCGGCCTCCATGGCCGCGAAGTTCTCGAAAAAGCGCACCGGCGTGTTGGTCACCTGACGGATGGCCTGGGCCAAGCTCTGGCCGCTGACCCCGGGGATGGGCGACTCGCTGGCCGGATAGATTTCGGTCAGCAGGAGCTGGTCCACTCCACTGAAAACCTTGGAAAAATCTCCGAACAATGCCTGGGTGCGCGTGAAGCGGTGGGGCTGGAAGGCCACCACCAAACGCTTGTGCGGATAGCACAGCCGGGCCGTTTCCAGGGTGGCCGCGATTTCCGTTGGATGGTGGCCATAATCGTCCACCACCAGCACGCCGTCCCGCACACCCTTGTGTTCGAACCTGCGGCCGACGCCCGCGAATGTGCCCAGTCCGTGGATGATGTCGGCTTTCGGGACTCCCGCCTCAATGGCCACGCCAATGGCAGCCAGGGCGTTCAGCACGTTGTGCCGGCCGGGATGGGTCAGGGATACTTCGCCCCAGTATTCGTCGTGGCGATAGACGCGGAAACAGGACCCGGCTTCGCAGGTGATGATCTCGGCCCGCAAAACATTGTCGGGGTTAAAACCATAGGTCAGCACCGGCCGTCGCACCCGGTGCAGAATGGACTGCACCCCGGGGTCGTCCCCGCAGACCACGTTCAGCCCGTAAAAAGGCACGCTGTTCATAAATTGCACAAAACTATCCCGGATCTCATCTAAATTCTTATAAAAATCGAGATGATCCGCGTCCACGTTGGTGACGATGGAGATGCGGGGCAGCAGACAGAGAAAAGAGCCGTCGGACTCGTCGGCTTCGGCGATGAGATAGTGGCCCTGGCCAAGCATGGCGTTGGATCCGTAGGCATTCAGGCGCCCACCGATGATGACGGTGGGATCGAGATGCGCCTCCATGAAGATGGTGGCCAAAAGCGAGGTGGTCGTGGTCTTTCCGTGGGTGCCGGCCACGGCCACGCCGATCTTGAGTCGCATCAGTTCCGCCAGCATCTCGGCCCGGGGAATGATCGGCACTCCTTTGGCGCGCGCCTCGACGAGCTCTGGATTGTCATCGCGCACGGCCGTGGAACGAACCAGCACCTGGGCCTCGCCCAGATTCCCGCGGGCATGGCCGGCGTGGACGGTGGCGCCCAGAGATTCCAGGCGCTGCGCCACGGGCCCCTTGACCAGATCCGAACCGGACACCGCGTAGCCCAGGGTCAAGAGTACCTCGGCGATGCCGCTCATGCCCGCCCCGCCAATGCCGACCATGTGGATCTTTTTGATTTTCGATTTCATGCTCGCCCTACTCCTGCCGCGCCGTGATGGAGGCCAGATCCTGCAACTGTTCCACGACCCGCTCGCCGGCGTCGGGCATGCCCATGTCCCGCGCGGCCCTGGCCATCCGGGCCAAATTCTCGGGCATCTGGAACAGATCGCCTACCGCCGCGGAAAGGTTCAGATCCTCCAACTGGCGCTGCTGGAAGAGCAGGGCCGCTCCGCCGCGTTCCAGGAAACGGGCGTTGACCAGCTGGTGGTCGTGGGTGGCGTAGGGGAAAGGCACCAGAATGCTCGGCTTTCCCGCCGCCGTCAGTTCCGCGATGGTCGTGGCCCCGGCCCGGCAGATGACCAGATCCGCGAAGCGATACGCCTGGGCCATGTCCGTGATGAACGCGTCCACCCGCGCCTGGGGATACTTTTCGGCATATGCCGCGCGCACGGATTCATACTCGTCCTTGCCGGTCTGGTGCCAGATGCCCAGGCCCAGACGTTTCAGACCATCCAGTTCGCGCAGCACGAATCGGTTCAGGGCCGACGCACCCTGGCTGCCGCCGACAATGAGGATGTTGCGGCCCTGGACCCTGGGCTCGTCGCGCAGGCCGCGGATCTCGGCGCGCACTGGATTTCCGGTCAGCACTGCGCCCATGCCCGCGAAATTCGGACTTTCCATGCCCTTGAAGCTGACCAGGACACGGTCCACCCGCTTGGCCAGCACACGATTGGTCATGCCCGGAACGCTGTTCTGCTCATGGATGGCGGTGGGGATGCCCATCAGGCTGGCGGCCAGGGTGCAGGAAAAGCCTGCGTACCCGCCCAGGCCCAGAACCACCTCGGGGCGAAACTCGCGCAACAGTTGCCAGGCCTTGAACAGACTGCGGCCCAGCCACCAGGCCGTGGACAGGCCCTTCACGCCCCGGCCCACGACGCCCTGGGCCGGCAAGGCCCTGAAGGCCAACCCGGCCGCTTTCGCCCATTCAGCCTCGGGGCCACGCTCGCCGCCGACAAAAAGCACCTCGCAACCCGGCTCCAACAAACGCAACGACTCGGCCACGGCCAGGGCCGGAAAGATGTGGCCTCCCGTGCCGCCCGTGGTCAGGATGACGCGTTTCATGCCTTCACCTTGCGTGAAAGATTGAGGAGCACCCCGGCGCAGAAAAATCCTGAAACCAGGTGACTGCCGCCATAGCTCAGAAACGGCATGGGCACGCCTTTGGGCGGAATGGCTCCCAGGACCACGCCCATGTTCAAAATCCCGCCCATGATCAGAATGGCTCCCATGCCGAAGGCCGTGATGCGGTCGTGCAGGGCCTCCTGCCGGATGCTGATGCGGATGGTTCGCCAGAGGACCACTCCGAGCAGGATGATGACGAGGGAAATGCCCACGAAACCCAGTTCTTCCCCGACCACGGACATGATGAAGTCGTTGTGCGCCTCGGGCAGGAAAAAAAGCTTCTGCTTGCCCTCTCCCAGACCCTGCCCGACCCATCCACCGGAGCCCAGGCCGTACAGCGACTGCACAAGTTGGTAACCCGTGTTCTGGGCGTCCTTGAAGGGATCGAGGAAAGAGAAGACCCGCCTGAAGCGGTACGGAGAATTGACGACCAGCAGCACCCCCAGAAAAACACCGAGCATGATGGCCGAACCCAGAAAAATAATCCGCGTCCCCCCAACCAGACACATCAAAAACAGCAGACCGGCCAGAAAGACCGCGCCGCCAAAATCCGGCTGCAGGAGGAGCAGCACGCACAGCCCGCAGGTCATGAGGATGGGTGGCAGAAAACCCACGCTGAAGGTTTTGACCATTTCCTGTTTGTTGGCAAAAAAATAGGACAGGTAAAAGACCAGGGCTATCTTGGCCGCCTCCAGGGGCTGGACCGACATGGGGCCCAGGCGCAGCCAGCGGCTGGCCCCGCCGGCCGTGGTCGAGAAGGGCGAAAAGATGGTCAGCGCCAACAGACCCGCCGTGACCAGAAGCCACAGATAGGTGTGACGGTAGAAGAATTCCATGCGGGCCCGCGCCGCGACGACCAGCACCGCGCAACCGACGCCCATAAACAGGATCTGCTTCCAGAACAGGGCGTATTTGTCGCCGTAGACCTTCTCTGCCATGATGCCGCTGGCGCTCAGGACCATGATCAGCCCAAGAGAGGCCAGAGCCGCGATGGCACCCATGAGCACCACGTCGAAATTCATGAGTTGGCGGGCCGCTTCGCGTTGGGTGATCTTCATGCCGCGCCCTCCACCCATTCGCGCACAAGGCGCTGAAAGGCCTTGCCCCGTTCCTTGTAGTTGGCGAACAGGTCGAAACTGGCCGTGGCCGGGGACAGGAGCACGCATTCACCCCTTCTGGCCTCGGACGCGGCGCGGAAAAGGGCTTCATCCAGGGTCTCGTCCCAACTCAGATCCAGTCCGCAATCGGACCAGGCCGCCTCGAACACGTCCCGCGAGGCGCCGAAAAGATGGATGCTCCTGACCTTTTCCCGGATGACAGGCAGCACCGCGCGCAGATCCCCGCCCTTGAACACGCCGCCGGCCAGCAATCGTACGGGCCGGTCCTGGCTCTTCAACGCCGCGATCATGGAGTCGATGGTCGTGGATTTGGAATCGTCGACAAACAGGATGCCCTTGTGCTCGGCCACGGCCTCGATGCGGTGGGGCAGGGAGGCGAAACCTTCGATGCCCGCGCGGACCTGCTCTTCCGTAAGCCCGAAATGGCGACAGGCCAGGTAGGCGGCCTCCATGTTCTCGCGATTGTGCTCTCCGGGCAGGCCGGGGCAGTCAAAACGCTTGCTGGCCACGAAATAGACCCGGCTGGCGCGGGTGAACTGGCGGGCTTCCAACTCGTTTTTCATGGCCAGTGGCGCAACGGCCAGGTCCGAAGCGTCCATGTGCGCGAACATGGACAGCTTGGCCTGCAGGTACTCCTCCATGTCGGCGTGGTAGTCGAGATGGTTGGGCGAAAAATTGAGCAGCACGCCAACCCTGGGATGGAAGGACGGGGAGTTCTGCAACTGGAAGCTCGACACTTCCAGGACCAGGACGTCGGCCTGCTCCTGTCCGAGCAGGTAGTCGCACAAGGGTGTCCCGATGTTGCCGCCGGTGAAGACCTTTTTACCGTTCTTTTCCAGAATGCGGCTGACAAGCGTCGTGGTCGTTGTCTTCCCGTTGGTTCCGGTGATGGCGATGATGGGCTCCGAGACGAACCAGCTGGCCAATTCCAGCTCGGAGACGACCTGGGCGGAGGCCGGCAGCAGCGAGGCCACCCGGGTTTTGGCGATGCCGGGACTCAAGACCACCAGGCCCGCGTCGGCGATGTCTGCGGCGCGATGTTCCCCGCCCAGCACCGCGAAGCCCTGCCCGGTCGGCACTGCGCCAGCCACGGCCTCGTTGCGTTCCAGCAGGCGCACGACCGCTCCCATCCGCACCAGCAGGCGTGCGGCCGCGATGCCTGACGCACCGGCTCCGAGCACCACCGCCCTGTGCCCCCGCAACTGCCCGTCGTGAATGAACTCGCGCATGCCGTTCCTACCGCAGTTTGAGTGTTCCCAGAGCCATGACCGCCAGCAGGAGCGACAGGATCCAGAAACGGATGATGATTTTCGATTCGTGCAGGCCTTTCTTCTCGAAATGATGATGCAGGGGAGCCATGCGGAAAAAACGTTTTCCCCCGCTGACCTTGAAGTAACCGACCTGGAGAATGACCGAGAGGGTCTCGACCACGAAGAGCCCCCCCACGATCACCAGGAGCAGTTCCTGCTTGCACAGGATGGCGATGAAGCCCAGGGTCCCGCCGATGCTCAGACTGCCCACGTCGCCCATGAATATCTGGGCCGGAAACGCGTTGAACCACAAAAACCCGAGACCCGCGCCGATCATGGCTCCGCACAGCACCGTCACCTCGCCCACGCCGGAGACATGGGCGACCTGCAGGTAGTTCGCCAGATTCACGTGCCCGGCCACGTAGACAAAAAGTGCAAAGCACCCGGCCGAGACCACGGCTGGCCCGATGGCCAGGCCGTCCAACCCGTCGGTCAGGTTCACCCCGTTGGAAGCGCCGAGCATGACGAAAACCCCGAAGGGCACGTAGAACCAGGACAGATCCGGGGTCACGTTCTTGAAAAAGGGAACCATGAGCTTGCTCGAATACTCCGGAAAGGAGACCAGCAGGGTCACGGCCCCGACGCTGACCACAAGCTGGCCGAGCAGCTTGGCCCGGGCCGAAAGACCGTCGTTATGCCTGCGCACGACCTTGATGTAGTCATCGGCGAAGCCCACGGCCCCGAACCCGACAAAGACCAGGATCGTCAGCCAGACGTACTTGTTGGTCAGATCTCCCCACAAGAAAACACTGGTCAGCATGCAGAATCCGAACAAAAGCCCGCCCATGGTCGGAGTCCCGCTCTTACTCTGATGATCCGGACCACATTCCTTGATGTATTGTCCGAACTTGAGTCTGCGCAGCCAGCGGATGCACAGAGGCCCTATGATGATGGACAGGATAAGCGCCGTCAGCATGGCATAGATGGAGCGGAACGTGATGTAGCGGAACACGTTCAGCATGCTGACCTGATCGCTCAGGGGGTAGAGCAGATGATAGATCACGCCCAGCTCCTCTCCATAAAGGAATGAAATTCTTCCATCCTGCAACTCCGCGATCCCTTGAAGAGCATGACTCCGGCCTCCTCGCGCAACCCCGCCAGGGCTCGAAGCACGTCCTCGGGGCCGTTCACGGCCACGAACGCGCCATTGAATCCGGCCAGGCCAGCCTGGACGTGCGGAGCGCAGGGGCCGTGAAAGAAGCAGTGCGTGGCCGTGGTGGAGGCCACCAGTTCCCCCAGTTCGCGGTGGGCGCGGAGGCTGTCCCCGGCCAGCTCGCGCATGTCGGCCAGGACCAGCACCAGCCTTTTGCCCCGGGCCAAACGCTCGGCCTCACGGATGGAACGGGCCATGGACACGGGGTTGGCGTTGTAGGTGTCGTCGATGAAAATCCAGTTCCCGACCCGGCTCTGGGCGAAGCGCTGGGCCACCGGCGCGTAGTTGGCCAGCCCCGATGCAATCGCCGAGGCAGGCAGGCCCAGTTCCATGGCCATGGCCGACACGGCGGCCACGTTCTCGGACACGTGCACATTGGCCGAAACCTGCAGCCGCAGGCGCTCGCCCCCGACGCCCAGCGTGTACGCGATGCCGCCGTCATGATCCTTGCGGTCCAGGCAGGAGTAGTCCGCGCGGCCGCCCGTGCCGGAAAAGGTGACCAGCCGCAGGCTGCGCTTCGCGCACTCGCCGACAAGCAGGAGATGATCCGCGTTGATGCAGGCAAACCCGCCGGCCTTGACGTGGTCCAGAAGAATGCTTTTCTGCTCCGCCACTCCGGCCAGACTGCCCAGTCCTTCGAGATGGCAGGCCCCGACATTGACCAGAACGACCGCGTCCGGAGCCAGGATGAAGCCCAGCTCGTCCATGTCTCCGGGCCGGCTGATGCCCAGCTCCAGCACCCAGTAGTCCTCTTCCCCGCTCATCTCCAGGATGGAAAGGGGCAATCCGATCTGGTTGTTCAGATTGCGAAAATTCTTTGTCGTCAGCCCAGTCGTGGACAGCACCTGGGCCAGCATCTCCTTGACCGTGGTCTTGCCCGCCGACCCGCTGATCCCGATGACCCGGGCCCGGGTACGCTCCCGCCAGGCCCTGGCCAGCCGGCCCAGGGCGACGGTCGTGTCGCGGACCAGCAGCACGGGTACGGACAGGTCCAGCGGGGTGCTGGCCACCACGGCGCAGGCTCCGTTCCGCACGGCATGTGCCGCGAACTCATGGCCGTCGAGCTTCTGGCCGACAATGCAGAAAAAAAGGTCACCGGGCAGGACCGCGCGGCTGTCGATGGCCACCCGCCGCACCGATTCCTCCAGGCCCTGATCCAGGCTCGCGTTCATGGCGGCCGATATTTCGCGCAGGGTCATGTTCATGCCAGACACTCCCGCACAACCTCGAAATCCGAGAAATGACGTTTTTCCGTGCCCACGATCTGGTAGTCTTCATGCCCCTTGCCGGCGATGAGCAGGGCGTCGCCGGGACGCATGGCGTGAATGGCCAGGCAGATGGCCTTGCGCCGGTCGGCCTCGCGCAGAACCCGCGCGGCCTGACTCAGACCCGGCTCGATCTGGTCCAGAATGGATTCGGGGTCTTCGGTCCGGGGATTGTCCGAGGTCAGCACGACCATGTCGGCGTGCCTGGCCACGGCCTGGCCCATGAGCGGGCGCTTGGTCGCGTCGCGGTCCCCGCCGCAGCCGAAAACAGTGATCAGCCGGGCGAACCCCATGGCCTTGAGGGCCACGGAAACCTTTTCCAGGGCGTCGGGGCTGTGCGCGTAATCCACAAAAATATCGAGACCCTGGCTGTTGGGAACCCGCTCAAGACGACCAGGGGCGCCGCTGGCGCTGCTCAGGCACTCCAGTTGCTCCGGCGCAAGGCCAAGCAGCAGGCCAGCGCCAGCGGCGGAGAGCAGATTCATGGCGTTGTGGCGTCCGACCAGACCGGTGCGCAAATGCCAGGTCCGGCCTTGATGCCGCATGACCAGTTCCATGCCCCAGGTTCCGGATTCGCGGACCTCTCCCCAGAGGTCCGCGTCCCCCGCGTTCATCCCGAATCCGAGCAGATCTGGTCGCCGCTGCCGCAGACGCCGCCCGTACTCGTCGTCAAGGTTGACCAAGCCCCGGGCGCAGCGCACGTCGGAATCCAGGAACAAGCGCTCCTTGGCCGCGAAATAGCGTTCCATGTCACCGTGATAATCAAGATGATCCTGGGTCAGATTGGTGAACACCCCCACCTCGACAGGCAGCCCCGCGATGCGGTCCTGGTCCAGGGCATGGGAGGAAATTTCCATGATTACGCATTCGACGCCGTCGCCGGCCATGCGTCCGATCAGCTCATGCAGGCTCAGACAATCCGGCGTGGTCAGGGTCGAGGGAATGCTCACTCCCGGCCAGGAGCAGTTGACCGTGCCGATCAGGCCGGTGGAAAAACCATTCTCGGCCAGAAGATGATGCAGCAGGTACGCCGTGGTGGTCTTGCCGTTGGTCCCGGTCACGCCGACGATCCTGGGCATGCCTGTCTCGGTGCCGCACGCCACGCGGGCCAGCTCTCCCAGGGTCCGGACCGGGCTGTCCACGGCCAGGAAATCGACGTCCGCGCGCGGCGTCACGACGGCACCAGCGGCGTGGATGACGACACCCGCGCCATGGGTTATCGCCTCGTCGATGAAGCGGGCACCATCTACCCGGGCTCCGGCAAGGGCAACGAACACGTCGCCGGACCGCACTTTCCCTGAATGGGTGCGCAGACCGGCGCCTTTTCTGAGCTGTCGCTTCACGTGTTCGAGGTTCATGATTCGTTTTCCTAACCTGGCTGGTGGGTCAGCCAGAGCTGGCATTTCTTGTCTGCAGGCCATTTCTCGCCGGGCTGGGGGCTTTGTTTGCCGATGATGACGCCCTGGCCATTGACAACGGGCACAACACCTCGGGAGACGAGGATCTCCAAGGCCTGCCGTACGGTCGCACCCTGCAGATCGGGCATGAATTCGTCCGACGCATGGGCATCAGCGGCCCGTTGGACCGAAGCCGTGTAGCGTTGCTCTCCCGGGGCCATCGTGACGTGGGTGCTGTTCTGCGGCTCGGCGAGCATGCCCGATGCAGTCAGGAGGCGCACGCCGATGTTGCGTACTTCGGGCGCGACCAGAACGCCGCCGTAGTGACCCGCCTGCGGCTCGTCAACCATCATGCAGACCAGATACCGGGGGTTGTCGGCCGGAAATATGGCCATGAATGAGGCCACATATTCTCCGCCATATCCGCCTGTGGGGCTGGCCTTCTGGGCCGTGCCCGTCTTGCCGGCCACGCGCACGCCCTCGATGCGGGCCTGGGTTCCGGTGCCGTTGCCCTGGACCACTTCCTCCATCATGGCCATGACCATCTTGGTCACGCCGGAGTCGAAGACCCGTTTGCCTTCCAGGGGCCGCTCGGGCTCCTGCACGATGCGCAGCGGCAGGCGCACCCCGTCGTTGGCGACGCACAGATAGGCCTCGGCCATCTGCAGCATGGTCACGGCCAGACCCTGACCGAAAGAAATATTGGCCAGCTCGACATCGCCCCACTGCTTGGCGGGCCGCAGCAACCCCGCGGATTCACCCGGCAGGGGGAGCCCCACGGGGCGGCCGAAACCCAGCTCCTGCAGATACCGGCTGAATTTGGGAGCACCCATGCCCAGACCGATCTTGGCCGCGCCGATGTTGCTGGAGTAGCGCACGATCTCGTTGACGGTCAGCTTGTCGTACTTGTGCGTGTCCTTGATGCGCCGGCCCTTGACGCTCCACAGACCGTTCTCGCAATCGTATTTGCTCGATGGGGAACACGCCTTTTCCTGCAACGCCGCGGCGACCATGATCGGTTTCATGGTCGAGCCCGGCTCGAAAATATCCACGGCAATGCGGTTCTTCCACTCCCCGGCTGTCTTCTTGACCGCGTTCGGGTTGAAAAGCGGATAATGCCCCCAGGCCAGGATCTCCCCCGTGGGCACCTCGACCACCAGCACCATGCCCGACTTGGCCTTGGCCCTGGCCACGCTGCGCTCAAGGGCCTCTTCGGCGGCGAGCTGCACCTGGGTGTCGAGAGTCAACCGTAGATCTTGCCCGTCAAAGGAGGCCCTGTCGCCGCTTTCCGGTGAAGAGAGACGATTGCCGGCCGCATCCTTCTGGACCGTGTACTTGGTGGAAGAAGGCAGAAGGTGATCGTTGAAGCTCTTTTCCACACCTTCGATGCCCTGACCGTCCATGTTGACAAATCCGAGCAGCTGCCCGGCCATGTGTCCCTGGGGATACTGCCGGGAATTTTCCGCTTCCAGATAAACCCCGGGCAACGACTCTTCCCTGACCAGACTGGCCTGTGCGTCGCTGATCTTGCGGGCGATCCAGACGAAGCGCTTTTTGGATTCCATGAGGGCGGAGACATCCCGGGGACTCATGCCCAGGATCTTGCCCAGGCGCTGGGAAACGGCCCAGCGGTCCTTGACCTCGGCCGTGCGCACGTAGACCGAGGGAGTCGTAATTGACTTGGCCAGCAAGAGCCCGTTGCGGTCGAAGATCTCGCCCCGCTTGCCGGAAACTGTTTCCGAAGCCCAGTACTGGCGGTTGGCCATCTTGGCATATTCCGGCCCCTTGACCACCTGGACGTGATAGGCGCGGGCCCAGAGTCCCATCAGCATCAGACCAAAGACCACCCCGGCGAAGATGATCTTGCCTCGGCTTCTGTCCTTGGGTGGTTTGCCTGGGGTTTTGGCCACGTCGCTTCCGCCTACTGTTGCATGGTGCGAATCTGATCCCGGCGCGGCGGCCGCAGGCCCGCCTTTTCCGCCCGATCACGCAAGGTTGCCGGAGCCAGGAGATAATGCCGTTCGACCTGCAGCTTGGAGTGTTGCTCCTGCTTTTCCTGAAGCTCCCGTTCCAGGGTCTTGAGTTCATAGGCCTGGTCGACCCGCTCGATGTTGACCCAGACCAGGCCGAGGCCAAGGATGATGGTCACGACAAAAACGAGAGCCAAGCCCATATAACCCGAAGTATTGCCGCTCATCTCCCCTCCCCGGAAAGACGCTCGGCCACGCGCAATTTGGCGCTGCGGCTGCGGCTGTTGGCGCGCATTTCGTCTTCGCCTGGCACCAGCGGTTTGCGAAAGGGCAGGCTGACCCGTTTCTCATGCCCGCACTGACAAACCGGATACTCCCTGGGACACAGGCAGCCGGAACTTTCCTTGCGAAAGGCCCGCTTCACGATGCGATCCTCCAGAGAATGAAACGAAATGACGGCGATACGGGCCCCGGGACGCAGAAAGTCGACAATCCGGCCCAGAAAAAATTCGATCTCCCGCAGCTCCTGGTTGACCTCCAGCCGCAGGGCCTGAAAGGTCTTGGTCGCGGGATGGTTGCGGGACAGGGCGCGACGTTTGGCCGGATACGCCCCGGCCACGATACGGGCCAGCTCAAGGGTGGACTCGATACGCCGGGATTCCCGGACCTTGATGATGGCCCGTGCGATGCGCCCGGCCATGGGCTCCTCGCCGTATTCCCACAAGAGCTGCCGCAAACGCTCGTACGAGGCTCCGTTGACGATGCTCGCTGCCGGCTCCCCGCCCGAAGCAGGATCCATGCGCATGTCCAACGGACCATCGTGCAGAAAGGAAAAACCCCGGTCCGGATTGTCCAGCTGCAGCGAGGACACGCCCAGATCGGCGACGACCCCGTCAAGCAGATCCCAGCCGACTTCCCGCAAGGCCAACGAAAAATGCTGAAACGAGGTGTGGGCCAGCTGGACACGCTCGCCAAAGCGATCAAGGCGCGCCCCGGCCTTGGCCAGTGCATGGGCGTCCCGGTCCAGACCCAAGAGCCGGGCCTTGCCGCCGGTCATGTCCATGAGCCGCTCGGCATGCCCCCCGAGCCCCAGGGTCGCGTCCAGATAAAGACCGCCTGGTTTCGGCGCGATCCAGCGCATGACCTCTTCGAGCATCACTGGAATATGATCGGAATGTGCGTCCATGGCCCCTCCGATCAGAACCGCAGTTCAAAGCCCTTGTCAGCCAGATCGTCCATGACCTGGTCGACATTCTCCTGCATGGCGTTTCGCCCTGCCTCAAAACGCTCCTGGTCCCAGATCTCGAACTTCCTGCCGACCCCGGCCAGGACGATGTCCTTCTGCAGACTCGCGTAACTGCGCAGATGCGGCGGAATGAGAATCCGCCCTTGCTTGTCGAGAGTGACCTCGACCGCGCCGGAGATAAAAAAACGATGAAAATTCCGGACATTGCGATCCGTCATGTTCAGTTTCGCAAAGCTCTGTTCAATAGCCTCCCATTCGGGCAAAGGATAGGCGGCGACGCATTCGTCGAAATTGGTCAAGACAAGCTTGCCCTCCGGCGACCGGGCGAACACTTCGTCACGGAATTCCGGGGGCAGCATGAGCCGTCCCTTTGGATCCTGCGAACGTTGTGAATGCCCTCTAAACATCTTTTCCCCCAGACACTGATTTCCACTTTTTACCACTTTTTACCACTCTTACTCACGCACCTCGCATGGCGTCAAGCCATTCCTCCACTTTTTGTCAATTCGAATACAAAAAAGTAGGGGACGCATTCGTATTCATTTTTCAGAAAGCGATACGCTTCCCGCTGTCAAATACGCACACCGCAATGACGGCATCTCCTCTCCATAAAAATCTTCAGCGCAATGAAAAAAATTCGTCTCTGGAACACACTATAGAACGCGGCATTCGCCACAAAAAGAAAGACGGCGCCTCCCCATTTGGTGAAGCGCCGTCCTGGCCGTACAGGCACGAGATCGTCATATCATGAAGAAGTGTCTTCTTTCCGGCTTTCCGTCTCAAGAAGCAGTTTTGCTCTGGACAACGCCGCATCGATATTTTCGCAGAAATTGTCGGACCCGATCAATTCTTCGGTTCCCATGCGCTCAAAAACCATGCGCGCCCGGTCTCTGACACCAGTCAAAAGGACATGGATGCCTCGCGCCTTACACCTGCGCACGAATATTTCCAGTGCATTCACCCCGGTCGAATCGACGGTGGAAACCTTGCGCATCCGCAGAATAAATATCCTGGGTTGCTGTTCCATAAAGGTCAACACACCTTGAAAACGATCCGCCACACCGAAAAAAAACGGCCCGTCGATCTCGTAGACCCGCACGCCGTCAGGTATGACGAGATCCTTGACGTCCTTGCCTGCGGCCTTGGCCATTTCCGCCAGTTCGCACGACGTGATGGCCGTGACCTCGCTCATGCGCCGCATGAACAAAATGGCCGCCAGCAGGACACCAACGTAGACAGCCACGGTCAAGTCGATGACCACGGTCAGGCCGAAGGTCAGCAACATGACGGAGGAGTCGGACTTGGGAGCCCTGAATACGCGCAGGAACTTGTGCACCTCGCTCATGTCCCAGGACACCACCAGCAACACCGCCGCCAGACTGGCCAGGGGAATGTACGACGCCAAGGGAGCCAAAAACATGATGAACGCCACCAGCACCACCGCATGGATCATTCCCGCAACAGGGGTCTGTCCCCCGGAGCGGATATTGGTCACGGTGCGGGCGATGGCGCCCGTGGCCGGAATTCCTCCGAAAAGAACGGATGCGATGTTCGCAACGCCCTGGGCCGCAAGTTCGACGTTGGAGTTGTGCTTGTCTCCGGTCATGCCGTCGGCCACCACGCATGAAAGGAGCGACTCAATCCCTGCCAGAAGTGCGATGGTCATGGCGTCGGGCAAGAGGATTCGGATCTGGGCCAAGGTGACCGAGGGAATCGTCAAGCTGGGCAGTGCATTGGGAACTCCGCCGAACTTGCTCCCGATCGTCTCTACATCGAGACCAAAGGCCCACACTGCGGCGGAGGCCAATACCACGCCCACCACCGGACCGGGGATGCGTGGGATGACGCGCCGCACCAGCAAAATGATCGTCAAAGCAAATACTCCGACTGTGAGCGCCTTTGGATTTACTGTCCCGACATTGTGGGCATAGGCCTCCCATTTTTCAAAGAATTCAGGAGGAACGGTCCCCATGGTCAGGCCGAGGAAATCCTTCATCTGGGAGGAAAAAATCAGCACGCCAATGCCTGTGGTGAAGCCTGTTGTGACGGGATGCGGAATGTACTTGATGAGGGTGCCCAGTCGGCAGAGCCCGAAAATCAGGAGCATGACTCCGGCAATGAGCGTGGTGACCACCAGCCCGTCGTACCCATGCTTGTAGATGACATTGAAGATAATGACGACAAAGGCCCCGGTTGGCCCTCCGATCTGAAAACGGCTCCCGCCAAGAAGGGAAATGAGAAACCCGGCCACAATGGCCGTGAAGAGACCCCGATCCGGCGTAACGCCCGAGGCAATGCCGAATGCCATGGCCAATGGCAGAGCCACGATTCCGACCGTCAATCCGGCGATGAAATCCTTGATGAACAGCCCGCTCCCGTATCCACGGAGAAGTTCAACTGTCCTGGGTAGAAACAATTCTTTTTCAGCCGAGGCCGCAATGTTGGCCATTGTTCTCTCCCGTTGCGCTGTCAGTGGCTCAAAGCCAGCCCCCCTACGCCTGCCCATCCGGGATGACAAGCTCTTTGCGATCCATGCGCGACGCGGCTTGACAGAACAATGCAGGCGACTCGGGATACATGACGATAAGCGGCACAACGCAAGAGGATACTGACAGGATGGAATACAAAAGGCCGGTTGCCCGGCCTTTTGTATTCACAACAGGGGTTGGGAGGCTTAGTACATGCCGCCCATGCCGCCCATGCCGCCGCCACCGGGCATGGCCGGAGCGGCGTCTTCCTTGGGCTTCTCGGCAATGGCGCATTCGGTGGTCAGCAGCAGGGAGGCCACGGAAGCGGCGTTCTGCAGGGCGATGCGGGTCACCTTCTTGGGATCGATGACGCCGGACTTGAGCAGGTCTTCGTACTCGCCGGTGGCGGCGTTGTAACCGAAGTCTTCCTTGCCGTGACGGACCTTGTCGATGACCACGGCGCCTTCAACACCCGCGTTGCCGCAGATCTGACGGATGGGCTCCTCGATGGCGCGACGGATGACCTGCACGCCGGCGGCCTCGTCGTCATCGGCGGGCTTGACGGAGTCAAGGGCGGACTGGCAGCGCACCAGGGCCACGCCACCGCCAGGCACGATGCCTTCCTCGACGGCGGCACGGGTGGCGTTCAGGGCATCTTCCACGCGGGCCTTCTTTTCCTTCATTTCGGTCTCGGTGGCCGCGCCGACATTGATCACGGCCACGCCGCCCACGATCTTGGCCAGACGTTCCTGCAGCTTCTCGCGATCGTAATCGGAAGAAGTCTCCTCGATCTCGTTGCGGATCTGCTTGACGCGGGCCTTGATGGCCTCGGCATCGCCGGAGCCGTCGACAATGGTGGTGTTTTCCTTGTCGATGACCACGCGCTTGGCGGAACCGAGCTGGTTCAGGACAATGCTTTCGAGCTTGACGCCCAGATCATCGGAAACAACTTCGCCGCCGGTCAGGATGGCGATGTCCTGGAGCATGGCCTTGCGGCGCTCGCCGAAGCCGGGGGCCTTGACGGCCACGACCTGCAGGGTGCCGCGCAGCTTGTTGACGACCAGGGTGGCCAGGGCTTCGCCTTCGATGTCCTCGGCGATGATGACCAGGGGCTTGCCCATCTTGGCGGTCTGCTCCAGCACCGGGAGCAGTTCCTTCATGTTGGAGATCTTCTTTTCGTTGATCAGGATCAGCGGGGAATCCATTTCGCAAACCATCTTGTCCGGATTGGTCACGAAATAGGGGGACAGGTAGCCGCGATCGAACTGCATGCCTTCGACCACGTCCAGGTTGGTCTCCAGGCCCTTGGCTTCCTCGACGGTGATGACGCCTTCCTTGCCGACCTTGCCCATGGCTTCGGCAATGATGTTGCCGATGGTGGGGTCGTTGTTGGCGGAAATGGTGCCGACCTGGGCGATTTCCTTCTGGTCGCGGGTGGGCTTGGCCAGCTTGTCCAGGCTGCCGATGACAGCCTCGACGGCCTTGTCAATGCCGCGCTTGATGGACATGGGATTGCGACCGGCGGCAACCAGCTTGATGCCTTCGGTGAAGATGGCCTGGGCCAGGATGGTGGCGGTGGTGGTGCCGTCGCCAGCGATGTCGGAGGTCTTGGAAGCGACTTCCTTGACCATCTGGGCGCCCATGTTCTCGAACTTGTCTTCCAGTTCGATCTCCTTGGCCACGGTCACGCCATCCTTGGTGATGATGGGGGAGCCGAAGGACTTTTCGATAACGACGTTGCGGCCCTTGGGTCCGAGGGTGACCTTGACGGCATTGGCCAGGGTGTCCACGCCGATTTTCAGTTTTTCACGGGCCTTGGCATCAAACTTGATAATTTTAGCAGCCATGTGTGTCTCCTTGGAATCTAAAAATTAAGCTTCGATTACGGCGAGGATGTCGTCTTCACGCATGATGAGCAGTTCGTCACCATCGATCTTGACTTCGGTACCAGCGTACTTGTTGAAGATCACCTTGTCGCCGGCCTTGACGCCCATGGGGATCTGCTTGCCGTCGTCGGCGGTTTTGCCGGGACCGGCGGAAACCACTTCACCCTTGATGGGCTTTTCCTTCGCGGAATCGGGGATGATGATGCCGCCCTTGGTTACCTGCTCCTCTTCGAGACGCTTGACCAGAATACGGTCGTGCAGTGGTCTGAGCTTCATGTTTTCCTCCAAGATGTTTAATAATTTACAATGAATACCAAAATTTGTTGGCGCTCCATGCTGGCGAGCGCCAGAACGCGAACCCGCTTCATCCTCGCCAGGCCGCGCAGACAGAGGCCCAAATAATCCCTGACCTGGCGAAGTCAAGGGAATGACGTAAAAAATATTGCGCCCAAACCCACGGCTTGAGATTCAAGCCGTGGCGGGCTATGCATTGCGCCTCGAAACCACGCGCCAAGCCCGGACCGGGCCGCCAGACCACGACAAGGACACGTTCATGCTCGACATCAAATTCGTGCGATCCAACACCGACGACGTCAGGGAAGGCCTTCGCAAACGCCGCAGTTCCCTGGACCTGGAACAGTTTCTGGCCATCGATCAGCGCCGGCGCGACCTGCTTCTGGAGGTCGAGGACTTGAAGGCCCGCCGAAACCAGTCCTCCATGGAAATGGCGCGCATGAAAAAGAGCGGGGAGAACGCCGACACCCTCCTGGCCGAGTTGGGCAGCATGTCGACCCGTATCAAGGTATTGGACGAGGAACTCAAAGGCATCGATCAGCAGACCTCGGACTGGATCCTGTCCATGCCGAACGTGCCGCACGCTTCCGTCCCCCCGGGCTCGGACGAGGCGGACAACGTGCAGGTCAAGATCTGGGGCGAAAAACCCCTCATGTCCTTCGCACCCAAGGAACACTGGGAACTGGGCACGGCCCTGGGCGGTCTGGACTTCGAAACCGCGGCCAAGATCACGGGCAGCCGCTTTGTCATCCTGAAAGGCTGGGCCGCCAAGCTGGAACGGGCGCTGATCAGTTTCATGCTCGACGTGCAGACCGACGAAAACGGATACGCAGAGGTCATGCCGCCGGTCATCGTCAACCGCGAAAGCCTGCTGGGCACGGGCCAGTTGCCGAAATTCGAGCAGGACCTGTTCCGCCTTGAAAACACGAACTACTATCTCATCCCCACGGCCGAGGTCCCGGTGACCAACATCTACCGCGACACGACCCTGGCCGAGTCGGAACTGCCCATCGCCCACTGCGCCTACACGGCCTGCTTCCGCTCCGAAGCGGGGTCCTACGGCAAGGACACCAAGGGCATGATCCGCCAGCATCAGTTCGACAAGGTCGAACTGGTCCGCTTCGTCCATCCGGATTCGTCCTACGACGAGCTGGAAAAGCTCCTTGGTCACGCCGAGAGCATTCTGCAAAAGCTCGGCTTGCACTACCGGGTGGTCACCCTTTGCGCCGGCGACCTGGGTTTCTCCTCCGCCAAAACTTACGACATCGAGGTCTGGCTCCCGGGCCAGAATGCGTACCGCGAAATTTCGTCCTGCTCCAACTTCGAGGACTTCCAGGCCCGCCGGGCCGGCATCCGCTTCAAACCGGCGGCCTCCAAGAAGAGCCGGCTGGTGCACACCCTGAACGGCTCCGGCCTGGCCGTGGGCCGGACCATGGTCGCCATCCTGGAAAACTACCAGCAGGCCGACGGGTCCATCCTGGTGCCTGAAGCCCTGCGGCCGTACATGGGAATCGACAAAATCAGGGCGTGAAAATGCCCGGAACTCGGCTTGACAAGGAGATGCCCCGCCTATAGAAGCGTCTTCTCTTTCGGGCCGTTAACTCAGACGGTAGAGTATCTGCCTTTTAAGCAGAGAGTCGAAGGTTCGATCCCTTCACGGCCCACCAGAATATCGCGTCCCCATCGTCTAGTGGCCTAGGACGGCGGCCTCTCACGCCGCTAACAGGGGTTCAAACCCCCTTGGGGACGCCACTTTTTCTTGACGCATTGCATGTCCCCATCGTCTAGCTCGGTCCAGGACACCGGCCTTTCACGCCGATAACAGGGGTTCAAATCCCCTTGGGGACGCCACTTTTCGTCTTTGCTGGGCGATCGTTCAACGGCAGGACAGCGGACTCTGACTCCGTCAATCTTAGTTCGAATCTAAGTCGCCCAGCCACTTGTCCCCATCGTCTAGTGGCCCAGGACGGCGGCCTCTCACGCCGCTAACAGGGGTTCAAACCCCCTTGGGGACGCCACTTTTTCTTGACGCATTGCATGTCCCCATCGTCTAGCTCGGTCCAGGACACCGGCCTTTCACGCCGATAACAGGGGTTCAAATCCCCTTGGGGACGCCACAGAAATCAAGGCCTTGCATCAAAAATGCAAGGCCTTTTTCTTTGGCCCGTCGCTCGCCACGCTATTCCAAAGCGAACCCAGCAAACCATGCTGGTCAGGACCATATTTCATCGCCCCCATCACTGGACACACCGGCTCGAAACGATTCGCAGGCTGCATGCCACGTCTCTTGGGAAGAACTCCAAACCCACACGTGTCCGACCCCGACACGGCGCCGGATCCTATCTGACCATGCAGATCATCGCCTCGACGGCCGCAAAATTTTACACTTTTTGAAACGCGCAACAGTCGCATTTGACATACTTGATATATTTCAAGGGTATGATAAGATACTTATAATAAAATTAAATATGCACATGCAAATTTGCGACAACTGCACCTTAAGCAAACCAGGCCCATAAAAAGACGGAACAAGGTGTGCCAGGGACCGGCATGGCCAACTCAGTGACGACACTCAAGCTCTTCTCGCTGCCACCAATGCGAATTTTACGATTTATTCATAATGCAGACAAACGCATAAAACAAATTCATGACCTCAATTGCAAACCAAGCTTCGCTGAAAATGCGAACGAAATGAACATTATGAAAAAATTTATATATTTATTTTTCATATTTTTATCAACAACATTACATGATCTCACCGCAAATAATCCGACTCAGCAAAAACCGTCCTGAGGTTGCTGCCG
>CAZPSN010000009.1:0-40244 GCA_964589645.1 uncultured Desulfovibrionaceae bacterium
CCTTCTTGCAGCCTTCCTTACTCACATCCTCGGCCTACCTGCAAATTGGTTCATTTGAAAATTCTCTTCGCGTATCGTTCTGATTTAATCCAAATTTGAATCTTTTTTGCTTTTACTCGTCATATTTTTGTGTTGCGATTATGGGAATTTCGCAACGCCTGCGCCACTTCCGCAATAATCCACGATGGAGTTGACGCCCCTGCAGTCAGGCCAATTCGGTGGAAATGGATTAGCGTGTCCAGTGGCAATTCGTGGGCGGTCTCGATGTGCACCGCGAAAATCCCTTGCTCTTGGGCAATTTGAGCTAGCCGTCTCGTGTTGCCACTGCTTTTTCCACCAACAATGACCAGGGCCTGGACCATCCGAGACAAGGTGCGCACTTCCTCTTGTCTGTCCTTCGTCGCAGCGCAGATAGTGTCTAAAATGACCAGGTCTGCATCCGTCTCAACCTTTAGGTACTCACACACTGCACAGAAACATTCTCGGTCCTGTGTGGTCTGTGCGGCGAGAAAATATCGTCGGCTTTGATCGAGTTTAAGCGCTTGCAACTCTTCGAGGCTTTCAAAAACGGTATGGAATGGCGCGTAACTGATCAGGCCTTGAACTTCTGGGTGGTCGCGTTCTCCGAAGAGGAGGAGATGCTTTCCCTGCTCGGCTTGACTGAGGATAAGGATCTGGGCTTTTTTGACTTTTGGGCACGTTGCATCAATCAGTGTGGCGCCTGTGCTCGCTAATCGTTCCTGGACTTGTCTGGGAATGCCGTGGGCGCGGATTATCACGACATCGCCTGATTTGACGATGCTGCCATCTGTTTGGGTCACACCGAGGCGTTGATAGCGGTCCAGAACTTGGGGATTGTGGATGATGGGACCCAAAGTATAGATCGAACCGCCTTCAGGCGGGTTGGCGACGGCTTGATCCAATTTATTCAGTGCCATGTCAACGCCCATGCAGAATCCTGCTGTTTCGGCGACAATGAGCTGCATGCTATTCTCCAACGGATTCTGATTTTTGTAGTACATGAAATACATCTTCCCATGACTTGCAAAATACAATGTTACGTCTCAAGACTCTCGCATTTGGCAAGCCTTTGAAAAATCTAGGTGCAAGTGTTCGCATTTTAAGTAGTCCGAGTTTATCTAATCCGTAATCTACATAAAGTTCGCAAAGCCTTTGAACCAAGCTCAACATATCAGAAAATGTTTTTTCCTGCGGGATTTCTTTTCGTTGCAACAGCAAATATCGTTTAAAAATAGATGGATCATTCAAAGCTCCGCGTGCAAACATGAGTCCATCAACGCCGCTGTTCTCCACGCATTGCACCGCGTCTTCCGGCTGAAAGAGGTCGCCGCTGGCAATGACAGGTATATGGGTCAGATTTTTCTTGAGTTCTGCTAGCTGAGACCAATCTGCGTGGCCAGTGAAACCTTGAGCTCCGTACCGCGGGTGCAAAGTTATCCAGCCCGCCCCGAGATCTTCCAACTGTCTGGCTAACGCGAGGTGGACAGGCTGGTTGATATGCCACCCCAGGCGGATCTTGAACCCCATACAGCCCGGTTCTGCGGCTTGTATCATGGCCTTGGCGAGGTGTAGGAGATGCTGTGGATCCTTGAGCAGTGCCGCGCCACTGCCTGTTTTGACCACTTTCTTTACAGGACAGCCACAATTGAGGTCGAAATGGCGGAAGCCGGATTCCCGGAGCCGTCTGATGGCTTGAATCAGAAAAGATTCCTCGGCGCCAAAGAGCTGAACGACCAGTGGAGAGTCCTGTGGGCAGGTCAGCAGGAGTTCACTGGTGCCCGGGCTGCCGTAAATCAGTCCTTTGGCACTGACCATTTCCGTTACGGCCACGCGACATCCCTGTTCGCGGCAAAGCAGACGGAACGGCAGGTCCGAAAAACCAGCCAAAGGCGCGAGCCACGGGTCGCTTGGAGAGACGGGCAAACTAAAGGTATTCATACAGCTGGCGTTGTGGATTTGGGATGGCCATGAGGCTTGTTCTAGAGATGGGAAATTGCTCGGGCCCGCACGGTAGGCATCACGAAATCAGGCTTTGGGCTGATCGAGAATGAGGTCCACTTCGTCCACGCTGAGCCCTGTGGCCTGGGCCAGAGCCTGGGCCGATTGCCCCCGTTTGAAGCCGCTTAAAATGGTCTGGCGCAGGAATTGTGGCGACTTGGTGAAGTTCTCCGCCTGTTCGAGCAGGCGACGCAGCTCCACTGACCGGTGGCGTAATTTCTCTTCCAAAGTGGCCAGTTCCTCCTGACGTTTGGCGAAGGTGCTGACGATCTCTTTTTCCAGACGTGCGTTGGCATCGAGTCTGTTGAGAAACTCTTGCTGTCTGTCCTGCAGTCCCCGCACAAGGAGTTCGGATTTTTTCAACTTTAGAAAGAAAAAAAGAGCCAGCACAAGCAGCAGTATTTCCACCAAGGTCGACGCTATGAGAATCCAATACGAGATTTCAGGGCTCATCTAGACCTGCACGTCGATCAGGCGTCCCTGATCCGATTCTGGTTCAAGATCATTCATACGTTTCTTGCGAGGACCCGGGTGCGAGTCGCGGGAAGGATTCTGATGACCCTCGGGGTCGACTTCGCTCTCCCTCGTCGAGGGTTCAGCCTTAACAATCTGTTTTTGTTCCATTTTCTGCCGCTTGAGGGCCATTTCCTGTGCCAAGGCTTGCTGCGCCTCTGGGTGTGTGAGTTGGGGCTGATGGATTTTTTGAGCCTCAGGGATCTGGCTGATGACGGTTGTCAGGTTGAGATTGTCGACCATCATTTCACCACATATTCCTCAAAATGGACTGATGACACGGCTCCGTTGTTCATGAACGTGTTGATGATCGCAACGATGTCTGCCTTGAGTTTCTCGTGGTTCTCAGAGTTGTTCAAGAAGGATACGGGGGCGTTTTTGAGGTAGGTGTATACGCCGTCCCGGATTGCGGTATCCTTGTTTTGAAGTTCAAGGCGAAGGGTCGAGTTGGCGTCCGGAACGGAGAAACGGCAGATCAGGAACCGGACTTGGTTGCCCTCCGTGTACTCGACCTGGAAGCGATCAAAAGGATAGGCCGAGATTTGCCCTCCGGCGGAGGAGTTTGCGTCAGCGGAGGCGTTGTCTTTCTTTTCGCCGGCCGTGGTCTGATTTTGTCCGTTGTGCGTATCCTTGCTTTCGGGTTGCAGCCCGGTAGCCATGAAATAATAGGCCCCCCCGGCTCCAAGGAGTAGGCACAGCGTTGCGGCGATCCCAAAGATCACTATTTTTTTGCGTGTGAATGTGCCGAGAAAGCGGGTTTTGGCAGGAGGGCGCGCTGTTGAGTCCGGGGTTTCGGCTTCGGGCTCGCGCTCGGAAGTGGGTTCTGGCCTGGGTTCCGCAGGAGTGGGAGGAGGGGGCTCCTTTTCCTCGAATTCAAGAAAAAGCGCATCATCCAGGTCGAGTTCAACTTTTTGCAAACCTTTGGGGACAGCGTCCTGCAGGCGTTCATCATCCAAGGTGACGTTGGAGTCGCCGTCCGGAGAGGGCTGTGCAAAAAGAATGGGCAGAATCATGGGGCCATATCTGACCGGCATCGGAGGCGATGCCGGTCAGCGGTTTTACGGAAAGATTTTGTTGATTTTTTCACCCAGCGTTTCCGCAGTGAAGGGCTTGACGATGTAGTTGGAAACCTTGGCTTGCACGGCCTCGATGATGTTTTCCTGCTGCGCCTCGGCCGTGACCATGAGGAAGGGCAGGTCCGCAAACTCTTCGCTGGCCCTGACCTTGCGCAAAAGTTCGATGCCGGTCATTTGTGGCATGTTCCAGTCAGAAATGATGAATTCAATCTGGTCCTTGGTCAAAACTTCCCAGGCCGCCGAGCCGTCGTCGGCCTCGACGATATTATTGAAACCGAGTTGTCTGAGAATATTTTTGATGATTCGGCGCATGGTCGAAAAGTCATCGACGATGAGCACCCGCATGCTCGTGTTAACCGGCATATATCCCTCCGCATTAGCATTTCATGAAAACGATGGAGCCCTGTCAGTGGATGTCACCAAACTCGCACGTGAACATTTTTTTCAGCTTCCCGAGAGCCTGGGAGTGGAGCTGGGAAACCCTGCCTTCGGTGATGTCCAGGGCCGATGCCACTTCCTTCATGTTCAACTCTTCAGTGTAGTACAAGCTGAGAACCAGCTTTTCCCGTTCGCCCAGTCTATCGATGAGATGTCCGAGCTTGTCAATGATATCGTGGAAGGCCACGGATGCGAAGGGCTCCCGGTGATCGAGTCCTTGTCCCGGCTGGTCTCCTTGGTCTTGAATTGCGTCCAGGCTGAGGACAACCTGGGAGTTCAAGGCCTCCAGGGTGGTTTCGAGTTCCCGACGGTTCTGACCGGTGAATTCCACAAGTTCGTTGCGCGAGGGGGAATGACCTTTTTCCTGCTCGAATTCTCTGATGGCGTGCTCGAGTTTCTTGATTTTCTGACGCAGCCCGCGCGAAAACCAATCCATGCGCCGCAGTTCGTCAAGCATGGCCCCGCGGATGCGGCTGTCGGCAAAGGTGTCAAAGCGGATGCCCAGATCTGGCTGGAATTTGCCAAGGGCTTCCATGAGGCCAAGGGCCCCCGCGCTCAAGAGGTCGGAAAGTTCTATATGGGCCGGCAGTTTGGCCTTGAGGTGCAGGGCGGCGACTTTGATGCGGGGGGCAAAGGCGCGAGCAATGCGGTCCTTGATGGCCGGATCAAGGGACGCAAAGGTATTTCCGGGTTGCTCCAGGACGGACCACGCCGGTTCGGCGGTGTTATTCCGCAAAGAGGAGCTTCTTCCAGAAGAACTTGATGTTCCCATCGAGATGGTCCTGCGGTTTCCATTGGTTCACGTTACGGGCGGCGGCGTCCATGGCCAGCGCCGCGATGGAGCCAGGAGCCAGCCCGCAGAACGGCTCTTGGCGGATAACGGCCTGGCGCACTGAGGAGTCGAAGGGGACGGAACCGACGAAATTCAGGGAGATGCCGCCCAGGAACTGGTCGCAGGCGCTGTAGAGCTTGGCGAAGATGTCCTTGGCTGTTTTCTCGTTTTTAGCCATGTTGACCAGGACGTGAAATCTGTCCACTCCGTGTCTGAGTTTCAGTATCTTGATCAAGGCATATGCGTCGGTCAGGGACGTTGGCTCGGGTGTGACCACCAGAAGACGTTCCTGTACCGCGAGGTTGAAGTAGAGCACATTGTCGTTGATTCCGGCTCCGGTATCGACGATCAGGAAGTCGATGCTGTCTTCAAGCACGTCCATGGCTTCAAGGAGCTCGAGCTTTTGTCCGGTGGACAGGGAAAGCATTTCGCCCACGCCACTGGCCGCCGGCAGGATGGAGAACCCATATGCGGTCGGATAGAGGATTTCGGAGAGGGAGACCCCTTCGTGAAAGACGTGAAAGAGATTTTTTTCCGGAGCAATCCCCAATACGACATCAACGTTGGCCAGGCCCAGGTCCGCGTCGAGAATGACACAGCGTCGGCCCAGCCTGCTCAGACAGAGAGCAAGATTGACGGAGATGTTGGTTTTCCCGACTCCGCCCTTGCCGGAGGTGACCGAGAGAACGATTGGAAGGGTGGCGCGCATGCTGTGTATCCGGGGTCGTAGCGTTAATGGGAAACGCTGGGCAGCTCGTGCCGCAGCAAGAGCCTCCAGACGTCCTGGTCCTTGGGCTGCACAATGGAATTTTTCAGGTCCGGTCCTACAGAAAATAGAGAGATGGGCAGCCCCGTAGAGTTGGCCTGATTGAGTATTTCCCCGTAATTACAGGCTTCATCCAGTTTCGTCCAGATGATGCTGGCCTCCGAGCCGCAACGCAGTCTGGAGACGAAGCTGTCCATTTGGGTCGGACCGAACAGGGGGCTGAGCACCAGATGGGCATGACAAGCCGGGAGGTTGTTTCCGGAAATTTTTTGCAGCCACTCGTCCAGATTCTGGCGGCTGGGAAGGCCGGGCAGGTCGACGAGGACAAGATCGTAGGACTCCGCATCGTTGCTGAGGCATGCCCACTGGGCAGGGTTGTCCAGTTCTCGGTAGGACAGTCCTGAAAGTTCGGTGTAGTGGCGTAAATATAGTCGGCCTTTGCCCTGGGAGCGGTCGGCGTTGACCACCAGCACGCGCACGCCGGGACGCAGTTTTTTCATGGTCAGGGCCAGGCGCAGGGTGGTGCAGGTTTTGCCGCTGCCAAACGGTCCGGCCAACAGATGGATCTTGTGCTTCCAGTCGGTGCAGAACCAGGGGCTCAGGCCGACCATGCCGTTCATGACGGACAGGGTTGGTGTTTCGGGGGTGCGCCGGAATTTTTCCCACAAGTCCAGGAGCACGTCTTCCTTCACGCCTTCGCGCTCCAAATACTCCATGACCAGTTGTTGACGGGGAGTGAGCAATCCCAAATCCATCTGGGGCTTCAACACGGCCATGAGCTGCTTGCGCAACTTGGACCACTCCTCGCGCAAACCCTCCGCCTCGTCTTGTCCCAGGGGCATGATGGACGCTGGCAGCATGTCGCGCTCTGCCGGGACATCAAGAGCGGCCATGATTTCATAGCAAACCTGTCCGTTGCGGGTCTGCTTCTGGTTGCTCAGGATGATGGCGTTGGAGCCCAGCTCGTCCTTGATGCGAGCCATGATGTCTTTGGTGTTTTTCCCGGTAAAGGTTTTGACTTGCATGCTAGATTTCCACCATGGCTACGGATTCAAGTCTAACGTCTGCCGGAATTTCGGCTTGGGAGATGACCGGCATGGTCGGCAGGAAACGCGCGAGCAGCTGGGACAGGTGCTGGCGAATGAGCGGAGAGGTCAGCAGCACCGGCTGCCCCTCGGTAACAATGCCTTTTTCCGCCGCCTTGTTGATGGCCTGAATGACTTTGTGGGCCAAACCAGGCTCCATGGCCAGATAAGAGCCGTTGTCCGTGCGCTTGATGCTGTCTTGGAAGGCGTTTTCGATGGCCGGGGCCAGGGAGATGATGGGCAGCAGATTGCCGCTTCCCAGAAATGGTTTGATGATGGTCCGAGCCAGGCGTTGGCGCACAAATTCGGTCAGTTGGTCCGCGTCCTTGAGGGAGTGGCCGTAGTCGGCCAAGCATTCGACGATGGACAAGAGATCGCGGATGGACACGCCCTCGCGTACCAGATTCTGAAGAACCTTCTGCACCGTTCCCAGGGACAGAATGCCAGGCACCAGTTCCTCGACGACCTTGGGCGCGCGTTGGGCCAGATTGTCCAACAGGGCCTGGATTTCCTGGCGGCCCAGAAACTCATGCAGGTTCTGTTTGAAGATCTCGGTAAGGTGCGTGGCGATGACCGTGGAAGGATCAACGACGGTGTATCCGGCCATGACGGCCTCGTCTTTCTTGGAGTCGGGAATCCACAGGGCCGGCAGGTTGAAGGCCGGCTCCAAGGTCTCGATGCCCTTGATGGCATGGCGCGCGTCGCCAGGGTCCATGGCCAAGAAATGATCGATCATGATCTCCGCCGCGGCCACGCGGTTGCCCTTGATTTGGACCACATACTCGCCAGGTTTGAGCTGCAAATTGTCGCGCAGGTGCAGGGATGGCACGATGACACCCATGTCGAGCGCAAACTGGCGGCGGATGGAACGGATGCGAGCCAAAAGGTTGCCGTTCTGTTCTTCGTCCACCAGCGGAATGAGTCCATAACCGACCTCCAGTTCCATGATGTCCAAAGGCAGCAAGGCCTGAACCTCTTCAGGACTGTCAGGAGTCGCGTCTTTTTTGCGTTTTTTGGGTTCGGCTTCCCGGTTTTCGGCTTTGATGCGCTCTGCCATGACAGAGACTCCGTAAAGCACGCAGGACAGAACCGAAAAGGCCAGAGTGGGCATTCCTGGAACCATGGCGAAAAGCAGCAGGACTCCCGAAACGAGCTTGAGGGCGCGAGGATGATTGGTCAGCTGGCCGATGAATTCCTCGCCCATGCGTGCTTCGGCCGCGGCCCGGCTGACGATGAGGCCGGCCGATGTGGAGGTGATGAGCGACGGAATGGTTGCAACCAGACCATCGCCGATGGTCAGCAGGGTGTATGTGTGGGCTGCTTCCATCCAGGTCATGTCTTTTTGCAGGACACCGATTAACATGCCTCCCACGACGTTGATGAACGTGATGAACATGCCTGCATTGACGTCTCCAGACACGAACTTTCCCGCGCCGTCCATGGCTCCGTAGAAATCCGCCTCCCGGCGCAGGTTCTCGCGTTGCTTCAAGGCCTGGGCCTCGTCGATGAGACCGGCGTTCAGGTCCGCCTCGATGGCCATCTGTTTGCCGGGCATGGCGTCCAGGGTGAAACGAGCCGCGACCTCGGCGATGCGGGTCGTGCCAGCCACGATGACGGTTTTGTTCAGAATGAAAAGGATGAAAAAGATGACCCCGCCGATGATGTAACTGCCACCGACCACGAATTCCCCGAAGGCCTGAATAACCTTGCCCGCAGCCGCGGTGCCCTCGTCTCCGTGGAGCAGGATGAGTCGGGTCGAGGCCACGTTCAGGGCCAGGCGCAGGAGCGTGGTCACGAGCAGCACTGTCGGGAAGATGGAGAATTCCAGCGGCGAGGTCATGAACATCGAGGTGATGAGGATGACCAGGGAAAAGGAGATGGAAAAGGCCAGGAGAACATCAAGGATGATGGTTGGCAGGGGCACCAGCATGACGAAGAGTATCACGATCACGCCTCCGGCCAGCAGGTAGTCGCCCTGCCGGGTGAAGCGCTTGTAGTTGATGGTCATGGTCTGGGCGGGTGAAGCCATTATTTTGACGTCCTTGGTGCGTGGCCTTACGGGTTACGTCGCGGCCTGCTCTTGTAGATCTGGGCCAGGATGGCGGCCACAGCCTGGTAGAATTCCTCGGGGATGGTGTCCCCGACCTCAACGACTTTATACAAGGCGCGTGCCAGGGGTTTGTTCTCCCGCACAGGCACGCAGTGCTCCCTGGCAATTTCTTTGATCCGTTCGGCCACCGCGCCCGCACCCTTGGCCAGGACCACCGGGGCCGGAGCCTCCATGACGTTGTAGCGGATGGCGATGGCCAAATGGGTCGGGTTGGTGATGACAACATCGGCCTTGGGCACGTCCTGCATCATGCGCCGCATCATCACGGCCATCATCTTCTGGCGCTGCTTGCTCTTGATGGCCGGGTCGCCCTCGGCCTGCTTGCGTTCGTCCTTGATCTCGCCCTTGGTCATTTTGAGGTTCTCTTCATAGTCCCATCTGGTGTAGACGAGATCGCCGATGCCAATGAGGATCATGGGCGTCAGGGCGTAGTAGAACATGGTCTGTCCGGCCGAGAGCACGTAACCGGCGATGTTTGCCGGAGTTTGATAGAAGAGGGGGATCACTTCCGAGAAGGCTTGCTTGAGGACAATGTACGGCCCCAGGGCCACGGCTGCGGCCATGAAGACACTTTTCGCCAGGCGAACCAGGGTCTGCTTGCTGATCAAGATTTTTTTCAGGCCCGAGACGATGTTGAAGATTTTGAGCTTGGGCTCAAAGACCTTGGGAGCCCAGAGCTTGCCGACCTGCAGCCGGACGGCGACGTAAGCCGCCACGGCGATGGCCAGCATGACTGGCAAGGTCATCATGGCCATGCTGAGCACGCAGTGCTTGAACAAGGAATAAATCGATGTCCGTGTCAGCTCGAAAATGAATCCGTCCTGGAAGAACCAGCGCATGAGATCTTCCATTTCCGCGCGGATGGTCTCCAGATAGAGTTGCAAGGCGAGCAGCGCGACAAGCAGGGTAACAGGCTTGGGCAGCTCCTGGCTTTTGGGAACGCTTCCTTCTTTGCGGGCTTTGTTGCGGCGTTTAGAGGTGGCGCGCTCGGTGCGACTCGGATCGTTCTGGGCCATGGTGTCCTAGCGCATCGCGCCCATGAGCTGGTTGAACAGAAGTGGCATGCGCGAGATGAAGCCCTCCATGTGCAGGGTGATAATCTCAAAGATAATGCCCAGGAAAAGAAATCCGACGCTGATTTTGAGAGGAAATCCGATCAGGAGCACGTTCATTTGGGGGGATGCCCTGGAAACAAGGGCCAAGGCCAAATCCACAAGAAGGATGGCTGCGATGACCGGAGCTCCAATCTGGATGGCCAGGACAAAAATCTGACCCGAAAGGGCGAATATCTGGGCAGTCAGTCTGGGTGAAATCAGGATGCCGCCCGGGGGGATGAGCTCGAAACTGCGCATCAGACCGCCCAACAGATACAGGTGTCCATTGAAGGCCAAGAACGTCAGCAAACTGACCATATACAAAAAGTGTGCGGTGACGGCTTCCGAAGCGCCCGAGTCTGGGTCGACCACGTTGACCATGGCAAAACCCATCTGGAAGCCGATGAGTTGTCCGCCGGTCTGAATGGCCGCGAAGAGAAAGCGGATCACGAGGCCGATCACGAGTCCCAGCATCAATTCCGCGCCAAGCATGACGGCCAGGGCGAAGGGGTGTGCCGGCATGAGGCTGCCCGCCAAAGGGAGTCTGGGCCAGAGGGCTGCGGTCAGCGTCAGTGCGATGGCTGCCTTGAGCGTGGCGGGCGCGGTTTGCCCACCGAAGAACGGCATGAGAAAGAGGACGAGGCTCACGCGCATGAGCGCGAAAAGAAAGGTCAGGGTGACGTTCGGATCAAAAGAGAAAAGGTCCATGCCGACCGTGAAGCAAAACATGGACCAGCATGGACGGTCTCGTCATGTCAGCACTGAAGCCCACGGGGAGCCTTAGATTTTTCCGGGCCAGGACTCGAGCTGCCAGCGTCGAAGGGCGTTGAACATGTTGGTGCGGATGCGTTTGTCTCCGCCGCAAAGGTTCAGGGCCGCGTCCAGGGTCTTGCTCCGGGACGTCGCGTCCTTGGAGGGACAGTCGTTCTGCCAGACCGGGAGCTTCCATTGCCTGGCGGCCTGGACGATGGTGCTTTTGTCCAGGAGCAGGAGGGGGCGGATGAGGGTCAGGCGACCTCCAAAATAGGACTCCTTGGGCACCAGCCCGTAAATTTTGCCAGTTCCAAGCATGTTCATGAAGAAGGTGGAGACGAGATCATCGGCGTTGTGTCCCAGGGCCAGGTGGGTCAGGTTGTAGCGCTGGCAGAGGTCAAAGAGGCGCTTGCGGCGATGCAAGGCGCAAAAAAAACACGGCGATTTTTTTCGATTTTCGGGAGAATGGGCGCGGGGGCCGAAGTCTGTGCTCTCCAGGTGCCCGGCAATTCCGTGATTGCGAATCCAGTCCGCCAGAGGGGCATGATTCGCGCTGTCGAAGCCAGGGTTCAAATGGATGACGAAGAGCTCTATGGGAAAGGGGATGATGCGCTGGCGCATGGTCATGACCTGGAGCATGACCCAGCTGTCGACCCCTCCCGAAACGGCCAGGCCGATGCGTGCCCCGGGCCAGGCCATGCCGACCCGCTGCATGATCTTGCCGGTCTGTCCGAGGCAGGATTGCTGCGCGTATTTGAGTTTGCCCCACTGGGCCATGCTGGTCTCCTGGGTTCGTTATCGTGGGCTTCTGAATCTGCTGCCGGGGTTTGACAGGTCCAGGAAGGGCATTAAATGCCACACATGTTTCGCTTCGTACTGTTGGATATGGCGGGTGTAAAGGCGGTTCGTCCGGGAGGGCTTGGATTGGGCGTTGACAGTGCCAATATGTTGTGCGTAGCGTGAAATGTTATTTCGGCTCGACTTTTTGGGGCAGGGCGTTTGCCCGACTCTCCCACATTCATATACATTTTTTGGAGGTGCCATGGCCAGAATTACCGTTGAGGATTGCCTTGAGAAGGTCAACAACAGATTTCTGATCGTGCAGATGGCCATCAAGCGGGTCCATCAGTATCATGAAGGATATGAGCCCCTTGTGGCCAGCAAGAACAAGGAGATCGTGACAGCGCTCCGAGAGATTGCCGAAGGCAAGGTCCTGCCCGACGTGGAGCATGTCGAGGATTTCAGCTTTGAAGCGGATGATCAGGACGAATAATGGCTGAAAAGCGCGATTATTACGAAGTGCTCGGGGTGGGGCGCGGTGCGTCGGCCGACGAAATCAAGAGCGCCTACCGCAAGCTCGCCCTGCAGTTCCATCCGGACAGAAATCCGGATAATCCCGAGGCCGAGGACAAGTTCAAGGAGGCGGCCGAAGCGTACGAGGTGTTGGGCGACGCGAACAAGCGTGCCCAGTACGATCGTTTTGGCCACGCGGGTGTCAATGGGCAGGGGTTCGGCGACCATTTCCGATCCTCCGAGGACGTCTTCAGCGCGTTCGGAGATATATTCGGCGATTTCTTCGGTTTTGGGGCTGCGGCTGGCGGCCGTCGCCGTCCCCGCTCCGGGTCCGATCTGCGTTACAACCTGAGCGTGTCTTTTCGCGATGCGGCCAAGGGCACGGAGGTTGAGCTCAACATCCCCAAAAAGGAAACCTGTTCCGAATGCTCCGGGTCCGGCTCGGCCCCTGGCCATACGGCCGAAACCTGCCAGCATTGTCGTGGCCAGGGACAGGTCACCCAGAGTCAGGGTTTTTTCCGCATTTCCGTGCCGTGTCCTGTCTGCCGTGGTGAAGGCCGGGTTGTCACGCACCCCTGCGCCAAATGTCGCGGCCAGGGCATTGTGCAGATCAGCAAGAACCTCAAGGTGCGCATTCCGGCAGGGGTGGACAATGGCAGCCGCCTACGTCTGCGCGGCGAGGGCGAGCCGGGCGAATTTGGCGGACCCCACGGCGATTTGTACGTGGTCATCTACGTCGAAGACGACAAGATCTTTACCCGACGAGGCCAGGATCTGATCATCGTGGCCGACATCTCCATTGTCCAGGCCATCCTGGGCGCGAAGATGGAGGTTCCAACCCTGGACGAACCCGTGACCCTGGAAATTCCGAAAGGCACGCAGCCGGGGAAAATTCTGCGCATCAAGGGTCTGGGCTTGCCGCACCTCGGCAGTGCGCAGAAGGGCGATTTGCTCGTGGAGGTGTCTGTGCGCATCCCCACCAGCGTGACCAAGAAACAAGAAGAAGTGCTGCGTGAGTTCGAGAAGCTTGAGGATGGCCGCCCCCTGAACAAGGTCAAGGATTTTTTCAAAAAGGCCATGGGCGACTAGGCCACGGACATGATTGTAACGGGCCGGAAGCTGATGTTCCGGCCTTTTTCTTTGCGGAGGACGGATGGATCAGAAGCTTACGCATGTCGATGAGGCCGGAAATGTGGTCATGGTCGACGTGGGTGGCAAGATCGACACCAGGCGGCGGGCCGTGGTTCGCTGTCGAGTGTTGCTCAACGCCGTCACCTTTGATCTGCTGGCCAGAAATGCCTTGCCCAAGGGCGACGTGCTGACCACGGCCAAGGTGGCCGGGATCATGGCCGCCAAGCGGACCTGGGAACTTATTCCCATGTGCCATCCGATCTTGCTGTCCAAGGTGGACGTGCAACTCCGGCCGGTGGAGGCGGATCTGTCCATCGAGATCGAGGCCGAGGCCCGCACCACCGGTCCCACGGGTGTGGAGATGGAGGCCCTGATGGCGGCCCAGGTCGCGGCCATGACCATCTATGACATGTGCAAGGCCGTGCAGCGCGATATCCGCATCACGGATTGTCGCCTGACGCACAAGAGTGGCGGCAAGAGCGGGGAATTCAACGCCGAGTGATCTCCCCTGCGGGAGCATGGCTGTTTATTCATGGAGCGCCTGGGAATTTCCTTGGCGCTTTTCTTGGCGGCGGATGGGCCGCGCGAACCACAGAAATGAAAAGGGTACCTTCGTGACCACAGAGACTCGTATACAGGATTCCTCCGCCAACCCGGCCCCCTTGGGACTGCTCGGGTTCGGCCTGACCACCATTCTGCTGAACATCCACAACGTGGGGCTCTATCCTGTGAATTCGATGATCATGGGCATGGGGGTTTTCGTGGGCGGCATCGCGCAGATTTTTGCTGGCCTGCTGGAATCCAAAAAGAACAATACCTTTGGCCTGACCGCATTCACAGCCTACGGCTCCTTTTGGCTCTCACTGGTGGCCATCTGGATTCTGCCCGCCCTGGGATTGGCCGAGAAGACCGACGAGACGGCCATGGGCTGCTACCTCGCCATTTGGGGGCTCTTCACGTTTTGCATGTTTCTTGGCACCTTCCGGCTGAGCCGCGCCTTGCAGGTCGTCTTCGGCACCCTGGTCATTCTTTTCTGGCTGCTGGCCATCGGGGATTTCACGCACATCGCCGCGTACAAGGTCATCGGCGGATACGTGGGCATCCTGTGCGGCTTTTCGGCTTTCTACACGGCCATGGCGCAGGTGCTGAACGAAGTCTATGGCCGCGTGGTGTTGCCGCTGGGGCCGATCTCTCGCGTTTGAGCCCGTCAGTTTTTCGACCGAGCCCCGAGACGCGACGAGCCGGCAGATCCACGATCTGCCGGCTCGTCGCGTCTCGAGGCCGTGATGTTCAGGGGTGAACCCAGAGCACCGATTCTGTCAGTTCCGTGAACAGGAAGTCGCTGACGGACCCGTTGAACAGATTTTTGCGCCCGCTCGTCGTGCTACCCACCGCGACCACTGCGAATTTGCCCCAGTTGGCGTTGTCCAAAATGGCTCGGGGCGCGTAATCCGAAGGGTAGATCATGTGTCGCAGCAGGCCCGTGTCAAAGCCTTCTCCACGCATGATGTCCTCGCAGCCTTTGAATATCTCGGCGCTCTTGTCCCGCTGCTCATCGGTGTCCTTGGTGATGTTGCACAAGGTGACGAGGTGGGATTCACCCTCGAGCATCGACGCAACGAAGCGAGCCATGTTGTTGGATGATTCGGAACCGTCCACGCAAAGGAGGACGTTCCTGCGGTTCACGTCGGGTTTGCGGCACAGGAGCAAGGGGATTTCAGGATGTCGCTCGAAAACTCGGTGTGACAGACTCTTCGAGGTGAAATCCTTGAGCCTGTTCAAGCCTCTGCGTCCCATGACGAGGGCGTCGTATGTGTCGTTGCCGATTTCATCTTCAATGTCCTCAATGCGGCAGAGCATGCTGGAGCCGCTCTTGACCCGTATGTGCTCAGGCTTGAAGCCCTCCCACTGCAACATGCGCAGTGCTTCGTTCTGTGCCTGCTGCCAATTACTGTCCTGGGCGGTAGGGGATTCGTGAGCCTTGTCCACATCGGTTCGCCAGCGGCAATATGTGCTGTCTTGTGCGGCCATGCACAGCAGCGTCAGCTGGAAGCGCTCCATGTTCTGGAAAAAACGGCATAAGAAACGAAGGCCGTTGAACATGTTTGGATCTTCGCTGACGGTAAACAAAAGTTTTTTGAGCATTCTCGAATCTCCTCATGAAGAGCTGGTGTGACGTCGGATTAATGATGCCCGCCCATAAGTATTCCGCGACATCGAGCTCGTTATTTATTTCTCAAGCCCTCAATTTCGCTGGTACGCTTTGGGGGTGATTTGTCAACTATAATTTCGCGGCCGGGAAAAAACAGCTGTAACATGAGTTTGAACCAGAACGGTTGCCCCGTTGATGAGAGGCGCGGGACGCCTGATTTCCAGAGTAACGCGGCGCACATGGCTTGGCGATATACAGAATCTTTGTCGTGAATGGGGACGAGAGCAGGCGAAGAATATCCGGGGGGGGGGTGAAACGACGAAGCCCCCGCACGGAAGTGGGAGGCTTCATGGACATGTCTCGTGAGCGGAGAGGGCGCTACCAGATCTGACGCACCTTGACCCCTTTGTCCGCCATGTGGTTTTTGAGATCCGCCACCGTGTACTCGCCATAGTGTACGATGGAGGCGATGAGCGCGGCCGAGGCCCGGCCCGTGGTCACGGCATCGACCATGTGCTGCGGGTTCCCTGCCCCGCCCGAGGCGATGACCGGGATGCGCACGTTGTCGGTGATGAGGCGGGTCAGGGTCAGTTCATACCCGTCCTTGGTGCCGTCGGCGTCGATGGAATTGATGCACAGCTCTCCCGCGCCCAGACGCTCCACCTCCCTCGCCCACCACAGGGCGTCGATGCCCATGTGCTTGCGGCCGCCGTGGATGACGATCTCGTAGCCCGAGGGGATGGCTTCTGTCTTGGGCACGCGCAAAACGTCCATGCCCACCACGATGCACTGTGAACCGAAGGCCGCGGCTCCTTCCGTGATGATGTGGGGCGTCTTCACGGCCGCGGAGTTGACCGAAATCTTCTCGGCTCCGGCCAGGAGCACGTCGCGCATGTCCGCCACGGTGGAGATGCCGCCGCCCACGGAAAAGGGGATGAAGATCTGGGAGGCCACGTTCTCCACCACTTTGAGCATGATGCCGCGTCCCTCGTGGGAGGCGGTGATGTCGTAAAAGACGATCTCGTCCGCCCCTTCCTCGTAATAGCGCCGCGCCGTTTCCACCGGGTCGCCGATGTCCACGTTGCCCTCGAACTTGACGCCCTTGGTCAGTTTGCCATTTCTGACGTCCAGGCAGGGGATGATGCGTTTACTGAGCATTGGCCACCTCCCGGCAGTAGGCGTAGAAATTGGAGAGCATCTTGAGGCCAGGACGGCCGCTTTTTTCCGGGTGGAACTGCGTCGCCCACAGGCCGTCGCGGCCATGCACGGAGCAGAATTCCCGTCCGTAATAGGTGGTCCCGATGGTGTATTCCGGGGCCGGAGCCGGGTAGTAGCTGTGCACGAAATAGAATTCACTGTCCGGCGACACGCCTTCGAAAAGGCGGCATTCCCGCTGCAGGCGCACGGTGTTCCAGCCCATGTGCGGGATGTTGATGGGCGCGCCGTCTTCTTCGGTCAGATCTGGCGTGAAAATGTCGCAACGGCCGGGGATGAGTCCCAGGGTCGTGGTGTCGTTTTCCAGGCTGTATTCCAAGAGGATCTGGCAACCCAGGCAGATGCCGAGCATGGGCGTGCCCCGGCCGATTTCCTCGGCCATGATTTCCCTGAGCCCGGAGCGATGCAAATGATTCATGGCCGATCCTGCGGCGCCGACCCCCGGAAAGATCAGCCCATGGCTGGCCGCAATGATATTTTTGTCTGCCGTGATGGCACAAGGGATCGAAAGATAGTCCAGGGCGCGCTTGACGCTGGTCAGATTGCCGGCTTCGTAGTCCAGGATGGCGAGCATGAGGTGCTCCTCGGGCAAAGGTGATCGGAAAGGGCGCACTCTAGCCAAAGACGTATGAAAAACCAAGAGTCGGCTGTTCCGCTTTCCGGAACGGAGCTGGCCTCTGTACGGGGTCGTGAAGGCGCGGCCCGCACGGCTTGCCGGGAGTCGGGATTCGGGCTAGGTGCGGGTGAAGCTTTTTTGAAGGGGGAATCATGATCATCATCACCGGAGGCGCGGGCTTCATCGGCAGCGCCATGGTCTGGGAGTTGAATCAGCAGGGCTACACGGACATCGTCGTGGTCGACAACTTGGCCTCGACCAACAAGTGGCGCAATCTGGTCGGTTTGGCCTACCATCGCTATATCCACAAGGATCAGTTCCTGGACCTGCTCAAGACCAGGTACATGGAAGGGCGGGTCGAGGCGGTCATTCATCTGGGAGCCTGCTCCTCGACCATGGAAACCGATTGCGACTACCTGATCAAGAACAATCTGGAATATTCCAAAACCATGTGCCGCTTCGCACAGGAACGCAATGCCCGGTTCATCTACGCCAGCTCTGCGTCCACCTACGGCGACGGTGGCCAGGGCTTCGACGACGCCGATGAAGCCATGGACAGTCTCAAGCCCTTGAACATGTACGGGTATTCCAAACACCTTTTTGACTTGTGGCTGAAGAAGGACGGTCTGCTGAACAAGGTGGCCGGCCTCAAGTTCTTCAACGTCTTCGGACCCAACGAATATCACAAGGACGACATGCGGTCCGTGGTCTGCAAGGCCTATCTCCAGATCCGGCAGACGGACAAGCTCAAGCTTTTCAAGTCCTACCGGCGTGAATACGCCCATGGCGAACAGCAGCGGGATTTCGTCTACATCAAGGACTGCGTGCGGGTCATCGGCTGGCTGATCAAGAATCCGAGCGTGGGCGGGATCTTCAATGTCGGCACTGGCCAGGCCCGGACCTGGAACGACCTGGGCCGGGCCGTGTTCGCTGCCATGGGCCGGGAGGCGCAGATCGAGTACGTCGACATGCCCGACAATCTGCGCGGCAAGTACCAGTACTACACCTGCGCGGACCTGACCAAGCTGGCTTCGCGCGGCTGCGATGTGGCTTTTCGTTCCCTGGAGGATGGCGTCACGGATTATGTCCAGAATTATTTGATGCGCGGTCTTGCCCATCTGACGTCGCGATACTGAAGGGCGTTTGCACGAAAACGACCAAGGCGGTCGGGGCAACCCGGCCGCCTTGTCGCGTTCATGGGCCGCCGGTCATTTCAAATCACGGGCTCTGACCAACGCGATGCCCTGCTGCACCCAATCAATGAGGGGGTGGATTTCAGAGGCTGAGAATGTGCGGTTGATCATGACCTTCAGTCCCCTTCCCGCAGGCTGGAAGAGGCCGGTGGTCAGGAGCTTGCCATCTTCCAGAATTTCATCGGAGTTGGTCTCCAACCATGTTTCCAGAGTCGACTCCTCGAAATCCATCGGAAAATGGCCGCGGGTGAATTCAGCGAAAACGCCATCCGCCCCGATGCTGAAAATTCGCATGGCGTCACTCCTTCATGATGGCGATGATGCGCGGGTCGAGGCACGAGCGCATGAATGCGTTCATGTCCCGGGCGTTACCCGAAGGATAAAAGTCGAGCATCAGTTCGTTGAATTCGAGCCTGCGACTGGCGGGGAGGTTGATGGCCGGGTAGCCGTGCGCGAGCAGCAGCCCGTTCATCATGAAACGTCCCATGCGCTTGTTCACGTCGTAGAAAAACTGACAACGGGCCATGGTCAGGAAGATGTGAATGGCTTGGTCGTAGATGTCTGGGATATCCGCCAGCTCATCCACCATGCCCTCGAAGCGTTTTTCCAGATCCGCAGGCGGCGGGGGCGTGTATGTGGTGCCCGCGATGAGTACTCCTCCCGAGCGGAATTTTCCCCATTCCAGTGCGTCCTCATGTGCTGCCAGGGCATGGAGGGCGCAGGCTTTTTCCCTGGAGATGTCGAGCTGTCTGTTTTCGATCCAGGTAAAGAGCTGGGACCAGGCCGCACGCTGGTTGAGGGCGATCTTCTGGTCCGAGAGTCTGTGCCCGCCCACGGCGATGCCCTGCAGCAGGGTTTGTATTTCCGGCAGGGTGAATGGGATGCCTTCCAGATTGACGGCGTCGCAGACGAATTCCGCCAGCTGGCGTTTGGCCAGCATGAGGGCTTTTTGAACGTCGGGTCGTATGGCCCATCTGGAGTCCGTTATCATGCAGGTTCCTTGATTGCGGAAAGAAATTGAGCGTTGCCGATGCATAGCCTTCCTTTCCCCGCTTCCGCAAGGACCGGACTACAGCTCCAGAAACGGCCCCGTGACCGAGCCGGGGTTGTTCTTCAATTCCTCGGGCGTGCCCTGGGCCACGATGAGGCCGCCGTTCTCGCCGCCTCCGGGGCCCAGATCGATGACATGATCCGCGGCCGCGACCACGTCCAGGTTGTGCTCGATGACGATGACCGAGGCGCCCTTGTCCACCAGGGTGTGCAGCACGGCGATGAGTTTGCCCACCTCGTGCATGTGCAGGCCGGTCGTGGGTTCGTCGAGGATGTAGAGGGTTCCGGGCAGGCTCCGCTTGCCAAGTTCGCGCGAAATCTTGATGCGCTGGGCCTCGCCGCCGGACAGGGTCGTGGCCGGCTGGCCGAGGCGGATGTATTCCAGGCCGACTTCCTCCAGCACCCCGAGCTTGCGTTCCAGGGCCTGGTGATTGGCGAAAAAGGCCCGCGCCTCGCTCACGGTCATGTCCAGGACGTCGGCGATGGACTTGCCCCGGTACAGGATGTCCAGGGTTTCGCGGTTGTAGCGTTTGCCTGCGCAGACCTCGCAGGTCACGAAGACGTCGGGTAGAAAATGCATCTCGACCCGGATCTGGCCATCGCCCTGGCAGGCTTCGCAGCGGCCGCCGCGCACGTTGAAACTGAACCGTCCCACCGTGAAACCGCGTTTTTTGGCGTCCTTGCTGCCCGCGAAGATGGCGCGGATCTCGTCGAAGATCTTGGTGTAGGTGGCCGGGTTGGAGCGTGGCGTGCGGCCGATGGGACTCTGGTCGATGGAGATGATCTTTTCGACGAGATCCGCGCCTTGCATGCCGCGGATGGTTCCCGGGTTGTCCACCTTCAGGCCCTGGCTCAAGGCCAAATGCTTGTAGAGGGTGTCCATGACCAGGGAGCTCTTGCCGGATCCGGACACCCCGGTGATGCAGACCAGAATGCCCAGGGGAAAGGCCGCGTTTATGTCGCGCAGGTTGTTGGTGCTCACTCCCGTAAGGGCGATGGACTGTCGCGCGGTCCGGCGTCTGGGGGGGCGGGCGATGCGCAGTTCGCCGCGCAGATACTTGCCGGTCAGGCTCGGAGATGTTTCCACCAGCTCCCGCGCGGATCCGCAAAAAACCAGCTCCCCGCCCAGAAAGCCAGAGCCGGGGCCAAGTTCCAAAACATGATCTGCGGCGCGGATGGTCGGTTCGTCGTGTTCGACCACCAGCACGGTGTTCCCGCGGCCCTGGAGCTGGCGCAGGGTGTTGATCAGCCGCTGGTTGTCGCGCGGGTGCAGGCCGATGCTCGGCTCGTCCAGGACATAGGTCACGCCGACCAGTCCCGAGCCCAGCTGCCCGGCCAGACGGATGCGTTGGGCCTCGCCGCCCGACAGGGTCGACATGTTGCGGGCCAGGCTGATGTAGTCCAGGCCCACGTTGACCAGAAACTCCAGGCGATGGCGGATTTCCTTCAAGAGCGGGGTGCTGATCTCCGCGTTCACGCCGGAAAAGCACAGTCCCTGCAGCCAGCCCAGGGCGCGGGTGATGGGCAGTGCGCAGAAGTCGAAAATGTTCAGGCCCTCGACGCGCACGGCCAGGGATTCGGGCCGCAGTCGGGCGCCGTGGCAGGACGGGCAGTCGGTGGTCTGCCGGAAGCGGGCCAGTTCGTCGCGCCAGATGGGACCGAGCGTTCCTCCCTGTTCGAGAAAGTGGACCACTCCCGGCCAGTTCCCGTCGCCATGGAACAGGGCCTGCCGGGCTTGGGGGGCAAAGGCTTGCAGCGGCGTGTCGAGGGTGAATCCGTGCCGTGCGCCCAACGCATCCAGGTCCGGGGTGAAGCGATCCAGGGTCCTGCCTTTCCAGGGCAACAGCGCGCCCTGACGCAGGGACAGGCCACCGTTGGGAGCCAGGAGCGTTGGTTCGTAGTACTCCACGGAGCCCAGGCCCGAGCAGTGCGGGCAGGCGCCCTGGGGGCTGTTGAAGGAGAAGAGCTGCGGGCTGGGCTTGGGCAGGCTCACGCTGCACTTGGGGCAGACCGCGTCCGTGGCGAAAAAGAGGTCCTGGCCGTCCATGACGGAGATGACAATTCGGCCCTCGCCGGCCTTGAGGCCCAGTTCCACGGAGTCGGCCAGGCGCTTGCGCAGGTCGGGTTTCAGGATCAGCCGGTCCACAACCAGGTCGATGGAATGTTTCTGGTTTTTGACCAGCTCGGGAAGGGGATCCAGGGGTAGAACCTCTCCATTGACCCGCACCCGGGCAAACCCCTGGGATTTGAGCTTCTTGAAGAGGTCGGCGTGGGTGCCCTTCTTGTGTTCCACCTGCGGGGCCAGGAGCATGAATTTCGTGCCCTCGGGCAGGTCCAGGACGCTGTCCATGATCTGATCGCTCGTCTGGGCCGCGATGGGCACCCCGCAGTCCGGGCAGCAGGGCGTGCCCAGGCGGGCGTAGAAGACGCGCAGGAAGTCGTAGATTTCCGTGACCGTGGCCACGGTCGAGCGAGGGTTCTTGGAGACGGTCTGCTGTTCGAGGGAAATGGCCGGGGTCAGTCCCTCGATGAGATCGACGGCGGGTTTGTCCATCTGCGGCAGGAACTGCCTCGCATAGGCGGACAGGGACTCCACATAGCGTCGCTGGCCTTCGGCGTAGACGATGTCGAAGGCCAGGGTCGATTTGCCCGACCCCGAAGGACCGCAGACCACCACCAACTGGTCCCGGGGGATGTCCAGGGTCAGGTTCTTGAGATTGTGTTCGCGTGCGCCAGCGATGTGGATGACTTTGGTGTCCATGAGGTCTCTGTTGCGAAAGGTTGCGGGAGGTATTTTGGCTTGCGGGATGCTTTTTCTAACCATAAGAGAGAGCCTGGCAAGCGGATTTCGCGAGGCTGTTAGATAATTCGAGAGAGGGGATGCGTATGAAGGTGTCGCTTGGAGCAAAGACGTTGGCTCAGCCTGCGCCGCTGTGGATCGTCGGGTCCTATGATGAAGGCGGAAAACCCAATGTCATGGCAGCGGCCTGGGGTGGAATTTGCTGTTCCAAGCCGCCGTGCATTGCCGTGTCCCTGCGCGAGGAGCGGTACAGTTATGCATCCATCCTGGCCCGTCGTGCGTTCACGATCAGTGTGCCTTCGATTCGTTATGCATCCCAGGCCGATTATTTGGGCATGGTCTCGGGCCGGGACGTGGACAAGTTCGCGGCCACGGGGCTGACTCCGGTGCGCTCGGAACTGGTCGATGCGCCCTATGTGGGCGAGTTCCCCCTGGTGCTGGAATGCGTTTTGCTTCAAACCGTACCCCTGGGCATGCACGTTCAGTTTGTCGGAGAGATCGTCGATGTCAAGGCCGAGGCGGATGTCCTTGATGCCAAGGGCTACCCCGACGCGGCCAAGATTCGGCCCCTGATTTTTTCCCCGGTCTCCAGAGCCTATCACGCCGTGGGCGAGTATGTTGGCCAGGCGTTTGAAATTGGGCGGATATTCGGCGACAAGGCCTAGTTTTGCCGCGTCCAGACTTCGGAGATGACCATGACCGAGCAGCACCAGAACTTCTTTTGCAACCAGGATGTCGTCAGCGCCCTCATCAAGGCCGGCGTGCCGGCCAAGTCCAAATGGGGGGCCCTCATCCTCTTCATGCGCTCCCTTTCGGAATACGACTACCTGTCCACGGATCAGAAACAGCGGTTGCAGGATCTGGTCATGCGGATCGTCCGCGAGCGGGACTATTCCGAGGCCCGCTTCAAAGAGTTCGTGCGGAGCAAGGAGCAGATCCTCTTTCAGCCCTGGAACAAGAAACTGGAGGAGGCCTTTCGCGAAACCGTGACCTTCATCGAACACATGCGCTCCCAGAACATCCGGCGCACCAAGGAGGTGCGCGATCTGCGCGAGACGACCATCACCACCGTGACCGACCAGAACGCCCTGGAAGCCATGGTCCTGGAAATCCGGGCGGCCTTTGAAAAGGTCCTCACGCACATGGAACAGGACACCCGTGACCTGGTGGAGATGAGCTACACCGATTCGCTGACCAAACTGAACAACCGTCGGGCCTTTGATCGCTATCTGCAGGCCAACCTGGCCGAGCATCTGGTCACGGGCAAACCCTTGAGTCTTCTGCTTCTGGACATAGACCACTTCAAGAATTTCAACGATTCCTTCGGGCATCGCATCGGCGATCAGGCCCTGGTCACGGTGGCTGGCAAGCTCATGGGCTACGCCAACAAATACGGCACCTCTCCGCACCGCAGTTTTTTCCCGGCCCGTTTTGGAGGCGAGGAATTCGTGGCCGTGCTTCCGGGGGTCCCGCTGGAAGGTGCGCTGGAAGACGGAGAGAGCCTGCGCTCCGTCATCGAGGAGTACAATTTCATCATCCGTGACCACAATGGGCAGGTCATGCAGAAGGGCATCAAGATTTCCGTTTCTGTGGGCGTGGCCGAATTGCGGCACGACTGGGGCGAGACAGCCGGCGAGCGCCTTCTCGACGCGGCGGACAAGGCCATGTACCGGGCCAAGGCCACGGGTCGAAACCGGGTCTGCACCATGGATGCGTGCTGAACGCAGGACGGTGTTCGCATGTCGGGGCTCTCTGGGTTGCCGGGGAGCCTTTTTTGCGCCCGTGCACAGGCTGGGTGCAGGATCTACTCCCGAAGACCGAGGATGGCGCGCAGTCGATGCGCGTAGGTGTGGTTGGCCAGGATGTGTTCCTGCCAGGCGTGGCGCAATTCTTCCTTGCGGCGGGGCGTGGCGGCCAGGCCCCGCACGCGTTCCACGGCTTCTTGCGGGGACCCAAACGTCACCTCCCGGGTCAATTCGCGTGGAAAGATGCGTAGGCCAGGGGTGTCGTCCGTGAGCAGGAATCCGCCGCAGGCCCAGACATCGAAATGGCGCTGGGTCAGGGCCTGGGGCAGGAGCAGGCTGGTCAGGTTGAGGGAAAAGGACGCCGTGCGGTAAACCCTGGCCAGACCAGCGTAATAATCCACGGGGGGCATGACTCTGGCCGCGGGAACGAGGCCGTGCCAGGCTTCGTCGCCGACAATGGTCAACGCGGTGGCTTCGGCCAGGGCTTGCAGGCACCGCTGACGCCAGGCCGCCGAGGCCGTTTCCGCGCCCAGCCCCAGCAGGCGGACCGCATTTCCCGGCCACAGCGGCACTTCCGGAAGTCTCTTTTTCCACCATCCGAAATGGGCCGCGCGGCCGGTCAGCCCTTCGGCTTCGCGCGCCAGCGCATCCGGGATGCGGCAGGCGGCGAAAAAGCGGTCCCGGTCCGGAAAGCTCGACCGACCCACGAAGCTCACATCTTGCGCGTCGGGGCAGATCGCATTCGGCGCGAAATAATGTGGACTCGTGGCCAGGGGCAGGTGCCGGGCGTCGCTGCCCAGGGCGCGCAGAACGGGCACGAACCAGTCGTCGGTCATAAAGAGGGGCAGGCGCTTCCAGAGCTGGTTTTTCTGGTTCGTGAGCAGGTGCAGGGGGGTGTCCACGCACCACACGGCCACGTCCACGCCGGCCGCTTCGAGCAGGGCCTGGTTTTCGCCGAACGGGTCCAGACCGTGGAAATTGACGCTCAGAAACAGTTTTGGCCGCTCCTGTTCCAGAATCCGGGCCAGGGCGGAAGGGGAGATCCGGGCCGGGAGCTGCCGCGCAGTCAACCCGAGGCTGCGCGCGGCCAGGGAAAGGTCGGGGATGAGCAGGCCGTTGTCCGGTCCAGGCAGCCAGATGCTTTTCTGCTTCGCTAGCGCGGGCAGGGGCGAAAGCCGAGCCAGCAGGGACGCGTAGACGGAGGGGAGCAGGCGGGTCGCCGGCGTGTAATGCACCACGCGCACTTCAGGGATCAGGCTCTTGGCTTTTTCCAGGGAGACAAACTCCCATCCGGCCGGGATGGCCGCGTGCCAGGACCCGGGCATCTGGTCGTCGAAGTCGGGCAGACGCAGGATGAAGACCTTGCCGTTTCCGGGCAGGAGCCGGGCGCAGAGAGCCGGGTCCGGGCCGGGGCAGGTCACCAGGACGTCCTTGCCGTGGCCCAGGACATGAAAATATTGCTCTCCCGTGGGCAGCGTTGTAGAAATCCCCAATTCGCTTTTCAACTTTACACGCATGGGTCTGGCTGGCATGAAGGCGCTCGCTTGGGTGGTCGGGATGCTGCCCCGGTCATGAAAGCATGAAACAATACCGCGATTTCTATTTCAAAAAGGCCAAGCAGGAGAATTATCCTGCCCGTTCCGTATACAAGCTTCAGGAAATGGACAAGGCGCACAGACTGTTGCGTCCGGGTCAGAAGGTGCTCGACCTCGGGGCCTGTCCCGGTTCCTGGACCCTGTATGCGGCCGAGCGCGTCGGGCCAGCCGGGCGGGTGCTGGGCATCGATCTGAACATGCCCGACACGGTCTTTCCGGAGCAGGTGATTTTTCTCCAGGAAGATATCTTTGCCCGTTCACCTGTTTTTCTCGGGCATCTGCAAGCCCTGGCCCCTTTCGATGTGGTCATGAGCGACATGGCTCCGCGGACCACGGGGTCGAAATTCACCGACCAGGCCCGCTCCATCCAACTGGTGGAAGCGGCCTTCGCCGTGGCCGAGGAGTGGCTCGCCAAGGGCGGCACGTTCATTGCCAAGGTTTTCGAGGGGCCCGACGTGCATCCCTTTGTGCTGTCCCTGAAAACGCGCTTCGCCAAGGTCAGCATGGTCAAGCCCAAGAGCAGCCGGGCCGAGAGCAAGGAGATATTCATCCTGGGTCTGGGTTTTGTTCCTGTTGCCGGCGAAGATTCGCCCGCATAACTTTTTTGGAGGATTTATGGCAGGACATAGTAAATGGAAGAACATCCAGCACCGTAAGGGTCGGCAGGATCTGAAGCGTGGCAAGATGTTCACCAAGGTGACCAAGGAAATCATCCTGGCGGCCAAGGGCGGCGGGGATCCGGACATGAACGCGCGGCTGCGCGCGGCCATCGACGCGGCCAAATCCGTGAACCTGCCCAAGGACAAGATTGACACGGCCATCAAGAAGGGCACGGGCGAACTGGCTTCCGACGCCCTGGAAGAGATCATGTACGAAGGCTACGCCCCCGGCGGCGTGGCCATCCTGATCGAGGCGGTCACGGACAACCGGAATCGGACCGTGGCCGAGGTGCGCCACATTTTGAGCAAGAATGGCGGCTCCATGGGCGCGGCCGGCTGCGTGGCCTGGATGTTCGACACCAAGGGCGTCTTTGCCTTCGACAAGAAGTACACCGAGGATCAACTCCTGGAAGTGGGCATGGAAGCCGGGGTCGAGGACGTCCTGGACGACGACGATTCCTGGCAGGTGCTTTGCGCGGCCGAGGATTTTCATACCGCCAAAGCCGCCTTCGAGGCCGCGGGCATCACGGCCCTCAGTGCCGCCTTGAACCGTATCCCGCAGAATACCGTGGCCGTGGACGCGGACACCGGGCGCAAGGTTTTGCGGCTGTACGACGCTCTGGACGACAACGACGACGTGCAGAACGTCTACGCCAACTTCGAGTTGCCTCCAGAACTCCTGGCGGAGATGTAAGCCGGAACCATGGGAGCAGACCGCATCATCCTGGGCGTGGACCCCGGGTCGCGCTGCATGGGCTTTGGCCTGGTGCGGGAGCGCTCCGGGGTGCTGTCCCTGGTCGAGGCGGGGATTGTCCGGCCTGTCGAAGAGGCCATGAGCGCGCGGTTGGGCCTCATGTACTCGTGCATCCAGAATCTGCTGCAAACGCATTCTCCACAGGCCGTGGCCGTGGAGAATGTTTTTTTTGCCCGCAACTCCGCCTCGGCCCTCAAGCTCGGTCAGGCCCGCGGCGCGGTCCTGGCCGCTTGCGGCGTGCACGGGGTCACCGTTTTCGGCTACGAGCCGACCCTGGTCAAGAAATCCCTGGTCGGCGCGGGACGGGCCGAGAAGAGTCAGGTCGCCTTCATGGTCGGTCAACTCCTGGGCGTGCGGCCCGACTGGGCCGAGGACGCCAGCGACGCCCTGGCCGTGGCCATCTGCCACCTGAACCATTCACGTTTCCTGGCCGCCGTCAGGGCCGGCCAAGCCGCTGGTCAAGACGGGGCAACTCGTCTATAGCTCCCACTCATGATTGCCTATCTCGAAGGAACGGTGCTGCGCCGCGACGAGGAGTCCTGTGTCCTGCTCACGACGGGTGGCGTCGGCTATCAGGTCTTCGTGACCACCGACAGCCTGGGTCGGTTGCCCGGGGCCGGGGAAACGGCGCGCCTGTTCGTGCACACCCTGGTCCGCGAGGACGCCCTGACCCTCTATGGCTTTTTGTCCTGGGAGGAACGGCAGGCCTTCGTGACCCTGCTCGGCACTCCCAAGCTGGGGCCGCGGACGGCTCTGGCCATGCTCGGCTGCTATGCCCCGGCCGAACTGGCGGCCTGCATCGCCCGCGAGGACGTGGCCGCCCTGACCCGGGTGCCCGGGATCGGTGCCAAGACCGCCAAGCGGCTGCTGCTGGATCTGAAGGACAAGCTCGTGGTCCAGGCCCCCCTGGTGTCCGGACGGACAGTTCCGGCCCTTTCCGCGGCGGGAGACTGCGCGGCGGCCCTCGTCTCTTTGGGCTATTCCCGGCATGAAGTGGACGACGTGGTGCGGGCCGTGTTCGAACAGGAACCGGATCTGGACACGGGGAGCGCCATCCGTCAGGCCCTCAAACGGTTTGCGTCGAAATGAGTCTGATTCCAAGCGAAGAGCACATCCGGCCGCGCACCCTGGACGATTTCATCGGCCAGGAGGATGTTCGCGGCAATCTCAAGATCTACCTCCAGGCGGCCAAGGAGCGAGGTCAGCACCTGGATCACTGCCTGCTCTACGGCAATCCGGGCCTGGGCAAGACCACCCTGGCCCAGATCATGGCCAGTGAACTGGGTGTCAACCTGGTCTCCACCTCGGGGCCGGTACTGGAGCGAAGCGGCGACCTGGCCGCCATCCTGACCAGCCTGAACCGCCACGACCTGCTCTTCATCGACGAGATCCACCGCATGCCCCCGGCCGTGGAGGAAATCCTTTATCCGGGCATGGAGGATTTCAAGCTCGACATCATTGTCGGGCAAGGCCCTGGCGCGCGCACGGTCAAAATCGAGCTTGAGCCCTTCACCCTGGTCGGAGCCACGACCCGCATCGGTCTCTTGACCTCTCCCCTGCGCGACCGTTTCGGCGTCATCTGCCGTCTGGAATTTTATAATCCCGCCGAACTGGCCCTGATCGTGACCCGGGCGGCGCGTATTCTCGGATTGTCCATCAGTCCCGAGGGAGCGCTTGAGATCGGCAAGCGCTCCCGGGGCACTCCGCGTATCGCCAACCGTCTGTTGCGCCGCGTGGCCGACTACGCCCAGGTGGCCGGATGCGCGGTCATCGATGTGGAGGTCGCGGCCCGGGGACTGGACATCATGGATGTGGATTCGCGGGGCCTGGACCTGATGGACCGCAAGATTCTGGAGTGCATCATCGATCTTTTCGGCGGCGGACCCGTGGGCGTGAAGACCATTGCCGCGGCCTGCTCCGAAGATGTGCGGACCATCGAGGACATTTACGAACCCTATCTGATCCAGTGCGGATTTTTAAAGCGCACCCCCCGGGGGCGGGTGGTCACGCCCAAGGCCTATCAGCACATCGATGGTGGTTTGAAGCTGCGGAGCTGAGGCGTGGGGAAATGCGGGGCGCCGCCCCGCACCCCGCAAGGGGCGCTGCCCCTTGACCCGGTTATTGTATGACATTTCTTGAAACCTTGCGGCGTGAAATCGTATCGAGTCAGCATTGAAGAAAAGGACAGCACCATGAAAGTCATTGATCCGAGTTTCTCCTTCATGCATCTGCCCGACGGCGAATTTGTGTTGCGTCACCTGGAACTGGCCGCGCGGACATGCTACAAATCAGAGGACAAGGCCGACGCGGATTCGGCCAGGAAGCTGTTGTCCCGCATTGTGCGTCTGGGTCACGACAGTGTGCTTGAACACATCTCGGTCACCGTGCGCATCGTCTGTGACCGTGGCGTGACTCACGAACTGGTCCGTCACCGCCTGTGTTCTTTCTCCCAGGAGAGCACACGATACGCCAATTATGCCCAGGACAAGTTCGGCCGTGAGATCACGGTAATTCGCCCCTTTTTCTGGGCCGAGGACGACGCCCGTTACGCCCTCTGGCTCTCTGCCATGCAGGCCTGCGAGGAGGCCTACCTGCGCCTGGTCGAAGCCGGGGCCACGGCCCAGGAGGCCAGGAGCGTCCTGCCCAACAGTCTCAAGACCGAGATCGTGACCACGGCCAACATCAGGGAATGGCGGCACATCTTCAAGCTGCGCTGTGACAAGGCCGCGCATCCGCAAATGCGGCAGGTCATGCTGCCGATGCTTGGTGCGTTCCAGGAACGCATCCCCCTGCTCTTCGACGACCTGGGCGAAGGTTTCGCCGAGTCCCTGGCCGCCTTGTCCGCTCAAGGGGCTGCCGCGCGCCTCTCGTGATTATTTCTTCGTCGTATCCCGGGCACGCTCAAGGAACGTGCCCTTTTTTTGTCTGATGTGAGAAATTGTCTGACAATTGTGTCGGCAATTCTGGAAATACGGCTCCAGGCTTGGAATTTCCTGTTTTGGTCTTGTCTTGCAGGGAAATCGGAGTGCGTGGATCCGTTTTTTTCTTCGTCAGTTCGGATAGCCGATTCACGGCATAACCTGTCACAATCACGGAAATATTTTTTTATGGTTTAATCTCGGATAGTTATGGTTTTTGTTTGTTCGGGTCGGCTGGAAAGGTCAAGGGGGACGTCGCAGCAAGGCAGAGAAGTGATTTTTGAAGAAATTAAGCGAAAATCAAAGATAGAAAAAAAATCATTGTGGAAAAAAATATCACTGATGTGAAAAACAAAATGTTGACAACTCGGGAGGGCCGGGCCGGCGCGATAATGACAGTTCGGCGACGGTCCCCCCCAAATCCACCCGTAATAGAGAATGTCCTTAAATTCAGCATGTTGCCCTGTATAGAAAGGATGCGGCCAAGTCCCGTCAGGTCGGCTTTACCGGAGTTGTCGCAGAACTGTCCCTTGGCTAGTACTCGTCCCCATGATTGACGCATGGAACCGTATCTCGCACACACTCGAAAATTCGCTTTCTCCAGGCCACTATCAGCTCTGGATCAAGCCTCTTGAGGGTTGTTTGGAGAGCGATTCCCTGATTTTGAACGCACCCAATGAATTCGTCTGTGGCTGGGTTCGGGATCGTTTCCTGGACCGGATCCGTGACGCGGCGGTGGAAACATTGGGTTTTGCGCCGTCCATTGAACTGGTGGCCACCGCGGGCCGAACGCCCGCAGCGACATGTGTTTCTCCTCCCCCGGCACCATCCCGGAAAGTCGTCGCCACGCGCCAGATGGGCCTGCCCATGGCCCATGCCCTGCCGACCCAGACAGTGCAGGCCTGGAGACACCAATTCGATGAGTTCATCGTCGGGCCGTGCAACAATCTTGCGTATGCCGCCTCGCGCGGTTTTTGCCAGGACATCCAGGGTTCAGACCAGCTTTTCCTGTGCTCCGCCCCGGGTCTGGGCAAGACGCATCTGGCCCAGGCCATTGGCCACGAGATCGCCCGGCAGACCAATCGGCAGCATCTGCGGGTCTGCTATCTGAGCGGCGAAGAGTTCGCCTCCCAACTGGTCATGGCCATCAAGGCCCGGGCCATGGAGCAGTTCAAGGCCCGTTTCCGTTCAGGGGTCGATTTGTTGCTCCTGGAGGATGTGCACTTTTTCCAGGGCAAGGAAAAGATGCAGGACGAACTGCTCAATACGCTGAAATCATTACAAAATCAGGGTCGCCGCGTGGTCATGACAAGCACCTTCCTGCCGCGGGAGCTGTCCGACATCGATCCCAATCTTTTGTCTCGTTTTGCCCAGGGCTTCATGGCCGTCATCGACCGGCCCGACCGGCAGACCCGGCTGGGAATAATCCAGGCCAAGACCAGGGCCGCGCAGGTCGTGATGCCTGGCGGCGTGGCCGAACTCCTGGCCGACCGCATCCGGACCGACGTCCGGCAGCTGGAGAGCTGCCTCAAGAACATCATCCTCAAGGCCAGGCTGCTGAACATGGACATTTCCATGGATCTGGCCTGGGATGTGTTGCAGAATTACAACCTTGACCACTGTGCCATCGACCTGGACAAGATCATCAGCTTTGTCTGTCAGGCCTACGGGTTCGGCGTTGACGAACTGCGCTCCAAGAGCCGCAAGCGGGACCGGGTCATCGCCCGCAACACGGCCTTTTATCTGGCCCGCAAGCACACGGAGCTGTCCCTGGTCGACATTGGTCGTCGCTTCAACCGCAAGCATTCGACCGTGATCAAGGGCATTGCCTCGGTGGAGCAGGAAGTAGCCCGCAAGACATCCCTGGGCAGCCAGATTGCCCGGACCATGAGTCAGCTCCAGGCCTGATTTTCGAGCCCCGAAACAACGAAGGCCCATGCACGTCAGCGCGTGCATGGGCCTTTTGACGTTTCTTGTCTTGGCGGATCAGCGTGCTTTTTCAAGAATCTTGCTGCCGCGCGCGGTCTCCAGGGCTTCCTGCAAGGCTTTGACAATGCCCAGATCGTAGCTGCTGGCCGTGGCCTGCAGGGTTTCAAGAGCGTGGTTCGAGTTCATGGCCGGACGATAGGACCGGGGGCGGATCATGGCGCAGAAGCTGTTGGCCACGCTCAAGACCCGGGCCTGCATGCAGATTTCATCTCCTCGCAGACCCTTGGGATATCCGCTGCCGTCGAGGCGTTCGTTCATCTGATAGACCGCTTCGAACACGGGCAGCTCGAAGTCGATCTGTCGCAGGATGTCCGCGGCGTGTTCGACGTGACGCTGCATCATCAGCATCTCGTCTTCCGAAAGCTGGTCCGTCTTGGTCAGCACCGCCTTGTCGATGAAAATCTTGCCGATCTGGGACAGATGCGAGGCCATCTCCACCGTGGCCTTGTCCTCGGGGGGGAGGTGCAGACTGTCCGCCAGCAGCGAGGACACGTCGCGCATCAAAAGGGAATGCCCCGCCAAATATGGATCCGTGAATTCGATGGCCTTGACCAGGGCTTCCACTGTCTGGGAGATGGCCTGACGCTTGCGCTCCTCGGCCAGGACCAGGGTGGTGATGTCGCGAAAGACCGAGACGATGCCCTGGGGTGCGCCTTTGTCGTCGTGCAGGGTGACCTTGGTGATCTGGAAGTGATGGGCCTGGGACTGCAGGAATATGCGCTCGGTGATGGTCACGGGGCGGCCGGTCTTGAGAGCTTCATCGTCGGATTGCTCCAGGCGTTTGCCCGTGTCGAAGCCGAACAGGGCCACGTCGTCGAGCCCCAGCACCTCGCTTTCGGCCCGGCCCACGCCCGCTGCCAGCGCTGGGTTGGCGTAGGTGTAGGCGCCCGTGAGATCTTTCACGGCGATGAAATCCGGGATGGTGTCGTTGATGGAATCCAGGAAGTTATGCTGCTTTTCCAGCTCCTGGGCCAGGCCCTGGAAGCGGGCGGCGATGCGCTTGTGATTTTGTCCCATGGTCCGCCACCACGCGGCTCCGAACAACAGGCTCAACACCATGGCTATGAGTCCGGCGATGAACATGGAAATGCGGGTGTATTCCTGCAGGCTCTTGGTGGCATCGCGGGTATCCACCTCCTGTACTATCCAGAGATCGAGATCCGGGATCTTAACGCCCAGGGAATAGACGGGAATCTGTCCACCCAGACTGCTGCGTTGGGCGAATTCGAGGCGCTGCCCGGAATCCAGTTCCGGCGGCGCGGACAAGGGGGCGATGGCTCCAGGGCTCCAGGGCACGATCTCCTCGAATCCGTTCGCGGTCATCTGCATGATCCGGGTCCGTTCACCCTTGGCCGAGAGCGGGGTGTTGGAGAGCAGTGACGTGACGGTCGTGCCGGCGCTTTTGGTCAAAAGAACCACGGCCACGGCTTTTTTCTCGTCATTGCCCGTGGCCGTGGACAGGATGGGCACGGCCATGTCGATGACCAGGCCGTTGTCCGTCTGCCGCAGCGGAGAGAAGTGGGGCAGAGGATAGGCAAAGGTCTTCTTGATCAGGGCCGTCTGCAGCGGCGTGAGCGGGGTCATGCGCGAATCCGAGCCGATGTAGGACTGGCCACTGCGGTGCACGATGCGGCCGGACAAAAAGCCCGCGAAGGCCGTGAAATCCGCGAAGGTCTGGTGCATGAGCGGCAATTGGTCCGTGAGTTGGGCCATCTGATCGTAGGCCTTGCCTTTGGGGACGATGCCCGTGATCAGAAAACTCGGATCCGCGTCGATCAGATCCATGTCCGTGGCATAGAGCCGGAACAGGTCCGCGTCGATGAGCTTGTCCGCCTGTTGGCTCAGGCCCGAGAGCCAGGACGCGAGCACCTCCGTGCGGCTGTTGGCCAGGAGTTCGAGACGTTCGTGAACCTGCTCTTGCAGTTCGCCCTGTTTGACGCGGATGGTCCAGCCCACCCAGGCCAGCAGGGCCGCGATCACCAGGGAGATGATGGCGATGCCCATGATCAGTTCGGGTCTGTTTTTGCCCATGGGCGGGGGAGCCGTTCTGCTGCTTGCTGCTGTCATATTCGGGTCTCCGTTAAGGTTGTTTCGCCAAGGGGATGTGTGACCACCGGAACTCCTCGTTCAGGGAGTACTGGGGGGTGTAGTGCGCGTACTTGCCGTGGGCGAAGACCGAACTGGTCAGGTTGTCCAGGACGTAGGCCTCGCCCTGCAGGAAGACCGCGAGCACGGCATGTCCGATGCCGCGGATGCGGTCCCGCACGATGACGATGCGCAGGTCGTGCTGGGAAAAGCCCAGTTCGCGCAAAGCGAAATATTTCGTGATGGCATAATCTTCGCAATCCCCCGAGAGTTTCAGGAATTCCTGCGGAGTGGCCCACCAATCCGAGACGCCGAAGGCGTCCATGTCCAGCCGATACGGCCACTTGTTGAAAAATGTCGTGACCAATTTGAGCTGCTCCATGGGCTCCTGGCCCCGGGCCTGCTCCATGATGCGCTGCCAGCTCGTCGCTCCGGGCGGACAGCCCGCGCCCGTGCAGGAGCCCAGAACGCGAACCTGCTCCCGGGCCTTGGACAATACCCGCTTCCATTTGGGCAAGGCCTCGAAACTGCCCCGAAAAGCCACGCTCTGGAAAAGCCGTATGGGCTCGTTTTTTTTTCCGTTTCCTCGGTTCTGGCCGCGAGCGGGTTCTTTTTGATGCGAGGTGGGCTGGGCCCGCCATGGTTTCTCATCCTTTTGTGCAGGCAACGCCCGGGCCGGTTCCTGGGTGGCGTTCCGCCAGCCGGGCCCTTCCTCGCGTTCCCGCGGGGGATACGTCTTCTGTGCCGGGGTCGAGCCGTTTTGGGTTCCCGCGGCCAGCTCAGTCCCTGATTCAAGGGCGGGCGTCGTCGCGGGGCTCTCCGTGCGTCCTTGATCCGGCTCGCGTAGCGTCTCCCGGGCGGTCCCCGTCATCTGAACGGATCCGTCGGGCGGGTTTGCGGCCAGGGTCTTGACCGACCCTTTCTTCATCCGTGGCGTGCTGTTCTGTCCCGCGCTTTGTTCCGGCGCGGATCCCATGCCCGACACCAATCCCCAGTTCCGCGACCATCCGGCATCCCTGGCCGCGAACGGCGTCGCAAGGAGGACTGTCGCCGCGAGGAGGAGAAGCGGCGCCAAAAAGGGCGTTTTCAAGGCATCAACGCTCCCTCAAGGCGTTCTCCTTGGCCTTGAGAATGGGTTTCAAGAGATAGTCCAACACGCTCTTCTTGCCGGTCAGGATGTCCACGCTGGCCGTCATGCCCGGGATGATGGGCAGCTTCTCGCCGCGGTAGACGATGGCCGAGGCCTTGGTCCGCAGCTTGACCTTGTAGAAACTCTCTCCCTTTTGGTTCTCGATGGTGTCGCCACTGATCTGTTCCACCGAGCCCTCCAGGCCGCCGTAAATGGAAAAGTCGTAGGCCGTGATCTTGATCATGGCCTTTTGCCCCGGGTGCAGGAAGGCGATGTCGGCGGGCTTGATGTTGGCCTCGACCAGCAGCGTGTCATCCAGGGGGATGATTTCAAGGATTGGCTCGCCGGGTTTGACCACGCCGCCCGCCGTGTTCAGGATGACCTGCTTGACCGTGCCGCGAACGGGGCTGCGCACGTCCGTGCGCGTCACGCGGTCCTGTCCGGCGGACAAGGCGTGCAGCTTGGAGTTGAGTTCGACCTGGTGCTGGTTCATCTCCTGCAGGGCCATGGCTCGAAACTCGGCCTGGCGCTGGGCCTGGCGCTCCTTGATCTCCTGGGCCGCCCGCTGGGTGCGCGGGATGGCCACGCCCAGGCTCTGCACGTCTCCGCGCAAGGAGGCCACGGCCCGTTCCAGGGACAGGTATTCCACCCGCGGATACACGTTTTTCTCCATCAGCGGCTTGGCGATGGACATCTGTTCCTGGGCCAGTCTCAGGTCTGCCGCGGCCTGGTCGCGGCGGATGGCCATTTCGCTCGCCTCCTGCACGCGTTGCGTATGCTGGCTGCGCAGGATGTTCAGCTCCTGGTTCAACTGGTCCATGCGGGCCGCGTAAATGGCCAGCTGATCCCTGACCGCGTTCGGGGCCTTGGCCTGAAGCTCTTCGGGAAACACGGGCTCCTTGTCTTCGGCCTCGGCCTGCAGGCGCGCGATGGCGGCCTGGTGCTCCAGGGCTTGGCTGGCCACGTCCTTCAGGCTGCTTTGGGCCATTTCATTGCTGATGCGGACCAGGATGTCGCCCTTTTCCACGATCTGGTTCTCGCGGACCAGGGTCTCCTCCAGGATGCCGCCCTCCAGATTCTGGATGACCTGCACCCGCTGGGAGGGAATGACCTGACCCATGCCGCGCGTGACCTCGTCCAGGACGGCGAAATGGGTCCAGACCAGCAAGGTGGCCAGCAGCAGGCAGATGGTCAGGGACAGGATGTAGGCCCAGCGGTGTCCACGGCGGTACATGGCCGCGTCGACCTCGCTCATGAAATCGAGGTCGGTTTCGGAATGGGTGTTATGCATGCCTGCCTCCGCTGCCGCGCTTCTGCAGATCGGCCAATACCGTATTGCGCGGACCGTCGGCAATGATCTTGCCGTCCTCCAGGGCGATGACGCGGCTGACCAGGGACAAAAGGCTTGGCCTGTGGGTGATGATGATGAGGGTCTTGCCCTTCATGGCCGCTGACAGGCGCAGCTTGAGCACGGCCTCCACGCCCACGTCCATGGAACTGCTGGGTTCATCCAGGATCACGATGTCCGGGTCCAGGAGCAGGGTGCGCGCGATGGTAATGGCCTGGCGCTGGCCCCCGGACAGGGACAAGCCCCGCTCGCCAACCTGCAGATTGAATCCGGCGGGGTTGTTCTTCACGAAATCTGTGACCCCCGCGATGGTCGCGGCCCGGAGCAGGGCCTGGTCGCTGACGTGGGGCGCGCCGAGTGTGATGTTCTCGCGCACCGTGCCGTAGAAAAGAAAATTGTCCTGGGCCATGTAGCCGATCTTGGCCCGCAGTTCGGCTGGATCGAGCTGGCGGATGTCCATGCCGCCGATCTTCACCGATCCGCGCTGCGGGGTGTACAGCCCGGTGATGAGCTTGCCCAGCGTGGTCTTGCCCGAGCCCATCTTGCCGACAATGGCGAGGTGTTCGCCCGGGTTGATGTGGAAATCCAGATAGGACAGGGCATTGGTCAGGCCGCTCGGGTACTTGAAGCTGACCCCCTCGAAGGTGATGGTGGCGCGCAGGTCCGGGTGTTCCAGGTGCTGGGCGTTCTCGGGGCGTTCGCTAGGGATCTGCATGAGCAGGTCCAGATTTTTGAGTGCCATGCGGCTCTGTTGCAGGCGGGCCAGCATGGCGGCCACGGCACCGAGCGGACTCATGGCCCGGCCGACGAGGATTGAACAGGCAATGAGCCCGCCCGTGGTCATTTCCCCTTCGGCGATGCGGTACACGCCCCAGATGATGACTCCCGCATAGACCACCTGGGACGCGAACTGGGTGAAGGTCAGGGAAAACGTGGACAGGGCCTTGGAACGGATGGATGAGCGTGCGCCCTGGCCGACGATGTTCTCCCAGCGTCCGAGCATGGCTCCTTCGGCCCGACTGGTCTTGATCGTCTCCAGACCACTGACAGCCTCGACCAGCAAGGCATTCTTCTGGGTGGATTCCTTGTATCCTCCTTCCACTGCGCGCTTGAGAGGGCCTTGCATGAGGATGCCGACCAGGATGACGATGGGCGCGATGATGGCCGGGACAAGGGCCACGGGTCCGCCGATGAGGGCGATGATGATGATGAAGAGGACGAGAAACGGCAAATCAATGATGGCCAGCAGGGTGGTGGAGCTGAAGAATTCCCGCAGGGAGTCGAACTCGCGCATGTTGTTGACCAGGGCCCCGGTGGATTCGGGCTTGTGGTCCATGCGGATGGACAGGATGTGGCTCATCAGTTTGCTGGCGACCAGGATGTCGGCGTTGCGGCCGGCGATATCCACGAAATAGCCACGCAGGTTGCGCAGGGCGAAATCGAAGAAGAAGGCCAGGGCCACGCCCACGGCCAGGACCCAAAGGGTCTCCATGGCGTTGTTGGGCACCACCCTGTCGTACACGTTCATGGTGAAGATGGGCGAGGCGATGGCCAGCAGGTTGATGAAGATGGAAGCCAGGATCACGTGCCGGTAGATGGGCAGAAAGTGGAAGATGGTGCCCCAGAACCATTTTTTGGTGTCGAAAATCTTGAGACCTTCGGTACGGTTGTCCAGGCTACCCTTGGGTCGGGCAAAGACCGCATGTCCGGAGTAAGTCTGCCTGAGGGTTTCCAGCGGAGTGGAGAAGGGCGCGTCCGGGTTCTCGGGCATGATGATGCGGGCCGCGTCTCCTTCGATGGCGACGAGGACGCAGGCCCCGCCGTCCTGGGTCAGCAGGATGCAGGGCAGGTTCAGGGGGGATATCTTTGCCAGCACGGGCTTGTGCACGATGCGGGCGTCGATGCCTTCGCGCCTGGCCGCGCGGATGCAGGCGTAGGGGGTCATGCCTTCCTGGGTGCGCGGCAGTCCCGCCTCCAGGGCCGTGGCACTGACGGGCTTGCCGTGCAGGCGCGAAACCATGGCCAGACATTCAACCAGGGGCGGGGTGAAGGCCACCTGGGAGGGCGCGAGTTGCATGGTAACGGAGCGGGTCGGCTTGGCCTGGGCCGCGGGTTCGGCCGGGACAGCCTTGGGGTCGTTCATAGGTATTTGACCTCTAGAATACGGTATTTGCAGGACATTATGCTCAGGCGCTGGGCCTTGCAAGGGAAATCGGACCGCGCGGCCGTCACACGAAAGTATGAGCCGTGAGCCCCCCTTTGCGCTGCCAGGATTGTCCTGAAAAAGTGATTATCTTGTAATACGATATAATAAAATGAAAATTTCCTTCGCGTGGAATGAGCCCGATTCATGCCTCTGTTTCCCCGTTTCATACTTGACCCCGGGCCTTGTGGGTTTGATAGAACACTAACAGACTCTGAGAAATTCATTTTTTATCCATATAACGTTTCCACACCAACCCCGGTCCGGGCGGAGGATTCCATGGCAGAGACGACACAAAACACCAAGCAGACAGTTCAGGCGCCCGTGGCGGGTCAGACCGTAGTAATCAAGGGCGTTCCTGGTCAGGACATCATATTGGCGTCGGCATTCGAGCAGGCCGAACCCAAGGCCGAAGGTGCGACCATCGTCTTCGAGTTCGAGAACGGCGGCAAGGTCGTTCTCGATTTCTCCGACCTGGGTGACGGCGCGGTCCCCAACATCGTGCTGGCCGATGGCACCGTGCTGAGTGTCGAGGAGTACCTGGCTTCCCTCGGCGGGGAGCTTGAGCCCGCGGCTGGCCCGGAAGCCGGAGCGGACAGCGGCGGCGTGGGCGAATATGGCGACGATGCCGGCGACATCATCGACGGCGTGGACAAGCTCGGGGGGTTGGATCCGAGGGCTTTCACTGCGACATTTATCGAGCCCCTGGAGGCTAGTGGCACTGAGGCAGATTACCAGCCAACCCTGACCGTGACGGGCGGGCTTGTGGACGAAAAAGGATTGTCGAACGGGACGAGCGCTGGCGACGGGTCAAATATCACAACAGGTTCGTTCACCATCGATGTCGGGCCTGACGGCCTTGCCCGACTCGAGATTCAGGACAAGGACGGAAATTGGATCAACGTGGCGGGTGGCGGCACGGTCAACGGCGTCAATGGCGTGCTGACGGTCACTGTTGTCGATGGAACCTACACGTGGTCCTATACGTTGACGAACAATCTGCTCAGTCATGATGACACGACCTTCGACGACGGTGATGGCATTAGCGGAAGCGCTGATCAAAAGCTTGGCGAATCCTTTTCAGTGCGTATCATTGATGGCGACGGCGATGTCTCTCCGACCGTTCAGCTTGATATCACGGTCAATGATGATGCTCCGGTCGTGAAGGTTGAGGGCGGCTCCGACACGGTGTCTGTTGACGAGGACGACCTGCTGGCGTCGCGAGGTGTCGGCGAGTCCGCGGGCAACGACGCGGCTCCTGCCGAGCCGTTGGTCGTGAGCGGAACGATCGTGGACAACGTGGACTGGGGTGCTGACGGTTTCGGCAAGGTGACCGGCGTGACCTGGACGGGCGGCAGCGCGGCGATAGCCGATGGTGAGAGCTCCGTGACGGTGTACTTCAACGCCGCCGGCGAGGTCCAGGCGACCTCTGCTGGGGCTGCGGCGAGTCTGCTTGTCGAGTCCGACGGCGACTACACGTTCACACTTTCCGACAATCTTCTTGTGAGCGGTTTTGGTGAGAACGTGGTGGCCCTGCTGACCAACGGGTTCACGTTCGAGGCCGAGGACGCGGACGGTGATCCTGTCGACGGCGGAATCAAGGTGAATGTGAACATCACCGACGACATTCCGGTCGTGAAGGTTGAGGGCGGCTCCGACACGGTGTCTGTTGACGAGGACGAC
>CAZPSN010000009.1:40344-88870 GCA_964589645.1 uncultured Desulfovibrionaceae bacterium
TCGACGGCGGAATCAAGGTGAATGTGAACATCACCGACGACATTCCGGTCGTGAACTCCAACGCCACGGTCTACCTCGACGACGAGGCCGCGGAGGTGACGTACGCGACCCCGAACCTCGGCGGCCCTGGGGATCAGAGTCCCGACGTTGTCAACGCCACCGGGACACTTGGTTTCGGCTTCGGCGCTGACGGAGCAGGCACTGTCCTGCTCTCCGGGGCAGTGTTGCCCCCAGGCGACTTCAGCTACTTGGTATCCAATGCCGGCCTGACGCTGACAATCACTCAGGTCCAGAATGGATCTCCCGTTGATGTGATGCAAGTGTCCCTGACCAATACGACCTCCGGAGCATACACGGTCACGCAGCTTAACCCCGTGTTCCACCCGACATCCGGGACGGTCGAAGAGAACCTCGACTTCACGGTCAAGTACACGGTCACTGACGGCGACGGCGACAGTGCCGAAGGCTCACTGAATATCAGTGTCGATGACGACACTCCCACGGTCACCATGACTGGTGCGGCCACTGCGGGCATGACCCCCACATTCAGCGTCTCCTATCTGGGCGGCGAGGCTGGCCACAACAACAGCTTCGGCTTCTACGTCAAGGCCGCGGACGGCAAGCCGTTGGCTGGAGCCGTCCTGTACGACAACGTGAAGGTCGCCGACGCCACGAGCGGAACCGTTTCCGTCACCATCGGGAGCGCCACATATGCGTTCAACGTCACCGCCATCGACGCCGGCAAGGGCTATTCGGTGCAGTTGCCCGCGGGCATCTCGCCTGAACAGATAGGCTTCTTCATCATTCCGAATGGTGACAACGCCAATCCCAACTTGGCGGACAAGACTCCGGTGACCTTCGCCCAGGTGGGAGGCCAGTGGGTGGCCCAGGTCAATGGTTCCACTTTGAACGGCGATTCGGGCGCCAAGATCTACTTCACGGATCAGAAGCTCAACGTCGACGGACAGTCCCATGTGCAGCAGTCCACCTCTTCCGTGTGGAGCGGCGGTGGCGAGTTCAACTGGGAAGACCTGCGGATCACATCCACTTCGTCCGACAAGGATTACGAGGACGTGAACCTGACCTTCAAGTGGAGCGGAATGCCCTTGCTGGTCAAGGACGGCGAAACCGCGGGCGCGGGTCTCAGCACGGACGATGACAGCGGTGCGACCCTGTCAAGCCGCTTCGTGTTCAGTTTTGGCGCGGACGGCCCGGCCGTAAGCGGGGCCAAGGTGTTCGGTCTGAGCGCCACTGCCGGGGTTTCGTCCATGAAGGACAGCGCCACGGGTCTGGACGTGTCCATCAAGATGGGCACGGGCGCGGATGCGGGCAAGGCCGTGGGATATGTGACCACAGGTAGCGGAGAGGTGAAGGTCTTCGACGTTTCTGTCGACACCACGGGCGTGCTGACGGTCACCCTGTACCGCGCGGTCATGCACGACTCCAACGATCCGCACGAGATCGAAAACTTGGGCGAAGGCTTCATCTTCCTGAACGCAACGGCCAAGGATGGCGACCTGGATACGGCCTCCGCCCAGATCGACATCGGCAAGTACATCAACTTCCAGGACGTCGGTCCTCAGGCGGTCGACGATGTCATGACAATTGACCTGGGAAACAATCCGGTGTTCACCTTCAACGTGCTCTCCAATGACAACCACGAGGGCAAGGAAGACGGCGCGCAGGCGGCGGTCACCTGGAACCGTGCGGGCGGCGATCGGAGCGGCAATGTCACGGATCTTGATGCCACGGGTGGTTTCGACGCCACGGGCACTCTCGGGTCCCTGAACATCCAGGCCAACGGCGTCGCCACCTACAACGTGAACGGGACGCTGGCCATGGCCCTGGGGGCAGGCGCTTCGCACACCGACAGGTTCAACTATCAGATGCGTGACGCCGACGGCGACACGGACGTGGCAAATGTCGCGGTCAAGGTCGTTGGCGTCAACGATGCCCCGGAATTCGTGGCCGGCACGGAGACGCGCACCGCCATCACCTTCAACGGCAGCACCACGTACTATTCAGCGGCGAATGACGACGCCGCGCGGTTGCTGGTCCACGAGGACGCGCTGGTTGACGGAAACCGGGAGAACGCGTCGCAGACCAAGACGGCCAGCTATTCCTTCCGAGTGGCTGATCCAGATATCGGGGATGTGGTCACGATCTCTTTCGACATGGCCAATCTGCCGAGTGTTACCTCCGATGAGGTGGACGTGGCGTGGAGTCTGGATGCGACCGGAAAGATTCTGACCGGTATGGCTGGAACCGAGAAGATTATGGTGTTGACGCTGACCGGCAGCCATTTGGCCGGATACAGTGTCGGAGTGGAGTTGTTCAGTCAGATCGACCATGCCGCGCCGACGAGCGGAAGCACCGATTCCGATGTGCTGGATCTGGACTTCTCGTTGATAGCTGAAGATCTCTTCGGGGCCACGGACACGCTGGATCTCAAGGTGACTGTCGAGGACGACGCGCCGCTGGCCAGGAGCGACTATGACGGCGTGACGGTCAACGCGGGCGGAGAAGGTTCCGCCACCGGCAATGTGTTGACCAACGACCGCATCGGCGCCGATGGCCCTGTTCCGGCCGTGGTCACCTCCGTGACATACGGTCTGAATCAGTACGCCGTCGTGGCCGGAGGGACCGAGATCCAGGGCGAGTTCGGTCTGCTGACCATCAACCCGGATGGTTCATACACGTACGAGTACAATCGTGATGCAGTGGAGACGCCCGTGTCCATTGTGCCCGGGAGTTTGAGTGGCGCGATCCTGACCGCGTTCAACACGACCAGCCCATATCTCAGCAATGGGAGCTTGAATCTGAGCGCGGTTCCGGATGCTGCTGTCAATATTCAGGGCGGTGCTGGTTCTGGTAAGGCGGGATTTGCTGTTGCGCCTGGTGCAATAGATAAGGGAGAAGATCTAGTTATTATGCTTTCTGAGCTGGTTCTGGGTAGTATCAGTTTTGAAATTGGACAGTATAACGCTAATCAGGATAAAGATGGAACTGGTTTAATCTGGTCAGTTTATGGTGAAAATGGGGAACTCGTCAGGAGTGGAGACTTTAATGACCTTAATGCTACGGCAAATAATGATGGGACATACACTGGCGCGCCATTGGTTTTTGATGATCCAGTTCTTTATATTGTGTTTTCTTATACGCTCAATAGTAATGGCTACACGGTCACCAACCTCTCCTACGTCCACAAGGATTATCCGACCGGGTTGGATGACTTTGTCTACACAGTGGTGGATGGTGACGGCGACACCAGCAGCGCGCATTTGCACATCACCACCGACGCGTTCCTGGAGGGCGGTGCCGGCGCGAACAGTCTGACTGGTGGTGCCGGAGAGGACATCCTGCTCGGCTATGCCGGCATCGATACCCTCACTGGTGGCGACGGCGACGACATCCTTATTGGAGGTCCTGGCGCGGATGTCATGACCGGAGGCGCGGGCAGCGATACGTTCAAGTATGTGGCGGGAGATCTGGATGGCAGTACGGACCACATCCTGGACTTCAATATAAGTGCGGGCGGCGACAAGATCGATCTGCACGAGGTGCTGCAAGGTTATACCTCTGGCAACGACAACAGCTTCTTCAAGTTCGAGAACATCACCATCAGCGGGACCACGGCGCATGTGGACCTGAGCGTTGATCAGAACGGCGCGGTCGGTGGGCAGACCTGGACCCCCGTGGCCCAGATCGAGATCACGAATGTCTCCGTCGGATCGACGGAAACCGATGTGGTCAACGCCATGCTGGATCACATCATCAAGACTGAAATGCCGTAACAACACTGCTTGGCGAGGGGGAGGTTCATCCCCCTCTCGTCAAGCAAACAGCGTGAACAAAAGGTCACGTCGGCAGTAATGAACAAAACCCACAACCCGGGGCAGATGGCTGGGATTCTCCGCAACTGCTCCTGGAACTGGCCGAAAGCACTTCGGCCGCCATTACGGACGACCGTGGCGAGCCTGAGGAGATTGTTTCGATGAAGGACTCACCTCGAATCCTTGCCTTTGCCGGGCAGCCGGTTCCCGAGGATGGCCTGACCGTTGTCCCGCCCCAGGGCGGTGTGCTCACGGTCTGGCCTGACGGCGGTTTTGCCTTCACGCCTTCCGGAGAAGCAGGATTTTTCGACGGGCAGGATCCCCTGACCACCTATTACAGTTATGACATGCAGGATATCGACGGGGTGGTCAGCAGCGGTACCTTTGCCTTCAACCCCGAGGAGGCCTTGCCTGGCGCCATGCATGATTTCCAAGCCTGGTCCCTGCCAGAGTTGCTGGGCGGGGACGGTTTGGCGGGTTCGGATCTGGCCTCCGCCCTGGCGCAGAATCAGGTCGCGTTTGATGTTGTGGCGGCCGACGCCGCTGCTGCGGATCATGCGCCGGAGCTGGTTTCCGTGGCGTCCGGCTCTCTCTTCGAGGACGACGTGATGCATCTGCTCATGCATTCTCAACACGTTTAATTTGTCTTGCAATAAATGTATGCCTGACATATCTTTTCAAAAAAGGTGCTTTGCGCCTTTTTTTCGTTTACAAGACAATCGCGCATGGTTAGGAAGTCATGAATACTAGGATTGGATTTTAGCAAAGTGAGGAAGCATATGCACCTGAAAAAATTGAGCCTGAGTCTCACGATGGCCTTGTTGTTGACCGGGGGAACTGTATTTGCCGAGGACCAGATCACGGTCCAGAAAAGCGTGATCGATACGCTGCGCTACGCTCCACGCCTGGAAATGATCAAAAGCAACCGAGAGGCCGTGGGCCACGACCTCGAAAAATCCAAGGGCCGCTGGTACCCCAAGCTTGACGTGCGCGGCGGCATCGGCACGGACGAGTTCAGCAGCGAAGTGACCCGCGATGAAGGCCGTGACCACGACTGGGATACCCGGAGCGAACTCGGGGGCTATCTGACCCAGCGTCTCTACGACGGCGGCGAAGGTTTCAGCCAGATCCGCCTGGATGAGAGGCGTCTGGCCTCCCTGGAGTACCGCGTTTTCGACAACGCCGAATCCCTGGCCCTGGACGCCATCATCGCCACCCTGGAAGTCTATCGCCAGCGCGAGCTGCTCTTCTTGGCCGAAGAGAACGTGAAGGCGCATCGGGACATCCTGGCCTCCCTGCAGGAGCGCGAAAAGGCTGGGGCCGGCAGCGTGGCCGACGTGACCCAGACCCAGGCCCGTTTGGCCATGGGCCTGGCCTCCCTGGAAAAGACCCACGCCAGCCTCCAGGCCGCCCTGTCCAACTTCCAGCGCCTGACCGGGTATCTGCCCGGCAAGATCGAGATGACCCCCTATCCGGCCGGACTCGTGCCCGGGACCCTTGAAGAGATGGCCGAGAGGGCCAAAACCGGCAATCCCAAGATCAGCGCCGCGGCCGAGGACGTCAACTCCGACGTCGAGCGAGTCAATATCGCCAAGTCCGCCTATCAACCTTACGTCTACGCCGAACTGTCCTCGGTCTACACCGATGGGGTGCAGGACCAGCAGGAATGGGAGCGCACGGATGCGGCCATGCTCCGCTTCAACTGGAATCTGTTCAACGGCCTCTCCGATCTCGCCGCCACCAAGGCCGCCAAGGCCCGCAAGCGGCAGACCGAAGCGGACCGCGAGGATCTGATCCTGGCCGTGGAAGATACGACCAAGGTTACCTGGGCGCAGTACAAGTCGGCCTTGAAAGAGGTTCAGGAATACACCCAGGCGGTGCAGCTCAATCGCGACACCAAGGAGATCTATCTGGAGCAGTTCGCGGTGGCGCAGCGCAGTCTGCTGGACGTTCTCGATTCCGAAAACGAAGTGTTTCAGTCTTCCAACCAGCTGGTCACTTCCACGGTCAACGAGCAGGTCGCGGCATATAAGCTCATGGCCCTGTCCGGCAACCTGATCGCGGCCCTGGGTGTGGACCCGGCTCTGTACACAAATCCGGCCAAGCGGGCGGGAGAAGAATGATCGCTCGGTTTTCACGCATCGTACACGGGGCTTCGGCCCCTTTTTTATTGATGTGGTACGAACACCCCCTCCCCCTTCGGGTACTCCCCCTTGGCAGCGGGAAAGGCAGCGGGAAAGGCAGCGATAAAGGCAGCGGGAAAGGCAGCGGGAAAGGCAACGGTAAAGGCAACGGGAAAGGCAGCGATAAAGGCAACGGGAAAGGCAGCGGGAAAGGCAACGATAAAGGCAGCGGGAAAGGCAGCGGGAAAGGCAGCGTGGAAGGCACGATTTCAACTCCCCTCCTGCCAAGGAGGGGTGCCCCGCAGGGGTGGGGTTCTTCTGCCAAGGAGGGGTGCCCTCGGGGGCGGTGTGGTTTGTTCTAGCTCATTGACAGTGCGTGACCCGCTGGGTAACAAAAAGTATTACGAGGTATGACCATGCGAACACAACACGCGACGACCATCAAGCTTCCGCTGGCCACCAGGGAGCGTATCCAGAATCTGGCCCAGGCGCGCAGACGATCTCCCCACGCCCTGATGTTGGAGGCCATCGAATCATTCGTTGACCGGGAAGAAAAGCGCGAGGCGTGGCGTCAGGAGGGTCTCCGGGCTTACGAGGAATATCAGTTGACGGGCGCGCATCTGACCGGAGACGAGCTGGATGCTTGGCTGGCCCGGCTTGAAGCAGGATACGACGAGGATCCACCCGCATGCCATCCGTGAAGTGGACCGCGCATGCGGTGAGGTGCGTGCGGATAATCCATGCATTTTTGTCGGAGCGGGATCGGAGCGCGGCCAATTCGGCCGTCGGCGTCATCCGGAAAAGCGCGTCTCTTCTGGCTCGGCATCCAGGATTGGGTCGTCCGGCCTTGGATCTGGAAGCGGAGCACCGGGAGTTGCTCATCCCCTTTGGCGCGGCCGGATACGTGCTCCTCTACCGCGTGGATGGAGATGATGTGTTGGTTCTGGCCGTTCGGCACCAGAAGGAAGTCGGGTATTGAGCGGTCTCGGCGTTGGGAATACCCCCTCCCCCTTCGGGTATGTATGCCCTTCAGGGTACTCCCCCTTGGCAGGGGGAGAGTCGGACTGTTGCTGATTCTCATGTCCGCGCGCTGGCTGGGTTGGTCGCCCTGGAAAAGTCGTGGACGGGATGAAGAGCCCGTGCTAGGTCCGAGCGGGCGCTCGGGCGCGGCCTGGAGTGCGCCTTTTGTGAAAGAGGAAAGCTTTTATTGTTAAGGAGTTGCAATGCTTGCGGACTTTGGGAAGAAGTTGATTCTGGGGCTCATTGCAGTGGCCTGCCTGGTGGGGGCTCATGCCGCCATATTTCATTCCGTGCCTGGTTGAACCGGCCGGCCGAAGCCGAGTGGAGAACGCGCGTTACTACGAGAACGCAACGCAACAAACCCCGTGACATGTCATGGGGTTTTGGTTTTGGAAAGGATGCGGGTGAAGGTGTCGCTGTCAGAGAAGGTGCCTGTAGTCGGAATACCTTCTGGTATGCAAAATTCTCAGGATGTGCAGGTCTGTGGTTCCGATTGTATAGATGATGACAAACGGCAGTTTGGCGAGGTTGAGCTGCCGGGTTCCTTCGATTCGGCCCGGAGGCGCCGAGCCGGGAAAAAGGGCGAGTTGTTCTACGGCCTTGAAGATTGTGGCGGCTAGCTTTTCGGCCTGGGCGGGGTCGTCCTGCAGGGCTCGCTTGGTAGCGTCGAGGATGTCCTGCCGGGCCGGAGATGTCCATTTAATCGACAGCAACGTCCAGGCTCCGTACAGCGTTTTTGACTTCGTCGTGGGGCACGAGATCGCCTGCTTCGGAAGCGCGAAGACCTTTGCGCACTTCATCGATGAACCAGACCTCATACTCCAGGTATCTTGTCACGGCGTCGTTGATGATCCAGGAGCGCGGCCGTCCCAGGGTTTGGGCAAGTTGATCGATCAGGGCGAGCGTGTCCTGCTCGAATCTGACCGTGGTGGTTTTTTGCATATGTCCTCCATATTCGCCAAGAATGCTTTTGACTACGATCGAATACAGATGCGGTCAACCATGCTGTCAGGCCCTGCGTTGGAGCCTTTTCTTGCTGCCGCCACCCGCCCCGTCTCGGTGTCATCCCCGTGCAGACGGGGATCTTTGGTGCTCAGGCCTTTTTAACAGCGTTCCTCGTTTTTTGCATGAAGCCGGAAAACAATCCGGAGCGGCAGGGCGATGCTCTGCCGCTCCGGAAAGGGAAGGGCAAAGACTCTAAAGGGCCATGCCGATCTGGTAGATGCTCACCGAGACGCCGTAGGCCAGAATCGTGTTAAACCCGACGGAAAAGGCGGCCCATTTCCAACCGATCTCGCGGCCGATGACGGCCACGGTCACGAAGCAGGGCGCGTAGAGCAGCACAAAGGCGATGAGGCTGACAGCCACCCAGATGTTCCAGGCCGGGTCAAGGCGTAGCTTTTCGGACAGACCGGTGCTGTCCTCCGGATCCACCTCGCCCAGGGAGTAGGCGGTGCCAAGGGTCGAAACGATGACCTCCTTGGCCGCGAAGCCGCCTAAAAGGGCGATGTTGGTGCGCCAGTCGAAACCGGCCGGGCTCATGACCGGCTCCAGGGCCGTGCCGATCATGCCGGCCAGGGACGAACGCAGGGCCAGCCGGGCCTGGGCGTTGTCCACCCCGGTCACGGCCTCTTCCCTGGCCGCGTCGCTGTCCCAGGTCTGGGTTTCGATGGCGGCGCGCTGCTGTTCAAATTGCGCAACCTGGTCCCCGGGCAGGCCTGGGAAGGTCATGGCTGCCCAGAGCAGGATGGAGACCGCCAGGATCACGGTGCCGGCTTTTTTGACGTACTGCCAGACACGCTCCCAGGTGTGCAGGCACATGCCCTTCAGTGTGGGCATGCGGTAGGGAGGCAATTCCATGACAAAGGGCGTGGCCGCTCCTTTGATGACAGTGGAGCGCAGGAGACGGGCCGCGAGGAGGGCCATGGCCCAGCCGGCCAGGGTGATCCAGAACAGGGCGCTGGCTCCGGATTCCGGAAAAAAAGCCGCGGCCAGGAGCAGGAAGACCGGCACCTTGGCTCCGCAGCTTAAGAAGGGGGCGGTCAGGACCGTGGCGATCTTCTCCTTGGGGCTGCGCAGGGTGCGTGCGGCCATGACCCCGGGCACTGCGCAACCGCCGGGAATGCCGCCGGAGATGATGAAGGGCATGACCGAACAGCCGTGGAGGCCGAACATGCGGAAGACGCGGTCCAGCATGTAGGCCATGCGGGCCATGTAGCCCGAGTCTTCCAGGAAGGACAAAAAGAAGAACATGATCATGATCAGCGGGGTGAACCCGAGCACGCCGCCCACGCCTTCGATAATGCCCGAGACGATCAGGGAGCTGAGCAGACCCTCGGGCAGCAGGGTCGTGGCCGTGTCGGAGAGCCAGCTGAAAAACGACTCAACCCAGCCCATGGGCACTTCGCCCAGGGTGAAGGTCACCTCGAACATGAGGTAGATGATGGCGAACATGAGCAGCGGACCGGCCAGACGGTTGGTCAGCACGCTGTCCAGGCGATCCGTGAGATCCAGGCGGGACTGGGCGCTGGGCCGGACCAGCACGCCGTCCTTCAAGAGCCCGCTGATAAACCCGTATCGATAGTCGGCGATGAGGGCCTCGGGCTCTGCGTTCAGGGTCTTGCGGCAGTGCTCGGTCAGGGTTTGGGACAGTTCGAGCAAACGCTTGTGAGCCTGCGGGTGGGACAGGCCTTGGGCCAGGATCTCGGGGTCATTCTCCAAATATTTGAGGCCGAGCCAACGGGCGGGATAGCGTCCGCCCAGGACGTTTTCGGATTCAATGATTCCCCGCATGCGCTCCAGGGTCTCGTCAAGATCGTGGCCGTAGGAGATGTGCAGTTCCGGGGGGTGGGGACGGTCCTGCACGGATTTGCGCGTCAGCCCCAACAGTGCCTCGCGCCCTTCGCCCGTGCGGGCCACGAGCTCGAGAACCGGCACGCCGAGGCGCGCAGCGAGACGTGCGGTGTCAATCCGCACGCCCTTGCGGCGGACTTCGTCCATCATGTTCAGGGCCAGGATGAGGGGCGTACCCAGCTCCAGAATCTGGAGCACCAGGTAGAGGGAGCGCTCCAGGTTGGTCGCGTCGACCACCACGACCACGGTGTCGGGGCTCTTCTCGATCAGGAAGTTGCGGGCCACCAGCTCGTCCTGGGTGTAGGCGGTCAGGGAGTAGGTGCCGGGCAGATCGACCACTGTGAGATCCAGATCCTGGATCGTGAGCCGGCCCTCGCGCTTCTCCACGGTTATGCCGGGATAGTTGCCGACATGCTGGCGTGCTCCGGTCAGGCTGTTGAACAGGGTCGTCTTGCCGGAATTGGGGTTGCCCATCAGGGCCATGGTGGCGTGCATCAACAGCTCTCCTTGTGCTTGTGGACGTTGACCTCGATCATGTCGGCTTCGTTGTTGCGCAAGGTCAGGGTGAAGCCCTTGAGGCGCAGGGCCACGGGATCCTTGAGCGGCGCGCGGCCCACGATGGTGACGTCGGTGCCGGGCACGAGACCCATGTCGCGGAGGCGGCGACCAAGTTCCCCGGTGGCGCTGACCCGTGCGATGGTGCCAGACTGGTGGGCCTGCATGGCTCTGAGAACAAGAATCGGGGTCATGGAAGCTCCTTGATTAGTCCTGTCTAACTGTGTGTGGAAAATAATATCGCCTGCTTGCGGCGAATCGAAAAAACGTGAAGGGCTGGTTGTGCCCTATGGCGTCCTGTCCTGGCATTGTCCGGACGGACGGGGGTGAAGGTCGCCCGAGCATCCGCTGCATCCGCAACAGCCGCCGCTTTTCTTGCGCAGTCGCGAGGCCAGAAAGGCTGCTGCGACAAGGACGATACCCAAGACGATGATGTGGTCCATGGTCATAAAAACTCCCAATTAAGTTTGTCGTGATTAATTTTTTATGGGTGAGAAGAGATAAAAGTCAAGAAAAAAGTTAGCCGCACTGAATATCTAAGCATTTCCCTGCTGACCGCCAGATGTTCAAGCCGCCCCTTGCCATTGGTCGTGGCGGTATGAAATGTTGCAAAGCGGATTGATCTCGCGGCCGCGTGCGAACAGACACGGCAGCGGGGGGTGGCTGGCGATGAAACGTGTCAGGCCGGGATGAACGGCCGGGAGGTCATGATGAGGAGTATCGTGCTGTGCATTCTGTTTTTGGCCGGGTCGGCCTGGGCGCAGGGGCAGTCTGAAGTCTCCGGCCAGGACGGCGTTCCGGTCCAGGAGCATGTGGTGCCCGGGGCCGAGGACGGATTCTTCAGCGCGGAGGATTATCGTCTGCTCAAGGACTCCCGCGGGCAGGAGAGCGGCGAGACGCGCAGCCTGGTGCGCACCCGGGACGGGGTCATCCTCATCCGCAAGCAGGAAACCCCCCATGGGCCGCGCTATCAGGTGCAGGACACCCGGCCTCGACGTCGAGGAGGGAGCGTCATCGTAATTCCGCAGTGACGTGTTCCAATTCCAATGTGTCCCGTCATTGCGATGGGGCACGCGCGGCAATCCACGTCTTTCACCCTTGCCGTATCGATGCGGAGATGGATACAGCCGCGCCCCGATCCGCGTCGGGGTCCGGGTCCGCCCAAAGTCAGCCTGATGCCAGTCCGAGATTGCGCAGATTGTCGTGGTGCATTCTGGCGTAAAAGGGTGTCATGTCGTGGGGCATGGGCCTGGGCTTGCCCTGGCGCAGGCCCTGCAGGTAGGCGATGGTCGCGTCAAGGAGATCCGTGTTCCCGGACGGGCCATGGGAAGGAAGGACCCTGCGCACTCCGGGGTGGTCGCGCCAGCCTTCCAGGCGGCGAATCCAGGCCTGCAGGTCGCATCCCGGCGGGACGCTGGGGCAGGGCAGCTCCACCGCGTCGCCAGCCAGCAATAGCTTCATGGCCGGGATGAAGGCCACGATGGAATCGGGGCTGTGCCCCGGCAAGGGGTGCAAACCCACGTGGACGTCTCCCAGGTTCAGGTCCAGGTGGCGGTCAAAGGTGAGGTCCGGAGGTACGAGGCAGACGTCGTCCCATTTGCCCGGTTCCCGGGCCTGCAATCGGGCCAGGGTCTGGGGGACCTCGGTTTCAAAGCGGCGCAGGCATTCGCGGTGGCCGATGACCAGCCTGCTGTCCAGGGCCGTTGTGCCCTGGATGTGATCCCAGTCGGCGTGGCTGTAAACCACGAAGCATTGCTGCTGACCGCAGGCCTGGGCGAAGTTCGTCATGTCGCGGGGGTGGGTCAGGGTGTCCCAGACCAGGGAAAAACGCCGTCCCTTGATCAGAATGCCACGGACCGAAAATTCGCCAGTGTCGACTTCATGAATGGTGCTGACCTGAATCATGAAAGACGTGTATGATCATTTTTGCGCAGAAGAAAGGGGGAATGCATGCACGGCCGGCCGAAAAAAAGCAGCGCCACGCCAGGGAAGAGGCTTGAGGAGGCCTGGGCAGGGCTGCTGGCGCGCCTGCGAAGCCTGGGAGGATTGACGCTGGGCTATTCCGGCGGAATTGACAGCAGGTTTCTGGCCCTTGCGGCGCTGCGGGCGGGGGTTGCGCCGGATCTTGTGCACGCAAGCGGTCCGCATGTCCCGCGCTCCGAAACCGGCTTCGCCTTGGACTGGGCCACGAGCCAGGGGCTTTCCGTGCGGGTGTTGCGCCTGGATCCCTTGGCCCTGCCGGAGGTCGCGCGCGGGGATCGGGAGCGCTGCCGGGTCTGCAAATTTTTTCTTTTCCGTCATATTCAAGACGGGGCGCGCGGTCCGGTCTGCGACGGGTCCAATGCCTCGGATCAGGCCCTGCATCGTCCCGGACTGGCTGCCTTGCGGGAGTTGGGCGTTCTCTCGCCCCTGGCGGAGGCCGGTCTGGCCAAGGAGGACATCCGCGTTCTGGCCCGCTGGCAGGGCCTTGCGCGGCCCGAACAGCCATCCCGGGCCTGTCTGCTGACCAGGCTGCCGTATTTCATGCCTCCGACAAAAGCGCTGTTGGCTCGCCTGGCCGCGGGGGAGGAGATCGTGGAGAGGGTTTTGGGCCAGGCCGGGATGACGGAACTGCCTTTTCGCCTGCGTGTTCCCGAGCCCGACCGGTTCGAACTGCATCTTGGGCAAGAGCACGTCCCGCAAGACCTGGTCGGCACTTTGGAGCAGCGCCTCATGAAGGCGGGCTTTCCATGCTCTCCCGTGTGTGCCGTGCCGCAATTGAGCGGATATTTTGACGCAATGTGGAAGACGCGAAAGTCCTGATCCCGATCTTGCGTGTCGCGGGGCCATGGTGATACGGAGTTATGCAGACGATTGATCAGCTCCGTTGCGTATGTGCCATGGTGGCACCGCGCTCCTATCCATGCTTGGAATGATCAATCGTCTTTTTTTTGTCAGAGCCAGCGATTTCGCTTGAAAAGAACGACGATTCCCGCTCCGACCGCTCCCACCCCCAGGCAGAAAAGCGTGAAGCCCCACGCGTTGTCCGCCCCGGGAATGCCGCCGACGTTGATCCCGAAGAGCCCTGTCAGAAAACCCAGGGGCAAAAAGATGACCGTGGCCACGGAGAGCAGGAACATGCGCTGGTTGAGCTGTTCCGAGACGTGGTTCACGAACTCCTCGTGGGCCAGTGCCGCGCGTTCGCGCACGGCATCCAGGTCCTCGATATGGCGGATGAGCTCGTCCGCGACCTCCCGCAGGCGGAAATGGTCGTCGGCACTCATCCATGACACTCGTTCCGTGACCAGGCGGGCCAGGGCCTCCCGCTGGGGGGCGAGATAGCGGCGCAGGGTCACGGCCTGCCTGCGCAATGCCGCCAGATCCTGGCGGGCCAGGGCGTCCTTTTTTTCGATGACCCGTTCCTCGACATCGGCCATCTGGTCTTCCAGTTCTCCGATGACTTCGCCGATGTTGGCGGTCATCAAGGCCAGAAGCGCGACCAAAAACTCCCCGCTGGTGCGCGGTCCATCTCCGTTCTCCAGTCTGGCCTGGATTTCCTGCACGGATTTGAGCTGGCGTTTGCGCGTGGAGATGATCCGGGTTTCCTCCATCCACAGCCGGATGGACACCATGTCTTCGGGTTCGGCCCCGGGATTGAGGTTCACGCCGCGCAAGGTTACGAGCAGCCCCTTTGCGTGATGGAGCACCCGCGGCCGTGTCTCCTCGTCGAGGAGGGATTCGGCCACGGGTGTGTCGAGGAGGTTGGACGAAAGCAGACAGTCGCGGGCCGCCTGGTCGGCGTAGTTCAGGTGCAGCCAGGACAGGTCGTGCATGTGCGGCAGGTCGTCGCCAGGGGTCCAGGGCAAACGCTGCCCACGGCCCTGGCCATCCAGGGTCCACAGGGAGTTGGAGGCGGATTGCGAGGGTGTGTTCATGGTTGCCAACCTGGGTGAGCGTGTTCGCGGATGAATTCCAGGGCCGTGTCCGCAGACAGCGGCGTGGCGAAATGATAGCCTTGATACAGATCGCAGCCCATTTCCTGCAGCCGGCACAGGTGCTCCCGGGTTTCCACGCCTTCGGCGATGATGCGCATGCCCAGGGTGTGCCCGAGTTGGACAATGGCCTGGACAATGGCCTCGCTTTCGGGGTTGGTCGACAGATCGCGTACGAAGCTGCGGTCGATCTTGAGGTAGTCCAGGGGCAGGCATTGCAGGTAGGCCAGCGAGGAATAGCCCGTGCCGAAATCGTCCACGGACAGGGACACGCCCATTTCCCGCAGCCGGCCCAGAGTCTCCTGCGGCCGGGACAGATGTTTCATCAGTGAGCTTTCGGTGATCTCGATTTTCAGCCAGCGGGGCGGCATGGGGATCTGGTCCAGGCAGGTCTGAATGCGGCTGGTCGCGTTGGCCTGGCCGAACTGGCGACCGGACATGTTGACGGAGATCGTCAAATCCAGGTCAAGTTCCCGGTTCCAGGTCGCGATGGTCCGGCAGGCTTGGGCCATGACCCATTCGCCCAGGGCGTGGATGACCCCGGTTTCCTCGGCCACGGGGATGAACCGGCTCGGGGGGATGCGCCCCTGGATGGGATGCCGCCAGCGGACCAGGGCCTCGAAGCCGAACAAACTGCCGTCAGCACGGACAATAGGCTGATACTCCAGGAAAAATTCGTCGCACGTGATGGCCTGCCGCATGTCGTTTTCCATGTTCATCAGTTCGAGGGCTCTGCCCATGAGCCGCTTGGTGAAGACCTTGAAGCAGTCCCGTCCGCTTTCCTTGGCCCTGTGCATGGCGATGTTGCCGCGCTGGATGACCTGTTCGGCGCTGGCATCCGTGACGCCTTCGGCGATGAAGAGACCCAGGCTGGCCGAAAGCTGACACTCGCGGTCCTCCAGCAGGTAGGGTTCGCGCAGGGCGTCCTGCAGCCTGCGCGCGATGGCGATGGCGTTGCCCGGGGCCTCTAGCCCGTCCAGGATGACAAGGAATTCATCCCCACCGAACCGGCAGACCGTGTCCGCTTCGCGCACTTCCCGGTTGAGGCGTGCTGCCACCTCGCACAAGAGCATGTCGCCCGCGCTGTGTCCCAGGCTGTCGTTGACGATTTTGAAGCGGTCCAGATCGATAAAGACCAGCGCGTACCTGTGGGTCTCGTCCCGGCGGGCCCTGGCCAGGGTCTGGTCCAGGCGGTCCAGGCACAGGGTGCGGTTGCCCAGGCCCGTCAGGGCGTCGTGCAGGGCCATGTGGCGGAGCTGCTCCTCCATGGCCTTGCGCGAACTGATGTCCATGACCGAAAGTATCCAGCGCCGTCCGAACCGGCTGAAGCAGAGCAGGACATGGATCTGCGTTCCGTCTTTTCGCCTCCAGACGCTTTCCATGGATCTGGGCTGTACAAACTGCTCGACGTGGCCCGGACTGAGATCGGTGTGTTCCAGGGCCGCCTTGAACTGCAAAAAATCCTGGAACTGGGGCATGAGCCGCGCGATGGGGATATTTTCCAGTTCTTCGGGAGTGTAGCCGGTGATGGCGCAGAGATGGACATTGGCGTCGTGCAGGCAGTAGCCCAGGCACAAGGCGATGCCCACCGGAGCCGTGGCCAGGATTTGTTCCAGCTCGCGCTGCTTTTCGGCCAGGGCGCGTTCGGCATGAGCGCGTTCGTGCACCTCGCGTTCGAGGTCGCTGTTGGCCTTGCGCAGGTCCAGGGAGCGTTTTTGGACCTCGTTTTCCAGGTTGTGCTGGTGTTCCAGCAATTCCAGCCTGGATTGCCGCAGCTCCATGGTGATCTGGGTCAGCAGGCGGGCCATGTCCCCGAATTCGTCCTGTCCCAGCTTGTCCGGTGCGACGGTGCCGCCGCTGCGCAGGGACCGCGCCGCGTCCACGACGATGCGCAACCGCTTTCCCATGTAGCGGCTGAACAGGGCGCCGAGGAGGAGCAGGGTCGAGAAGGTCAGAAGCAGCGCCAGGTACAGGCCTTGCTGCATCTCGTAGGCCGCGGCATAGAGCGCCGTTTGGGGGCGGATCAGCACCACGGACCACGGGTGCCCCGGCACGGGGTGCACCGCCGCGACGTGGGCGATCTCGTTGGTGGTGAATTCAACCACGCCAGCCTGTTCATGACGGGCCAGGCTCGTCACTTCTTTCACCGGGCAGTCGGACAACAGCGGTTCAGTGCCTGATGTGGCGACGATATAGCCTCGCTGATCGATGATCATGGCCTGTCCGTCCCGGTCGAACACGCTTCCGACAATCTGGGAAAATCCGCCCAGGTCGAACTGGCCGACCAGCACGCCGGAAATGCTTGTGTCTTTGGCGCGCAGGGGTTGAGCCATGGTCATGACCACGTCGAGGGGATAGAGCATGGCATGAGCATCGGAGATGACCCGCTCCCCGTTCAGGGCCTTGCGGAACCAGGGGTTGCGGGTCCATTCGCCGCGGAAGCTGTATTTGGCCGAGGCCCGGACACGGCTGGATGGGTCAAGGACGGAGATGTCCTTCAGGATGGGATGAAAGCTGAGCAAGTCGGACAAGGCGGATTTGAGGACGTATTCCGGGGTGTCCGGATCCAGCAGCGCCGGGTGCCGTCCCAGAAAATCCAGGGCTCCGCTGCCATCGCGCAGGGAACGGCTGACCTCCCGGCCGACCTGCATGGCCAGGGAGGAAAGAGCCTGCCTGCTGTGCTGGCGCACCGAGTCCTGGAACCAGCCCAGGGCGTAGATGGTCAAGAGGGCCAGGGGGATGATGCCGATGATCAGCAGCGCGGCGTTGATGCGTTGGGTCAGGCGCATGGGGTCACGGGGCGGAAAGGGTGTTCCAGATTTCGCTGATGCGTTGGGTCGAGGTTCCATCCGGAAAAGAGGCAGGGAAGAAGGCGCAGCGGGCCAGGATTTCCGGCGGCGGATACACGTTCGGGTCGGCCAGAACCTCGGCCGGGATCAGTTTTCGGGCCTGGGCGTTGGAAGTGGGAAAATACAGGGCGGCGGACAGCTCGGCCATGACTTCGGGCCGGTGCAGGTAGTTCATGAACATTTGGGCCTCCAGGGGATGCCGGCTGGTCCGGGCAACCATGATCAGGTCCTGCCAGCGGGTCGCTCCTTCCCGGGGCACGACATAGCGCAGCTCGGGATTGCGCCTTGCCGCGGCCAGTGCGTCGCCGTTGTAGAGTTGGGCGGCCCACAGCTCCCCGCTGACCAGTTGATCGATGATTTCCTCCACGCTCAGATAGCCTTTGAGCAGGGGGCGCTGGCGCAGCAGCTCCCGCTCCACGGCCGCGAACTGCTCCTGGTTGCCGGGGATGACGCCATGTCCGAGTTTCAGGGAGGCCGCGGCCACGACTTCGAAGTTGTTGCCGAGCATGGCCAGGTGGCCAGCAAGCCTGTTATCCCAGAGAACTGACCAGGAATTAGCGTCATGCCCGACGTGCGTGGTGTTGACGGCTATTCCTGTGGTTCCGGCCAGGTAGGGCACGCTGTAGAGCTGCCCGTCGCGGAAACAGAGCTCCAGGCTGTCCGTATCGACATGACCCAGGTTGGGCATCAAGGCGGCATCCAGCGGCGTCACCAGCCGGGCAGCGATCATCTCCCGCCCCAGGCTCTCGCTGATGATGAACATGTCGCCATCGAAGTCGCTGCCTTGCACGGCCCCGAAAAGGACCTCGTCGTCATCGAAGAAGCGTTGTTCGACGGTAATGCCAGTTTCGCGGTGGAAACCGTCCAGGACGCTTTCGGTCATGTAGTCGGTCCAGTTCCAAAGGATCAGGGTCGTGTTCGTGGATGCGGGAGTTGGCGCGGGCCTGTCACAAGCAGATCCGAGCAGACAGAGGATGACAAGAAGCAGGACGGGCATGGGTGGCCTCTTGGTTGGCGCAGTGCCGGCCGATTTGGCACCGCGGTTTCGATTTCGGGCGATTTGGCCCTACCCCGGGTTGCCGGCCGTCGGAACGAAGGGGCAGACCACCCAGCGGTTACGACCCTGCTGTTTGGCCAGGTAAAGGGCCTGGTCCGCGGCCTGCATCAGGTCTCCGGGCATGCACCCAGGCAGGGGGATGACGGAGCTGACGCCCAGGCTGATGGTGATCGTGGGGTGAACCGGGGAATCCTTGTGCTCGATTTCCAGGTCGACCACCGTTCGGCGCATGCTCTCGGCCACGACCCCCGCGCCTTCGATGTTGGTGTCGGGCAGGATGGCCGCGAATTCCTCCCCGCCATAGCGGGCGATCATGTCGGCCGGACGCCGCAGCATGTCCGCCAGGGCCTCGGCCACGCGGCGCAGGCAGCTGTCTCCGGCCAGATGGCCATAGAAGTCGTTGTAGCGTTTGAAATGATCCACATCGAGAATGATCACCGACAAGGGCTGCTTGTCCCTGCTCATGCGGTTCCACTCCTGGGTCAGCATCTCGTCGAACTGGCGGCGATTGGGGATGCCGGTCAGGCCGTCCAGAGAGGACAGGAGCTGGAGCTGGCGGTTCTTCTCTTCCAGTTCGCCCTGCAGCAGGCGTAACTCCGAGATACGTGCATCCAGTTCGCGGGCTTTGGCCTGCAGGTCCAGGCGCTGGCGGTGGATTTCCAGGAAAATGCGCACTTTGCCCAGCAGCATTTGCGGCTCCAGGGGCTTGAACAGGTAGTCCACGGCACCGGAATCGTAGCCGCGGAAGATGTGTTGGTGTTCCTTGTGGTTGGCCGTGACGAAGATGATGGGGATGTGCCTTGTGCGGCGGTTGCCGCGCATGAGCTCGGCGGTCTCGAATCCGTCCATGTCCGGCATCTGCACGTCCAGCAGCACCAGGGCGAAGTCATGGTCCAGGAGCCGTTTCAGGGCTTCCTGTCCTGACGTGGCGCGAACGATGTTCAGGTCCGGGCTCTCCAGGAGGTGTTCCAGGGTGAGCAGGTTTTCCGGGCGGTCGTCGACGATGAGGATGTCAAGGGGTTTGGTCATGTCGCGGTCTCGTGAGATGGTTCAGAAAAAAAGCGATGTCCTGCAAGGCCAGGATATGGTCCACCCTGGTCGCATCCAGGGCGGCCAGGGGCATGGCCTGGGCCTGGGCCGTCTTGGGATCCTGCACGATGGCCAGTCCCCCGCGGCTTTTGATGCGGGCCAGGCCCTTGGCCCCGTCATGGTTGGCTCCGGTCAGGACAATGCCGATCAGCTCAGCCCCGAAGGCGTCGGAGGCGGTTTCGAACAGCACATCCACCGCTGGCCGGGAAAAATTGACCTTGGGGTCAACGCTCAAGGTCAAGGTTGCGTCCGGTTCCACCATCAGGTGGTAGTCGGGCGGGGCCACGTAGACCGTGCCTGGGGCCAGAGGTTCCTTGTCCTCTGCCTCCTTGACCGTGAGGGCGCTCAGCTCATTGAGGCAGACCGAGAGGTAAGCGTCGGAATGGGGGGCGAGATGCTGGACCACGAGGACCGGCAGGGGGAAGTTGGCGCGCAGTCCCGGAACGAGGATCTTGAGCGCCTCGAGTCCGCCCGAGGAAACCCCCACGACCACGGCCTTGAAGATTCTCTTCATGCGTCCCTGCGCTTGCGATAGATTTTCACGTTGTCGCGCACGATGTCGAATCTGTCGGCATGCTTCGAAAATTTGAGGCTCTCCTTGGTGCCCAGGCACAAAAAACCGCCGGGGCAGAGGCTGTCCGCAAAAAGCCCCACCACCCGGTCCTGAAGATCGCGGTCAAAATAGATCAGAACGTTGCGGCAGACAATAAGCTGCATTTCCCCGAAGACCCCGTCCGTGACCAGATTGTGCTCGGAAAAAAGGATGCGGTCTTTCAGGAAGGGGCGCAGCACCGCGCGGGAGTTGTCGGCGGTGTAGTAGTCGGCGAAGGAATTCTGCCCTCCGGCCTGCTGGTATTTGGTCGTGTAGTCCTTGAGATTGGCCAGGGGGAAAGCGGCCTCCCGGGCCTGCTCCAGGATGGCGCCGTTGAAGTCCGTGGCATAGATCTGTCCACGCTCCCGAATGCCGGCCTCGTGCAGGAGAATGACCATGGAATAGACCTCCTGTCCGGCGGAACAGCCCGCGTGCCAGATCCTGAAGGACGGGTAGGTGCCCAGCATGGGCAGGATCTCGTCGCGCAGGGCCTTGTAGAAAGGGGGGTCGCGGAACATCTCCGAGACGTTGATGGACAGATCCTGCAAGAAGGTCTGGAACATGGCCTTGTCGTGCAGGATTCCATGCTGCAGCTGCGAGATGGAGGCGAGGCCGGACAAGGTCATGCGGTATTCGGCCCGGCGTTTGAGATGGGCCAGGGAGTAGTTCCGGAAATCGTGGCCGTACTGCAGGAAGATGGCCTCCAGCAGCAGACGCAGCTCGATCAGTTCGGTTTCGGGCCGCGCGTTCATTTGCGGTACAGCCAGACCCGCAGCAGCGACAGGAGTTTGTCCATGTCCACGGGCTTGGACAGATAGTCATTGGCCCCGGCGTCGATGCAGGCTCCCTTGTCGCCTTTCATGGCCTTGGCCGTCAGGGCGATGATGGGCAGATCCTTGTGGCGGGGATTCTTGCGGATTTCGCGCATGGCCTCGTATCCGTCCATGACCGGCATCATGATGTCCATGAGCACGAGTTCGATTCCCGGGTTTTCCTGCAACCGGAACAGGCTCTCGCTGCCGTCGCGGGCGACCTCCACGCGCATGCCCTTTTCTTCCAGGACGCTCGACAGGGCGAAGATGTTGCGCATGTCGTCGTCGACCACGAGAATTGTTCGTCCGTCGAGCACCGATTCCCGGTCCGCCTCGGGTTGGAGCATGCGTTGCTTCTCCTTGGGCAGGTTGGCCTGGATCCGGTGCAGGAAGAGGGTGGTTTCTTCCAGCAGCCGCTCCGGCGAGCGCACGCCTTTGACGATGATGCTTTCGGCGTATTTGTTCAGCCGCCGCTCCTCTTCGTCGCTCAATTCGCGGCCCGTGTAGACGACCACGGGCAGGGACGACGGGTTGGGCCCGGATCGGATGGTGCGCAGCACGTCGAAACCGGACATGTCCGAGAGGCCCAGATCCAGGATCATGCAGTCGAAGGTCTGGGCGGCGAGCAATTCCAGGGCTTCCGCGCCGGATGCGGCGGTCACGGTCTCGACGTCGCCGTTGCCGATCAGGAGGCGGATGGACTCGCGCTGCAGGGCGTCGTCATCGACGACCAGCAGGCGGCGCATGGTCTTGTCAATAAAGGTTCCGATCTTGGCAAAGGCCTGGGTCAGGCTGTCCAGTTCCACGGGTTTGGCCAGAAAGCCCAGGGCGCCCATGCGCATGGCTTCCAGGCTGCGGTCTTCGCCGGAAATGAAAAAGACAGGGATGTGCCGGGTCTTGGCGTCTGCTTTCAGTCGCTCCATGACCGCCCAGCCGTCCATGCCCGGCAGTCCGTGGTCGAGGATGATGGCGCTGGGGGCATGGAAATCCGCGAAGTGCAGACCGGTCTCGCCATCGCCGGCCAGCAGGGCCTTGAAACCCATGTCGCGGGCATGATCGCGCAGGATGCGGGAGAAGTTCTGGTCGTCCTCGATGATGAGGATGGTCTTGTCTTCCGGTTTGAGGGAGCTGCGGTCGTCCTGTACATAGGCGGCCGTTGTCCCGTTGCCCGGGGTCTCTGGGGCCTGGATCTGGCCGGCGGGACCGGAAACAGAGGGAGAGACCACGCTGGCTTCGATCAGGGGCGCGCCATTGTCCTCTTTGCCCGGGTGGACCAGGGGCAGAATGAGCGTGAAGGACGAACCCTCGCCTTGGCGGCTTTGCAAGCGGATCTCCCCGCCCAGAAGGCGGGTCAATTCCCGGGAAATGGACAGGCCCAGGCCCGTGCCGCCGTATTTGCGGCTCGTGCTGCCGTCGGCCTGCCGGAACGCCTCGAAGATGCTGGCCTGCTTGTCCTCGGGGATGCCGATGCCCATGTCTCTGACCGCGATGCAGATGCCCGCGTCCGCGGATGGGATCGTTTCGGGCAGATCCAGGTCCGGGCCGGGCCGAAACACGGCCAGGGTCACGGCGCCCTTGTCCGTAAACTTGAAGGCGTTGGAGAGGAGGTTGCGCAGAATCTGCTGCAGCCGGTGGCTGTCGGTGTGCAGGCATTCGGGCAGGTCGGGCTCCAATTCGACCTGCAGGGCCACGCCCTTGTCCGCGGCAATGCCCTTGAAGACCCGTTGCAGATCGGAGACCATGGCCGAGATGGGCATGTTCTCCAGTTGAAGGTCGACTTTTCCGGCCTCGACTTTGGAAAGATCCAGGATTTCGTTGATCAGTCGCAAGAGGTCCGCGCCCGAGGAGTTGATGGCCTTGGCCGCCTCGGTCTGGCGCCCGGAAAGGTTGCCCTCTTTGTTGTGGGCCAGGAGCTGGGACAGGATGAGGATGGAGTTGAGCGGAGTGCGCAGCTCGTGGGACATGTTGGCCAGGAATTCGGACTTGTAGCGGCTGGCCACTTCCAGTTCGCGGGCCTTGAGCTTGAGCATTTCCTGGGCGCGCAGCAGTTCCTTGTTTTTGCGGCGGATGGCGCTTTTCTGGTCCTCCAGCTCCATGGCCCGCTCGCCGAGCTTGTCGTTGACGAAGCGCAGCTCTTCCTGCTGTTCCTTGAGCCTGTTTTCGGATTCCTTCAGAGCGCGGGTCTGCTCGGCCAACTCCTCGTTGGTGACCTGCAATTCCTCCTGCTGGGCCTGCAGTTCGGTCTGGGACTCCTTGAGCATCTTGGTCTGCTCTTCGAGCTCCTCGTTGGCCACCCGCAGCATCTCCTGCTGCTCCTGGGCCTGGCGCAGCAGGTTGGCGATGACGTCCCGGGAAGTGGCCATGTTGAAGAGCACTGCCGTGCTTTGGACGATCTCGCTGATGAACCGGCGCTGCAGGTCCGTGAACGGGGCGTCGCGGCCCAGAAGAAAGGCTCCAAGCAGGTTTTTGCCCATGAAGACGGGAGCGGCCAGGAAGTGGGTTGGCGTCATTTCTCCGGGGCCGAAATGGAAGGCCGGCGCATCGCTTTCGACCCGGGAGAAGATCAGGATCTCGCCTTCCAGGGCGGCCTGGCCCACCAGCCCTTCGCCCACGCGCAGGCGCCCGAATTGTCCGGTGCGATTGGTGAACGCATAGGACGAGGTCAAGATCAACTCGCCGTTCTCGTGCATGAAAAAGAGTCCGAGCTGGCTTTCCAGATGCTTGCTGATGAAGGAGATGAAAAGTTTGGCCAATTCCTGGGGCGTGTGCTCGCCGCGCAGGGTGTCGTCCAGCCCCGTCTTGCCCTGGCTCAGCCAGCCCATTTCGCGCAGGTTGCGGGCCATGCGGTTCAGGGCCGTGGCCAGCATGCCCAGTTCATCCTTCTGACGCAGGTCGAAGCGGGCTTTCAGATCTCCGGCGGAGATGGCCTCGGCGAACTGCACGCCCTGTTCAAGGGGTTGGCTGATGCGGCGGGCCAGGGCGTAAGCTCCGGGCGCGATAGCGGCGACCAGAACCGCTCCGGTGGCGAAAATGGCCAGCAGGAATGTCCAGATCGGGCGCAGCACCTCGCCTCGGTCGATCTTGGAGACGAGAATCCAGTTCGTACCCAGGATGTCCATGGTGTTGTAGGCCACAAGCACCGTCGTTCCGGCACTGTCGACATAGGTCCCGCCTCCTCCGTCGAAGCCTTTGGCCACTGCGTCGTGCCAGTACTGCGGCGTGGTGGACAAGGTGTACCCGATGACGTAGAGGCCCTGGCCCAATGTCTGGATGTCGCTGCGCAGGACGAATTTCTTTTCGGTCTCGTGCCATCGCAGCAGGTAGGACTCGCCGGAGTCGCCGAGACCCTGGCGGGAGGGCATGATCTGGTTGATGAATCCGGTCGAGAGACGGGCCGCGATGACTCCGGCCACACGTCCGTTCTGGTCCAGGACGGGATATCCGACGAAAGCGGCCTGACGGCCCCCGTCCGGCTCGTAGACCGAGAAGTCTTCGAAGACCACGTCGCCAGTTCGAAGCACCTGTTCCCAGAGTCGTGCCAGGGCCGTGTGCCTGTAACGTCCAGTGGCCAGGCTGGTGCCCAGTTCCTCGCTCGGGCTGGTCGCGTACATAATCTGCCCGTGCCGGCCATTAAGCAGATAGAGATCCTCGAATCCGTTGACCGCGATATAGCCCTTGAGCTGGGCGTCGTAGCGGCCGTGGATTTTCTGGTATTCGGGACTGCCCAGAGGGTAGGGGCGGTTTGGGTCGTCGCCAGCCAGGAGATCCAGATCCTCCATGGCCTGCTGGGTCTGGTGCAGGCCGGCCAGGAATTTGAGGCCGCTGATGCGCTCGCTCAAGGTCGACTGCAGCTTGTCGCGTTTGATGGTCTGGATGGTTCCGAGCTGCTTGAAGGCTAGGTCCAGCAGGGCCGTGGACGCGGAATAACTGCCGATGAGGGCCACGATGGCCAGCGGGGCGATCCCGGTCATGATGAACAGGAAGAGAAGCTTGGGCTTCATGCGAATGTTGTCGAAGAGCATGGTGCATCCTGCCTGAAAGGAAGAAAAAAGGATCGCGGCGGCCTGAATCCGGGCCAAACGCATCGCGAGGCTGTATGACAATTTCGTGTCAATGGCAACGCGCCGCTCCGGTTGTGGGTCTTGCCCTTGGGACGCATGGGCGGTTTTTGCATTGCTTTTTGGAATGGGCGGGCGTAAAGGCAGCGCAACGTTTTCGAGCGCCCAGGGCCTTTTGTCCGGGCGGCACCTTCAAGGAGAAGACAGTGGATTCTGGCGACAGTTGCGGCCCTAGGCGCTGCAAGAGCAACAATTTCTTTTCGCGTTCCGTTCTCCGTCCCCCTCGCGTCTGACCCGCCGCGCCACCTGACGGAGCTCCGGCGCGCAGGCAGGTGGACCATGAACCCCATTTTTCTTTCCCGCCATCTGGCATTCCGGCACTTCTGCGCCCGTTGCGGCCAGGCGTTTCATGCCGCGGGTCGTTCCGCGGACCCCTACTCGCGAGTTCCCGTTCTGATCGGATGAGGCTCCGGTTGCCGCCGGATGATTTTTGGCCTGTTTTTTCCCGATCGCGAGGATTCGCGCATGATTGTCATCAATAAGACCGTCGAAGGCGTCGTGACACCCCAGGAGCACCTTGATGCCGACTGCTGGGTGAACCTGATCAATCCGTCCGAGGAGGAGTTGCAGCGTGTCTCCATTCTCTTGGGCATTCCCCTGGACCATCTCACGGACCCCCTGGACGCGGACGAACGCGCCCGCATGGAACACGAGGACGGGGTCATGCTCATCGTGCTGCGCGTGCCCGTGGAGAACGACTCCGATTCCCGGATTCCCTACCTGACCAGGCCCATCGGCCTGATCATCACGCCCACGGTCGTGGTCACGGTCTCGCGGTCCCCGCAGGATCTGGTCACGGGCATTTTGAACGGCCGCACCCGCATCGTCGACACGGCCAACAGGATGCGTTTCGCCATCCATCTGATGCAGCGCGTCTCCCTCATCTATCTGCGCTTCCTGAAGGACATCATCCGGCGCTCCGACGTCATAGAGCATCGGTTGCAGCAGTCCATGCGCAACGAGGAGTTGATCGAACTGCTGGGCATCGAGAAAAGCCTTGTCTATTTCACGACCTCGCTCAAGGCCAACGACATCATCATGGACAAGGTGTTGCGCATGCGCGGCATGCAGCTCACCGAGGACCAGACCGACCTGCTGGAGGATGCCATCACCGAGAACCGGCAGGCCATCGACATGTCCAAGATCCACAGCGACATCCTGTCGGGGACCATGGATGCCTTTGCCTCCATCATCTCCAACAATATGAACATGGTCATGAAATTTTTGACCGGCTTCACCATCATCCTCATGATTCCCAACATCATTTCGGGCATCTATGGGATGAACATATCGACGCCGTTCCAGAATTCCCCCCATGCCTTTGCCATTGTTTCCGGCGTGACCCTGGGCGCGTGTCTGCTGGCCTGGCTGGTGCTGGCCAAAAGACGCTGGATGTAGAAACTCGCCTTGCGCGGCGTGAAGGGGGGCGGCGGGTCCGCTTTTCGCCTAGCGTTCGGTCCAGATCAGGCGCAGGCCCAGAAGCATGAGGATGGCCCCCGCACCCTTGTGCAGCCAGCCTGACAGGGCCGGACGGGCGGACAGGCGGGCCCCCAGGGCTCCCGCGCCAATGGCCACGAGGCCGAACCCGAACATGGTCAGGACCACGAAGGTCAGGCCAAGGGCGAGCATCTGCACGGCGGGATGCCCCTGGGCCGGGCGCACGAACTGCGGGAAAAAGGCCAGAAAGAAGACCGCGACCTTGGGGTTGAGCAGGTTGGCCAGAATGGATTGGCGGAAGATGAGCCGGGCCGTCTTCTGCTCGCCCCGGCTGACCAGGGACAGGGCCGGATCGGCGGTCCACAGCTTGAAGCCGAGGTAGAGGAGATAGACGCCGCCCGCGACCTTGACCAGGGTGAAGGCCGTGGCCGAGGAGGCCAGGATGGCCGAAAGGCCGCAGACCGCGAACAGGGTGTGGCCGATGTTGCCGAGGCTGAAGCCCATGGCCGCGGCCAGGGCCGCCTGGCGGCCCTGGGCCACGCCGCGGGTCAGGACATAGATGATGTCCGGGCCGGGGGTAAAGATGAGGATGAGGGAGGTCAGGCTGAAGAGAAGGATCTGGTCGAGGGCGATCATCGGTGCTCCGGGGTTGTTCGGAGTCCGGTAATCGATTGTTGCCGGAGCGGCAAGGAGCCGGCCGTGACGCCGCTGGTCAAACGATTTCGGTTACCAGGCACCACCAATCGTCTGACCAGCCACGTGGATTATTTGGCAAAGGTGCACTTGGGATAGGTGCAGGTGTTGCACTGCAGACAGAGGCCGCCTTCGGCCAGGCGGGCCAGGTCGCGCCGGGTGATGCGCACGCCGGCCAACAGGCGTGGCAGGATCACGTCGAGGCTGGTGGTCTTGAAGAACAGGGCGCAGGCCGGCACGCCCAGGACCTGCGCCGAGCCGATGCGGCCGATCAGGGTCATGGCTCCGGGCAAAAGCGGCGCGCCGTGGAGCGAGTCGGTCAGACCGGCGTCCTCCAGGCCGCCGCGGGTCACGTCCTCAGGATCAACGGATAATCCGGCCGTAGTCACGATCAGGTCCGCGCCCAGGCCCAGGAGTTTTCGCACGCCGTCGGCAATGGCCTGACGTTCGTCGGGCGCGAACTCCTCCCCGATCACGGCCGAGCCCAGGGCCTCGGCCTTGGCGCGGATGATGGGCGCGAAGCGGTCCTCGATCAGGCCCTGGAAGACCTCCGTGCCGGTGACCAGCACGCCGACCCGAGCCTGCCTGAGCGGCAGGACAGTCAACAGCGGCCCCTCGCCCAGGGCGGCCATGGCCCGGCTGAAGTTCTCCCGGGTGAGGAAGAGGGGGATGGCCCTGGTTCCGCCGACCAGTCGGCCGTGTTCCACCAGGGTGTACTGTTGGCGGGTGGCGCACATGACATTGGGTACCAGATTGAAACGTTCCAGGGCTTCCAGGTCAATACTGAGCAGGCCTGGGGCTGCGCTGCGGAAGTCGATTTTGCCCTCGCGCGGAGCGTCCGAACACGCTATGCCCGGCCCGGCCATGCGCTTGGCGAAAGCCAGGGCCGCATCGTTCTCGTGCACAAAGGCGTCCACGGGCAGGCTCTCGTCCTGGACATAGACGGTATTGCGGCCCATCTGCTGCAGTCGGCAGACGTCTCCGGCCGTGATGGTCTGTCCGGCCAGGAATTCTGCGCCCTTGGATTGCCCAGCCACGATGCGTGTCATGTCGTGCAAGGCCTTGCGCCCAACGGCCTCGGCCACGGGCAGGCGACGCGGCATGCATTCCTCGGACGCGGCGGAGCGCAATTCAGTGTACGGCGCCTCGCCCTGGCAGCCCCGGCAGATGGCGCCGTCGCTGACGGGATAGGCCTCGCGGCAGACGGGACACGCTTCGATGCGGGCCATGTGGCTGTGTCCGAGCAGGCGGGGCTGAACCGTGATCTTCTCCAGGCGCAGGATGGAATCTCCGGCCGCTTCGATTTCCCGAAACAGTTCGTTCGTGTCCTGCTCCTGCTTGGGCACGAGCTTCATGAACCAGCCCCGGATCTGGGGCCAGGCTTCGAGGGCGTCGAGGTCCACGCTTACGCGCACGCCTTTTCCGGAGTGTTTGTCGAACAGGGCCACGGCGTAGCGGCCTAGATTGACGATTTTCATCCAGCCGTTGCCCGTGCTGCACAGGGTCAGAAGCTGGACCGCGTCGGGCAGGCATTTCTTGCTCTCGACCACCGCCTCGAACAGGATGTCCGGAGGCAGGGCCGCCTTGGCCATTTCGACCATGTATCCGCCGATCAAAAGGCCCGGAGCCGGGTAGCCGTGGAAGGCGGCGGCCATGTCCTTGAATTCCTGAAACGTGTGGGGTCCGATGCGCATGCGTTCCTCGAAGGCAGGGGTTGGTGTGTCGGCAACACCTAGCAACGGGGAAGGGAAAAGAGAAGCATGTGAAAAATGGGAGTATCGGCGTAACAAAAAAGCCGATCCAAGGATCGGCTTTGATGTCTGGAGCCCACAAGCAGGATTGAACTGCTGACCTCGTCCTTACCAAGGACGCGCTCTGCCAACTGAGCTATGTGGGCTTTCGTTGTGGTCGGGATGAGAGGATTTGAACCTCCGGCCCCTTGAACCCCATTCAAGTGCGCTACCAGGCTGCGCTACATCCCGCCAACGAAAGATCGCTCTAGGGACAGCAAGGTCCTTTGTCAACGATTTTTTGGCTTCGAGCCGGCCCTGTCCGGAACGGAAAAAATGGGCCAGAACGCGGTTTTTCCCGTTCCGGGGAAAGGTCGGGTCCCGAAGCGGGAGATTTGGTCGCGCAGGGGTTCGGCCAGAGGGACGGCGCGGACAACGGCCAAGGAATCTTCGGGAGCGGGAAGCTAGGTGCGCAGGGTGGCCTTGAGCCGCGCAGGATGCAGGAGCAGGTTTAGGGCGGCCTCGATGCCGGGGACCACCAGATGGGCGGCGGACCAGGCGCTCATGGCCACGCCTTCGGCCTGGAGCACGGCCATGGAAAGACCGGCATTCATGAGCATGGCCGCGTCGTTGTTGCCGTTGCCCAGACAGGCGCAGGACATGGGTCCGAGTTCTTGCACATAGTCGGCTTTGGCCTGGCATTCGTCGCCACCGGACAGGACGTGCACGGTGTAGTCGGTCTGGCTGAAGGTCGTGTGTACGGTGCCATGTGTGTCCGCCGTGAGGATGTGGATCTTGAGCAGGGCCTTGATCTGGCTCAGGCGGGAGAAAACCCCGGGCTGGATGCGGCCGTCCAGGGCCAGGGTGCCGTTGAAGTCCAGGACCAGGTGGTGCAGGAGGCGTTGGCCGAAGCCGGGAATGTTCAGTTCGATCATGAGGTGGATTGGGCGCCGCTGGCCACGGGTGATGGGTGGGTGGGTCCGGATTTGGAGTTACAGGTTTTCGATTTGTCCGTGTACATGCCCTGGTCAGCGTCCCGGATCAGTTCTTCCAGGGTCTGGCCCGGAAGGTGTCGGCTCATGCCCACGGCGGCGGAAACGCGCAGATCCGTGTCCAGGGCGCAGACATGGCCGATGTCGATGCGGGCCAGGGTCTGGCGCAGGCGTGTCACGAAGGTCTTGGCCATGTTTTCGTCCGTGTCCGGAAGCACTACGACAAACTCGTCCCCGCCCAGACGCACGAGGATGTCGTATTTGCGAATCATGCCCTGGATGGATCTGGCCACGGCCGAGAGGATGAGGTCGCCGCAGTCATGGCCCAGGGTGTCGTTGACGGCCTTGAAGCCGTTCAGGTCGATGAAGAGCAGGTGCACCGGAAGGCCCTTGCGCTGGGCGAAATCCAGGATGCGGGGGGCGTGGCGTTCGAGGTAGGTGCGGTTGTTGGCGCCGGTCAGGGCGTCGCGCACGGTCAACTCCTCGAGTTGGGCGTGCTCCAGAAGGGTGATCAGGGTGCAGGCCAGTATATCGCAGAAATGGCTCAAGAAATCCGTGGCCTTGTCCGGGGCGTAGCGCGTCGGATCGGGATCATGGGCGGCAACGACTCCGATGGTCTGGCCATGCCGGTATTTGTGCCCCAGGGCGAAGATGAAGCAGGATCCGCCGAACGGAGAGCCGTCCCGGCCAAGGAAAAATTCCGGAGCATCAATGTCCTGGACCTTGCCCAGATAAAGTCGCGGGGCGTGGGGGGCAGGCGAGAACTGGCGCAACCGCTCCCGGATGGTCCTGGTCTGGGCCCGCCCGATGCCATCGGGCACCCGGCCGGCAAAGAGGTCCTGATCCAGAATAAGCCGCAGGGAGTGGAGACCACGCATCTCGCGGATGGTGTCCAGGGTTTGGGGCAGGTCTTCCAGGCGCTTGATTCTTTGGACCAGATCGATGGTTTCGCGAAAGGTTTCGAAAGCGTCCAGGATGGCCTTGTAGGCCTCGACCATGGAGTCGAAGCTGGATTTGGACGAGCGGAGTCTCTGGCGCAGTTCGGCGTTGTCCCGCTCCATGCTTTCCAGTGAGGCCGGAACCTGCAGAATCAACCGCCTCGTCCATTCCCCGAGAGCTTTCAGGTGGGCGTTCAAGGCGGCCTGGCTGTCCGTGCGGGCGCTGACTTCCACGGCCGTGACGAGGCTGTGCAGTTCGGTCAGCAGGGAGTCCTGTTCGCGCGTCATCTTTGGCGGGTCAGACCAATTCCCGGAGGCGTTGCAACACTTCTGCCGCGTGTCCGGCGGCCTTGACCTCGGGCCAGGCGTGGCGGACGACTCCGTGCGGGTCGATCAGGTAGGTCGAACGGGCCACGCCCATGTACTCTTTCCCGTAGTTCTTCTTCAAGCGCCAAGCGCCGAATTGTTGCAGGATCTGGTGCTGCGGATCGCTCAACAACTCGATCGCAAGGCCGTGTTTGTCCGTGAAGCCTTGATGGGATTTGACGGAGTCCGGACTCAGGCCCAGGACCCGTGCGCCCAGGGCGTCGAACTGGCTTTTCAGGGCGGAGAATTCCTGGGCCTCGACCGTGCAGCCCGGAGTGTTGTCCTTGGGGTAGAAATAAAGGACGACCCAATGCCCCCGGAGGTCTTCCAGGCGGGTATCCGCCCCCGAGGATCCCCGCAGGCAAAAGCCAGGAGCCGGATCGCCCGGAGTCGGAATCTTGAAATCGATCATGTCATGCTCCTTGAGAAAGGCGGATTCCGCATCTCACTAGCCTATGACACGTGTGCGTGCAAGGTCAGGAGGCGGATGCGGCGCAAAGTCCGGCCAGATAGCCCGTGGAAAGGGCCGCCTGCAGGTTGAATCCGCCTGTGTCGGCGTCCATGTCGAGGACCTCGCCGGCCAGGAACAGTCCGGGGCATACCCTGGACTGCATGGTCTTGGGGTCGACTTCGGCCAGGGGAACGCCGCCGGCGGTGATGATCGCCTCGCGCAGGGGGCGGTGTCCGGTCACGGGGAAACGCAGTTCCTTGAGCCAGACCCGCAGGCGTTTGCGCTCCTCGGCCGAGACCTGATGGGCGGCCTTGTCCCCGGCCAGGCCGGTCTGCTCCAGGCAGATGGGGATGAGTTTGGGCGGCAGGAGTTTGCGCAAGAGATTTTCGACCTGCATCTTGCCGTGCCCATTCAGGTCCCGCAGCAATCTTGCGTCGAGTTTGGGCGGATCCAGCGCGGGTTTGAGGTCAATGATGATTTCAGTGGCCAAGCGTTGGTTCACGGCCTGCACGGCGGCCTTGCTCAAAGTCAGGATGATGGGGCCGGACAGACCGAAGTGGGTGAAGAGCATTTCGCCCATTTCCTCGCCTTTTTTTTTCCCGTCGATCCTCAGTTCGGCCCGCACGTTCTTGAGTGAGAGCCCCTGCAGGCGCGCGGCCGTGTTTCCGGCGGTGACCAGGGGGATCAGGGCCGGAGTGATGGGCACAAGGGCGTGCCCAAGGCTTGTGGCCAACGCGTAGCCGTCGCCGGTGGAGCCGGTCGCCGGGTAGGAGGCGCCCCCCGTGGCCAGGATGATCCGGTCCGCAACGAGACTCTGGGATCCGAAATCCACCTCGAATCCGTTGCCCTGGCGGCTGATGCCGCGCACGCGGCACCCGGTTCGGATCGTCACGCCCTGGGACCGGGCATGGCGCACAAAGGCATCGACCAGATCCTGGGCGCTGTCGCTTTCGGGAAACAGTCGTCCTCCGCGTTCCTCCTTGGTGGGAACATTCAGGCCGTGCAGTAGTTCGACAGTGTCCTTGGTGAAGAAATGGGACAGGGCCGGGCGCAGGAATCGGAAGTTTTTGCCGAAGTGGGACAAAAAAACGTCCAGGGTCGCGGTGTTGCCGATGTTGCCCCGGCCCTTGCCGCAGATGCGCAGCTTCCGGCCCGGCCGGTCCATGCGCTCGAGCAGGGTGACGTTGGCGCCCCTGGCCGCGGCCGTGGCCGCGGCCAGAAGTCCGGCCGGTCCGCCGCCGATGACGATCAGGTCGAAATGTTTCATGTCTGTCCTTAAAAAAATATACTCTGAAGGTCGGCGGGCGTGATGTAAAGCGGGAAGCGCGCACACTCCCAGGCTTTGCTGGTCGCGGGAGGGCGCCCGGTTATCCGGAAGCACGAGATGACAGCGCGGCCGATGTCAGGGCGTGAGGGTCTTGTTGCCTTCGGACACGGTTTCGTTCCCGTCGGACAGAGTCGCGTTTTCGGGCATGATCCGCAGGGTGATCTGGGCCCGTGTGCCCGCGCTGACCTGGTAGACGAGGCGCAGCTTCTCGGTGATCCGTGCTGGCCCGGGCACGCGGATTCTTCCGGAGGACTCCCCGGATTTGAGCAGGCTGGGATGCCGCAGGGCGATGGGATCACCCGCGATGGGGAAAAGGGTCAGGCTGCTCAGATGCACGGTGGCCCCGTCGATCTGGAAGCGGATCTTGTCCACGGCGCCGAAGTGTTCACCCACGGGCAGTGAGATTGTGCCGCTTCCGGACAAAACAACGGGCGTGAGCGTGATCCATGACCCGGCCAGGACCGGCGTGGCCATGAGGATGCAGGCGAGAAGCAGGATGCGTTTCATGGGCGACTCCGTGGGGTTGAACGCCTTCCTACGCCGGAGCGGCCTCGTGATCAAGGGCCGTCGGAAAAGGGCTTGGCTCGGAGGCGTGCCGTGGCGCAGGCCGGGATTGGCGATGCCCTGCCGGTCGGCAGCAATTCCCGGGGAGCCGGGGATGCATGCGCGGTGGCTGGCTCATGGGACAGGATGCGACGCGGTGGGATTCATTGCCCGATGATCTCGTTGGCGTTCGGGAGCGAGCCGGTTTTGTGCCTGGCGGCATGCCCTGGCCAGTTCGCGAGAGTCTCGTCTATCCAGGAGTTGCCGCTCCTGGATGCTTTTCAGTCGCGTCAATGCGTGCTAGAAGGCTTTGGTAACGCGCCAGAACGCGTACGGCAACAGACAGCGAGGTTTTCATGCGAATTCTGATAGTCGAGGATGACGTAATCGGCAGTAAAGTCTTGCAGCAGCTGCTTGTGGAGTACGGAGATTGCGATGTGGCCCTGGACGGTCTTGAGGCGGTCAGGGCTGTTGACCTGTCCTGGAAACAGGGCAGACCGTATGATGTCATGTTTTTGGACATCATGATGCCGAACATGAGCGGCCACGAGGCCCTCAAGATCATCCGGGACAAGGAGCGCGAGCGCGGCGTTTCTTCTTCCCAGGAAGTCAAGGTCGTCATGACAAGCGCCCTGGACGACGTGAAGAGCGTGACCCAGTCCTTTTTTCAAGGCGGGGCTTCGGCCTATCTGGTCAAGCCCATCGACCGGGACAAAATCATTGAGGAGCTGCATAAGCTCGGTCTGGTCTGACCTCTCCAGTCCCGCGGGGTCGGCTCCTGTCCGGCGCAGGGCCCCGCGCATCCATGCAGCGAAATCTCATGGTTCATCCCACCTCGTCCACTCTCCCCCTTGATCCGGAAGCTGAACTGGGCGTCCTGAGGGCGCGCATGCGGGTCCTCGTCGACGGGTCGCCCCTGGGCATTTTTTTCGATGATGCCCAGGATCAATGCGTGTTCGTGAATCAAACGTTTTGCGACATGATGGAGCTGTCCGAGACCGAGGCCCTGGGCGAAGGATGGGCCCAAACCGTGCACCCCGACGATCTCCCGGAATTGTTGCGTGCGCGGGCCCGGGCCGTGGCCGAGCGCACTCCGCTGTTCCGGGCCGAATACCGCTATGTCTGTTCGAGTGGCCGCACGGGCTGGATCGAGGAGCAGACCCGGCCTGTCCATGCCCCGACGGGCGAGATACTGGGCTATGTCGGGACCGTGTCCGAGATCAGCGGGCGCAAGGCAGAGGAGCGTGCCCGCAACCTGCGCAGCGAGGAACTGGAATCGCGGGTCCGCGAACGCACGGCGGAACTCAAGGCTCAGGCCGAACGCCTGGGCGAGATGAACGCGGCTTTGAAGGTCCTTTTGCGACAGCGTGAGGAGGATCGGGGGGATCTGGAGCGAGCCGTCTTGTCCAATGTGCGTCGTCGGATCGTCCCGGCTTTGGATCGACTGGAGTCGGTTTGCCCGGATGTGGCCCGGGAAGTCCTGGCCGAAGTCCGGCGGGGCCTCCAGGAGTTGACGGACCCTTTTTCGCACCGCTTGTCCGCCCTCTGTCAAACCCTGACCCCTGCCGAAACCCAGGTCGCGGAGCTGATCCGTCAAGGACTGGGCACCAAGGACATCGCGGCCAGGCTCGGGGTTGGCACGGCCACCATTGATTCCCACCGTCATCACATCCGCCGCAAGCTCGGTCTCACGGACCGTCGTGACAGCCTTGGGGCCTGCCTGGGAGCTCTTGGCAGCTCCTGATATGGATAAATTCTCCATATTCTCTCCCCAATAAACCCGTATTGCCATATTTTGTCCCGGCTGGTCCAAGAACCGTCCAAACCGTGGAGGACATCATGGATCAGATTCGCGACGAGCAGAGCGTGACAATGTTGAACACCGGCCTGGCCCGGATGTTCAAGGGTGGGGTTATCATGGACGTGGTCAATGCGGAGCAGGCCCGCATTGCCGAGGAGGCCGGGGCCTGCGCCGTCATGGCCTTGGAACGGGTGCCGGCCGACATCCGCGCTTGCGGCGGGGTGGCTCGCATGTCCGATCCGGCCATGGTCCGCGAAATCATGGCCAGCGTCTCCATCCCGGTCATGGCCAAATGCCGCATCGGACACTTCGTGGAGGCCCGGATTCTTGCGGCCGTGGGCGTGGATTTCATCGACGAAAGCGAGGTCCTGACTCCGGCCGACGAGCAGTTTCACATCGACAAGACCGCGTTCAAGGTGCCTTTCGTCTGCGGCTGTCGCGACTTGGGCGAGGCCCTGCGACGCATCGCCGAGGGCGCGTCCATGATTCGCACCAAAGGCGAGGCCGGAACAGGAGATGTTGTCGAGGCCGTGCGCCACGCCCGGGCCGTGCAGGAGGGGATCCTGCGGGCCCGGCACATGCCTGCCGAGGAACTGGTTTCCCTGGCCCGGGACCTGGGCGCGCCCCTGGAACTCGTGCGTCAGGTGCGGGAGCTGGGGCGCTTGCCCGTGGTCAATTTCGCGGCGGGTGGTGTGGCCACTCCGGCCGACGCGGCCCTGATGATGCATCTGGGCATGGACGGGGTTTTTGTCGGTTCCGGAATCTTCAAGAGCGGTGACCCCGTCCGACGGGCCCGGGCCATTGTCCAGGCCGTGACGCATTTTGAGGATGCCCAGGCCCTGGCCCGCATCAGCGAGAACCTGGGCGAGGCCATGTCCGGCATCGCGGTCCGTTCTCTGGACCGCGGAGAACAGTTCGCGGTCCGGGGCTGGTGATGCGCGTCGGCATCCTGGCCCTGCAGGGCGCTTTCGCCGAGCATGCCGTGATGCTTGAAGGCCTGGGTGTCCGGCCTGTCCTGGTCCGCACGCCTGTGCAACTTGACGGACTAACCGGGCTCATCCTGCCCGGCGGCGAGAGTACGAGCATGCGGCGGCTGGCCGGGCAGAACGGGCTGGACGTGGCAATTCGTGAGTTCGGGGTCCGGCGTCCGGTATGGGGCGTGTGCGCAGGGCTCATCCTCCTGGCGGCCAGGGTCAAGGGCGAGGCGCCCTTTCTGGGCCTGATGGACATGGAAGTGGCGCGCAACGCTTACGGCCGCCAGCAGGACAGTTTCGTGTCGAGCTTGAGCCTGGCCGGGCTCTCGGATTCCCGTCCCTATCCGGGTGTGTTCATCCGCGCCCCGCGTGTCGTCGAAACGGGCGTTGGCGTGACCATCCTGGCCCGGCAGGGGGATGCTCCGGTGGCCTTGCGGCAAAAGCATCTGCTGGCCACGGCCTTTCATCCGGAGCTGACCGGAGACGGCCGTGTGCATGGGTATTTCCTGGATCTGTGCGCCAATCCGGCCTGATGGGCGCGGCGGCGGAAAACCGCTCCCGGGAGATTGCGCCGGCCTCCCGGGAGCGAGGGCGTTTTAGGAGTCGCTGAACATGGCCCTGGGGTCGAAGCCCATGATGAAGGCTCCCCAATGCTTGCCGTCCACATAAATGGGCATGGACAGATCGTTCAGGATTTCGCCGGTGTCACGCATGTAGGTCTGCAGCAGCAGCGAATCGGTGTGCGAACACCGGCGCTGCTCGGTGCGGTTGTTCTGATAGATGCGCTGGTGCCGACTGTAGAGCAGGTCCCTGGTTGGGTCGCCGGTCATGGGCTTGGACACTGCCCCGTGATGGACGGGCAAATAGCCTTTGCGGTCGATGGCCAGACAATAGATCGTTCCCGAGATTCTTTTCTGCGCTTCGTCGAACACGCTTTGCATCTCCTTGGCAAAGGCGTCGCTGAAGGCCGTGACGTACTTCTGGGGAGAGGTGTTGGGCACGGGCTTGTGTTGCATGTCAAAGACGTTGATGCCGCGGTCCTTCATGCCTTGAATCCGGGCCTGGTAATCGTCGCGAATCTCCCTGGCCGCGGTGATGACCGCATCGAATTTCCCTTCCCCTGTCTTGAACCTGGCCACCAGTTCGAGCATCTGCTCGGTGACGGAGTTCAGCGCGTCCACGGATGTGGCCGAGGAGTTCATGTCCTTGGCGATCTCCTGGCTGAGCATGTTGATGTTGTTGACTTTATTCGTAACGTCGTTGTTGTTGGTGGACAGTTCCTCGATAGCCGCCGCGATTTTGATCAGCTGGTCGTTGGCGGTTTCGAAATCCTCGATCATGCGTTCGAAGTTCATGGTGGCCGTTGTCACGACCTGGTCCGTGTCCTTGGCGTAATCAAGAATCTGCAACGTTTCCGCCTGGGTGCGCTCGACAATTTTGACCATCGCTCCAATGTTGTTGGAGATCTCTTCCGTGGCCGGCTTGATGCGGCGGGACAACTCGCGCACCTCCTCGGCGACCACGGCGAATCCCTTGCCATGCTCGCCGGCCCGCGCGGCCTCGATGGTGGCGTTCAAGGACAAGAGATTGGTCTGCTCCGAAATGCCGTTGATGATGGTTACGATGCTCAGGATGCTGGCCGAACTCTTGCCCAGGTCTTCCACGGTGTTGCGGAAGGATTCGACGATGGCGTTGATCTTGTGGATTTTGTCCGTGACGTCCTGCAATTCCGTGTGGGAGCGATGGGCGGTGTTCAGGTTGCTGGTGGTCTTTTCGGCCACGTATTGGGTGTTCTGGGCGATGTCGGCGATGGCGGCGTTGGCCTCGTTGCTGGCCAGGGCGACCTCTTCGGCGATGACGCCCTGGTTGTCCGTCTTGTTCCTGGTGTCGGACACGGATTTGGCCACGCGCGTGCTGTCGAGGGCGATATCGATGCCCATTTTTCTGATCCGCTCGACCAGTTCCCGCACGCTGGCCAGGAAGGCGTTGTAGCACGAGGAGATGTGCCGCAGATCCGGATTGTCTGAGTCCGTCATGGTGCAGGACAGGTCCGCCTCCTGCCCTTGGAGGTTCTGGAATACGGAGCCGATGTCGGCCACATGTCTGGCGGACTCGCGGTGCAGCACCCTCATGGCGAACGCTCCGAAAACGATGGCGGTCACAAGGAGCAACGCGCCGACGCTCCAGGCCAGGGCCGGGAGAAGGGACCATGCGGTCAGCGCGATCCAGGCCAGGGTCAGGGCGTTGAGGCCGATCAAGGCGATAATGGATGCGGTGATCTTGCCGCGCAGGGTCAAGAGCGGGCCTTTGGCGGAGGGCGTTGGATTTGTCGCGTTTGTCATGAACACCTCGGGTGTGGAGTTTACCGAACAACTCATAGATGGCCTTGTGGCAAAAGAGAAGAGGCTGGGCCCGTCAATTCTGCTGGCCGGCCACAGACAAGACGCGCGGAGGCGGCCTCTATGGACAACGCCACGCGGATGCCGTTATCAGATACCTCCAAACACTGGAGGTGGCCGTGAGCATTTTGATCAAGAAGGTGCGTCTGAACGGGGAACTCGTGGACGTGCTCATCCGGGAAAACCGCTTCGATTCCATCGGCACGGACGTGGATGCGCCGGCCGAGGTGATCATCGACGGCGTGGGCAAGGCCATCCTGCCGTCTTTTCATAACGCCCACACCCATGCGGCCATGACCCTTCTGCGCGGCTATGCCGATGACATGGATCTGCACACCTGGCTGTCCGGACACATCTGGCCCTTCGAGGCCCGGTTGACCGAAGACGACATCTATTGGGGGGCCAAGCTCGCCTGTCTGGAAATGATCAAGTCCGGGACCACCTTTTTCGCCGACATGTACTGGCATTGGAAGGGCACGGCACGGGCCGTGGAAGAGATGGGCCTGCGCGCGGCCTTGTCGGCGGCCTTTTTCGATTTCGAGGACCCGGCCCGTGCCGAAGTCATGAAACGCCAAGTCATGGACCTGCACGAGACAAGCCGGGACTGTTCAGGTCGCATCCAGTTCATTCTCGGACCCCATGCCATCTACACCGTGTCGGCGGATTCCCTGCGCTGGCTCGGGGACTATGCCGCCCGCAACGGACTCTTGGTGCATACGCATCTGAGCGAAACCCGAAAGGAAGTCGACGACTGCCTGGTTAAGACGGGCCGACGTCCCGTGCACTATCTGCACGAACTGGGACTGCTGGCCCCGAACCTGATCCTGGCTCACGCCATCTGGATGGACGATTCCGAAATGGAATTGCTGGCCCGGCACGGGGTGCAGGTCGTGCATTGCCCTGCCTCGAACATGAAGCTCGGCTCCGGGCAGTTCCCATATGCCGCCATGCGGGCGCATGGGGTGGGCGTGGCCCTGGGCACGGATGGGTGCTCCTCCAACAACAACCTGGACATGGTCGAGGAGATGAAGCTGGCCTCCCTCTTGGCCAAGGTCACGGCCATGGATCCGACCGTTTTTCCGGCCCAGGAAGCCCTGGATGCGGCCACGCTGAACGGGGCGCGCATGTACGGTCTGGAGGGCGGCCGCATTGCCACGGGGATGCTGGCCGACTGCATCCTGATTGATCTGAACCATGTGCGCATGGTCCCGGGCCACAATTTGATCTCGAATCTGGTCTACAGCGCCAACGGCTCCTGCGTGGACACGACCATTTGCAACGGCCGCGTGCTCATGCAGGGCGGCCGGGTTCCCGCCGAGGAGGAGATTCTGGCCCAGGCCCAGGCCACGGTGAGGCGTTTGACTGCGGCAAGCGGGTCCAAGGAGGACGCATGCTCCTGATCTATACCGGCAACGGCAAGGGCAAGACCTCGGCCTGCGTGGGCCAGGCCGTGCGCGCCCTGGGCCAGGGTCTGGCCGTGGCCTTTGGGCAGTTCATGAAAAAAGGCGGCCAGGCCGGGGAACAGCTCATGCTGGGGGAATTGCTCGGAGAGAATTTCCTGGCTTCGGGCGCGGGGTTCTATCGGAATCCGGCCGACCATCCACTGCACCGAGAAAAGGCCCTGCACCTGTTGCGCTGGGCCCAAGAGCGCCTGGGGCATGGGCTGGAAATGCTCGTTCTGGATGAAATTCTCTACGCCTTGAACCACGCCCTGGTGCTGGAGGCGGAAGTGCGGGAACTGGTCGAGCGTTGCCGCGAGCGGGGTTGCCATTTGGTCCTGTCCGGACGCGGGGCTCCGGATTGGCTGGTCGAGATGGCCGACATCGTTTCAGACATTGCCGAGGTCAGGCATGTCCACGCCCAGGGCGGCAAGGCCACGGCAGGGATCGAGTATTAGCGGAATGCAAGGGGCGTTCGTCCGGCGCCACGAGCGGCCTGTTGCGATTTTCTACCCTGTGATGATTGTCCGGCCGCACCTTGCGCACGCGCCATCCTGCATTCCGGTCATCCGGACCGCGAACCCGGACCTCTCCATGACCGTCAGCCCGCATCCCGGGCAGGTCGTGTTCTCCAGTCCTGATCCAGGCACATTGCCGACAAAGACATGATGCAACCCCTCGGCCCGGCCGATGTCGTGGGCCCGTCCGAGGGTCTCCGCGGGTGTGGCCGGCCGGTCCTGCATCAGATGGCTGGCGTGGAAACGCGAGACGTGCCAGGGGGTGTCCGCGCCCAGTTCGCGGTACAGGAAACGGGCGATGTCGCCCAGTTCGGCGTCGGAATCGTTCAGGCCAGGGATGACCAGGGTGGTCACCTCCAGGTGCCAGCCCAGTCGGCGCATGTGCATCAGGTTGGCCAGGACCGGGGCCAGACGCGCGGCGCAGACGTCGCGGTAGAACTTTTCCCGGAAGGACTTGAGGTCGATGTTGGCGGCCTGGATCAGTGGGCCGAGGTGTTCCAGGCATTCCGGACTCTGGAATCCGTTGCTGACCAGGATATTGGCCAGGCCGGCCTCCAGTCCCAGGACCGCGGTTTCGGCGACAAGCTCGAAAAAGATCGTGGGTTCCGAGTAGGTGTAGGCGATGGACCGAGCGCCGGCGGACAGGGCCATGCCTACGAGTTCCCGGGGCGCGATGGCCTCGCCGCGCACGGGCAGACCCTGGCGGGGCGGCTGGGACAGGCTCCAGTTCTGGCAAAAGGTGCAGGCCAGATTGCAGCCCGGGGTGCCCAGGGAAAGGGTTTGGGTGCCGGGCAGGAAGTGGAAGAGGGGTTTTTTCTCGATCGGGTCCAGGTTCAAGGCCGCGACATGGTCTTGGACCAGGGTGACGAGGCTGCCGTGGCGGTTTTCGCGCACTCCGCAGCGTCCGCGACTGCCCGGGGCCATGCGGCAGAAATGGGCGCACAGACGGCATTGCACCGCGTCGTCGTCAAGAGCCTTCCACAGCAGGGCGGGAGCGGTCATTGCGCCTCCTCGACGTGGACGCGCGGAGACACGATGATCGTTCCGGCATCGGTGCGCGCGGGCTCGGGCGTCGGCGTGACCCGTATGACGGTGCCGTTGTCCGGGTCGGAGACGATATCGATGTCCTTGCGCCCGAAGTCGCTTCCGACTCCGGGCCCGACTTCTATGGCCGTGCCGGAGTTTTCGCCGGACTTTATGACGATATCTCCGCCACGAGCATGGGGCTGGGCCAGAAAAAAGCAGGACAAAATCATGGCCAGCCTTGCCATGGACTTGATTTTTGCTTTACTTGGTCGGATCGTAAGATTATGCAACGTGGCCTCCCGGTAAAGACTTGCACCGACAGGATAGCGGGTCACGGGCGAAGAAACAAGGAGTTGGAGATGTCCCAGCGAGACAAGGCCTACAAGGACGCAGGAGTTGATATCCAGGCGGGCAACGCGTTCGTGTCCCGGATCAAATCCCTGGTGGCCTCGACCTACACCAAGGGCGTGGTCAACGATATCGGCGGATTCGGGGGGCTTTTCAAGCCGTCCATGTCCATGGCCCACGAACCGGTCCTGGTGGCCTCCACCGATGGCGTGGGCACCAAGCTCAAGCTCGCCTTTCTTTTTGACCGGCACGACACCGTGGGTATCGACCTGGTGGCCATGAGCGTCAACGACATCGTGGTCCAGGGCGCCAAGCCCCTATTTTTTCTTGACTATTTTGCCACGGGCAAGCTTGACATCGACAAGGCCGAAGCGGTCATCAAGGGCATCGTCGATGGTTGCAAGGAGGCGCACTGCGCCCTTATCGGCGGCGAGACGGCCGAGATGCCCGATTTTTACGCCGACGGTGAATACGATCTGTCCGGTTTTTGCGTCGGCATGGTCGACAACGACAAGATCGTGGATGGTTCGAGCATTGCCGTCGGCGACGTCATCATCGGTCTGGCCTCTTCGGGGGTGCACTCCAACGGGTATTCCCTGGTGCGCAAGCTCTACGCCCAGTCTGGTCTGCAGCCCGGCGACACCTTTCCCGGCACAAACAAGACCGTGGCCGAAGTCCTGTTGGCCCCGACCCGCATCTATGCCGAGGCCGTGCGCAACATCATCCGGGACTGGGAGGTGCATGGCATGGTCCATGTCACCGGTGGCGGTTTCTACGACAATATCGTGCGCGTCCTGCCCAAGGGCGTGACCGCCCGGATCCGTTTCGGCTCCTGGCCCGTCCCCCCGGTCTTCGACTGGCTCAAGGCCCAGGGTGAAATGACCTGGGAGGAGATGCTGCAGATTTTCAACACCGGCATCGGATATATCATGGTCGTCAAGAAGGACATGGCCACGGATGTGGTCCACCGTCTGGGCGCCCTGAAGCAGGACGCCTGGATCATCGGCGAGATCCTCGAGCGCGAGGGCGACGAGGAGCAGGTGCGCATCGACTTTCCGAATCCTGACGCCTGCTAGCCGGGCGTTTCAGACAGCGAATCCTTCCGGGCGGCTTTTGGCCGCCCTTTTTATTTCCGGATGGCGACGAGGGTGCCGGCCGAACGCATCGGGATCATGTCCATGTCGCTGACGGGCGTTACGGTTTCCCCGGACATGGCCACGTCGAGGGCGGGGTGGAACAGGGACGACGTGCCCGGCTCGATGTCCGGGGCCTGGTGAGCGAGCGTCGAGGTCGCGGAGACGCACAGGGCCGAGACGAACAGCCGACGAGTCAGCGGGTCAGTGTGTTTATGCGCGTCACGTCCAGAGGACGGGAGTCCCTTCCTGGATGTACGGATTGAAATACCCGTAGTTGATCCAGGGGCAGGCTTTTTTCAGCCGCTTCATGAAATTGCCCAGGCCCATGGATGGCTCCTCTGGATCTCCCACGCAGGCCAGATAGACCTCGGGGTCGAGGCTCTGGTTGCGCATCTGGACAAAGTCCAGGCGGGTGGCGGAGACGAGTTCCGTCAGGGCCGCGAGTTCGCTCTCCACGTCGCTCACTCCGGGGAAGAAGAGATAGTTGAGGGATACGAACAGCCCGTGCTCCTTGGCCGAAGCGATGCTCAGGCGCACGTCGTCGAAGGCGTAGCCGCGGGGGCGGTAGTATTTGGTGTAGAGATCCTTTCGGGCGCTGTTCAGGCTGACCCGGATGGAGTCGAGGCCGGCGCGGGCCAGGAGGGGGATGGCTCCAGGCAGGCTCGCGTTGGTGTTCACGTTGACCGTGCCATGGCCACCCGCCTTGCGGAAGAGCGCGACGGATTCGGCGATGAGGGCGGCTTCGGTCAATGGCTCGCCCTCGCAGCCCTGACCGAAGGACAGGATCGGGTTCTTGGCCCGCCGGGCATGCAGATGCATGACTTCGGTGATCTCGGCAGGCGAGGGCGTGAAGTCGATGCGGTTCTGGGAAGCCGGAAAACCCGAATCACCGGGCTGCGAGGAGATGCAGCCCAGGCATGCGGCATTGCAGCCCCTGGCCGTGGGCAACGGTCCCTCGTAGCGGCCCAGGGCCAGATTCTTGGCCGCCGGGCAGCAGAACGTCAGGGCGCACCGAGCCAGATGCTGGAGCAGTCGGTTTTTCGGATAGCGCTGCAGCAGGTCCTGTGCCCCCTTGCTGATCCGTTCCGGCGCGACCTTGGTGAAGACCTGCCGTCGATCCTTGTCGACCTGGGTCGCGGCGACCCAGAAGCGGTCTTCCGCAAAGCCCACGGCCCCGTAGGCGAACAGGGGAAGCTTGGGCGCGTCGGCCTCGGGCAGGTAGGCCGCGGTGGCGGACAAGGTGTAGGACGGGCAGACAAAGGCGGCCACTGCCCGCTCTTCCAATCCTTCGGTTTTTCCCGTGTCCGGATCCAGGCCCAGGGCGTGTCGGCCGGGCAGAAGGTACAGGTCGCTGCCCTCGGGCAGGGGGATGAGCTCGTCGGGTCTGGGCAGGGTCAGTTCCCGGCCCCGGCGCACGACCATGAGCAGGTCGGGGTGGTCGTACACGTTGCCCGCATCGTCCGCGAAAACCATGACCGGCTGGATCTTCTTGCTGCTCACGCCGTGCTCCTGGAAAAAAAGAAGGCAGAGGTGCGCGCGCACCCCTGCCTCGGTGTGTTCGAAAACCAGACGATTAACGCTTGGAGTACTGGAACCGGGCGCGTGCGGCGCGCTGGCCGTACTTCTTTCTTTCCTTGACGCGGGAATCGCGAGTCAGGAAACCGGCGCGCTTCAGGACGCCGCGCATCTCCGGATCGAATTCGAGCAGGGCGCGGCTGATGCCGTGACGCACGGCCTGGGCCTGTCCCGAAAGACCGCCGCCGGTGACGCGGCAGGCGATGTTGAACTTTTCGATGGTTCGGGTCAGCTTCAGGGGCTGACGGATGATCATCTGCAAGGTGGCCCGGGGGAAGTAGTCGGCCAAGTCGCGGCCGTTGACGGTGATTGTTCCGGTACCCTTGTACAGTCTGGTCCGGGAAACGGACGTCTTTCTCTTGCCGGTCCCGTAGAAGAAATCGTGGCTCATAATCCTCTCCATCCCTGCTTAGATGTCCAGCACTTCAGGCTGCTGCGCCTGGTGGGGGTGTTCCGTGCCGGTGTACACTTTCAGTTTTTTGATCAGCTGATAGCCCAGGGCGCTCTTGGGCAGCATTCCGCGGACCGCCTTGGTCAGAACCGTCTCGGGGCTTTTGACCAGCATCTCCTGGAGAGTGGTCTCCCGAAGGCCGCCGACATAGCCGGTGTAACGGTAATAGGTCTTCTGGGCGAGCTTGTTGCCGGTCACCTTGATCTTGTCCGCGTTGATGACGATCACGAAATCGCCGTTATCCATGTGCGGGGCGAACTCAGCCTTGTGCTTGCCCCTCAGACGGGTGGCTATTTCAGTGGCGAGCCGACCCAGGACCTTGTCCGTGGCATCAACGAGATACCATTTGTGGGTTAGTTCGCTCGCTTTGGGACTGTACGTCTTCATTTCTGTGGCTCCTGCCTGATAAAACCCGGGTCGTTGCCGGTGCTTTCAATCTTGAGATCGGAGGTAACATGCACAAATGGTTGTGCTTTACCGCCGTAACCGCTACAACGTAACGAAACAATGCGTGTGGGATAAGGAAGATTCAGCTATCTTTCCCGGCAGCGCTTGTAAAGCATTTTTCGCGATTTCGAAGAAAAAATTTTACCCGCCGATTTTTCTCGGCAAACCCGGAGGTCGTCCGTGGCCAGCATACGCAAAGGGCTTCTGCAGCTTGTCTTTTCCGGAAGTTTCATGAAACGCTGGAACGACAAGATGCGCCCCATGGAACTCATCGAAGTGGACAAGCAAGCCCACAAGATGATCGCAGCCTGGCTGCTCTTCGAACTCAATTCCCAGAACATGACCCCCGAGGAAAAGGCCGCCCTCGGCGAGGACGTCGTCCGGGGCGGGATTTTCGACTATCTCTACCGGCTGGTCATCACCGACATCAAGCCGCCCATTTTCTATCAGATCAAGGCCAACCCTGCCCATTACCAGAAGCTCACGACCTGGGTCCTGAACGAACTGCAGCCCCGGGTCCAGCCTCTGGGCAAGGAATTCTGGGACACCATGCAGGCCCATTTCGAGAGTCAGGTGCGCCGCGACGAGGGGTTGGCCTCGCGCATCCTCGATGCCGCACATCTTTTCGCCAGCCGCTGGGAGTTCCATCTCATCCGCGACCTGAACCACTGGGACGAGGAGATGGCCGACATCGAGGAAAATTTCAAGAGCGGCCTGGAAGCCCATCTGGACCTTGCCGGGGTGCGGCAGCTGCTTGAGGGGCCGAGCACGCGCCTGGGCAAGTTCGCCTTCATGTGCGGAAGGCTCAGGTTTCAGAAGCGTTGGTCCCAGACTCCGCGCATCCCCGAAACCTCGGTTCTGGGACACATGTTCATCGTGGCTTGTCTGGCCTATTTTTTCAGCATCGCGGTGGGAGCCTGTCCGGTGCGGCGGCAGAACAATTTCTATGCCGGGCTGTTTCATGACATTCCGGAACTCTTGACCAGGGACATCATCTCGCCGGTCAAGAGTTCGGTCCAGGGCATCGGGGATCTGATTCGCGAATATGAGGCGAGGGAGCTTGACCTGCGCATTTTTTCCATGCTGGATCGTTCGGTCTATGCCGGTCTTGTCGAGCGGCTGGAATATTTTTTGGGTCTGGGGGTGGGCTCGGAATTCGAGTCGACCATCATCCAGGACGGCGGGGCGCGGATCGTCAGCTGGGATCAACTCCAGGGCCAGTACAACGAAAACCGGTATTGCCCCAAGGATGGCCGCATGCTCAAAATTTGCGATCATCTGGCCGCGTTTCTGGAGGCCTATACGGCTCTGTCCAATGGCATCACCAACGCCCATTTGCAGCAGGCGTCATGGCGGATCAGAACCCTGTATCAGAACCAGTCCCTGACCGACGAGCTGCACATCGGAGCGCTGCTCGCGGATTTCGATTGATCCCGGCGACCATGGGTCGCTTCATTTTTTCACCATCTTCAACCACGGGAGAACGACATGCTGTTACGCAAACGGGTCTGGGACATCATGCGCGAGGATTTCGCCTTTGTCCGCGAGGATGCGAGCCTGTCCGAAGCCATTGGCGCCTTGCGGGCCATTCGTGCCAAGCAGGCGGACATGAGTTTCGTGCTGGTTTTTTCCAAAAGCGAAAAATTCCTGGGCGTCCTGTCCATGTGGAATCTGATTCAGGGCATGGGGCCCTGTCTTTTGAAGGGGGCTGTCCTGGAAGACAACGAGGTGGACTGGGACAGCACGTTCACCAGGGCGTGCCGCAGCTGCGCCCAGGTGCGCATCGCCGACTGTCTGCAGCATGACGTTCCCATGCTCAAGCCCAACGACCCCCTGGCGCGGGTACTGGAAGTCTTTTTGGACTACCGTCGCGGCCGGGCCGTGGTCGAAGAGGGCGGAAAAGTCATCGGAGTGGTCACCATGGCCGATCTGTTCAAGGAAATCTCCGACTCGCTCATATCCTAGGATCTGACTTCAGGGCCGTCAGTGGTACATTCTGCCCGGCGTGGTCTCCCCGCCGGGCAGGTTTCAAGACGGCTCGTCCTCTTTTGTGGCACTGTGGCGGCTGATGAGCACAATGCTTGTCAGAGCCAGGAAAACGCCCGCCAGATGTTCCTGCCTCACGGGCTGGTCCAGGACCAGGGCCGAGAGGACGAGGGCGCTGACCGGCAGGATGGCCGTGAACACCCCGGCCACGCTGGCCCGGACCCGGGTCACCCCCGCGAACCAGCACAGATAGGCCAGGACGGTCACGGCCACGGCGTAATAAATCACGCTCATCCAGGCCTCCAGGGGCAGGGCGCCGAAGTCGAAACCCACGGCCTGGGTCAGGCCCAGGGGCAGGAAGAAACATGTCGCCAGAACCGTGATCAGGCTCGACACGGCCAGGGGCGAGAGCTGCTCCCGGATGGACTTGCGCACCAGCAGAAAGAGCGACTCCACCACCACGGCCGCGGCCACCAGCAGATTTCCCGGCCAGGACTGCACCCCCGCCTTCTCGGCTCCGGCCAGATTCAGCATGGCGATCCCCGCCACGGACAACCCGATCCCGATCATGATTCGCCGTCCCGGACGCTCCTTGAGCAGCACCCAGGCCAAGAGGCTCATGCAGGCCGGCGTGGTGCTGGTGATGATCCCGGCCGCGCCGGGCGAGGTCCAGCGCAGCCCGTGCAGCAGGAAGATGGTGAACAGGACCGAGCCGCACAGGGCCTGGCCGGTCAGGATGAGCCAGGTCCGCCGGGCCAGCCGGGGCGGGCGTCCTTCCCGCGCGATCCACAGGGGAACGATCACAACGCTGGCCAGGGCGAAGCGCAACAGGGAGCCGAGGTGGACGGGGAAATGGCGGATCAGGATCTCGCCGGCCACGACGGAACTGCCGACCAGGATCATGGCCAGGCTCAGGCAAAGATGGGGGATGAACGCGTGCATGGGACCTCCGTTTGACGGAGGCCTACAGGGATTGGTCCGGGCGGTTTAGAAGGATCTTGCGGTATCGTCCCGGTGTGATGCCGTGCTGGCGGCGGAAGAGGCGGGTCATGTGGCTCTGGTCGGCGAACCCGCATT
>CAZPSN010000009.1:88880-108075 GCA_964589645.1 uncultured Desulfovibrionaceae bacterium
GATCCGCGCCAGGGAGAGGTCGGAGGCGAGCAGGTTCCTGGCCGCGTCGATCCGTTTCTGGATCAGGAATTCATGCGGAGTCTGCCCCGTGGCCCGGGCAAAGACGCGCAGCAGGTGGAAGGGGCTCAGATGAGCGGCCCGGGCCAGATCGGCCAGGGACGGATCTTCCTGATAGCGCGCGGCGAGAAATTCCTTGGCCCGGGACACGGCCCGGGGCTCGGGACCCGGGCGGGGCAGGGTGCCACCTTCCTCGGCGTGACGGCGGATCCAGCAGGTCAAAAGCCGCGTCATGAGGGACTGCTTTTCCAGGGTGCCGGAGCCCGCGTCCGAGAGCCTGTTGTGGGTCAGGCGGATGGTTTGCGCCAGCACGGGATCGTGCAAAACACCGGCCGCGAAGTCGGGCAGACCCCGGCCCAGGTCCAGTTCGGCCGCCGCTTGTCCCAGGACCTCGGGCGCGAGATAGAACATGCGGTAGGTCCAGCCCGTGCCGCCCGCGGGCCGTCCGTCGTGGCACTCGCCGGGCACCACCAGGTTGACCTCGCCCGGACCGGCCACGAGGTCGCGGCGCAGATAGCGAAAGCCCAGGGCCCCCGCCTCGATGACGCCCAGGGCGTAGCCGTCATGGCTGTGCCGGGAAAAGGACTGGCGTTCGTAGCGGGCGTGGAGGAGTTCCACGCCGGTCAGGCCGGTCGGGCGGAAGTAGGCGAGGTGGCTGCTCATGGCGTGCGTCGGAAGATGGAGCGTGTCTCTGCGAAACAATGTTGTTTTAAAACAGGTTTGTTTGGGCGACAGGGCAGTGTCGGACAGAGACAGCAAGGAAGCGCGGAACTGAAAGAAACCCCGGAACGCTATCGCGTCCCGGGGCATTGATGCATTTTTCCACGCCTCGTCAGGGGGTCTTGCCTGCGCGCACCTCGGGCCAGATCTCGTCGATGGTTTCCACGGTCCGGACCGTGATGCGCTTTCTGAGTTCCTTGGGGATTTCGTCCAGGTCGTGGGCGTTCTTGGCCGGGATGAGCACCTTTTTCACGCCGTGGCTGACCGCGGCCAGGATCTTTTCCTTGATCCCGCCCACGGGCATGACCCGTCCGCGCAGGGTGATCTCACCGGTCATGGCCACGTCCGAGGCGATGGATTCGTTGGTGATGGCGGACATGAGCGCGCTGACCAGGGTCACGCCGGCCGAGGGGCCGTCCTTGGGCGTGGCGCCGGCCGGCACATGGATGTGGATGTCATGGGTCTCGAAGAAGTCCTCGGTGATGCCCAGGGCTTTGCTCTTGCTGCGTGCGTAGCTCAGGGCCGCCTGAGCGCTTTCCTTCATCACGTCGCCCAGCTTGCCGGTCAGGATGAGCTTGCCCTTGCCCGGCAACAGGCTGCATTCGATGTGCAGGATCTCGCCTCCGTAGGGCGTCCAGGCCAGACCCAGGGCCACGCCCGGAGGCATGGAGCTCTCCCGTTCCTCGTCCATGAATTTGGGTTGGCCCAGCAACTTGATCAGGGCCGGGCTGGTCAGCCGGAAAGGACCCTTCTTGCCCTCGGCGACCTTGCGCGCGTATTTGCGGCAGACCGATCCGATCTCGCGCTCCAGGTTGCGCAGGCCGGCTTCGCGCGTATAGCCGCGGATGATCTCCGCCAGCACGGCGTCGGACACGACCAGGGTCTCGTCCGTGAGGCCATTCTCCTTGATCTGCCGGGTCAGCAGGTAGCGTCTGGCGATGGTGACTTTCTCCTGCTCCGTGTAGCCGGGGATGCGGATGACCTCCATGCGGTCCAAAAGGGCCGAAGGAATGGTGTCCAGCATGTTGGCCGTGCAGATGAACATGACCTTGGACAAATCGTAGGGCACGTTCAGGTAGTGGTCCGTGAAGGAGTTGTTCTGCTCGGGGTCGAGGACCTCCAGAAGGGCCGAGGACGGGTCGCCGCGGAAATCGTTGCCCAGCTTGTCGATCTCGTCCAGCATGATGACCGGGTTGATGGTGCCGGCGTCCTTCATGGACTGGATGATGCGGCCGGGCATGGCCCCGATGTAGGTCCGGCGATGGCCGCGGATCTCGGCCTCGTCGCGCATGCCGCCCAGGGACATGCGCACGAACTTGCGTCCCAGGGAGCGGGCGATGGATTTGCCCAGCGACGTCTTGCCCACGCCCGGAGGGCCGACAAAGCACAGGATGGGGCCCTTCATGGTCGGGTTGAGCTTTCTGACGCTCAGGTATTCAAGAATGCGTTCCTTGACCTTGTCCAGATTGTAGTGGTCGTCGTTCAGGATCTTGGCCGCTTCGGTGATGTCCAGGCGGTCCTTGGAGGTCTTTTTCCAGGGCAGGTCGATGAGCCAGTCCAGGTAGGTGCGCAGGATGGCCGCCTCGGAACTGTCCGGATGCATGGACTCCAGGCGCGAGAGCTGCTTGTCGGCCTCCTTCTTGACCTTCTTGGGCAGGCCGATGGCGTTGAGCGTCTTTCTGAGTTCCTCCATCTCCTCGCCTTCGCCGCTTTTGTCGCCCAGTTCGCGACGGATGGCCTTGAGCTGCTCGCGCAAAAAATATTCGCGCTGGGCCTTGTCCATCCCTTCCTTGGCCATGTTCTGGATCTTGGCCTGCATGGAGGCGACCTCCACCTCTTTGACCAACTGGGAGTTGACCAGATTGAGGCGTTCGATGGGGTCGTGGCTTTCCAGGATGCGCTGGGCCTCGGCAGCCTTCATGCGCAGGTTGGAGGCGACCAGGTCGGCCAGCCGGCCATGCTCGTTCACGGCGTTCAGGACGTTCATGATCTCGGCCGCGTCGATGCCGCGCAGGGTCAGGATCTTTTCGCTCTGCTCCTTGACCGAGCGCAGCAGGGCCTCTTCCTCGGGGCCGGGATTCTCGACGATGAGTTCGTCGATGGTCTCGATGCGGACCATGTCGTAAGGGTCGTGCTGCACGAAGTCGAGGATGCGGGCGCGGGTCAGGCCCTGGACCAGCACCTTGAGACGCCCGTCGGGCATCTTCAGCATGCGCATGATCATGGCCACGGTCCCGGTCCGGTACAGATCGTCGGGGCCGGGGTCGTCTATTCCCTCGTCTTTCTGGGTACTGATGAAGATGTACCGGCTGCCGTTCAAGGCCGCGTCCACGGCTTGCACGCTTTTCTCGCGCCCCACGAAAAGGGGCAGGATCATGTAATTGAAGACGACGATGTCGCGCACCGCCAAAAGGGGCATGCTGGTCGGTATGTCTGCTTCCTGCGAGGCGTTTTCGGTGCTGGCAGTATTGGAGTTTATATCCCTGACATCGTCATTTTCAGGGGAAATCGGTTTTTGTTCGGTCATGAAGGGTTCCTCGTGGTGTTGTATCCGCGAAAAAAAGGCCGCAAATTGTGAATTCTGTCCATTATAAGGACCTTTGAGCCTCAGGCAAGCACAAAAAGTGGATTTTCCCCTGGGGGATCGAAAATCAAAGCAAACCCAGGGCGCGAAAACTGGAATAGGATCGGGCGGTCACAATGAGATGATCAAGCAGGCGCAAACCGAGGTCCCCGGCCAGGCGGGCCATGGTCTCGGTCAGAATCCTGTCCTGCGGGGACGGCGCGGGGTCGCCGCCGGGATGGTTGTGGACCAGGATGAGGCCGCTGGCCTGATGCCGCAGCGCGAGTTCCAGAATTTCCCGGGGATAGGCCGCGGTCTGGTCCACGGTGCCCTGGAAGACGCGTTCGAAGCGCAGGAGCCGGTTCTGGTTGTCGAGGAGGATGACCCAGAATTCCTCTTTGGCCAGGTGACCCAGGCGGGAGCAGACCATGTCCCGGACCTGGTCCGGAGACGAGAATTTTTCACGTTGGGCCAGAGTCTGGCTGGCCTGCCGGGCACGGCATTCGTGCAACAGGCGCCAGTACGATGCCGTGGCCGGGCCCAGGCCCGGGATCTCGGCCAGGCGAGAGGGGTCGGCGCCCATGACCTCGGCCAGGGTGCCGAAGCGGGAGAGCAGTTCCTTGGCCATGGGCTTGGTGTCCTTGCGGGGCAAGGCATGGGCCAGCAGCAGTTCCAGAACCTCGTAGTCGGACAGCAGGCGGGACTCGGCGTCCAGGCGTTCCCGCAGCCGTTGGCGGTGGCCAAGGTAATGCGGCGCCTGGCTCACCACAACCCCTGCGCGTCCCGGACCAGGTTCTCCATGGCCTGGGCCGGCCTGACGCGTCCGGTCTTGATGTCCGTGTCGGCCTTGAGGGCCAGGTCCCAGAAGCGGGCGATGCGCGCGGGTCCCAGGCGCTGGGCCAGGCGCATCTTTTCGGTCTTCAAACCCGGAGGGAGCTGGACCTTGCTGTCCTGGCCATGGGCGAGCTGCCAGAGGATCCGCGCCTCGCGGACCAGCAGGGCCGCGACGGGGAAGAGCATGTCGCCGCTGGACAGAGCCGGGTCGTGCATGAGGCGGCCCCAGGCCTGTTGACGTCCTTGGGGGGTTTGCAGCTGGCGCAGAAAGGCGAAAATGTCGAAGGGATCAAGGACGTCGAGGGAAGCCAGGTGGTCGGGCCGGATGGTTGTGTCGTCGCCGGCCAGGAGCCGGATCTTGTCCAGCTCATTGCGCAGTGCGATGGTCGACAGGGGCATGGACTCGGTCAGGATCTTCCTGACTCCGGGAGCGAAGGTCAGATTATGCCGGGCCGCGAAACGGTCCAGCTCCTGGCCCATGGTGGAGCGGGTCAGGCCGGGGTGTTCCCAGATCCAGCCGCGCTTGCGGGCCGCCTCCCAGTAGCGGCCCTTGATCGCGGCCTTGGGGATGCTCGGCTTGCCCCTGCTCCATTCGCCCTCAAGGCAGAACATGGGCCAGACCGAAGGGCGGACCATGGCCAGCAGGGGTTCGAGGCGGGCCCAGAATTCGTCGGTTTGACCTTCGGCCCGGCGCAGGACCACGGCGTTGGGCGGCCCCATCATGGACGGCACGGTCAGGGTCTGCCAGTAGCGCGCGGGCAATTCCTCGTCGCCCCAGAAGGTCCGGGCAGCGAAACCCTGGCCTGCAAGCAATGCGGACACCTGGTCCTTGACCAGCTCAGGGTCCGCGCAGACGAGGATGGAAAAGCCGGGCCTGGCCATGAACGCCTCAGAACTTCTGGCTCAGGCGATCGGCCACCATGCGCATGGCCAGTTCGATGGCGGCCTCGGTGGCGTTTCGCTTGCCATCCGTGCCGCGATAGGATTCGGAGGCCATGACCGGCCCGGAGGTCCAGATCAGGGCGTTGGTTTTGGCGTCGAAAAAGCTGACCTCCAGCTGAACGCGCGCCTCGGATTTGAGGGTCACGTCGTCAAGCCCCTTCACGACGTCCGAGGTGCTGTAGTAGCGCACATCGATGTTGACCGTGGCCTGGGCTGCGTCCCGGTCCACCCAGGTCACGTTGCCGCGGCGGGTCAGTTCATCGCGCAAGCTGCTCCGCAGCATGGGCTCGAACCAGGTTTCCGTGGTTGGATTGACGACCTTGCCCAAAAACAGCCGGGTGCTGTCCCGGGGCAGGTCGATGGGCGCCTGGGCCGTGAGCCGGTAGCCGCAGGCCGGAAGAACGAGGAGGGCCGCGAAGGCGGCCCAGAGGATCCTACTTGACCACCACATTGACCAGTTTGCCGGGGATGACGATGATTTTGACAATGGTTTTGCCCTCGATGTGTCGTGCGACGTTTTGCTCGTTCAAAGCCAGGGTCTGGATTTCCTCGCTGCCTGCGTCCGCGGCCACGCTGATCTGGCCACGCAATTTGCCATTGACCTGCAGGGCCACGGTGACTTCTCGCGTTTTCAAGGCCTCCGGATCGTGCCTGGGCCAGGGCTCCGCGGCCAGGGTGCGGGTGTAGCCCATGCGCGCCCAGAGCTCCTCGCAGATGTGCGGGGCAATGGGCGAGAGCAGGACCAGGATGGACGAGATGGCCGAAGACAGCAGCCGGGGGCCGTTTTCCGTCGTGCCCGCCTCGTCCTTCACCGCGTACAGGGTATTGACCAGCTCCATCATGGCCGCGATGGCCGTGTTGAACTGGAACTTGTTCTCGATGTCACGCTCCACCCGGCGCACCGTGTCGTGTTCCTTGCGCCGCAATTCTTCCTCGGCATCGCCCAAGACTCCCCTTGCCGCCACGCACGTGCCCACAGGGGAGAGGATGCCCTCCAGTTCGTCGACCAGACGCCAAAGGCGGTTCAGGAAGCGGCTCGAACCTTCGATGCCCTTGTCGTTCCATTCCAGGTCTTTCTCGGGCGGAGCCGCGAAAAGGCAGAACAGGCGCACGGTGTCGGCCCCGTACTTGGCGATCATCTCGTCCGGATCCACGACATTGCCCTTGGACTTGGACATTTTGGAACCGTGCAGGAGGACCATGCCCTGGGTCAAGAGATTCTGGAACGGCTCGCTGTGCTCGAGATAGCCTTCGTCGCGCAGGGCCTTGACGAAGAAACGCGAGTAGAGAAGGTGCAGGATGGCGTGTTCGATCCCGCCGATGTACTGGTCCACGGGCATCCAGTAGGCGATGTCTTGCGGGTCGAAGGCCGCGTCCTCGTTGCGGGCCGAGGTGTAGCGGGCGAAATACCAGGAGGACTCGACAAAGGTGTCCATGGTGTCGGTTTCGCGGCGTGCCGGCTTGCCGCAGGCCGGACAGGTCACGTTGACAAAGCTCTCGCAGGCCGGCAGGGGCGAACGGCCGTCGGGGTTGACGGCCACGTCCAGGGGCAGTTCCACGGGCAGATCCTGAACGGGCACGGGCACGATGCCGCAGCTGTCGCAATAGATGACCGGGATGGGCGCGCCCCAGTAGCGCTGGCGGGAGATGTTCCAGTCGCGCAGGCGGTAGTTGACCGTGGGCTTGCCCAGATTGTCGGCGGCCAGGGCATCGATGATGGCCTGTTTGGCCGCTTCGCTCTCCATGCCGTCGAACGCGCCGGAGTTGGCCATGATTCCGGGGTCGGTGAAGGCCTCGGTCATGGTCGCGGGGTCGAGACCGCCGTCCTTGGGCAGGATGACGACCTGCTTGGGCAGATTGTACTTGGTCGCGAATTCGAAGTCGCGCTGGTCGTGGGCCGGGACGGCCATGACCGCGCCCGTGCCGTAGCCCATGAGCACGAAGTTGGCCACGTAGACGGGCATTTCGCGGCCCGTGACCGGATTGATGCAGTACCGTCCCGTGAACACGCCCTCCTTCTCCAGGTCTTCGGCCGTGCGCACGATGCGGTCCATCTTGGAGACGCGCTCGACGAAACCGCGCACCTCCTTTTCCTGGCCCGTGCCGGGGATGAGTTTTTCCACCAGCGGATGCTCCGGTGCCAGGCTCATGAAGGTCGCCCCGAAAAGGGTGTCGGGACGGGTCGTGAAGACCTCGATCCCTTCGTCCATTCCGCTGATCTTGAAGGAAATTTCAGCGCCGACGCTCTTGCCGATCCAGTTGCGCTGCATGGTCAGGACGCGTTCGGGCCAGCCCGAGGTCAGGGTTTCCAGGTCGGCCAGGAGTTCCTCGGCGTAGTCGGTGATGCGCAGGAACCACTGCGAAAGCTCCTTCTGCTGCACCTCGGAGTCGCAACGCCAGCACAGCCCTTCCTCGACCTGCTCGTTGGCCAGGACCGTGTGGCAGCTCGGGCACCAGTTGACCGGGGCCTTTTTGCGGTAAGCCAGTCCTTTTTCCAGGAACTTGAGGAAAAACTCTTGCTCGAAGCGGTAGTACCCCGGGTGGCAGGTCGCGACTTCCCGTTCCCAGTCATAGGAATAGCCCAGCCGTTTGAGCTGGGTGCGCATATGGGCGATGTTCTCGTAGGTCCACTTGGCCGGGTGCGTGTTGTTCTTGATGGCCGCGTTTTCCGCCGGCAGGCCGAAGGCGTCCCACCCCATGGGGTGGAAGACGTCGAAGCCCTGCATGCGCTTGTAGCGGGCCACCACGTCGCCGATGGAATAATTGCGCACATGGCCCATGTGGATGCGGCCCGAGGGGTAGGGAAACATTTCGAGCACATAGTATTTCCGGCCGTTGCGGGACGTGCTGGTGCGGAAGCACTGTTGCTCTTCCCAGGCGGTCTGCCATTTTTCCTCGATCTGCTTGAAATCGTAATGCCTCATGCTGTCCTCGGGATTATGCTTTCGCGAGCTGGATCGTGGGATGCTCGTCCCGCTCCGCCCCTTTGGCCGCGGCGTCCAGGATGCCGTTGACAAAGGTCTTGGAGTTGTCGTCCCCGAAATCCTTGGCCAGCTCGATGGCTTCGTTCATGGCCACCTTGAGGGGGATGTCGGAGCAGAAGAGCATCTCGAAAAGGGAGAGCCGCAGGATGGTCAGCTCGACCTTGGCGATGCGGTTCAGTTTCCAGTGCTGCGAGTGTCGGGTGATGATGTCGTCGATGTGGGCGAAGTTGTCGAACACGCCCTCCACCAGGGTCCAGGCGTAGGACTCCTGGCGCGGCAGTTCGAACTGCTCTTCGGTCCAGAAATTGTCGAAGGACCGGACCAGGGCGTCCTTGCCCATGCTCCGGTCGAAATTCAGGGAATAGATGACCTGGAAGGCGAAACGGCGCTGATGCCTGCGATTGTGGGTCACGCAAATCCCCTAGAGCTGTTGCAACACGCGCAGGGTTTCCAGGGCCGCGGCCGCGGCTTCCACGCCCTTGTTTCCGCCCTTGCTGCCCGCGCGCTCGATGGATTGCTCCAAGGTGTCCGTGGTCAGGAGGCCGAAACCGATGGGCACCCCGGTATCCAGGGACACATGGGCGATACCCTTGGTCGCTTCGCTGCAGACATAGTCGAAATGGGGGGTGGCGCCGCGGATGACCGCGCCGACGCAGATGATGGCGTCGGATTTTCCGGCCCGGGCGACTTTCTGGGCCACGAGGGGCATCTCGAAGGCGCCGGGCACGCGCACGAGGGTGATGTTCTCGCGGGTGGCTCCGTGGCGCACGAGGTAATCGACGGCCCCGCCCACGAGGCGGTCGACGATGAAGTCGTTGAAGCGGCTGGCGATGATGGTGAACTTCAGATCCTGGGCCTGCAGATGGCCTTCGATGGTCGTCATGTGTGGCATAAACATCTCCTTGGGAACAATTTATTTGTCTTCGGCTTCCAGGTGGAGCAGGTGGCCGAGCTTGGCATGCTTGGTGTGCAGGTAGCATTTGTTGTCGTCGCAGGCCGGCACCTCGATGGGAATGCGTTCTTCGACCTTCAGGCCGTAGCCCTCCAAGCCGATGATTTTTTTGGGGTTGTTGGTCATGAGGCGCATGCTCTTGACGCCCAGGTCGACCAGGATCTGGGCGCCGAGGCCGTAGTCGCGCAGGTCCGGGGCAAACCCCAGCTCGATGTTGGCCTCCACGGTGTCGCGTCCCTCGTCCTGCAGGTGGTAGGCCTTGATCTTGTTGCCCAGTCCTATGCCCCGGCCTTCCTGACGCATGTAGAGCACAACCCCGCAGCCCTCGTCATTGATGATCTGCATGGCCCGCTGCAGCTGGCTGCCGCAGTCGCAGCGCATGGACCCGAACACGTCGCCGGTCAGGCATTCACTGTGCACGCGGACCAGCACGGGGCTGTCCTCGCGGATTTCGCCCTTGACCAGGGCGATGTGCGTGTGGGCGTCGATGTCGTTTTCATAGGCCATGATGGTGAATTCGCCGTAGCAGGTCGGCATCCGCGCCTCGGCCACGCGGCGGACGAGGGAGTCCTTGCGCGAGCGGTAGGCGATGAGATCGGCGATGGTCGCGATCTTCATGTCGTGCTCGACGGCGAACTGGCGCAGTTCGGGCATGCGCGACATGGTGCCGTCGTCGTTCATGATCTCGCAGATCACGGCAGCGCCCTTCAGGCCGGCCAGGCGGGACAGATCCACGGATCCTTCGGTCTGCCCGGCCCGGACCAGGACTCCGCCGGGCTTGGCACGCAAGGGAAAGATGTGGCCGGGAGTGGCGATGTCGGCGGGGGTGGTCGCGTCGGCCACGGCCGTCTGGACCGTCAAGGCCCGGTCGTGGGCCGAGATGCCCGTGGTCACGCCGTGCTTGGCCTCGATGGACACGGTGAAGTTGGTGCCGAACTTGGACGTGTTGCGCTTGGCCATGAGCGGCAGTTCGAGCCTGTCGACCAGGGCCGGTTCCATGGCCAGGCAGATGAGTCCGCGGCCGTGTTTGGCCATGAAATTGATGGCCTCGGGCGTGATTTTTTCGGCCGCGATGGTCAGGTCGCCCTCGTTTTCGCGGTCCTCGTCGTCGACCAGGATGATCATCCGACCTTCCCGTATTTCCTTGATGGCCTCCTCGGCCGTGCATTTGTGCATGTGTTCCTCGTCTGTGGGTGCCCGGACAACGTCGGGCACTAGAATCCGTGCTCTTTCAAAAAGTCCGGAGTGATGGTTTGCGGCTTGGGCTGGGCGTGACCGGTGGTCCAGGGTGCGAGCATGCGCTCGACATACTTGCCGATGACGTCGGTCTCCATGTTGATCCGTTGTCCCGGGGCCCAGCCGGAAATGGTCGTCTCCCGCTGTGTGGCCGGGATGATGTTTACTTCCAAATAGTCCTGACCGCAATCGTTGACTGTCAGGCTGATCCCGTCCAGGGCCACGGAACCTTTGGGAATGACCTGGGTTGCGTGGCGGGAGGGAAAGCCCAGGCGGTAGATCCTGGATTGGCCGGCGTCGCGGATGGAGACGACCTCGGCCAGGCAGTCCACATGTCCGGAGACGAGATGCCCGCCGAGGCGGTCGCCAAGGGCCAGGGCCCGCTCCAGGTTGACCGGAGAGGACACGCGCAGGCTTCCCAGGTTGGTCACGGCCAGGGTCTCGGCCGAGGCGTAGGCCGAGAACCAGTCCGCCCCAAAGGTTTCCACGGTCAGGCAGACCCCGTTCACGGCGATGGATTCGCCGGTCACATAATCGCGCAGGGCGAAGTCGGGACGGATCGTCAGGCGGGTTTCCCCGCCGCGGCGGTCCAGGGCCGCGACCCGGCCCGTGCCTTGGATGATGCCGGTGAACATGGCTACTCCTTGGGCCGCAGCCGCAGGTAGAGATCGGTTTCGAAGAAGGTCTGCTCCACGAGGCGGAAGTTCCAGCAGTCCCCCATGGAGACGGCCGGCCGGCCGGCAAAGGCCGATGGCGCCTGCTCGTCGCCCAGAACCTTCATGGCCTGGAAGATGCGCAGCTCGTCGACCAGACCCTGTTCCTGCATGGAGGCGGCCAGGTGTCCGCCGCCCTCGGTCAGCGTGTAGTGGCAGTTCCGGTCGCGGCGCAAAAGGCCGAGCCCTGCGTTCAAGTCCAGGCGGCCCAGGTGGTCCTTGTTCCAGTCAGGCAGGCCCCAGACCGCGGCGCCGAGATTAGTCAGGCGCGTGGCCCGTACGGAGTGGCTTTCTTCCAATCCGGTCCAGAAGATGGTGTGGCCGGCCCTCTCCGTCAGAAGATGAAAATTTTGGGCCGGGTCCGGCAGGGCACGGGTCACGACCACGGCCAGGGGTTGCGGACCGTCATAGTCGGGCAGGCGGCAGGTCAAAAGCGGGTTGTCGGAGCGCAAGGTACCTCCGCCGACGATGACAGCACCGCACCAACTGCGCAGGTGGTGCACCTCGCGGCGCGAGGCCTCGCCCGTGATCCAGGCTGCCTGCCCGTCGCGGGCCGCGATCTTGCCGTCTAGGGTCGTGGCCAGCTTGAGGATGGAAAAGGGGCGCTTCGTGGTTTGCCAGACCAGAAAATCGGCGATGAGGTCCCGGCACTGCTCCTCCCGCACGCCCATGCGCACCGTCACCCCGTGTTGCCGCAAAACGTCCGCTCCGCCCCCGGCCACGGGGTTTGGATCGGCGCAGCCGATGACCACTTCGCGGATTCCGACCTCCAGGATGGCCCGGGTGCACGGCGGGGTCTTGCCCTGATGGTTGCAGGGTTCAAGGGTGACGTAGAGAACGCATTCGGCCGGATTCACGCCCTGGGTCCGGGCATGACGCAGGGCCTCGATTTCGGCGTGGGGCTGGCCGCAGGCGGAGTGAAACCCCTCGGCCGCGACCAGGCCGCCGTGCGCCAGCACCGCGCCCACGCAGGGGTTGGGCGCGGTCCGGCCGCGGCCATGTTCGGCCAGCCTGATGGCCTGGTCCATGAACACGCGGTGGTCAGACATTTCCGGGCCCCTGCAGACGCGAGTACGGAATTTTTGCCTCGTCGAGCATCTCGCGGGACATGTCGTCAGGGTACCCTTCGGCGAAATGGATGGCCCGCACCCGGCAGTTGATGAGCATCTTGGCGCACAGGATGCACGGCTGGGTGGTGCAGTAGATGTCCGCGCCCTCGATGCTGACCCCGTGCATGGCGGCCTGGATGATGACGTTCTGCTCGGCGTGCAGGGCCCGGCAAAGCTCGTGGCGCTGGCCAGAGGGAATGTCCAGCTTCTCGCGCAGGCAGCCGATGTCCAGGCAATGGGTCAGTCCGGCCGGCGCGCCGTTGTAGCCCGTGGCCAGGATGCGTTTTTCCTTCACGGCCAAGGCTCCGACCTTGCGTCGCAGGCAGGTCGAGCGCTCGGCCACGAGGTAGGCGATGCTCATGAAATACTGCGGCCATGGGATGCGTTGGTCCATCTGCTCACCTCTTCGGAAACGAATCAACCACAGGACCGCGAAAAAGGCCCTGTGGTTGGGGGATGCGGTCCAAAAACAGGCGGTCTACCAGGCAAAAAGAGGGAATTGGCTCGCGAACGTTTCCACTTCCCGCCGGATCTCGGTCAGCCGCGACTCGTTGTCCAGGCTTTCCAGGATGGCCACGATCCACTTGGCCACCTGGCGCATGTCATCGGCCTTCATGCCGCGCGTGGTCAGGGCCGGAGTGCCCAGACGAACGCCCGAGGTGACGAAGGGCGAACGGGTCTCGAAGGGCACCGTGTTCTTGTTGACCGTGATGCCGCCCTTGTCCAGGCCGATCTCCGCGTCCTTGCCCGTGATGTTCGTGTTTGTCAGGTCCACGAGCATGAGGTGGTTGTCCGTGCCACCCGAGACCAGACGGTAGCCGGCGTTGGTCAGTTCCCGGGCCAGGGCCTGGGCGTTGTCGATGACCTGCTGCTGGTAGGCCTTGAACTCGGGGCGCAGGGCCTCGGCAAAGGCCACGGCCTTGGCCGCTATGACGTGCATGAGCGGTCCGCCCTGGATGCCGGGGAAAATCTGGGAGTTGAGGGTCTTGCCGAACTCTTCGGAGCTCAGAATCATGCCGCCGCGCGGCCCGCGCAGAGTCTTGTGCGTGGTCGTCGTGGTGTAGTGGGCATGGGGAATGGGCGAGGGATGCAGATCCGTGGCCACCAGCCCGGCGATGTGGGCCATGTCCACCAGGAGCTTGGCTCCGACGCTCTCGGCGATGGCGCGAAAGCGGACGAAATCCAGGATGCGCGGGTAGGCACTGGCTCCGGCGATGATCAGCTTGGGCTGGTGCTCCTTGGCCAGGGCCTCGACTTCGTCGTAGTTGATGCGGCCGGTTTCCTGTTCCACCCCGTAGAAGACGACCTTGTACAGGCGGCCGGAGAAATTGACCGGGCTGCCGTGGGTCAGGTGTCCGCCGTGGGACAGGTTCATGCCCAAAATGGTGTCCCCGGGCTGGATGGCCGCGAAATAGGCGCCCATGTTGGCCTGGGATCCGGAATGAGGCTGGACGTTGGCGTATTCGGCCCCGAAAAGCTGCCGGGCGCGTTCCATGGCCAGGTTCTCGGCCAGATCCACGTACTCGCAGCCTCCGTAGTAGCGCTTGCCCGGGTAGCCTTCGGCGTACTTGTGGGTCATGACGCTGCCCATGGCGATGCGCACGGCCTGGGAAGTGAAGTTTTCCGAGGCAATGAGCTCGAGTTTGGAGGTCTGGCGGTGGGCTTCGAGCCGGATGGCCTCGGCAATCTGCGGGTCCTGACGGGTGAGTTCGTCCATGGCTGTGTCTCCGTTGGCCGTCCGAGGCGGCGGGTGGTTATTTGAAACTGCGCAGGATGACGGACGCGTTGGTGCCGCCGAATCCGAACGAGTTGCTGATTCCGTATTCGAGGGCCATTTCACGGCTGCCGTTGCCCACGTAATCCAGGTCGCAGTCCGGGTCCGGCGTGTCCTGGTTGATGGTGCCCGGCACGATGCCGGTGGTCAGGCTCATGGCCGTGAACACGGCCTCGGCGCCGCCGGCCGCGCCCAGCAGATGGCCGATCATGCTCTTGTTGGCCGTGACGGGCATTTTGTAGGCATGGTCGCCGAATACGGACTTGAGGGCCTTGGTCTCGGTCTTGTCGTTCAGTTTGGTGGACGTGCCGTGGGCGTTGACAAAGGTGACCCGGTCCGGGGCAAGTTCGGCGTCGCGCAGGGCGCAGCGCATGGCCTGGGCCATGCCAGTCCCCGATTCTTCGGGCGCGGCGATGTGGTAGGCGTCGCCAGAAGCTCCGTAGCCGACCACTTCGGCGTAGATCCGGGCTCCGCGGGCCTTGGCGTGTTCCAGTTCCTCCAGCATCAAAAGGCCCGCGCCCTCGCCGATGACAAAGCCCGTGCGGTCGGCGTCAAAAGGCCGGCTGGCCTTTTGCGGATCGTCGTTGCGGGTGGACAAGGCCTTCATGGCTGTGAATCCGGACACGCCCATGGGCGTGATGGTCGATTCCACGCCACCGGTGATGCAGGCCTTGACCCGGCCGAGTTTGATGTCCGAGTAGGCGTAGCCAATGGCGTGGGTGGCCGATGCGCAGGCCGAGGTGGTGACCAGGTTGGGACCCTTGGCGCCGGTGTGGATGGAAATCTGTCCCGAGGCCATGTTGGCGATGAGCATGGGGATGAAAAAAGGCGAAACGCGGCCGGGCCCGGACTTGAGCAGCTTGGAGTGGAAATCCTCTATGGTGGAAAGTCCGCCCAAACCGCACCCCAGGAGCACGCCCACTTCCGGGGCCGTGGCCTCGTCCAGGACCAGACCGCAGTCGTCCATGAGCTGCTTGCCCGCAGCCACGGCGATCTGAACAAAGCGGTCCATGCGTTTGGCATCCTTGACGCCGACATATGCCGTGGGCTCGAAATTTTTCAGTTCCCCGGCGATTTTCGCATCGAATTCCGAGCAGTCGAAGAGGGTGATGGGGCCTATGCCACTCACGCCGGCCAAAAGATTGGCCCAGCTTTCCTGCAGGGAATTGCCAATGGGGGTCAGGGCAGAAAGACCGGTCACAACAACGCGTTTTCCAATCATGATCTTCTCGAAAAATGGACATGCCCTGCGGAATGTTCCGCATGGCGGTGCATGAAAAAAAAGGTACCCCAGCCTGACCGGGGTACCGTGTCATGGCGACGTCGCGGGTACTAGGACTTGGCTTTGATGTAGTTGATGGCGTCCTGGACCGTGGCGATCTTCTGGGCGTCTTCGTCATCGATTTCGATGTCGAATTCCTCTTCCATGGCCATGATCAGTTCTGTCAGGTCCAGGGAATCGGCGCCCAGGGACTCCACAAAGGAGGACTCCGGCTTCACTTCATCCGCGGAAACGCCCAACTGTTCCACAACCAGATCTTTGACTTTTGCTTCAATAGACATCTCATTCCTCCAAAGTGTGTATTCGTGCGGATTGTGGAATCAGGCTACAGGTACATGCCACCGTTGATTCCAAGCACCTGGCCAGTGATGTAGGACGCCTGGTCGGATGCGAGATAGGCCACGGCGTCGGCGATTGCCTGCGCCGATCCGAGGCTGCCCAAGGGAATGCGTTCGAGATATTTCGCGCGCACCTCCGGGGGGAGTGTTTCGGTCATGTCGGTTTCAATGAACCCCGGCGCGATGGCATTGACGGTGATGCCGCGAGAACCAAGCTCCAGGGCTGCGGCCTTGGTCAGCCCGATAAGGCCGGCTTTGGACGCGCAGTAGTTGGCCTGTCCGGCATTGCCCATCTGCCCCACGACGGAAGAAATATTGATGATGCGCCCGCGGCGCTGCTTGAGCATGATTTTGGCCGCCTGCTGCAGACAGACGAAGGCGCCGGTCAGATTGACCGTGATCACCTGTTCCCACTGCTCGCGCTTCATGCGCATGATCAGGCCGTCCTTGGTGATGCCGGCGTTGTTGACCAGGACGTCGAGGGAAACCTTGTCCTTGATCTCCTCGGAAAAAAAGGTCTCCACGGCGTCCCAGTCGCTGGCGTCAAGCAGGTAGCCCCGGGCCGTGCCCCCGGTCTCGGCGACTTCGGTACATACGGATTCTGCCAGTTCCGGGCGGCTGACGTAGGTGAAATAAACCTGGTACCCAGCGGCGGCAAGTCTTTTTACGATGGCCTTGCCGATCCCCCGGGTGCCGCCGGTGACCAGGGCGGTCTTGATCAGTTCGCTCATGATGGACCTCGCGGTTATGCTGACGACGGAAGAGTTGAGTGGTTACTCAACGGTGGCTAAAATTGCAACAAGGCCGAAGCCCAGGTGAAACCGCCGCCAAAAGCCGTCAACAAAACGTTCATTCCGGGCTGGATGCGCCCGCAGGCCTCGGCCTCGGTCAAGGCGATGGGGATGGACGCGGCCGAGGTGTTGCCGACCCGGTCCAGATTGACGAAGATCCGGTCCATGTCCATGTCCAGTTTTTTGGCAATGGCTTCGATGATGCGCATGTTGGCCTGATGGGGGATGAAGAGGTCGATGTCGGATGCGGTCAGGCCGTTGCGCTCCAGGAGGGTGCCCGAGATTTCTGCCATGCAGCGCACGGCGTTTTTGAACACGTCCCGGCCGTTCATCTGCACGAAATATTCAGGTCCGATCGTCTGGCCGAGCACGGGCTTGCAGGCCGATCCGCCGCCGTGGATGGTCAAAAGCCCCCCCACGGAGCCATCGGCCTTGAGCATGGCGTCAACGACCCTGATCCGGCCGGGATTGTTCCGGCCCGTGACCACTGCCGCACCGGCGCCGTCGCCGAACAGGACGCAGGTCGTGCGGTCTTCGAAGTTGATGCGGGCAGTGGTCACCTCGCTGCCGACAACCAGGATGCGTGCGTCGGGATGCAGGCAGGTGAAGGCCCGGGCCGTCTCCAGACAATACAGAAAACCCGAGCAGGCCGCGGCCAGGTCGAAGGAGGGGATGCCTTTGAGGCCCAGCATGTCTTGCAGGATGCAGGCCGTGGTCGGCAGATTGTAGTCGCCGGAAAAAGTGCCGACAAAAATATGGGTGATGTCCTGCGGGGTCAGTCCTGCGTTTTCAAGGGCCCGGCAGGAGGCGTGATAGGCCAGGACGGAGCAGGGCTCGTCATCCTGGGCGAAATATCTGGAGCTGATGCCGGTGCGGGTCCGAATCCATTCGTCAGTGGTGTTGACAAAGCGTTCCAGGTCCGCATTGGGGACAGATGTCCGGGGCAGATGCAGGCCCAGGCCGGTGATGAAGCACGGTGAAGACATGAGAGGATTCCTACATTTCTTGAGGAAGCGATGCGCCACGGTCCGAGACTAGAGCGCCGATGCTTCCTGTCTGAGAGCCGAGGCCTGGCCGCTGCGGGAGAAGAGGCTCAGTTCCGTGTTGGCGAGCAGCCCTTTGACGAGATGATCGTTGGCCTGCTTTTCCACAAAGATGGCGGCTTGCTGCAGGGCTGTCGTGATGGCGCGGGTGTTGGATTTCCCGTGGCAGACGATGGCGATGCCGTTCAGGCCCAGAATGGGTGCGCCGCCGTATTCGGCATAATCAATTTTTTTTGCGAAGCGCTTGAAGGCGGGCAGGGCGATGAGTGTTCCCAAACGCGACCAGACGGACTTTTTCAGCTCCGTCTTGAGCATGGAGGCCAGGGCCGAACCAAGCCCTTCGCTCAGTTTCAGCGCCACGTTGCCAACAAATCCGTCACAGACGATGACGTCTGTTTCGCCGGTGAACACGTCACGACCCTCGACGTTGCCGATAAAGTTGAGCGAGGAGCTTTTCAGCAGCGAATAAGCGTCCTTGGTCAGGGAATTGCCCTTGCCCTCCTCCTCGCCGATGCTCAGGATGCCCACTCTGGGGTTGGGTATGTCCAGCACGTGTTTGGCCAGCACTTCGGCCATGAGGCCGAATTGGACCAGATTGTACGGTTTGCAGTCCGCGTTGGCACCCACGTCGATGAGCACGGCAGGATTTTTCAGAGTCGGCAGGATGGAGGCCAGGGCCGGTCGGTCCACTCCTGTGATGCGGCCGAGAATGAACATGCCGCAGGCCAGGGCCGCGCCGGAATTGCCGGCAGTGACCACGCCGTGAGCCCGTCCCTCCCGCACCAGACGGAAGGCGACCTGCATGGAGCTGTCCTTTTTGCGCCGCAGGATGTCCGAAGGCTTTTCCGCCATTCCGGCCACCTGGGTGGTGTGCACGATCTCGAAGTCCACCCCGACGACGGAGCTTCTCCCGAGTTCCTTGCGGATGGATCCCTCGTCACCGACCAGGATCAATCTGGAACCCGTCTCGCGGGCGGCGGCGAGGGAGCCCGGAACATTGACTTCCGGGCCGAAGTCCCCCCCCATGGCGTCCACGGCGAGACAGATGTCTTTAGGCATCCGCGGCCTTGGCGATCTGGCGACCCTTGTACTTGCCGCAACCGGGGCAGATGCAGTGGGAAAGGCTGGCCTCGCCGCACTCGCAGTACACGACGTTGGGGATGGCGACATGGTCGTGGGAGCGGCGCATGTTTCTTCTGGACTTGGATGTTTTCTTCTTGGGTAATGGCATGATGGCACCTCTATCTTACATATACAATCTAATTGGTTTTGATCTTGACGCCCTGCAAGGCCCTGGCCAGAATTGACTGGCTGTCAGGGTCGGCGCAGAGGCAAGGCTCCAGATTCCTGTTTTTTCCGCACTGCGGGCATAGCCCCAAACACGTGTCGGCGCAAAGTATTTTTTCGGGCAGGGCCAGGAGGAATTCCTCCCATAAAAGCGCGGCCACGTTGAGTTCCCAGCCGGCATCCGTGCTGCGCAGGTGGGAGCCCTCGCCGTCGGGGTCCCCGGTGTCCTCGAGTGCCTCGAAGGTGTCGAAGACGTGGTCGAATTCGGCGACGGCATCTTCCAGGCAGCGGTGGCACAAGGACTTCACGGCACCAGTCAATTGACCGTGAACAAGGAATCCGTCGGGTTGGGGCACGATGGTCAGGCGGGACGACAGGGGCGCGGCGATATCCAGGTCCATCTGGAACTGACGCCACGCCTCGATCCAGATTTCCTGATCATCAAAAGAAAATTCCCGACCGTGCGCCGGGAGAAGTGTCAGCCCAATCCAGTGTTCGACCATGTGTGTACCTCGAATCGGGACGTGTATATGGGGCGACTTTTTCCTGTCAAGGATTTTTACTTGCCAT
>CAZPSN010000010.1:0-106125 GCA_964589645.1 uncultured Desulfovibrionaceae bacterium
CCTCGTTGGTCCAGACAGAGGCCTGGGCCGAAAGTCTGCTGACCAGCGGAGTGGAAATGCCCAGATTCGCGGCCTTTTGGCTCAGCCGCGCCCAGTTGCAGCGGTCGATCTCATCCAACAAATCCACCCAGACCGCGTTCGGGCCGGACGGATCCACCAGGGCGGCCGTGATCTCCGGGGCCAGGGGCAGCTCCTCCAGGACCAGATCCATGGACTGGTCCAGGATGGCGTCGAGGAGGGAAAAAAATCCGAGCAGGAACATGCCGTCCTGATCGAAAGGCGTGGAGTGATTGTCGGCCAGAAGCTGCAGGAAACGGGCCCGCTGCACGGAAATGCGGACCAGCTCCTGGGCCTTGTCCGTGGTGCCGATGTCGGACAGGATGATGATTTGCAGCCATTGCCGCAGGTTCCGGCTGCCAAGCATGGTCGCGGCGCGCTGAATGGATTTGATCTCCACCTGCTGCCCGAAAAAAGCCGAGTTGATGTACCTGAGCAGGCGGTAGGAAATGGCCAGGTCTGTCTGGATAATCTCCACCAGGCGCGAGAGGTCCGCATCGCAATTGCCCAGTTCGTTCAAAAGCTTGATTTTGGCGACCTGGCTGGTGGACAGCTTGCGGCCCGGAATGACCTCCGGACGGTTGAAAAAGAAGCCCTGGAAATAGGTGAAGCCCATGCGCGAGCAGGCCTTGAACATCTCGTGGCTCTCGACCTTCTCGGCCAGAAGGAGTGCGTCGAACCGCGCCAGATCCTTCACCATGGCCATGACCTGGGTCGGCGACTTGTGCAGGATGTCGATCTTGATGATGTCCACCATTTCGCACAGGGGCTCAAGCTCCGGTTGGCCCACGAAATCATCCAAAACCAGGGTGTAACCCCGCCGTTTCAGCTCTTGGCAGGCGCGCAGAACCTCGGGCTCCGGTTTCACCGTCTCCAGAATCTCGACCGCGCACTGTCCCGGCGGAAGCACATAGGGGGCTTCCCCGATCAGGACATTGCGAGGGAAATTGATCAGTGACTTAGAGCCGCTGCGTTGACCCTGAGCCGCCAGATTGAAGCCATCGGCAATGACCTGGGTCGTGGCGTGGTCTCCGTCCGTGATGGCGGCGGCCTGCAGATCCTCGCCGTTCCGAAAGAGCAGTTCGTACCCCCAGACCTGCATGTCAACAGTGAAAATAGGCTGCCTGGCAATGAAAATCTTGTCGTAGAGCTGTTCCGGATAGTTTTCGAGCATACCCCCCCCTGTATGACAGGAGCGCAACCCCGCACAAATAGAACATCCCCGGACAGGGCCGTATTGAGGCCTAGGCCCCGGACCCCATGACCTCGTCGGCCCAGACAAAGGCCTCGGCGCTCAAAGAGTCGACCAGCGCCAGAGGGATACCCAGCGCGGCACTGCGCTGGTCCAGCTCCGCCCAGTTGCCGCGATCAATGGCATTGACAAGACCGAGCCAAACGGCATTGGGATCATCGGCATTGACCAGCGCGGATTTGATGGCCCCGTCCAGGGGAATCTCATCCAGGATCTGGATCATGCGCTGGTCGAGAATGGCGTCGAGCACGGAGAAGAGGCCCAACAAAAACATCCCGTCCCGATCAAAGGGCGTGGGCCGGGCCGCGGCCAGAAGCTGCAGGAAATAGCCGCGCTGGACAGAGATGCGCACCAGTTCCTGGGCCTTGTCCGTGGTGTTCACGTCGGAAAGGATGACGATCTGCAGCCACTGGCGCAGGTTCTGATGCCCAAGCATGGCCGCCGCGCGCTGGATGGATTCGATCTTGCCGCGCAGGCCGAAGCGGGCCGAGTTGATGTAGCGCAGCAGCCGGTAGGATATGGACAAATCCGTCTGGATGATCTCCACCAGCCGGGAAAGCTCTGCTTCCGTGTTGCTGAGTTCCTTCAGGAGCTTGATCTTGCTGGTCTGGCTGGAAGACAGCTTGCGGCCAGGAATGATTTCGGGCCGACTGAAAAAATATCCTTGAAAAAAGGTGAAGCCGAGCTTTTTGCAGACCGTGAACATCTGCTGGTTTTCGACTTTTTCAGCCAGCAGGACGGTCTTGTATTTGCTCAACCCGTTGACGATTGCCGCGACCTGGGCCGGAGTCTTGTGCAGGATGTCGACCTTGACGATGTCCGCCAGTTCGCACAGGGGCTCGAACCCCGGATCGCCCACGAAGTCGTCCAGAGCCAGAAGGTACCCTTTGCTCTTGAGCTTCTGGCAGGCCTGCAAAACTTCCGCCTCGGGCAAAACCGTCTCCAGGATCTCCACCACGCAGCGCTCCGGGGGCAGCACATAGGGGGCGGCCCCGACAAGCACGTTGCGCGGGAAATTGATCAGGGCCTTGGTTCCCTTGCGCATGCCCTGCACGGCCAGTCCAAACCCGTCGGCGATGACCTGGGTCGTGGCCTGGTCCCCGTCAACGATGATCGCCTCGCGGGCGTTCCCTCCGTGACGAAAGAGCAACTCGTAGCCCCAGACATGCATTTTGGCCGTGAAAATGGGCTGCCGCGCAATAAAAATGCTGTCGTAGAGTTGCTCGCCAGGAATTTCGATCATGCCCCCATCCTAGGGCATCAATGGCGCGAAAGGCAACCCCGAGTCTGCGTTCAGGCCAAGCATGAGATTGGCGTTGGCCACGGCCTGCCCCGAAGCGCCCCGGCACAGATTGTCGATGGCCGAAACCGCTATGAGGCGATTCGTGCGCGGGTCCGTGACCAGGCCGATGTCGCAGAAGTTGGTGCCGCGCACCCAACGGGTTTCGGGCAGACACCCGGCCGGCAGCAGGCGGACCCATCTCTTGCCGGTGTAGAATTCCTGGTAGCAGGCCTCCAGCTGGTCAAGGGTCGCGCCGGGGGAAAGCTTGGCGTAGGCAGTGGTCAGGATGCCCCGGTTGATGGGCAGGATATGCGGATTGAAGGACACTCGGAGGTCCTGGCCGGCGGCCAGGCTCAACTCCTGCTCGATTTCCGGGGTGTGACGGTGTTTGGTCAGGTTGTAGGCCCGGAACGTATCTGAAATTTCGCAAAAAAGAGTGCCCACTCCCGCCTTGCGCCCGGCCCCGGAGGTGCCGGATTTGGAGTCGATGACCAGATCGGCGGCGGACACGAGCCCGGCCTGAAGGGCCGGATACAGGGCCAAAATGGCCGAGGTCGGATAGCAGCCCGGATTGGCCACCAGCGAGGCGGAGGCGATGCGCTGGGCATACAGTTCCGGCAGGCCGTAAACCGCCTCGGGCAAAAGAGCGGGGCGGGTATGGGGCACTTGGTACCAGCTCTCGTAGACCGCCCGGTCGCGCAGCCGGAAATCCGCGCTCAAATCCACGACCCGGGCCCCTTTTTCCCGCAACTCCGCGGCCATTTCCATGGCCGTGCCGTGGGGGACGGCCAGAAAGATCAAGTCGCAGTGCGCGGCCAGAAAGGCGCTGTCCGGAGCGGTGATGACCAGTTCGCCCAAATCCGTGCCCTGCAAGAAGGGATAGATCTTTTGCAGAGGCTGCCCGGCCTCCTTGCGGGAGGTGACCTGGGTCAGCCTGAGATCCGGATGTCCGAGCAAAATGCGGGTCAACTCCATTCCCGTATACCCGGTCACGCCGACCAGGCCGACACGCTTGGCCATATTCCTACTCCTATTTCGCCTTTTGCACGTACTTCATGCGCAGTTCAAAAAGCATGTCCTTGAGCAGCCGCGCCTCCTGGACCGTCAGGTTGCCCTTGGTCTTGCTCTCCAGCATGCACAAAATGTCGATGGTCTGCTTGGCGGCCAGGATGTTTTCCGTGACCTGCCCGCTTTCCGGCTCTGGAATTTCACCCAGATGCACCAGGGCGGAAGAACTCATGGACAGGACAAAAGTCCCGAAATCCATCTGTGGCAGCTCCGGACAGGAACAGGACAGTTCTTCATACTTTTCGGCCAGTTTCGTGTCTTCGCTCATATGCTCTCCTTGCAGGCCCGATGCTCGGGGTACCCTTGGGCCAGGGCGTCTTCATAGGCCTGGACCGCATCTTCCAGATACGTGCGGGCCGCTGAATATCCGCCCGCGGCGATCAGCCCTGCCCGCAGGGCACGCAACCCGGCCAACACATCACTCCAATCCACATGCCCCATGTGTCCGAGCCGGACCACGGACTTCTTCAACTCACCCTGACCGCCGGCCATGATCACGCCCAGGCGGTCCGCCGCGACCTTGAGCACCACGCCGGAATCAACGCCGGTCGGCATGAGGATGGCGGTCAGACCCCAGGTGAAATGGGTTCTGGCCAGCAAGCCCAGGCCCAGACTGGTCGCCCCGGCCCGGGCCATGGCGGTCAGGGCCCACTGCTTGCGGTAGACCCCTTCCAGGGTGGCCTCCCGGAACAGGTCGAGACTGACTGCCAAACCCTGCAGCAAATTGACCGGAGAGGTGAACAGGGTCTGATGGCCCAGGCTCTTGTCCCGCTCGGCCAAGAGGTTGAAATAGAAATTGTTCGGCCCAACAACGCGAACCTTGTCCCAAGCCCGGCCGCTCAGGGCCAAAAGGGCCAGGCCAGGCGGGAGCATGAGCCCCTTCTGGGAACCGGTCAGCAAACAGTCGATGCCCCATGCGTCCATGGGGCACGGCGAGATGCCCACGGCCGAAATCCCGTCCACCACCAGCAGCACGTCACGGCCGCGGGTCACGGCGCCGAGTTCATGCACCGGATGGAGCACGCCGGTGGATGTCTCCGAGGCCTGGACCAGCACGGCACGCAGGTCGGCATCGGCATCGAGGGCGGCCCGCACCTCGTTTGCCGTCACGGCCTGACCCGCTTCCTGAACCAGGGAAACGACCTCGAGTCCCTGGGAGAGGGCTATCTCCCGCCAGCGTTCCCCGAACTTGCCTCCCTCGACCACGAGCACCTTCTCGCCCGGGGAGAAGAGATTGGTCACGGCAGCGTGCATGGCCCCTGTACCCGAACAGGACAGGGGCAACACCTGCTCCTGCGTGCCGAAGAGATATTGCAGGCCGGGCTGGATGCGCTCCATGACCTTGACGAAATCCTTCTTGCGGTGATGGATCATGTCGCGGGCTAGGCTCAGGCGAACCTCCTCGGGCAGCGGGGTGGGCCCGGGGGTCAACAAGCGAAGTTTGTTCAGCATATTGTATCCGAAAGAAGATGGTTATTTGTGGGCCGCGCTCCAGTCTCCACCAATCCCCCAGTCCACGGCCAGGGGCACGGACAGGCTGTACACGGCGGCCATGATCCCGGCCACGACCTCGCCCACGTCCCGGGCCTTGGCCGCGGGCGCCTCCAGCAACAGCTCATCGTGGATCTGCAGGATCAGACTCGCCCCTAATGCGTCAAGGACCGGGCTCTTGTCCACTTCGAGCATGGCCTTCTTGATGATGTCCGCGGCCGATCCCTGGACCACGGTGTTGATGGCCATGCGTCGGGCCTGCTGGGCCAGATTGGCGTTGCGGGAATTGATCTCGGGCAGCATGCGCCGCCGCCCGGAAAGGGTGGTCACGTAGCCCAGGGACCGGGCCCCGGCCTCGATCTCCTCGTAGAACTCGCGGACCCGGGAAAGCTTGCTGAAGTACACGGCGATGAAGTCCTTGGCCTCCTTCAGGCCGATGCCCAGCTCACGCCCCAGCTTTTGCGGCCCCATGCCGTACAAGAGGCCGAAGTTGATGGTCTTGGCCTTGCGCCGCTCGTCCGGGGTGACCTCTGTCGTGTCGAAAAGGATGCCGGCCGTGCGGGCATGGATGTCGTCGCCGGCGGCAAAGGCGTCCTGGAGGGTCGGGTCGCCGGACATGTGGGCCAGAACCCGCAGTTCGACCTGCGAATAGTCGGCGGCCACCAGCAGGTTGCCCGGCGCGGCCACGAAGCAGGAACGCATGCGCGGCCCAAGGACTCCACGAATGGGGATGTTCTGCAGGTTGGGGTTGCTGCTCGACAGGCGTCCCGTGGCCGTGGCCAGCTGGTTGAAGGTGGTGTGGATGCGTTTCCTCTGGTCGGCCAGCTGGGGCAGGGGCTCCAGGTAGGTCGAACGCAGCTTCTCGTACATCCGAAACTCCAGGACCTCCTCCACGATGGGATGCTCCAGCCCTTCCAGCACGGAACTGGACGTGGACTGGGCCCCGCCAGGAGTCTTGTGCTTGCTCTTGAGGCCCATGCGGGAAAAAAGAATGTCGGCCAGCTGTTGGCTGGAGCGGATGTTGAACTCCATCCCGGCCCGGGCATGGATGGAAGCGGTGAGGCGGTCCAGCTCGGCCTGGACCATGACCAGGAAGTCCCGGAACCGCTGCTCGTCGATGCGGATGCCGCGCGTCTGCATGCGCACCAAAACCTCTGTCAGGGGCTGTTCCAGATCCCGCAGCAGGGCCAGCAGCTCGGAGCCGGCCAACCGGAGGCGCAGCAAGCGGCCCACGGCCAGCACGGTCTGGCCGTGATTTTCTGGATGCGTTTCAACCTCTCCGAGGAGACCGTCGCGGATGCGCTCCAGGGAATAGTTGCGCTCCTCGGGGCTGAGCAGATAGGCGGCCAGCTCGATGTCGAAGACCTCCGCGCAGCGGGACAGATCCAGACCTCCCGCCTCCAGCAGGCTCTTGTAGGAGGTCACGTGCACCGAGGCCCCATCCAGGGCACGGGACAACTCCGAGACCGATCCCATGTGCACGAACTCGGTTTCGTCCGTGCCCAGGATCCATCGCCCGGACTCCCCGCAAAGCCCCACCTCCTGCCGAGCCAGGGGTGGCAGGACGGAAACGATCCGGGGCTCGACGCGCACGGGCGCGTTGGCCAGGGGGGCGACGGCAAGGGCGGCCGCCTCCTGCGGAACTTCCCCGCCCAAGGACGACCGCGAGCGGGAAACCAGGGCCTGGTAGTCGGCCAGCAGGGACCGGAACTCGTAGGTTTTGAAAAACTCCAGGGCTCCCGGATCAACGGGCCGCACGGCCAGATCCTCCAGGCCGAGCCCCGCGCACAAATCCGTGCGCAGGGTGGTCAGCTCCCGATAGAGCAGAACCTGCTCCATGTGCGGAGCCAGCAGCGTCTGTTCCTTGGCCGTCAATCGATGAAAATTGGCCCTGAGAAGGTCCAGGCTCGGAAAACGGCGCAATAATCCCATGGCCGTCTTGGGCCCGACCTTGGGAATGCCCGGGATGTTGTCCGCCGCATCCCCGGTCATGGCCTGGAAATCGGCCCATTGTCCCGGCTGCAGGCCGGCCTCCTCCACAAAGGCGTCGCGGGTGACAAGCTTCTCCTTGCCCTGGGCCGGGTCCCACATAACCACGTCCGCGTCCAGACACTGGCGCAAATCCTTGTCCGCGCCGACAATGACCACGCTGCGACCTTCCTTGAAGCGGCCAGCCAGGGAGGCGATGCAGTCGTCGGCCTCGGAGCCTTCGGATTCCAGCACGGGCACGCCCAAAAGCCGGAGCCCCTCCTTCAGGGGCGCAAGCTGGGCGGCCAGGCCCTCGGGCATGCGCGGCCGATTGGCCTTGTAGGTGGGCAGCAACTCGTGCCGGAAGTTCGGACCCGGGCCGTCGGTGACAAAAACCAGATGGGTCGGACGCTCCTCGCGCATGATCCGCAGGATCAGCTTGAAGACGATGTACATGGCGCTGGTCGGAAACCCGTCGGAGCGCTTGAAGTCCGGATAGGCGTAGAAGCCGCGGTAGATGAAGGCGTGGCCGTCAATCAAAAAAAGGGGCTCGGTTTTCAGTCCGAGCCGCGTCTTGAGGTTCATGCGCACTCCGGTTGCGGGACAGGGGGGCCTTGGGGCTACTCGCCGTTGGCTGTGTTCTCGGGATTCTTCTTCTTTTTGGCCTCGACCTTGGCGTGCAGGCGCTCCCAGATGAACTGGCTGGCATGCTCGCAGCCCAGCTTGTCCATGGGAATCTCGGCCCGGGCCATGGATTTGTGGCCTCCTGCCGATCCCACGTCGCCGAAAAGACGCTTGGCGAACTTGCCCATGTCCTGGCGCAATCCGTCGCCACGAAAGACCACGACCAGCTTGTCGTCGCTGATGCCGCTGACCATGGTCACGGACAGCCCGTGCACGCGCAGGAAGAAATCGGCCAGGATGACCAGGATGTCGGCCGAATCGACCTTGCCCATGAATATGGTGATGGTCTTGCCCACGACCCGCATCTTGCGGAAGGCCTGGGTGAAATACTTGAGCCACTCCAGTCGGAATTCCGAACGGATGATCTTATGCAATAGGGGCTTGTTGTAGAACTTGGTCAGATAGCGGAAGGCCTTCATGTCGTTGTCGTGGAACTCGCGCTCGAAACTCTGGGTGTCGGTCTTGATCCCGTACAAGAGGGCCGTGGCCAAAAGCTTCCCCGGCCGCAGCCCCAGGTTGTAGAGGTATTCGGTCATGATCGTGGAGTTGGACCCGTACTCGGACACGATCTCCACATAATCGGCGTTCACGGGCATGCCCGCGACCTTGGGATGGTGGTCGATGACCACGGAAAAATGGATGTTCGCGAAATCCGGATGGTGATGGGGCTGGGAGTCGACCAGGGCGAAGCGGTCGTACTGGGCCGCCAGGGGTGGCGTCAGCTTCTTGGTCGCGATGCGCAAAAGGCGGATCATGGCCAGGTTGTCGGGCCGGGTGACCTCGTTGACATGGGCGATGGCGACCTGTTCCACGCGACCGGCCAGAATGCGCTTCAACGCCAAGGCCGAGGCCAGAGCGTCAGGGTCGGCATTGATAAGGATCAGCCACCGTTCATTTTTATTGAACAATTCCTGAAGCTTGTCGAGCCGAACATCCAGCTTTCGAAAATAGGCCATGACCTTCTCACTTGAGTTGTTGGGGCAGACCGGCAACGACCAGATACACGCTTGTGCTGACCCTGGCAATTTCACGGTTCAAGAGACCCAGATCGCGGGCAAAGGCCCGAATTTCCCCGTCAAAGGCCAATGGCCCAAGACCCATTTCCGTGGAAACCAGCACGAGCCGCCCCTCCCCCCACGACCCGAGAACGTCCAGAAACGCCTTTCGCATGCCGTCCTGCTCGCCCCGCGAGCAGCGGTTCTGCAGGGAAAACAGCCAAAAATCGAGGCTGTCCACCAGCACGCTGCCGGACCGGGTGGAGAGTTCGCCCAGGGCCTCGGCCAGGTCCGTGTCCACCTCCCGGACCACGATCCCGGCGTCCCGACTTCGGCGGTGAGCGCCGATCTGCTCCCGGAAGGCCAGATCCAGGGACTTGCCCGTGGCCACCAGGGTCCAGGGTTTGGCCCCACGGCCGAGCAGTTCCAGGCCGAAATCCGACTTGCCGGACTTGTTGCCGCCCAGGACCAGATCAATCATGGGCCATCCCCCACTCCCGCAGCCAGGTTTTGAGCAGGGCCAGGGAGCTTTGCAGCCCGGCCATGTCGAAGACTTCGACCACCAGCACGGCGTCCTCGCGCACCTGGCGCAGGATGTTCCGCAGCAGGCCCGGATCGGGCAGGTGCCGCAACGCCGCGTGACCGCGGGGCGACTCCCCGCCGTAGACATGCACGACACGCACGCGCTCCAACAGTCCGGGCAGGGCGAGGGAGGCCTGCTGGCCGTAGCTGACCAGATGTCCCAGATCCAGGCACACGCCCAGATCCAGGTTTTGGATCTCGGGCCAGATTTCGTGCAGGTCGCTCTGGCCCGTGTTTTCCAGACACAGCCGCGCGGCCAGATCCGGCCGGATGCGCAGCAGCTCGCTCAACCGACCCGGCGCCGGAGGATGGAGCACATACTCGCGAGGACCAAGAAAGGCAATTTTGGATTCCAATCCCCGGATCGCCCTGTCGACTGCTACCGCGCCGGCCTCCCAGGGCAGGTCCAGGGGCAGATGGACATGAAAGGAAAGACCCAATGCGGCAAGATGCGGCGGAAGGTCGGTCTCGTCGTAGTCCAGGCAGCCCCCTGTCTCCAGCAGCATGAGGGCGACTTCCCCGACCAGCGGGGCCAGGGCCAGGCAGTTGGGCCCGATCCTGTCGGGCACGACGCAGGAGGGCGCGGCCAGTCGCAAGGGCATCAGAACAGGCTCAGTTGCCGCTCGTTCACGCGCACGTGGCGCTTGACGGCGACCTTGCGCAGCATCTTCTGGGGCAGGCGGCGCACCAGGGAGGACCGGCCGAATTTCAGAATCTTGCCGAAAACGCGGCGGCTGGCGCAGTGGCTCATGAAGAGCATGGATTTGGCCCTGGTCAGACCGACATAGAAAAGACGGCGCTCCTCTTCCAGGTCCATCCCGTCCTCCACGGTCTTGCCCAGCAGCATGTCCATGCCCGCGAAAGGCAGGATGCCCTCTTCCAGGCCGGGCAGGAAGACGGCCTCGAATTCAAGGCCCTTGGCCCCGTGCATGGTCATGACCTGGACCTTCTGGGCCCTGGACCGGACGAGGCAGAGTTCCGTCTCCAGGCGGACCGTGTTCAGCAGACCCCGCCAGCCGTCGCTGCCCTGGAAGGTCTTGACCAGATCCAGAAAGGGTCTGCTTTTCCAGAACAGGGCGTCGAAGGGCGGCGTCGTGGACAGGAAAACAGCCATGGCCAGGGGACCTTTCTCCACGATCTCCTCGGGGCAAACCGGGATGTCCAGGCCCGTGGCCTCGGGCAGGCCGGGAGTGCTGCCCGCGATGCGCAGCAGCAGGTCGACCCGCGGATCGACGAAAAACGGCTCCTGCTCTGGCACGGACACGGGGATTCCGGCCGTCTCCAGGGCCTTGACCAGCGGCGGAATCAGCACCTTCAGGCGGACCAGGACGGCGATATCGCCGGGAGACAGGGTATGGTTCCCGCCCATGTCGGCCTGCCAGTGCCCGGTGCCGCCCAGCAGTTCGCGCACGCGGGAGGCGATCCAGACTGCCTCCTGCTCGGCGGTCTGGGCCTCGAAAAGAACCATGGACGCCTTCAGGTTGTCGCGGCCGACCAGAACCCGGGAGCCTGGAAAAAGGTGCGCGGCGAGGTCGAGGATCTGCTGGGCCGAGCGGTAGTTGCGGATCAGGCGGACCTGCTGCAGACCCGGCCAGACGCGCAGAAGGCGGGCCTCGATGTCGCGCACGGCTCCCCGAAATCCGTAAATGCCCTGATTGGGGTCGCCGATGGCGAAAAACCCGTGCCCCGTCTTTCCGGCCAGGGCCGTGACCAGGCCGAGTTGCAGGGGGGAAAGGTCCTGCACCTCGTCGACCAGGACGTGGTCGAAGGCCGGAACACACTGGCCCAACTCCAGATGCTCGAGCCAGAATTCGAGGAGGTCGGTGTAGTCGACCAGGTTGTAGCGGGCCTTGTGATCCAGATAGTTCCGGGTATGCGGGCCCGGGATTCGGGTTCCGCTTTCACGCGCCAGGGACTGCTCGTTCCAGGCCGCCTTCAGGGCCTTGCCCTGCAGGTCTGGATTGGCCGCGGCGAAGAGGTCGCGGCTGCTGTCCTCGGACAAGAGGATCGGGGCCTCGCCCATGACCGTGGTCCAGTAGTCCAGGGCCAGGGCATGCAAGGTGTCCGCCTTGGGCAGGACGGTCCGGCCATGGCAGATCCGCTGCAGGCGGTCCTTCAGTTCGCGGGCGGCCTTGCGGGTAAAGGTCAGAACCAGGATGCGCCCGGCATCGGCGCCCGCATCGAGCAGATGGCGGACCCGGCCCATGAGTGTCTGGGTCTTGCCTGTGCCCGGACCGGCCAGGACCAGGACAGGCCCTGGTCCGGCCATGATGGCCGCGCGCTGCATCTCGTTGGGTTCCAGGACCGCCTCGTCCCGCTTGGCCGCGGCCTTGACCCGGACCTTGCGCCAGCGCTGTCCCGGTTCCTCGGCGGCCGGCGCTGGAGCGGACATGGACAGCATGCGGCCGTGCCGGAATTCGAGCAGTTCCTGGGGGGAAAACATGGAGATGCGCCCGAATTCCCCGTCATAACCGGAATGCCTGTGCACCAGCCCCTGGCGCATCCGGCGCACTGCCTCGGCCAGCACTTTCGAGGAGCGCTGCAAATCTTCCACGGGCACGCGGTTCAGGATGGTCAACTCCGACCCGAAATCCCGCAGCAGTTCGTTGTACATGGCCAGCACTTTCTTGCTGCCCGGCCCTACGCCCAGGATTTCCGAAAGAATCTCGGTCAGGGGGACCAGGGACGTGAAGCCTGGATGGTGTTCCGGACGCACGGGCGCGGCCCGGTCGGCCAGGGCGAAAATCCGGTTCAGCACCCCTTCGGTCAGCGGCTTGTTGCAGACCGGACAGATTCCCCGGTGGCGGCGGGTCTCCTCGGGCTCGAACATGACCTGGCATGTGCGGTGTCCGTCGAGATGGTATTTGCCCTCCTCGGGATGGAACTCGAGGGTGCCCTCGAAAGCCGTCACCCCGTTCTCGCGGCGCAGGGCGCCGCGCATCCCGGCAAAGGACATCTCTCCGGAAAAGACATTGGCCTCGCGCCCGAGCTTTTCCCCGGAATGCGCGTCGGAGTTGGAGACCAGGGTGAAACGGTCCAGGGCGCTCCACAGCCAGTTCATTTCCGGGTCCGAGGACAGCCCGGTCTCCAGGGCGAAAATCTCCCCGCTCAGATCGCCGAAACAGTCCTCGATGCGGTCGAACCCGGACCTTGAACCGAAGAGGGAGAACCAGGGGGTCCAGATGTGGGCCGGGATGACATAGGCCAGGGGATCGGTCTCAAGGACCATTTCCAGCAGGTTGCGGGCATCGAGCCCCAGGATGGGACGGCCATCCGAAGCCAGATTGCCGACCTGGGCCAGACGGGTGTTGAATTTTCTGACCGCCTCCAGGCCGGGCATGAAGACCAGGTTGTGGATTTTGCGGACCTTGCCGTCCTTCTTGTAGATGGAGCTGATTTCCGTGCAAAGCGCAAAGCGGATGCCCTCTCCGGCGATGGTTCCGGAATGCCAGGGAAGTTCCTGCTCCAGGGTCTGGGCCTCGCGCAACCGGAAAAGACCGTTGTCCTCGGGGACCAACTGCTCCTCGATGGCCCCCATCCAACCCGGATGGGTGAAGTCCCCGGTGGCCAGGACGTCGATGCCTTTCACTGCGGCCCAGGCTGCCAGGTTTCGGGGAGTCAGATTCTTGCTCGTGGCCCTGGAGAATCTGGAGTGGATGTGCAGATCGGCGATGTAGCTGTTCACGGCATGTCCTGGGCTTGCGTTAGGCTCTGGGAAAATGCGGCTTCCTGGACAAGAACGGCCCTGGCCCCCCCGTTCGGGTCATTGCGCAGATCGATAAACGTTCCGTTCTGAGCCGCGAGTCTGCGGGCGATGGCGAGTCCCAGGCCCGACCCAACGGGCTTGGTGGTCACGAAGGGATCGAAGCACCTCTCGACCATCTCTTCCATCAACCCCGGGCCGGTGTCGGCAATGATCAGAGTCCTTTTGCCCGGATCTGGAATCTCGGAAATGGCGATCCGCGGCTCCGGCGTGTCCTCCATGGCCTGCATGGCGTTGACCAGCAAATTGATCAGAATCTGATGCAGCTGGTTGCGGTCAAAATAATACGGCTCCTTGCCGACTTCAATGCAGACCCGCACCCCTGGATACTGCAGGCGCAGGGGCATGAGCACGTGCTCGATCTCCGCTCCCAGGTCCAGGGCCTGCGGGCTTGGGGCCTGCGGCCGGGCAAAGATCAAAAAATCCTTGAGCAGAAAATCCAACCGTTCGATATCGCGCAGAATGACCCGGGAAAGCCTGTCCGCGAATTCCCGCTCCAGATCGTCGGTCAAGAGAAGTTGCAGGCTGGTCTTGATTCCGGCCAGGGGGTTGCGCATCTCATGGGCCAGACCGGCGGCCAACTCGCCGACACTGGCCAGCTTCTCCATCTCCTTGACCTGCCGTTCCAGGCGCTGCACCTCGGTGATGTCCGAAAAAAGGATCATCCAGCCCTGGTTTTCGGGCAGTTCCGTCATCTTGAAGCCGAAAACAAGATTGCGCTCCTGGCTGACAACCATGTTCCGGCGCAGCGAAGCCGGTTCCCGAGCCATCCAGAAGGACGAGAACTCGGGAAAAAAAACATGGAGTGACGCGCCGATGACCTGCGCCCGGTCAATACCCGGGAGCCAGTCCAGGGCGTGACGGTTGATGGTCGTGATCCTGCCCTGGGGATCGACGACCAGCAGGCTGGCGTCGATCCAGTCAAAGACGCGGTACCTGAGTTCCTCGGCCCGGCGCAGGGCGCCCTCCTGCTCCACGATGCGGCGCAAGAGGCGGTTCTCCGCCATGCTGCTGAGACGAACCAGGGAACTGACCAGGATGAGGGCCAGGGTCAGCAGGCTGTAGTTGTAGGCCAGATCCGACCCGCGGATATGTGCCTGGTCCCAGTACTGAGGAAAATAGAACTGCACGCAGGAAATGAGAAAGAGAATCACCCAGACCGCCAGGGAAGAGAGGGCGATGGTCCGGAAGCCGACGATGCGGCCATAGAAAAACAGGCAAAGGATGTAGAGAAAGACAAAGCCGCTGAAGGAACCACCGGTCAGGACAACCCACCAGGTGGTCAGAAAAAGATCGGCCAGAAGCTGAAGCCTGAAGAGCAGCATGGACCCGATGAAACGCCGCGCCGTCAGGATGTAGACGATACTCAGGGAAAAACCGGTGACAAAGAAAAGGATGTACTGGGCCTCGCGGTGGATCTCCAGACGCAGACCCCGATCCGAAAGGTTCATGACTTCGGAGATCACCAGAAGCAGCAGAAAGACCATGATCCCGAGACGTATCACGGAGAATTTGGCGAAAAAACTCTTGAATTCGACGGATGGTGTCAGGTCTGGATTATTGTCCACAATCCCTTGGATCTCCCTGCAATTTTTCCACCGTGTGCTGGAGCGCGGGCAGAATGGCCTGCAGATTCTCACGCACGGCCTTGGGACTCCCCGGAAGGTTGATCACCAGCGAAGCGCCCATGATACCGGCCACTGCCCGGGAGATGACTGCATGGGGAGTCTTGCTCAGGGATGCCTGGGTCATGGCCCGCTCAAAACCTGCCAGGCGTTTGTCCAAGAGGGGCAGGGTCACCTCGGGGGTGATGTCGCGGGGGCCGACTCCAGTGCCGCCGGTGGTGAAAACCAGATCAAAACCCTGCTCGAGACAGAAATCGGTCAGACAGGCTTTGAGCCGAACGGCCTCGTCGGGGATGACCACGCCCCGGGCCAGGGAGATGTCCAGGCTGGACATGAGCGTGTCGCGGATGGCCGGCCCACTGGTGTCGACGCGTTCTCCGCGGGATCCCTTGTCGCTCAGGGTGATCCAGGCCAGGGAAAAACCACGGCGCGACTGCACGCAGGGATACTCGCCATGAAGAACGCTTCCGTCTGTTCTGCTGACCGTCCAGGCCGAAACGAACAGTCCGTCCTCGCCGGCCAGCCGGATGCGGCTTTGCATCTGCACAGCACACCCAGAAGTCGTGATCAGATCACCTGCCCGCACGATACTTTCCGCATCCAGCCGACCCTGGGCCAGGACATGATCAACGCCCTGGGAAAGGATCATTTTCCCGGTGTCCTCGAATTTTTTCCATGTAATGCGCATGGCTGATCCATCCCGTGCCTTGATTGTTTCTTTGCACCTCGTGAACTACCAAAGCCCTTCGGGGTTGTCACCCGCCTGGAATCAATCCCACTTGTTTCACGCCGCACTCTTGGATAGGGTCTTCCATCCAGATACGCAGCGAGGAAAACTTTATGAAAGGCATCATCCTGGCAGGGGGCTCCGGCACCCGTCTCTACCCCCTGACGCTTGGCACCAGCAAGCAGCTTCTGCCGGTCTACGACAAACCCATGATCTACTACCCCTTGTCCATCCTGCTTTTGGCCGGAATCAGGGACATCCTGATCATCTCCACCCCGCACGACCTTCCCCGCTTCGAAAGCCTCCTGGGCGACGGCGCGTCCCTGGGCGTGCGCTTTTCCTACCAGACCCAGCCTTCACCCGACGGACTTGCCCAGGCCTTTGTCCTTGGCGCCGAATTCATCGGAAACGACTCTGTCTGTCTGGTCCTGGGCGACAACATCGTCCACGGTCCGGGCCTGACCAAGGTCCTCACACGCTGCGCGAACCTGGAAAAAGGGGGGATCATCTTCGGCTATCCCGTCAAGGACGCGAAGCGCTACGGAGTGGTCGAATTTAACAGCGAGGGCCGCGTGGTCAGCATCGAGGAAAAACCGGAAAAACCAAAATCAAAGTACGCGGTCCCCGGCATCTATTTTTATGACAACGATGTCATCGAAATCGCCCGCAATTTACGTCCTTCTCCCCGTGGGGAATTTGAAATCACGGATGTGAACCGCGAATACCTATGCCGCGGAACCCTGAATGTGGAACTGCTCGGCCGCGGTTACGCCTGGCTCGACGCAGGCACCCACGAATCCCTGCAACAGGCCGGCAGTTTCGTGCAGGCCATCCAGGAACGCCAAGGATTCAAGATTGCCTGCATCGAGGAGATCGCCTTTCAGAAGGGGTATATCGACGCCTCGCAACTCATGGCCCTGGCCGAGAGATTCATGAAAAATGACTACGGCGAATACCTCGCGGAAATTGCCCGCGGATGAATATAAAACCCTTTTATTCCTGTGTATTGAAATCGAAACGGACACCTGTGGAAAACAATGTTCCAAACATGTTCCTGTGTTCCTTGCTGGACGCCCAATCCCAACCAACATGCCCGGAGTCTTCTTTCAAGCCACCTTTTCATTCACATATAATTGAATGAATCAAGGTGGTTGATCACAAAAGGCACAAATATACCCGCTTAATAAAATTCAATAACCCTTTTTCTCTTAACATGAAGAAGAGAAGATCGGAGAAACTCTCGCCCCCTTCCCGAGTTGAAGTCCCGGCCCATCTCCAGTACAGAAAGAAACCTGATCAAGAAGAGCCAATGATTTCAGTATGTATGCTCAAAAATTAAAGGAAAGTGAGGTATCCATGGAAGTTATGAAAATGCCGGCCGACCTGCCAGAAGTCTCCCTCAACGCCAACGCTCAGGTCGTGCTCAAGAAGCGCTATCTGCGCAAAGGGCTGGACGGTACTCCCATTGAGACGCCAAAGGAAATGTTCTGGAGAGTGGCTGCGAGCATTGCTTCCATGGAAAATGAATACTCGGCCTCTCCGCATACGATCGGTGATCTGGCTCGCGACTTTTACGCCATGATGACCGAATATGACTTCCTGCCCAATTCCCCCACCCTCATGAACGCGGGCACGGATCTCGGTCAGTTGGCAGCCTGTTTTGTCCTTCCCGTGGGCGACTCCATGGACGAGATTTTCGACGCGGTGAAACATGCCGCACTCATCCACAAGTCAGGAGGCGGCACAGGTTTTTCCTTCTCCCGCCTGCGTCCCAAGGACAGTCGGGTCGGCTCCACTGGTGGCGTGGCCTCTGGGCCCATCTCTTTTCTGAAGATTTTCAATACCGCCACGGAGCAGGTCAAACAGGGGGGCACCAGACGCGGGGCCAACATGGGCATTTTGCGCGTCGACCATCCCGATATTCTCGAATTCATCCGCGCCAAGGAACGCGAGGGTGATCTCAACAATTTCAATCTGTCCGTGGCCCTGACCGAGAAGTTCATGCAGGCCGTGGAAAAGGACGAGGAATACGAACTCATCGCTCCGCAATCGCAGGAGGTCATTGAAAAAATCAAGGCCCGCGAGGTTTTTGAGTTGCTGGTGCGCAAGGCCTGGGAGAGCGGGGATCCGGGGATCATCTTCATCGATCGCATCAACCGCGACAACCCGAACCCCGACCAGGGCGCGATTGAAAGCACCAATCCCTGCGGGGAGCAGCCCCTTTTACCCTACGAGGCCTGCAACCTGGGGTCCATCAATCTGGCCAAATTCGTCATTTCCCGGGATGGAGCCAAGGATATCGATTGGGACCGTCTGCGCAAGATCATACACCTGAGCGTGCGCTTCCTGGATAATGTTATTGATGCTTCCCAGTATCCCTTGGATCTCATTACTGAAACCGTGCGCAAGAATCGCAAGATAGGCCTCGGGGTCATGGGTTGGGCCGATCTGCTTTATCAGCTCGGCCTGCCCTACGACAGCCGCCGGGGATTGGCTTTGGGCGAAAAGGTCATGGAATTTCTGCAGAACGAATCCAAATTCGCCTCGGCGGAGCTGGCCCGGGAGCGCGGTCCTTTCCCGTCCTACGAAACCTCGGTCTACAAGGGGCGAAGCCAGGGTCCCTTTCGCAACGCGACAACCACGACCATAGCTCCCACCGGAACCCTGTCCATCATTGCCGGATGTTCTTCCGGAGTGGAGCCGCTTTTCGCCCTCTGCTTTGTGCGCCAGGTCATGGATGGGGAGAAACTGACCGAGGCCAACGGCTATTTCGTGCAGGCCCTGCACGACACGGGCTGTTACTCGGACATGCTCATGGCCGAAGTGGTGGAGAAAGGCTCCATCCGGAACATGGATTTTTTGCCAGAGGAACTGCGCAAGGTCTTTGCCACTGCCATGGACATCGAACCGGTCTGGCATCTCAAGATGCAGGCCGCATTCCAGAAATATACCGACAACGCCGTGTCCAAGACTGTCAACCTGCCCAGTTCGGCCACTCAGGAGGACATCCACAATATTTATTGGATGGCCTACGAGGAGGGCTGCAAGGGGGTCACGGTCTACCGCGACGGATGCAAGAGCGTGCAGGTTTTGTGCACGGGCGACGGCACAAAGGCCGGGAAAATTGATGAGGAATGCCGACCCATGGGACGGCCGGACATCGTTTACGGATTCACCCAGAAAGTCCGCACTGGTCTGGGAGAATTGTACCTGACCGTAAACGAGGTGGACGGGCGGCCCTTCGAGGTTTTCGCGACCATCGGCCGCTCGGGCCGTTCCATCACGGCCAAGGCCGAAGCCATCGGCCGCCTGGTTTCCCTGGCCTTGCGCTCGGGCGTGCATGTTCGTGAGATAGTCAAGCAACTCAAGGGTATAGGTGGTGAACACCCCGTCTTCCAGAAGAAGGGCATGCTGCTTTCCATTCCCGACGCCGTGTCCTGGGTGCTCGAGAACAAATATCTGCAGGGCAATACGCCGCAAACAGCCGGAATGAGCCTGTCGAAATCCGAATGCAAGGAGTGCGGCACGGAACTTGTCTTCCAGGAGGGATGTTTCGTCTGTCCGTCTTGTGGGTTCACCAAATGCGGATAAGCGGTAGCTGAATTCCATGCCAAGGGGACTTGAGCCGGATATTGGAACGTTTCTCAAGGAGATGATGGCTATTCTCGCCAGCAGAACCTTGAGTCCGGCCGAGAAACTGCATGGCGGAGGGCTTCTCGTTCAGCGGCGGTTGCGTAGCGATTGCGCCTCGGTCATGCTCTGCGACGAGGAGAGGATGGAACTCAAGGTCGTGGCCGCTACCAGGCCTGAGATAGTGGGTATGATCCAGCCTGTTTCGCAGCGCAGTATCTCCGCCCACGTCTGCGCAAGGGGGGAACCGCTCCTTATCCAGGATCTTGGCCAGGATTGTCGGTTTTCGTGTCGACACTCCTCATACAGGACGGGTTCGCTCATGTCCGTGCCCCTGTGTTCCGGGGATCAGGTCATCGGGGTCATCAACGTTTCGGACAAGCAGGACGGCGCGCCGTTTTCCGAGTCCGATCTCGCGGTGCTGCTTGAATACGCCGGCTGGATCACGCCGCTCATCGAGAACATCTGCTTTCTGGACCGGCTGGAGCAGGAAAGGCAACGTTACCAGGATCTGGCACAGGAACTGGAAATCAAGCAGCAGGAACTGCTCCTGGCCTGGTCCCGGCAGCGGGAGATGGTCCAGATGGTGGTTCATGATTTCAAAAGCCCCCTCTCGGCCGTGATCTCGAACATGGATCTGCTGAACTACCTCGGGCCGCGGGAGGACCAACGGCCCATTATCGACACGGCTTTCAAGGGCGCGTCCTCCCTTTTGGAGATGATCGACGAGTTTTTGCATATAAGCAGGGTGGATGATTGCCAGGAGTCGGGCTTCGTGCCCCGTTCTGTTTCATTTACGCCCTTGCTGAGGCGTCAGATCGACGAGGTCATGCCTCTGGTCCGGGACAAAAATCTTCGTTTGGAGAATCTCTGTACCGAGGATGTACACGTGATGGGGGATCCCATGCTTCTCGGGCATCTTGTCCAGAATCTGCTTTCCAATGCCGTCAAATACACGCCCAACAATGGTTTAATCCGCGTCGGGATGGGCACCTGGAATTCCCGCCGTGCCGGGGATCCAAGCCACAAGGTGCTTAAATTCTGGGTCGAGGATGACGGTGAGGGAATCGAGGATAGGTACAAGGAAAGCATTTTCGAGAAGTTCGTGCGCACGGACAAATCCGAGGAGAGCGGAATCAAGGGCACGGGGATCGGCCTTTTCGTCTGCCGCAAGATAGCGTCCATGTTTCGAGGTAAAATATGGGTGGAGGACGCCATTCCTCGCGGCAGCCGTTTCTGCGTCATCCTGTTCGCGTCGGAGGAGCACGGCTATGGATAGGAACATCGCCATTCTCGTGGTCGAGGATATCTTGTCGGCCCGTGAAACCGTGATCCACATGTTGCGCGCTCTCGGTTACTCCAGATTTCACGAGGCCGGAAATGGAGTCCAGGCCTTGGAAAGGATCAAGGAAGGCGGCATTGGTCTGGTCATTTCCGATTGGAACATGCCCCAGCTGAACGGTCTGGGTTTGCTGCGTGCCGTGCGCTCGCGGGCGGAGTCCAGGACGTTGCCGTTTCTCTTTCTGACCTCCAGATCCGAGATAGAGGACATTGCCCTTGCTTCTGATTCCGGGGTTTCGGGCTATCTGATCAAGCCGTTGGGAATCAGAAACCTTTCTGATGCCCTGACCAAGGTTTTTGAGGAGGATTTCGAACAGCGCTTCGAGAGGATGAAGGAACGCATCCACGACTTGTGCGTGGCCAAGGAGCACGGCGCAGCCGAGGAACTGTTGCGCGATTTTGAAACCAGATATCCTGCGCATGAGAACAGGATCAGGCTGGAACTGGTACACGTGCTCATGGGTCTGACCGATTATCCCAAGGCCGAAGAAATTCTGTGCCGCATTCTGTCGGCCAACCCCCTATTTTCCAAAGGCTGGGAAACCCTGGCCCGGTTGCAATCCTGGCAGGGGAAATGGACCGAGGCCCTCAGCGCGGTGGACAAGGCCGTGACCATCAGTTCCAACAACGCAGAATATCACATCCTGCGCGGGGCCATCAATTTGCACCGCGAGAACATGCACGAGGCGCGGCGGAGTTTCATGACAGCGCTCAATATAGACCGCAAGAACGACCAGATCAAACAGGACATCTGGAACACCTATCTGGAGATGGACAAAATCGACGAGGTCCAGCGCGATTTCGGATCGTATATATTTTCTTCGCTCACCTGCGACACATTGAATAACATGGCCGTGGCCTACCGCCGCAAGGGTGAACTTGCCCGAGCCTTGGAGACGTACCGCGTGGCCCTGGCCAAGGAGCCCGACAATCCGAAGATACTCTTCAATGCCGCCGTGGCCTACGTGAGTCGCAAACAGCTTGACAAGGCCAGGGAACTCCTGGTCCACGCCCTGGATAATGATCCCGGGTTCGAGCAGGCCAAGAAGCTCATGTGGCAGATTGGCCCGGCCGAGGATGCAAGGGAGGATTCATGATCAGTATTTCCCGGCTTTCCTATGCCTTTGGCCGCCAGGCGGCTCTGAAGGACATCAATTTCTGTATGAAGCCCGGCGAGTTTGTCTTTTTGTGCGGTCCGTCCGGGGCCGGGAAAACGACGCTCATGCGGCTTTTGCACGGAGCCCTGCCCGTGCAACGGGGCAAGGCCGACGTGGCCGGCTATGACCTGAACACCCTGCCCGAAAGCCGCAAGCATCTGTTGCGCCGCGATGTCAGCGTGGTCTTCCAGGATTTCAAGATTCTCCCGGATCAGACGGTTTTCACCAACGTCGCCCTGCCCCTTAAAGTGCGCGGCATCGCGCGGCATATCATCGAAAAGCGGGTGCGGGCCGTGTTGCGGAGCCTGCATCTGGACCACAAGGCCACGGCTCCCTGCGAGGAACTGTCTGGCGGCGAGCAGCAGCGCGTGGCCGTGGCCCGGGCCGTGGTCGTCAAGCCCAAACTCCTGCTGGCCGACGAGCCCACGGGCAATCTGGACCATGAACTCTCCATGCGCATGATGGACATATTCCAGCAGTTCCACAAATTCGGCACTTCCATCATGATCGCCACCCACAACCGGGAGATCATGGAACGCATGGCCGACGCGCGGGTGGTGACCCTGCGGGACGGGGTCATGCACGAAGGCTGCGTGGAACCCGGAGACCTGCCATGAACGTCTTCTTCCAACTTCTGGGCCAGGGAGTACGGGATCTCTTCCGTTCCCCCTGGTCTTTGTGCATGACCATCGCGGCCATTACGCTGGTTTCCTTTCTGGGCGGGGCCTTTCTCATGCTCGTGCACAATCTCGATCTGCAGATCGGCTCGCGTCAGGGCAATGTCCAGTTCCAAGTCTTCTGGAAGGCCCAGACCACCCAGGAAGAGATCAAACCAGTCTGGGCAGGTCTGTCCTCCCTGGAGGGAGTGGTCAACGTGCGCACCTTTACGCCGGACCAGGCCCTGGGCGTGCTGGCCGAATCCTTCCAGAACAGCGTTGACCTGGAATGGATGCGTGGCCGCAGCCCCCTGCCGCCCACGGCCCTGGTCGAATGTGAACTGCCCGAGACGGACGGGAAGAAGTGGGCGGCCGACATGGTTGACCGCCTGAAAGCCCTGCCGGGAGTCGACAAGGTGAGCTTCAATCCACTGCAGGTAGATCTCTTGACCTCCTGGGTCGGCTTGACCCGCATGGCCTTTTGGCCCGTGAGCGGATTTTTGCTCGTGGTCGTGGCCCTGGTGGTGGGCAACACCATCAAGCTGGCCCTTCTCATGCGCCGCGAGGAACTGGAAATCCTGCGTTTCGTGGGGGCCAGCCGGGCCTACATCCAGTTTCCCCTCCTCGTCGGCGGGGCCTTCCAGGGCCTGCTCGGCGCGGGTCTGGCCCTGGGGCTTTTGAAGCTCCTGCACCATGGCATCGAGGACATGTTCAATGTACCCCCCTTGTGGATCACCGTGTCCTTTTTGCCGCACACGCACAGTCTTGCCATTGTAGCTGTTTTGTCCGCCGTGGGGGTCGCAAGCTCCCTCGTCGCCCTCCGCAACTAGAATTCTTTCGAGGAAGCCACATGAGTCGCAGCCATAAGATGACCAGGGGACTGGAAAAGGCGCCCCACCGTTCCCTGCTTTTCGCCCTGGGCATGACCCGCGAGGAGATGACGCGCCCCCTCATCGGCGTGGTCAACTCGGCCAACGAGATCGTGCCCGGCCACATGCACCTGGACATCATCGCCCAGGCCGTCAAGGACGGCATCCGCATGGCAGGTGGCACGCCCATGGAGTTTCCGACCATCGGCGTGTGCGACGGTTTGGCCATGAACCATGAAGGCATGAAGATGAGCCTGCCCAGCCGCGAACTCATCGCCGATTCCATCGAGATTTCGGCCACGGCCGTGCCCTTCGACGGGCTGGTTTTCATTCCCAACTGCGACAAGATCGTGCCGGGCATGCTCATGGCCATGCTGCGCCTGAACATTCCCTCCATCATGATCAGTGGCGGACCCATGCTGCCCGGCAAGCTCGAAGGCCGGACCATCGATCTGATCACGGTCTTCGAGGGCGTGGGGCGGGTCAAGAGCGGCAGCATGACCGAAGAGGAACTCACCAGCATGGAGGAGTGCGCCTGTCCGGGGTGCGGTTCCTGCGCAGGCATGTTCACGGCCAACTCCATGAACTGTCTGTCCGAGGCCCTGGGTCTGGCCCTGCCCGGCAACGGCACCATTCCGGCCCCGACCAGCGCTCGCATCCGCCTGGCCAAGGAAGCCGGCATGCAGGTCATGACCCTGGTGGAGAAGAACATCCGGCCCCGGGACATCGTTACGGCCAAGAGCGTGGCCAACGGCGTGACCGTGGACATGGCGCTGGGCTGCTCCACCAACACGGTCCTGCACCTGCCGGCCATCTTTCGTGAGGCCGAACTGGACCTGACCCTGGATATTTTCGACGAGATAAGCCGCAAAACGCCAAACCTTTGCCGCCTGTCCCCGGCGGGCCCGCATCATATCGTGGACCTGCACGAGGCCGGCGGCATTCAGGCGGTCATGGCCGAACTGGCTACAAGCGGGCGTATGGACACCGATGTCCTGACCGTCACCGGCCGGACTTTGGGCGAAAACCTGGCCCTCTTGAAGCCGCGCATCATGCGGCCCGAGGTCATCCGTTCCGTGGCCGATCCATATTCGGCCGAAGGCGGCATCGCCATTTTGAAAGGCAATCTGGCCCTGGACGGAGCCGTGGTCAAACAGTCGGCCGTGGCCCCGGAAATGATGCAACGCACGGGCACGGCCCGGGTCTTCGAGGGCGAGGAAGAGGCCGTGGCGGCCATTCTTGGCGGGAAAATCAAGGCCGGGGACGTGGTCGTCATCCGCAACGAAGGCCCGGTCGGGGGCCCTGGCATGCGCGAGATGCTTACCCCCACCTCGGCCATTTCCGGTCTGGGTTTGGGCGGGGAGGTGGCTCTCTTGACCGATGGGCGGTTCAGCGGCGGCACGCGCGGGGCGGCCATCGGACACATCAGCCCCGAGGCGGCCGAGGGCGGCATCATCGGTCTGGTCCAGGAGGGAGACCGGATCAGGATCGACATCCCGGCCCGCACCCTTGACCTGCTCGTCGACGAAGCGGAGCTGGACATGCGCCGCCAGGGCTGGAAGCCCTATCCCAAGGAAATCAAGTCCTCCATCCTGCGCCGCTACAGCCGCATGGCCTCGTCGGCGGCCAAGGGCGCGGTGACGAAAATCTGATGCCCTGGAACCAGGAAAGCGCGGCCCGCTATGATCAGTGGGCCAAAAGCCCCGGAGGGAGCTTTGCCCTGCGTCAGGAGGAGCGGCTTCTGCAGGGCGTCATAGCACCCTGGCCTCGGCGCAAGCAGAAGCTCCTCGACATCGGGTGCGGCACGGGGATTTTTCTGGAGTTCTTCTGGTCTTGCGGTTTCGACCTGACGGCCATGGATCAAAGTCCGGACATGCTGGCCCGGGCCCGGGACAAGATCGGACACCGCGCCGATCTGCACCTGGGCGCGGCCGAGGACCTGCCCTTCGAGGACCGGGAGTTCGACTACGCCGCGCTCATGACCGTGCTTGAATTCGTTGATGACCCCGTCCAGGTCCTGCGCGAGGCCGGTCGCGTGGCCCGCAAGGGGGTATTGGTCACCTTTCTGAACCGTCACTCCCTGTACGGCTGGTCCGTGCGCCGGGGCGGCAGGCAATCCTCCCTGGCCCGCGCGCACTGGTTTTCCTGGTTCGAGATGCGCGCCTTGATCCAGAAAACGCTCTCTCCGGGTCTGGTCGAGGCCCGCTCCATCCTGCTTGGCCCGCCCAGTTCCTGGAGCCCTGCGCCATTGCTGCGCCATCTGAACAGCCTGCCCGTTTTCCCCTGGCTTGGCGCGGTCACGGCCGTGCGCATCGACCTGACAGCGCCCCGCGCCCAGACTCCGCTCCTGGCCTGGAAGACCGAACCCACGGTCTAGTCACCATGCGTCGTCCCGCCGCATCAGCGGTTCCTCAGAATTTTTTGACATTTGGCGGGGCTTTCTGATCGTCAAGGTCCAAGGCTTCGACCTGCGCCAGTTCCTTCCATGTCCAGCGGGAATTCAGCACGTAGTTGACCACCGTGGCGCAGGCGATGCCCATCAGATTGGCAAGGATATCCCACCATCCCCAGCCCTTGGCCAGAAGAAGCAGGACTCCGAAGTTGACGAGTCCGGCGGCCCCGGCCACCAGGTGAAAGCGCAGGAACCTGTTCCTGAGCCCGTTCACTGGCGCGCGCCTGCAAAATGTGAAGGAGTTGTTGAGCACGAAGTTGGAGATGATCGAAAGTTCGATGGCGAGGGCCGAGGCCAGCTCCAGGGGCAGATTCAAACCGCGTGAAAAGGCGATGTACAGCCCCAGGTTCACGAACACGCCGCTGCCCCCGACCAGGAGGAATTTGCAGAATTCCTCTGATTTGCGGAACCGGATGCGGAAGATGTTGAGCAGGAATTCCACCTGATCCCGCAGCGAGAGCTTGGACGCGCCATGTTGCCGATCCGGAAAGTCGATGGGCACCTCGATGACCCGCGCCCCGCCCCGGAGCAGTTCGAACAAGAGCGACGACTGGAAGGAATACCCCCGCGTGGAGAGCTGGCCGAGTTCGCATTTGGCCAACAGATCGGCCTTGATGCACCGATAGCCGGACGTGCAGTCGCGCAGGGCCGGCAGTCCTCCCAGAAAACGCAGCAACCCGTTGCCAATCCGACTGAGGGTCCGGCGGCGCAGGGAGAAGTTCGGAGTGCTCCCGCCAATGGCGAAGCGCGATCCGATGACCAGGGAAAAGCCGTTCTCGGCCAGGGTCACGAAAAGCGGAATCAGGGCGGGCGAATGCTGCAGGTCCGCGTCCATCTGGAAAATCAGGTCCGGGGCCAGGGTGCACAGGGCGTGGTCCATGCCGCGTTTGTAGGCTTCGCCAAGTCCTTTTTTCTCTCCGGTGATGAGGTGCAGGCAGGGATAGGTCCTCATCAGATCCTGCACCACGAGGGCCGTTCCGTCGGGCGAGGTGTCGTCGACCACCAAAACGTGCAGTTCGTGGGTGCCGATGTGCGACGCCTGCTCGAAGATCTGGGGAAGAAGGATGCCGACATTGTCTTTTTCGTTGTATGTCGGCAGGATGATGCATGCTTTTTTCAGCTTGGACTGGTTCATGGGTTTAGCGATTTCCCGTGGCGGAAGCCGCGTGGATTTTGAAGAGATTGATGGTGTATGACCGGGGTTCGACCCCCCAGGTCACGGATTTGAGATGCGTGGCCCTGGAACGGAACTCGCCGGTATAGACATCTTCACACTTTCCATTTTCGCAGAGATAAAGGAGCTCCTCATGTGTGGCGTTGAAAACGCCGAGTCTGTGCACAGGTCTGTCCATATAAAAACCCATGGGTAGAAGATGATTCCAGCCGTCCTGTGTGACGAGGGTCTGATTGTCAAATGTTGCAACAATGTAGTCGGCCATTTCCTTGTGATTTAAACGAATGTCTGTTGTCACTATGTTTGAACAGGAGATCAGTCCGTACAGAGCGCACGCGGCTATGTAGGTCCGTGCCATCCGAGGCTTTGAATCCGGTACGGCAGCACCGAGCAAAACGATGCAGGCGAAGGCGGCCCCCAAGAGCTGGCGTGGCAGGAATATGGATTTTGGACCGAATGTTGAGATGAGATAATACATGAGAGGAGCGAGGAATGCATAAGCCAGAATGATGATGGCTTTGTCCGGAATCCTCCTGGCAGTGGCCAACCTGGCAGTGAATACTGCCGTTGCCACGGAAAGGGCCAGCAATATTAGATATCTATACGGTGTTCTGAGATGGTCGGCAATGAATTCATAGAACCAGGGTACGCTGTTTCCGCCATGATGGAACACGCTGGCATAGAACCACTGTGCGTCGTCGAAGGTAGGGCGTTTGATCCAGGTGATGTGCGGAAGGAGATCCCCGCCGAGCACGATGGAGTTCCAGAATGCCGCCAGGGCCCACGGTGCCACCGTGATCAGGCCACCGAGAGTGAAGGCCAGAAAGCGAATGGGAGGAATCCTGCCGGACAGCAGGACCACGATCGACGCCAGGGCGATGAAGATGACCGAGAGGTACTGTGTGTGGACGAGCAGCGCGCACGACAGAAACCACAAGAGGTGGCTCTTCCTGTCCTGGCGGATGCAAACGTTTGACAGAGCGGCGAGGTTGGCGGCCAGGAGCAGGGCCAGTAGCGAATATAAGCGGGTTTGCTGCCCGTAGAAGACGAAGAAGGGGCTGGTCGCCAGCAGAAACAGGGCCAGGGCGGTACCGGTCCTGGAGCAGAAGTCGCGCAGGAAATGTCTCGTGGCGAACAAAAAGGGCACGAACAGGGTGATGCTGAGCAGCCGGGTGGCGACTTCCGTCGGGCCTATGGTCTGCTTCCAGGCCCAGAGCAGGATGTTGTAGAGGGGCGGGTGGGACCTGTCGGCCAGGGACGACTCGAGCATGCGCAGGAACGACCGGCCGGCTACCTTGGCGCTGAAGACCTCGTCCGGGTCGAACTCGTGGGTTATCTTGGCCAGGCGCAGGATGATGCCGAGCAGGACGATGCCCAGAAAGAGGACCTGTTCCGCATTCCAGAATCCGGGGGTGGCGATTCGGGCCGCTGCGGCCGTGATGGTCTGCAGGGGCCTGTAGGACAGCGACGGATGCGAGCGGGTGGGCACCGGCCGTCCTCCTGAGTCTAAGGGCGTGACTGACATTGTTGCTCGACCATTTGCCTCGTGGCTTATGGTCCTACCTATCCGCCGTGCACGAGGTTGCAGACCTCTTCCAGGGCCTTGGCCGGGTTGTCCTGCTGGAAGATGTTGCGGCCGATGCAGACTCCGGCCGCGCCCGCGTCGAGGACCTCGCGCACCGAACGCAGAAAATGCTTGAAGTCGCCGTTTCGGGGCCCCCCGCCGATGACCACGGGCGCCGGGCAGCCGGCCACGGCCCGGGCAAAGCTCTGCTGATGTCCGCTGTAGGGCACCTTGATCACGTCCGCGCCCAACTCCGCACCGATGCGGATGCTGTGGGCGACCAGGGCGGGATCCTTTTCGTTCACGATTTGCCCGCCCCGGGCATAAATCATGGCCAAAATTGGCAGTCCCAGCTGGTGGGCGTCCTCCACGCAGGCGCCCAGGTCCGAGAGCATGCGGTCTTCCAGGTCGTTGCCTATGTTGATGTGCATGGAGACCATGTCCGCGCCCAGGCGCAGGGCTTCGGGCACGGAGCAGACCAGGGCCTTGTTGTAGGAGGGCAGGCCATGTCGTGTTCCGGCCGAGAGGTGCACGATGAGGGACTGGTCCAGGCGGATCTCACCGGCATGGGCCAAAACCATGCCCTTGTGCAGGATGACGCCCTGCAGGGGCAGGTGGCCAAGGTTCCGCAACAGGCCGCCCAAATCGTCCAGGCCCGGGATGGCCCCTTCGGAAAGGCCATGGTCCAGGGGCAGAAGAATGGTCCGCTTGGACTGGGGATGAAAAAGGCGGGCGGCCTTGCGCAGGTATCCGATCATGATGCACTCCGGTTGTGATTAGCGATCCGACCACAGGCAGCGTCTGCCTTTGATTGTCAGAAAACCCAGGGGCAGGCCCTTGAAATAGAGGCCGAGGCGTTTGCCCGGATTCTTCCAGGGCAGGCTCTGCCCGGCCAACAGGCCATGGATTTGGCGCACGTCGTCCAGGACCAGGTCGTTGTTACCGGGCCTGGGCGGCACGAACATGCGCAGGGTGGCGTCGGCCAGGATGGCGTCCCCGGCGGTCTTGCCCACGGCAAAGCCCTGCCAGCGCAGATCTCCGGGCAGGTGGCGCGCGGCTTGGTCCAGGATCAGGTAGGCCCGCCCGCCCGTGCCGAGAAAACTGTGCTCTGGTAGCCAGCTGGTGTCCAGTCCGCTGCGGGCGAAAAATGTTTCCCGCGAGACATGTTCTCCGGGCAGTCCGGCCCGTGGTCCGGGGACGGCCGGAGCGGCTCCGAGCGGCTTGTGCAGTCCGGCCAGGAAGAAGCCCTGGGCCGCGCTGCCCTCGCCATCCACGAGCAGGCATCCCGGCAGGCTCGGCGCGAAGCAAAAGCCCGCGAACTCGGGCAGGGGCAGGGACTGGAGCCCCAGGTGCTCCTGGGCGAAACGGACCTGGTCCTCGTTTTCGCGCTCGTTTGTGGTGCAGGTCGAATAGACCAGCCGCCCCCCCGGGGCCAGCAGTTCGGCGGCCTTGGCCAGCAACTCGCGCTGCAGGGTTTCCAGGGGTGCGGTCTTGTCCCCGGCCCACATGCGGGCCGCCTTGGGATTCTTGTCCACCGTGCCCCAGCCGCTGCACGGGGCGTCGAGCAGGATGAGGGGCCAGGAGCCGGCCGGCAGGGGCAGGGCCTGGCCCTCGTAGCGGCAGGTCGCGACGTTGAAGCAGCCCAGGTGGCGCATGTTCACGCGCAGGGTGGCCAACCGGTCCGGGCTCGGCTCGTTGGCCAGGACCAGACCCGTGGGGCCCACCAGTTGGGAGAGGATGCCGGTCTTGCTGCCCGGGCTCGCGCAGAGGTCCAGGACCCGGTCGCCGGCTTGGGGGGCCAGGGCCAGGGGCGGGAGCATGGAGGACTTGTCCTGGATGTAGATGTAGCCGAAGCGGGCCGCGATGCTGCGGCCCAGGGACACAGGCTCGGCGGTCAGGGTCCGGGCCAGGGGAAAGAAGGGTTCGGGCTGAAACTCGAAACCCTCGGCCCGAAGCAGGGCTTCCACGTCCGGAACCTGTTCCGCGGAGCAGGCCAGCCTGAAGGAGCGGGCGGTGTTTTTCATAGGTGGTGTCCGGAATATTTGACAACCGTCCCTGTAGCCATCAAGAAAGGGCCTGTCAAAGCGGAGGGCCCATGCACGCGACGAGGACGGCGGTTCAGGTGGTGGAGGTCGGCGCGGAAGAGAACGGACGCAAGCTGACGACCTTTCTGGAGGCGCGGCTGGGAAGCCTTCCGGCCGCTCTGCTCATGCGCCTGGTGCGCACCGGGCAGGTGCGCATCGACGGCCGCCGCTGCAAGCCCTTCGACCGGGTTGCCACGGGTCAGCAGGTGCGCATCCCGCCCGTCACCGTCGAGGTCGCGAGCCGCGAGCCGCGAACCCTGCCCGGGCTCGTGGTCGTGCATCAGGACCAGGACATGCTCCTCATTCACAAGCCGTCCGGCCTGCCGGTCCATCCGGGCACGGGTTGGAACGATTCCGTCCACGACCGCCTGCGAAATCTCTTTCCCGACCAGATCTTCGCGCCCACACCGGTGCACCGTCTGGACCGGGACACCTCCGGGCTCCTGCTCTGCGCCAAAACGCATGATTTCCTGCGCTCCATGCACGCCGTCTGGCCCACGGTGACCAAGGCCTATCTGTGCTGGGTGGAGGGGATCTGGACCGTGCCTGGCTGGCAGACCATCGTTTCGGACCTGGGCAAGACCTTGACCAGGCGGGGCGAGCGGGTCATTTCCGGACAGGGCAAGCGGGCCGTGTCCCATGTCCACCTGTTGACGGTCAGGGGAAACAGCAGCCTTCTGATGGTCGTCCTGGGCACGGGCCGCACTCATCAGATCCGGGTCCATCTGGCCGACCAGGGTCACCCCATCATCGGCGATCCCAAGTACGGCCGGGGCCAAGGGCTCCACTTGCACGCGGCCGCCCTGTCCTGGTCCGGACATCGTTTTTTCCTGCCTCCGGCCTGGGAAGGAGATTTTCAAATGCCACACGATCTGAACCAATCCATCACCACCATGCTTGCAGCAGCTCCCGCCAAGGAGGGGGCCGTATGACCGAACGCCAATCATCCGCTCTGCACTGGGCTTTGAGCCTCGCCCTCATCGCCGTGGCCACCCTGGCCAGATACTGGTTCGTGGCCAGCGGCCAGTTGAACCTGGCCCCGGACGAGGCCCAGTACTGGGACTGGAGCCGGACCCTGCAGTGGTCCTACTATTCCAAGGGTCCGCTCATCGCGCTCATCAACTGGATCGGCACGCACTTCCTCGGCGCCACGGAGATGGGCGTGCGGGCCGGGGCCATGGCCGGTGCCCTGGTCATGCAGCTGGCCGTGCTCGGCTGGATCGGAGGGTATCTGGGCCGCGCCCGCACGGCTTTCTGGACCCTGGTCGTGCTGAACACGACGGTGCTCTTCATGGCAGGCGGATTGCTCATGACCACGGACAGCCCCCTGCTGGTCTGCTGGATCCTGGGACTTTTCTGCCTGCACCTGGCCGTGGACAAGGGACACCTGGCGGCCTTCATCCTGCTGGGCCTGTTTTTGGCGTTGGGCATCACGGCCAAGTACACCATGGTCCTCTTCGTGCCCCTGGCCCTGCTGGCCGCCCTGTGGATCTCGCGCGGGCAGGCCATGCCCCCCCTGTTCTGGCCCCGCCTGCTGAAGACCCTGGGACTCGGCGGTCTGGCCGGGCTCGCGCCCGTTCTGATCTGGAACGCCATGAACGGCTGGGTCGGGATCAAGCACGTGCTGTACCGGGGCGCCCTGGCCGGGGACAAGGCGCAGGTCTTTTTCAAGTGGAAATATTTTCCCGAATACCTGGGCAGTCAGCTCGGCGTGCTCACCCCGTGGTGGTTTGTTTTCCTCTTCATCGGCGCGTGGCTGGTTCTGCGCCAGCTCCTGGCCAAAAAGCCACCGGTCGAACCCGTCGACGCACAGGAAACGGCCCCGGCGCATCCCCTGTGGGTGCCCCGGCCCCTGGCCATCCTTTTGACCGTGTTCTTCTGGCCGGTGTGGCTCTTCTTTTTGTTCTGGAGTCTGCATGCCAAAATCGAAGCCAACTGGTCGGCCACGGCCTATCCGGCCGGGATCCTGCTGGCGGCCCTGGCCGTGGAGCGCTTCGTGCATCGCCAGCCCCGGCCCAGATGGCGTTTCGCCTGGCCGGTCCTGGGCGCGGTGATCTTTGTCCTTCTGCATCTGCAGGGATTCATTCCTTTCGACAGTCCCAAGAATCCAGTGCACCGGCTCATGGGCTGGCAGGACCTGGGCGCGCGGGTGGAGGCGGCCCGGCAGGAGATGGGCGGCGGGGAAGGGGTCTTCGTCTTTGGCGATGAATACGGGGTCACGGCCGAACTGTCCTTCTACGTACCCGGTCAGACGCGGGCCTTTTGCCTGGCGGGAGGGCGCAAGATGAATCAGTACGATCTCTGGCCCGGTCCGGACCCGGTCATGCAGAGCGCGGTCTATGTGGCCAAGGGCGAAAAGGAGAGCGTCCCGCAACGGGTGGCGGAGCTTTTCGAGAGCGTGGACGGCCCCCGGGTCGTGACCACCACGCACGGCCCGCGTCAGGGCCAGACCTTTTCCCTGTTCCTGTGCCGGGGCTACAAGGGCCAGTGGCCGGAGCAGGAGGGGAAGACGTTCTGAGGGTCGGGCGGTTCTGCAGACAGGAAAGGGGCGGATATGCGTGCGTATTCGCCCCGTTTTCGTCTGGACTCCGGGTGCCGGCGCGGCAGGGATCAGTTCTCGCCGCGCGGGGCTTGCCCTTCGAGCAGGGCCAGGCCGTGGAGCAGATCCTCCAGCAGGTCCTGCGGATTTTCCAGTCCGATGTGCAGGCGGATGATGGTCTGCCCCGTGTGACGACCGGCCAGGGTCCGCGCGGGTACGCCCGCCGTGACGAGGCTCTTGTATCCTCCCCAGCTGTATCCCATGCCGAACAGGCGCAGGGAATCGAGAAACACGCCCAGGGCTTCCGGGGCGTACTCATGGCACAGGGTCAGGCCGAACAGGCCCGAGGCGCCGCTGAAGTCCCGCTGCCAGAGATGATGCTCCGGGTGCGTTGGCAGGGCTGGATGGAGCACGTCGCGAACCAGCGGATGGGCTTGCAGGCGCTCTGCCACCAGCAGGGCCGAGGCAAAGTGCTCCTTCATGCGCACATGCAGGGTCTTCAGGCCGCGCAGGGTCAGCAAACAGTCCTCCGGTGAAGCGTATATTTCCCGGCAGGCATAGGCCCGGGCCAGGGTTTCGGCGTGGGCCGGTGTGGTCGAGGCCGAGCCCATGAGCACGTCCGAATGGCCGGACAGGTATTTGGTCACCGAGTGGATGGAGATGTCCACGCCCAGGGCGAAGGGATCAAGGAACAGCGGCGTGGCCCAGGTGTTGTCCAGAACCGTGATGATACCGCGTTCGCGGGCAACATGCGTGATGGCCGGGATGTCCTGGATCTCGAATGTGTTCGAGCCGGGCGATTCAAGAAAGATGAGCCGGGTGTTCGGGCGCAAGAAGCTGGCGATGTCCGCACCCGTATTGGCCGGGATGGTCTCGGTCTGCACGCCGAATCTGGCCAGGACCTCCCGGCAGAAGCGCAGGGTCGGGCCGTAGGCGTTGTCGCAGACGAGCAGATGATCGCCTGCCTGCACAAAGGCCAGCAGGGTCTCGCTGATGGCGCTGATGCCCGAGGGGAAGACGCGGGTCAGGGCCGCGCCTTCGAGTTCGGCCAGGGCCTGTTCGAGGACGCGCTGCTGCGGCAGGCGGTCGGTTCCGTACGTGACGCCCGGATACGTCCCCTGCCCGGCGCGCTGAAGGTCAGCGTAGGAATCGAAGAGCACGGTGGAGCCGCGGTGGAGTTCGGGATTGACGGTCCTGGTCGGTCGGAGAGCCAGGTCCGGCGTCTGCATGAGACGGGTGTTTGCTTTCATGGACAGGCTCCTGCTTACGGATCTGTGATCAGTGCTGCGGCACGAAAATAAGGCTTTCTGTGTCAAAGCCTTTTTCTTTCGCCATGCGGATGAACGTATCAATCACTGCCTGATCCACTGACGGCGTTCTGGACAACAGCCACAGATATTTCGTGTTTGGTCCTGACACAAAGGCGTATTGATAGTTTTCGCGATCCAATTCGAAGACAACGTACGAGCCATAAAACGGACCAAAGAATGATACTTTCAGGTAGCCTTCTGAATCACTGTTCACAAAATATGCTTTGCCCTCTGCCTCTTTCCAGGTGTTCTGTGCTTGTGAAAAGCCACGATTGAGCACCAAGACCCCGCCGTCGTTTCTCACGCTGTATTCAGCGGTAACGTGGCTCAAACCTCTTTCAAACGAATGATCCAATCGGGCAATCTCGTACCACGTGCCCAGGTACCGCTCCAGTTTGAAGCCGGAAACAGGCTGGACTGATTTGGGCATGCCCAGGCAGCCACTGAGTGTTAATGCGCTGATGAGGAACAGCAGAGTTTTCAACGTGACCTCCGGTGGTGAAAGTATCGAGCAAATGTGCCGCAAGCGTTAAAGAAGTTGCTTTATTACGGCGCGGTCATGGTTGGATGCGGCGGATGCTCTCGTTTTTCGCCTGGTGCTGCAACAAGACCAGCATGATGCCGCCGCCGATGACAGCGAGGTTGGCGACGGCTGATACCCCGTGCCATTTCCGGAATTCGACGCGCAGCGGATCCTCGGGCGGAGTCGTCTCCAACGAGTGGATCTCTTTTTTGAGTGCAGCGGCCTTGGGCTCGATCACAAAGGCCTGGATTGCGGTCAGGACCAGCATGACGGTGATGACTGCGGCCGAGATGAGCCGGCGCCGGCCTGTGGCGGCCAGGAACACGGTGGCCAGGGCGACGGCCCCGCAGGCCAGACCCCACTGGAAATATCCGGGAAAGAGAACGCCGACGATGCCGCCGGCCACGTCCCGGTTGAACGACCTGAAGATGGCGGGGGTGAGGACGAAGGTGAAAAGGGACGCGCCCCCAAGCCAGCAGGCAATGGCGAGTCGGTAGAGAAAGATGGACATCTGGTATGGCTCCTTGGAAATATATACAGGCAATCAGGCTCGCCGGACGTTCAATCCGAGCAGGTGGATTTTGATCTGGTCTTCCGTGATCTGATAGTCTCTCAGGCCAGAAAACCGAACATCCACAGCGGAATGCGATTGCCCTGTCCGATTTCGATGTTGTCCAACGCCAGCCAACTGTTCGCTACGCCCTTGATCTGCGTTCCATCCTTGCCCTTGCCGCCCACTTCAAAAGTCATGGTTTCATCGACCAGAAAATCTCCCTTGTCCGCCAGACGCAGCCCGTGTTCCGCCTGCAGCATGTTCAGGAAGAACGTTTCGCGGACCGAGCCTCTGTCCGGTTCCGCGTGCCCGGCCAGAGCGTGATACAGGTTCGGGTTGTGCAGATAGATTTTTCCGGGCTTTTCCATGGCCCGCAGGCCCTTGTCGGTCTTGGAGATGGTCAGCAGGATGCCCGCGTCTTCCAGATACCCGAGGTAGGTCTTGAGCGTGCGCTCATCCCCGATATCGAGCATGGTCTTGAGGCTTTTCATGTCCGGCGTGAAGGGCACGAGGCCGGAGATGATGGCCAGGAGCTTGCGCATCTTGCGGATGCTCGTGCCGTTCAGGGTCGGATGGATGGCCGGGAGATCCGCCTCCAGAGTGGTCTGCACCTGCTGGGTCAGCGTGGCCAGGAATTGAGCCGTGTCAGGATATTCCAGGCAGTAGGGATAGTAACCGTGCTCCAGATAGGCGCCAAAAAGCGCCAGAATTTTATGGCCCTGTTCGTCCACCATGCCGGTGATGCGCTCGGCGACGGACTGGTGCGTGTCAAGCAGGTCGGGGAGTCGCAAGCGGTCGAGTTCCAGTCCATGGACCATGCCCAGATACTCCCGGAACGACAGCCCGGACAAAGGCAGCATCAGCATGCGCCTGCTCAGATCGTGGCTGCCCTTGTGGATTTCCAGGGCCGAACTGCCCGAGGCCAGAACCTTCACCTGCGCAAAGGTGTCGATGATGCTTTTCAGCTCCAGGGACCAACTGGGATATTTGTGAATTTCGTCAATGCAGACGAATTCGCCGCCCAACTTCTGGAATGCATCGACGATTTCATAGAGCGAGAAACGCTGCACGAGGAAATGATCGGCCTGGATGTAGAGGGCCTTGCGCGTGAACATGTCCCCGTCGTGGCGGTCCAGCAGATGCTGGATCATGACCGTGGTCTTGCCGACGCCGCGCGGGCCGACAAGCATGAACCGGCCTTCCAGGGCGTTGTCCCGCAGGAAGGAGCGGCGATAGGTTCGTTTGCGAACGCGGATCAGGGTCTGGCTGAGGGTGAAGATGTCGTCGAGCACACGGGTCTCCGTAAGTTTAGGATTGCAATCCTAATATATGGCCGTTTTGTTAGGATTGCAATCCTATTTCACGTTCGACGTCCTGGGTCGGGCGCTGAGAGGTTGAGGCTTGGATCTGGATTCGCGCGTCACGGCGGCTGGTGCGTCGTGGCGAAGGGCGCGGATCAGGACGGCTGGGGGCCGCGCAGTTCCATGATGACCGGCACGCAGATGTAGCCCGCCAGGAAGAGCTGGAACACGCCGAACGCGTAGGTGGCCGCGCCCGCGCCGACGGGCCAGGCCAGGATGCCCAGCATTTCCACGGTGAAGGCGCACAGAAAGCCCAGGAACACATGGCCGGGCTTTGGCCGTTCGCCCTTCATGAATTCCCGCCAGCTGAGGAACGCATACACCCACGCGGCCGAGGACAAGAGCCAGGAGACGCCGCTGACCTTGGCCACGATGCGGCCCAGGGCGCCGAGATGCCCCGCGCCAGTCAGGGTCTCGGCGATGGTCCCGTTGCCGGAGGACATCTGCAGCACGAGATTGTCCGGAGTGATGCCTCCGACGTCCACAAAGTCGACGAGGAGCGCTCCCGCCGTGCAGATCAGGGCCAGGGCGCTCAGGCCGACGATGAAATAGAACAGCGACTTGCGCGGCCCGACAAATTCCAGGGATTGGTAGCGTGGGATCATGATGTAATAAACCTCCGGTTCCGTCCGGCGATCAAACGTTTTTGCAACTTTCCGCGGAGTCATGCAACAGCCGGGCGAGGGCTAGAATGGCAGAATATCCCTGTGCGCAAGCAGATAGTTCTGGGTGGCCAGGAAGTCCGCTTCGGTGTGGGGCTCGAAGGTCATGGTCGCGGGCAGGTCGCGGCCCCCAATCCATGCCCAGAGCTGATCCCAGGGAATGGCTCCCAGGCCCAGGCCCAGGTGCTGGTCGGTCTCGCCGTCGTTGTCGTGCAGGTGCAGGTGCACGGGGAAAGGATCCAGGGCCGCAAGCCAGTCGGACAGGTTCCCTTTGCGCGCGCCCCCGGCGAAGCAGTGCCAATGCCCCAAGTCCAGGCAGGCTCCGGCCCGGCCTTGCAGGGCCGCGAGGACCTGGACGTGCTGCGCGGGGTCGTGCTCGAACACGTTCTCCAGAAAAAGAGGCGTGTCGCCGGTCAAATCCAGGACCCGTTCCCAGGTATCCAGGGCGTGGGCAAGCCACTGGTCCTGGAAATGGGCGTAGGTCAGGTCATTGTAGCCCAGGTGGGCGATGAAATGGCTCGGGGCGTAGACGCGTGCGATGAGGACCGCCTTGCGCAGCCGGTCCTCGGTGGCCTGACGGATCAGGGGGTCCAGGCTGCCCGGGTGCAGGTCGAAAAAGGGCAGATGCACGGCGCAGGTCAGCCCTGCGGTGTGGAACAGGCCCGCGGTTCTGGCGTGCCAGGACGGGGAAAACTGCTCCATGGCCCAGGCGTCCAGACCCAGTTCGGGGTGCAGCCCCTGGGCCAGGAAAAGGTCCAGATAGCCGGGTCGCTCCTCGATGTAGCGCAGGGGCAGGTTGACGAAGGTCATGGCTGAACGGCCACGGCGTCGCGGACAATGACCCAGGCGTCGAAATTGGCGGGCCGGAAAAGTAGGGTCCGGGGGGGCTGCCCCTGGGCTGTCAGCCGGGTTTCGACCCCGCGCGCGGTGATGCGCGTCGCGGCCTCGCCCCGAAAGGGGTTCGGCATGCTTCCCAGTTCACGGGCCAGGGTCTGGCCGATGGCCTTGCCCGTGTCCTGGCCACGCACGGCGGCGCGGTCGTAGGCCCGGGCCAGGGTCTTCAGGTCGCGCCTGTCCCAGGCCCGGGCGCACTCGTCCAGGCGGGCGCGGATCTCTCGGTCCACCAGGAGGGGATAGTCCGTGCGGCGATCGGGACTCTTCGGCACCCATTCCTCGCCCACGATCTTCCAGATTTCCGCCTGGCGCATCCAGTAGAGCCGGCGCTGTCCGCTTGGCCCATCCGGAAAGGTCTGCTGGGTAAAGGCTGTGACCAGGTAGCCCGGGCCTTCGAAAATCCGCAGATTTGTGACGCGGATGTCGAGCCACTCCCGCCGGGCAAAATCGGCCAGCACGTCGGCCCGGAACCGGCCAAAGGGCTGGCCCATGGACGTAGCGTAGAGCACGGGATTGTAGAGGTCGAAAAAGAGCGTGTCGCGGCGTTCCTGGGTCGCGGCCCAGCCCCAGGCGGCGATGCCCACGTCGGCCGATGGCCCCTGGGCGGCCCGGTTTTTCCAGGCCACGCTCTCGCCCACGACAACGGGCGTGATCTGGGGCGTGATATGCGTGCCCAGCCGGGCCAGGTCGGCGTTTTCGAGCACGATGCAGCCCAGGGTCTGGCGCGGGCCCACGCCTCGGTTGCGGCCGTGGATGAAGATGCCCGAGCCGGTGTTGCCCTGGAGGCGGTCCACGGGATTGGGGTAGTTCAGGGGATAGGCCGCGTCGCCGAAACGCTCGTGATCCAGGCCTTCGCGGACCTCGCCCTGGGCGAAGTACACGCCTTCGGGCGTTTTCAGGTCGCCTTCCGAGTCCTTGTCGCCGGACTTGCGGCCCGTGGTGCAGGGCAGGTCCCCGAGGCTGCGCATGGTCCGCGCCGCATGGTTGTTCTGGATCACGGTGACGCGCTGCTGTTTCTTGTCCACACCGATGATGATGGGCGGCAGGGTTGGTCGCGGACCGAGAGCCGCTGTCCAACCCTCGGATCGGGCCGAAGAGGGAAAAAGGCAGAGCAGCAGGGCTGCGTAAAGGGCGAGGGTGCGCGCGCTCATGGTCAATAAAAAAGGAGGCCTTGGCCTCCCTAGTTTTTCGCGGTCTCGACGAGTTCCTTGCGGGTGAAGATGGTCTGCAGCTCGAAGCCGGCCCTGGCGATGTTTTCGCGTCCGCCCTGCTCCCGGTCCAAAACGCCCATGATGGCCACGATGTTCAGGCCCTGTTCCTTCACGCGGTCCACGGCCTTGAGCAGGGTCCCGCCGGTGGTGATGACGTCCTCCAGCAGGCAGACGTTCATGCCCGGCTGGAAGTTCTTCAGGCCTTCCAGATACTGGTTGGTGCCATGGCCCTTGGGCTGCTTGCGGATGATGAATCCGGGCAGGGGGTAGCCTTCCAGATGCGAGACCACGGTCACGGCCGAAACCAGGGGATCGGCGCCCAGGGTCATGCCGCCCACGCCCTGGACCCCGCCCTTGGCGCGGATCATGTCCAGAAAGAACTTGCCGATGAGCCACGCGCCCTCGGGATGCAGGGCCGTGTGCTTGCAGTCGAAATAGTAGTCGCTCTTCTGGCCCGAGGTCAGGGTGAAGTCGCCTTCGAGATAGGACTTCTCGATGAGCAGCTTGGCCAGTCGCTTTTTCAGTTCAATCATTGTTCCCTCTTTCCTTGAACACGCGGCCGAAAATGGTCTGTTCGTGTCGCAGATAGTAGTTCAGATCAAAGGCCTGATCCAGACGCGCCGGGTCCAGATGGGCGGTAATGCCCGCGTTCGCGCGGATGGCGTCCTCGAAGGCGGTCCGTTCCTGCCAGCAGCGCATGGCCACGGCCTGGACCATCTCGTAGGCCTGCTGACGGGGCAGCCCCTTTTCGATCAGGGCCAGAAGCACGCGCTGGGAGAAGAAGAGGCCGTAGGAACCCATGAGGTTGCGCCGCATGTTCTCGGGAAGGATGCGCAGATTTTTCAGCACCCCATTCAGGCGGTTCAGCATGTAGTTCACCATGATGGTGGAATCGGGCATGATGACGCGCTCCACCGAGGAGTGGCTGATGTCGCGCTCGTGCCACAAGGCCATGTTCTCCATGGCGGCCACGGCGTTGGTGCGCACCAGACGCGAGAGGCCCGTCAGGTTCTCGGCGGAGATGGGGTTCTTTTTGTGTGGCATGGCCGAGGAGCCCTTCTGGCCCTTGCCGAAGCCTTCTTCCACTTCCAGCACTTCCGTGCGTTGCAGGTGGCGCAGCTCCACGCAGATGCGTTCCACGCCGCCGGCGACCAGGGCCAGGGCCGTGAAGTACTGGGCGTAGCGGTCGCGCTGGATGACCTGGGTGGAAACGGGATCGACCTGCAGGCCCAGGATGGTCAGGGCGCGCTCTTCCAGTTCCGGTTCGAGTTGGGCGTAGGTGCCCACGGCGCCGGAAATCTTGCCGAAGCGGATGTTTTCCAGGGCCTGGGCCCAGCGCTCGCGGTGGCGCTGGAATTCGGCGTGGAACACGGCCATCTTCAGGCCGAAGCTGGTGGGCTCGGCGTGGATGCCGTGGGTGCGGCCCATGCACAGCTGCCCGGCATGGGTGCGGGCCATGGACTCCAGGGTGCCGAGCAGGCGGTCCAGGTCGGCCAGGATGATCCGGCCGGCCCGGGTCAGGAGCACGGCGTTGGCCGTGTCCACGATGTCCGAGGAGGTACAGCCGAGATGGATGAAGCGGGCCGAGGGGCCGACCTTTTCTTCCACGGCGGTCAGAAAGGCGATGACGTCGTGCTTGGTGGTTTCTTCGAGTTCCAGGATGCGGTCCAGCTCGAAATCGGCCTTGTCCCGGATAATGGCCATGTCCGCGGCCGGGATGGCGCCCATGGCGTGCCAGCCTTCGCAGATGGCCAGTTCCACTTCGAGCCAGACCCGGAATTTCTGCTCCAGGGTCCAGATCTCGCCCATTTCCTTACGAGTATAGCGATCTATCATGGTGTTGGGGTGGGTTGACGTTCGGGCCGGACATGTTCACGGCCGGAAATGAAAAAGGCAGCCGGAGCTGCCTTGGTCAGGACGCCGTGGAGGTTGTGTCCGGAGCCGGAGAGGACGGGGCGTCCTTCTTGCTGCCGTTTCCGCCGGAGTCCTTGCTGTAGCCGGAGGCGTACCAGCCGCCCCCCTTGAGCACGAAGGAGGAATGGGAGATGAGCCTCTGGGACGTGCCTCCGCAGACCGGACAAACTTTGTCCCGATCCTGAAAATCCTTCTGCCACTCCTCGAAAATCTGGCGACAGTCTTCACAGCAGTATTCGTAGATGGGCATGATGACCTCCGAAACGAAAGCCTATTTCTTGGCAGCGGCCTTGGCTTCTTTGATGCGTTCCTTGATGCGTTCGGCGCGGCGCTTGCGGCGGCGGTCGATTTCTTTTTTGCGTTCGATTTTCTTCTGAGCCATGTATATTCCTCCAAAGGGTAGATTTGAGCCAATCAAAGACAGGCCTCTTAGTATAGCCTCAATATCTTTGTCCAGTCCGAAAAACGCGGGTCCCCGGGCTCAGACCGGCTGCAAAACGTATTCCCGCGCGCCAAGGCCCAGCTCCTGGGCATATTCAAGCAAATGGAGTCCCCGGACATGGCCGTGGATGGCCGTGAATTTGTCCTCGCCGGGCAGCATGCCTTCGGGCAGGGCGCTGGGATAGAGCGGCTGGGCCTGGTTGACCAGGTCCAGGCAGGCCTGGTCCAGGGCCACCGGGTCCCAGGAGGCCAAGAGGCCCAGGTCCGGACAGATGGGGGCGTCGGAAAAGCCCATGCAGTCGCAGCCCGGGCTGACCTGCTGGACAAAGGACAGGTGCAGGGTTTTCCGTGTCCGGGACAAGAGGGCCGCCGCCGCGTATTCGGCCATACGCTCCAGGAAGGTGTCCACATCCACCCGCCAGTCCACTTCCAGACCCTTGGATTTGCAGACCAGAAAACAGGCCGCGCAGCCCATGCATTTGTCCCGGTCGATCCAGACCTTTGCGTTCAGGTCCAGGCGCAGGGCGCCATGGCTGCAAACCTCCACGCACTGGCCGCAGCCCGTGCAATGTTCGGGGTGGACCATGGGCCCCAGGCCGCAATGCTGCTGCATCTTGCCCTTGCGCGTGGCGCAGCCCATCCCCACGTTCTTGATGGCGCCGCCGAATCCGGCCAATTCGTGACCCTTGAAATGGCTGACCGTGACCAGCATGTCCGCGTCCACGATATCGCCGGCCAGGTAGGCATGGTCGAAATGCCGGCCCGGGCAGGGGATGGCCCGCTCGTTGCCGCTCTTGAGGCCGTCGGCGATGATGACCGGAGCGCCCAGCACGTTGGGGTCAAACCCGTGGGCCGCGGCCTGCAGGGCGTGGGACGCGGATTCCCCGCGCTGTCCCACGTAGAGGGTGTTGGTGTCGGTCAGAAAAGGCTTGGCTCCGCATTTACGGATGAAGGCCAGGATGGGCGTGAGCTGCAGGGGCCGGATGTGGGCTGTGCCCCCGCCCTCGCCGAAATGCAGCTTGACCGCGGCCAGATCTCCGGAGCGAAGCTCCGCGCCAAGCCCGGCGAGCTTGAGCAGACGTTTGACCTTGGCCTCGTAGGGCGCCTTGCGCGAGGCACGCAGATTCCAGAAATAGACCGCGGCGCCCATGGGTTATCTCGACGGGATGGGTTCCTGGGGCTCGCTCAAGAGGAACGTGCCGTCCAGTATCCAGCGCTTGAGTTCTTCGGCCACTTCCATGGACAGGGTATAGCTGGTCAGGGGTGTGGTCGGAATGTCTTTGCCCTCCACGCTGATGACGCCCTTCTTCAGGTCGGCGAAGCTGACGTGGCCGTATTTGCTGGGATACCCGTTGGGGTAGTCCTCGCCGTAGTCGACCACGGGGACCATGATGTCCTCGTCGGCCACGCCCGTGAACCAGGCCATTTCCTCGTTCAGGATGGGAATGGGGATGCCCAGGCCCACGGCCAGGGAACAGCCGTAACCAACAATGCTCACTCCGCGCAGGAAACGGGGGTTCATGCCTTTCAGGTCGCCTTTGACCATGAGGGTGCCCGAGGGCGAAAGGGGCAGCCCGCGCTCCGTGCGCTTGGGCTCGGCCACGTGCTGGGTGCCCTCGCCGATGACGTAGCCCACGCCGCCACCGAGGAAGATGCGCGTGCCCAGGCCGATGGTCTTGAAATACGGGTCGTTCAAGAGCGGGCTCAGCTCACCGGCCGTAGCGTAGTTGGCGTTGCCCATGTTCGACTTGAGGGGCCCCATGTAGGTGTACTTGAGCTTGCCCGAGCGGTTGATGGCGCAGTTGTAGTTTTGGTAGCAGTTGCGGGGATTCAGGAGAATGGCGTTGCGTAGCTCGGCCAGGGAAATCTTTTTCTCGATGGCTTTGCGCGGATAGCAGTCCGTGCCATAGGCTGTGGCTTTCAGGTGCACGCGCCGGCCCTTGACCAGATCTTCGATGACATGGCCGCCGCCGTACTTGAATTGGCCGGGATACACCTTGTTCAGGGGATCTTCCTCGGTGGGCTCGGTGGCTCCGAGATAGGAGTCCACGGCGGCCAGACCCGCGTAGCACGGCACGCCGTTCAGCCAGGCCTTGGCCGTCTTGATGGTCGGGGGCTGCTGACCGATGTTGAACAGAAGGCCCGAAGAACACATGGGCGAGAAAGTACCCGTGGTCACAACGTCGACCTGACGGGCGGCCTTGACCTTGCCTTCCTTGCGAACTAGGCTGGTCATTTCACTGGCATTGAGGACGACCGCTTTGCCGTGCCGGATTTTTTCGTTGATTTCGGCGATGGTTCTGTGGACTTCAAATGGGGCGCTCATGCATGTCCTCCAAAATATGGTATCGGGCCGTTGGCGGTCCGCAGAGGGCGACTATGTCTGATTTACACGCCGGAGTAAACCGGCCTCGGCGGCGGTTGCCGGACTGCAAGGGCCTGGCGTGACCAGGGAGCAGGTCGACGCGGCCCTGCGCCAGTCTTTTTCAGCCGAGGAGCTGGGCAGCTGGGGTGCATCCCTGGGCCTGACCGTGGAGCAGGGGGTGCTCACGATCCGCTTTCCGCATCGCTATTTCGCGGACTGGTTTGCAAGCCAGGTCCGGGATCGTTTCGAACAGGCCCTGGCCGGGATCGGGCTGGGCTTGGCCTACGAGTGCCGGGACGAAAGCCGTTCCCGCATCGTGCGCGAGCACCTTTCCAACGACCTGGCCCTGCCCTTCGGGTCCGAATTCATCTTCGACAATTTTCTGGTCAATACGAAAAATTATTTTCCCCTGGCTTCGGCCCAGGAGGTCGCCCAGAGCCGTGAAGCTCCCTACAACCCGTTCGTGCTTTGCGGGGAGAGCGGCTCAGGCAAGTCCTTTTTGTTGCGGGCCATCGCCAATGCCTGGTGTGAGAATGGCGCCAACGGAATCCACGTGACCGGCATTGAGGAGTTGCACGAACTCTATTCCTCACGTGCCGACGCCCGCAAATTTTTGATGTCCATGCGTTTTCTGGGCGTCGACGATCTGCAGGAGATCGCCCGCTATCAGTACCTGCAGGGTGAAATGCTGGCCCTCTTCGACCATTTCCACCTCCAACGCAAACAAATGGTCTTTGCTTGTTCTGGCAAGGTCGCCAGTCTCGCCTTTCTGGCACCCAAGCTCAAGTCGCGACTGGAGTGGGGGCTTTGCGTGATTTTGAAGGCCCCGGACCTCGACGTCCGAACCCAGTACGCCCTCTCCCGTTGCCGGGAGCGCCGCCTGGACATGTCCAAGGACCGCATTCTGTTGCTGGCCCAGCGTTTTTCGGATTTGCGCAATCTGGAAGGATGCCTTTTGAAGTTGTGGGCCTACCGCGAGTTGGTCCACGACCCCATCACCGACGACGAGTTCGACAGCATCCTGAGCTACCTGGACGACCGCTCTACCACGGCCCTGACCTTGGACCAGATCCTGGACGTGGTCTGCGTCCAGTTCGGTCTGGGCCGCGAGGAAATCCTTTCCTCAGGACGTCGGCATGACTTGGCCTTTGCCCGGCAGGTGGCCATGTATCTCTGCCGCAAGCACCTGGGGTTGTCTTTTCCCGAGCTGGGCCGGGCTTTCGGCGGACGCGACCACTCGACCGTGCTCTACAGCTGTAGAAAAATCGAACAATTACAGCGTGATGATAAAAGTATAAAATCCATGTTACAGGCCTTGACCGAAAAATGTCTGGCCATGAACCAAGCAGGCCTTGCCTAACGGGAAAAGGAGTCGGCGATGTTTCTCAAAGTGCGTAAGGAAGATATTATTGACGGGTTGCTCAAGGCCGCCAATATCATTCCGTCCAAGACTGGCGCGGCTTATCTGCGCACGGTCTGGCTCAGGGCCGAGGGGGACAGCCTGTCCATCCTGGCCACGGATTCGAGCATCGAGTTCGTGGGTGTTTATCCGGCCGTCATCAGCGACGGCGGCCTGGTCGGCGTGTCCGGAAAGAAATTCTGCGAGCTGATGCGCCGTCTGCCTCCCGGAGAGATCACCCTCAAGCTCGACGCCTCGGCCAAGCATCTGAACATCGAGCAGGGCCGGCGTAAGTACAAGCTGCCGGCCAACGAGTCGTCCTGGTTCCAGGATTTCAATCCCTTCCCGTCAGCCAGCGCCGTCTTGTGGTCCGGTGACTCTTTCAAGGAGATCATCGACCGCATCGCCTTCTGCATCGCCGACGACGAGGACCTGACCAGCATGAACTGCATCAAGTTCGCGTCGGTGGAAGGCGATGACGTGGAGGTCTGCGGCCTGAACGGCCACCAGTTCGGCCTCTACCGCTTCACCAATCCGGACATCCGCGCCATGCTGGGCCAGGACGGGTTTCTCATCTCCAAAAAATATCTGCTTGAGATTCGCAAATGGCTGGCCAGCGACGAAATCGAGATCAGCCTGTCTGACAAGCGCCTTTTTCTGCGCACCGAGAACCGCAAGGAAATCTTCAGCCTGCCGCTCAAGGCCTATGTTTTCGCGGACTACCGGAACTTCATCAACCAGTACAAGGACCGTTTCGCCTCCAGCCTGGTCGTGGACCGGCATGAGTTGACCGACGCCCTGGACCGCATCTTCGTCTTCAACACCGAGATCAACAAGGCGACCTTCTTCGATCTCGGTCCCGAGGAGCTGTCCATCTACTGCCAGGGCCAGGACATCGGCGAAGGTACGGAGCTGATCGGCTGCCAGTACCAGGGCGAGCTGTCGCGTATCGCCCTGCCAACCAAGGTCATCCTGGAGATCCTGGGGCACTTCAACTCCGATTCCCTGACCTTTTCTTTCGTGGGCGCGTCGGAACCCTGCCGCGTCACGGGCAAGGACGATCCGAACTACATGATCATCACCATGCCCGTGGAGATCACCGAAGACACCTATTACAGCGAAGAAGAAATCTAATTTAGTTGTAATTTTTTTGAATACTAAGCTGTATGAGGTGATAATGTTACAGCCAGTGGAGAAAAATACATCTGTGAATGAAGGTCATTCTATTAAGATTGGATTTAGCTGTATAACTCAGCTGCTTTTTGGGCTTTCGGTTGATCCATTGTTTGAATGGACATGGTGGAAAAACAGAAATACAGCAGAACTTTCTTCGAAGAAGAAAACGTCGAAGAAAAAAAGAAGTAATTAATATTATGACAAAAGCATCGACATATACCGCTGACAACATCACGGTCCTCGAAGGCCTGTCCGCCGTGCGCATGCGGCCGGCCATGTACATCGGCTCGACCAACACCAATGGTCTGCACCACCTCGTCTACGAGGTCATCGACAACTCCATCGACGAGGCCATGGCCGGGTATTGCGACCACATCAAGATCACCGTGCACATGGATAATTCCGTGTCCATCGTGGACAATGGTCGCGGCATTCCCGTGGACATGCACCCCAAGGAGAACAAGCCGGCCCTGGAAGTGGTCATGACCGTGCTGCACGCCGGCGGCAAGTTCGACAACGACTCCTACAAGGTTTCGGGCGGCCTGCATGGCGTGGGCGTGTCCGTGGTCAACGCCTTGTCCGAGTATCTGGAGGTCACGGTCAGCCGCGGCGGCTACCGCCACTACCAGCGCTACAGGCGCGGCGTGCCCCAGGAACCCCTGGCCGTGGTCGGCGAGACGGACAAGACCGGGACTCTGGTCCGCTTCAAGCCCGACGAGGAGATCTTCGAGGAGCTCGACTTTCACTACGATGTCCTGGCCAAGCGTTTCGAGGAGCTGGCCTACCTCAATCCCGGCATCAAGATCGAATTCTTCGACGAGAAGACCCAGAACCGCGACGTGTTCAAGTACGACGGCGGCCTGCCCCTTTTCGTCAAGAACAAGAATCTGGACAACGGGATTCACAGGGTCGTGGGCGGGACCGGCGAGGTGGAGGGCGTCAGCATCGACTTCGCCCTGCAGTACACCGCCGGGTACAAGGAAAACGTCTTCACCTTCGCCAACAATATCCGCACCCGCGAGGGCGGCACCCACCTGCAGGGCTTCAAGACGGCCCTGACCCGGGCCATCAACACCTATATCCAGAACAGCGCCGATCTGCCCAAAAAACTGAAACAGAAGGTTTCGGGTGACGACGTGCGCGAGGGACTGACCGCCATCATCAGCGTCAAGATCCCCAACCCGCAGTTCGAGGGCCAGACCAAGACCAAGCTCGGCAACTCCGAGGTGGCCGGCTACGTGGCCACCCTGGTCTACGAGAAGCTGAACGAATTCTTCGGCGAGAACCCCAAGGACGTGCGCCTCATCATCGAGAAGGTCATCGACGCGGCCCGGGCGCGTGACGCGGCCCGTCGGGCCAAGGATCTGGTCCGCCGCAAGGGCGCCCTGTCCGACAACGCCCTGCCGGGCAAGCTGGCCGATTGCCAGAGCAAGGATCCGGCCGAGTGCGAAGTCTTCATTGTCGAGGGCGATTCCGCCGGCGGTTCGGCCAAGCAGGGCCGCAATCCCAAGTTCCAGGCCATCCTGCCCCTGCGCGGCAAGATTCTGAACGTGGAGAAGACCCGCTTCGACAAGATGCTCCAGAACAAGGAGATCAAGGCCCTGATCACGGCCATGGGCGCGGGGATAGGCGAGGACGACGTGGATCTTTCCCGCCTGCGCTACCACAAGATCGTCATCATGACCGACGCCGACGTGGACGGGGCGCACATCCGCACCCTGATCCTGACCTTCTTTTTCCGTCACTACGAGGAACTCATCCGCCAGGGCTACCTCTACATCGCCCAGCCGCCGCTGTACCGCGTGCACAAGGGTTCCTTCGAGCGCTACATCAAGGATGAAGAGGAAATGAGCCAATTCCTGGTGCAGCGCGTGGCCGAGGAAGTCAGCCTGATCCTGCCCGACGACCGGCCGCCCGTGGCGGGCGAGGAGTTGACGGCGCTTCTGAACACCATTCTGGCCCTGCGCGATTTGGTCGTGGACGTGGCCAACATGGGCATTCCCGACGCCTTGTTCATGCGCATCGTCAACGCTCCCCGCGTGCTGGAGCCCGATGAACTGCGCCTCAGCGGTCCTGACGCGGCATTCACGGCCCACATGGCCGGGGGCGGATTTGCCCTCGAACTGATCCGGGAGCAGGACGAGCCCCAGAACGGCGAGGCGCTGGACAGTGAAGCCCGCTACTACCTGCGTTTTACCGATACCAACAACCACGTCATCCGCCTGGGCGTGGAGTTCTTCCATTCCAAGCGCTATCGCCGGGCCGTGGACTACATGGCCAAAATCAGCGACGTGGGCGCCGGGCAGGTCTGGACCATCCGGCACAAGGACGCGGAACTGGAAGCGACCGGTCCCTTTGACCTGCTGCGGCAGGTTCTGGATCTGGCCCAGAAAGGGATCAGCGTGCAACGCTACAAGGGTCTGGGCGAAATGAATCCCGAGCAGCTCTGGGGTACGACCATGAACCCGGAGGCACGCACGTTTTTGCAGGTGACCATCGATGACGCCATCGAGGCCGACGAGCTGTTCACCAAGCTCATGGGCGACAAGGTCGAGCCGAGGCGTGAATTCATCGAACGCAACGCCCTTCTGGTCACGGACCTGGATATTTAGTCTGGGTTCGACAGCTTTTACACGAATATTGAGGTGGATGTGTCCAACATCAGCATAGAGAAAGAACTGCAGAAATCCTATCTGGAATATTCCCTGAGCGTCATCATCGGCCGGGCCATCCCGGACGTGCGCGATGGCCTCAAGCCCGTGCACCGACGGATTCTGTTCGCCATGCATGAACTCGGCAACACCTACAACCGGGCCTACAAGAAATCCGCCCGCGTGGTCGGTGACGTCATCGGTAAGTTCCATCCCCACGGCGATTCGGCCGTGTACGACGCCCTGGTGCGCATGGCCCAGGACTTCAACATGCGCGACCCCCTGGTCGACGGCCAGGGCAACTTCGGTTCCATCGACGGCGACTCCGCGGCGGCCATGCGTTACACCGAAGTGCGCATGTCCAAGCTGGCCGGATCCTTTTTGGCCGACATCGAGAAGGACACGGTGGAGTTTCGGCCCAACTACGACAACTCCCTGCAAGAGCCCTCGGTCCTGCCGACCAAGGTCCCGAACCTGCTGGTCAACGGCTCCTCGGGCATTGCCGTGGGCATGGCCACCAACATCCCGCCCCACAACCTGGGCGAGGTCGTGGCCGGAACCCTGCACCTCCTGGACGACCCGGGCGCATCCATTGTCGAATTGATGCAGTACATCCAGGCCCCGGATTTCCCCACCGGCGCCCTGATCTACGGCAAGGCCGGCATCCGCGACGCCTACCATACCGGGCGTGGCTCCGTGCGCATCCGCTCGCGCATCGAAATCGAGAAGCGCAAAGGGGATCTCGAATCCATCGTGGTCAAGGAGATTCCCTACGCCTTGAACAAGTCCACCCTTGTGGAAAAGATCGCGCTCCTGGTCAACGAGCGCAAGATCGAGGGCATTTCCGACCTGCGCGACGAATCGGACATGAAGGGCATCCGCATCGTCATGGATCTGAAAAAGGGCGTGTTCTCCGACGTCATCGTCAACCAGCTCTTCAAATACACGTCGCTGGAAACCAGCTTCGGCATCAACATGATGGCCGTGGTCAACAACCGCCCCCAGCTCCTGAACCTGAAGCAGGTCCTGGAATATTTTCTGGACTACCGCCGCGAGGTGGTCATCCGCCGGTCCCGCTTCGACCTGAAAAAGGCCCAGCACCGCGCCCACATCCTCGAAGGTCTGCGCATCGCCCTTGATTACATCGACGAGGTGGTCAAGCTGATCCGCGCCTCCAAGACCCCGCAGGAGGCCAAGGAGCGCCTGCGCGAGCGCTTCGGGCTGTCCGAGATCCAGGCCCAGGCCATCCTCGACATGCGCCTGCAGCGCCTGACCAACCTGGAGCGCGAGAAGCTGCTGGAGGAATACGCCGAACTCTTGAAGCAGATCGAATACCTGACCAGCGTCATCGAGAACAAGGACGTGCTCAAGTCCGTCATCAGGCAGGAACTCGAAGAACTGCGGGACAACTTCATCACCCCGCGCAAGTCCGTGCTCCTGGCCCACGACCCCGACTCCATCGACATCGAGGACATCATCCCCGACGAGCCCGTGGTCATCACCCTGTCCCGCAACGGGTATCTGAAGCGCACCAGCCTGGACAACTACCGCCAGCAGCGCCGGGGCGGCATGGGCATCACCGGAGTGCAGGTCGCGGATGAGGACTTCATTTCCTCTATCCTGACCACCTCCAACCATCAGTACATGAATCTGTTCAGCAACAAGGGCAAGATGTACCAGATCAAGGTCCATCAGATTCCCGAGGGTGGACGCACGGCCCGCGGCAAGCACGTGGCCAACCTGCTGCCCCTGGACAGCAACGAATACATCGCCGCGGCCATGACCTGCCGCGATCTGGCCCACGAGAAGTATTATTTCTTCTTCACCCGCCAGGGCGTGGTCAAGCGCAGCTCCGTGGAGCTGTACCGCAACATCCGCACCGTGGGGCTCATCGCTCTCGGCATGCGCGAGGATGACGAACTCATCGGCGTGAGCGAGGTCGATGCCGACGACGAGATGGTCCTGGTCACGGTGGACGGCTATTCCATCCGCTTCGCCTGTGCCGAGGTGCGGGCCATGGGCCGGCAGGCCACGGGAGTGAAGGGCATCGCCTTGCGCAAGGGTGACCAGGTCGTGGCCGGGGTGGTCGTGGCCAGGGACTCCAAACAGGAACTCCTGACCATCGCGGAAAACGGTTACGGCAAACGCACCCAGGTGGAGCATTTCCGGGCCCAGTCCCGCGGCGGCAAGGGCATCATCAACATGCGCATCACGCCCAAGACCGGCAAGGTCGTGGGCGCCATGATGGCCTATCCCACGGATGAACTCATCCTTTTGACCTCGGGCAGCAAGATCATCCGCATCGGCATCTCCGACATCAGCCTGGTCGGCCGGGCCACCCAGGGCGTGCGCCTGGTCCGCCTGGATGACGACCAGACCGTGGTCTGCTTCGACCATGTGCCCACGGACGCTCCCGAAGCCGGCCTTGTCCCGCGCGAGCGGATGCCACAGCCGGACCTGGAGGAGGTGGATCTGCCGGACGACGCGGATCTGCTGGCCGAAGACGATGCCGAGGACGCACAGGACTAGTCCTGTCCGGGGGCACGCCCGCCCCGCACTGGACGCGGGGACGGGTGTGGTGTAGGTAAAATGATCATGAAACGAGTGCGAAAATCCGTGCGTAATGCAACCACAGGGGACGGGCCAAGAGCCGGGTCCCCTTTTTTTCGCCACCGCGAACCCCGCAACCGGCACGAGGTGAAGGGCCAATGAACTGGCGGCACAAGGATCTTCTGGAGATTTCCCAGCTTTCGACCGAGGAGATCGGGCACGTCTTCGAGACCGCGGCCCGTTTCGCCGAGGTCAATCAGCGGCCCATCAAGAAGGTGCCCATTTTGAAGGGCAAGAGCGTGGTGCTCTTTTTCGCCGAGGCCTCGACCCGGACCAAGACCTCCTTCGACATGGCCGGCAAGCGCCTCTCGGCCGATACGTTCAGCCTGGCCAAATCGGGCAGTTCCCTGCAGAAGGGCGAGAGCCTCAAGGACACGGCCCTGACCCTGCAGGCCATGAACCCCGACGCCATCGTCATCCGCCACTGGGACAGCGGGGCGGCCCGCTTTCTGGCCGAACGCCTGGACTGCTCCATCATCAACGCGGGCGACGGCTGGCACGCCCATCCGACCCAGGCCCTGCTGGACGGTTTCACCCTGCATCAGGTCTGGGGTTCGTTTAAGGGCAAAACCGTGTGCATCCTGGGCGACATCGCCCACAGCCGGGTGGCCCGCTCCGACGTGGAGCTCTTGACCATGCTCGGCGCCCGTGTGCGGCTGTGCGCCCCGCGCACCCTGCTTCCGGCCCGGGTCTCGACCTGGCCGGTGGAAATCTTTTCCGACGTCGGCACGGCCTGCGCCGGCGTGGACGCCGTCATCTGCCTGCGCCTGCAACTGGAGCGGCAACAGGCCGGGCTGCTGCCCGATCTGCGCGAATACGCCTGCACCTACGGCCTGTCCCCCAGGCACATGGAAAAGGCCGCTCCGGGCGCCAAAATCATGCATCCCGGGCCCATGAACCGCGGACTGGAGATCGCATCCGAACTGGCCGACTGCGGCGCCAGCTTGATCCTGGACCAGGTCGCCTCGGGCGTGGCCGTGCGCATGACGCTTTTGCACCTGTACCTGACCCGCGGCCGCGTGTCCGCTTGAGCAAATGCGGGGCGCCGCCCCGCGCCCCGCAAGGGGCAGGCCCCTTGACCCTTTTCGAATGAATATGGAGTGATCCATGGCCCAGGTTGATTTGATCGTACGCAATGTGTCGTGGCAAAACCGGTCCCGCGATCTGTTGATCCGCGACGGCCGAGTGGTTGAACTGGCTGACGCCGGCGTGGCCTGCGAAGCGGACGAAACCATTGATGCGGCCGGTCTGACGCTCTTGCCCAGTCTCATCGACGCCCACGTGCATCTGCGCGAACCGGGGCAGGAGTACAAGGAAGATATCCGTTCGGGTCTGGCCACGGCGGCCGGCGGCGGCTTCGGGCAGGTCATGGCCATGGCCAACACCAGGCCCGTCAACGACAACGCCTCCGTGACCCGGCTCATGCTCGAAAAGGGGGCTACGGCCTTTCCCCACGGCCCCTGGGTGCGGCCCGTGGGGGCCCTGACCGTGGGTCTTCTGGGCAAGGAGCTGGCGCCTGCCGGGGAGCTGGCCCGGGCCGGGTGCGTGGCTCTGTCCAATGACGGATTGCCCGTGGAGAACACGGAACTCTTTCGGCGGGGCATGGAATACGGGGCCGATTTCGGCCTCAAGGTCATCGACCACTGCGAGGATCCCTGGCTGGGTCGGGGCGGGGTCATGAACGAAGGCGAGGTCAGCGGCCGGCTTGGCCTCAAGGGCATTCCGTCCGTGTCCGAGGCCATGCAGGTGGCCCGGGACATCCTGCTCGCCTCCTACCTCGATCTGCCCGTGCACCTGGCCCACATCAGCTGCCGGGAATCCGTGGAGCTCATTGCCTGGGCCAAGGCCAAGGGCGTGCCGGTCACGTCCGAGACCTGTCCGCACTACCTGCTCTGGGACGAGACGCGGGTGGAGGGCTATGACACGAAGGTCAAGGTCAGCCCCCCTCTGCGCACCCGCGACGATGTGCTGGCCCTGCGTCAGGCCGTGCGCGAGGGAGTCATCGATATCCTGGTCACGGACCACGCCCCCCACGCGGCGCACGAAAAAGAGGTCACCTTTGCCGAGGCGCCCAACGGGCTCACGGGTCTGGATACGGCCTTGTCCCTGACTTATGAGCTGGCGCGTGGCGGGGAACTCGAATTTTCCGAGATCAGCCATTTGTGGTGCTGGAAAACGGCGGAGATCTTTGGGTTGCCCGCGAACCGCATGCGTCCCGGAGACCCGGCCGATTTCGTGCTCTTTGATCCGGACCTGGCCTGGGTCGCCACGGCCGAGGCCCTCTTGTCCAAGAGCAAGAACACCCCGTGCCTGGACAAGGAGATTCCGGGCCGGGTCATGCTCCATGTCCTGGGCGGCCGGATCGTCTTCTCCAGACAGGAACCCTGAGTCGCGCCCCTGCGCGGGGATCGCACACCATGGCCAATATTCTTATTGTCGACGATGACTTGAGCCTGCGCGAAGTCCTGGAAATCGCCCTGGTCAAGAAGGGGCACCAGGTCTGGACCGCCCCGGACTCGGCCACGGCCTTGTCCGTGCTGCGGCGGGAGGCCATTTCCCTCATCCTGCTGGACCTGCGCCTGGGCCGGGAGAGCGGGATCGATCTGCTGGAGCGAATCCGCGAGACCTGGACCGAGATTCCCGTGCTCATGGTCACGGCCTATGCCGACGCCAAAAGCGCCATCACGGCCATGAAGCACGGGGCCAAGGATTACATCGCCAAGCCCTTCGAGCTGGACGACCTGATCTACACCGTGGAGCGGACCCTGGAGACGGCCCGCCTGCGGGAGGAGAACGCCTGGCTCAAGGGTCAGATCCGTCAGCAGTACGGGGAAATCATCGGGCAAAGTCCCCGCATGGAAAAGGTTTTCGATCTGGTCCGGCGCATCGCTCCGACCAACATCAGCGTGCTCCTGACCGGGGAGTCGGGCACGGGCAAGGAGCTTTTCGCCCGTTGCATCCACAACGAAAGCCAGCGCGCGGCCCAGTCTTTTCTGGCCATCAACTGCGGCGGTTTGCCCGAAAATCTGGTTGAAAGCGAGCTCTTCGGCTTCCGCAAGGGGGCTTTCACCAGCGCGGACCGCAGCAAGAAGGGCCTGCTGGAGATGGCCGAAGGTGGAACCCTGTTCCTGGACGAGGTGGGCGAACTGGCCCATTCGACCCAGGTCAAGCTGCTGCGCTACATACAGGAGCGTTGCTTCACCCCTTTGGGCGGGACCGAGGAAATGCGCTCGGACGTGCGCATCATCGCGGCCACCAACCGCAACGTGGAGCAAAGCGTGGCCGATGGCGATTTTCGCGAGGATCTCTACTACCGCCTGAGCGGGGTCAAGGTGCACCTGCCCCCCCTGCGCGAACGCGGGGACGATGTTCTGGCCCTGGCCGGGCACTTTCTGGACAAGGCCTGCCGCGCTCAGAAGCGCCAGCTGCGTGGCTTCACCCCAGAGGCCCGCAAGAAACTCTTGTCCTACACCTACCCGGGCAACGTGCGCGAACTGGAGAATCTCGTTGAACGGGCCGTGGCCCTGGAGCCTGGGGACACGGTCACGGCCGAATCCCTGGTCATCTACGAGAAGGTCGCCGCTGCCGAGCAGGATGGCGGCATCCAGAAGGTTTTGTCCGGCCTGATGACCCTCGACGAATACCTGGCCGAACACGAACACCGGGTCATCGCCGAGGCCCTGCGCCGCTGCGGCGGACATAAGGGCCGGGCCGCGGAAATGGTTGGCCTCAATTTCCGGCAGTTCCGCTACCGCTTGACCAAGTCCGGTGAAAAAGATGAAGATCTTTGACGCGCATTCAGGGCGCGACCCGCGCCCTTGCGCAGAACACGACCATTCAAGGAGTTGTTGATGCCCCAGCCGATCAAGGAAGCAGCCTCCGTCTGCAAGACCATCATGCGCAACGGCTATGACGCCTACGTCATCAATGCCGCCTTGCAGCGCAAGATTCTCGCCACGTCCAAGGACGCCGAGGTGGAGATCTGCACTGATATCGACCTCGCGGGCCTGCAGAGCCTTTTTCCCGAGGTCACGGCCGGAGCCGAAGGCATCGTGGCCCGCATGAATCAGGGCGGGGCGACCTTTCTGTTCCACCCCGCGGACATGGCCGACGCTTCCCACCCCGAAGCCTGCGTGGCACAGGTCACGCCCAACATGCTCGCAAAGCTGGAAAAGGACGAGGGCATCCCCTTGCACCTGGCCTGCCCGTACATTCCCCGTTCCAGGGATGTCTACGACGGGTTCGAGAACATTGCCGGCGGGCAGATCAAGCTCCAGGGCATTCCCGACGAGACCCTGAAGCACGACTACCTGCGAGCCGTCCGGGCCCTGCGCTTCTCGGCCAACTACCATCTGCCCATCGAGGAAAACTCCTGGATGTCCATCATCCGCGCCTCGCGCCGGATCCTTGACTATGTCTCTGTCACGGACATCATGGACGAATGGCGCAAGGTCGAGGCCGAGAACATGTGGCGTTTCGCCGAACTGCTTTTCGACTCCATGATCCTGCACGGACTTTTGCCCGAACTGGCGGCCTTGAGCCGGGTCTTTCAGGTATTCAGCGAGGAAGCCGGCCCCGTGTCCATCTGGCAGCACACCCTGAAGGTCATGCAGCACTATCCCGAGGAACTCCCCTACGACTGGTACGGGACAATGGCGTGCCTGTTCCATGATTGCGGCAAGCTCTACGCCGCGGAGCAGTACGATGGCCGGACGACGTTCTACCAGCACCACCGCATCGGGGCCAAGGTCACGCGCAAGATCCTGAAGCGCCTGCGCCTCAATACCGAGGAAGTTGACATGATCGTCAACTTGGTTCGCCACCATATGCGTTTTCATTTCATGCTCACGGACAAGGGTATCCGCCGTTTCAAGGCCCTGGACGACTATCCGCGTTTGATCGAGATGGCGCGGGCCGACATCAAGTCTCGCGGCGCCGCCTATACGGAGTTCAATCACAACGTGAAGATGCTGGAGCGGGCTGACATCCGCGAGGAACTTCTGGAACCGCTCTTGAATGGCAAACAGATCATGGATTTGGCCGGCATCAAGCCTGGTCCGGCCGTGGGCCTGATCCGCGACAACCTGTTGCAGGCCCAGATCGCCGGAGATGTCGGCACGGTGGAAGACGCTGTGCGTTTCGTCCAGGCCTACAAAGCACAAGAAATGCTCTAGCCTTCTGTTTTCAAAGAAAATTTTTGCGACGAAGGCACGGGAGGCGCGCGTGGCGCGCTTCTTCGTGCCTTTACGATTCAGGACCGCCAGGACATGCGCAACATTCTTGAACTGACCTACGCCGAGCTGGAGACGGCAGTGACGGCCATGGGTCACCAGTCCTTTCGGGCTCGGCAGCTCTGGCAGTGGCTGTGGCGGGGAGGGGCGCGCGAATTCGCCGCCATGACCAACCTGGCCAAGGATTTCCGGGAGCATCTTGCGCGGGATTGGATTTTGGCCTGGCCCGAGGTGCACGAGGCCCAGACCAGCGCCGACGGCACGGCCAAGCTCTTGCTGCGCCTGGCCGACGGGGTCTTGGTCGAAACCGTGCTCATTCCGGACAAGGGCCGCTACACCCAGTGCCTGTCCTGCCAGATCGGATGCCCCATGGGATGCACCTTCTGCAGCACGGGGCTCATGGGCTTCGTGCGCAACATGACCGGCGGAGAGATTGCAGCCCAGGTCCTGGTCGGCAGGGCCTATCTGCGAAAGATGAAGCTGGCCGAGGACGTCAAGAATCTGGTCTACATGGGCATGGGCGAACCGCTGCTGAACTGGGTCGAGGTCCGGCGCAGCCTGGACATTCTCTCCCATTCCGAGGGACTGGATTTTTCACGCCGTCGAATCACCCTGTCAACCTGCGCCATCAAGGACAGGCTTGACGTGTTCGGGGCCGAAGGGTTGGCCCTGCCGGCCATCTCCCTGCACGCCCCGACCCAGGAGATCCGGGAAGTCCTCATGCCCGGCGCCGCGCGCTGGCACATAAACGATCTCGTCACGGCCCTGCAAGGCGTGGCCCTGCGGCCACGGGAGCGGGTGACCATCGAGTACATTCTGATCAAGGGCGTGAACGACGGCCTGCAGCATGCCAGGCAATTGGTGCGGCTGTTGTCGCATCTCAAATGCAAGGTCAACCTCATCGCCTACAATCCCGGTCCGGGTATCGCCTACAGCGCGCCAGCGCCTGAGGATGTGCTGGCCTTCGAGAATTTTCTGCGCGCGAAGGGCTTCACCGTGACCTTGCGCAAGAGCAAGGGTCAGGATATCGCGGCGGCCTGCGGACAGCTCAAGACCGAGGTCGAGCAACGCGGCAATGCGTCATTGAACCAAGAAGGATAGAGCAATGGAACAGCCTGATTTTGATAAATGCGGTGGCCTGGTTCCGGTTATCGCCCAGGACAACGAGAGCGGCGAGGTCCTCATGCTCGCCTACATGAACGAGGACGCCTGGAATGAGACCTTGCGCACCGGCGAGGTTCACTACTACAGTCGCACCCGGCGGACATTGTGGCACAAAGGCGGCACTTCCGGCCACGTGCAGAAAGTGCAGTCCATCGCCCTGGACTGCGACCGGGACACGGTGCTGATCAAAGTGGAACAGATCGGCGGCGCGGCCTGCCATACGGGCCGCAGAAGCTGTTTTTATCGTCAACGAGGAGCAGACGGGCAGTGGGCGGACTGCTCTCCCATGGTGTTCGACCCCAAGGAGGTTTACAAATAATGACTGACGGCAAACAGATGCGCATCGGGATTCCCAAGGGGTCCCTGGAAGAGGCCACCATCAAGCTTTTCGCCAAGGCGGGCTGGAAGGTGACCTCGCATCACCGCAATTATTTCCCGGAAATTAACGACCCCGAACTTTCCTGTTCCCTGTGTCGGGCCCAGGAAATGGCCCGTTACGTGGAGAGCGGACTCTTGGACGCCGGCCTGACCGGCAAGGATTGGATCCTGGAGAATCAGTCCGACGTGGTCGTTGTCGATGATTTGATTTATTCCAAGGCCAGCAACCGTCCGGCCAAGTGGGTTTTGGCCGTGGCCGGAGACGCCCCCTACAGACGGCCCGAAGACTTGGTAGGCAAGAAGATCGCCACGGAGTTCGTGGGCTTCACGCGCCGCTATTTCGAGGAAGCGGGCATTTCCGTGGAGGTTGAGTATTCCTGGGGAGCGACCGAGGCAAAAGTTGTGGAGGGGCTGGTTGACGCCATTGTCGAGATCACCGAGACGGGTACGACCATCAAGGCCCATGGCTTGCGGATCATCGCCGAACTCTTGCAGACCAACACGCAGCTCATCGCCAACAAGGAGTCCTGGAAGGATCCCTGGAAGCGGGCCAAGATCGAGAACATGAACACGCTCTTGCAAGGCGCGCTGCGGGCCGACAAGCTGGTGGCGCTGAAGATGAACGCACCGGCCGATGTCGTGGACAAGGTCATGGCGCTTCTGCCCAGCATGAATTCTCCGACCGTGGCCCATCTGCACAACTCCGACTGGCTGTCCATCGAGACCGTGGTGGATACCACCCAGGTCCGGGACCTCGTGCCCAGGCTGCAGTCCGTGGGAGCACAGGCCATCATAGAGTATTCCCTGAACAAGGTCATCTAGACCCGCGCCCCCTGCGGGGGCAAGGAGTGCGGCCATGAAGAACCTCGCACTGATCTGCATCCTCTGTCTGGCCCTGGCCGGTTGCGCGACCGGCAAGGGCCAGCGCGGCGCGTCCTCGAACATGGATTCCAAGGAAGTTGAGCTGCGTCTCAACCTGGTCGAGTCGCACATCAAGAACGCCCAGCACCAGATCGCCTTGCAGGAACTCCTGCGGGTCGAGGCCTCTGCCGACCACATGTCCCGCTACCATTTCGACGCGGGCATGGTTTATCTCGGCTTGCAGGAGATGGAGCAGGCGCGGCAAGGGTTCGCGCGGGCCGTGGAGATCGACGATAATTTCGGCGAGGCCTGGAACAATCTGGGCAAGATCGAGGAGGCCCTGGGCCACGACGCCCAGGCCGAGGCGGCCTACCGCAAGGCGCTTGGCATCCTGACCTACGTCACCCCGGAGTTTCCGGCCTACAATCTGGGTACCCTGCTTTTGCGTCAGGGGCGGATCAAGGAGGCAGAGGAGTTCGGACGCAAGGCCCTGGCACGCAATTGGCGTTACGTTCCGGCCCACAAGCTCCTCTCCGATGCCTTCACGGCCCAGAACCGCATGGACGAGGCCGAAAAGGTTTTGAAAAGCGGACTGGAAGCGGACATGAACAGCCTCCCCACCATGCTGGCCCTGGCCGAGCTCCAGGTGCGCATGGGCAAGACGAAGGAGGCCAAGGACTTCTTTGCACGAATCATCACCCAGAACCCCAAATCCAGGGAAGCCAAGGTGGCCAGGGATTACCTGGGACTCCTCGACTGACGCGTCCGGGGATGGTCCGCGCATCCTTGGCGTGAATCCCTGGATTCACGACTTCGCGGCCTACAATCTCTGGTCTCGGCCGGCCGGCCTCCTGGCGGCCCTGCACATGCTGCGAACGGCCGGGGCCGCGATTGCCCTCATGGACTGCCTGGAGCGGACCTGGTCCGACGTGCCCTGGCCCCGCCCCCAGGCCACGGGGCGGGGGCGCTACCCCAAAACCATGCTGCCGACACCGGCTGCCCTGCGCGGGGTGCCCCGACGCTACGGCCGCTACGGACTTGATCCCGAAGCGGTGCGCGGGGCCCTGGAGCGTCTTTCCCCTTCTCCTGACCTGATTCTGATCACCACGATCATGACCTACTGGTATCCCGGCGCGGTCGAGGCCATTGCCTTGGTCCGGAGCCTCTGGCCCGGTGTTCCGGTGGCCCTGGGCGGCATCTACGCCTCCCTTTGTCCGGAGCACGCCCGGGGCCTGGGGGCCGATCTGGTCCTGAACGGCCGCCTGGAGGATCCCTCCAATTGGGCCGACCTGTGGGGGCTCATGGCCTTGATCGCCCCGCCTCTCCCGTCTGGAGCCGGATTCGAGCTGGCCCTGGACCTTTACGCCGACCCGGAGTTCTCCGTCATCATGGGCTCCCGGGGCTGCCCCTTTCACTGTCCGTATTGTGCCAGCCAACGCCTGCATCCCGCGTTCCTGCAGGCCGATCCCGGGAATCTTCTTCCGGCCATTCAGCGCGAATACGCCCGGGGCGTGCGCGATTTCGCCTTTTATGACGACGCTCTCCTGGTACGGCCAGAAACCTGGTTGTGGCCCCTTTTGGACTGGTTTGAAGGCAAGGGGGCGAGATTGCACACGCCCAACGCCATGCACGCCCGCTTTCTCACCCCCGGGACGTGCCTGCGGCTCAGGCGGGCTGGATTGACGACGGTGCGTCTGGGCCTGGAAACAGGGGATTTCGAGCAGCGCCTGGACGGCAAGCTTTCGCGGAAACAGTGGCAGGACGCCGTGGCGGCCTTGCGCGGGGCGGGGTTCGGTTTGGACGAGGTCGGCGCGTACATTCTTTTCGGCCTGCCGGGTCAGGATCCGGCCGAGGTAGAGCGTGCCATTGTCTTGGCCCGGGCCCAAGGGATTCGGCCCGAACTGGCGCACTACACGCCCATCCCCGGCAGTCCCCTGTTCACAAAAGCCTGCGCGGCCTCGCCCTGGCCGCTGGCCGTGGAGCCACTATGCCAGAACAATTCCATCTGGCCGTGCGTGCCCGGCGGGTATTCCTGGAAGCACATGCGCTACTGGCATGAACTTCTGGGCCTTTTTTGATCGCGGCCGAGGACCTTAGCCGACGAAGAGATTCTGCCGCGCATGCTCGCTCACGGCCATGACGGCGGGGTGTTTGAGACGTCTTTCCGCTGAAATGGCGAAATAGCGCATGTCGATGTCCGCCGCTTCCCCCAGCAATTCCACGCCGTACAGGCGTCGGATCTCCTCTTTCATCACGCTTGGCGCGGGAAAGAGCCCAAGGCCGGCCTGGCCGAAGGTTTTCAGCAACGCCGTGTCGTCGAACTCTCCCACCACGTGCGGATGGATCCCCTGCTCCGCAAACCACCTGTCGAGCATGCCGCGTGCCTTTCCCGTCGGCATGAGCACGGGCGCCCCTTCCAGAGAGCGTGGAAAGCCAGGTTGGTAGCGCCGGGCAAGGTCCTGCACGCCGAAAAACGTGATTGAACAGCTGCCCAGGGGATGGTTGAAGGCCTTGACCCCGAGCCCGGAAGGTAGTTGCCGGTCAGCAATAACGAGTTCGAGCTTGTGAATAGCCAACTCGGCAAACAGGTTTTCCAGTCTGTCCCGGTGACAGACCAGTCTGATGGGGGTGGGAAGCTCAAAGGCCGGGGCCAGGAGGCGGTAGGCTATGGAATTGGGCACCGAATCCGCCAGCCCGACGCGGAAGGGCAAGGCCTCTTCCGGAGGGGAGGTCTTGAGCGTTTCAGTCAACTCGTTTCCGATCTGAAAGATTTCGTCGGCGCGGGCCATGGCGAGTTTGCCCGCCTCGGTGATTTCGAGCCGTCGTCCCGACCGCACGAAGAGCTTGACGCCCAGATCACGCTCCAGTTCGCCGATCTGCCCGCTGAGGGTCTGCGGCGTCAGATGCATGCGCTCGGCCGCGCGCCGGATGCCGCCCGCCGTGGCCACGTTCCAGAAATAGTGGAGTTGCTTGAAGTTGAGCATGTCCCGCCCTGTTTGTCAGTTATTAACGAACAATTAATCCATTTAATACGAATATACTTGCTGCTGAAAATAGACAAGTAGAGATGCGCGAATGAGCTGACAGCGGGAAGCCATGCTTCTCGATGGCTTCACGGGGGTTGTTGCGCGCAAGGAGTTCTCTGCTTGATCGAGCCTGTGGTTTTGTTTTTTTTGCTGGGCATCGTGGCCGGGGCGCTGCGGTCCGAACTGAGGCTGCCCGGCGCGGTCTACGAGTTCGTGATCATCCTGCTTTTGCTTGCCATCGGGCTCAAAGGCGGTGTCGAGCTGGCCAGGCAGGATCTGGCCGTGGTCCTGCCGCAGATGTTCGGGGTCGCGGCCATGGGCGCCGTCCTGCCCCTGGCGGCGTTTCCTGCGCTGCGCGGCCTGGGCCGCCTGAGCAGGGCCGACGCGGCCTCCGTGGCCGCCCATTACGGCTCGGTCAGCGTCGGCACATATGCGGTAGCGGTGTCGTATTTCACGAACAGAGACATCCCCTTCGAAGAGTACATGCCGTTGTTGCTGGCGGTCCTCGAAATTCCCGCCATAGTGGTGGGCATTGTCCTGGCCCGGGGGTTCAGCCTTGGCATGCGCTTGAAGAGCGTGGCCCGCGAAGTGCTGCTGAGCAAGGGAATTGTCCTTCTGCTGGGAGGGCTTTTGATCGGGTGGATCGCGGGTGGGGACGGGATCAGGTCCATCACGCCGCTGTTTTTCGATCTGTTCAAGGGCGTCCTGGCCCTCTTCCTCCTTGAAATGGGTCTCATAACCGCGGCACAGCTCGGCAGCCTCAAGAAGCACGGTGTGTTCCTGGTCCTCTTTGGCGTGGCCATGCCCCTGTTTTCGGCTCTCGTCGGCACGGTCCTGGGACTCTGGTTCGGGTTGAGCGTGGGCGGTACGGCCATGCTTGGCACCCTCGCGGCCAGCGCGTCATACATTGCCGTGCCGGCGGCCATGCGCATTTCGGTTCCGGAGGCAAATCCGGCCTTGTCCCTGGCCGCGTCCCTGGGCGTGACCTTTCCGTTCAACGTTCTCGTGGGGATACCCATCTACCACGGTCTGGCCGCGAATGCCCATCTGCTGTGGGGAGGTGCCTGATGAAAAAACATGTGCGCAAAATTTTGACGGTGGTCACCGAGGCCGCGGTGGAAAGCATCCTGATCAAGGAGATGGAGGGCCTCGGGGCGCAGGGCTACACCATCACCTCGGCCCGGGGCAAGGGCCGGCGCGGCGCACGGCATGCCGAATGGATGCCCAACAGCAACATCCGCGTTGAAATCGTGTGCGATGCGGCCACGGCCGAGGCGATCATCAAGCATCTGCACGACCACTACTACGCGCATTACGCCATGATCGTGCTGTGTGCCGACGTGGAGGAACTGCGTCCGGACACGGTCTGAAAAATTGTCTGCATCAAGGCGCGTGACCTCGCTCGTGCAGGTCTTCGGAAAAAACAATGGAGCACAACATGGCACCTCTGGTCGGCGTTATCATGGGATCTTCCTCGGATTGGGAGACAATGCGGCACTGCTGCCAGACACTGGAATCGCTGTTGGTCCCCCATGAGGCGCGGGTGGTTTCGGCGCACAGGACCCCGGACCTGCTTTGCGAATACGCCGCCGGGGCCGAAGCGCGCGGGCTGCGGGTGCTCGTTGCCGGTGCCGGAGGCGCGGCCCACCTGCCGGGCATGACCGCGGCGATGACGTTGCTCCCGGTCATCGGGGTGCCTGTGCGTTCCGAGGCTTTGAGCGGCATGGACTCCCTGCTTTCCATCGTTCAGATGCCCGCGGGGGTGCCGGTGGGAACCATGGCCATAGGCAGGGCCGGGGCTGTCAACGCCGGACTGCTGGCCGCGGCCATTCTCGGGGCACAGCATCCTCATATCCGGGAAGCGTTGGCGGACTACAGGCGCGAACAGACGCAGGCCGTGCTGGACAATCCTGTGCCGGGAGAACCGCAATGATCGTCGGCGTGCTCGGAGGCGGCCAGCTTGCGCGCATGCTCGCCATGGCGGGCATGCCCCTTGGCTTTGAGTTCGTGTTCTACGACCCCGCGCCCGATCCCTGCGCCGCTCCTCTGGGCGAACATCTGCAGGGGGATTATACCGATCGGGTCATGCTCTCGCGATTTGCGCGGAGGGTGGATGTCATCACCTACGAGTTCGAGAACATACCCTCTCGGTGCATCGAATTTCTCTCGCAGATCACGGCGGTGCATCCGAGCGCTCAGGCTTTGGCCTGCTCCGGTGACAGGCTGTGCGAGAAAAGGCTTTTTCACGAACTGGGGATACCCGCCCCCGCCTTCAGGGCGGTGGATTCATTGTCGGCGCTGTACGGGGCGATCGGGGAAATCGGTCTGCCCGCCGTGCTAAAGACCCGCACCCTTGGCTATGACGGAAAGGGGCAGTTCGTGCTGCTGACCCGCGACGATATCGGCAGGGCGTGGGAGATGCTCGGCGGTCTTTCCCTGGTGCTGGAGAGCCTGGTCGCGTTCGATCGCGAAATCTCTGTTCTTGGTGTCCGGAACCATGCGGGGGAGATCCTGTTTTACCCGCTCACGGAGAACACACACCATGAAGGGGTATTGCGGTTTTCCAAGAGTTGTCCACAGGATTCGATGCAGAAGCCGGCAGAGGAAATGGCCGGAAAACTCCTTCGGCATCTGAATTATGTGGGCGTGCTGGTCCTGGAATTGTTTCAGGTCGGGAGCAGGTTGCTGGCCAACGAGATGGCCCCGCGGGTGCACAATTCCGGCCATTGGACCATCGAGGGGGCCATCACGAGTCAGTTCGAGAATCACTTGCGGGCCATCACGGGACTGCCTCTGGGAAGAACCTGCGTTACCGGGCATTCCGCCATGGTCAATTTCATCGGGAGACAGCCAGATCTGGCCAGCCTGTTGGCGCTGCGCGGCCTGCACGTACACCTTTACGGCAAGGCGGAACGGCCCGGGCGCAAAGTCGGTCACGCCACGCTGTGGAGCAGAAGCGGGACCTCCTTCCAGGAGGGATGCAGGACCCTGCGGTCGCTGCTTTGACGGTTGTCGGGAAGTATGGGGCTGAAACGGGAATTATCCGTACGGGGAGACTGCTGCGGGAATGGGCGCAGGTTGCCCGCAGCAGGGGGGTTATTCCGCGTCGATCCGCAGCAGATCTTCCTCGTCCAGGTCCTCGGGATATTCTCCCGAATCCAGATCGCAGAAGCCAAAGCCTACGGAGCACATGGGCAGGCCGAGGAGTTCGACCAGGCTCAGGTGGCGATCCACGGCCAGGGAGAAGCCGCAGTCCTGGTCCGGGCAGTGCAGGATGTCGATGATCTCCTCGCTGCTGGCGTCCGTGTTGAAGTATTGGGCCAGCAGTTCGGGTTTGCCGCCCTGGCTTTTGGGGTTGCCCCGGCCGTCAGGATCCAGGGTCTGGGCCGGGGACTTGTAGGAATCGACCAGCTCTCCGTCGGAGTAGAGCCAATAGCGGAAGAGTTCCTCGTTCTCGATATGCACGGCCAGGGCCGGGCAACCGAAATATCCGGAAAGATCCTCGGCCAGATCGGTCAGGATGATGGCGTCACCCTCGTCGCTGTCCATTTCGTAGACCGTTGTCAGTCCGTCCTCGGTAGGCGAAACAAAGGCCGAACGGCCCTGGTTGCCGAGTTCCTGCAGGACATCCTGAGCCTTTGGACCTTTGAGCGTGATGTTTGCGTAGGTGGTTCCCATATGGGGATTCTTGAAACAGATTCTGGATCAAGATGCAAGCCCGCTTGTAGCGCCATCGCTGCGGGGCCTTCGATCCACACTGTGAGGGAAATGTGATGTATTCAGGTTGGATACGTGTCGTTCTGGGCCAAACCCGAGGTTTTGTGCTGGGGGCTTGAGAAAGGCAGGAGCTTCGCGTACCCCTTTGCGACCGGCTCGGGTCGCGCGGTTCCGGAGGGACTCCGGCTTGGAAGCCCGTTTGATAGTGCGGGTGTTTTGTCAGACATATTTTTTGCGTGGAGGGATCATGAATGCAGTCAAGGCGCTGTGCGCCGGCGAAAGTGGCAAGGGGGTGGTCGTTCAGGGCAACATGGCCTTTGCCGTGGGATGCGTGCGGGCCGGGATCCATGCCGTGGACGGCTATCCGGGCACGCCCAGCACCGAGGTCATCGACAAGGGGTTGTCCCAGGTCCAGGACCTCATCACCGTGGGCTGGTCCGTGAACGAGGCCGTGGCCGCCGGAGTTGGTTTCGGGCACACCCTGGCCGGCAGCGACTGCGTGGTGACCATGAAGATCCCCGGCCTGTTCCAGGCCGCCGACGTGATCACCAGCGCGGCCTTCTACACCGGCCAGCGCGGCAGTCTCATCTACTATATCGCCAGCGACTACACCCCCAATTCCACCCAGCATCTGGTGGATCCGCGCTACATGCTGAAAAGCTGCTGTATTCCGGTCTTCGAACCGCGCAACTATCAGGAAATGCACGAAGCCGCCCGCATCGCCGCAAATCTGGGCCGCGAGTTCAACACTCCGGTGGCCATCATCGCCAGCGGCGTGCTCTGCCACAGCGAGGGATTGGTCCGGCTCATGGAGCCGGCCACGCGCGACAGGGCACCCCTGCCGGAAAAAATGAGCGATTTCATCACTCTGCCCGTGCGCGCCCGCATGTTCCACGACCAGGTCCGCACCACCCGCATCCCGGCCCTGCGCGAGATGGCCGAACAGAGCCCGCTCAACACCTGGACCAGGGGCGACGGCACCATGGGCATTATCACCCATGGCGTGAACACTCTTTTCATCGATGAGGTCAAGGCGGCCACGGGTAACAACATCGACGTCCTGTCCCTGGGCTTCACCTACCCCCTGCCCATGAACCTGATCCGTCGCTTCTGTGAAAGCATAAGCGGGCCCGTGTACGTCATCGAGGACGGCTATCGCTTCATCCAGGAAAGCCTCCTGGCCGAGGGCTTGGAGGTACGGGGCAAGGGCGAGGACGAGACAATCACGGAATGGTCCCCGGCCCTCATCGCGGCCCGGCTGGGCCTGGGAGTAACGGCCAGGAAGTCCGAGGTGGCCAGTCTGCCCCGGCCGCCCATGATCTGCGCGGGCTGTCCTTACCGCCTCTTTGGCCAGATCGTGGGCCGGATGCGCAAGAAAAAGAAGCTGGAGGCCGTGTTCGGCGACATTGGCTGCAACACGCTTCTGCACTTCCTGAACGCCATGGACACTGCCCTGGCCATGGGCGCGAGCGAGGCCAAGCGCTTGGGTTACGTACTGTCCCGGCCCGAGGCCGCCAGCAAATGCCTGGCCCTGCTGGGCGACGGCACCGAATGTCACAGCGGCATGGACGCCACCCGCAACACGGTTTTTCGCAACATTCCGGGCGTGAAAGTCATCCTGAACAACAACTGGACGGCCATGACCGGCGGCCAGCCTTCGCCCACCTCGCCCGTCAATCTGGCTGGCGATCCGAATGTCTTTGACTTGAACAAGAGCCTCGCGGCCCATGGCGCCAATGTGGTCGAGGTCAGCGGCTACGACAAGAAGGGGTTGGAGGCGGCCCTCAAGGACGCCCTGGCCGCCGCCGAGCAAGGCACCTTCACCACTCTGGTCGTCACCGGCGTGTGCATCCGCAAGATGCCCAAGGAAGCCTACGGCCTCAAGATGGAGGTCGATCCGGAGTTGTGCATCCGTTGCGGCATGTGCCAGATCTGTTCCGGCATCGAGGCCGACGGCGAGGGGCTGCCGTTCTTCAACAACATCTGCACCGGCTGCGTGCGCGAGGACGCGGCCTGCGCCCAGATGTGTCCCAAGGGCGCCATCGCGCCGGCCAGGAATCAGGCCGCCTGCGGCCTGAGCAGCTGTCCGGACCTGCCCACCCCGCCCGAGGCCATCACCCTGCCGGGCACGAACGCCCTGCCCGCGTTCCTGTCCGTGGCGGTTCGCGGAGTGGGCGGCCAGGGCAACCTGTTCTTCGGCCGCGTTTTGACCCAGTTGGCGTACCTTCTGGGGTACGACCAGCAGAACATCGTCAAGGGGGAGACCCACGGCATGGCCCAGATGGGTGGCCCGGTCATCAGCACTTTCGCCTGCGGCGCGGTCCACTCGCCCGTGCTCATGCCCGGCACCAGCCAGTGCCTGGTCTGCATGGAGCGGAGCGAGGTCTTCCGGCCCGGCTTCCTGGACATGCTCCGGCCCGGTGGCACAATCGTCATGGCCGACACGGCCATTGTCCCGCCGCTCTTCAAGGCCGAGAACTATCCGTCCGTGGAGGCCGTGCGCCAGGCCCTGACCGGCTACAAGGTCATCGACGTGGACGTGCTGGGCACGGCCCTCGGCCTGGGCGACCCCACGGGCCGCAGCGCCAACGTGGTCATGATCGGCGTGCTGAGCACCGTCGCCCCCTTTGATTCCTTCCCGGACGAATACTGGCTGCAGGCCCTCAAAAACGTCAGTCCCAAACCTGCGGTTTGGCAGGCCAATTACGCGGCGTTTCTGGCAGGGCGGAAGCTGGGCGGAAAATAAAGAGAGCCTCCGGCGGCAGGGATGCGGTCCCTGCCGCCTTTCACGACAGGATCAAGCGGGCTTCGGCCCGCTTTTTTGTGGCGGGTCGGGACAAAGCGTCATCGAACGCGTTCCCGTGTCAGGCAGGAGGAAAGCTCTTTGCCGCGAGACCTGTTGCCCGCCACCACGTCCGGCCTTGATCCCGTGTTCCGCTCCGGGCATAACGGGTCGGCGCTCGGAACCTCTTGCCACCAAGGACCATCCATGCCCACGCCCGACTACATCGATTTTTCGGCCATCACCCGCCTCATGGCCGAAGCCCAGGCCGAAGGCCGTGATTTCCTCTACGAGTACGAGGTCTACACCATGCTGGCCAAGTCCGGGGCCGAGACCCCGCCCCGGGCCAATTTGCTGGTGCGCGGAGCCCGGCCTTCGGACGAGGAACTGACCGCCATGCCCGGGGACAAGTCCGTGCTCAAGATCGTGTCCCCGACCATCGTGCACAAGACCGAGGTCGGCGGGGTGAGCATCGTGCCCAAGACGCCGGACAGCGTGCGCTCGGCCCTGCGGCGCATGCTCTACGAGGTGCCGGAAAACTATGCGGCCTGGATCGAGCGGCACCTGCACGCCGCGCCGGCGGCCTACCGGGGTTTGACCGGCCCGGCCCTGGTGGCGGCCATCAGCCGGGACTTGAAAGGCGTGCTGCAGGTCCAGTTCATGCCCCCGGACTCGGATTCCTTTGGCCATGAACTCATTGTCGGCCTGCGTCGGACCCGTGAGTTCGGCATGGTCCTTTCCGCCGGCCTGGGCGGGACGGACACGGAACTCTACGCCCAGCGTTTCCGCAAAGGCCAGGCCATTGTCGCCGCCTCCACGGAGATGACCGACGGCGAGACTTTTTTCGAGCTCTTCCGCCAGACCATTTCCTACAAGAAACTGGCCGGGCTGACCCGCGGCCAGCGCCGCATCGTCGGCGACGAACAGTTGGTCGAGTGTTTCGAGAGCTTCATCGCCATGGCCAACTTCTATTCGCCGACCAATGCGGACGCGCCTTTCGTCATCGAGGAGCTGGAGGTCAATCCTTTCGCCTTCACCGACTATCTCATGGTCCCCCTGGACGGCATGTGTCGGTTCTCCCTGCCCCAGGCGCGGTCCATGGGCCGGCCCGTGGCCAAGATCCATAATCTGCTGCATCCGCGCTCCATCGGCATCGTCGGGGTCTCGGCCACGCGTCGCAATTTCGGCCGCATCATCCTCGACAATGTCCTGGCCCAGGGCTTTGCGCGTGAAAACGTGACGGTGCTGCGCGAGGGCGGACCGGACCACAGCGGCGTGAGGTGCGTGCCGGACCTGGCCAGTCTGCCGCACGCGCTCGATCTGCTGGTCGTGGCCGTGAACGCGGCCCAGGTGCCGGATCTGGTGGAGGACATCATAGCGCGGAACGCAGCCCACGCCGTGATGCTCATTCCCGGCGGCCTGGGCGAGACCGAGGACAGCCGCGAACGGGCGGCCCGGGTCATGGCGCGGATCAACGAAGCGCATGGGCAGGGCGACGGCGGGCCGGTTTTTCTGGGCGCCAACTGCATGGGCGTGGTCTCGCGGCCGGGACGTTACGACACCTGGTTCATTCCCGAGGAGAAGCTGCCCCGCGAGCGCGACAAGCCGTATCGTCGCGCGGCCCTGGTCAGCCAGAGTGGGGCCTTCATGCTGCACCGCAGCAGCCAGTGCCCGGAGCTGGCGCCCGCGTACATGATCTCCATGGGCAACCAGACCGATCTGACCCTGGGCGACATGGTCAGCTATTTCAAGGATTCCGGCGAGGTGGACGTCATCGCGGTCTATGCGGAAGGGTTCAACGACCTGGACGGGCTGTCGTTCTGCCAGGCCGTGCGCGGGGCCGTGCTGCGGGGCAAGGAAGTGGTCTTCTACAAGGCCGGCCGCACGCCCGAGGGCAAGTCCGCCACCAGCGGGCATACCGCGTCCCTGGCCGGGGACTACATGGTCTGCGAAAGTTGCGTGCGTCAGGCCGGGGCCATCGTGGCCCAGAATTTCAACCAGTTTCAGGATCTCTTTCTGTTGGCCGAAACCCTGTACGGCAAGAAGATTCGGGGCAACCGGCTGGCGGCGGTGAGCGGCGCGGGTTTCGAGGCCGTGGGCATGGCTGATTCCATCCAAAGCGACGACTACGCCATGCAGTTGACCATGCTGGCCCCGGACACGGTGGAGAACCTGGCCACCGTGTTGGCGGAAAAACGCCTGGACAAACTGGTCAGCATCACCAATCCCCTGGACATCAATCCGGCCGCCGACGACGAACTGCACGCCCGCGCCGCCGCCATCCTGGCCGCCGATCCCGGCGTGGACGCGGTCATCCTCGGCCTCGATCCCCTCTCTCCGGCCATGCACACCTTGGGCGACACGGATGTCCCGGCCTTCGATCTTGACGCCGAGAGCGGCATCGCCCGTCTGCTGCCCGAGGTGGCGGCAGCGTGCGACAAGCCCATCATCGGCGTCATCGACGGCGGCAGGCTTTACGATCCCCTGCGGGACAGGCTCATGGCTGCGGGCGTGCCGGTCTTCCCGGTCTGCGACCGGGCCGTGGCCGCCCTGGCCCAGTACATCCAGGCCCGGCTGTACGCGGACGTGCTGCGGGGCAGCGCGGGAGAGTGAGGGGTCTGCTTGCGCGAGTGCAGCCATCCAGAGTGATGCCGGAATGTGTTGCGCAGAGAGTCCCTATTGCCTTAGTCCGCCTTCCCTTTTCTTGACATCCCCATAAATCACGTCCAATCTGCCACCAGATTGCATATTGGCCATAATCTGGGGGCTTGTGACATGTATCTGATCAGAACGCTTGAAAAATATATTTCAAAAGCGGCAGCATCTTTTCCCGTCCTTCTGCTGACTGGGGCGCGGCAGGTCGGCAAAACAACGATTCTGAAATCATTGGGCGCCGAAGACCGCGCGTATGTGACCCTGGACGATCCCCTGGTGCTGCAGTTGGCTAGGCAGGACCCCGCCCTGTTCATGCAGCGTTTCGCCCCTCCCGTGCTGATCGATGAAATTCAGTATGCTCCAGGGCTCCTGCCGTTCATCAAGATGGCCGTGGACGAAGATCGCACGCCGGGGCGGTTCTGGCTGACCGGTTCGCAGCAGTTCCAGTTGATGCACAATGTTTCGGAGTCGCTGGCCGGCCGGGTGGGGATTGTGCATATGCTGGGCCTCTCGCGCATGGAGGCCGCTGGGAGCGGGAGGGACCAGGCTCCTTTTTTACCTGGCCCGGACCTGTTCTCGGCGCTTGCGGAGGCGCCCCCTGCCTTGTCCCTGCAGGAGCTGTACTCGATCATCTGGCGGGGGGCGTTCCCGGCCCTCGTGGTGTCCAAGGAAATGGACCGCGACATGTTTCTGAGTTCCTACGTTCAGACGTATCTGCAGCGTGACGTCCGGGACTTGGCGCAGGTCGGTGACGAAATGGCCTTCCTGCGTTTCCTGCGGGCCGCGGCGGCACGAACGGGACAGCTCCTCAACATGGCGGAACTCGCCCGCGACGCCGACGTGGCCCCGAACACGGCTAAGCGCTGGCTGTCCATCCTCCAGGCCTCCGGCCTCGTGTATCTGCTGGAGCCCTGGTTCACCAATGTTACGAAACGCATGATCAAGGCGCCCAAGCTCTATTTCCTGGATACTGGCCTAGCCAGCTACATGACACAGTGGTCATCTCCGGAGACGCTGGCGGCCGGGGCCATGGCCGGGGCAATGCTGGAGACCTGGGTCATGGGCGAGCTGCTCAAGAGCTGGTGGCACAACGGGCTACGCGCGCCCTTCCATTTCTACCGGGACAAGGAGCAGCGCGAAATCGATCTGCTCATCGTGCGAGATGGCACGGTCTATCCCGTGGAGATCAAAAAATCCGCGTCCCCGGACAAGGGCGCGATCCGGCATTTCACGGCTTTGGACAAGCTCGGCATGCCAGTCGGTTCAGGCGCGGTCATCAGCCTTGTCAGGCAAGCGTTGCCCCTGACCGAGACAGTCTGGACCGTTCCCGCAGGAACCATCTGATTGTTTCGGGGGGCAGGGCTCGCGTTGTCTTTTCTTCAGCAGGGCACGATCACTCTCCAGCCTCTTCCTGAATTCCTCATCCTCTGCCAGCCGCTTCTCAACCCGGGTCAGGGTGGTGCTGAGCGATGGGGAAAAAGCGGGTCATTCCGGTATCCAGTGAAATCGGGGATCGAGCCCCTGCTTCCTGGCGAGAAAGGAAGGTCAAAACGGACCTCTGCGCCTTTGTTGAATCACGACATGTTGCGACACCGCTCTTGCCAATCACGACAAATCACGACATATTTTGTGTCGTTATTTGTCATCATTATACCCTACAAGGTTGACGCATGCCTATTTCCAGTCAGAGACATGAAGAAATCCGGCAGGTTCTGCTCCAGCATCCGGCCGGACTGACCAGCACCGCCATCCAGGGGTTGCTCCGTAACCCGCCGCATCAGCGCACGGTGCAACGCTGGCTCGCCGAACTCGCTGCCAGCGCGGTTGTGACCATGTCCGGTCGCGGCCGGGCCACGGTCTATGGGCTTCCCGCCTTGTCCGGCCCCAGGCCGACAATGCTTTCGGAGCCGTCGGCAGCGTTTGAGGCCCAGAGCAGCATCCCCCTGTCAGAACAAGCCCGGGAGATTCGTGCCTATGTCCAGCGTCCCCGGACCGGCCGAACTCCGGTCGGCTATGAGCGCGGCTTCCTTGACGACTACGTGCCGGGTGCGACCTGGTATCTGAGCGAGGCGACCAGACGCCACTTGCGGCGCATCGGCGAGACCGGCGCATGGGGCCGACCGGCGGGCACGCATGGCCGGGCCATTTTGAACCGGCTACTCATTGATCTGTCCTGGGCCTCCAGTCGGCTCGAAGGCAACACCTATTCGCGGTTGGACACGCAGCGGCTGATCGAATTCGGCCGCCATGCCGAAGGCAAGGACGCCCAGGACGCCCAGATGATCCTCAACCACAAGGCGGCCATCGAGCTGCTGCTGGACGAGGCCGATAGCGTGGGCTTTGACACGCGGACGTTTCTCAGTTTGCACGGCCTGCTCTCGGAAAACCTGCTGTCCGACCCGGAGGCATCCGGTCGTCTGCGCGTGCGGCCGGTGCACATCGGCGGCTCGGTCTTCATTCCCCTGGCCATGCCGCAGGTCATCGCGGAATGCTTCCAGCTCATCCTGCACAAGGCGTCGGCCATTGCGGACCCCTTCGAGCAGGCCTTTTTCGTGCTGTTTCAGATTCCGTACCTGCAGCCCTTCGAGGATGTGAACAAGCGCGTTTCCCGGCTTGGGGCCAATATGCCGCTGCTCAAAAACAACCTCGCCCCGCTGACCTTCATCGATGTCCCGGATCAGACGTATATCGACGCAGTGCTGGGTGTGTACGAAATGAACCGTATCGAACTGCTGCGGGATCTCTTTGTCTGGGCCTATGAGCGTTCGGCCCGGGAATACGTGGCGGTACGCAAAAGCCTGGCCGACCCGGACCCGCTACGCCTGCGCTACAGGCAGCAGTTGCGGGAGATTGTCGTCGAGATCGTGCGCACCAGGCGGCCGGACGTGCTGTCGGCCCTGGAGGAGTTCGCGGCGCAAAAGATCGAAGCCGGGGACCGGGGAGGTTTTGTGGAGACCGTGCAGGACGAATTGAAACGCCTCCATCCCGGCACCCTGGCCAGATATAGGCTGGGGTTGACCGAATTCGAGGCGTGGTTGGAGGCAAGAAGATGAGCGTGATCGGATGGCGCGCTCCCGGCGTACGGCCCATTGCGCGGGAGGGACCGTGAAGCGCTTCAGAACGGCGCAGGGCAACGCGGTTTTATCCACAACCATGTCGGCCCGGGCGCGGACCCTGTTCGGCCTGGCCGCGACGCTGCCGCTGTTGGCCCCGTATGAGCTGCTGCTCCGGCCAGACTGGCCGGACAAGCTGTCCATGGCCTGGGTGCTGTGCGTCCTGGTCAGCCTGGGTGCTTTGGCCGTGACCGTGCTGCTGGCGGGCGTGGCTGTCTTCGGCCTCAACCGGCGAATGGAATTTGTCGTGAACGACGGCGTGGTGCGGGTAACGGACAGGCATCTGCTGATGCGACCACGCACGACGCAAGTGCCCTTTGCGGCCGTGACCGCCCTCGAGGTGATCAGTCACGACTGGTCGGACGGACCGTCCACCTATGACTTGCGACTGATGCCGGGCAGCGGCAAAGGGATCGACTTCGGGGATTTCGCAACGCGCCAGGAGGCGGAGTCGGTTCGGGCGGAGTTGCTGGCGCTGCTGGCAGGAAAGCAGGTTTCCGGCAATCAGGACCGTTGAGCATCATGCCGATTTTACAGGCTAAATGTGAATATTCCGCCAGGTTTCTACTCTACTCTGTTGCCTCCCAACCCCTCTTTGGCAGAGGAAATGGTCGCCATCAAAAGGATCAAGGTCTGCTCATAACGTTGTCCTATCGGGCTCGAAACTTCCCTCTGGAATAAGGGAAGACTCCTTCGGTGGCCAAAATTGGCCGGATGAGAGATCGGGGTGACGGGGTTCACCCACCGGCCTGCCATGCTCCAAGCGCCATTCCTCGACTTGACCGAGAAGCATAAAGGCAGACTTCCGTCGTTTCTCGTCCCCAATCGCCATCCTGAAGAGTCGGACGCGCAGTTCGTTTGACGCGCGTGCGTGTTGCGTGAAGACGTTGGGACTTTGCCCATAGGGCCTTCGCTCGACGAAAGCGGTTTCGAGTTGGTCCCAAACGCCTTGCGGAACCGGCGATGGCTTAGAGTCATCAATCAAGTTCAGATTTGCGGCGAGGGCTTCGGGTGTTCCGAGCCAGTTCATTACCTTCGAAAGAACGTGCCGATTGAGTTCCGGCAGGTCGCGTTCGCACAAATTCCGCAGCCGCGCGGCCACCTCTGGCCTGCGCTGGGCCAGCTCCGCGAGCCGCGCGACCAGCACGTCCTCGCGGTGAGGACGGCGCGTCAGCGCGATGCCGCGAATATCCGGATCGACAAAACCCACGAGCAGCTCGTGCGCGCTTTGCGTGTCGAGTGCAGCGAAGGCATTGATGAAATTGTCCTCGCACTGCTCGAACGTCGGTGCATCGGACGCGAGCTCGTACAGGAGATCAACTGCGTCATCCGATCGGCTCTCGCCGAGAGCGGTGACAAGCTCGCGCAGTTCATACCCTCGGAATTGCCGCTTGCCGAGCACGTTGCGCATCTTGGCGATCCCAGCCGTGGGGTCGTCGACGAACGGGCAGAGCGCAAGGATCCGGCGCAGAAGGTACCTGTCTGAATCCTGCATCCATTTCTCCGTCCGCTCAACGATGAAATCGACGAGGGCGAATGCGGTGGTCGCGGGCAAGACGAGACCCGCCATCAACAGGCGCTCGGCGGCGAGACAGGTGTGTTGGCCCCATTGGCCGGGCATGGCAATCACGTCGAGCACCGCTGACACGGACCCCCGGCCGTCAATTGCGGCAAGCGCCTTTGCGAGCTCTTTCAGCCCTGCAGCGGGCTTCCCGTCTTGGCTCTGTTCTCGCAGGCGCTTGATTTCGGCATTGATTGCGGCGGCGAACCGTGTGCGCTGCTGGTCGTTGCCGGGCGGCGGAGTGCGACCTTCGCGTGCGGCCCACATCAAGTCGTAGCGGAATGTCCGGTCGAAGGAACGCTCCGATTTTGGCACGAAGTTGCGCGCCATCGCGGCGGCCTCGGAGCGGTATTCCGGCTCGGGAAGCAGGTCAATGAGCACCTGCTCGGCACCGGCCGCGTCAAGGTGCATGACGGCGGCAATGTGCCAGCCGGCGTAGCTCATGGCGCCACCATTGCCGAGAGGTCCGCGGTCGCCGGCTGCACGCGCGGCCCGGCCGCGGCGTACCCGCTCGATGTCGGCGCGGATGAGCCTCACCAAGTCCGTCATGTCTTCGGGCTTTCCGACTTGGGCGATCGACGAGGCTAGGTTGGCTTTCTCCCCGCCGTTGAAGTCGTCTTGGCGCAGGACGACATCGACGCTACTTTTCAGGTAGGCGCGAAGGCGTGCACTCAGGTCGTCGGTGATGCGCAGCGGTTCCACGTCGGACCTGGCGACCCTGCTCAGAAGGCCGGCTGCGACTTTGATGTCGAGCGGATCGCCGCTGGTGACGGACGAGAGAATGCCAGCTGCGGCGATGTCGTCGGGAAGGTCGCGGAACACGGCTTCCAGTTGGCGCATTATCTGCCACTCGAGTTCATGTCTCACGCCAGGCTCCGCATCCACCCCGCGCCGCAGCTCGCGCAGCTTCGTAAACACGCGCGCCGCAAGATTGGCGTCTGCGCGCGCGGCAATGATGGAAATCATGCCGCCGAAGTGCCCGTTCTTGAGGTCTTCGGTCTCGATGCGTTGCAGGTATTTCTCGATGAGGCCGTCGGGAATGGCGGTCGCAAACGGCAACCAATACTCGTGCTCGTGGAGGACGCCTTCGGCAACCTGGGTAGCCACCCACTCGCTCACCCAGACGGGGTCGGTTTTGCGCAGGTGCTCGAGCGTCGGCTGAATGTAGTGCGAACCCAGATTGCGCATGTCGTCGCCGGACAGCGCCGCCATCGCATCCTTGATGATGCCGTCCAGGCCTGTCTCGCCGAGATCGATCAGATTGAGCGCGGTTCGCAGGCACGCAGGATGGTCGGTGGTGGTCTCGATGAAACTGCGCATCGCGGCGATCGTCTTGGGTCTGAGCGCCGCGGGCAGTTGGTCGGCGTTCTTGCGCGCGACATCCTCGAATGTCTGCGCATTCATCGACTCAAGGACGCGGGTCAGCGCGTCGTCAGACCCGGTCCACATGAGCCCGGAGACCGCCGCGTTCTTCACCGCGATACTGTCGTCCTCCACTGCGAAGGCCGCGACCTCGCCATCGACACGATGATGAAGCAGTTCGGAGACGAAATCCGCTCGTGCCTCCTCGCTCCAGTCGCGCACATGCTCGCGCCAGTTCGGTCCAAGCGACGAGACCTGGATATCCGGCCAGAGCCGGTACGTGCGGAGCCGCGTTTGCTGGTCTTGTCCCGATAGAAGTGGAACGATGATGTCGCCGAAGTCGTCCGCGCCAGTGGCGAGCATAGCGGCGATGGCATACTGCCGAAAGCTACCGTCGCGGAACGCGTAGACGGCGCGGATGCACTCGTCGACGGCCGCGCGAACTTCATTCCAAATGGCTGCGCCGCAAAGCTGCGCGAGCTCGGCGGCAAATACGAGGTCGACGGCGAGCGCCATCTCCACCAGCCTCCCGCCGGCGCAGGTGTTTCTCCTGGCGATTTTGCCATCGCCGGTCTGCTCGGCAAACGTCTCGGCGATCATGCGCAGCGGTTCAGCCCATGCCGGATCGTTTACGTAGTCGGCTGTGAAGCGGCCGGTCGCGTCGCGATCATCGTCCCGCAGGTCGAGAAGCCGTGCGCGGACGTCGAGCGCAGCGTAGTACTCCTGAAGCTGCTGATGCTCGAATTGAAATGCCGTTTGCGGGTAGTCGACGCGTTCAAGAACGTGGTGCGCCGTGAGCGCCGCGAGGACCGCCGGCGGTCCCACCGGCTCGATCTGCCCACGGCCCACAAGCTCTCGTGCGACGGCGGCAGAGACAGCGCGGGCATCAGCCTCGGGCAACGCCACCGCACCGCGGCGGGTCATCTCAGTTGCAAAGGCCTTCAGGTAGTCCGTTTGCCGGTCGAAGATTGGTGCTGCTTGCAGCGCGTTCCTGTGTTCATCTCGTTGTTCTTGCAGACGGAGAACCTGGGCGAGGACACCGATTTTCGTGGAGGGAATTGCGGCACCGGCTTCAAACAGCGAAGCGACTTCCGAGAGGATGAACGGCGTGCGAGTCAGCTCGTCGAGCGACGGGTCGGCATTGATTCGGGCACGGAGCTCGGCGCTTTTCGCGCCAAGGCGGGCTGCAAGGTAAGCAGCCCGCTGCACGCGTCGAACGCGCAACAACCGCAGCCGCAATGCACCGGGCAGCGGCGGGGTCAAGTGATGCGTGCGCGTCGCGACGATGATGCCTGCGCTCGGAAAATCCCGTTCCAGCTCCCGGAGTGCGTCGTTCGCTTGCGCGGAATTCGACTCCGCGATTTCATTCCAGCCGTTCAACAAAAACAGGAAAGGTTCCGTCTGCTGCACGCGCGCGAGGTCGGCGGCCGTGAGACCTTCGGCCTGGAACGCGGGCATGCCGGCAATGTATTCGAGAATTCCTCGGCGCGATGACGTCCACGCCGGAAGCTCAACGATGAATGGTGTGCCGGCGGCGCGCGCGCGTTGCGCGAGCTGTATCAGCGTCGTGGTTTTTCCGCGGCCGGCGGGCCCTTCGAGAACGATGCGGCGGCTCTGCGACAGCGCCTGGTCGATTTGCTCAAGCGACAGCACGTCGGCAGACTCCCCGCCATTCGGGTCAAGGTGCACTGCCGCGAGATCGATGAGCGGATGTCCTTTTGTCTTGGCAGCCCAGGTCCGCGCGACAGCGGCGGCCGCGCGCCTGGTTCTTTCAATGAGGTCTGCGACCTGCGGTTCGGCGTCGATACCGAGGTGGAGGAAGCGGGCGCAGAGCGAGGCGTTTTCGGACATCCTCATCTCTATGATGATGTCCTCGCGCGAGATGATGTGAAGTTCGAGGCCGTGGTCTTCCTGAATCGCCGTTTTCCAATGGTTTTGTTTGGGGTTGCCCACTTTGGCGGGCGTCACGAAAAGGAGCATCTTTAGGTCAGAAAAATTCTCCTTGGCGGTCTTTACGTCGCCAGAAATCTTCCCCAGCGTTGGCGTGATTGATGCGGCGAGCCCCTTGCCGATTTTTTCCGGCGTTAGGCTTGAGGGCGCATAGGCATCGAGGCCGAGATCGTTCTTGCGCTCGCAGGCGATGAGTTCCGGCCAGCGCTTCTTGCCGAGTGCTACCGCCAACCCCTGAAAACGCATGCCCTCCTCTTGGGAGGCAAGCTCATCGAGAGCCCTTTCGATGTCGGTTCTCAGGACAGCCATTTAAACCCCGCGATCTTTGCGACGGATTGAATGAAGAATGGAGGTCGGGTTTCGCTTTGACTCTTCTTTGTTTGCCCAAAGCCATGCTGCCAACCAGGAAAACTAAGATTCTGTGAAATCTAATACGAAGTGACGCCGTATTTCAGCAGCATGCGCGGTAAGTGATCATCCAAATTCTGCACTTCCTTGTCGCCTATCTCGATCAAATTGAACCCATACTTCTTGTAAATTTCAATCTTCTGCTCTTTTCTCTTCAGATATTTCTCATCCTCTTCGTATCCCCAATATTCGATATAGACCTTGCCTGTCGGTACATAGAAGTCGCTGTACACATCTTCTTCAATGGGCAGCTTGCGTTCATAGGCGTGGACGATTTCGGCCATGTACAGCCAGTTGTCGATGAGCATTTCGGCCTTCGAGCGGACAAAATGTCCGTCCGTGGTGCGCAGCTTGGCTTCGAACTTGTCCCGGAAATCGACTTGTCCCTTTTCGGGTGCGGGCTTGGGCTTTTGTTCGGCGCCCTTGAACTGGGCGATGGTTTCGTTCAGGGCCTTGGAGTTGAAGATGGACTCCGGCCATTTGACGTAGGGCACGCCCGACGTGCTGTGAGTCAGCTCCACACCATGCAGCTTCTTGCCCTGTTCCGTGATGCACCAACCTTTAAGCCCCTTCTTGATCCACCCCAGTTCGGACAGAACGTTGTTGACGGTCTGTGCGGAGAGGTCGAACTTCTCTCCGATTTTGGACGAACTAAGGACTGGCTTGTGGGATGCGCTTTCAGCCTGCTGTGTTGCAGAAGCCGTCGATGCGGGTCGCAAGTCGATGTCTTCGGGCCAAATGATATATTTTCCGTACTTGTCCGATTCCTGGTATTCGCCACCGGCCGCAAAGCCGGTCTCCGTCAGGACTTTTGTTCCATCCTTCTCTTCAATCAGGCCAAGACCCAGCAGGCGGTGCACGATATCCTTGGCCGTTACTCCGCACAGTTTGGCCAGGGCCGATGTTGAAACTTTACCGGGCATTTTTCTCTCTGGGATTAGAGGTGAAATAAAATTTGCTCGCGGTACTAAGCACCGCAGCTTGCCTTGTGTCAAGGCTGTCTGGAAAGGAAATGCGTCAAACGACGCTTTGCGTCGGATTTGTGCAGTGTGGATTGCGGGCATGCCGTCGACAATCCATACCCCGTAGGGGCGAACCCCTGTGTTCGCCCTCCTTTACGGTCGGCGTTTGGAGCGCAGGCGGTGCATTCGTTCGGTGAACCCGCCTTCTTGCAGAAAGGCTTCGGCCAGGGCCGCGAGCTGGCGGTCCAGGAGGTGGCAGGCCAGGTTCAGGAGAGACAGGGCCGCATTGGCGGCCAGGGTTTCGGGGGAGAGGGGGATGGTTGTTTTGGACTGACACGGACTTACAGGGACGGGCACGGACTTTGGAGCCGCCTGGATCTCTTGTCTTGTGTCCGTGGCAGTCCGTGTTCGTCCCTGTGCCTTCTGAGCCGTGTGTTCATCCATGGCCCCAGGTACTTGCGCTGGTCTCTGGCGGTCCATTTCCTCTTTCACCCAGGCCCGCACGTCTTCCAGCTTTGCGCAGCGCCTCTTTCTGAACCGCGCAAGGGCCGGGTGGTCCGGTTCAAGGTTCGGCAGGCCGCGCTGGCGCAGAAAATCTTCGTAGTCCAGGCGCAGTTCTTCCAGGCTGGCCCGGGCCACGTTGGTCAGCTTCAGCTCCATCTTTCTCGATGTGCCCGAGGCCTGGCTGCCCTCGGCGATATTCTGCACCCCGGAGCGCGCGGCCTGCACCATCTGGTCGTGGGTGCGGCTGCGCCTGTCCACGAACCGTTCGCAGAACAGGACCGTCACGTCGTAGGCCAACTGGGCCACCTGGAAGCTCTTCAGGTTCCGATAGCCGCCGTGTTTCGGGATGAGTGCTTCGGCCATTTCAGGCCCCCATTCGTATGGCCAAGGACCGCGCTTCAGCCGTCGTTGCCGGCCCGGCGTGGGGTCGCGGCGGCGGACACATCCTTCAGTCCGCCGGACACGTATTTGTGGATGATGCTTGCCACAAGGGTCTGATAGGGCAGGCCTTCCTCCATGGCCCGGCGTTGCAACGCCGCAAGATCCCTGCTTGAGATGCGGATGTTGATGCGCTTGTCCTTTTTGACCGTCTCTTCGGCTGATTTGGTCAAAAAAGTCCTGCGCTCCGGGGTGATGTCGGAGACGAGTTTCCCGTCTTCATAGGCCGCCAGCAGTTCCCTTTCCTCGTCACTGAGCTTGGTCTTCACGTTGCCGTCCTCGCAGATATTCTCGGGTCGCCTTTCGGCTGGGGATGATGGTCTTGAAAAAAATTTCGGTCTCGGTTTCGACATACGGCACCAGCCAGGCGTAGCCGTCCACATCGACAACCAGCATGCGCTGGTTGGGGTATTTTTCAGGATTGGGGTGCACGAGGTCGTCCAGCAACCCACCCATTTGCATGGCCAACAGAATCGCCTCGAAAGAGATCGCTCTGTCGCGCATGAGGAGATGATTCTTCTCCGCGTTCCAATGTATGGGTTTCATGCCTGCGGCTAGCATGTGTGTGTGCCTGTTGTCATCAAGAAGGTCCAGCCGTCATGGGGTGTGGATTTGTTCAGATTGCGGCGAGATCATGGACCTGGGCCAGCAGGCCACCTCAAAACCCCCAGTCCTTCTTGCGTCCCCAATCGTACGACCTGATGCCGTGCACCATCTCGGCCAGGGTTTCCGCGCGCAGCCGGAAATAACGGCCCAGATTCCCGTCACCGAGTTTGTTCAGCCCGTACAAAAGCCAGCGCAGGCGGTTGGCGCCGCGCATCTCGGGCATGACGTGACGCCGGATGCGTTCGCGGTAGACCGGCCCCGGGTCGCGGCCGTGCTCCAGGGCGTCGGCCACGGCCTGGCCCGCGTACCAGCCCGTCAAGAGGGCGTAGAAGATGCCCTCGCCCAGCAGCGGGTCGGCGTATCCGCCCGCGTCCCCGGCCAGCAGCGTGTTGCCCAGGACCGGGTCGGCCAGGGCGTTGCCGTAGGGCAGGGGATGACCTTTGGGGGGATGGCGGCGCAGGAATTCGATGGGATCGGGCTGGCCCAGAAGGCGCAGGAAGTCCGCGAAGGCGTCGCGGAAATTGAGATTCGGCCATTGCAGGCCGCAGATGCCCACGGCCAGGCCGCTTTGGTTCGGGAAGACCCAGCCGTAGCCGGCGGGCAGGATGCCGGAATGCAGTTCCGGCTGGTCCGGTACGCGCGGGAGGGCGTCCCGGGGCACGGTGATCTCGATGGCCGCCGCCAGATTTTTTTTCCATCTTTTGCGGGACAGAGGAAAGCATTTGCGGACCACGGAGTTGACCCCGTCGGCGCCGATGACGAAACGGCCGCGGGCCGTTCCCTGGTCCGTGACCAGGGTGCCGTTCGGCAAGGAGCCCAGCGCCGCGCACCCGGGCACGAACCGCGCCCCGGCCTGTTCGGCCAGATGCAGCAGGCGGGCGTCGAACCTGGTGCGGTCGATGAGGTGGAAGGGGTAGGCCAGGCGACCCTGGGCCAGGGGGCGGCCCTTGTGCAGGAGGGAATAGCCGTGGGCCAGGGTATCGACGATGCCTTGGCCCATCAGGCTCGCGGCGTTCAGGCCGTGGACCCGCTCCAGCAGACGCACGCTCTTCCAGGTTAAAAGGCCGCCGCAGAGTTTGGGGCGGGGAAAGGCGGCCCTGTCCAGGATCAGGGTCGAGATGCCGCGCCGGGCCAGAACCAGGGCGGCCGTGCTGCCGGCCGGCCCTGCTCCGGCAATGACCACGTCGGCATGGTGCACGTCGTTCTCTCCGACCCGGATCAGCCCTCGGCGATGGCCGTCAGGTCGGTTTCCTGGCCGGCCTCGCGGTCCTTCAGAACCCGGCGGGCGATCTTGCCGCTACGGGTCCGGGGCAGGGCGTCCACGAATTCCACGGAACGGATCACGGCCACGGGACCGACCTCTTTGCGGAGGTGGTTTTTCAGCATGCGGATGATCTCGTTGCGGTCGTCCAGGGCGGCAAACTCCGGCTGCAGCACGACAAAGGCTTTGGCCACCTCGCCCTTGATCTTGTCCGCGATGCCGATGACCGCAGCGTCGGCCACGGCCTTGTGGGACAAAAAGGCGTTTTCCAGTTCCACGTTGCCGATGCGATGTCCGGCGATGTTCATGATGTCGTCGGAGCGGCCGTGGATCCAGATCAGGCCGTCCTCGTCGCGGGTGGCGATGTCTCCGGCCCAGTACTTGTCCGGACCAAAGGGGTAGTAGGCCTTGGCGTACATTTCAGGTTTGCGGAATATCGACAGGAACATGGAGGGCCAGGGCCGGGTCACGACCAAGTTTCCGGGGGTGCCTGCCGGAACCGGGTTGCCCTGGTCGTCGACGATGTCCACCTCGATGCCGGGCATGGGCCGGTGCACTGACCCGGGTTTGAGGACCGAGACCGGGAAGGGGGTGATCATGCATCCGCCTGTCTCGGTCTGCCACCAGGTGTCCAGGATGGGGCACTGGGAGTGGCCGATATGCTTGTAGAACCACAGCCAGGTATCCGGGGCGATGGGTTCGCCCACGCTGGCCAACAGGCGCAGGGTGGAGAGGTCGTGCATGCGCGGATACTGGTGGCCAAAGCGCATGAGCATGCGGATGACCGTGGGCGTGGTGTAGAGGATGGTCACCCCGTAGCGGGCCACGATGTCCCACATGCGATCGGCCTGCGGGTAGAGGGGGTGCCCTTCGTACATGACCGCGGTCGTGCCGGCGATGAGCGGGCCGTAGACCACGTAGCTGTGCCCCGTTATCCAGCCCGTGTCGCCCGTGCACCAGAAAATGTCCGTGGGCTTGATGTCGAAAACCCAGTCCAGGGAGCGTTGCAGGCCGACCATGTAGCCGCCGTGGCCGTGGACCACGCCCTTGGGTTCGCCGGTGGTGCCGGAGGTGTGCAGGATGAAGAGCGGGTCATTCGAGTCCATGATTTCCGTGGCCGCCTCGGAGCGTTCCTGGCGGACCAGGGCGTCGTACCAGATGTCCCGGGCCTCGCTCATGTCCACGTCCAGCTTGGCCCGGTTGACCACGACCACGGTTTCCACGCAATCGCAGCCGCCGACCAGGGCCTCGTCCACCGTGGCCTTCAGGGGGATGATGCGGCCGTTGCGGTAGAATCCGTCGGCGGTGACCACCAGCTTGGCCTCGACCTCGATGATGCGCTGGCGCAGGGCTTTGGACGAGAAGCCGGCGAAGACCGCGCAGTGCACGGCTCCGATCTTGGCGCAGGCCAGCATGGCCATCATGGTCTGGGGGATGAGCGGCATGTACAGGATGACGCGGTCGCCTTTGCGCATACCCAGGGAACGCATGGCGTTGGCCAGCTTGTTCACCTCGCGGAACAGTTCGTAGTAGGTGTATTTCTTGGTGTCCCCGGCCTCGCCTTCCCAGATGAGGGCCAGCTTGTTCTTGTTGGCCGTCTCGATGTGGCGGTCCAGGGCGTTGTAGACGATGTTGCACTGGGCGCCCTTGAACCACTGGTAGTGCGGGGCGGCGGAGTCGTCGAGAACCGTGTCCCATTTGCGGAACCAGTCCAGTTCCTGGGCCGCGTCCTCCCAGTACCCCAGGTTGTCGGCCCGGGCCGAGGCGTGGGCCGTGGCGAATTCCTGCGGGTTGACGTTGGCCTCGATGACCAACTGGGGCAGCGGGCGGAAGACGAGTTCTTCGCCATAGGCCATGTCGGATTCTTTCATGGCGTTCTCCTTGCGCGGCTGGCCGCGTTTCATGCCAATGCGTCGTTCCATCTGCTGTACTCGCTTTGTCGTTCCAGCCAAGGCCGTTCTCGGCTAATGGTCTTCCGGGGCAGGTGAGCGCCCCTAGAGTTGCAAAATTTTTTTCAGTTCCCCGATGCGCCGCCGGCTGACCGGCAGCTCGATCTTCTTGCGTCCGGCCGTGCGCAACATGAAATTGCCGCCGGGCATGGACGCGATTTCCGTGACCATGTCCAGGTTGACCAGATATTTGCGATGCACCCGGCAAAAGCGGTGGGGTCGCAGCCGCGCCTCCAGGTTTTTGAGCCGGTAGGAGGTCAGGAATCGGTCCTGGGCCGTGTGCACGAAGCTGTAGTCCTCGTAGGCCTCGACGTAGACGATCTGGGTGTACGGAATGAGAATGTGCCGGCCTTCCTGGTTGACCGAGAGTTTCTCGATCTCGGGGGGGCGCTCCCGGTTCATGTCCCAGGCCTGGCGCAGGGCGTTGACAAATATTTCTTCCTCGTCCTCGCCCATGGACAGGTGCAGGGTTTCCTCATTGGCCTGGTCGCGTCCGCGCAGGAGCTGGGTCGCCGGGGCGGTTTTCTTTCGCGGCAGCAGCGGCCGCAGGCGCTCGATGGAGCGCGCGAAGCGGTTTTCGTTCACGGGCCAGAGCAGGTAGTCGGCCGCGCCAAGCTCGAAGGCGGTGAAGGCGAGATCCTCTTCCGTGGCCAAAAAGATGAGGGCCGGCGGGTCGTCACCCTGGGCCAGATGGGCGGCCAACTCCATGCCACTGACCCCGTGAGGCAACTCCGTGCCCATGAAAAAGACATCATAGGGGATGAAGGTCAGCATCTCCAGCGCTTCAAACGAGGAGACCGCCTCGCCGAGCACGGCAATCTCCTTGACAGGAGAGAGCATGTCTCGCAATTGGGACCGAACTTTGGAGTCCGGGTGCAGAAGCAGCGCCTTGAGTTTGGGCATGGGGCCAGCCTGGTCGCAGGTGTCGGGTTGACCACTCCATATTCCTGATTTCCAAAGACTTCAAGTTCGGTTCCAACCATGCAGGAGCAGAGGTTGATCTTTACGGGTGTCCTGATCCAGGTCTGCAGAAGTGGGCCAGCCGGGTCGAATCCCCTTTTTCACCCATCCGTGCCAAATGGACAAGGGCCGGGAAATCACATATCAATAAACGCTTTTATTCTGGATTAGGCGGGGGCTTGTCGCCTCCGACACGGGAAATATGGCCAAGCAAGAACACATCAGAAATTTCAGCATCATCGCCCATATCGATCATGGCAAATCGACTCTGGCGGACCGGATCATGGAAAAGACCGGTCTTCTTTCCGATCGCCAGAAAAAAGACCAGTACCTGGACCGCATGGAGCTGGAACAGGAACGCGGCATCACCATCAAGGCCCAGAGCGTGCGCATTCCGTACAAAGCCAAGGATGGACGCACGTATATTTTGAACCTCATAGATACCCCCGGCCACGTGGACTTCTCCTACGAGGTGTCCCGCAGCCTGGCCGCCTGCGACGGCGCCCTGCTGGTGGTCGACGCGACCCAGGGCGTCGAGGCCCAGACCCTGGCCAACGTGTACATGGCCCTGGACAACGATCTCGAAGTGCTGCCGGTCCTGAACAAGATCGACCTGCCCAGCGCCGAGCCCGACCGGGTGGCCGAGGAGATCGAGGAGGTCATCGGCCTCGACTGCACGGACATCGCCAAGGTCTCGGCCAAGTCGGGCCTGGGCGTGGAGGATCTGCTGGAACGTCTGGTGGAGAAGGTGCCCCCCCCCAAGGGCGACACCGATGCGCCCTTGAAGGCGCTGATCTTCGACTCCTGGTATGATTCCTACCAGGGCGTGGTCGTCCTGTTCCGGGTGTTGGAAGGTCGGGTCAGGAACGGTCAGCGCGTGGAGATGTTCGCCACGGGCAAGAAGTTCGAGGTCACCAGGCTTGGAGTGTTTTCGCCCGAGGCCACGGACATCAAGACCCTGGGAGCGGGCGAGGTCGGGTTTCTGTGCGCGGCCATCAAGGAGCTCAAGGACGCCCAGGTCGGCGATACCATCATTGATCCCGAGAATCCCACGGACACCCCCTTCCCTGGTTTCAAAACCATCAAACCCATGGTCTTTTGCGGCCTCTACCCCGTGGAGCCGGCCGAATACGACACCCTGAAGTATTCCCTGGAAAAGCTGCAATTGAACGATGCGGCCCTGCATTACGAGCCCGAGACCTCCCAGGCCCTGGGCTTTGGTTTCCGCTGCGGCTTTTTGGGGCTATTGCACATGGAAGTCATCCAGGAGCGTCTGGAGCGAGAGTTCCAGGCTAGGATCATCGCCACGGCGCCTTCGGTCATCTACCGGGTGACCCGCACCAGTGGAGAGGTCTTCGACATCGACAACCCGAGCAATCTGCCTCCGCAGGAGAAGATCGCCTCCATCGCCGAGCCCTTCGTGCGCATGGAGATCCATGTCCCCAACGACTATGTGGGCAACGTGCTCGGCCTGTGCGAGGAAAAGCGCGGCATCCAGAAGGACCTGCGCTACCTGACCTCCACCCGCGTGGTCATCAGCTACGAACTGCCCTTCTCGGAGATCGTCTACGACTTCTTCGATCGCCTCAAATCCGTGACCAAGGGCTTCGCGTCCCTGGACTACGAGGTCATGGACTATCGCGAGGCCGATCTGGTCAAGCTCGACGTGCTCATCAACTCCGAGCCCGTGGACGCCATGGCCGTCATCGTGCACCGCTCCAACGCGGCCTACCGGGGCCGGTCCCTGGCCTTGAAGCTCAAGCGCGTCATCCACCGCCAGCTCTTCGAGATCGTCATCCAGGCGGCCATCGGGAGCAAGATCATCGCGCGGGAGCGGGTTTCGCCCCTGCGCAAGAACGTTACCGCCAAGTGTTATGGCGGCGACATCACCAGAAAACGCAAGCTCTTGGAAAAACAGAAAGAAGGCAAGAAGCGCATGAAACGCATGGGCAGCGTCGAGATCCCCCAGGAAGCGTTTCTGGCCGCCTTGCAGCCGGACGAATGACCGGCCCGCAACCCGAAAACAACCGCTCTGGCGGCTTAGACATTACCAGGCAGGTAGACATGAACCCTCGTTGGCAGACAATGCTCAAGGAATACGCCGAAGCCCTCATCGTGGCTTTGGTGCTCGCGTTTTTCATCCGCTCCTTCGCGGTCCAGGCTTTCAAGATCCCGTCCGGCTCCATGCTGCAGACCCTGCAGATCGGCGACCACCTGCTGGTCACCAAGTTCGCCTACGGCGTGAAGGTGCCCTTCACCAACATCTATGTCTTTGAACGCGAAGGCCCCAAGCACGGAGACATCATTGTTTTCGAGTTCCCCGAGGACACATCCAAGGATTTCATCAAGCGCGTCATCGGCCTGCCCGGAGACGTCATCGAGGTCCGGGAAAAGAAGGTCTTCCGCAACGGGGTGGAACTGCAGGAGCCCTATATCCAGCATGTGGACAACGCCTCGAACGTGCTGGTTCGGGACAATTTCGGGCCGGTCATGGTCCCCGAGAACAAGTATTTCGTCATGGGCGACAACCGCGACGAATCCTATGATTCCCGCTTCTGGGGCTTCGTGGAGCGCAAGACCATCGCGGGCAAGGCCCTGGTTCTCTACTGGTCCTGGGAGAGTCTGACCAACATCCGCTGGGAACGGATCGGAAAACTGGTGGAATAGCCATGATCGCCAAGGTCTCCACCGCCGCGTTGCTGGGAATCGACGGATTCACCATCGAACTGGAGGTGGACTTGGCGCGCTCGGGACTGCCGGCCTTCACCATGGTCGGCCTGGCCGAGGGCGCGGTCAAGGAGGCCAAGGAGCGGGTGTTTTCGGCCCTCAAGAACACCGGATTCAAGCTTCCGCCCAGCCGCATCACCGTCAACATCGCTCCGGCCGACATCCGCAAGGAAGGTTCGTCCTACGACCTGCCCTTGGCCCTGGGGCTTCTGGCCGGGGCCGAAATCATTGCTCAAGAAAAGCTCTCCGGACTGTATCTGGCCGGGGAGCTTTCTCTTTCCGGGGATCTCAAGCCCGTGCCCGGCATCCTGCCTCAGGCCTTGCGCGCCCGCGAGGCCGGGGCCCGGGGCATGATCGTGCCCGAATCCAACGGATTCGAGGCTGCCGTGGTCCAGGGACTGCCTGTTTTCGCATGCAGGAACCTGGCCCAGGTCGTGCGTTTCGTACTGGGCGAGGAGGATGTCCCGCCCCTGGCCTGTGACGTGGACAGTCTCTGGAACGGGCGCCGTCGCTTCTGGACCGACTTCTCCGAGGTCAAGGGCCAGGAGCGGGCCAAGCGGGCCATCGAGATCGCCTGCGCCGGCAACCACAACCTTCTTTTCATCGGTCCGCCCGGCAGCGGCAAGACCATGCTGGCCAGCCGCATCCCCACGGTGCTGCCGGCCCTGTCCTTCGACGAGGCCCTGGAAGTGACCAAGGTCTATTCCGTGGCCGGCAAGCTGCCCGCGGACGAGCCCCTGGTCGTGACCCGTCCTTTTCGTTCTCCGCACCACACCATTTCCGACGCCGGCCTCATCGGCGGCGGGCATTACCCCCGCCCCGGGGAATTGTCCCTGGCCCACCGCGGCGTGCTCTTCCTGGACGAATTGCCGGAATTCAAGAAGCATGTCCTGGAGGTATTGCGCCAGCCCCTGGAAGAGGGGAAGGTGACCATTTCCCGCGCCGCCGTGTCCCTGGAGTATCCCGGCGACGTCATGCTCGTGGCGGCCATGAACCCCTGCCCGTGCGGGTATCTCGGCGACGAGCAGCACCAGTGCACGTGCGCGCCGATCCAGATCCAGCGCTACCGTTCCCGGCTTTCGGGGCCTCTCCTGGACCGCATCGATCTGCATGTGGAAGTCCCGGCCGTGCCCTACCGCGATCTCAAGCAGGAACAGGGCAGCATCAGTTCGGCCCTCATGCAGGAGCGTATCGACGTGGTCCGCGCGGTCCAGCGTGAGCGCTACAAGGGCCTGCATTTTTCTTCCAACTCCGAGCTCTCGGGCAAATGGCTGGAACGTTACTGTCCGCTGACCGAGACAGAGCACGCCTTTCTGGAAGGCGCGGTGCAGCGTCTGGGCATGTCGGCCCGGGCCTTCACCCGCGTGCTGCGCATCTCCCGCACCATCGCCGACCTGGCCGGGGACGAATCCCTCACGGTCACCCATCTGGCCGAGGCCATCAACTATCGTGGGCTGGACCGGCAACAGGGAGACTTTTGATCGTATCGCGCTCCGAGTTGCTGCAAACGTCCAGCCGCGCTGGCGGCAGCGCGCGTGCAGGAGAACGCCGCAGGCATCGGCCCTTTGAACAACAACCGTATCATCTGCTGTTTCGGGTCATGAGACAGTCCTCGGCTGTTTCCGCCAGCCAGGTTCTGAAACGCTTTGCCGCGCAGGTGCGCAAGGACGGCTATCTTGAGCGTGAGATCGAGGGCTCGGGTGCCGGGATTTTCGCGGCATCTGATTGTTGAAATGCCGTGGGACTCGGAAACAGTCCTCTGTCGACGCGTTTTCAAACATTCAATGTCTTCATGTTTAGTCCGCGCGGCTTTTTGTAAGGAAAATGTCAGCCCGCCCTTGTAAGAAAAGAGAGAAAATCATAGCCATAAATCTTCCACTCGGCGTAACTGATATTTCCAGGAGGAAACAATGAATTGGTTTCTCGTGAACCGGGTTGCATCCAGGCTGGCCCGGGGCGGACGCATAGCACTGGTGTTGGCGGCATGCCTGTCTTTTTCCCTGCCTGTCATGGCGGCCGGACTGATGGACGTCTACACCCAGGCTGTCCAGAACGATCCTGTCCTGGAAAGCTACCAGCTCCAGACCCAGGTCGCACGCGAAGGGCGGCGCCAGGCCCTGGCCGAGCTTTTGCCCACCGTGATGGCCACCGCGAATTATGCGCAGAAGAGCCAGGACATCGTCAGCAGCGACAACGAGGTCTTCGGTGCCGGCCGGACCCAGTACTCCACAACCACATACGCCCTGACCCTGACCCAGCCCCTGTTCCGCTGGGGTTCCTTCGTCGGCTGGAAGCAGTCGGATCTTGTGCGGGACCAGGCGGAGATGGAGTATGTCCTGGCGGGCCAGGATCTGATCGTTCGGGTCGCGGATCTGTATTTCCAGGCCCTGGCCGCCAAGGACCAGCTTGAGTACGCCTCCATCGAGGAGGCCGCGGTGGCCAAGCACTATGAATTGGCCCAGGGCCGCTCGGACATGGGGCTCATCCCCATCACCGACCTGCATGACGCCAAGGCCCGGCTCTCCGCCACCCAGGCCCAGACCGTCGAAGCCAAAAACAAGCTCGCTGACGCCTTGCAGGCCTTGAGCGAAGTGACCGGCGGGCCCGTCGACGCCCTGGCGGCGCTGCAGAGAGGCATTGACTTGCGTGGTCCCGAGCCGGCCGATCTGGACTCCTGGATCGGCGGGGCGCTGAACCAGAATCCCGCCATAGAGCTGCGTAAAAAGGTCGTGGAAGTGGCCGAGATGGAAGTGCGCCGGAAAAAGGCGGATCACTATCCCACGGTGGATCTTGTCGGCTCCTACGACAACGAGGAGACGGACGGTTCGCTTTTTGGCGGCGGCAGCGAAGTCAATTCCATGACCGTGGGCGTGCAGCTCACGGTGCCCCTGTATCAGGGTGGCGCCGTTGCCTCCCGGGTCCGGTCTGCCCGTCACGAGGTGACTATCGCCCAGCAGGAGCTGATCCGCCAGAACCGCTCCGTGGAGCGCAAGACTCGCTCGGCCTTTCTTGGCGTGGACGGGGCGTTGAAAAAAATCGATGCCCTGGCGCAGTCCATGGAGGCCAACAAACTGGCCCTGGAAGCCAAGCAGGAAGGATACATGTCCGGTCTGTACACCAGCCTGGGCGTTCTGGACGCCGAGCGCGACCTGGCCCTGGTCAGCATCGACCATGCCCAGGCCCGCTACGACTATATCCTGAACAGCCTGCGTCTCAAGCAGGCCGTCGGTTCCCTGGCTGAAAAGGATCTGCGGGATCTTGAACGCTGGCTGGTGAAATAAACACGGATGACGATGCCGCATTTCGCCTCCAATGAGGCATAGCGGGAGGATACGGGTATGCTGAAGCATCTGCGCACAAAAGTCGCCAATTTCCTTCACAATGTGGCCACCCGGGTGGAGCCTCGACGCAAGATGCGGTTCGAGACCCTTGAACCCCGCATCCTGCTCTCGGCCGACCTGGGCCTGGAAAACGCCTTGCCGCAGGAGCAGATGGCGACCGTGGCCATCGAGCAGCCCGTAACGCACGCCACGGAGCCCGCCGCGCTGGCCGCGGGAGACGGCGTCGCCCAGCATTCCAAGGATGCCCCGGCCGCCGTCGATATCCGCACCGAGCTGGTTTTTGTCGATGCCTCCGTCCCTGACTACAACGACCTGATTGCGGACCTGCGTGCCGGCGCCGGAGAGGCGGTGACGTACGAGGTGCACATGCTGGACAGCTCCCGGGACGGCTTCAGCCAGATCGGGGACGTCCTGCACGACCGGCGGGATGTGGACGCCATGCACATCCTGTCCCACGGGTCCGAGGGCCAGCTGCGCCTGGGCTCGACCGTTCTGGATCAGAACTCGCTGGACATGCACGCCGCCGACCTCGACGCCTGGGGTGCTTCCCTGGCGGACAGCGGGGACATCCTGCTCTACGGGTGCGGGGTCGCCTCCGGCGAGCCGGGCATGAAGCTCATTGCCTCCCTGTCCGCCATGACCGGAGCCGACGTGGCCGCTTCCGACGACGCCACGGGCGCGGCGGATCTGGGCGGGGACTGGGATCTGGAACAGTCCGCCGGGACCATCGAGACCACGGCCCTGTCTCCGGGCCGGTACGCGGGCCTTCTCGCGCAGTTCACCAGCACCACGGACAACAACACCTTCGCGGGCACGGGAGCAAGCGACACCTACGTCTTCGCCGACGACTGGGGCGCGGACACCATCACGGACACGGGTGGCACGGACACCCTCGATTTTTCCCTCGTGACCGACGACCTGACCGTGACCTTTCACGCCGACGGCACCCTGTCCGTCACGGACGGGGCCAACACCCTGAACAATGTCGCGGGCATGGACGCCTTCATCGGCGGCACGGGCAACAATTCCTACGTCTTCGAGAGCGGTGCGTCCTTTGCAGGGACCATCAGCGGCGGCACGGGCACCAATACGGTCGATTTCTCGGCTTTCAGCGCGAACCTGACGGTCACCTTCCACGCCGACGGCACCCTGTCCGTGGCCGGCACGAGCGCTCTGCTGACCCAGGCCGGCGGCATGGCCGCGTTCATCGGCGGGTCGGGCAACAATCGATACGTTTTCGCGGACAGCGCGAACCAGCCCGAGACCATCACCGGCGGCAGCGGCGCGAACATCCTCGATTTCTCAGCCCTGGCCTCAAACCTGACCGTGACCTTCAATGACGACGCCTCCCTGGTCCTGGGCGCGGGCGGCGGCAGCGTGGCCTACACCGGCGGCGTGGCGTCGATCCTGGGCGGCTCGGGTGGCGACACGTTCGCCTTTGCGGCAGAGGCGACCTTTGCCGGGAGCATCGACGGCGGCAGCGGCGCCAACATCCTGGACTATTCGCTTTCAGAAGCGAGTCTGACCGTGACGTTCAACGCCGACGGCAGCCTGACACTGGTGGACGGCTCCAGTACCGCGACCTATGCCGGTTCCCTGGCGACCGTACTGGGCGGTTCGGGCAACGACACCTTCGTGTTCAAGAACGGCGCGACCTTTGCCGGGAGCATCGACGGCGGCACGGGTACCAACAGCGTCGATTTCTCCGATTACGCGACCCCGGTCCTGGTCGATCTGGCCGGCGGCACCATGTCCGTGGGCGGGACCATTGTCGGCGCGTCCATGATCGGCTTTTCCGGCGCCACCACGGTGGATTCCCTGAACCAAGGGGCGGGCGTGGACACGTCCACCCTGAGGGGGGACACGACCCTGGCCAGCCTGGGCGTGACACCAATAACCCTGACCACCACGACGCTGCTCAGCACATTGAATGCCGGCGCTGGCGTGGACACGGTTTTCGGCACGGATCTGCGCATCACCCTGTCCACCGGCGTCACCGTGGACGTGGACCTGGGCACGGCCACGACGGTCGAAGGCGTGATCGCCGCCATCAACAGCGCCGGGGCCGGCAAGGTCACGGCCGCCATCAACGCTTCCGGCAACGGTCTGACGCTGACCGACCATGCCGGGGGCGCTGGCGCCCTGATGGCGGACAATTATCGCGGCTCCACCACGGCCACGGATCTCGGTCTGGACCAGATCTGCACCATTGGCACCCTGGCGGGACGTACTCTGGTCAACGATCTGCGCATCACCCTGAGCGATGGCACGCTCCTCGCCGTCAGTCTGGCTGGCCTGACCACGGTGCGGGACGCCCTGGACCGCATCAATGCCGCCAGCAACCTGCTCTCGGCGGAGCTGAACGCGCGCGGCAACGGTTTCGCGCTGTACGATGGCGCGGACGGTACTGGCGATCTGACCGTGGAGAACATGCATGGCACGGGCGTGGCCACGAAGCTGGGCATCGCCGGAACCGGCGCGGGCGCGGAACGGATCGGCTCTTCCCTGCTGCCGTCCATGAGCATCACCCTGCGCAGCGGCGTGACGGTCGAGATCAACCTCGGGGACTGCGACACGGTGCAGGACCTCCTCGACGCCATTTCCGCCTATCCCCATCTGTCCGCCGCCATCAACGCGTCCGGCAACGGCATCACCGTCTCCGATTCTTCCGGCGGCAGCGGCGATTTCATCATCACGGACCTGAACGGCTGCACCGCTGCCACGGATCTCGGCATCGCCGCGCAGGTCAGTGCCTCGACCGTCACCGGCGCGGCCCTGGCTTTCGGGGTCGTGTCCGCAAGCCTGGGCAACATCGCCAATGTCACGGGCGGCGCGGCCGGCGACCGGCTCATTGCCGGCAGCGCGGCCGGCATTTTGACCGGCGGCGAGGGCGCGGACACCTTCGTCTTTGCGGACGGCTGGGGCACGGTCACGGTGGATGATACCGGACTGAGCGGCGCCGATGTGCTCGATTTCTCCGCGGCCAACGCGGCCCTGACCGTGACCATCAAGGCCGACGGCGGCATCAAGGTCTCGGACGGCGTGAACACCATGACCACGACCTCCGAGATGGAGAAGATCGTCGGCGGGTCCGGCACGACCGCGTTCGTCTTCGAGGACGGGACCGAGTTCGCCGGCGTTTTGGACGGCGGCAGCGGCACGGCCACCCTCGACTATTCGGCGTACACCACGGCGGTCAGCGTGGACCTGGCCTCCGGCTCGGCCACGGGCACGTCCGGCATCGCCAACTTCGTGAACGTGGTTGGTGGCGCGGGCGACGACATCCTGGCCGGCGACGGCCGGGCCAACACCCTGACCGGTGGCGAAGGAGCCGACACCCTGACCGGTGGCGGCGGCAACGACACGCTGATGGGCGGCACGGGCGACGACACCTACGTCATGCAGCCCGGCGCGGGCACGGTGACGGTCATTGAACTCGCGAACGCAGGCACGGACACCATCGACTATTCGGCCTATACGACCACCCTTGCCGGGGCGGGCGCGGCCAACGTCGAACGGGTCATCGGCGGCCAGGCCAACGACACGCTGCAAGGCACCACCGGCAACGATACCTTTGCCTTTGCGGACGACTGGGGCGTGGACACGGTCAACGATCCTTCGAGCGCGGATACGGATACCCTCGATTTCTCCGCCGTGACCAGTGACCTGACGGTGACCTTCAACGCGGGCAGCGGGAAGACCGTGTCCGTGACCGACGGCAGGGGCAATGCCGTCCTCAATGCCGCCAGCGTGAACGTGCTCAAGACCGGCATCGGCAACGACACCTTTGTCTTCCAGAACGGGTGGGGTGCGTACGCCATTGCCGACGCGGGCAGCACGGACACGGATGTGCTGGATTTCTTCCTCGTGACCGCGAATCTGACCTTCACCCTGCACAGCGACGGCACGGTGTCCGTGACCGACGGCAGCGGCAACACCCTCGGCGCCTCTTCCGGCATTGACCGCATCATCGGCGGTCAGGGGAACAACACCTTTGTCTTCGAGAACGGCGGGGGCTTTGGCGGGCATATCGTCGGCGGCGTGGGCGGCACGAACATCCTCGACTACTCGCAGTACACCACGGCCGTGAGCGTGGACCTGACGAACATGGACGTGCTCGGCGCCGGCGGCGGGCTGGTCTCCGGACAGGCCACGGGCGTGGCCGGCATCAACGGCATCCAGGCCGTCATCGGAGGCATGTCCGGCGCGGATATCCTGATCGGCATGGCCCGGGACAACGATTGGGCCATCAGCGGCGCGGCGGCCGGTACTTTGAACGGCACATTTGCGTTCTCCGGCATGGAAACCCTGGTTGGCCAGGATGATTTCGCCGACACGTTCACCATGGCCGCCTCCGCGGGTTTCGGCGGCACCCTGATCGGCAGCACGGGCGATACGGCCACGGGGCTGGACATGATCGAGATCACGGGCGGGACATCCTCGAACGTGCTCAACGCGATTTCCGGTCCGGACTCCGGCGTCATCGACCGTGACGGCACACAGCTCCACTACGCGGGCATGGAGATGGTCGCTGATGCGTCAACGGCCGCGACGCGGACCGTGGATTACGTGGCCGACCAGACGGCCCTCATCTCCCTGGCCGGCCTGCTCTCGGTGAACCAAAACTGGGGCCTCGTGGTCGATGGCGAGACGTACACGCACACGGTCGCCGCCCACGAGAGCCTGGTCGATGTCATGGCCGACCTGGCCGCGCAGCTGTCGGCCGCGGGCTATCTGACCACTCTGCAGGGCAACACCCTGATTCTGTCGTCGACCGCTGTCGGCGGCATGACCGTGTCCACGGTCGACGCCGGTGGCGACTCGACCCTGCCGGTCAGCGCCTCGGTTTCCGTGGAGCTGGCCGGGGCCACGGACACGGGCCTGCGCATCGGCCGCGACGACTTGTCCGGCCGGCTGAACGTCTACAGCCTGAACGCGAGCTTCGGGTATTTCCAGCTGGCCGATCCTACCACCACCTTCACGGTGCGGGGCGGCGCCGGCGACGACACCTTTTATGTCGGTGCGTTCTCCACGCCCGCGGCCCTGGTCATTGACGGCGAGGGCGGCACCGACACCATCACCTACGATGTGCCGGCAGCCACGTCGGCCACCGTGGAAACGACCACGACGGGCTCCCTGATTTTCGGCGGCACACCCCACGCGGGCGAGGTCTGGACCGTGACCATTGCCGTGGATGTGGACGGCACGGCTGTGGCAACGGAATTCAGTCATGCCGTGGCGGACGGAGAAACACGGGCTCAGGTGCTCAGCGCCTTGGCCACCCAGATCAACAGTTCGACGGATTTTGCGGCCGGCGCTGAGAACAGCACGCTGACCATCGTCAGCCTGGCCGGCATGGCCATGGCCGTCACCACAGACCTCCGGGCCGCGGCGCCCGGTGACGTGTACAAGGCGGCGGCCTCCTCGACCCGGGTCACCCTGAGCGGCACGCCCGCGGCCGGCGAGGTCTGGTCCGTGACCGTGGATGGCACGGCCTTCGCGCATGCGGTCACGGCCGGAGAGACCCTGACGAATGTCAGCGAGGCCCTGGTCGCGCTGATCAACGCCAACGACGCCTACGTGGCCGGTTCCATGGGCGCCACCATCACTGTCCTGCAGCTGTCCGGCGAGGCCCTGCGGGTCGATGCGTCCGCGCCGGCCGGGGCCGGGGCCGGGGTGGAGGCCTTTGCCTCGACCACCCATGTCGTCGATCTGACCGGCATGCCGCAAGAAGGGGAAGCGTGGACGATCTCCGTGGGCGGCGTGGGCTATTCGCACACCGTCATTGCTGGCGATACCTGGGACACGGTTGTCACGGCCTTGCAGAACAAGATCGAGACCGCCGGGTACGCCACGGCCGTCAAGGGCCAATATCTGCTCGTGGTCACGCCCGGAGCGCAGAAGGTCGAGGCGGAACTGCTGGCCGGCGGGACGGCGACAGCGGGCAGCGGCGCCGGCTCGCAACTGGTCTGGCTGAGCGGCACGGCCAAAGCCGGGCAGACCTGGAGCATCACCGTGGGTGGCGTGACCTACTCCCACACCGTGTCCGGGTATGAATCCATGGCCCAGGTGCTCAGCGATCTGGCCGGCCAGATCAACGCGGCCGGCGGCCACACGGCCACGTTCAAGGATGGCGTGGTCATCGTCACGTCCCTGGGCGGAGTTCCGGTCGTCAGCGCGGTCGCGCCGGTTTGTTCGGCCCTGGACATCGCCTTCACCGCCTCCAGCCTGAGCGTGAACGGGGCCACGGTCCTGACCCACAGCGGCGTGGAGAACGCCCGCAACCTGATCGTGACGGCTTCCGGTGCAGACGACAACCTGACCCTGGCCCAATCCGGAACGGGCTATACGCTGGGCGGCGTGTCCTTTGAAGATCTCGGGACCGGTTCCCTGACCGTGCGCCTGGGCCGTGGCAACGACACCCTGGCCCTGACCACGTCTTTTTCCTCGGCCCTGTCCGTGTCCGGTGGTCTTGGGAGCGACACCCTTGATCTGGGCGCGGTCACCAACACATTCACCACCCTGGCCTTTGGCGCGGACGTGGAGACCGTCACCGGCGGCGGCAGCATCCAGGATGTGGTCTTCAACGCCTATGGCGCGGACGACAACATCGCCTTCGGCTACCTGTCCCTGACAGCCTTGCCGGCGGCCCTCCTCCTGGGGCCGGTGCTCGGCCCGGTGGCCGCCGTGGCCGGTTTGGCCGGAACCGCGGTCACGGACGTGATCCGGCGTACGCCCAACACCGTCGAGGTCACGCTCGACAGCGGCAAGATCAAGATTTCGGACACCAACTGGCTGTCGTCCAGCACGGCCACGGTCCTGCCCACCCGCTCCCTGACCATCAACACGGGCCTGAGCTACGAGTGGGATGACGACAGCGTGGTCATCGACAGTCTGGGCACGGTCAATTTTGCCCTGACGGTCAATGCCGGCAAGCTGAACACCAATCTCTACAGTCCCGGTCAAGTGACCTTCAAGGGCACGAGCCTGTTCCATGGACGCGACCTGACGGTCAATGCCAGAAACATCTCCGTGGAAGAGAATGCCGTGGTCTCCACGAGTACCGTCGTGGGGCTGGATACGCAGGCCGGTGACATCGTTTTCAACGGCCACTGGATCACCGTGGGCGAGAACGCACAACTGCTGGCCAAGGATATGTCTTCCGCCGGAGTGCCGGTTGACGAGCTGACTTCCGCGCATCTGGCCACGTACGGCGACATCACCCTGAGCGCGGTCAACGACACCTCCATGTGGACCCCGCTGGCGGATATCGACATCGCCTTCACGAAGGTGACCATCTCCACGGGCAGTGTCATTGCCGGTCGGGGCGTGACCCTGCTGGCCACCGTGGACAACAGCAACTCCATTTCCGCCACCGGCACCATCGAAAGCCTGGGCGCGGTGACCTCGCTGTCCAACACGGTGCTCAGTCTGATCGAGGACCTGGCCAAAGTGGAGCTGGCCGTGTCCGTGGTCGTGTCCTCGGCCATCATCGACGTGCAGGCCGGGTCCACCACCATCTCCGATAATTTCGTGGCCCATGCCTCGACCATTTCCACGACCAGCGCCTCGCCCGTCAAGGCGTGGCTGGTGGGCCTGGCGGCCAGCGTCGTGGTGGTCGAGGCCGAGGTGACCGTTGCCGGAGCAGTGTCCAGCGCCACGGATATGATCATCCGGGCGACCACCGATCAGCATGTGAAGACCGAGGCCTCGCCCGGCGCGGTCAAGGGTGTGTCCATGGCCCTGGCCACGGGTGTGGTCGTGTCCAACGCCACGGCCGAGGTCACGGACGATGCGGTCCTGACCGTGGGCCGGAACCTGTATGTCCTGGCCGACAACACGGACGGCATCCTGACCAGCGCCAATGCCAGCGCCGGCGAGGACGGCATCGCCGGGGTGGCCATCGCCATCGCGGTCGAGGTCGGGCAGGCCAACGCCTTCATGGATGGCACGGCCATTGTCGGCGGCAACGCCCTGGTCGCGGCGAGCATGACCCAGGACGTGGTCCCGGTGAAGAAGGCCTTTGTCCTGCAGACGTCGAGCATCGGGACCTCCGCCACTTCCGGCACCGGGGACGACACCGAGTCGGATGTCCTGGACGTGGTCAAGGATCGGATCACCTCCAACGGTATCGGCCTGGCCAAGCTGGTCGGCGGGAAGATCAAGAACTGGGTGCTTTCCGAGCAGAAAAAGGACAAGAAGGACGATGCGGCCACGGCCGCCGACGCCAACGCCAAGGTCGATCTGGCCGGGTCCGTGGCCGTGGTGGTCAACATCCAGTCCGCCGAGGCCCGCATCGGCGACAGTGGCGGCGATGGCGACAACAAAAACGGCTCGTTGAAAGCGGGCGGCACGGTCGATGTGCTCAGCTCGGTGACATCCGCCCCGTACGTCAGCTCCAATGCGTCCACGGCCAAGAACCCCCAGGCGGAAGAATCGAGTTCGACCACCCTGGCCGGATCCCTGGCCGTGTCCGTGGGCGTGTGCCTGAACACGGCCGAGTCGTTCATCGGTTCCGGAGCCGCGGTCAATGCCGGGGCCGCCCTGACCGTGGATGCCCAGACCCTGAACGAATACGTGTTTTCCTGGATCGCGAATCTGGTCACGCCCTGGAGCGAGCAGGCCACGTACACCATGGATGACGTGGACGGGATCGCCGTGAACACGGGCGATATCGTCGAAAGCACGACGGATGCGGGTGAGGTCGGAGCTTGGTACATCTATATCGGCACCAATCCGCATACCGTGGATCTGACCACGGAGGATTTTTCCGACGCCACGCTGTGGGAAACGACAAGTCCAGCCTCGTATCGGACCTCCCTGTTCCTCGAAAACCTGTGGACGTATCTGAACGGCGATTTCGGATTCTCCAACTGGATCGGCAATTCCTGGAGCCAGGCCACGGCCGAGGGCGCCAAACTGTCCGTGGCCGGGTCCGTGACCTTTCTGGAACTGGCCAACACGGCCACGGCCGCGATCCTGGACAACGCCCTGATCAACCAGGACGCCAGCATGCGCAACGACGATCAGGACGTGGTCGTTTCCGCGGTCAGCATGAACCAGGCCGTGAACCTGACCGGCAACATCAGCCTGCCGAAGCTCGTCAACATCACCGGCAATCCCCACAAGGTCGCGGGCACGGAATTCAATTCGCTGAAGCTCAAGAAGCCCTCGCTGTTGCCGGGTTTCGGCACGAAAGGGCAGTCCGGGGTGGGCGTGGCCATCGTGGTCGTGGATTACGCGGACGCGGTCACGGCCCGGATCGCGGACGGGGTGATGCTGTATGCCGATTCCCTGGCGGTCACGGCTCATAACGAGGTCATGAGCGTCACGGTCGGAGCTTCGGGCGGCAAATCGGAAAATGTCGGGATCAACGGCGCCGTGGGCGTCAATGTGGTCCGCAACTCCACTCTGGCCCGGATCGAGAATGGGGCCGAAATCACTGTCGGCTCCGGGGTCACGGCCGCGGACGGGGTCAGTTCCCTGCTCGTTTCGGCCACGGACTCCACCTCTTTGTACAACATCATGGGTGGTGTCGGCGTCGGCGGCGGCGTTGGCGTGGGCGCGTCGGTTAGCACGAACGTCGTGGTCCGCCAGACCCAGTCCGTCATCGGCGACCTGGACGGCGAGACATCGTCGGGTGCGCGCGGCTTCATCACCGCCGCCGGGGATGCCCGGGTCAGCGCGGCCAATTCCGGCGTGATCCTGTCCGTGGCCGCGTCCGGCGCCGTCGGCACGGGCAAGGCCGCCGGAGGCGACGGCACGGGCGGCACGACCAACCCCGGCACGGGCGGCACCCAGGGCTCCAACGGCACCAAGCAGGGCAACGAAGATCTTTCGTCCTGGCAGGGCAAATACGGCAACGTGCTGCAGGAGTTCGTCAAGAGTGGCAAGGCCGTGGTCAACAGCGACGTGGCCAAGCTGACCAAGGACGTCTCCGACACGGTCTCCAAGAATTCCAAGTCCAAGAGCGGCATCGGCGTGTCCGCGTCCGTGGGCGTGAACTGGGTGGATGAGGACGCGCGCGCCTATATCAAGAATGCCGGCGCCATCACCTTGAACAACAACGCCAGCTTGACCGTGGACGCGGCCACGAGCACGGGCGTCATTTCCGTGGCCGGCGGCGTGGCCGTGGCCCTGGGCAAGGGGTCGAACACGGCCGTGGGCTTTGGCGGAGCCCTGAGCCTGAACGTGCTCTATGGCGCAACGGACGCCTTCATCGACGGCGTGACCAGCCTGGATGTCAACAATCTGGTCCTGGACGCCGTGCGCACGGGCTGGACCGCGGCCCTGGCCGCCGGCATCGGCGTGGCCACGGGCTCCAAGGGCGTGGGCATCGGCGGGTCCGTGGGCGTGAACGTCATCGACTATTCCACGGAAACGGGCCTGCGTGACATCACCGGTGAGACCTTGGTGGCGGGCGACGTGACCCTGAATGCCGAGGATACCACGGTCCTGGTGGCCGTGGGCGGCTCGGCCGGATTTGGCGGCAAGGCCGGCGTGGGCGTGGCCATCGGCGTGAACGTGGTCGACAACACCGTACGTTCCGAGATCGACGGTGTCACAAACTTCCAGCATGCCGGCGATCTGAACGTGCAGGCTGACAACGCCACGGTCATCGTGGCCGTGACAGGTTCGGCCGGCATCGCGGCCGGGTCGGGCTCCAAGTTCGGCGGCGCGGGCACCGTGTCCGTCAACGTGGTCAACGCCACGGTGGAGGCCAATGTCCTGAACACCACGGAAACCGTGGCCTCGGCCGGCGATTATCTGATCAGCGCCATGGATTTCACGGGCATCTTCAGCTTCGCCGGGGCCCTGGCCGTGGGCAAGACCTTTGGCGGCGGCGCGTCCATCGCCGTGAACACGGTGACCAACACGGTGCGGACCAAGGTCGAGGATTCGACTCTGGAGACGAGCGGGTCCTTCACTGCCGAGGCCGAGGAGGGCGCGGTGGTCGTAACCGTGACCGTGGCCGGGGCCGGAGCGGAAAAGGTCGCTCTGGCCGGGTCCACGGCCTTTAATCTGTTCGTCAACACCATTGAGTCCGAGGTCGTCAACAGCTCCATCACCGCCGACAAAGCGGTCACGATCTCGGCCACGGACACGGAAGTCTGCGTGGCCGTGTCCGGCGGCATGGCCGTGTCCACGGGGCAGGCCGCCATCGGCGCGGCCATCGGCCTCAATCTTTCCTTCAACACCGTGGGGGCCACGGTCAGCGACGGCTCGACCATCACCTCCACGGGTTCGACCATCGACCTGGACGCTTCGGCCCTGGCCGTGATGGTCAGCCTGACCCTGGGCGGGGCCGGCGGCGAGAAGTTCGCACTCGGCGGCTCCATCTCCGGCTCCATCGTCGCGAACACCGTGGAGGCCGAGGTGCTTTCAGGGTCCACGATTACTGCGGCCGGGAATGTCGGCGTCACGGCCGAAGGCAACACCGTGGTGGTCATGATCGCCGGCGGCTTTGCCGGCGCGGCCAAGGCCGCCGTGGGCGCGGCCCTGTCCACGGTCTACGAGGGCAACACCGTGCGGGTGAACATCGATGATTCCGAAGTCACCTCCACGGGCGGCGCGGTGCTGCTGTCTGCGGGCATTGCGCCCCCGAACGCGTCCACAAGTCTCTCCACGTTGTCCCTGGGCGTCTCCGGCATCGAACTGCCGGAAAGCGTCAGCTCGCAGATCGTCAGCGTGACCGTGGGCGGGGCCGGGTCCGGGCAGTACGCCGGCGGCATCGGCATCTCCGTCAACGTGGTGCACAACACGCTGGCCGCGAGCGTCACGAACGGCTCCATCGTCCGCGCCCTGACCGGCGTGGCCCTGACCGCCATGGACTCCTCCGTCATCGACGCCCTGGCCTTCGGCGGGGCCGGGGCCGGTTCCTGGGCCGGCGGCGGCGCCATTTCGACCAATGTCATCACCAATTCCATCTCCACCCTCGTGGACGATTCCATCGTCAGCGCGGGCCTGAACGACCTGGGCACGATCGCCACCGGCGACGACGCGGCCATCCTCATCGGGTCCACGTCCTCGGCCATTATCCGGGCCCTGGGCCTGGGCGTTTCGGGCGGCGGCTCGGGCGCCATTTCCGTGTCCGCCCTGGGCAACGGGGTGGCCAACACGGTCACGGCCACGGTCAGCAACGCCACGGTCCGTGCGGCGGGCGACGTGACCATCACGGCCCAGGACATGGCGCCCTCAGTCATCCCCTCCTGGATGCTCCCGGCGGAGAAGACTTCCGCGGTCGATGACGCCCTGGACGGATCACCCATCGATCTGGACGCCAACATCCTGGCCATCAACGTCAGCGTGGCCGGCTCGGGCAGCACGGCCATCAGCGCGGCGGTCATGGGCAACGTGGTCGCCAACACGGTCGAGGCCGTGGTCAAGGAGGACGCCACGGTGCTGGCCGGCGTGAACGCGGTCACGGGCGCGGTGCTCGACAGCGAATCCGACCTGACGGTGCAGGCGTTGAGCGATTCCGGCATCATCGCCCTGTCCGTGGGCGTGGCCGGTTCGGGCAGCGTGGCCGTGCAGGCCAGCGGCTTCGGCAACGTCATCACCAACCGCACCTCGGCCCTGGTCGAGGACGATACGGCCAATGCCCAGACCACGCGTCTGGCCAGCGGAGGCGATACGTTCATCACCGCCGAGGACCAGTCCCAGATCCGTTCCCTGGCCCTGAGCGTGGCCGCCTCGGGCAGCGCGGCCGTGTCCGTGCTGGTGGGCGCCAACGTGGTCGTCAACGACGTCAACGCGATCGTTTCCGGCTCCAACGTAACCAGCTGGGACGCCCTGGACCTGTCGGCCTCGAACCTGACCAGCATCCTGGCCTTTGCCGGCGGCGTGGCCGCTTCCGGTACGGCTGGCGTGCCGGTTTCTTTGACGGGCAATGTCATTACCAACCGCACCAAAGCTGCGGTGATGCAAGGTTCTGTTCTTGATGCGGGCGGAGCCCTGACTGTCGAGGCGACGGACAGTTCCAGCATTGACGCCCTGTCGTTCGGCGTGGCGGCGGGAACTGTCGGCGTCGGCGTGGCGCTTTCCGCCAACGTCATCGTCAATACCACCGAGGCCCTCATCAGTGGCTCGACCGTGACCAATGCCGGATCGCTTGATGTTTTGGCCGAGTCCTCGGCCAT
>CAZPSN010000011.1:0-24634 GCA_964589645.1 uncultured Desulfovibrionaceae bacterium
TTCACGGATTCAGGATATATGTCAGGCGGGGCAAGCCAGCAAAAGGCATGGGATCGAAAGGGAAGGGGCCGCGCACGATCAGGACGACATCAATACTTCACGACAACTTCAATTCGGACTTAAAATCAGTCGTTTTCCGGCAAGTTCAAGATTCAAGATCTGACGCCTGCTTTTCTTGCTTTTGTGGGAGCTGAACCACCCCGGCCCTTCGGGCCACCCCTCCTTGGCAGGAGGGGAGTTTTCGAGCCTTGCCCATGATTTTACGGGAGAATTACGTGTGGCGTGCAGTCGCTCGGGCTTCGGGTTCGGGAAGTGGCGTGCGTCCGATCACGGTCTTGAGGCAGCCGCTGGCCATGATCAGGGCGCAGCCGGTCATTTGCAGGGGGGAGAGGGTTTCGCCGAAGATGGTCCAGCCGAAAATGACCACGGCCAGGGGTTCGAAATAGGCCAGGGTGCCGAAGGTGGCGGCGGGCAGGCGGCTTAAGGCCGCCACGGCGAAGGTGATGGCCAGGAAGCCGGGGATGAGCCCGGTGCCCAGGAGCCACAGGGCGTTCGTCCCCGTGATTTCCGGGGCCGAGCGCAGGAAGAAGGGCAGCATGACCAGGGCGCCGACCAGGAGCTGGTAGAAGGCCCGGGTCATGACCGGCACCTCGGGCCGGATGCGCCGGTTGACGAGGATGAATCCGGCGTAGCAGCACATGGCCAGGGTTGCCAGGCCCAGGCCCGCGAGGTGATTGCCGCCTGCGGCGAAGTCCAAACGGAACTCCATCATGGCCGCGAACCCGAACATGGCCAGGGAGATGAGGCCCCAGCCGGCCGGGCCGAGGCGTTCGCCCAGCCAGAAATGGGCCACGGCCGAGGCCGCCACCGGCGCAAGATAGACGAGCATGATGGCGTTGGCCATGGACGTCAGGTTCATGGCCTGCACGTAGAAGATGATGAACCCGGCCAAAAGGCCGCCGTTGACGATGACCGGCCAGGTCGGCCAGCGCCGCATGTCCCGGATCTGGCCCCGGCAGAGCAGGAAGAGGCCCAGGAACCCGGCGCCGAGCAGGAGGCGGAAAAAGGTCACGGTTTCGGCGGGCAGCCCCGTGATCTTGGAGAACACGCCGATGGTGCCCATGAACAGGGCCGAGAGAATGGCCAGGGTGATGCCGGTTGCGTCCATGAAAGTCTTTGTTTGTTGAGGTGAGCCGGGGCGCGAGGGCGCCCCGGCAATATCGTTCAGGGGTCATTGGAGACCGTTCAAAAACCGTTCTGGCAAGGCGCGAGTTGATTTTGAAGGGTGAGGTGGAGCCGTCTCCATGAACCCTTCAAAATCGGGGAGCAACGCAGTCCAGGACGGGATTTTCAACGGTCTCCTAGCCCAGCATGTTGACCTTGGCCGGCCCCCGCCTGACCGGGCGGTGGTACTGCACCGCCGGGCGGCCGAAGAGCAGGGCGTAGCCGATGGCGTGATCGGCCGGGATGCGCAGGATCTCCCGGATTTCCGGGCACACGGCCAGGGCCATCATGAACATGCCGTCCCACAGGGTGCCCAGGCCCTGGGCGCTGGCCAGAAGTTCAAACGTTGTCAGGGCGATGTGCGCGTCCTGAACCGGGCAGGCGATGCCCGGGGGCGTGCTGGTCACGAGCATGTGCGGGGCGCCGCGGAAAATGGCGTCCTTTTTTTGCGTCCGCCAGGTGTGCACGGCCCAGCCCAGATACTGGGCAACCAAGCCTTCCGGCAGCTTGCCCGCGTCAACCAGGGTGCCCAGACGCGTGAGGGTTTCCTGCCGCAGCGTGGCCATGAAGGCCTTGTCCCGGACCACGGTGAAAACCACGCCCTGGGCGTTGACCCCGGTGGGCGCGTGGGCTGTCGTGGCCACGAGGTCGTCGATCAGGGCCGGGTCCAGGTTTTCGTCCTGGTAGCGACGCACGGAGCGCCGCCAGGTGATGAGGTCGGCCATCTGTCCCGGCGTGGGCAGATTCGGCTTGGGCGTGTCGACCCCTGCCGTCAGGCCCAGGATGGACACGGCTCCGGTCGGACAGACCGCGTAGCAGTGCTGACAGCGGTAGCAGCGCGTCTCGTCGACCATGACCGGGAAATCTTCCATGGCGATGATGCCGGCCGGACAGTCGGCCGCGCACTCGCCGCACTGGATGCATGCGTTCGTATCGATGCGAAAGTCGATCATTGCCGCCTCCTACTCGCTCACGGTTTCCAGGGTCGGGAAGCTGCCCACATGCGGCTTGATCGCCTGCCCCAGCCAGGCGATGACCTGCCCGAGATTCTTCATGTTGCCAAGCCCTTCGGCGTCGCCCTCGACCTCTCCCTTGTCCCGGCCGTAGCCCATGTTCCAGTAGACCGAGCCGGGGATGATCATCTGGTTCATGAGGAACATGTGGTTGATGGTGTCGTAGACGTGGGTGGCCCCGCCCCGGCGCACGGCCACCACGGCCGCTCCGATCTTGCCCTTGAAGGCCCGGCCGTTGGCCAGGGCCACCAGGCCCGCGCGGTCCAGCAGGGCCTTCATCTCCGCCGAGACGTCGGTGAAATACGTCGGGGAGCCGAAGATCATGGCGTCGGCCCGCAGCAGCTTTTCCACCACGGGGTTGAAGACGTCGTTGTCCATGGCGCACTGCCCGTTCTTGCGCTCGAAACACTTGTAGCAGGCCTGGCAGCCGCGGATCTTCTGCCCGCCGACCTGGGCCAGTTCCGTCTCCCATCCGGCCTTGGCCAGGGGTTCCAGGACGCGTTTCAAGAGGATTTCCGTGTTGCCGCCTTTGCGGGGGCTGCCGTTGACTGCGATGGCGTACATATTTTTTCTCCTTGGGTTGATTGACGATTGTCAGTGCCTACGGATAAAGCAGATACATGCGTTTTTGAAAAGTACTGTCTTTAATGTCAGGTACGCACATGGAGTATAGTAATGAAGAAAAATGAAGTAGCTCCCTGTAAAGTCAAAGAGATAGGCGGAAAGTCCTACCGCTGTTATTTCGAGCTGACCCTGGCCGTCATCGGCGGCAAGTGGAAGCCCATCATTCTCTTCCATCTGTCCCAGGCCCCGGCCGTGCGCTTCGGGGAGCTGCGGCGCGGCATGCACGACGTGACCGAGCGCATGCTGACCCGGCAACTGCGCGAATTGGAGGCCGACGGCCTGATTCACCGCGAGGTCTACCGCGAAGTCCCGCCCCGCGTCGAGTATTCCCTGACGGACTTGGGCCAGAGCCTCATCCCCATCCTGCTGCAGATGCGGGCCTGGGGCGTGGAGTACGAAACGTTTCTGGGCGGGGACGCGATCTTCCGGGGCGAGGGCTACGAGCGACCGGACCTGTCGGCGGGGCAGTGCGGGTGACGGCCAGCTGGCCGCACAAAAGCGGCATTCCCGCCGACAAGAGTCGGATTGACGTCATGTGTGTTCCGTGTCGGCGCGCCCGCCATTTCAGGCGGAAGCGGCCTGCCGTGTTTGCCGTTTGACAAGCAGGCACCGAAGGATCATCCCGGCCACAGCGCGGGGCTCTCCCGCGCCACCCGTCGACCAGGGACCATCCATGCTTGCCGTGCTTCTTCTTTTCCTGATTCCCGTTGGCGGAGGCATTCCCGCCGGTGTGCTTCTGGCCCAGTCCAAGGGCATTTCCTGGCCGGTCGCGGCCGGACTTTATTGCGTTTCCGACGTGATCCTGGCCCTGGCCCTGGAGCCCGTCCTGCGGCTTTTCGTCTTCCTGGGCAGCAAGAGCGAGCGTGTAGCGCGGTTCTGCGCTGCGTTTCGGCACGCCCTGATCCGCGGCATACCCAAAGTCCACGGAGCCGGTCCCTTCGCGCTCATCCTCATCGCCTTCGGCGTGGACCCCATGACCGGCCGCACAGCGGCCCTGGCCGCTGGCCACGGGTTCGTCGCGGGCTGGTCCTTGGCCATCGCCGGGGACATGCTCTACTACGGCGTCATCGCCATGGCCACGTTGAACCTCGGCGCGGCCATCGGAGACCCGGAGGCCACGGTCATGGCCATTCTCGTCTTGATGATGCTCGTGCCGACACTCATCCGCCGCCTCCGCGCCCGTTTTTATCCCTCCGCCTTCTCGCCGCGGGGCTCCGAATAGTCCGACGCTTTCCCGTGGCAGAAAAATGCCCTCCTGCGCGTGTCGCCGCAGTTCATTGGCCAACAACACGGGGATGGTCGCAGTTCGAGGAACTGCAACACGTTCTTGATATGTTCCGTGCGTTTGCCGGCACAGTCTGTGTCGGCGGCTGATGGTTGTTGACGCGGCACATATTCCGTATTCCAGACCCAGCCACGAAGGAGGTGTCCTCATGACGAACGAGCAATACGCATACATCACAGAGCGGCTTGCACCCTGCGGATTGCACTGCGGGAAATGCTTTGCCTTTGCCGACGGGCAGATTCATACGCTCAGCAACCAGCTGCTGGCCGCGTTGGGCAATTTTGACGTGTTCGCCAAGCGGTTTGCCGATCTGCTGAACGAACCGATTTTCGCGAAATATCCTGAATTCAAGGATGTTCTCGATCATTTGGCCAAGGGGAGCTGCGGCGGGTGCCGGCAGGAACAGTGCAAGGTCTTCGCGTCGTGCGGCGTGCGGGCGTGCGCCGAGAAGCAGCGGGTGGATTTCTGCTTCCAGTGCGCGGCTTTTCCCTGCGACAGGACAGGGTTCGACGAGCACCTGTACCGTCGGCATGTGGAGATCAATCGCAAGATGAAGGAGATGGGCGTGGAACGGTACTACGAAGAGGTCAGGGATCTGCCCAGATATTAGAATTCATCAAAGGGATGCAGGAATGTCCGCGGCCGACACGGAAAATGCCTGAATTGCCGCACCGCTGATCCCGCGCGGGACTGAAGTTTTTTTGGCCACACTCCGCGAATTGTGCCGATATAGCACGTCAGCAACCTGAAGGAACACCCATGTCGCACGACTCCGACTCCATGAAAAGCATCCTCTTCGCCTTGGGCGCGAACCTGGCCATTGCCATTGCCAAACTCGCCGCCGCCATCGTCACCGGTTCCGGCTCCATGATGGCCGAGTCCATCCATTCCATGGCCGACTCCGGCAATCAGCTGCTGCTGATCCTGGGGCTGAAGCGCTCGAAAATCCCGCCCTCGGCCGAGTACCCCCTCGGCCACGGCAAGGCCATTTATTTCTGGTCCTTCGTGGTCGCCCTGATCCTGTTTTCCCTGGGCGGCATGTTTTCCATCTACGAGGGCATCCACAAACTGCGGCATCCGGAACCCCTGACGTATCCGCTGGTGGCCATCGGCGTGCTGATCTTTTCCCTTGTCGCCGAAGGCGTGTCCCTGTGGGGCTGCCTGAAGGAGGTCAACAAGGAGCGGCGCAGCAGATCCCTCATCCAGTGGTTCCGTCAGAGCCGCAAAAGCGAGTTGATCGTGGTCTTCGGCGAGGACTTCGCGGCCATGCTCGGCCTTGTCTTTGCCCTGGTGGCCGTGAGTGTGACCTTTGTCACCGGCAATCCGGTTTATGACGCCGTGGGCAGCATCGTCATCGGCGTGCTGCTGGTCTTCATCGCCGTGTTCATCGCCATCGAGGTCAAGGGTTTGCTCATCGGCCAGAGCGTCGAGGCGGATCTCGAACAGGACATGGCCGCCTTTCTGCAGAAGCGGGATGAAATCAAGGCGCTGCTGAGTATCATCACCCTGCAGATGGGAACGGATGTCATGGTCGCCATCAAGGCCAGCATGAACCACTGCGATTCCGCCGTGGACATGGTCGCGGCCATCAATGCCTGCGAAAAAGCCTTCAAGGCCGCGTATCCGCAGGTTAAGTGGATTTTCTTCGAGCCGGATGTGAAATGACACGCCTGGAAAAAGGGCGCCCGGAATAGAATCCCGCGCGCCCAGCCTTCCGTTCACGCCACACGGGTCATTTGACCACGATCAATTCGTACTCCCGGGTGCCCAATCCGATCTTCTCGGCGTGCTCCAGACAGGTCCGCCATTCAGATTCCGGTCGCGAGTTGCGGAAATGGTCGTGCAGGTCCACGAAGCCCGGCTTGTGCATGTTCTCGAAGAGCTGGCTGCCCGGCAGCGGCTTGGCCTGCATGCAGGCGTCCGCACAGGCCTGGTCCAGGGCAAGCGGGTCAAAGGAGGCGAACATGCCCAGGTTCGGCAGGATGGGCACGTCGTTCTCGCCGTGACAGTCACAGTTGGGGGAAACCTCCACGATGAGCGAAATGTGGAAACACGGACGCCCATCCACCACGGCCCTGGTGGTGGCCGGGCTGTTCTAACGCGGAGCGAGGAGAAAGGTCACGACCATGCCGGCCGGGATGAGCAGCAGGCCCGGGACGAGGATGCGCGGCAAGAGCTTGGCCGGATCCTGGTGGAAGAAGTCGCAGGTCATGAGGTAGCAGATGTGCATGGGCGAGGACATGATGCCCGCCAGGCCGGAGTAGAGGCCCAGGCTGAGGATGGCCGGGATGAGGTGGGCCTGTCCCGTGGACTGGGCCAGGCCGAAGAGCAGGGGAAAGGTCGCGCCGACAAAGGCGAGGCCAAGGCCGGATACGAAGCCGACCAGAAAGGGCAGGGTCGCGGCCATGACGAGAACAGCGCTTCCTCCGCCCAGAGACTGGGCCAGGGCGTTCACCACGTGGCCCTGGTGCAAGACTTCCTTGAAGACGAAGATGGATCCGACCACGGCCAGGAGCGACATGGTGTTGTCCTTGCCGGCCTCGCGCAGCACTTCCGTCCATCTGGCCCGGGCCAGGGCCAGGCTCACAACCGAGGCCAGGGCCAGGGCGGCGATGACGCCGTATTCCATGGGCCGTCCGGGCCAGAGACGCGCGCAGATCCATTCCCCGGCGATGGACCCGGCGATGGCCGTGAGCAGGGGGATGCCGCCGATCCAGTCCCGTCCGACGCGGTCCCGGGTTTCCACCGGGGCTAGGCGCGGGGCGTTTTTCAGGGCCGGGCGCAGGATGAAGAGCCAGCCGATGGCCAGACTGACCAGGGGACCGGGCCACATGAGGGCGATGATCCCGGTTATCGGGATGTTGGCCAGGGACGAGGCCAGGATCAATCCCGGGTACAGGGGCCAGGCCAGCTCCCAGATGTGCCGGAACCAGTAGTTGATGAGGGTCTGGTCACGGGGGGCTATGTCCAGTTCTTCGGCCGCCCGCTGGACCATGGGCGCCGAGAAGATGGCCCCGCCGGGCATGGGCAGAAGGCCGATGAGGGCCGGGAAGAAGACCAGCAGCAGGGAGCGGGAGCGGACCTGTCCGCGGATGGCCTGCATGAACCGCTTGGACTGGCCCGAGGCCGAATACAGGGCGCTGAAGGCCAGGATTACGGCGATGATCAGGCAGAGCACGAAGGCCTCTTCTGTCAGCAGCGCCGTGGGTACGGCCTTGAGCCAGGCCAGGGGTGTGAGGTCGAAGCAGAGGGCCAGCACCAGGCTGCCGGCCAGGATGGAGAGGCCCAGGCCAAGCTTCAGGCGGATGCCCGCCAGCATGACGGCGAAGACCAGGATGATGGAAAAGATGGCGCTCATTGGCTTCTGGCTGACTTGAAAACTACAAATTTACAGGCTGCTTAAAAATGGTGAGATGCGAGGAACAAAGAAAATTCAGGACCGATGCGTAGTTAAAACTACGTGAGGGTCTGGAATTTCTGCAGGGCGAAGCAGATTGCCGTTTATAAGCGGCCTGCTAGCCGCAGCACTTCTTGAATTTCCTGCCGCTGCCGCAGGGGCAGGGATCGTTGCGCCCGACCTTGGGGCTGTCGTGGCGGACGGTCTCGGTTTCGTGCTCGCCGTCGAAATAATACCACTGCCCCTCGCGGCGCACGAAGCGGCTTCGCTCGGTCAGAGTCTGGGTGCCCTCCTTGCGCTTGAATGTGCCCCGGAAGCGGACCATGCCTTCGTCGCCGTCCGTGAAAGTCTCCAGAATTTCGAGGCCCAGCCACCGGGTTTCGCGGTTCCAGCGCCGCACGTCCTCGGCATGGAACTCCGCCCTGTGTTCCGGGGCCATGGATTCGCGCAGATGATCCATCTCGTTTTGGCAGAAGGCCGTGTAGCGCGAACGCATGAGGGCTTCGGGCGTGGCCGCGGGGATCTTTCGCGCGATGATGGGCTCGCAGCACTGGGCAAAGGTCAGTCCTGACCGGCAGGGACAGTCCATGGCGGGGCTCCTAGTGGTTGCAGCCTTCGTGGTTGCAGAGGATGGGCTGATCCTGGATCTCGCCCCTGGCCCAGCGGTCCAGCACGTCGCGGACCTCGCCCTGGCAGCCGCGCACCACCGTGATGCCGTGCTCGGCCATCTTGGCGATGGCGCCCTGGCCGATGTTGCCGACCAGCATGATCTGCACGCTTTTGGCCTCCATGCTCAGGCCCACGGTGGACTGGCAGCCGCAGCCGGACGGGGGCAGGAATGTCTCGCTTTCGACAATGTTTCGGGCGTCGTCGAGGGTGAAGATGGTGAAGGTCCGGGCATGGCCGAAATGTTCATCCACACGGGTTCCGACAGTGGGAATGGCGATTTTCATGGTAAAACTCCTTGAATTTCAAGTCCACTTGCCCCTATGACCGATTCATGCCCGCGTCAATCAAGGATGCGGCCCACCCATTCCCTGGAGGAACCACATGAGCACAGGAAAACCCAAGCACTACCAAAAGTTGCAGCAGATGTATCCGGATCTGATCGGCGCGGCCGAGGCCTTGGGCAAAGCGGCCCAGGAGGTTGGCCCCCTGAGCGAAAAGGAGATGCAGCTCGTCCAACTGGGCGCTTCCGTGGCCCTGCGCTCCGAAGGCGCGGTGCGCAGCCATGCCCGCCGGGCCCTGGCGGCCGGCGCCACGGCCCAGGAAGTCCGTCACGCCGTCATCATCTTGACCAGCACCATTGGCTTTCCCACGGTCGCCGCGGCCCTGGACTGGCTGGAAAAGGTTCTGGACTAGAATACGTTTCCGGACAGGACGTGCCTTTCCCCGAAAACACCGGCGGCCCGCAAGGGCCGCTTTGCATGGAGTCGTCATGAACGGACTTGAGCGCATTGCCACGGACCAGGCTCCGGCCGCCGTGGGCCCCTATTCCCAGGCCATCAAGGCCGGGGGCATGGTCTACGTCAGCGGTCAGCTCGGCCTTCTGCCCGGCACCGGCCAGTTCGCCGGCCCGGACTTCGAGTCCCAGGCCCGGCAGGCCCTGGTCAACATGGGGGCCATCCTGACCGCGGCCGGATGCCTTACGGTCGATATCGTCAGCGTCGATGTCTTTGTGACCGACCTGGCCAACTTCAAGCTTTTCAACACAATCTACGACACATTCATGGCCGGACACCGCCCGGCCCGCGCCGCCGTGCAGGTTTCCGCCCTGCCCCTGGGCGGCGTGGTCGAGGTCAAATGCGTGGCCCTGGCCCGCACATAAGGAAATTTCATGGCCAACAAACGAACCCGGCGCTTCGGCGTCTTCCCTTCCGCCAACGAGGACGCCCAGGCCGCCAAGCGCCATGTGGACACTCCACAGTGCGTGTCTCCGTCCTATCGCCTGGCCTTCCAGGACCAGGACTTCCTTTTGCGCGAGGAACTGCGGCCCGTGCGGTTGCAGCTGGAACTGCTCAAGCCCGAGCTCGCCTTGCAGGAACAGCAGATCGAGTCGACCATCGTCATCTACGGCAGCGCCCGGACCATGGATCCGGAGGCGGCGGCCACGCGGCTGGAAAAGGTCCTGGAGGCGCTGAAGAAAAGCCCCGACGATGTCGTGCTCCAGCAGGAACTCGCCATCGCCCGCAGGGCCGTGACCAACAGCCGTTACTACGCCGAGGCCCGCAAGCTCGGCCGGCTCATTTCCGAGAACACCGAGGCGCACAGGCATGTGGTCATCACCGGCGGGGGGTTCGGAATCATGGGCGCGGCCAACCAGGGCGCCCACGACGTGGGGGCCAAGAGCATCGGCATGAACATCGTCCTGCCATTTGAACAGGAGCCCAATCCCTACATCACGCCGGAGCTGAGCTTCCAGTTCCACTATTTCGCCATCCGCAAGATGCATCTCTTGATGCGGGCCAAGGCCCTGGTCGCGTTTCCCGGCGGGTTCGGAACCATGGACGAGCTTTTCGAGGCCCTGACCCTCATTCAGACAAGCAAGGTCAAGCCCATCCCGGTCCTTTTGTTCGGCCGGCGTTTCTGGCAGCGGATCATCAATTTCGAGGCATTGGTGGAAGAGGGGACCATCAATGCCGAGGACCTGAGCATTTTCCAGTACGTGAGCACGGCGGAGGAGGCCTGGGACATCATCGCTTCCTTCAACGGTCACGATCTAAACGGCAAACCCTGAAATCTAGTCGCCCACGGCGGCGCGCACGTCGGAAATGATCCGTCCCGAAAGGGCGCGCATGACCCGGCTCATGGCTTCGGCCACGGAGCCGGGATTTTTTTTGGCGCAGGGCTCGCTCTCCCGGTAGGTGCGCTGGAAGAGGACCAGATCGGGCGCGCCCGTGGCGCGCAGATCCAGCAGCGTCACGGTCAGCCCGGCCGTGGCCATCCAGCGGTCCTGTCCGTCGACTTCCATCCATTCCTCCACCATGCCCTCCAGCTGATGCGTGGCGGGCAGGGACGATCCGGGCCCGCCCACGGCCAGGAACAGCCCGCTGCGCTGCATGTCCCGGCGCAGGTAGTCCGCCACCAGGGACTGCGGCGTGGCCCGCCAGTGGTGGTAGTGGTATTCCTGCCGCCCGAAGGACAGGTCGCGGTAGATCATCTTGGCCGTGTTGAATTCCGGAGCCACGCCGAAACGGGTCACGGAGATGACGGCCCTGGCCGGCTGGCCCGAGACTTCCGGGGCCTCGTATTCCAGGGTGTAGTAGCGGGTGTCGGGGACGGGCGCGCGACCCGCGGCGCAGGCGGACAGCATCAGGATCAGGACGAGCAGGACAGGAAGACGGGTGGACATGAGGTCTATTCCTCCACCGGGCGCGGGGCCTTGGGTTGACTGAAGATGAGCTGGGCCGGCTGGTCTTTGACGTTCACGATCAGGGCGTTCAGGTTGCTGGAGGTCAATTCGAGGTTTCCTGCCGTGACGGCCAGGCGGTCTTCCAGATCCTTGATGGTGGTTTGCATCTGCAGCAGGGTGGCCTGGCCCTGGGTCATGAATCGCTCGGCGCCGACGGCCGTGGCGGCCAGGGCGCCGAAGGCCGAGTCGATGTGCGGCCGGTTGGTGTCCAGGATGGCCTGGAACTGGCCCAGGATGGCGTCCATGCGGGTCAGATCCTCGGCGGCCCTGTTCATCAGCTGGTGGGAGGCGCGGATGGTCTGGTCCATGTTCGAGGCCATGGATTCCAGGCGCTTGGGATTGGCCGCGGCGTTTACGCTGGCCAAGAGGGTGCGCACGTCGGCGGAGATGGCTCCGAGCTGGGCCTCGCGCACCGTCGAGTTGACGGCGGTAAAGGCGGCCATGGCCTGTTCAGCGATGCCCTTGAAGTCGATGGTCTGGATCTTCATGGCGATCTCGTCGATTTCCCGGAACAGCTTTTTGATGTCCGAAGGCCGGGATGCGATGACCGGGTATTCCGGGGTGAAGTTCAAGTTCGGCGACAAATTTTCCGTGTCTGGCCGGCGTTTGTCGATCTCCACGAACATGGCCCCGGTGATGCCGACGTTGGACAGGGAGGCCACGCTGTCGTTGAAGCGGTCGTCGTCCGCGGCATGTTCGTCGTCGACCATGATCTGGACCTCGATCAAGTGGTAGTCCGGGGCGATGCGGATGGCCTGGACCCTGCCCACGGGCACGCCCCGGTACTTGACCGGGGAATCCACGCCCAGGCCCTGCACGGACTCGTCGAAATAGGTCACGAAGACCTGTCCCTTGCGCAAAAAAGAGCTCATGCCCAGCCAGATGATGGCCAGTGTGGCCAGGCCCAGCCCGGCGGTCATGAAAAGGCCCACGGAGAAATTGACGCGTGCGGATGCCATTATGTCTCCACTTCCGGCTGTCGGTTGAAAAACTGGCGCACGAAGGGGTGGGAACTGCTGTCGCGCAATTGGCGCGGGTCTCCTTCGGCGATGATGGATCTGGTTTCCTTGTCGAGCATGATGATCCGGCCGGCGATGGCGAAGATGGATGGCAGCTCGTGGGTTACGACGACAAAGGTCGTGCCCAGGGTCCGGTTCAGGCGCAGAATGAGCGTGTCCAGCCCGGCCGAGCTGATGGGGTCCAGGCCGGCCGAGGGCTCGTCGAGGAAAAGGATGTCCGGATTGAGGGCCAGGGCCCGGGCAATGGCCGCGCGCTTCCTCATGCCGCCGGACAGTTCCTCGGGCAGGTGGTGCTCGAATCCTTCCAGGCCGACCTGGCGCAGCTTGAGCAGCACCAGTTCGTCGATGGCCCGTGGGCTCAGGCGGGTGTACTCGGTCAGGGGCAGGGCCACGTTTTCGCCCAGGGTCATGGACGAGAAGAGGGCGCCGCCCTGGTACATGACCCCGATGCGGTCCAGGATGCGCCGGTATCCGTTCTCGTCGTCGGGATCGAGAGTCAGGCCGGCCACGGCAATGGTGCCGGCCATGGGCGTGTACAGGCCGATGAGGTGCTTGAGCAGGGTGGATTTGCCGCATCCGCTGCCGCCCAGGATGACAAAGATCTCTCCGGGCTGGACGTCGAAGTCGAGGCCTTCCAGGATGACCCGCTCCCCGAAGCCCATGGTCAGGCCGCGCACGCGGATGGCCGGCTCTGTCATGGCCGCCAGTACCTCAGGATGATCGCCAGGATGGAGTCCACCAGAATGACCAGAAAGATGCTCGTGACCACGGCAGAGGTCGTGGCCTGGCCCACGCTGGCCGCCCCGCCGCGGACCTGGTAGCCCTTGAAGCAGCCCACCGTGGCGATGAGCACGGCGAAGATGGCGCTTTTGAACAGGCCCCAGTTGATGTCGAAGATGGACAGGGTGTTCATGGTCTGGATCATGTAGGCGTTGGGGGTCAGGCCCAGGGTGGTCACGCCGATCAAGAGCCCGCCGGCGATGGCGAAGAGGTTGGAATACAGGGCCAGGAAGGGCACCACCAGGAGCGAGGCGATGATCTTGGGCGCGACCAGGAACATGGCCGGTTTGAACCCCATGGTCACCAGGGCGTCGACCTCCTCGGAGACCTTCATGGTCCCGATCTCGGCGGCGAAGGCCGAACCCGACCGGCCGGCCACGATGATGGCCGTCATGATCGGCCCCAGTTCCCGGACCATGGACAGGGCCACCAGGGAAGCGACGTAGATGTTGGCCCCGAACTGCTGGAGCTGCACCGCGGACATGAAGGCCATGATCAGCCCCAGGAGGAAGCTGATGAGCCCCACGATGGGCAGGGCGTCCACGCCCACGCGCTGCATGTACATGATCGTGTCCGAGCCGCGCAGCCGCCGCGGGTGGCGCAGCAGGGAGGCCAGGGTCGTCACCGTCTCGCCAACGAAGACGACGTGCTGCACGCCATCGTTGAACACATGCACGGTCTTCATGCCGAAACGCGTCATGAGGCCGGGCTTGGGTCGCGGGGACGGTCCTGGCGCGGGCTTCTCGTCCAGGCGCAGAAAGGCCAGCAACTCGGCGACATGGTCCGGAATCCCGCGCAGAACCAGGAGGCTGCCCCTCTCGGCTGCCAGGCGGCGCAGCCCGGTGACGACCAGGGCCCCGCAGTCGTCCATGCGCTCGATTCCGCTCAGATCGGCCTCTATGCGCCCCGGGACTGGTCGCGGGATGTGGGCCAGCTGGTCCAGGATGTCCGGGGTGGTGCGCAGATCCAGGACGCCGTGCAGGGAAAGGGTCAGGGTGTCCGGCTGGATGTGCATGGCGAGGTTGGTCGTGCGAGTCATGATGTGTCGGGGTTGGTGGTGTCCTGACTCCATAGCCCAGGGCCAACGGCGCGTCCAGAACCATGACCGGGCGCCGGCCCGCCATTGTGATGGAATTCTCGATATTGAATCCGTGACCGGTCTGTGACACAGGGGGCTTGACGGGCGGGGTGCTCCGGGCCTCGCCGTCATACTTCCGCCCCCCGCGGCGAACATCAACAGGAAGAAGTCCATGATCGTGCGAGTGTTTTGCCTTTTGAGCGCGTTGCTCCTTGGTTTCGCTGTCCCGGCCCCCGCCAGTGACCTGCAAGCCGTGTCAAACGCCCTTTACCCCGGCCTTGAATATCTTCTGACCGTCCCAAAATCCGGCGCGGACATCGAGCCCGAGAAGTTGTCCGAGATCGTGTCCTTTGTGGCCCAGGCCCCGGCCGATACGAGCATGTCCATGCAGGATCGCGAGGGAGCCTCGGGCGGGTTCCACTCGTTCACCCTGCACGGTGATCTGCGCCGGGTGGCGGACTACGCCTACAACCCGGACATTCCGGTCTATGTGACCATGCCGTCCTCGGTGCGTGAGCAGGAATGGCTGGACCCGGCCACACGGGAGGCCCTGAAAAATCTGCCCCAGGCCGTGGCCACGGGCCAGACCCTGCTGGTGCGCGGCAGGGAGCGCGAGATCATCACCCCCGATGCCAACACCGGCGGGTATTACGCCTACCGCCAGGATCGGGCCATGACCGTCTTCCAGGGGCCCACGGGGCCGGTCCTGATTTCCGTGGCATGCCAGACCGAACCTTCCGAGATCGGCCGAAAGGGCTGCGTGGTCGGAGAGGATTCCAACTGGAATTACCTTTATTCCGCAGAGACGGGACTGTCCAAGACCGGCCTGGGCTGGGTCGATTCGTACATGTACAACGCCCACTCCATCCTCGTCTTCGTGTCGGACACCGCCTCGGGACAGGTCCGCGTCGGTTCCTTCAAGTGGCTCAACGCCGGGTGGGCCAAGGTCAACATGGTCAAGCAGTCCCATATCATCAACGGGATCAAGCGCTTCGCCACGGACTTCAAGACCGTGCTCGAATCGTCCCGTCTGCCCGAGGCCGCGGAACTGGCCGCCATGTACCGGGATCTGAAAGCCGACAGCGAAACCGCCTTGCGCGAAATGGTCGCCCCCTATCTGGAGGCCATCGTGCGCAGCGGCGATTCCGGGGCGTCCTCCTCGCCATTCAAGAATCTGCTGGCCTCGGGCGACTATCTGCGGGGCATGACCCGGCAGGAGATGGTCAAGGTCCTGATCAAGGAATACCTCAAGCAGCGCCTGGGTCGGGAAAGCCTGATCCAGGTCGCCCAGGCCGGGAAACAGTGGACGGCCCATCCCTGATCCCGATCCTGTCCGGCCCCCTGTGTCCGGACTGCCGGCCATGAGCCGGATCAGCGACGATGCCGTGCGCAGGGTCAGGGCCATCCGCGAGGAGGCCCTGGCCCGTCATGCCGATCGGGACCGAGCCGCCCTGGCCTTCCTGCGCGACGAGATCGCCGAAATCAAGGCCATGCTCGGCGCGCAGCAGGATCAGTTGGCCGCTCTGGACGGCCATCGCGTCCCAGCCCGGCGTCTCCCAGCGGTCCGAATCTGTCCTCTCCCCGCCCCCTGCCGGGGCGCAAGCGCCGTGTGCTTGAACGCATCCGCGGCCTGCGCGATCAAGACCTGTCCTTTGCCCAGATGCCGCCCCTCTTCGAGGACGAGGGGGTGCCCACCCTGTCCGGCCAGGGCCGGTGGTCCAGGGGCACGCTCTGCAATCTGTGGAAGCATCACCGCCACCAGCTGAACGAATCCCTCGCCGACTGATTCCTGTCTTTTTACCGACCAGCGCCAACTCCGTGAGTCGGGGCGCCATTCCCGCAGAAGGCGGTGCGTGTTTCCGGGACGGTTTGCCAATGGCATCCGTCACGAACGATCTGCTCCTGTTTTATCGAAGAACCCTTCATGGCGCTTGAAATTGGAAATTGCGCTGTACATGAATAGCATGTATGGGTGATTAGGATGATAACCGTATGAAAAAAGACACGAAATTCGAAATTTCAAGCGGCATGGTCTTTGTGCGTTCCACGCACGGGGTCGAGGACTCGCGCAGGGGGCTTGCTTTCCGACCGGTCGACGTGGACGTGTCGCGCCCTTGGTCCCGGTCCGCGAAATGTCCGTGCGTCCAGGCGATCCACCGCGTCACGCCCAGTTCCCGCGGCCATCTGCGCGGTCTGGACTTCGCGAGTCTCGCGCCCGATGCGGCATTGGGGAGGCGCCAATGACCGAGGAGGCTTTCATCGCGTTGCTGCGCGCTCAGGAGTCCTGGCTCACGGAGCGGGTCCTCCACTACGCCAGGGAGCGGGGCTTTGTCCGCGACACCTCGACGTTGCTGGAAGCCTGGCGCTTGTCCATCACCGGTCTGACCGAGGCCCTGGCCGATGAAATGGCTCGTTTCGGCGTCGAGGGCGTCGAGATCACGGTGGACACTTCCCGGAACGACGATCCCCTGGCCCGTTTCGCCGTGGGCGAGGCGCGTCGCCACCGTGAGCGGGGCGTGACCCTGGGCATGTTCATGGGTTTGTTCGTCTACTATCGGCAGGCATATCAGGATCTCGTCCGCGAGTTTGTACCCTCGGGTCATGAGCGGGTCTGTCTGGAAGACCGTGTTGTGCGTCTTTTTGACCGCATGGGCACGGCTTTTTGCGTCGAATGGTCGAATCTGGGAGGCCAGCAGGAGCATGAGGCGCTGTCCTCGTCCCTGCGGCACATGGTCAACGAGAAGAACCGCTACCTGACCTTCTTCGAGAGCCTGTCCCTGCCCGCCTTGATGATCGACGAGACGGGTCGCATCGATAATGCCAACACGGCCGCCGCCCGCCTGCTCGATGCCATGGCCAGACCGGGCCAGAGTTATTACACGGTCCGTCCGGGTGACGGTCCAGGCCCGCGCGGCCAGGCCCTGGGCGAGATTTTTCCCTGGTTGATGGACATCGTGAACGAGGCCATGTCCAGCCAAGAGTCGGTCGTCGCCCGAAACGTTGAGTTTTCGCGTTTGTCCCAGACCCTCATTTTCCGGGCCGTGGCCAGCAGGCCGCCCGATGTTTCGGGCAAGTTCACAGGTCTTTCCCTGGTGCTCTTCGACGTGACCGAGGACAAGATCAAAGAGTCCTTGATCATTCGGGCCAAGCAGGAATTGGAGCGGACTTTCGACACCATCTCGGACTTGGTCTTCTTGGTTGACGACGCCGGCGTTATCCTGCGCGTGAACAAATCTCTCTCCGGCAGATTGGGCGTCACGCCGCGAGAGCTGATCGGCCAACCCTGCCAGGAGGTCTTCGGTTGTGCGGGGTGCCTGTCTCTGGGGCAATGCTGCACGACGGATGGCTCCCCGGTCACCTTCGGGCGCCTGCAGGGCAAGTTTTTGGTCAACCGCAATATCCTTCGCGGGGTGCAGGGCGAGCCCTACGGCAGTGTCTTCGTGGCCCGGGACGTGACCATGATGGAACGCATCCAGAGCACGCTGCAGGCCATCGAGGGCAAGTACAAGAGCATCTTTGACAACGCCGCCGAGGGCATCTTCCAGAGCACCCTGGAGGGCCGCTACCTGAGCGTCAACCCGGCCATGGCCCGCATGTTTGGTTTTGAATCATCCCAGGAGATGCTCGAGTACTACTTCGATATCGGTCAGCAGATGTACGTCGACCCCAACGACCGCGCGGCCATGATGAAAGAGGGGCTGGACACGGGTGAGATCAAGAGCCGGGAGGTCCAACTCCGGCGCAAGGATGGTTCGGTGTTCTGGGCCATCCTGAACGGCCGTCTGGTCAAGGATACGAAGGGGCGGTTCTTCGAGGGGTTCGTGCAGGACGTGACGAATCGCAAACACCTGGAATCCCAGCTGCTGCAGACCCAGAAGCTGGAGGCCATCGGCCAGCTGGCGGCAGGCATAGCCCACGAGATCAACACCCCGACCCAATACGTGCTCAACAACATGTGGTTCATCAAGGAGGCCATCGAGGAGATCCATGCGGCCATGGAACGGCATCAGGAGCTGTTCGCCCTGGTCGAGGCGCAGACACCCCTGGCCGCCGAAACCCTGGCCGTGCGGAAGCAGGACGTCGATCAGCAGATCGGTTTTTACCTCCAGGAGCTGCCGGTGGCCATTTCCGAGACCCTGCAAGGGCTGGAACGCATCACCTCCATCGTGCGCTCGGTCAGGCAGTTCGCCCATCCCGGCCACGAGAACAAGCAGTCCGTCAACCTGAACGAACTCGTGACCAACACGGTCACCCTGTCCCGCAACGAGTGGAAGTACGTGGCGGAACTGTCCACGGATCTGGACCCGGACCTGCCGCCCGTACGCTGCCATGTGCACGAAATAGGGCAGGTCTTCCTCAATCTCGTCGTCAACGCCGCCCATGCCATCATCGCCGCCCGGGGCGAGGATGGCGTGACCAAGGGGTCGATCCTGATCAGCACGCGCCGCCAGGAGGACTGGGTCGAGATTCGGGTTCAGGACTCGGGCACGGGGATCCCGCCGGATGTCCAGGCCCGCATTTTCGAGCCGTTCTTCACGACCAAGCCCGTGGGCACGGGCACGGGCCAGGGCCTGTTCATCGCCCACCGGTCCGTGGTCGGCAATCATGGTGGAACCATCGGTTTCGAGACAACGCCTGGACAGGGCACGACGTTTGTCGTCAGGTTGCCCTTGGCCGAAAAATCCATGGAAGGGGAGTATGCGTAAGCTTTCGGTTCTTTTCGTCGATGACGACGCCCGGATGCTGAGCAGCCTGGGAAGGTTGGTCTCGGCCAGGCGCCTGGACTGGGCCGTGCGTTCCGCCACCGGCGGACGGGAGGCCTTGAATGCCTTGAAAGAGCTTTCCTGCGACGTGATCGTCTGCGACGCTGACCTGCACGACATGAGCGGCAGCGCCCTGCTGGCCCAGGTCAAGGACCGCTGGCCCATGACCCTGCGTATTCTTTTGACCGAACAGATGACCAGCAAGCCGGCCTCCAGCCTGCTCAAGGCCGCCCATCAGCTTTTGGCCAAGCCCTGTCCCGCGGACCAGCTCGTGGAGGCGGTGGAAAGCGTTTCTGCCTTGCGCAGCCTGTACATGAACGAGGCCGTGCTCGCCATCGTCCATCGTCTGGAACATCTGCCGGTGCTGCCGCGGGTCTATGTGGAACTGGTGGAGGAACTGCGCCGCAGCGCCTGCTCTGCCGCTTCCCTGGGAACGATTATCGCCCGTGACATGGGATTCGCGGCCGGCATCCTGAAGATCGTCAACTCACCGTATTTCGGTCTGTCCCGGCGCGTGGAATCCCCCCAGCAGGCCGTGTCCTTTCTGGGCGTGGGCATCTTGAAGGGCCTGGTCATCTACGAAAGGGTCTTCAAGACCATGGATCCAGGCAAATATCCGGGGTTCAACGTCGAGCGCCTCTGGGCCCATTGTCTGGATACGGCCCGCTGCCTGAAGGCCGTGGCCAAGTCCGCGGGCCTGGGCGGCCGGGATCTGGACCATGCCTTCAGCGCCGGACTGCTGCACGACATCGGCAAGGTTGTCCTGGCCGAGGGGTGTCCTGGGGAATTCGAGGAGGTCTTGCACAAATGCCAGCTCGAAAACATTCCCCTGGTCGAGGCAGAGGCGGCGCTGATGGGCGCGACCCATGCCGAAGTCGGGGCCTATGTGCTTGGTTTGTGGGGGTTCCCCCGGGTCGTGGTGGACGCCATCGCCGGTCACCACGAGCCCTGTCGTTCGGGACCTCCAGCGTTGTTGACAGCGGCCCTGCATTGCGTGGACGTCTTCATGCATGACCGCTATGTGCGACAGACCGGCCATTCCTGCCATGTCCTGGATCAGGGCTGTCTGGAGCCTCACGGCGGTCAGGACGCCCTGGATGCCTGGAAAGGTGTTGTCGATGCGGAATTGGGACGCGGTCCCGAAGAGTCGACAGACAATCCATAGGCAGAGCCGGCGTGCGCACGCCGACGCCATATCCGTCGCCACCAAAGAGGACGTATTTTGTTCATGCCCCCCACTAGGAAACACAAGGAGCATCCATGCCCCAGATTGCCTGGTCCGATCAGCTCAGCGTGGGAAACCCGGCCATCGACGCGGAGCATCAGAAGCTGCTTCAGATCGCCAACACCTTGATCGAGGCCATGAACAACGGCCTGCCCAAGCCGGAGTTCGTCAAGATCCTGAGTGAACTCCGGGAGTACACGGTGTTTCATTTCAACAATGAAGAAACGTACTTGCGCGGTATCAAATATCCGGAGCTGAACCAGCAGATCGACGCGCACAACCAGCTCAAACGCCGGGTCAAGGACCTGCAGAGCGCGGTGTTCCGTGGCGAGAAGATCAGTCACGACGAGCTGCGGGCCATGCTCAAGGAGTGGCTGGTCGGCCATATCCTGAACGTGGATTTGAAGATTCGTGATTTCGCGCTGGCCGGCCAGGCTTCTTCGACCGCGTCGCGGACCGAGAAGGACGGCGGGGAAAACACATGACGGGCACGGAGGAACTTTCCTGTTTCGAGCCCGAACGGCGTTATGCCATCCTGCGGGAGATATTCGACAGTCTGAGCGAGCATATCGCGGTGCTCGACCATACCGGTTGCATCGTGGAGGCCAACGCCAGCTGGCGGCGCTTCGCCCAGGAAAATGCCGGTCCGGATCAGTACCGCATTGAAGGCGAGAACTATATCGCGGTCTGCGAGAATGCCTCGGGTGAACATTCCGCGGAGGCCCTTCAGGCCGCTGCGGGCATCCGGGAGGTGCTGGCCGGCCGCATCCCGGTTTTCCGCCTGGAATACCCCTGCCATTCACCAGATCAGCAGCGCTGGTTCCTGATGGCGGCGACCCCTTTGTCCGACGGGGGCGTCATCGACGGAGTCGTGGTTTCCCACATTCCAATCACGGCGATCAAGCTCGCGGAAATGGCCCTGGCCCGTTACGAACGGGCGGTGGCGTCCTCCACCAGCCTGGTCAGCATCGTGGATCGTAATTTTGTCTATCAACTGGTCAACGACTGCTACCTCAAGATCCATGCCCGGGAACGGTCGGAAATCGAGGGGCGCACCGTGTCGGAAATAGTTGGAGAAGAAGCCTTTGAACAGCATGTCAGGCCTCGTCTGGAGAGTGCCTTCGCCGGAATGACCGAACAGTACGAGGCCTGGTTCGACACTGCCGGGCTGGGGCGGCGTTGCTACCAGGTCGTCTATTACCCCTACCGGGAGCGGGACGATTCCATCACCGGAGCCGTGGTCACGGCCACGGACGTGACCGAAGCCAGATTGTTGCAGGACGAGGTGGCGGGCAGCGCCCGTCGCCTGGCCGAGGCTCAGCGCCTGGCCAAGGTTGGCAGCTTCGAGAAGGATTTCAGCACGGGAACGAAAAGCTGGTCCGACGAACTGTTCCGCATCCTGGGCTATGAACCCGGTGCCGTGGAGCCGGACTTCAACACCCTCATGCATCACATCCATCCCGATGACGCGTCGGAATTTCAGGACAAGTTCACTGCCTGCGAGAAAGGGGGGCGAGATTTCTCGACGGAACTGCGAATTCACACGATTCAGGGACTTGAGAAGCACGTCAGTCTGGTCTGCGGTTTTGATCTCCACGCGGACGGCGCCATTCACAGGCTGCACGGGGCCATGGCCGACGTGACCGAGCGCCGCCTGGCGGAACTGCGTCTGGAACGCCTGGCCCATACCGACGAACTGACCGGTCTGGCCAATCGTCGCCATTTCCTGGAAAAAGCGCGGGCGGAGATCGCCAGGTCGCTTCGATTCGGCAAGACCTTGTGCGTGGGCATGATCGACATCGACGACTTCAAGAAGGTCAACGACATCCATGGCCACGGCGTGGGCGACGAGGCCTTGCGCCATGTGGCCGAAACGTTGACGCGCATGCTGCGGGGCTTTGACCTCCTGGGTCGTCTGGGCGGCGAGGAATTCTGCGTGCTCTGGCCGGAAACCGATCTCGATGCGGGGAAGGCGGCGGCAGGCAGGATGCTTGAGGGCCTGGGGGCTGCCCCCCTGGACACGGACGGACTGCGCCTGCGGCTGACCGTGAGCATCGGGGTCGCCCAATTCGTTCCGGACAAATCCCTTGACAGCCTGCTGCGCGAGGCGGACGAGGCTCTCTACGAGGCCAAGCGCAGGGGCAAGAACAGGGTTCACCCCACAGCGTAACACTGAGCAGGAGAACACGAACATGTCCAACATCGTCTGGTCCCCGCAACTTGCCACTGGCAACCCCAAGATCGACAGCGAACACAAGGAGCTCATCCGCATCGCCAACGCCCTGCTCCGGTCCATGAGCGAAGGCAGAAGCAAGAACGATTTCAGCAAAATACTGCATGAATTGCGGGAATATACCGTGCTTCATTTCAACAACGAAGAGGAATTCATGCGCTCCGTGAACTATCCGGACATCCGCAAGCACATGGACGAACACACGGAACTCAAGCGCAAGGTCAAGGATTTCCAGCGCGATCTTTTTCTCGGCCAGGATGTCGACTTCGTCCGGTTGCGGGAAATGCTCAGGGAATGGCTGGTGGGGCACATTCTGGAGTGCGACTTGAAGATAAAAACCTTTCTCCTCGCGCAGGCCGAGTCTCGGAAGTCTCCTCCGGAACCCAAGGAGCAGGTATGAAGGAATTTCTCAACGAGCAAAGCCGGGTCATTCTCAACCATTTTTTCGATGGCGTGTACGTTGTCGACCTCCAGAAAAGAATCCTGTTCTGGAACCACAGCGCTGAAAAGCTGACCGGCTACACCGCGGCCGAGGCCATGGGCAAATGCTGCGCGGACAATCTTCTGCGCCACATCAACATCCAGGGTTCTCCCTTGTGCGAGAATGGCTGCCCCCTGAGCGCGACCCTGGCCGACGGCCAGGCCCGGGCCGCGGATGTGTACCTGCATCACAAGAACGGGCACCGGGTGCCGGTTCAGGTGCGGGTCAACCCTCTTTACGACTCGTCCGGGCATATCTGCGGATGCGTGGAGATTTTCACGGACAATTCCCGCTACGAGGACATGTTCCGGCAACTGCGGGAAACCGAGCGCAAGCTGTACCAGGATGAACTGACCGGGGTCGGCAACCGCAAGTTCGCCGACCTGCGCATGTCCGAACTCCTGGGCGCCTATAAAGAGCACGGCCAGCCGTTTGGCGTCCTTTTCCTCGACATCGACCATTTCAAAAGGGTCAACGACACGTATGGCCATGCCATTGGCGACGAGGTCATTCGGATGGTGGCCAGGAACGTCCAGAACGGTCTGCGCCCCACGGACCGGGTCTGCCGTTTCGGAGGCGAGGAGTTTGTCTGCCTGCTGCCGGGGGTGGACCGGGAAGGCTTGCGCATGGCGGCCGAGCGGGCGCGCATGCTGGTGGAGCTGTCCTGGCTGGACACGGATTTGGGAGCCCTGCGCGTGACCGTGTCCCTGGGGGGGACAATGGTCCGGGCGGGCGATAATGGCGAGCAGATCATTGTCCGAGCCGACCGGAACATGTACCAGGCCAAACAATCCGGCCGCAACCAGGTTGTCGTGGATGAGAACTGACGCCCTGCATGCTGCGTAGCTGCGAAACGTTCCGTGGCAAGGAGAACGACCATGGTGCCAGATGAACTGCCCGGTGGAGAACCTGTCTCCATTGTTCTGGTCGGGACGCGAAGCGGTGTTCTGGCGGATGTGGCCCGTGTTCTCCGGGCCGGAGGTTTCGCGGTCGCGCACTCTTCCGGGTCCCGGGCGGCAGTCGCCATGGGGGAGTCCCCGGCGGCCCTGGCGCTTCTGGGCCCGGGCTTGGCGGATCGGAGCGCGCGGCGGCTCTGTGGCGAACTGCGACGGAAATGTCCGCATCAGGCTCGATTGCTGGTCGCGTCAGGTCCGGACCTGCCCCCTGGCCGGCTGCGCCTTCTGGAGCAGGGACTGATCCAGGGAGTTGTCGCCTGGCCGGCGCCCGCGGCCGTTCTGCTCCGTTGCGTGGGCACCCATGTCCGGCTGCAGTCCTCCGAGACGCGGCTGCGCGAATCCCGCCGCAACTACGAGGGCCTTTTCGACAACAACCACGCCGCGATGCTCATCATCGACCCTGCCGAGGGGCGGATCATCGACGCCAACCCGGCGGCGGTGCGCTACTACGGCTGGTCCCGCGATGAAATGCGGACCAAACGGATGTCCGACATCAACACCTTGTCCCGCGAGGAAATCGCCCAGGCCATGGGGCGGGCCCGGGCCATGAACCAGAATTTCTTCCAGTTTCGGCACCGCCGGGCCGACGGATCCGTTCACGACGTGGAGGTCTACAGCGGTCCGGTCCGTCTGCGCGGCCAGGATCTGCTTTATTCCCTGGTCTTCGACATCACGGAGCGCAAGAGGGCCGAAGCCGAGCTGATCCAGGCCCGTCAGGACTGGGAAGACATCTTTCAGGCCATCGGCCATTCCGTGATCATCCTTGACCCGCGGTTTCGGATTCTGGCCGCCAACCGGGCCACGGTCAAGATCACGGGGCGGCCTGTCGAGGAACTGGTCGGCGCGAGGTGTTATGACCTGTTTCACGCCACGCACGAACCGCCCAGGGGATGCCCGATGGTCCGGCTGCTTCAAACCGCGGAGAACGAGGTCGCGGAAATGGAGGTCGAAACCCTTGGCGGCGTATATCTCGTGTCCTGCACGCCGGTCTTTGACGCCAACGGCGCCCTGTCCAAGATCATCCACATAACCATGGACATCAGCGAACAAAAACGGGCCGAGAGGGAGTTGGCGGCCGCCGTGGCCCAGGCCCAGGAAATGGCGGCCAAGAGCGAGGCTGCCAGCAGGGCCAAGAGCGAGTTTC
>CAZPSN010000011.1:24644-101712 GCA_964589645.1 uncultured Desulfovibrionaceae bacterium
TTCGCACGCCCCTGAACGGGGCCAGCGGCATGCTGCAGCTGTTGCAGATTTCGCCGTTGAACGCGGAACAGGGCGGGTATGTCGGCGCTGCCCTGAAAGCCCTGCACCGCTTGAACCGATTGCTGCTGGACGTTCTCGATCTGTCCCGGATCGAGGCGGGCAAGCTCAGCATCGAGGCCTTGGACTTCGAGCTGGCCTCCATGCCGGAACAACTGCGAGAAATGTTCGCCCTGGCCGCCGAGTCCAAAAATTTGCAGCTGGAGTTTTTCTTCGATCCGAACCTGCCCCATCAGGTGCGGGGCGACGAGACCCGGCTGCGGCAGATCCTCTTCAACCTGGTCGGCAACGCGGTCAAGTTCACCAATAAGGGATTCGTGCGGGTCACGGCCGCCTTGAGCGGCAATCCGGTCCAGGGGCGGGCGCATGTGCTCTTTACGGTGGAGGATTCCGGGGTCGGCATCGTTTCGGAGGACATTGACGGGATTTTCGAAGCCTTTGCGCAGGGTGAAGCCGATGGGCCGCAGGCGCGGCAGGGGGCGGGTCTGGGCCTGGCCATCGTGCGTCGCCTGGTCGGCCTGATGGGCGGCGAGATTTCCGTTGAAAGTGTTCCCGGCGAGGGAACTTTGTTCGCCCTTGCCCTGCCTTTTGCCCTTGTCCCCGAGTCGCTTGCCGCGCAACCGTCCACCCCTGGTCAGGATTCCTGCAGTTTGGCCCGTCGGCGTGTCCTCGTGGCCGAGGACGATCCCGTCAGCGCCTTGTACCTGGAAACGCTCCTGACGCGCTGCGGGCACGAGGTGGTCGTGGTCCATGACGGGCGCCAGGCCGTGGACATGCTCGCGGATCGTGTTTTCGACCTCGTGTTCATGGATGTTCAGATGCCGGTCATGGACGGTCTGGAGGCCGTACGCGTCATCCGTTCCCTGTCTGGCCCGGCCGCGCGCGTCCCCGTCGTGGCCCTGACCGCCTACGCCATGGTCGGGGACCGGGAGCGCTTCCTGGCCGCGGGCATGAACGACCACATCCCCAAGCCGGTTCGCATGGATGAGGTCCGGGCGGTCCTGGAGCGCACCCTGGGGGATCGGTACGCGCAAGGCGCGCCGGACTCGCAGTCCGGTCCGTTTTTTTCCGGTCTGCCAAGCCCTGGTTCGCAGGAACCGAATTGATGGACCTGGGCCCGCGACCGTCTCCTGCGTGGTGGCGGGAAGCGGGTGTTCAATTGTGCCGAAAATGGCTATGCTGAACGCAAGCCTGCGGTCTGAGTCAGGAACATAACATCATGCGCGGATGCGCGTTTTTACTCCAGGAGGAAGAGTGAGCGAAAAAATTCTGTTCGTCGATGACGAGAAATTCGTCCTCGAAACATTTCGCCGCAACCTGCAGAAGCATTTCGAGCTGGAGACGGCCGAGGGTTCCATGGCCGCTCTCAAAATGCTGGAGACGAGCGGGCCCTACGCCGTGGTCGTATCCGATCTGAAAATGCCCAAGATGAGCGGGGTGGAATTGCTGGGCGCGGTGAAGACCCGCTGGCCGGATACGGTGCGCATCATGCTGACCGGCCATGGCGATCTGGACGCAGCCATCGCGGCCGTGAATCAGGGCGCCATATTTCGCTTTCTGTCCAAGCCATGCGCGCCGGAGGCTCTGCTGGCCGCCGTGAACGACGGGTTGCGCCAGTATCGCCTGCAGATGTCCGAAAAACAGCTTTTGCATGGCACCCTCAAGGGGTGCATCCAGGTCATGTCCGAACTGCTCGGATTGGTCAGCCCCGAGGCCTTTGGCCGCGGCGAGCAGGGCAAGCCCCTGGTCATGGACATTGTCGGAATACTGGGTCTGGAAGGAGGCTGGAAGTTCGAATTGGCGGCCATGCTCAGTCAGATCGGGTGCATATCCCTGCCCCCGGAAATTCTGGAACGCAGGCTGAGCGGAGACAAGCTTTCGGCCGAGGAGGAGCAGATATTCCTCATGCATCCGGCCATAGGGGGCAATCTGCTGGAAAATATCCCCAGGCTGCAGAACGTGGCCGAAATGATCGCCGACCAGGAACTGCCCTTGGACAAGAATCCATGTCCCGGCGGGAGGATCCTCAAGGCGGCCATGGACTACACGGACATGTCGGCTCGGGGGATGAGCGACACGGAGATCCTGGCTCGCATGCGCGAACAGCCCAAGGTCTACGATTTCAAGATCCTCGACGCCCTGGCCGCCGCCCTGGATCGCCGGGCCAAGAGCGAGATCCGCAGTCTGGAGATCAAGGATCTGCGCGAAGGCATGATTTTGATCGAGCATGTCCAGAGCGTGCAGGGCACCGTGCTCATGGAGAAGGGGCAGACCATCACCCGGGCCGCCCTGGAGCGTTTCGTCAATTTCGGTTCGATCCTGGGCGTCAAGGAACCCGTCTACGTACTGGCCAGGACGGAAAACTGAAGCCCTAGCGGAAGAGTTGCAGCACCTCGGGCATGAAGGTGGTCACGGACCAACCCGGAACATAGCGGTTCAGGGTTTCAAGCACCGCGACGGCGAAAAGGCTGGCGTGGGCCAGGGACAGCAGGGCGATGGCCAGCATGGAGCCCTTGAGGCGCATGGGGTTTTCGCTGTTGCAGAGAATGAGGGCCAGGACCATGGCCAGGACCAGGCAGCCCAGCGCGGCCAGACCGGCGTAAAAGATCTGGGGCAGATGCAGGTTGAACACGCCCTTCAGGCTCGCGTACAGCCAGACCGTCATTCCCAGGCTGATCACTCCGCCGGCCAGATGCCATTTGGCCAAAAATGGCGCTGCGTGACGGTAGTAATCCCGGCCCCAGTCGTCGGCTTCACGACGGACCACCAGATAGCAGAGGCCCAGCGATGCGGCCAGACACAGGGACAGGGGCAGCCAAAGACAGGCCAGGGGCCACAGGGCCGAGCCCCAGGGCGGCAGGAAGGCCGGGTTGTCCAGGCTGACCGGACGCAAAAAAAGCAGCGCGGCGAGGACCAGCCCCCAGTATCCGTACTTGATGGGCACATTGGCCAGGCAGCCCAGCAGGAAATGCACGAGCCTGCGCTCCTTGGCCCCCTTCCATCCCAGATCGTAGGCGATCAGCACCAGGGTGCCGAAAAATGGCAGGGCCGTCGCCGTGACCAGCAGCAGGCGATTGGCGGCCATGAATTCGGATTGCCAGAAGCTTTGGGGAAAAAGCAGGATTGCGCCAATCAGGGCCGTGATCCAGAACAGGGCGTGTCCAATCACCGCCAGCCTCGAAACCTGTCTGGCGGTTCGGGCCGGGAAGGGTTTGCCGCCGACCATGGAGATCAGCTCGCTGACCAGGGCGATGGCCGGCGCACCCCAGAACAAGGCGGCCAGAAGGAGCATGAAGGGGAGCAGGGCATATGCCCACAGGGGTACGATGCAGGTCATGTGGGAACCTCGTGCGCGGATGACGTCGTGAACCGGACCTTGCGGCCAGCCGGATGGGGGGGTTCTGCCCCAAAAGAAGGCGCGAGGCAAGGCGTCCGCGCTCTTGAAAGTTGGCCGGATCTTTCCTATTCGACGGGCATGGCAAGGGGGTAGGCGGTGGCGGATTCATGAAAACAGTGCTGGCCTTCATGGTCGGAGTGCTCGTCGGCGGGCTGATCGCCTCGGGCGGGTGGCTCATGGCCCGGCACGGCATCCAAGCCGGGGCATCGTCCGAGGCGCTGCTGTCCGCCCTGCGGGCCGTGCGCTCCGATATGGCGTCCATGGGTCTGTCGAGACCTGCCGCGCCGCGCCTCGCCGTGCGGCGGCCCGTGACGGGCGTGCTGCGCATGACCGTGTCTACCGTCGTTTTGGCCCAGTTCCTGCCCCCAAGTCCACTGCCGGTCGAACAGATCCCCGCCCTAAACGAGGCTCGTCCGGTCGCCATCAACTCAAAATCGGTCCGTCCGCCCCAGCCCGAGGCCGTGTCGAAACCAACCGCCGGCAAGGGGGCGTCCCCGGTTCCTGCGGACCAGCAGTACGCGCGAGCCCTGAAGAGCTACGAGGCCGGACGTTTCGATCTGGCCCGTGAGGAGTTCGCCCGGTTCATGTCTGTCCATCCCGGGCACAGCCTCGTGCCCAACGCCATCTACTGGACCGGGGAGACCTGGTACTCCCAGGGCCGCCTGGAGCGGGCCGCCCAGACCTTCGCCCGGGTTCTGCGCGAGCATCCGCGACATGCCAAGAGTCCCGATGCCCTTCTCAAACTGGCCTACACGGCCCTGCGCCAGGGTCAGATCGGACAGGCCCGAATCTACCTGGATCAGTTGCAGACGACGTATCCCCAGTCTCGGGCCTCCCGCCTCGGCCGCGAAGCCCGGTCCCGGTTGCAGGGGGACAATGGACCGGCGTTGGCGGTGGCTGCCGGTGGATGAATTCGCGGCCAGTCTGGCTCTGCGACACACCAAAGGTTTGGGCCCGCGGACCTGGAAGCGCCTTCTTGATGCTTGCGGCAGTGCACGGGCCGCCGTGGCGGACTGGCAGGCCTGGACCGGGCGCGGACTGACCTCCTCCCGGGTCCAGGCCGAATTCGGCCGCGAGGGTTGGCGGGAGAAAGCCTTGGCCGAGCGGCGCGAAGCCGACAGTCTGGGGTTGGAAGTAATCTTTTACAGTGACGCGGCCTACCCGGACCTCTTGCGAGAAATTCCCGATCCGCCATTGTTCCTTTATGTCCTGGGTGATCCGGCCCTTCTCGGACAACCCTGCGTGGCCGTGGTCGGTTCGCGGCAGTCCTCGCGCTATGGAGCGGGCATGGCCGAAACCATGGCCCGGGCCTTGAGCCGCGCCGGGGTGTGCGTGGTCTCGGGCTTTGCCCACGGCATTGATCGCGCCGCCCATCAGGGCGCCATGGATGGGGTGGGCGGGACCATCGCGGTCCTGGGCACGGGCCTGGATCTGGTTTATCCGGCCTCCAACCGGGACCTCTGGGACCGCATCGCGGCCCGGGGCCTCATCGTCAGTGAGTTCGCCCCCGGAACCAGACCCGAAGGGACCAATTTTCCCCACCGCAATCGCATTGTCAGCGGTCTTTCCCTGGGTGTACTGGTGGTCGAGGGCGCCCTGGGCAGCGGCAGTCTGATCACGGCTGAATTGGCCTTGGCCCAGAACCGGGATGTCTTCGCCCTGCCTGGGCCCGCCAACCTGAAGACCTACCAGGGCTGTCACCAACTCATCCGCCAGGGAGCCTGCCTGGTGCAGAGCGGCGAGGACATCCTGCGAGAGTTGGCGCCTCGTTTGGCTGCGCACGGCACAGCGCAATCCGTGTCCAAGGGCCAGGGGGGCTTCCCGGAAGCCGTTTCCGGATCGGGTGGTCCGCGTTGCACGGGAGCGGAACCGGACGATCCCGATCAGTTGCGCGTTTATCGGCTGCTGGCCGAACACGAGAGCCTGCATATCGATGCCCTGACCCGCAGCACGGGCTGGCCGGCGCAGAAGGTCAGCGCCACGCTTCTCTTCATGGAACTTCAGGGCCTTGTGAAGCAGCTTTCGGGCATGTACTATGCCCTTGCAACCTGACCAGAAAGTCAACCGGAGTTGTTCATGCAAAAAATCCCCCTGCAACTGGCCCAGCCCGGCATGGTTCTGGCCAAGCCGGCGACTCGGGAAAACGGAATGGTTCTTGTCGCCGCGGGCACGGCCCTGACCGGCGCGCTCATATCCAGGCTGGAGGGCATGGGCGTGGAGCAGCTCGTGGTCGAGGGTGACGCCCTGGACATGGGCGGCAGCGGAGCCGAGGCCCTGGCCAGAAAAGAGGAGCGCCTGGAGCAGCTTTTCCGGAATTTCAAGGATGATCGCTACATGCAGCGGGTCAAGGGCATCGTGCGCGACTACTACACCCAAAAATGCCTGCAGGCCGCGGCCCAGGCTGCCCGCAGCGAGGAAGCGTGATGGACGAAGATCTGCGCACCAAACAGAAGGGCCAGCTCCTGGCGGTCAAGGACCTGCCGACCCTGCCCGGAGTCTTGCAGGAGGTCGCGATCCTGGTCGAGAATCCCAACTCGTCCACGGATCAGATCAGCAAGGCCATCTCCAAGGACCAGGTTCTCTCGGCCAAGGTCCTCAAGATGGTCAACTCGCCCATTTACGGCTTCCCCGGCCGGATCGGCTCCATCCAGCACGCGCTGGTCCTTTTGGGCTTCAACGTCATCAAGGGCATCATCATCTCGACCTCGGTCTTTGATGTCATGAACGAGAACATGAAGGGACTGTGGGAGCACAGTCTGGGCTGCGCCCTGGCCAGCGCCGCCATTGCCCGGGCCATCGGCTGCAAGGATCCCGAGGAATACGCCGTGGCCGGACTGCTGCACGACATCGGAAAGGTCGTGGCCGCGGTGCAGCTGCCCGACAGTCGGGTGGCCATCGACACCCTGGTGCGTGAAAAAGATCTGTCCTACCGTCAGGCCGAGGCGGAAGTCCTGGGGTTTGCCCACGACCGCATCAACCTCTGGTTGTGCACGTACTGGAACCTGCCGCCGAACCTGAAGGAAGGCCTGTCCTACCACCACCGGCCCATGTCCGCGTCGATCTATCCCAAGGTCGCGCAGGTCGTGCATGTCGGCAATTTCCTGGCCCGCCTTTTCGGCGTGGGCAGCGGCGGCGACGATCAGGTCAGCCAGCTTGACGAAGGCGTGCTGGAGGTTCTGGAGATCACGCCGGATCTTCTGCACAGGATCATGGACGGGCTGGAGCGGGAATTTGTCGATCTGGTCTAATCCCGGAGGCGCATGAAGGAAGGCACGCATTTTTTTCTGGTCACCGCGGACCCGGCGCTCGAAGGGTGCCTGCGGACCCTGTGGCCCGAGGGAGAAGTCAAATGGACCTGTTTCGGGCGGGGCACCTCGGCCTTGGAATTTCTGTTCTCCGACCCGCCGGACCTGCTGGTTGTTGACGACCGTCTGCCCGATTTGGCCGGGGTCGAACTGGTCCGGCTGATCAAGAGCGAGAACGTCTACCGGCAGCTGCCCGTGGTGCTCTGCCTGGCCGGTGAGGAACCGCTCGGGAAGCTGGATTTCAGCACCCTTGAGATCGACGATTTCCTGGTCAAGCCCCTGTCCCCGGCCGTCGCCAAGGGCCGTTTGGTCCTGGCCTACCACCGCGCCACGCGCGAGTTGGACGCCAGCCCCCTGACCAAGCTGCCCGGCAACACCTCCATCATCCACAAGATCCAGGATCTCATCGACCGCCGGGAGGATTTCGCCCTGGCCTATATCGACCTGGACCATTTCAAATCCTTCAACGACAAATATGGCTTCTCGCGCGGGGACGAGGTTCTGCTCATGACGGCGCGGGTCATCGTCAATTCCATTCGCGGCTTCATGGGCGCGAACACCTTTGTCGGGCATGTCGGCGGGGACGACTTCGTTTTCATCGTGCCGCCGGACAAGGCCGAGAGGGCCTGTCAGCTGGTCATCGACAATTTCGATTCCATCGTGCCTCATTTCTACGACCAGGAGGACCGCGCCCGCGGGGCCATCCTTTCCGTGGATCGCCAGGGCCTGGAGCAGGTCTTCCCCCTCATGGCCATTTCCATCGCCGTGGTCCTCAACCGCGACGGGCAGCTGGAACATTTTGGCGAGGCTTCCCAGATCGCCATGAACCTGAAGAAGGAAGCCAAGAAGAATCCCCGGAGCTGCTATGTCCTGGACAAGCGGGCCAGCGCCTGATCCCGTCGCGCTGTTCCAGCTCTATCTGGAGGTTCAGCGCGGATACTCCCCGGCAACAATCGGAGCCTACGGGGCGGACCTGGAAGGCGTGCATCTTTTTCTCGGGCGCCGCGGCAAGGGCCTGCATCTTCCGGCCGAGGTGACCAAGGTCGACGTGACCGCCTATCTGGCCGACCTGCACCGGCGAGGGCTGGCCAAGTCCTCGGTCTGCCGCAAACTTTCGGCCCTGCGTGCCTTCTATCGCTTCCTGCGTCAGCGGCGACTGGCTGCCGAGGATCCTTGCGCCGCCCTGTCCAATCCCAAAATGCCCAAGATCCACCCCAAGGTTTTGAATGTCGACCAGGCCCTGCATCTGGTCGACACACAAATGCCGCCCAACCCCTTGGGGCTGCGCGACCAGGCCCTGCTGGAAGTGCTGTACGGTTCGGGGCTGCGCGTCAGCGAGGCCCTTGGCCTCGACTTCGCCCATCTTGATCTGGATCAGGGTCTGGCGCGGGTGCTGGGCAAGGGCAGAAAGGAGCGCATCGTGCCTCTCACGGGCGCGGCCGTGGACAGTCTGCGGCGCTATCTGGAGCAGCGCGGGGCCTTTGGGCCGGCGGCGCGGGAGCAGGCCATCTTTCTGGGCCGTCGGGGAGGGCGCCTCACGCGGCGTCAGGCCGACCGCATCGTCAAGGAGGCGGCCCTGCGCAGCGGGGTTCCGGCGGGCATCAGTCCGCACACACTGCGTCACAGTTTCGCCACCCACATGCTGCAGGCCGGGGCGGATTTGCGCAGCGTGCAGGAGTTGCTGGGCCATTCACGCATCTCGACCACCCAGCGCTACACCCACCTGGACCTGGCCCAGGTCATGCGCGTCTACGACGCCTGCCATCCTCTGGCGGGAACAAAAGACGACCCCGCAAAGGATTGAATGCCGGGGAGCGAAGCCTTGCGGCCCGCTCTTTCGTCAGCCGTTCTGTTCGGCGATGATTCGATCCGCGAGTTCGGCGGCCCGGCCCGTGAAACGCAGGCATCGCTCACGAAAGCCCTGCTCCCGGAACATGGCCTGACCCTCGGGAGTGGCCAGGTCGCAGCCATCCAGCAGCGGTTGGCAATCGCGGCTGCCGAATTCCTCCTCGAATTCCTGTATCAAGCGTTTGGTCGCGTCGTAGGCGGGTTGAACCGGGTCGTTTTCCGTGTCCCGTCCCAGAACCATGCCGATGGCCAGCATGCCCCCGGTCAACGCTCCGCAGGGGCCGCAGGAGCGGGCCATGCCGCTGCACAAGGCCGTGGCGATCCTGGGCAGTAGTTCGGACTGGATGCCCCGGGCCTTGGCGATGGCCACGACCACGCTTTCCGCGCAATAGAAGCCCGAGGCAAAGGCGTCCTCGGCGGACCGGCGCGCGTCAGTCAGGGACAGGTCCATGCCTCGCCTCCTAGTGAACCTGATCCACCCCGGCCAGGGGCACGGTCAGATCGTTGTTCAGCACCCACACCGCCAGCAGATGCTTGAGCGTCAGGTCGGCCTGGAGCATGGCGGCCTGGTCCGCCTCGCGGGAGGCCATCTCCTGGATGGCCAGCATGTACTCCCGGGCCAGGGTGAATTCGGCGCAGATCTCGCGCACGAAGTCCTCGTACACATCGGGTTCCTGCTCGTAGAGCTGGTCCAGGACGCTCATGGTCCGGGTCAGGGTGAAAAGGGTGATGTCCGAAAGTTGGGGCATGGTTCGTCTCCGTGAAAAGAGCCGGCTGCGTAGAGTTACTGCGGCCGGCTCGCTGGTTTTCGTGAAAGGGGCGCCCAGGATCCTGTTGGAAAATTCATGCTGCTGGGGGCTTTGTTCAATCAATCGCTGAGATGGAGGCTGCTCAAAAATCGTTCTGGCAAGGCGTACGTGTGCCCGTCATGGGTAAGCCGATTGTGGAGGGTGATGTGTAGCCGTCTACATGAGCCCTTCACAATCGGTGAGCAACGCAGTCCAGAACGGTTTTTGGGCAGCCTCCTACAGGCCGAGCTGGCCCAAAAGGTCGTCCACGTCGGTCTGGGATGCCCCGGCCTGGGGGCCCTTGAGCTCCGAGGCCCTGGCCTTGGACGCCTGCCGGATTTCTTCCACGGACTGGTCCGGGTTCTGTTCCAGGGCCTTCATGGACAGACCCGTGGACATGTACAGTTCGAAGACGACTTTTTCGATCTGGCGCAGGGCCGCGACGATGCGTTTGATGCGCTGGCCGGTCAGGTCCTGGAAGCTCAGGGTGGTCATGATTTCCATCAGATCTGATCCCAGGCTTTCGGCTCCAGTGCGCAAGGCGGCGATTTCCGCGCCGTTGCCTCCGTTTTCAAGGCGGTCCAACAGGGCCATGGTCTGTTCGCTCTGGTCAAGGTGCTTCTCCACCAAAACCATGATGCTCTCGGTCGCGGTTTCCGTTGTCTCCAGGATGGCTCCAAGCTGGCTCGAAGCCTCGGAGAAGATCTCGTCGGCGGCTGGCGCCGGAATTGGTTCGGAGGAAGCTGCGTTCGAGGCCGCGGAGTTGATTTCCTTGTAGATGGATTTGAGGCCCTGCTGCAGATCCGTGCTCACGGCCCGGTAGAATTCTCCCTCGGTCAGGGCCGCGGTCAGGGCGCGGCTGATTTCGTCCGTGAGGGCCGAACTGACGACCTCGCGGATGGTGCTTTCCGCCTTGGCGGTGATCCTGTTCAACAGTTCCTGGCTCAGCTGGTCCCGGTGCATGCGCTTTCCTTTGGCTTAGGATGAGGGGGAGAGGCGGCGTTCGCGGAGCTGTTCGCGCTGCTGGGCCACGACGTACTGGATGATCTTTTCCCGTTCCGAGTCGCGCATTTCCTTGAATTCCATGGCCCAGACCTGCTGGCCCAGGCGCTCCTCGGAACGGATGACGACTCCCGTGGCTCCAGCCAGGGACTGGGGTTGGCCGCCGAGGATGATGACGACCTCCACGGCCTGGCCCAGTTCGAATTCCCTGGCGGCACTGAAAGAAAGTCCGGCCCCGCTGATGTCGTGGATGAGCACGGTGACGGGGAAGTCCCCTTGCAGGCCCTGCTGGTTTAAAAGCGAGAGAATCGTGTTCAGCTTGTCGTTCATGCCGCGCAGAAACTGCATGAGCGCGTCGGGCAGAACGGATTGGCCGAGATCGGAGAGTTGAGGCTGGGCACCGGCCTGGGCGCAGTTGAACAGCGGCATGAACCGTCCCGGAGGCAGGAGGCGCAAATATCCTTTCAGGGCCGTTTCAACCCGGGCGAAATTGCGTTCGGCTGCGTTCATGGGTTCTCCTTTACCAGACGTTGGTGTCGACCTCCATGACCATGGCCCGCACCGGGCACACTGTCACGCACATGTTGCAGGCCGTGCACTTGTCTCGGTCGAAATCGACCAGCCTGGTTTCCAGGTTGAGGTGCAGGGCTCGGGACGGACAGAGCGCCGTGCACATGCCGCAGTGCATGCACGACTCCTCGTTGCGCGAGATCTCGTGAGCCACCGGGGTGACCTTGATGCCCTGTTCCTGCAGATAGGTCACACCCTGGCGGTAGTGTTCCAGGGTGCCGGACAGCTCCAGGATCATGTGCCCCTCGCGGCGAGGGTTGATCACGGCCTGCAGGATGTTGAAGGTCAGGTCGAAGTGTCTGGCCAGGTTGTACATCATGGGCTGGCCCGAGGATTCCGGGGGGAAGCGCAGGCTGACGATGCGACTGTATTCGTGGGTGCTCATGGGCGTTCCTCGGCTAGTTGCCGCTCTTCAGGTAGGCCTGGGCGCGCTTGGCCTCGGCCGAATCCGGGTATTTCTTGATCAGGTCGTCGAGGACCAGCTTCCCGGCCTGATCCTTTTTCAGCTTGTAGAAGGAGATGCCCTGCTTGAGAAGCGCGGCCTTGTACTTGTTGGACTTGCTGTGTTTTTCGATGACCTGCTGGTAGGTCAGCACGGCATTGGCATAATCCTGCATCTGGAAGAAACTCTCGCCCTGCCAGAACACGGCGTTGGGTACGAGGGGATCCTTGGGAAAGCCCTTGACGAACTCGGCCCACATGACCTGGGCTTGGCTGTATTTTTTGGCATAAAAATTTTCCAAGGCCTGCTGGTAGAGGCCCCCTCCGGGTCCCGTTGCCTGGAGTTGCTCTGCGTCGGGGATCTGGGGCTGCGCAGCTGGAACTGGGGGCTGCACCGCCGGAGCCGGAGGCTGGTTGGCCGGTGTCTGGGGCGAGGCAGGAGCGAGGGGGGGCTGCGTCATGCCGGACGCCGGCTGCGCGGGCTGGCTGGCCGGGGCCTGGGGCATCTCGTCGAAGACGATGCCCAACTGGGAGGCCATGAAGAGGTTCTTGCGTTCCAACTCGCGGACCTGCGTGTTCAGGGAGTCGATGGTCACGGCACCGCTTTCGCTGGACTGCTGCATCTCCTGGGTGCGCCGGAAATCTTCCATCTGGCCGTTCAGGGCCGCGAGCTGGCTGCGCATGCTGTTCAGCTCGGCCCAGCTGTTGGCCTGGACCGGTTGGGACCGGGCCTGGTCCGATTCGAGTTGGGCGACCCGTTCCTGCAGTTTGGTGCGTTCCTGCTCCTGATAGTACACTTGGCTGCGCAGGCGGTCGAAGTCCGAGGTGGTCACGCAGGCCGGAAGGGCGCCCAGCATGGTCGTCAGCAGACCTGCGACAAGGATTTTCTTGCTGTGAGGGATGAAAGACATGCGAACCTCTCTTTGGGCTGCGTGTTTAGGCCCGGGATGTTAGCGTTTGGTGATGGCGCGTTTTCTGCCGAAGAGCATATAGCCCAGACCGCCGATGACCGGCAAGACGACTTGGGCCAGAATCCAGGCCGCGCGTTCCTGTGGTGTCGGGAATTCGTTTTTGTACAGGTGCCAGATGGACCAGAGGTTGGGCAGGATGGGCGCCAGCAGAAGCGGGAAGACCCAAACCGGGATGTTAGTGAACATGGCGCCTCCGATGCAGGATGATGAAGAGTCCGAGCCCCATGGCGGCCAAGGCGATGAATTGGGTCACGCTGAGGGGGCCCAGATCGCCGCGGTAATCGGAACGGAAAAGCTCGATCACGTAGCGCAACATCCCGAAAAGAAGGAGGAATATGCCCATGAGTTGGCCCTTGCCCCGGACTTTTGTTTTCAGGCCCAGGGTCACGACGAAACAGGCCAGTCCAGCCAGACTGTGGTAGAGCTGGGTCGGGTGCAGGGGCAGGTGCAGGGGGGCCAGGGATTCAGGATGATTGAACGTGATGGCCCAGGGCAGGTCGCAGGCCGCGCCGTAACAGCAGCCCGCGGCCAGGCAGCCGATGCGGCCCACGGCTTCGCCCAGGCCGATGCCGGGAGCCAGGGCGTCCATCCACCGCCAGGGGTCCTGGCGTTTGGCCTTCAAAAAGATCCAGGCCAAAATCGTGGCCATGATGGCGCCGCCCGAGAAGACCAGCCCGCCCTTCCAAAACATGAGAATCTCCTGGGGGTTGTGCCAGAAGTAGGTCGGGTTGATGAGCACGTACAGGATCCGCGCGCCAAAGATGGCTCCGAGGATGATATAGAAACCCAGGTCCGAGAGCAGATCGGGGTCGAGGCCGCGCTCCCGGGCTTCGCGCATGGACCAGGCGATACCGAGCAGAAACCCGGTCGCCACGAAGAGCCCGTAGGTATGCAGCGCAAAAGGCCCGAACTGGATGCCGAAAAGAAGAAAAGGGGGGATGTCAAGAATTGTTGGGAACACAGCGCCGCCTCTGCTGGTAAAAGGACACAAGAAGGGCGCCCGCTCCGAGACAGATGCCCATGTCGGCCACGTTGAAGGCGGGCCAGTGCCATTCACCCAGGTAGAAATCCAGGAAATCGACGACCACTCCGAGCCGTACGCGGTCCAGCAGGTTGCCCAGTGCCCCGCCCAGGATCAGGCCGAGGCCGGAGACGTAGAACGGACCGTCATCCTCCCGGCTCCTGGCCAGGATCCAGATGAGGCCCACGGCCAGGATGGAGGCGACGATGAAGAACGGACGTTGCCAGTCTATGTCCTGACGGTTCAAAAAACCGAAGGCCGCGCCCCGGTTCAGGATGTGCACGATGTCGAAAAAGTCCGGGATGACCGTGAATCCTTTTTCCCAGACCGGGATGGTCTGTTGGATCCAGAGCTTGGTCAACTGGTCCAGGGCGAACACGGCCGCCCCGAGCAGGCCGATGAACCGGTAGCGGCGGGGCATGTCCGGAGCGGGGCAGGAAACCCGCGAGGCTTTAGGCATGGTAGTCTCGCAAAACCTTGGTGCAGCGGGGGCAGGCCTGGGGATGGGCCGGGTCCGTGCCCAGGTTTTCGTCGTGAATCCAGCAGCGGAGGCATTTCTCGCCCCTGGCCTTGACCACGGCCACGGCCACGCCGGGGACATCACCCCGGACGGCCTCGGCCGGAGCCGCCGCGTCTGTGACCCGGGCCTGGCTGACGATGAACACGTCGCGCAGGTCCGAGGCCACCGAGGCCAGACGATCGTGGATCTCGCCCGTGGCGTGCAGGATCACTCCCGCGTCCAGGGAATGGCCCAGAACCTTGGACTGGCGCAGGGGCTCGATGGCCTTGGTCACGTCGCCGCGCACGGCGAAGACCAGATTCCAGGTCGCTTCTTCCTCTTGGCTCAGCAGGTCGCCCTTGATCTCGGGCACGCGCATGGCAAAGACCGTGGTGCCGGCCGGGCGCAGGGCCCGGGGCAGGTGCTGGAAGATCTCCTCGGCCGTGAAGCTCAGGATGGGGGCCATGTCCTGCAGGATCATGAGCAGGATGTGGTACAGGGCGGTCTGGGCCGAACGGCGTTCCAGGCTGGTCGGGCCGCTGACGTAGGCGCGGTCCTTGATGATGTCGAGATAGTAGGAGCTCAGGTCCGTGGTGCACAGGTTGTGCAGGGTGTGGTAGACCTTGTGGAACTCGAAGGTTTCGTAGGCGGCCTGGATGATCTGGTGCCTGGCCCGGACCATGTTCAGGGCGTAGCGGTCCAGGGGGAGCATGTGGGCCGTGGGCACGAGATCCGTGGCCGGATCGAAGTCGCTCACGTTGCCGAGGATGAAGCGGCAGGTGTTGCGGATCTTGCGATAGGCGTCGACCAGGCGGCCGATGATCTCGTCGGAGATGCGCAAATCCTCCTGGTAGTTCTCCGAAGCCACCCACAAGCGCAGCACCTCGGCTCCGTGCTTGGCGATGATCTCCTGCGGCGCGACCACGTTGCCGATGGACTTGGACATCTTGCGGCCCTGGCCGTCGAGAACGAATCCGTGGGTCAGCACGGCCCGGTAGGGCGGCACTCCGCGGGTGCCGACAGAGGCCAGGAGCGAGGAGTGGAACCAGCCGCGGTGCTGGTCCGTGCCCTCCAGGTACAGGTCGGCCGGGAAGGAGCACTCGGGTCTCCCTTCGACCACGGCCGCGAAGCTGGTGCCGGAGTCGAACCAGACGTCGAGGATGTCGTCCTCTTTCTCCCAGTGGTTGCCGCCGCACTTGGGGCAGGCCAGGCCGGCCGGCACGACTTCGGTCAGGGAGGCCTCGAACCAGTAGTCCGCGCCCGTGGGGTGGGCCGCGATGCGGTCCACGATGGAGTGGGCCCAGGCGGCGTCGAAATAGGCCTCCCCGCAGTCCTTGCAGAGCAGGGCGATGATGGGCACGCCCCACATGCGCTGGCGGGAGATGCACCAGTCGGGGCGGAACTTGATCATGCTGTGGATGCGTTCCTTGCCCCAGGCCGGGACCCAGCGGACATCGTTGTCGATGGCGGCGAGGGTCTTGGCGCGCAGGTCGGCGTGCTCCATGGCGATGAACCACTGGGTCGTGGCCCGGAAGATGACGGGCTTCTTGCAGCGCCAGCAGTGCGGGTAGGAATGGCGGATCTTCTCGCTGGCCAAAAGGTGCCCGACCTCGGTCAGCTTGGCCACCACCAGGGGGTTGGCCTCGTGGACGTGCTTGCCGCCGAAGAATTCGACGCTGGGCAGGAAGCGGGCCTGATCGTCCAGGGGGGAGAGGATCTCCAGGCCGTGACGCAAGCCGGTTTCGTAGTCCTCGCGGCCATGGCCCGGAGCGGTGTGCACGCAGCCCGTGCCCGCGTCGAGGGTCACGTAGTCGGCCGTGACCACGGGGGAGACACGGTCGTAAAAGGGATGGCGGGCCACAAGCCCCTCCAGGCGGTTGCCCGTGACCGTGGCCAGCACGGTCCACTCGGGCCAGCCGAAGCGCTCGGCGCATCCGGGTGCCAGTTCCTTGGCCAGGACGTAGAAATTTTCGCCAGCCTGGATCAGGTCGTATTCGAAGTCCGGGTGCACGGCCACGGCCAGGTTGTCGGGGATGGTCCACGGCGTGGTTGTCCAGATGACGATGAATGTCTTGCCCGGGGCGGCCTGGGGAAAGATCGCGGACAGTTTTTCGGCCTGCAGGGGGAAGCGCACGTAGATGGACGGGGAGGTGTGGTCGTCGTACTCGACCTCGGCTTCGGCCAGGGCCGTTTCGCAGGACCCGCACCAGTAGATGGGCTTCTTGTTGCGCTGGACCGAACCCTTGGCGTAGAAATTGGCCAGCTCCCGGGCCGTGGCCGCCTCGTAATCCGGAGTCATGGTCAGGTAGGGCTTGTCCCAGGTGCCCATGACGCCCAGACGCTTGAACTCCTCGCGCTGGATGTCCAGGTATTTGAGGGCGTAGGCGCGGCATTTCTGGCGGATCTCAAGAATGGAAAACTTGTCCTTGCCGCCCAACTCCTGCTCGACCTTGAGCTCGATGGGCAGGCCGTGACAATCCCAGCCCGGCACGTACTGGGCCTTGCGGCCGGTCATGTTGCGGTGCTTGACCACGATGTCCTTCAGGATCTTGTTCATGGCGTGGCCGATGTGGATATGGCCGTTGGCGTAGGGCGGGCCATCGTGCAGGACGTAGGTCTCCCGGCCGTCGTTGGCGGAGATCATGGCGGTGTACGCGTCCGTGGCGATCCATTCTTCCAGCACCTTGGGTTCGTTCTGGGTCAGGCTGGCCTTCATGGGGAAGGTGGTGGCGGGAAGGTTCAGGGTCTTCTTGTAGTCGCTCATGGGACGGCGTTCCTCCGGGTTATCTCAAGTGCCTACGGGCCACAACGATCGGGTGGCCTGCGCACGGGTTCATTGTATCGCTTAAGAGGGCAGAACAGTGGAATATCCCGCACCCGAAGTCAAGGCTGAAGCGGCATGGTGCCTCGCCTCCCAGGTCCGGACCGCGAGGAGGTCCACGGTGGCCCTGTCGCGGTTCTGTTGCCAGCCCGTGGCCGGGTGGATGCACGGAGGCGAGATTGACTTTGCAGCTTCACTCTTTACAGAAGGCTCCTGGCCTTGCAAAGGGGACTGGCTCCCCGGGTCGCCGTCCTGGCGGATCGGGCCTGAACGGGCTTCACGCACAACCAGTTGTCAGGAGATCACCTACCCATGTCCAGCGGATTCACCAGAATTTCTTCCATATACGTCAAGGAGATCGCCTCCAGGGCCGACATTTTCAGGCACGACAAGACCGGCGCGCGCATCCTGTCCGTGGTCAACGACGACGAGAACAAGGTCTTCGGCATCAGCTTCCGCACCCCGCCCGCGGACTCCACGGGCGTGGCTCATATCCTGGAGCATTCGGTGCTCTGCGGGTCGCGCAAGTACCCGGTCAAGGAGCCTTTCGTGGATCTCCTGAAGGGTTCCCTGCAGACTTTTCTCAACGCCATGACCTATCCGGACAAGACATGCTATCCCGTGGCCAGCCAGAATCTGAAGGATTTTCGCAATCTGGTGGACGTGTATCTGGACGCGGTCTTTTTTCCGCGCATCACCCGCGAGATCTTCGAGCAGGAGGGCTGGCACCTCGACCTGCCGGCCCTGGGCGGGGAACTGGCCATCAAGGGCGTGGTCTACAATGAAATGAAGGGCGTGTATTCCTCACCGGACTCGCAGCTGGCCGAGCAGTCCCAGCAATCCCTTTTCCCGGACACGACCTATGGCCTGGATTCCGGCGGCAATCCCGGCGTCATCGTGGATCTGACCTACGAGCGGTTCCTGGATTTTCACCGCACCTACTACCATCCCTCCAACGCCTGGATCTTCTTCTACGGCGACGATGATCCCGAGGCCCGGCTGGAGACGCTGGCCGAGTACCTGGACCGGTTCGAGGGTCTGGACGTGGATTCGGGCATCGCCCTGCAGCAGCCCTTCGCGGCTCCCCGCGAGGTGCGCCAGGGCTTCGAGGCCATGGGCGAGGAAGAGCCTCTGGGCATGCTGACCATGAACTGGCTTCTGCCCGGCAAGGAGGATCCCGAGACCGTGCTGGCCTGCAAGATCCTGGACAGCCTGTTGACCGGCATGAACGCCTCGCCCCTGCGCAAGGTGCTCATCGAGTCCGGCCTGGGCGAGGATCTGACCGGCGCCGGCGTGGAGCACGAGATGGCCCAGATGTACTATTCCGTGGGCCTCAAGGGCGTGTTGCCGGAGAATTTCGACGCGGTGCGCGCGCTCATCCGCGAGACGCTCAAGCGCATCGTGGACGAGGGCTTCGAGGCCGATCTGATCGAGGCCGGCGTCAACTCCGCGGAGTTCGACCTGCGCGAGAACAACACCGGCTCCTATCCGCGCGGGCTCATTGTCATGCTGCGCGCCCTGGGCTTCTGGCTGTACGAGCGCGATCCCCTGGCCCTGGTCGCCTTCGAGGCTCCCCTGGCGGCCCTGAAGGAGCGCCTGGCAGGCGGCGAGAAGGTCTTCGAGGATCTGATCCGTCGCCACATCCTGGACAACCCCCATGCCACGACCGTCATCCTGGAGCCGGAAGAGGGGCGCGCGGCCCGGATCCTGGAGGAGGAACAACGGCTGATCGCCTCCCTGCGCCAGGCGCGCCCGGAGCTGAGCGACGCCGAACTGGCGCGCCACACCGAGGAGCTGCGCCGCATGCAGGAAACGCCGGACTCCCCAGAATCCCTGGCTCTTCTGCCCTGCCTTTCGCGCGAGGACATCGACCCGCGGGTGCGGGTCGTGCCCACGGACGTGCGGGACTGGGGCCATTCCACGGCCCTGCTGCACGACCTGCCGACCAACGACATCTGTTACATGGACCTGGCCCTGTCCCTGGACGCGGTGCCGGACAGGCTCATTCCGCTGGTCCCTCTTTTCGGGCGGGCCCTGACGGAAATGGGCACGCAGAAGGAGGACTACGTGTCCTTCTCCAAGCGCATCAACAGCAAGACAGGTGGCGTTTACGCCAGGAACCTGCTGACGCAGCGCGAGGAGGGTCCGGCGCCCGTGGCCCGGCTGGTGGTGCGCGCCAAGGCCGTGGATGAGCGGGTCGGGGACATGCTGGGCATTGTCGGGGACGCCCTCATGCTGGCCCGCTTCGACGACCGGGAGCGGTTCCGCCAGATGGTGCTGGAGGAGAAGGCCGGGCTGGAGCACGCCCTTGTGCCATCCGGCCACCATTTCGTGGGCCTGCGCCTGCGGTCCCGTTTCAACATGGCCGACAGCCTGCAGGAACGCATGGGCGGGATCGAGCACATCTTTTTCCTGCGTGAATTGGCCGCCCGTATCGACAGCGACTGGGCCGGAGTTTTGGCCGATCTGGAGGCCCTGCGTCTGGCCGTGGTGCAAAGCAGGGAGGCCGTGGTCAATCTGACCATGGACCAAAGGATGCTGGCCGCCCATGGAGAGCGTTTCCGGGACTTTACCGCCGGTTTGCCGGCTGGGAGCATGACGGCGGCGGAGCGGGCGGCCATAACCGATCCGGCTTTTTACGGCCATGAGGGGCTGACCATCCCGGCCCAGGTCAACTACGCGGGCAAGATCTGCGACCTGCGCGCGGCCGGGTACGAATTCCACGGTTCGAGCCTGGTGGCCTCCAAATACCTGCGCACGACCTGGATCTGGGAACAGGTCCGGGTTCTGGGCGGGGCCTATGGGGGGTTCTGCAACTTCGGGCGGTTGTCCGGGCTCATGACCTTTGGCTCCTACCGCGACCCGAACATCGTTTCGACCTTGGCGGCTTTCGACGGATGCGGGAAATTCCTGGAAACCGTCAGCCTGGACCGCGGCGAACTCCTCAAGGCCATCATCGGCACCTCCGGGGACCTGGACCCCTACCAACTGCCCGACGCCAAGGGCTTCACGGCCCTGACCCAGCACTTGGCCGGAGTGACCACGCAGACCCGCCAACGCATCCGCGACGAAGTCCTGGCCACGGACGAGGGTCATGTCCGGGCCTTCGGCGCCCTGTTGCGCGAGGCCGCGGCCTCCGGACTGGTCTGTGTCCTGGGCGGCGAGGACGCTCTGTCCCGGGCCGCGGCCCAGGGCCTGGCCCTGGACCATACCTTGCGGATTCTTTAGCAAAGAAAAGCCCGGGAGAAGACCTCGGGTGCTGTCATGAGCGGATCTGGGCGCGGCGCATGCCGCGCCCTTTTTTTCGGGGTGCAGGCCCAGGATTTTAAAAAGGTTTTGATAAATATTCTGGCCCGTGGCATGAAGAAAGAACGCGACTTTCCTTGACCGAGTCCCGGCCGGGCCGCGTGAGGAGCATCCGATGACAGACTTTCATCGCCCTCATTTTGTTTCGCAGCCCGACGAGCTGCGGTTCGCCGCCGAACTCGACGCGCCCGGTCCGGTCCCTGTCCAGACCTGGAAGATCCTGGTTGTCGACGACGAGGAGGAGGTCCACGTCATCACCCGCATGGTCATGGACGGGCTGATATTTTCCGGTCGCGGCCTTTCGTTCCTGAGCGCCTATTCCGCGTCCCAGGCCCGGGACATCCTGCGCAAGCACCCCGACATCGCCGTCATCCTTCTGGATGTGGTCATGGAAACGGGACAGTCCGGACTTGATCTGGTCGAATTCATCCGCACGGAACTGGCCAACCGCATGGTCCGCATCATCCTGCGCACGGGGCAACCCGGGCAGGCACCCGAACGCGAGGTCATCACCCGCTACGACATCAACGACTACAAGCACAAAACCGAACTCACGGCCCAGAAACTCTTCTCTGCCGTGACCACGGCCATCCGTTCCTACCACGACCTCCTTGTCATCGAGAAAAGTCGCCAGGGTCTCGATCTGATCATCGCCTCGACCCGGAACCTGTTCCAACGCCGCAACAAGGAGCTGTTCGCCCGCGGGGTGCTTGACCAGATGAGCGCCCTCTTGCGGCTGGGCGAGGACTGCCTGTTTCTGCATTCCCCCTCGGGCTTCGCGGCCACCCTCCAGGGTAATGACATCACCGTGCTGGCGGGCACCGGGGAGTTCGCCCCTTGCGGGCCGAGCAATCCGGTCTGCGAGCTGGAGGACAGCGTCACAAACGTTTTGCGGCAGGCGGCGCGGGAAAGGAACAGCGTTTTTGCCCACGACCATTTTGTGCAGTACTTCAGATCCAGGCGCGGTTCCGAGAATCTTCTCTATTTCCGCCTGGAGCGCACCCTGAATCCTTTCGAGCGCAGACTGATTCAGGTCTTTTCCGGCAACGTGGCCATCGCCCTGGACAACATGCAGCTCAACCAGGAGCTGGTGCAGGCCCAGAAAGAGATCATCATCACCCTGGGCGAATGCATGGAATCCCGTTCCAAGGAGATGGCCAGCCACGTGCGGCGAGTTTCGGAATGCTGCGGGCTTTTGGCCGGCCTTCTCGGTTTCTCGGCCCATGACGTGGAACTGATCCGTCTGGCCTCGCCCATGCATGACGCGGGCAAGATAGGCATTCCGGATATCATTTTGCTCAAGCCCGGCCCGCTGACCGCCGAGGAGTTCGAGATCATGAAGACCCACACGATCATCGGCCACCAGATCCTGAAAGGCTCCGGCCGTCCCATCATGCAGGCCGCGGCCATCATCGCCCATGAGCATCATGAGCGCTGGAACGGACAGGGCTATCCGCGCGGGTTGACCGGCGCGGCCATTCATCCCTTTGGGCGCATGGTTTGTCTGATCGATGTCTTCGATTCCCTGCTTTCGCGCCGGGTCTACAAGGAGCCCTGGACCCTGGCGCGGACAACGGAATTCATCGCCAGGGAGCGCGGCCTCATGTTCGATCCGGACATGGCCGATGTGCTGTTGCAGGGCATGGATTCCTTCATGGCCATCCGCGCGCGGTTTCCGGATGATCCGGTTGCCGATGAGTTGGCGTCGGACGACTGCGGCCAGAGGGAGCGAACGTCATGAGTCAGCAGTACCTGCCGGACGAGGTCCATTTCGCCGCGGAATCCCCGACCTTGCCGGCTCCGGCCGAGGGCGCCTGGAAAATCATGATCGTCGACGATGACGACTTCGTGCACCGGGTGACCGAGTTGACCCTGGGTGACTACCGGTATCAGAACGCCGCCGTGGAGTATCTGCACGCGTATTCCGCGGCCGAGGCCAGGTCGCTTTTGCGCCTGCATCCGGACACGGCGGTGATTCTCCTGGACGTGGTCATGGAGACGGAGGACGCGGGTCTGGAGTTCGCGCGCCATGTGCGTCAGGAGGCCGGCAACGGCTTTGTGCGCATCATCCTGCGCACCGGTCAGCCAGGTCAGGCTCCGGAACGACGCGTCATCACCGAATACGACATCAACGACTACAAGGACAAGGCGGAGCTGAGCGAACAGCGTCTGTTCACGGCCGTGACCACGGCCATCCGCTCCTACCGGGACCTGCGCACCATCGAACAGGACCGCCAGGGTTTGCAGGAGATCATTTCCGCCTCGTCCTTGCTGTTTTCCGTGACCGTACTGCAGGATTTCTTCAGGCTGGCCCTGGAATGCATCCTGCGTATCGGGCGCAATTCCGGTCCGCTGACCGCCAGGGACCACGGGCTGGTGGCCGTGGTCCAGGGCGGCCGGTTCGAGGTGCGCTCCGTCTGTGGTCGGCTGGACCATGACGCGCTGCCGGCCCAGCCTGGCAGCCGGATGCTCGAACTCTTGGCGCGGGTGGAACGGGAGCGGGCCGTGCTCGTCCTGGAGCAGGAATTCGTGGCCGGTTTTTTCAACATGCACACGGAGCAGAACTACTTCATCTACGCGTTTTTCGGACGGCCCCTGGACGAGACGGGGAGGGGCCTGCTGCGCATCCTGGGCGGGAACGTCGCCGTGGCCCTGAACAACCTGTTCCTGACCGAGGAGATCATGGCCACCCAGCGCGAGGTGGTGCTGACCCTGGGCGAGGTGGTCGAAACCCGCTCCAAGGAGACGGCCCAGCACGTCAAGCGCGTGGCCGAATACTCCTATGTACTGGGGCTGCGGGCCGGGCTTTCCGAGGAACGCGCCCAGATTCTGCGCATGGCTTCGCCCATGCACGACGTGGGCAAGATCGGCATTCCCGACTCCATTCTTTTCAAGCCCGGCCGCCTCACGGAAGAGGAGTTCGCGGTCATCAAGACCCACACGACCATTGGCCATTCCATACTCAAGAATTCTTCGCGCCGCATCATGCGCACGGCCGCGACCATCGCCCTGCAGCATCACGAGCGCTGGGACGGCGGCGGCTACCCGCATGGCCTGGTCGAGGACGAGACGCATATCTTCGGACGCATCACGGCCCTGGCCGATGTCTTCGACGCCCTGGCCTGCGAGCGGGTCTACAAGCAGGCCTGGCCCCTGGAACAGGTGGTCGAGTATCTGCGCGAGAACCGTGGCCGGCAGTTCGATCCTTTTCTGACGGACATTTTCCTGGAGAACATCGATGCAATCCTGGCCATCCGCTCGACCTATCCGGACTAGCGGTCCTTGTCCGGGCCTGGAGGGCTCATGAGCGATCACGACCAGCGTGACGATCTTGTTTTCGCCGCCGAAGATGCGTTCATTGCGCCAGATCGGGCACGACCGCCCTGGAAGCTTCTGATCGTGGATGACGAGGAGGAGGTGCACAGCATAACGCGCATGGTCCTGGAGGGGTTCAGATTCGAAGACGCGGGGCTGGAGTTCCTGAGCGCCTTCAGCGCCAAGGAAGCGCGGCGGATCATGGCAGAAACGCCTGATGTCGCGGTCATGCTTTTGGACGTGGTCATGGAGACACCCCACGCCGGATTGGAGCTGGCCCGCAGCGTGCGGGAGGAACTGGGCAACCCGCTGACGCGCATCATCCTGCGCACGGGGCAACCCGGGCAGGCGCCGGAACGGCAGGTCATCATCGATTACGACATCAACGACTACAAGAGCAAAGCCGAGCTCACGGCCCAGAAACTCTTCTCCGCGGTGACCACGGGCGTGCGATCCTTCCGCGACCTGCAGGCCATCAGCCGCAGCCGGCAGGGGCTTGAGGACATTATCGCGGCCTCGTCGGAGCTGTTCCAGGCCAGCAGCCTTGAGCTTTTCGCCCGGGGCGTGCTGGAGCAGATGGCCTCGCTTTTGCGTCTGGAGCAGGGTTCCCTGTACCTGGGCGACGCATCGGGCCTGGCGGCGCGCGACCGCAGCGAGGATTTTGTCATCATCGTGGGTACGGGCGATTTTGAGGGGACCGAGTCGCGACTGGCCAGCGAAGTCCTGGCCGCAGACGAGTTCGAACTGGCCCTTCAGGCTGTCCGCGAAAATGAGAGCCTGTTCGGGCCGGCCGGATACGCGGGTAGCTTTGGGATGGAAAACGGGTCACGATATGCGCTTTTCATGCGGGTGCGGCGGGAACTGTCGTCTTTGGAGCAGGACCTGATCCGCATCTTCGCGGCCCAAGTGACCGTTGCCTTCGAGAACATCCAACTAAGCCGCGAGATCGTCCAGGCCTATCAGGACGTGATCTTCACCCTGGGCGAGGTGGTCGAAAACCGCTCCCTGGTCGAGGGCACGCATGTGCGCCGTGTGGCGGAAATGGCCCGGCTGCTGGGCAAGAAGGCCGGTCTGCCCGAGGAGGACTGTCAACTCCTGCGTCTGGCCATGCCCATGCACGACGTGGGCAAGGTGGCCATCGCCGACCGCGTCCTGCTCAAGGCCGGGCCTCTGGACGACGCGGAGCAGCGAGTCATGAAACAGCATCCGCGCTTTGGGCACGACATCCTGGCGCGTTCCGACAGCCGCATCATGCAATGCGCCGCGCGCATCGCCCTGGAACATCAGGAAGCCTGGGACGGCAGCGGCTATCCCAGTGGGCTCAAGGGTGAGGAAATCCACGTCTTTGGGCGGATCGCGAGGGTGGTCGACATGCTGGACTGCCTTTTGAGCGAGCGGGTCTACAAGCAGGCCTGGAGCCTGCCGGACACCATGGCCCATATCAAGGAGCAGCGCGGCCGTCTCCTCGACCCGGCCCTGGTCGACATCATGCTCGGGGACATCGAGGCGTTCCTGGCCCTTCGTGAAAGCATTGTGCAGCAGAGCCGGGGTGTTGAGAATGAATAATCCGGAAAAAATGCCTTGACCTGATCCGATGCCCTCGTCTATCAAGCCCCTCTGTTCGGAGGGGTTCCCGAGTGGCCAAAGGGAACAGACTGTAAATCTGTCGTCGAACGACTTCGGAGGTTCGAATCCTCCCCCCTCCACCAGCCGAATCCAACCCGCCTTTATGGCGGGTTTTTTTGTTGCGGGACCTTTTTTCCGAGTTCGGGTTTGCCTTCCGGGTCAAACTGGGCCAAAGGAAACGGACAGGGCGCTATCACGCGCAAGGAGGCTGTCATGTCCAGGCGTTTGCGGTGGTCCATGGTGATGTTCGTTTGTGTCGTCCTTGTCGGGCTGGCCGGAGAAAAGGCTTTTTCCGGGTCGGTGCATGGAGCCCATAGCACGCAATTCGGGGAATACCAGTTGCGCGTGTTTTCCGATCCTCCCGTCATCGAAGCCAACGCCCAGGTCAATCTGACATTGACCCTGCTTGATCCGCATGGCGCGGCGGTCCGTGACTTAGAGATCGTCCACGAGAAGCTGGTGCATCTGATCGTCGTTCGAGACGGGCTGGACGTTTTCTCCCATCTGCATCCCGACTTGGTCGAGGGCGTTTTTTCCAAAACCGTGGCGTTTCCCGCAGCGGGAACCTATTATATCTATGCGGATTTCAAGCCTCTGAGCGGACAGCCTGTCACGGCCATGGCCGAAGTGCGGGTTCAGGGCGATGCCATGGCCGCGCCGGCCCTGGAAGTGCATGTGCCCGGCCGGATCATGACCGAGGCGCTTGGCGCCGACATCACCCTTGAGCAGGTTTCGGGCGCGTACAAGATCAGCTTTTCCGTCCTGGCTCCCGATGGAACGCCGGTCACGGATCTGGAGCCGTACCTGGGAGCCATGGGGCATCTGGTCATCATCAGTGCAGACGGCAAGGAATACGTCCACGCCCATCCAGTGGATGGCGGGCCTGCCGGGTCGGTGGTTTTCGAGGCCCATTTTCCGGGACCGGGCCTGTACAAGGCCTGGGGTGAGTTCCAGCGCGCCGGGCAGGTCCATGCCGTGCCATTCGCCCTTGAGGTCAAGTAGACAGGGCCAGGCCGCCGTGGCCCTGCGTCTGCGCCATTTTTTCCTTGACGCTCGTCCAGGCCTTGGATAGCTACGACTTCGCTGTTTTTGCCAGGATAGCTCAGTTGGTAGAGCAACTGATTCGTAATCGGCAGGTGTGGAGAAGGATTTCAAGAGGATAGATACGGGCAGTCTGCAAACAAGATGCAGACTGCCCTTTTTTTCATGGTCAAAAGGTCGCGTAGCCGACCTTCTCACAAATCAGATGGAGGCCCGCATATTGGTCGGCCTCAAGGGGTCTGTACCCGAGCAGATGAAGATACTCGTAAAGCTCCAGGATGTTCTTCTGCGTGACCGGAGGTGCGTCCTCAAGGCTGATTTTGGCGAAGTGCGGCGTTTCACTCAAGACCGTGGGCTTCCAGGTGGCGAACTTGCTCATCAATCCCCCAGGTCAACCGGGCCAGCGTTCACAAGCCGGAGGGCCTCCCGCTGGCGGTTGTCGGAAACGTGGGTGTATATCTCGGTTGCCCGCTTGTCGGTATGCCCGAGCAAGGCCCCGATGGTGACAAGATCCACCCCCTGCTCGATCAGGAGGGTGGCGAAGGTATGCCTGAGCTTGTGGAGGGTCATCTCGGAGTGGCCGGCCGCCTTCAGGGCCGCCTTGGCCAGATGGGTGATGGAATCCGGATGGCTCCAGCGTCCGAAGATCCGGCCGTCTGGATCTCCCGTGCCGATGGCCTCGAGCACCGCCCGGAAAAGGGGGTGCATGGGATACCAGCGGGACAGGTGCGCCTTTGACCGACCGACGAAATACTCCTCCCGATCCAATGCTACATCTCGCCAGCGCAGGCGGAGTAGTTCGGCCCGCCTCCGGCCGGAGTAGATATAGGCGGCCAGGATTCGCCGCTCGTCCAGGTCCGCCACAGAGGCCAGGAAGGCGGAAACGTCCCCGGCCTGGATATAGGACGGGGCCTTTTGCTCTCGCGGTACCTCGCGCAGGGCTCGAAAGGGTGAAGAGGGGAGATAGCCCCACTCGACCATTTTGCGGGCCACAGAGCGCAAGTGACGGACGTATGCGTTGATCGTGCCGGGCCGGTTTCCCCTGGACTTGCAGGCCGCAATCATCAAGTCGGCGTGTTTCAGGGTCAGCTTGTCCAGGCGGGTGGAGGCCCCGGCAATCTCCACCAGCTTGGACAGGGCAAGCATGTCGGCCCGGAAGGTTTTCAACTCCCGAGCCGAGGCCGCCCATTTCTTGTATTCGGCCGCGAACTCCCCAAGGGTCACGGTTGACTCGCCCCTGATCTCGGAGAGCTTCCCGGCCAGATACTGTTTCCGGATCTCCGCAAACAGCTTCCGGGCTTCCCCGATGTCTTTGGTTTTCAGGGACCGGGCACGACCACGCGCAAACTCGACGTAATAAACCCCAGTCGGTTGCTTTTTATAGAGCCTCATGGCTAGGTTCATTTGGACAAACTCCGGAGGATGTCAACAGCGGCCCGGGAAACTGGAGGGGTAAAGCAAGCGTCAATACTTTCTCGGTCAATCTGCCAGTGACTCCCGGGCGGCCGGTGTCCGGATATAAGCCCGGCCCTGATTTTTCGGATCAGGGTTGACACTGACCGCCCGGAATATGCGACGGCCTCGGGCATAGTCAGCCACTTTCGGCTTCGCAGTTCCATGTTTTTTCCTCCGTTTCTTTGGCCCCTCGTCATGGAAGGCGGTAACGATCACGCCCCGCTCGATGTCTTCCACCACGAAAAGGCCCTCCAGTTCATACCTGACAATATGCGGAACATCCGTTTCGATCCTCCGGCCGTGGATCAAGACCGCCTCAACCGAGGCCGGAGAGATGCCCCGCATTGTCATTTGATCTTGTGCGTGCCGGGAAAGTTGCATCACCCCTCCCCGACATCAAGCCGAACCTCCAGGAGCCCGGGACCGTGACCAGTGACGTTGAAGGCCTTTCCAATGGCCGCCGCCGGGATCTTCCAGGCTTTTACAAACCCGGCAGCCGAGAGCTTCAACTCTGTGCGGTCCACCATGCGCTTTGTGGGTGTGAACTCCCCGCCGTCATCCTTGCGGAAAACAAACCGGATGACCCCGGGCCGGTAGTAGGCATCGGCTGTCACAAAGTCCTTGAGGCCAAACTCGGCCACTGCGGCGGCGGAAAAACTGATCGCCTTGGCGTTCAGCTTCGCAAAGACGACCCGCTGCGCCTTGCGGGAGGCCTTGGCCGAATAGATTTCAAAGCCCTTGGTGAAATCTTCAGGGCCTGCTGGAGTAGGCGCAAGAGCCTTTGCAGGAGCGGGCATAGTCAAAACCTCCTTTGCCGTGGCGACCATTTCCGCGACGGCTTTTTGTAGTTGTGGCGGCGGTGTGAAGTCCTCCCCGGCCTTTTTCATCATCGTCCGCACCTTCGCACATTCCAGGCACGGGGAGTGAGGCAACCCTCCAGTCCTGGCCGCAGTGTATCGGTTAACACATGACTTGGGCGTAACATCAGCCCCGATCCGGGCACAGCGGAACGACGAGCCTTTCGCCATCGCCACGGCGGCCAATCCGGCATCAGCGCCGGCCGTCTTGATCTGAATCTTCGGATTCATCTTCGATCCGAGGCCTTCATCTGGCAGCATGTCGGTTGAGCTATCCATCAGCACGACAGGTCCTCCATGTCGGCCAGGCGCTCCTGGGCCTCTTCCAGCCCGCCGATAACCTCACACCGGAGGACAAAGGTTCGGCCGTACTTATCCCCAAGTTTCTTGCACCGCTCGATGGCGTGTTCCAGGGTCGCAAGGCGCGTGTAGGCTTCATGGACAATGGCCCCCTCTGAGAGGAGGGGGTTTCTGCCGTCATTTTCAGTCACCACAATGTAGAGCGGCGGGTGGTCTTTTTTGCTCATCGTTCAGGCCTCCTCAAAAGGGCGCGTCATCCATTCCGGACGCTTCGCTTGGGAACGCGGGGCCGAGGTCATCACCGTGGGCACTGTATCCGCCGCCATGGGCCGCAGGAGCTCCCGCACCGGCCTGACCCTGGGCAGAGTCCAGCCCCAGCACGCGGTCAGCCTTGATTTCCGTGGTGTACTTCTCGGAGCCGTCCTTGTCGGTCCACTTGCGGGTTTCCAGCTTGCCCTCGACGTACACAAGCCGACCCTTGGACAGGTAGTTGCCGCAGAACTCGGCCTGCTTGCCCCAGACCACGATGCGATGCCATTCGGTCTTTTGGACCTTCTGCCCGTCCTTGCCCGTGTAACTCTCGTCCGTGGCCAGGGAAAAATTGGTCACGGGCTGTCCGGACGGGGTGTAACGCATCTCCGGATCACGCCCGAGCCGACCAATCAAAATCACTTTGTTGAGAGATCCCGCCATGGTTCGCCTCGCTAGTATTCAATTTTCAGGTGACGGATGCGGCCATCGCGGATGGCGTCCAGGATCAGGGTCGCCTGGGTCCCGACCAGGCCAAGGGACATGAGGTCGTTAAGGATCTCGGAATGGACCCGGAACCGGTGTTGCGCATCCTGAATCCTGGCCTCCTCCTCCGCCTTGGCCTTGGCCTCCGCATCGGCAACCCGCCTCTTTTCAGCCTCGACGGCCTCCAGGGCTTTTCTTTCCGAGTCTCTTTTGGCCTGCTCGGCCTCCCGCTCCGCCTTCTCCTGGGCAAGCCGGGCCTGGGCAATTGCTGCCTCGGCCTGTGCTTTATCCAGGGCTGTCTTTTTATCGGCCTCCTCTTTGGCCCTTGCCTCCGCTTCCGCCTTCTGCCGCTCCAGGCGTTCAGCCTCCACTTTTTCCGCGTTGATCATGGCCACGCGGCGTTCCCGGATACGGGTCAAGACGGAGTCCTTGACGATGGCCGCATCGCCCTTGAGCTCCTCAAAGGAGTCATCAATTTCGACGGCCATCACCGCAGAAAACAGGTCGTGGAGTTCGTCGGAGGTCCCGCACGGGGTCACAGCCATGTTCCGGAGCTCATCAATCCGCATCCGGATCGCAAGGACCCTGGAGGCTTCGGCCTCCTCCCAATCGGTGACTGGCTTCCGGATCTCCGCCTTGAGGTTGTCAAGCTCCTCCCAGATGAGCTTTCTTGTCGCGTCGATCCGGGCCGGAATGGCCTTGTATTCTGCCACCAGGGCCTTGCCAGCAGCGTCAATAGTCGTCTTTGTCCGGGCCACCTTGTGGGCAACCGAAACCACCTCGGCGCGGCCCTTGGCCGTGGTCAGGTCGATTTCTGCGGGCAGAAGTTCAAGGGCCTTGGCCCTAACCGCGCTCAATAGGGCCTCGACCCCCTGGGCCGAAGCAAAGAAGTCCAGGGCCGTTTCTGGGATGACTGCAAGGGTTGTTTCGTCGCCCATTATTCCAGCCCCTCTATTTTATGAGTTGTGCAAACAAAGGTGGGCCGAAAATCACCATTCACCACGAATGGCTTGTCGCATCCACCGCCATCTAGGTCACAAGCGACGACCTTTCTTGTTCGAACTCCGCTCCATTCCGCTTTGATTTGAACCGTATTTAGATGTCCGCAGTGCGGGCAGGGGATCTCTTGTGCAAACCATCGTGGGCCGTTGTGAAAGCCACGCACATTGACTTTATGCGTATTCTCATCGCTCATATTTCCCCGTCCTCCTGGGATAGTTCATGGTTCAAAATTACGTCCTCTTCGGCAGAGGCCTTGAAGCTCTCGAAATCCTCCTCATCCATACAGCCAGGCCGGAAACGCAAAGAGCGGCCCGAAGGCCGCCCCTTGCATGTTCCGTCTGCCCGCTCATAGTGACAGGCTCCGGAATAGCACACCGCTATACCCTCCTTTCCCCGAGCAGGCTCGGGATGATGAAGCTCCGGACCCGCTCGATTTCCTTCAGGCCCCAACGGTTCGTGAACTCGCCAACGGCCCGTTCAACGACCCTGAGGTCAATCTTCTTTGCCTCAATCTCGGACAGGACCGCCTCGCGGGCTGCCTCAACCTCGGAGGCCTTCGGGCGGCCGTTCTTCTTCGGGAGCTCCTGGGCAGGCTCCGCAGGGGCCTGGGTTTCCATCGGCTTGCCGCCCTGAACCGCGCCGGCCATCGTCGTGGCTACGTCTGCGGGGGCTTCAAAGGGAGGCTCAGAGGGCGGGGCGGGATCTTCCGGACCGATCACCGTCCCCGGGAGGTCAGAGTCTGCAGGAGCCTGATCTTCCGGAAAAACCCTTGTCCCTGGGCCACCGTCTCGCGGTTCAAGCGGAACCAAGTCATTGAGGTCCACCTGGTTGACCGCATAGGTCCCGTTCTTGTCCGGGGCCGCGTCGTAGGTGGAATCGTGTAGCTCCTCCGCCGTCAGCAGACCCATGGCGATCTCGGGCGCGTAGGCCCTGATGAACCAGGAGGCCGCGCGGTAGCGGAACATCTGCTCGGGCATCGTCCCCCACTTCGACCCGGACTTCGAGAGCCAGCCCTCGGCCTTGGCCGTCCCCATTGTCACCGTCGTTCCCTGGAGGACCTCCCCGGTGGCAAGCTCGGTCGCGTAGGCGAAGCATCCCCAATCATCCTGACCGCGGGCCCCGACGAACTGGTAGCGGAGGGCCGAGAACTTCCCCGACTTGTTGAACGTGGCGATCAGGAACTGGCTCGACCATCCCGGCCGACCGTGCACGACGTACAGGTTTTGAATGACCATCAGGGGGTCGGCGCCGAGCCTGTACGCCATATTCAGGGCGATGATGCAGTTCGAGAGGTTCCCCTTCCCCTGGTACTCTTTCGGCACCAGGGTGGACATGCAGAGCATCGAGGCAACCCGCTGGACCAGGGCGAACCCGTGGGAGGTCTGCAGATTCATTTCCATGTTGGGCATGGTCAGGAGGTCAACCGGCGCGGCCGGAGCCGGAGCCGGGGCCGGGGCCGGATTCAAAGGGGCTTGTGTCTGTTCCATGGTGTCTATCTCCTCTTGGCCCAGGCGGGCCTGGTAATGGTTTCGATCCGGGGCGAGTACGCCGGCCACTCGTTTCTGCGGTAGCACTCTTCGAGGCGGATCAGGTCGGCCTGGTAGGCGGCCCGACCGTCCTCGACATCGACCGCGGCGAGTTGATAACAGGCCACGGCGTAGGGGGCCTTCTTCTCCACCGCGACGAAGACAAAGGCCGTCACAGGCTCCCGGAGGGCCGATTCGATCCCGTCCGAGTAAAAGGCGTCCTGAACATGGTAGCGGAAATTTTCGATGCTCCGGGAGAACTCCGATTCGGAAGCGTCTTCGGTGGACTTCAGATCAACCAGGACGATACCTTTCTCGGTTCTCCGGATCTTGTCCGGGCGGCACCGGCAAAGCAGGCCGGTGGTCGGATCAATCCAGTAGGCCGAGTGTTCGACATATCCGGGACCCAGGAGCCAGGAAGCGGAAGGATGAGCCGACACGGAAGCCGCCATCCCATCCAGGGCGTCGAGCTCCTCCTGGGTCACGATCTCCTTCCCCTCGGCCGCGACCTGGGCCGCGAACGCCTTCCACTCCTTGGAGTTCTTGTTCAGATCAGGCCCGACAACCACATTCAGCTTGTGAGGCTCCAGAACGCGGGTATGGAAGAGGGAACCGAAGCGTTGGGCCGCGGTCGGGTCCTTCTCCGGGGCCGTCTTGGCGTACATGAAGTGGGCCGGGGACTTCGCAATCTTGTCCAACTGGCTTTTTGAAACTCCCGGGCCGGAATGGTATTGATCAATGGGCAGATCGGGAATAAGACCGGCCCCGACAAGGGAGCCAGTATCTTGCAAGTTCAGCATGGGCGAACCTCCCTTCGTTTCTGGCCGGGGGCGCAATCCCCGGCCTTTTTGTTGGAAAAAAAGAAGCGGGCCAGGGCATCGCTAGGGATTTCCGTGACCCGCGTTTTACCCGGGAGGCCTATGACCTCCCGGAACCGCTCCCATAGCGTCGGGGTCATGCGGCACGCTCCTTTGCCCTGGCCAGGGCCGCCAGTTCTTCCTGGATCCGGCCGAGTTCATCAACCAGGTCCTCGAACTTCTCCCCCTTGAGCGTTCGGTCCCATATCTGGCCGAACTGCGTCGGGGTGGCTGCTGCCAGGATATGGACACGCTTGGCAGCCTCCAGGCACTCGCGGCAACGGTCCGCCCTTTCTTCCTCCTCAAGGGATTTGATCAGGGACTCAATTACGCTTTTGACGGCTGATTCATTCCGGCCACTGATCCGCTGGCCGCCAGGCATGCTGATTTTGATAAATGAGGTCGGGGGCATATTTACTCCATGTTGTTTTCAGGAATTTCGATGGGGAGCCGGGACGCATGATTGTCCAGCTCGGCCGTGGTCAACTTCCGGGACTTCACAATCTCGCCGGTATCAGTCCGCATCAATGTGCAGGTCCCCAGGTCAAAATCCTTGATTTCAATGTGGTCGACCTCGCGCATCTCCCATCCCTGGCGGAAGGTCCCTGACTTCTCCCGGATCCTGGCTTTCACGGTTTCAATTCTGGAGGCGTAGGACTTCGTGACAGAGGCCTTTTCACCTTCCAGGCGTTCCAGTTCCAGCTGGTCATCAGCCATGCCCTTGGCGAGTTCGTGGCGCTCCTCCTCGGTCAAGTCACACCGGGCCATGTCCGTGAACATCGTCTCCTGCACGTTGGGTCTCGCGGCCCGCTCGATCTTAAAGGCAGCATTTCCTTCCATTCTGTTCATCTCCTGTGTTGGCCCAGAGGGACGGGGACGGCCACAACCCCGACTTTGTTTGACTCTCTCGCTCCTCGGCCGTTTCGCCCCCTGGGCGTGGTTATGGTTAAGGCCCCCAGGAAGGGGGCCGGGGTTTATACGGTTTCGGCATCCCGGATCTGCTGGGCGGCCTCCTTGACCGTGCAAACAAGGTCGCTCAAGCTAACCCCGCCACTCTCGTTGGCCCTCGCTATGCGGCCACCAAGGACCGGGCGAAGCAGTTCAGCCAGATCGTCCCAAGCCTTCAGGGGGATGTCGTTGAAGAAAGGATCTTTCGAGAGAAGCAGGGCCTTCCCGAACCTATTTTTGACAGAAACCAGGACCCCCTCGGTAACGAACTGGCCGTAGTATTCTCGGTGGCTGGCCTTGCCGGTTATGTACTGTTTGCGGGTGATCATCTTCCCCCCTCGGCCCGCTGTTTGGCGGCCTGGTAGAGATGGTGGTCCTCAAAAAGATAGGCTTTCCCCTCGTCAAAATAGTCGGTCTGAATATCAGTGTCGTTTTCGTACACATCGGGGAGGATCTCCCCGAGACGCCGGCCGTCATCAAAGGATTTGGCGAACAGGACGATATATCTCCGGCCATCCCTGATACGGGTTCCAGTGTGATAGTGGACCCTGGCCTTAACCGATCCGTCCGTAACGTAGTATTTCATGAACTTGATCATATCATACCCTCCGGGAGCAGGGCCACGCGGTCCCGCTCCAGCCGGTTGAACTCATCACAATAAGTTTTGGCGGACTTTTTTGTCTTAAAGGGATGAAGGCCCTTGCAGAAAGGCCCTTCGCCAGACACCTGGACATAGAACTTGCCGCCCTTCTTCATCACAATTGCCGTCTGCATGATGAACCTCCAAAGAGAAGGGGCCTTTCGGCCCCCCCGTTGTTATCGAACTTCCTTTTCCATCCGCCTTTTCAAAAGCCCCTCGATCAAAAGCTCCCGATCCGGATGGAACTCCCCATGCTCCCGAGCCAGGGCCAGAAGGCCCCATGCTTCGAGGAGTGGCATCCGCTCAAACATGCGCCCGTAGTCCACCGCGCAGGTCGTCGGGCTCTCCCGGAGCTTCCCGGCGTGTTTCCAGAGAGCCCCGGCCAGGAGCTTCTCGAAGCGTTCGTAACTGACCTTTGTCGCCTCGCTCATATTCACCCCTGCATGGTTGCAATTACGGCCCGCTTGGCATCCGACTTCCTGGCCATGAACTTCTTGGCCTTTTCCAGGGCATCCTGGGCCTCGCTCTGAGAGTTGAACCGGCTGGCCCGGTCAGGCTCAGAGGTCCAGGTTGTTCCTCTCAAGTAGAATGTGTGGCCGTTATTCACCAACTGAACTGCATACTTCGTTTCCATCTCGATCCTCCGGGTTTTTTGTGAGTTTATTCGAGGCCCGAAGGCCTCTTGAAATTCACAAAGTCTTGTCTAGCTCTTGGTTTCGCAGGGTCCGTCCATCTCGCTTTCCCTGCGTTCCGCTCCAGCCTTGCCCGGCCGCCTTGCCGCTTCCGCGGGTACAACGTCCGGTCTCGGGGCTATCTTCGCGCTCAATTTTCAAAGATCCTGGAGGCCCTCCCCCCCCTGGGTGTTCTTCCGTCCTCTTGATGTCAGAATTATCCACTTGGAAAAAACATTGCAACACTTTTTTTCCGGTTGGATAAATTTAAGGCAAAAAAAATCGCCCCCGGCAAAAACCCAAGGGCGAATCATTTTATCAAGACAAAGCAAGTCGGGATTCGCGGCGCGCCTCCCCCTCTCGGGGGCTCCTCTTTTTCAGTTCGCTTTCCTACCAGCCGCAGGCCACGAGCAGGCGGTTGCATGGCCTTCCTCTGTGTCTTTCCCGTTTGCAGCAGCTAAAATTTTAGCCATCACCGAGGAGTCCAATGACAACTCGATACAAGCACGCGCGACATCCAACGCAACGCGCTTCCTGAAATCCTCCTCTTTTGTCACTTCCGGAGGACTTCCGCTTTCATCGACAACAGCCCCCGGGCGCATGAGCCTGAACCCAAGCTTGTCCAACATCGCCCCAATTGCTGACAGATATGCAGTGCGTTCCCCCTTCAGGTATCTGCTCGTCTGCGTCGGCGGCTGTCCCAAATATTCGGAAAGTTGATTCGGATTTTTGAATCTCCGACCATCTCCGACCAGGCTTTGCAAGCCATCTGTGAAGTCTTCGACGAATCCCATTGTTAACATATACACCCCAAGTTGTCCGTTTGGCTATCACCAAATGGAAAAATGAATGGACAATATCTTTCCAACTGGATAAATGCCCAGGCCAGAGGTAACGATCATGAACATCAAATCAGAACTCGAAAAGGTCCTCGAAAGGACAGGGTGGAGCCCCTCCAGGCTGGCCAGGGAGGCAGACATCACACCGTCGATGGTGTCCAAGCTCCTCCTGGGGCAGCGTCATGGAATGCACATGAAGACCTTCCTGAAGCTCCAGCCGTTCTTCCTCGGGGAGCTCCCCAGGGAGCAGGAGGCCGCCGATGGCCCTCGATGAGAGTGTGACCTTCAAGTGTTCCCCCGAGTTCAAGGCCTGGCTCCAGAAAGAGGCCTTCAGCCAGGACCGGAGCGCCTCGGACATCATACGTGCATGCCTGATCCTGGCCATGCCACAGGTCCGGACAATTCGAGGCCTAGACCGACTTGAGCTTGAAGATATTCGAGACTGAATAGCGGGCAATCAGACAAAGGTGGGACAAAAAGAAAACCCCCGGCTCGGGGTCAAATCGAGGCCAGGGGTTCAACATCAAGACAAGGCCGATATGCCAGAAAACGGACGGGCGGTCAAGAGGGACAGGGCATGGAAAACTACGAATTGGCCTACAGGATTTTGCTTCTCATCTCCGCAAGCTCTCCAGACAGACATGAAGGGTCAGACATCAACCCCGACATGATCCACAAAATCCTTGGAGCCGACAAGGACACCGTGGATTCGGTGGTAAAAACGCTCATCGCGGACCGCCTCCTTTTCATCTCCGGCGACAAAGTCTTTATCGGATAGGGGAGGCAATATGGAATGGTTCAGATGGTACCATGGGGCCGCCTCCGATTCAAAATGGCCAATTATAGCGAGAAAATCAGGGCAGAATATCGGGACAGTCGTTTCTGTCTGGGTCGCGCTTCTTGAATACGCATCCCAGAATGACGAGCGCGGATCCATCGCTGGCTTCGACTTTGAAACAGTAGATGCCCTTTACGGATACCCTGATGGAACGACTGAAACAGTATGTAACACCATGCGAAACAAAGGACTGATCAACAACTCAGATCGCATCGTTTCGTGGTCAAAAAGGCAGCCACAGCGAGAGAGGGAAGACACCTCTACAGAGCGCGTCCGTAGGTTTAGGGAAAAGCAAAAAATCAATAAATCAAGCGATATAAATGGCGATAACTCAGATGAAACACCAGGAAACGCCACTGAAACCCAGGAAACACCTAGAACAGAACAGAACAGAACAGAACAGAAAGAAGATATAGATAGCTCGGAGGCCCCACCTGTGGAGCCGTCCAAGCCATCCCCCGTCATCCTCACACTGCCACTTGTCGGCCAGGTCAAAGAGGGACCCATCACGCAGGCTGACATCACGGAATGGCAAGCCCTCTTCCCAGGCATCGACGTCCTACAGGTCTGTAGGACAATCGTAGCCTGGAACCACGCAAACCCTACCAGACGCAAAACATTTGGCGGCTACAAAAAACACATCGTCGGATGGCTATCCAAGGAACAAGACCGCGGAAAAGGAAACGGATCCGGATCAGCCCCGACTTCACCCGTCACGCCTCCCCAAACCATCGCAATGGTCGGTCAGACCAAGAGGGTCATCGCAGCGCTGGATGAGGCCAAGGCCCAAGCCAAGCCCATGCCAAAGGGTATGAAAGAGAAGCTCTTCGGGGGTGCGGAATGAACCCGCCCCGCCCCATATGCCTAGATGAGCCGTGCAACTCCTGGGAGCCCCGGCAAGGATACTGCGGCCACAAGGTGCTATTCGGCCAGGACGCATGCCTTTTTTACGACCCAGAGAGGGAACAGAAACGCCAAGATCGCATGAAGCGCAAAGCCATGGAGGGGAAAAAGTGAGGGTCGCCATTGCCATCAACCCAGTCGGCCAGATGAGGGCCAGGCACGGGACTATTCGCACCAGGTCCGGGAAGGTCATTTCCAAGACCTTCAAGCACGACACCCAGGTGGAGCGCGAAGAAACCCTCGCCGCCCTCCTGGCAAAGCATGTGCCGGCCGCTCCAATGGACGGCCCGTTGGCTTTTGGCATCCGGGCCGTGTTCGCGGTCCCGGTCAGCTGGTCCAAGAAGAAGCAGTCCCAGGCCCTCGCCGGGGAGATCCGGCCGACATCAAAGCCCGACCTCGATAACGTCATCAAGCACGTAAAGGACGTGATGACTGGCCTGCAGTTCTGGCGCGATGACTGCCAGGTTGTCGAGTACCTCCCGGGGACAGGCAAATTCTACGGACTGAACCCGCACCTCGTCATCGAGGTTCTTCCGGTAGCACTTCCCGGGTCCGACTCTAAAAACGGCTCGATCAGATGGAGAAGCGAATCATGGGCGAAAAGACGATTTTTGAGCAGGCGGTGGATGCATGGGGGCCGGTTTCCCAGGCCGGGATGGTCAACGAGGAAGCAGGGGAGCTTATCACCGTCCTGAACCAGTGGATCCGTGGACGGGCCAAGGCGGACAGGGTGGCCGAGGAGGTGGCCGATATGGCCATCATGCTCGACCAGATCAAATTCATCATGCAGGCCGGTGGCGTTGACCCGCAGGAGTTCGACCGCCAGGTCATCCGGTTTCGAGATCTCAAACTTGCCAGGCTCCACAAGCTCCTGAAGCAGGAGGCAAAGGCCCATGAGTGACCCCCTCCGGGAGCAGACCATCGAGAAGCTCATCGAAGCCGAGTTCAAGAAGCAGGCTTGCAAGGTCATCGTCGAGCCGACCCCTAAGGGCGGAATCCGCCTCCTCTTCGGGCGCGGCCCGGTTATGTTCGAGTCCGAGCTCTCCAGGGACGAGGCCCTCGACTTCTCGCGGCGGGTCATCCGGACAATCGCCGCGGGCGAACCGACCTGGGAGGGCTTCGACTGATGGGTGCGCAGTCTATCACCTGGGACGAAGTCCTTGAAACCATCGGGCCGGAGGCGGCCCAGATCCTCGGTGAACACTATGGCGGCGTGTCAAAGTACATCCCGAGCGACTACACCAAGGGTGACCTCCTGTCGCTCCTGGGAACGTATGCCGCAATGGCTATGTCTGCCAGGTACGGCGGTTCGACGCTCATGCTCCCCAACACAGTGAAGAAGCGCAAGCCGGTCAAGACCAGGATCATTCAGCTGATCGCCGCGGGCTGGTCCACCCGCCGCATCGCCATAGAGTGCCAGGTCACAGAGGACTGGGTGAAGATGGTACGCCGTGAAGCTCCGCGCCGGCAGGTCGTGAAGGGGCTTCCGTTCCCCTGACCGTGAAGGGCTTCCGGGTAAACGTCCGCAAGGGGCCGGGTCATGGCGTGAAAAAAGAACCGCCAGAAAACAGGGGGCCAGACAGGTGAACGAACACAACAACGGGCATGAACGTCGCGCTGGAGTTCTGACCCAGACAGACATCGACAAGATCAAAGAGGCAACATGCGGATGCCCTCACGGCATGACTGCAGAGGATGCGTTTAAGCTCCGGGACTTTCTCGAATGTTGGAACAGGGCCAAGTCAGCCGTTGGCGGGTATGTCATCAAGTTCATTCTGGTTCTCATCGCGGCGATTGGTATCCTCGTAGCCTGGATCACGAATGGAGGCGGAAAACCATGACCTGGGAACAATTTTTTGAGTGGCTCATGGACCGAGAGGGCCGCTGCGTTCACACTGACAAGCGTGACCCAGGGGGCCAAACCGCCTGGGGCATCGCCCGCAAATATCATCCCGATTGGCCCGGATGGGTGTTGGTTGACCGGGGCTACTCCTCCGGCCCTCAATTCGAATCGCTCGTCCGGGCCTTTTATCGGGACCTGTTGGCCCCGTATTGGGACAACCTGAAGCCCATGGTCAGGGAGGCCGTTTGCGATGCCGTGGTGAACATGGGCGCTGGCAAGCCAGGGGATAAAGACAAGGGCGCCGTCGAGATCCTCCAGCACGCCATGAACCGCCTGGCCGGGACCGAGTGGGTCGAGGTCGACGGCGATTTCGGGCCACAGACCAGGGCCGCCACCAAGACCATGGACCCCTTCGCACTGGCCTACGCCGTCTGCGCCTTCCGCCTGGCCGAGTATGCCGAACGGGCTAGGCGAAACCCTGAGAAACGCGTGTTTCTGGAGGGGTGGCTCCGCCGGGTCCATCTACTCATGGAGGCAATATGACCGAGTTCAAAGCCCGCACCATCGAGGCGGTCGTTTTCATTGTGGTCATTCTGGCCGCTCAACTCCTCCATGGGTGCGCGGCCCTGCGGGTTCAGGCAACACCCCAGGGGGTCAATGCAACCTATGTCCGCATCGGGGACCAAGACTTGTCTGGGCTCCAGATTGAGCGCAACGAAACCGGATCTTTTCGTGTCCAGATCGAGCGGCAGAAGGCCACAGGAGAGGCCATTACTGAGGCAGTCCGCGCGACACTGGAGGCCATGCCGTGAACGTCCAGTTTAAGACCGAACCTCACTATTGCGACCTTCCAGACGGCAGAACGCGCCGCCTTCTCATCGACGTTGTGGTTCTCATCGACGGGCAACCCCTTGTCATCCCGGCCGGATTCCTGACTGACGGAGCCAGCGTGCCCAGGGGTTTGTGGAATATCTTCCCGCCTTTCGGAAAATACAATAAAGCCAGCCTTTTGCATGACTTTCTCTACAAGACCGGGCGCATGAACTTGGCCGTGATCACACGCAAGCAGGCCGATGACATTTTCTTGGCCGCCATGGTCGCGCTCGATGTCAGCAAATGGCAGCGGCGTGGCATGTATTGTGGTGTCCGAGTCGGGGCATGGCCTGCATGGAACGGATACCGAAAACAGGACAGACCAGCATGACCAGGAAAGCCAAAATCATCACGGCCGCAGCCTGCGGAACCGTCATCATAGTTGCAGCCATTTTGGCAGGATATACCCCTGATGAGGTTGGCGCACTCGTCCGGGCTATCGTGGCCGGGCTGATCGGTATTTTGTGAGGTCAGCATGCCGCCGCTGACAAAGGACGCCTGGAAGAAGATCCGGGCCGCCTGGGAGGTGGGGGAGTCCACCGTTAAGCTCGGGAAAAAACACGGATGCTCGGACAGGGCTATCCGCATGAGAGCCAAGGCGGAGGGCTGGACCAGGCCCGAGGGGATCAAGTCCGAGATTCGCAGGAAAGCCAAAGAGCGAATGTCCAAGTCCCCGCCTCACGATCCAAAGGCCCTTGAGGAGGCCATCGAGGAGCGGGTCGACGCAACTGTCGAGGTCATCAAGCGGCACAGGGAAGAGGTCCAGGTGGTCCGCTCCCTGATGTACGCCGGGGCCAGGGAACACAAGCTGGCCAAGAACATGCTGGACAAGCAGCTCGCATTCGAGACGCTCAAGGCCGCCAAAATAACATCGGAGACAATCCGAAACCTGCATGTTGCCGAGCGCAAGGCCTGGGGCCTCGATGAGGGCAAGGATAACGACGCGGACGAGATCATCATCGAGAGGAGTTATGGACTATGAGCCTCGAAATTCAAGATTGGGGGATCGGCCGGCTGATCCCCTACGCCAGGAATCCCAGGAAGAACGACGAGCAGGTCGACAAGATGATCGGGGCCATCCGCGAGTTTGGGTTCCGCCTTCCCGTCATGGCCAAGTCGGACGGCACCGTTATCGACGGCCACCTTCGCCCGAAGGCCGCCCACAAGATGGGGCTGGAAACCGTCCCCGTCATCCTGGCCGACGACCTCACGGACGCCCAAATCAAGGCCTTCCGCATCCTCGTCAACCGCTCCGCCAACTGGGCCGAGTGGGATGACGAACTCCTTCGCTTGGAACTGGAAGAGCTCCAGGGCATGGACTACGACCTCTCCCTGACCGGGTTCGACAAGGAGGAGCTCGACACACTCCTCGAAGACATCACCCCGGGGGCAGGGGATGCCGAGGAGTTCTACACGAACAAGATCGAGGCCCCCGTTTACGAGCCGACCGGCGAAAAGCCGAAGGTGGAAGACCTCTTCGACGCGGCCAAGGCCCGCAAGCTCGCGGACGAGGTCCAGGCCTCCAGCCTCCCCGAGGATCTTAAGCAGTTCCTGACCCTGGCCGCCTACAGGCATGTGGTGTTCGACTACCGCAACGTGGCCGAGTTCTACGCCCACGCCGACCCGGAAACCCAGGACCTGATGGAGAAGTCGGCCCTGGTCATCATCGACTTCGACAAGGCCATCGAGAACGGCTTCGCGCAGTTCTTCCAGGAGGTTGCCGGAGCATACGAGGCAGATCATGGCGATGAGGAATAAGTCCTTCGCGGCCCTCATCCTGACCCACGGCCGCCCCGACCGCGTCGTGACGTTCTCCTCCCTCCGGCGGCACGGATACACCGGCCGCATCGTCATCGTCGTGGACAACGAGGACAAGACCCTGGAGCAGTACCGGGCCGCCTTCGGGGACCAAGTCTATGTCTTCGACAAAAAGGCCGTCGCCAGCAGGATCGACGAGGGGGACAACTTCAACGACCGGCGGGCCATCATCTACGCCCGCAATGCCAGTTTCGAGATCGCCCAGGATCTCGGGCTCGAGTATTTCATCCAGCTTGACGATGATTACACACACTTCCAGTACAGGAAAAACAACCGCTTTGAGTACATCGACCACGGGGACGTAGGGATCAAGAGCATGGACCGCGTATTCGATGCGATGGTCGACCTCCACCGGGCCGCCCCGATTGCGTCCGTGGCCATGGCCCAGGGCGGGGACTTCCTCGGGGGGGCAGCATCCGCCGCCGCCTCCGCCTTCACCAAACGCAAGTGCATGAACTCGTTCATCTGCGCCACGGCCAGGCCATTCACATTCGTCGGCCGCATCAACGAGGATGTGAACACCTACGTTTCCCAGGGCGGCCGTGGGCTCCTATTCTTCACCGCCCTGAACCTCGTCCTGGTCCAGCGGCAGACACAACAGAACAAGGGCGGCATGTCCGAGCTATACCTCGACCGCGGGACCTACATGAAATCATTCTATACCGTCATGTACGCCCCGTCCTGCGTCAAGATCAGCACCATGGGCAACAAACACCGCCGGATTCATCATCGCATTTCTTGGCGCAACGCCGTCCCTCTCATCCTGCGCGAGGAGTTCAAAAAGGCGGTTGCATAGTGGCTCGTCGTCGCAGGATCGTCGTTCCTCCTCTCAACTTTCACCCGGGGCAAAGGTCAATTCTTCAGAGCCAGGCCCGGTTTCGCGTGGCCAGGTGCGGCCGCCGTTTCGGCAAGACCATGTTGGCAACAGAATGGCTCGGACTTATGCCAGGGTCGGCCCTGGACGGCTGGCCAGTGGCATTTTTTGCGCCAACGTACAAGATTTTGCTGGATGTCTGGGAGGACATGAAGCGGACCCTCCGGAAGGTCACTGCCCGGTCAAATAAGTCTGACATGCGTATCGACCTGATCACCGGGGGCAAGATCGACTTTTGGACCCTGGAGGACAGGAACGCGGGCCGGTCCAGGAAATATAAGCGGCTTGTCATCGACGAAGCAGCGCACGCCCGCCTCTTACAAGAGGCTTGGGAAAGGGCAATCTCCCCGACCCTGACCGACTTCATGGGCGATGCCATGTTTATTTCTACCCCAAACGGAATCAACTATTTCAACGAGCTTGACCGCAAAGGGCAAGATCCGGATCAATTGGATTGGGCCTCCTGGCACTTCCCGACCTCCTGTAATCCTCACATAAGCCCGGGCGAAATCGAGCGTTATCGGCTCGACCTACCTGAGCTTGTTTTCAAGCAGGAATATCTGGCCGAATATGTGACATTCGGCGCGGGCATGATCGGTCCAGAAATGATCATCATGGGGCCAACGCCCAAGGGTTTGGATATCGTCCTCGGCGTCGACCTCGCAATTTCCGAGAAGCAGACGGCAGACTTTACCTCCATTGCGGCTATGGGCCGGGACAATGTTTCCGGTCTGGTCCACCTCAAGGAGGTTGAGCGGCATCGCTGCTCCTTCCACGAAATCCTGAACCGCATCAAGGACGCGGCGGCCAGGCACAGGCCCCGGATCATCGCAATCGAAAACACGCAATTCCAGGCGGCCGTGGTCCAGGAGTTGGCCCGGACAACCTCCTTGCCCGTGGTCGGAATCCGCCCGGACCGGGACAAGGTCACGCGCCTAGCCCCATTGATTACCAGATACGAGCGGAGGCTTGTCAGGCATGACCCGGCAGGTGTTCCGGCCTGGTTCCGGGACGAGCTCTTGTCCTTTCCAGAAGGAGGGCATGACGACGGTTGCGATGCCGTCGCCCACGCCTTCCAGGCCCTTACTACGTCCGCAGATCACCCCCTCACCATGCAGGTCGCAGGCCTATGATGACACCAAAGAAAGAGCGCAAGTTGTTGGACGGCACCGCATCCGCCATCCAGAAGCAGGCCCAGGCCGCCCTGGATCAGGTGATGGCCCTCATCGCAAAAAAGATCCCGCCCCGGGACGCCCTCCAGCAGGTCACGAAGACCTTCAAGGGGGTATACACCAAGGAGCTCGCCGCCGCCTTCTCGGAGCTCCTCCAGGGCTCCGTGGGGGAAAAGTCCGTCTTGGGCATGAAGATCGGCAACGTGTCCCTGTCTCGCCGCTTCTACCGGGAAACGCAGGCCATCAACGCCACGGTCTTGAACCTCATCAACTCGCACGCGAAGGGGTTCGACCAGGCCCGCGACCTGACCCTGAAGATCTTCGAGGGCTACGGATTCAAGGGTCAGGAGGTCCTCAAGCTCCACCCGGGAAACAAGGCCCTGCCCAAGTACCTGCGGGATGAGCTCCTTATCGACCCAGGGGTCCAGGGGGAGCTTGCCCGCCACTTCGCCCGCGCCCAGGCCCTCCGCCTGAAGACCCCAGGCTTGAAGGCCGCCTATCTGGAATACCTGGACGCTATCGAGGACGGGACCGGGATGGACTTCCTAGAAAAGAAGCTCCAGGGGGCCTACTATGAGCGCATGAGATATTTTGCGAACCGCATTGCCCAGACCGAACTACACCGGGCCTACGCCCTGACCAACGCGCGGGAGATCCTTAAGGACACGGATGTCGAATGGGTCCAGTACCGCATGAGCCGAACGCACCCGCAGATGGACATCTGCGACCTCTACGCAAAGCGGGATCTCTACGGGAAGGGTCCAGGGATCTACCCCAAGGGGAAATGCCCGCTGGCCCCGATCCATCCGCATTGCCGGTGCGTGTGCGCCCCGCGCCTGGACATCCACGAAACCGCCAAGGGGGCCAGGAGAAGGCCAGGGGCTGACCAGGCCTACTTGGCCGGGCTCTCCGACCGTCACGCGGCCATGGTGATGGGCTCCCGGGCCAAGGCTGACCTGGTCCTCGGAGGGCTCGACGCCACGGACGTTTTCAATGCCGGCACAGATCCGCTCTACCAGGTCCGCCCTCTGGAGGAGGCCGTCAAGTCGCATGGATTCGTCATCCCGAGGCAATCAGGGGAGAAGATGGCGAAAAAGCAAGCGCCGGCCATATCCAGGGCTACAAAGATGCAGACGCCGGAGGAGTTCATCGCGTTTGGGGTGAAGAAGATGAAGGCCCTTCCGGACCCGGTCACAGCGACAGGGGACTTTTTCAACGGGCTCATGTCCGCTTTGGACGATGGGGTAGGAATCAGTAAGGCATGTCAGGTCACTGGAGGGGCTCAGATTTCTGACGCGATCAAGAATATCTCGAAGCGGTTTCCAAACTCCTGGACCGATGCAAGCGACAGCTTCAGCCTGCCACCACTGACTGCATTGGCAAGCCGCAATCGTGGATCGTATCAGCCAATCCGCGGAACGATTCAGGCCGCACCCGACAGAATAGGGACCCTTGTCCATGAGTTTGCGCACCGTCTTCAACATGCAATGCCGGAGCTTGACGATATATTCCAGGCTTTACACAGGACCAGAACAGCAGGAGAACCGCTCGTTCCGCTTTCCAGATACTTCAATGGACACATGCGGGGAGAATATACCCGCAAGGACAATTACGCCAATGCGTACCAGGGGAAAGAGTACGCGTGGAACAAGGGACGGGAGGCCCTGGAGGTCATGTCCATGGCTTTTGAGGCCGTTCTTGGGTATACTGCAGGGGACGCCAACACGGAGGAAAAGCTCCGCGAAATGTACACAACGGACAGGCCGATGGTTGAACTTGTGGTCGGACTTCTCTTCGGGTGGAAACCATGAAAAAGCACTACGTTTGCAGGCCTCTGGATCAGAGAAAAAACGCTCTCGTTTTTGACTGGGACGAAGATACCGGGGAGGTTTCCGGGCCGTCTGCGGGCAGGATTCGAGAGCTCGCAGCGCGGCACTATGTCCCGATTTACCCACCGCCGCAATATTGGGATTTAAGCACAGCGCCGCTCAAGGACCGGGCCGACATGGCCGCCATCATCGGGTTCGAGCATGAGCTCCCCGAGGATCTGGCCGAGCACTACCCGGGCAGGTTCACCCCCGAGCCAGAGGACGGGGTGATCTACTGACCAACAAAAAAGGCCCCTCGAAAGGGGCCTTCCTTTTTCCGGGCCGGTGTTCTGCGCCGCTTGGCCCGGGAAATTTCATCCTTCCACCACGGCCTTAACCGCCATGAGCTTGTATGTGTCGATCCGGTCCTCATCGAGAATGGTTTCCTCGTACTCCCCGCCCATGGATGCAACGACTTCGATGATGGCATCCTCAAGGTCAAAAAGCTCCGCATAGAGCCTTTCCAGGCGGACCCGGCCCTCGGAGTCTGGCTCATCTTCGAACGCTTCAATAGGCTTTCCAAAATAAATCAAAACCTCCGCCGCACGCAGGCCGATAACATCCCCTGGGCCAACCGTCGTGGGTACGATTCGGACCATCGGATAGTCCGCGGCCGTCATCCCCTTCTCGATGCCGATTTTCGAGGTCTGAATCCCCGGGATCAGCGCGAACTGGTCCCGGAGCTCTTCGAGTTTCGTCATAATGGCCATAGGCTCACCCCCTCAAGATCGGGATGGAGAAGACCGCCGCCGGGTTCCCGTCATCATCCGGGGTTGCCGCCCGTGCCTGGCCCAGGAGGGAATCGAACTCGCCGCGGTAGTGTTTCAGCTTGGCGCCGAACAGGTCATCGGTGGAGGCCTGGCACTCCAGACAGGTAATCACATAGGTGCGGGCCGTAGCCAGCTTGTCACGCCAGGACGCGGCAAACGTACCCAGGGCATCGACATCAGCATAGGCCCGGGTTTCCCTCGCCTCGGTGCAGTGCTTCGCCAGGTAGGCGTCGTGGAACGTATTCTTGGTGGGCATGGTCACTCCTTCCAGTGCCGTTGCAGGATTTCAGCGAACCGGGCGATGGCCTTGTCGGCCGCATCGTTCAGGTAGTGGTCGCCCTTGTAGCCCGGATGGTGGACAACCTTAGCGAAGACAAAGCCCCCGCGGCCAGCCCAGCGCAGGGACTTCTTGCCCTTCGGCCGGATCTCATGGGGACGGGTCCCGAACAGCACAAAGGCGGCATGGGGAGCCCGCCCCGTGTCGTGGCCGACCGCCCGCCCCGTGTTGGTCTGCCGGTTGAAAATCGACTGAAACAAGGCCCCGGTCTTTGTGTGCGCGTCCGCGCCGGTCTGGGTTTCGTCATAGACCACCTGGGCCAAGTCCCTGACCATCGGCCCGACGATCTTCTCGTCGATTTGGAACTCTTTAGAGCCTACGCTTCGGACTGTGATCTTGATCACGGCATGGGCTCCTTGACCTCGATGGCGTCCGCAAGTTCGAAGGTCTTGGTCCCGTCCGAGGCCTGGCACAGCAGGCCATATTTGGCCCCGTCCACGCCGCCGGTCAGGGTCTGGAAGACCTTCGAGCCCGAGATCTGCGCTGACCCGGACAGGATCGAGGAGGGGGCGGCATCCGTTCCGGCCAGGAGGGAAACAGAAACGGACGCCGCCGTGATGGAGGTCAGAAGGCGGGAAAAGTCGAACTCGACGGGATACACTTCCCGGGGTGTTTTTGGGTCAAGCATTGTTTACAGTCCTTCTTCGGTTAGGGGCAAGGAAAGAGGCCTCTCGACCAGGGGCTAGAGAGGAGGAGCCCAGGGGTCGAGCCAGCACCGCGGCCTGCCGATCCTCTCCCAGGGCCAGCACCAGGCGCGCGCGGCCTGTCACGAATCCCCGGATGTCCTCCGGCGCAATGGGCCTGACCACAATCAGCCCAGGGGCTCCGAGCTCCACCGTACCGGCCACCAGGTCAAGAACCGCAAGGGCATGCACCTGGCCCAGGGTTGGCTGCCAGAGATCCGGAGCATCGGCCAGGATGCCAACGGCGGCCAGGGTGTGCTTTTGGCCCAGGGCCGGAGATCCCAGGGCTGGAGCTCCGGCAACCAGGGGAGATGCGGAAAGCGAATGCACCTGGCCCAGGGACGGAGCCCCCAGGACAGGAGCCCCCAGGGTCAAACCAGGGCTCGTCAGCGCGTGAGTCTGCCCCATGGAGGGGGAAGACAGGGCCGGAGCCCCCGCGGTCAGCCCGGACGCCGTGAGGGCATGCCTTTGGCCCAAAGCGGGGGAGCCCAGGGCTGGAGGTCCTGTTGTCACCCCGGCCGCTGCCAGGGCGTAGGTCTGTCCCAGGGCCGGGGAGCCGAGAACCGGCTGGCCGGTGGAGACCCCGGTTGCGGTCAAGACATGGGTGGTTGAGGTCTGCAGGACCGGGGCATCGAGCACGGGGGCCCCGGCGGTAACGCCCAGGGCCACCAAGTCATGCGCGGCGGTGGCCTCCGCCTCGAAGAAGTCCTCCAGCAAAAGCAGCCCGGAGTCATCGCCCCAGGTTGACGAAGCCCCGGAAAGCCGCCCCCAAAAGTCGGCTGGCAGGTCGTGCTGCGGATGCCGTATCGCCATTGGTTACCCGTGGACGATCTTGCCGGTCGCCCTGACCGCGCCTGTTGACGTAGTTCCAGCAAGCTGGATGAGCATCAGGCAAGAAGAGTTCGGGATGTTCGGGATGCCGAGTCCAGCCCAATCGGCCGTGAACCGGGCATTTGCAATCGGTTTGTACAGCGCGGCCCGGTATCTGGTCGCAGTCACGCCGAAAGATCCAGCCGTTCCCGTAGTCGCGGAAAGCGTCACCGTGTTTACGTCGCGGATGTACTTCCCGGAATCGGCTGCGGGTATGAGGCCGTTGAGGGGAATCATCAAGGACGCTCGGCGCGTTGCCGCAAGAGAAATACCTGTCAGGTTGCCAGACGTGTCGTCATTGTAGGTCACGTTGACCGTGGCGGTCACGGCGGTGCCGCCCGTATCCGTGTACCACTCCAACCACCAAGTCACATCGGAATAGTTACTGTCTCCGATGCGCTCCGTCAGGTTGTCGCTGGCAAGGTTTGCATCAAGGTCGACGTTTACCGTCTGAGCCGTGGTCAGCGTGCCATTCAGCCCGCCCATGTGCATGAGGCGGTCATGGATCTCAAGGACCGTCGCGTTATTCGAGCACAGGCCCTCGAGAATGGCGAGATAGGATTTGGCGGGGGCTACCTGCTGCGTGAATTGCAACGACCCGACGAGGGCGTTCGTGCAGCGTGCCGCCGCCGCCGGTACAGCGCCTTGCCCAGGCTGGCCAGTAGCCCGCCACAGGGAATGAAACTGGCCGGCCGCGGCGTTGGACAGGGACACCTTGTCGATGACGAGGCGCGACGAGTTGTTGCACATCGCGTCAATGAGCTGGTCACGGGTCGTGATTGCCATGGCAGATCCTTACGCCGGGGCCGGGACGCGGATGTCAAAGGCCGGAGTCGTGAAGGGATTTCCGGCTGTCACCACCTGGGCCGCGGCCAGGGGGCCAGCGGCCAAAAGACGCGAGTTCACCGTGTCCACAATAGCCCAATGGGAGGCCGTCCCGTTGGTGGACACGGATCCATCGGAGATCGCCGCGACCGTCACCTTTCGGCCGTTGGGAGATCCGGCCCCGGGAGCGCCGATGGAAAGGCTTGTCTTGCTTCCCAGGGAGTTCGTTGTGGTCGCCGCCGCATAGGTCGATGGCTCCGCATTGCAGATGTGCAGGACATTGGCCTCGGTATCGAGGACCGTCAGGCCGTTGTCATAAATGCGGTCGTTCAGGTAGGGCATGGGTTACTCCTCTCCGCCGTCATCGGCGCCGTTGTTTTCGTCTTCGAGGTCAGGGTCCACGACCTCCTTTTCAATCTCGTCGATCTCCGCGTTGATCTCGTCCAGCCGGTCCTGGGCCAGGCCGCCGAACTGAATAGAGACAATCCTCTTCATCTGCTCGGCCATGGCCTTCCGGGGCATCCCGCCCGTCTGCATCTGCGCAAGGATAGACATCTCCTCGACAACATCCGCCAGCATGTACGAGCCTTTGTAGCCCGCCTCGGGCTTGGCCGCCTGGCGGAACCATTTGGCCGTGAGAGCCCAGGCCCGGGCCTCAAGGTCCGCCATCCGGCCCGCAAACTCGGACAGGGCCGCGTTGAGGGCCTGATACCGATATTTCATGGTGATGCCAGACTCCTGGCCCTGGGGCATCTCCACATTCAGGCCGATCTTGGCGATCTTCGCTTCGATCTTCTCGATCCGCTCCAGATAGATTTTCGCAGGACCTTCAGGGGGTGCGATAAATCCCGGCTGATTTCCGTTGTGCACCAGCATGTTGTGGGTGCCGATAGTCTCCGCGATCTTCCCGGCAGTCTCACTGAACTTATGGGACTGCTCGGGCGGGACCTGGTAAGTCAGGAGGGAAAAAGTCTGGCTCCGGAGGATCTCATCGAGCTCCGAGTGGAGATTGTAAAGCCGCTTGGAGAGGGCCGCGATGGTCGAGAATGGGCCGAAGCACGGAAACGTTCCGTGCTCGGTAAAGATCAAGACCGGGCACTCGCCCAGGGAGAAAGTTCCGTTCGACAGGCTCCCCCCGCCGTTGACACCGACCGCTTGCCAAGAGTTCCTGGTGAAGGTCCAAACACAATTAACCATCTTCCCGTCATGCTGGACCCGCCCCGTAAAGGACACGGAATCAAACTTCCCGTCATCGCCCAGGACATATTCGGTCACGCGGTCTGGGGAGATGGACCGGAACCGCGGAAAGAGCCTGCGGGCCAGCTGTTCCCCCTCGTTTGCCGCCACCGTGGTCGGACCGTCCACCAGCAGGAGCATGGAGCCGAAGGCCTTCGCCTGCTTTGCGAACTCGTGGAAAAAGCCGTCAACAGGTGTCCCCATTCCGTCTACGTCCTTCGCCATGGCCTCATATGCGGTCGTTGGGAACTTCCGGTCTGGGGGGCTCAGGGCCAAATGGCCTGCAAACCTGCTGGCCGCTGGCAGGAGGTCGTTGACGTACCACGCGACCTCAAGCCGCATGGCATATTTGTCCTCGCTCTCCCGCGGGTACCGGATGAGGTATGACCCATCCGCATTTGTGGAGTCAAAGCCCCCGGAGCCTTCCAGGGCATGCCGAATGAATTGGAAGCGCGCTTGGTAGTTCATACGGTCGCAATATCCACCCCCTTTTCACCCGCCACGGGGAAGAACTTCCCGGTGGGCCTCCCTGCGCCTACAGATATTCGGGCCCCATCATCAACTTTTCAGAGGGGGCGACAACATGGACATCACGAAACTGAGGGGAAAGCTCGACGACGCGACGTTTGACGAGCTCTCCAAGTTCGTCACGGGTCTGACCGAGGCGCGGGACGCGGCCCGGAAAGAGTCCATCGACGGGCGCAAGGCAAAGGATGCGACCATCAAGGACCTGAAGGCGTGGCAGGAAAAGGCCGTCGAGAAACTCGGACTGGAGTCCCCCGAGGGTATCGAGGATCTGAACATCCAGGGCCAGGCCGAGGCCACGAAACAGTTCGAGGCCAAGTTCCGCAAACTCGAAAGGGACCTGGACACGGCGACAAAGGAGCGTGACGCCCTTTTCGCCAAGAACCGGGAAGCCTCGAAAGAGTCTATCCTTTCCAAGGCCCTGGGAGCCCATGAGTTCGTGGATCGTGATGTCGTGGCGTCCTACATCTCCGCCCGCCTGGAGTGGGACGGGGAAGAACTCAACTACAAGGGCGATGGCGGCAAGATCCTGTCCGTGACGGACGGGGTGGCCGAACTCGTCAAGACCAAGCCGAGCCTGTTGAAGGCCCAGGGCGAACAGGGCGCAGGCGTCCCGAACAACGGGACCGGAGGCCCAGGCACAAAGCCAGCACTCGGAGGGAATCGCCAGGAGCGCGTGGCCGCCATCAAAAACCGTTTCCCAAACCTTCCTGACAAATAGGAGTCTGAACCATGTCTCTCACGCAGATGCAGGTTTTCAACGAGTACATCATGCCGGCCACCATCGAAACCCTCGCGGTGATGGTGGATAAATTCAACCAGGCCAGCAACGGAGCGATCCGCCTGACCACCGAAGGCTTCGACGGCGATTTCCTCCAGGAGTCGTTCTTCCAGGCCATCCACTCGGCGCAGCGTCGTGTTGATCGCTATGCGACCAACAACGCACAGGCCGCTACCAACCTGACCGAACTCAAGAAGTCCGGCGTGAAGGTTGCCGGAGGATTTGGTCCGATCCTGTTCGAGCCCTCTCAGTTGACTTGGCTGCAGCGCCCGACCGCACAGGGTATCGAGGTTGCCAGCCGCAACTTTGCCGAGGCCCTGCTGAAGGATCAGCTGTTTACGGCCATTGCCGCTCTGGTCGCAGCGATCAGCAACCAGGCCGCCGCCACGAACGATGTTTCCGGGACCCTGGGCTTGTCCTACGTCGCCCTGAACGGAGCCCATGCCAAGTTCGGTGACGCATCTGGATTCATCGTCTGCAACGTGATGACCGGCGAGGTCTACCACAAGATGATCGGAATCAACTTGGCCAATGCTTCGAACCTGTTCCAGGCCGGAAACGTGACCGTTGTTGATGTCCTGGGCAAGCCCTCCGTGGTTGTTGACGCCCCGAGCCTCTACGAAACCGGGACCCCGAACAAGCAGAAGGTCCTGGGGCTCGTTTCCGGTGCGGCCACTGTCTATGACGGAAGCGACGTCATCACCAACGTGCAGACCAGCAACGGAAAGGAGCGCATCGAGACCACCATGCAGGTGGACTACACTTTTGGCCTGGCCCTCAAGGGTTACACCTGGGACGAGGCCAATGGCGGAAAGTCCCCGACCGATACCGAGATCGCTACCGGGACCAATTGGGACAAGGTGGCAACTTCCATCAAGCACACGGCCGGTGTCATCGCCATCGGTGATGCCTCCAAGTAACACCGACCCGGGCCGGGGATGACCTCCTCGGCCCTTCCTGAATGAGGACCGGATCATGGAAAAGACCGACGAAAAGATCATCTACGAGCCGCACCCCGTGACCCCCGAGCGCAAGGCCGAGCTTCGCGCCATGGGCTTCAAGATCATCGACGCTCGTTTCGCCCCCGAGGGTTACGAATACCCCGAGGAGCTCAAGCCCCAGGAAGACGGGCAGGCCTTTGACCCCCGCAGGGCCAAAAAGGAAGAACTCGCCAATTGGCTTGCCGAGCACGGAGTCAAAGCGCCGGAAGGGGCCAAGAAGGACGAGCTCGTCGCCCTTGTCGAGGCTGAACAGGCCAAGGAGTAAAGCACTATGGGACAGGCAAGAGGATATAAGGGCCGCCTGGTGGTCGATTTCGAGACCACCTTCGGCGCGAACCCCGGAGTGCCGGCCGCCAAGGTGTTGCCGATCAACTCCTACGATGTCGGAATCGACCGGCAGATGAAGCAGGCGCAGACCCTCACCGGCAACCGCAACCCGGTTCAGCCGTTTGCAGGGTTCACCAAGCTGGAAGGCTCCGCCGTGGTCCCCCTGGACCTCATCGCATTCGGCTGGTGGCTCAAGGGCATGTTCGGAGCCCCGACCACCACGGGCGCTGGCCCGTACACACACACATTCAAGATCTCGGACACTCAGCCCTCGCTGGTGGCCGAAAAGAAGTACGATTTCATGTCTAGCCAGAAGTACGTCAGGCAGAACGGGATCAAGATTTCGACCCTGGGCCTGAAGTTTGGCGGTGACAATGAGCTTGTCGCCAATCTGGGCATCATCGGCGCGACCGAGCAGGCCCCGAGCGGGACACCCTACCAGGCCAGCCCGACGACCGTGGCCTTCAACCGGGTCAGCAACTTCGAAGCGGCCATCACGGAAGGGGGCTCGGCCATCGCAACGGTCACGGAGGCCGAGATCAACGTGAACTTCGAGCTTGATTCCGAAAACTACACTATCGGCGGTGGCGGAACCCTGGGGGACATCCCCGAGGGCATCGCTGGAGTGTCCGGGTCCATCACGGCCTTGTTTGACTCCGACGCGCTCCTGACCAAGGCCCTCAACTCCACGGAGTCATCCCTGGCCATCACCCTGACCAAGGCCACGCACTCCCTGAAGTTCGAGGTTCCGGAGCTTCTTTACTCGCCCAAGTCGCCGGGCATCACCGGCCCCAAGGGCGTGAAAATCACGCTCCCCTTTCAGGGCTACTACAACGACGCGGCGGGGGCCTCGGCCTTTATCGCAACCCTCATCAATTCGCAGGCAACCTATTAACCATCACCCTCGGGCGGTGGCGGACGTGGGGGCGGTAGTCGCTCCCCGTCCCCTCGTCCGAATCCAAAAGGAGCGACACCATGGGCATGAATATCACTCTCCCGGAATCCGACATCGAGCTTGAAATCAAGAGTTTTTCCCGGAAGCAGCTGAAAAAGATCAGGGCGGACGCCGAGGGCAAGAACCTCGACGAATATTGGGAGCATGTCATCAAGGAGTCTGGGGCAGAATTTCATCCTGACGATGACACACCTGCCGCCGACATCGCCTACCTGGCGAAGTCGATCCTGGCCTACTCTTCCGGAGGCCCGGACTCAGTAAAAAACTCGTAGAGGTCTGGCAGTGGCACAAAGAGGGGCCAAGCTACTGCAAGACCTGTATGGGCGCCGCGAAGCAGAAGAAAGAGCCCCTCAACTGCCGCAAGTGCGAAGCCCGGTGTCCGGATCTCAAACCGGAAAACGTACCGATCTGGATCTTGTGGCAGGCTGTATCGACACAATGGCGAATAGGCACTTCTGGTGGATTCGGTCTTGATTATCCAGCCGTGTGGCTGGTGGCAAATTCCTTGGATGTAGAAATGCACCCGGCCAACCTGGCCAGGCTCCAGGCTCTCGAAAGGGCCGAGCTCGCAAGGGCCAGGAAGAAACGCGAGGAAGCAACGAGTGAATCTGAACCGCAAGATCCAAGTCAACATTGACGCAACCGGGGCCAAGTCCGGGGCCAGGACCGCAACCGAGGCCCTGCGCGAGGTCGATGCTCAGGCCAGGAAAACCGGAGGCGGGTTCAACGTGTTGGAGGAAGGGGGCGGCAACGCGGCCGCCTCCATCCGATCCCTGGGAGGGGCCGCCAGGCTCCTGGGGCCGATCTTCGCCGGGATCTCCGTTACGGCCTTTGCAAAACAGATCCTCGACACAGGGGTGGCTCTCGATTCCCTCAACCGCTCCTTTGTAGCCATCTTCGGGAGCGGAGAGGCCGCCGGGGCAGAGCTCGACTACATCCGCAACGAGGCCGCCCGCCTCGGTCAGTCCTTCTACGACCTGGCCCCGCAATTCAAGCAGATAGCCGCCGCCGCACGCGGGACAGCCCTGGAAGGGGAGCCGGTCCACAAGGTTTTTTCCGCCGTCACGGAAGCCAGCACCGCCCTTGGGCTCTCCGCCGACCAGACCGGCGGGGCACTGAACGCCCTTCAGCAGATGATTTCGAAGGGGACAGTCCAGGCGGAAGAGCTCCGCGGGCAACTAGGTGAGCGTCTCCCCGGCGCGTTCCAAATCGCCGCCCGGTCGATGAATGTCTCCACCCAGGAGCTCGGCAAGATGCTGGAGCAGGGAGAGGTGTTGGCATCCGACCTCCTCCCGAAACTGGCCGAGGAGCTCCACCGCATGTACGGGGCCGCCGCCGAAACCTCCGGCCTGGAGAGCGCGCAGTCTGCCATCAATCGCCTTTCCGAGGCCTGGAAGGATCTCCTTGGGTCCCTCTACAACGCAGACCTGGCCACGGATACCATCAACGCCTTTGCCGAGGCCCTGCGTGTCACCAAGGGCGTCGTGGAAACCGTCCTCAAGCCCTTCGGGGACTTCTACCGGATCATCGACAACATCGACGAGGCCCTGGAGCGCGTTGGACAGGGCCGCATGAAGTGGACCGACTTTGCCGGGATGAACGGGTCCGAGCTCAAGGACGCCTTGGCCGGGACTCGTGAGAACCTCGAAAAGGAGATGAAGACCCTTCAGGACAAGATCTCCTATCAGGAGCAGATATCCAGGAACGCACTTCTCGGAAGCATCTCCTCCCAGGCCGCCGCCAAGGCCGACGCATACCGGGCAACTTACGCCGAGCTCGAAAAACAGCTTCTCGGCTACGAGGAAAAGGAGCTCGCGGCCGCCAACGAGATCCTGACCCGGAACCGCACCGTGGCCGAGGAGAAAACGAAGATTTCCAAGGCCGAAAAGGACCGCCTCCAGAAGCTCCTCGATGACGAGCTCCTTTCCGAGCGTCAGAAGCTCGACCGCCAGCTGGAGCAGATGAAGGCCGCAGGGCTCGCCGCGGCAGAGATCGAGCAGTTCAAGGTCAGGCGCATTGCCGAGATCAACGAGAAGGCCGCCCAGGCCTCCGAAACCGCCGCCAGGAAGGCCGAGGCCGCCAAGGAAAAGGCCCTCAAGGACGCGCAAGCAAGGAACGCACTGAAGCCCTACCAAGTCACCGAATTGGAGCGGATGAACCAGGGCGATATGTTCTATGGCCTGGAGGCCGCAAACAAGAGAGGCCTGGCCCTGCTCAACTCCACATACGAGCACAACGACGAACTGCTGACCGAGTTCGCGGACAAACACCGGGAAACCGTCCTCGGTGAAACCGAGTTCAAGATCGAGCAGATCAACCTGCAGGCAGCCGCCTACAAAAAGGCAGGGGCCGACGAGGTCGCCGTCGAGCAGTGGGCCAAGGCCGAGAAAAAGCGCATTGCGACCGATTGGCAAACCGGGATGCTTCGTGGCCTAGAGCAGGTCGCTGTCGGAAACCAGAACGCGGCCCAGGCCATGGAGGAAGCCATCACCGGAGCTTTCCGCGACATGACGGACGCGGTCATTGATTTCGCCATGACCGGCAAGGGGTCATTCACTGACTTTGCGGACAGCGTCATTCGGGACATGATGCGCATGATCGTGCAGCAGCAGATCATGGGGCCGCTTGCCGGAGCGGCCGGGGACTTCATTTCTGGCCTGTTTTCTGGCGGGGCCTCTTCCGCAGCAGGGTCAGGGATCGCCGGGGAACTCTCCAGCATGTTCGCGCGCAACGCGAAGGGTAACGTCTACGACTCCCCGAGCCTCTCGGCCTACTCCAACGGGATCTACGACCGGCCCCACTTTTTCGCCTTCGCCCAGGGAGGAGTTTTCGGGGAGGACGGGGCCGAGGCTATTATGCCACTCGGCCGCGACTCTTCTGGGACTCTCGGAGTACGCGCCCTTGGGGGAACCCCGAACATCACCGTGAATATTCACGAATCGCCCGGCAAGGGCGGACAGGTTGAACAGAGCATGGGACAGGGTGGTTCGTTCACTCTCGATATTTTCTTTGACCAGATCGACACGCGCCTGGCCGCAAATCTCGCTGACGGGCGAGGGGCAACGGCCCGGGTCCTGGCGACCAAGGGGGTCAGATAATGCCGATCACGTCACCTCCAGAACCAATGTTCACCGGGTACGCCGTGGAGCCGCAAGACCAATGCCTGCGGTCGGGGCAATTCGAGATTGGGCCTGGACGGGTGGTCAGGATCACCACGGCCCGCTTCGACAAGATCAATGTGCAGTGGTTTTTTAAGACCGACACCGACATGGCCGACTTCCGCGACTGGTACAACCGCGCGGACGGAGCAAACGGCGGGCAAGCCTGGTTTCCGGCCACCGTCGCAGTGGGAGATGGCGCAGGCCCGGCCCTTTACGATTGTAGGTTCACGGCCCCATTCAAGGCCACGATTTCGCCTCCGTTGCGCTGGACAGTAACGGCAACCCTTGAGGTTCGACATGCCTGATCCGACACTCTCCGAGGCCATCATGGAGGCCCGGGCCTCGGCGCCTGGCGAGACACATTATTTTACCCTGGAGATTCGGCATATCGGGCTTTCCGTGCCGATCAGGCTCGTGTTGGGCAACGACGTGGACGCAAGGCTCGAGGTCGGCGCGGCCGTCAACGCCGGAGAGATCGTTTCTTTCATCGGCTACCGCTTTGACTTTGTCGCTCCTGACGTGACCGCGGACGGTCCAGGTCGAATGAAGATCCTGGTGGAGAACATTGACCCCGTAATCTCCACAACCCTTGACGCAGTGGTTCACTCCGCCTCGCCAACGTACATCACATTTCGGGAATATCTGGAATCTGGATTGCTCGACGGTCCGGAGAACGACCCACCTGTGACAATGGAGGTCCAAGTGGCCATGGACGATGCCTACGCTGTGACTCTTGAGTGCGGTTTCCCGCAGTTCAAAAACAAGCAATTTCCAACCAAGGTTTACACTTCCGAGACACACCCCGGGCTGGTGGCATCATGAGTGAGTTCGCCAAATACGTCGGCCTACCCTGGGCCGCGCACGCAACCGGGCCAGACGCATGGGACTGCGGGACGTTCTTTGCCCATATCCAGCGTGTCCACTTCGGTGTTGATGTCCTGGCCGATCAGGCCCGCGACTACGATGACGGCGTGGCCCTGGCCAGGCTCATCTCGGGAGAGGCAGAAAAACAGGGCTGGCGACACGTCCGCGAACCACGCCATGGCGACCTGGTCATAGTCCACAAGCCGCGTCATGTCGGGACGTGGATTGTAACGCCGACAGGCCCAGGCGTGCTGCACTGCGTCAAGGGTGCCGGCGTGATCTTCACCCGCTTTGCAGCCTGGGGCGTGTCCGGGTTTGGCCGCCGTGAGTACCTCCGGCACACAGGGGGCAAGCGTGCGGACTGACTGCGCCACACTCGTCAAACTCAGGCACGCACTGTGCCCGCAAAACCGCACCGTTGAGCCACTGGCTCCGGGGCGGGCCATCCGCGACGTAACACCGCACTGGAAGCGCCCATATATTGCCATTCTGGACGGACGCCCGGTCATGCGGCGGGACTGGAATATCGTTGTCGAGCGTAGCCAGGTTCTGATGTTCGTCGACGTGGAGGCCATCCCCCAGGGCGGCGGTGGGGGGTCGAATCCGGTCAGGATCATCGCCATGCTGGCCGTGGTAGCACTATCCGCCGGTATGGCCTCATGGATTGCCGGGGCAGCCATGTTCGCAAACGGAGGGACGCTTCTTGGAATGGGAGGGGCCGCATGGGGGGCCCTTGGAGCCGGAGCGGTAACCATGGTCGGGTCCGCAATGGTCAACGCGCTCCTGCCGGCCCAAAATCCAAACCTATCCCTCGGGTCCGGGACGCAGACTGCCTCGCCAACGTATAACCTGCAAGCTCAGGGCAACATGGCCCGGCTGGAGCAGGCCATCCCGGAGCACTTCGGGCGCCTCGCCTTTTATCCAGATTACGGGGCGCAGCCCTTCATGGAGTACCAGGGGCAAGAGCAATACGTCTACCTGCTCCTGTGCCTGGGACGGGGTGAGTACGACATCGAATATATCGGCATCGAGGACACTCCGATGTCGGAGTTCGACGAAGTCCAATATGAGATTATCGAGCCTGGAGAATCGCTGACCATGTTCCCTGGTGCTGTCGTGACCGCTCCGGAGGTTTCCGGGCTGGATATGCCCTATAACGAGACAGTTGGCGGATTCGCGGCCTCGGCAGCCGAGACGGTAGCCACTCACATTGGCTTTGACCTCGTATGCCCGCGCGGGCTGTATCACGCGAACGACAATGGGACGTTCTCGCCAATGACGGTCACGGCGGACCTGCAACTTTGCGAGATCGATGACTATGGCGCGGAAATCGGGTCATGGGTCACAGTCAAGTCCGTGACGTACACGGCCAGCACGCCGATACCGCAACGCTACAGCGAAAAGGTGGCGGTCACTCCAGGGCGGTACACGGCCAGGGTCAAGCGGACAAACACGGAAGAGACAGACTCGCGCTACGGCCACGCAATCGCCTGGGCCGGGCTCCGGGCCTACCTCCGAGACACGACTATATGGGATGACATGACCCATGTGGCCATCATCATGCGGGCCACGAATCAACTTTCGAGCATGTCGAGCCGCAAGGTGCGGATGATCGCAACGCGCAAGCTCCCGATCTGGACCGGCTCAGAATGGTCGACACCGTCCGCGACCAGGTCCATTGCCTGGGCTGCCGCTCATGTCTCCAGGACCATCTGGCCGGAAAACCGCATTGACCTGGACGCGCTCAAGGCCCTGGACACGATCTTGTCGGCCAGGGGCGACGAGTTCAACGCGCGGTTCGACTCCCTGCGCGGAGCCTGGGAGGCACTGAGCGTGATCCTGGAGGCAGGACGTTCCAAGCCCTATGTCCAGGCCGGGATGCTGCGCACGGTGCGGGATCAGGCCGAGGCGCTGCCGGTGGCCGTATTCTCCATGCGTAACATCCGCAAGGGCTCGTTCAGGGTCAACTACGTCATGCCGAGCGAGGAAACCGCCGACAAGATCACCGTCAAGTATTTCGACGACGTGGCATGGGCAGACCGCCGCGTGACCATCGGCGTTGACGGAGCGGCGACAACCACGCCGCCCACGACAGAGCTTTTCGGCGTGACTGACCGCGCCCAGGCTGCGCGAGAAGGCGTATACAAGATCGGGTGCAACCTCTATCGGCGCAAGATCGTCTCATTCACGGCCGATGCCGAGGGGCAATCCTTGTCCATGGGTGATCTTATCGCCGTGCAGCATGTCAGACCGGGATGGGGCCAATCGGCCGAGATTATAGCCTGGGACGCGGGGACGCTGACGGCGACACTCGACGATGCCCTGACGTGGAAAGATGGCGAAACCCATTATGTGGCGTTCAGGCTTCGGTCTGGTGCCTTCCATGGTCCGTTCCAAGTCATCCCAGGAGCCGACGAATACAAGATCCAGCTGGTCGAGGAGCCACTTCTCAACACCGCCGCCTGGGCTCCGTACACCGGGAAGGACGGGGAGCGGACGCACATCCTTTTTGGGTGGGGGGCGACCGCGTATCAACCGGCCCGCGTACTCTCCGTCCGTCCGCGGAGCATGACGGACATCGAGATCGAGTGTGTCAACGAAGATACGCGTGTCCACACCCTTGAGGACGGAATCACGGTCCCGCCAGCGGAAACCAGCCAGCTTGCCGGATATCAGCTTGCGCCAGCATTGGCTGGCCTTGTCGCGCGATCAATGCCGGATAGCCCGGAAAAAATGCTGCTGTCATGGGCTCCCGCTCCATGGGCCGATCACTACGTCATAGAGCAAGGACTTGGAGATGGGCAGTGGATCAGGACAGGGCAGACCTCGACGACCTCATATACAGCCACCGCAATCTTTGGCAATGCGACCATTGTGCGCGTGGCAGCAGTAGGCGGCGCACGCGGGCCGTGGTCAATCGTATTCTACGGGGGCGTGGCAGATTATGCCTGGAGTGCAGACGAAAACACACTGGCCTGGAATATTGACGATAACACACTAGCGTGGAGATATTAAAAAATGCCTACCGCACTGCCAGAATCTAGCGAATTTACAGGCGGCTCTGTTACCGAAGGCCAGCAAAAAACCTGGATATATAACCTGCGCACATTCTTGGCCGACCTCCTCGGCACAACCGGGACTGTGGGCACTGCACTGGCCAAACTGGGCGTGATTTTTGGCGCCGGGACAGCGGCAAAATCAGGCGTATACACGGTCGTCGCCGCAGACCGGGGCAAAACACTTAACTGCACCGGTACATGGACATTGTCGTTGACGGCAGCGGCCACACTCGGGGACGGATTTGCGGCCACGGTCATCAACTCCGGGTCCGGGGTCATCACCATCGACCCGAGCGGGTCCGAGACAATCGACGGGGCCACGACCCTGATCGTCGCAGCGGGAGCGTCCCGGGTCATCGTCTGCACTGGCTCGGCATGGGTTACAGTAGGCGGAGGAGTCGCTGCCAACTCCATCGACGGCACACACATCAAGCCGTTGTCGGCCATGCCGGTACTGACTGTGTCTGCGAGTGATGCGCAAAACATCTATCCAGGCCTGTCCGATTACACGTACTACGCAGGCTCTGCGAACACAAGTAGTACGACCTATGTGCCGATCTACGAATACACGATGACTCGTGCAACGGGCACTGTCAGGGCAAAGTGCGAACACCGCTCAAATAATTCCAGCCGGACTAGCTCGTTGCGGCTAATGAAAAATGGCGTGCAGGTGCAAGAGTGGACTACCACGTCAACTACGACAGTTGAGAGGTCGGTTGATGTCAGTATATCTGTCAGCGACGTACTTGCTTGGCAAACCAAGATCAGCAACGCTGATTCGCTGTCCATGCTGAGTAGCCCGCGTTTTTTTGCATCGAATACATACGTGCAGAACACACCATACAAGGCGGCTGTATAATATGAAAAACCCCAGATTTGCGAACGCGCAGCATCGCGGCGTGCTCCTCGACTATGATGACGATTCCGGGACGCTGTTTGTCGACGGAGGTCCACTGCTGGCCCGGGTCGCGGCCGGTGAGTTTGGGCCGATTGCACCGTTTGTGCCGCATGTGCCGGAACAGCCTTCCATTGCAGGCCTAGCCATGGCAAAGCTGGACACGATCAACAATGCAAAAAACGATGCCCTCGATGCAGGCTTCCTCTTCACGATTGGAGAGGGAGAGGAGGCTCGGAACGTCCGGTTCGATTCAGATGCAAAGGCCCGCCTGGCGTACCTTGAGCTGGCCGTAAAGCTCGGCCAGGACAAAGCATATTCAACGCACTGGAAAGCCTCCAGGGGGCAATGGGTCACGATGAACGCGGCCCTCTTTATGGCTATTCAGCCAGCCTATGAGGCCCACATTCAGGCTTGTTTCGGCTGGCAGGCAGCCCGGGAGCAAGAAGTGGCTGCTGCCATGGCTCTGGCAGTGGATGACGAGGCCGAGGGGCTGGCGGCGCTGGCGAAGGTGAGCGAGGAGATGGTCTAGGGGCATCCGCACTGGCCGGAGGCCCCGCGCGTGATCATCCCAACAATTTCCGGCCAGTTCCCGACGTTGAAGTGGGAATAGACATCCACGGTTGAAGTCCCGTTTTCATTTCCCTGGACGGAATAATAGAGAGCCATCCCGTTGACATTGCCGATGGGAACCTCAATGAGTCGGCGGGCTTTGTCCTCAAACATGGGGGACGGATACTGCCCAGGGTTTCCGCACTCAAGGACCTTGGCGCGGACTCGAGCGTAAACGTCTTGGTAGTCCCCGTGCACGGTGACCGCACCATGGATGGCCGGGTTCTTTTTCAAGGTAGAAATGTCCTTCGCTCCACAGGCGGAAAGAAGCAGGGCAAGGGCAATCAGGGGAATGATTTTCAAGGTGTGATCCTCCATTTTACGGTCTGCAAACGGTCTGCAAGATGCAGACTCTTTGCCCGAAAATGACTGGATTTGATAGCCCTGGAAAAAGGGCTTGACGGCGGGTAAAGGGCGGAATATCAGGCGTCCTCACGGCTTGCCAGGATAGCTCAGTTGGTAGAGCAACTGATTCGTAATCAGTAGGTCGAGAGTTCAATTCTCTTTCCTGGCTCCATAAAATCAAGGGGTTAGCTGTAACAAGCTGGCCCCTTTTTTTATGAAATTTTTTCTGGGTATACTTTTGGGTTGGATTGATTGATGCTATTTGCTTTGTAACGAAACCAGTTAATCCAGCGGTTAAGATAAAAAACTCCTGGGGGCCACGTTCAGCACTTTTGCCAGCTCTCGGGCGTTCTGCTTGTCCATGGGGCGCTTGGTGTTCTTTGCTGCTGGCTCATGCTCGCTGTTCTTCTCCACGCATGGCAAAATCAATCACCAGGTCAGAGCCCGTGGCTCTGGCGTAGCGACGCAGGATATCAAGGCTGATGTTTGAGCCGCTCTCGATCTTCGCCACCCTTGGCTGACTGACCCCCATGGCTCGGGCCACGTCAGCTTGGCTCATGCCGGCGCGTTTTCTGGCCAGAATCATCTTCCGAAGAAAAGAGAACTCCTCTTCAAGCGCCTCGTATTCGCGGGCGTACTCAGGATCGTCCCGCATTTTGAGTTCATGAATCTTTCTTGCTTCGATCATTTTCGAATTCCTTGAATCTTCTGAGTGCTAAACGGATTTCCTGAATGGGCGTCTTCTGGGTCTTTTTGATGAAAAATCGGGCCACGAGAATCATTTGCGGGGTAACGACGACGTAAAGCCCTTTGGCGATGCCGTCGCGGCCGCGTGCCCTCAATTCCCATAGAGGCCTCTGAATGTGCCGAGCATGCGGCATGGTCAACGCGGCCTTCCCCAACTCTTCGACAAGATCAAACAGCCTTTGAAATCGTGCCTGGATATCCACGGGCAGAGCGTCGAGTTCTTCAGCCGCTTTATCCTGAACAAGTATTTTCCACACGTTCGCGTGATAACCCTTGTGTTATTTTTTGTCTAGTTTTCCTGCCGGAGCGCCGGGCATGTCGCCTAGCCTTTGGCCCGCAAGAGCACTGCCTTGTCAGTGCCTTGCCCGCCTAGAATCAGGTCCAACTCGTTGTCCCATTTCTCCAGGGCCTCCCGTTTTCCAGTTGTGTGCGTCAAGTTCTGCAAATTCTTCCACGGCATGATGGGTAACCTCAAGCAGCTGGCGACCGAGAATGGGCCCACCCAGAGTTCGTCGGAGGTCGCCAGATGCGTCTTTCATTAAGCAACCAGCTCCATCAAAGCCTTCTTTTTCATCTCTGTCAGCAGGCTCATGGCCTTGCCAAGTCCAATGGGGGCAGGCGTCGCCATCCTTGCTTCAAACCTGCTTCTCATCAGATTTTCGCGCCATTCCCCTTAGGGACAGGATTTCGACCACGGTGCGACTCACCGTTAAGGCAACAGAGCCTTCCCGGCCTTCACAGCCAGGTCATAAACCGGCGCGGGCATGATGCCGAGCAGCAGGACCAGCGCCGCGAACACAGCTCCCAGTGCCAGACCGCCTTCTTTGGCCGGAGCAAGGGTGGGCCCCGGATCGTGGGTGTAGGCGTGGCGCACCAGACTGAGATAGAAGTAGATGGAGATGGCTGTGTTCAACGCCGCGATGATGACCAGCCAGTCATAGCCGTGCCCCCAGGCCGAGGTCAGGAGGAAGAGCTTGCCCATGAACCCGGCCGTGGGCGGCAGGCCGACCAGCGAAAAGGCGGCCACGGCCAGCACGAACGCAAAAACCGGGCTGCGTTGGTGCAGGCCGTCCAGGTCCGAGTACAGCATGTTCCGGCCATCCTTGGACAGGTGGCAGACCACCCAGAAGCAGGTCAGGTTCATGAGGACATAGACCAGCGCATAGAACGTGGCGGAAGCCAGTCCCTCCGCGGTGCCCGAAATCAGACCAATGACGACGTATCCGGCATGGGCGATGGAAGAATAGCCGAGCATGCGTTTCACGTCGTCCTGGACCAGGGCCGACAGGTTGCCAAAGGTCATGGATACGGCGCCGAGGATGGCCAGGATGGTCATGCCGGGCTGCCCGGGCACCAGCAGGGATGCCAGACGGACCAGGATGACCACGGCTCCGAGCTTGGGCAGGGTCGCGGCGTATGCGGCCGTCTCGTTGCTTGCGCCCTGGTACACGTCCGGACACCAGAAGTGGAACGGAAACAGGGCCAATTTGTACATGAACCCGGCCAGGAACATGACAAGGCCGACGAGCGCGCCGGGATTGGTCGCGAAATCCCATTCCTTGGTGGTCAGATCAGCCAGGAACGTGGTGTGCTGGGCGGCGGTGATGTACGCGAAGCCATACAGGGACACCGCCGTGGCGGCCGCGCCAAAGAGCACATACTTGATCCCGGCCTCGGCCGCCCGCTTGTCTCCGGCCCGCAGGGGGACCAGGGCGTAGAGGGCGTAGGAGGAGATTTCGAGGGCGATGTAGATCGTCATCAGCTCCACGGAACTGGCCAGGAGCATGAGCCCCCAGGCGGATATGCACAGCAGGAGATAGTAGTCCGTGCGCATGGGTTCCTTGAGGGTGGCCTGACCTTTCGCATTGGCCACGGCCATGAACAGCCCGGCGGCCACGGCCAGTTTGACGAATTGTGAAAGCGCATCGAGCTGGTATGTATTGCCGAACAGCAGGCCCGTCTGGCCGAGACTCGTTCCCGTCGCGGCGAGAAGTCCAAGGCAGGCCCAGGGCAGCCAGCCAGCTGCCAAATCCTGGCCGGGCCTGGCGATGACCTGGACAAAAAGGATGACGATGAGCCCAAGCAACAGGGCTTCGGGAAGAAGCGTGAGCATCATGGACGTGCCTCCTTGCCAATGAGTGCCAGGTATTGAGCCGGATCGGCGGGCGCGTCGTGCTCCGCGATGGCCGTGGTCTTGGCCGTGAACTCCTTGAGCAGGGTGTCGATGGAAGGATCCATGACCCTCAGGGTCAAGGTCGGAGCCAGGCCGATATAAAAGACAAGGACTGCCAGCGGAGTCAGATAGATCCATTCCCTTCGACTCAGGTCCGCAAACCTCGCCCCGCAACCAGGCTGGCCCCAGGCCAGTCTCTGCAAGAGGCGAAGCATGTAGGCTGCTGCCAGCATGGCACCCGGAATGGCCAGGCCGCCAACCAGGAGGCTGTTCTGAAAAGCGCCCACGAGCACCAGGGCTTCACCCACAAAGGAATTGGTGCCCGGAAACCCGAGTGATGAGAGGGAGAAGAGTCCAAAGAAGAACATGTAGGCCGGCAGGAATTTGCCAAGGCCCATGTTGTCGGCGATCTCGCGGCTGTGACTGCGTTCGTAGGCGGCGCCCACGAGCATGAACAGGCCGCCGGTGGTGATGCCGTGGTTGAGCATCTGCATGATGGCCCCCTCCACTCCCCGCTGGCTGAAGAGGAAGATGCCCAGGGTGACAAAGCCCATGTGTCCCACGGAGGAGTAGGCGATGAGCTTTTTCATGTCCTTCTGGCCCAACGCGATGACGCCGCCGTAGAGAATGGAGGCGATGGACAAGGCGATCATGAGCGGGGCGAAGGTTACGCAGGCGTCCGGGGTCAGCGGTATGCAAAAACGCAGGAATCCGTAGGTGCCCATTTTGAGGAGCACCGAGGCCAGCAGCACGGAGCCGGCCGTGGGCGCTTCCACGTGCGCGGCCGGAAGCCATGTGTGGAAGGGGAACATGGGGCACTTGATGGCAAAGGCCAGCGCCATGGCCAAAAAGGTCCAGAATTGCAACTCGGGGCCGAAGGTTCTGGTCATCAGTTCCGGGATAAAGAACGTTCCGCCCGCCACGTAGAAGGCGATGATGGCCACCAGAAGCAGGGTGGAACCGGCCAGCGTGTAGAGGAAGAACTTGATGGATGCGTAGCGTTTGTTCGGACCGCCCCAGACCGCGATGAGCAGGTACATGGGCACGAGCATGGCTTCCCAGAAGAGGTAGAAGAGCACGAAGTCAAGCGCTACGAAAACGCCCACGCAGGCCGAAGTCATGAGCAGCAGAACGATATGGAATTCTTTGATCCGTTTGGAGATGTAGTTCCACGAGCAGAGCACGCACAGGGGCAGCAAGGCCACGGTCAAGAGAACCATGAGCAGGCTGATGCCGTCCACGCCGAGGGCATAGGTCAGACCCCATTGGGGCACCCAGTCCGCCTTCTCGGTGAACTGGAACGCGCCCGAGGAAAGGTCGAACCCCAGCAACGGCAGAGCCAGCGCGATTTCGAGAAAGCCCGCGACCAGAGTCAACTTGCGGATGAGATCGACATTCTTCACCGCCAAGAGGGCCGCGGACGCGCCCAGGGGGAAGAAGATGAGCGCGCTGAGGATCGGAAAGGATGATGCAGTCATAATACCTGTCCTTGGTTCGAAGTTAGCGAAGCAGGGTGAAAAGCATCACCACGGCACTGATGCCAAATGCAAGAATCACCGCGCCGCCAATATAGTCCTGAAGCTTGCCGTTGACCGTTGACGCCGTGCGGCGGCCAAGGCCGCGCACGCCCAGGGCGCTTCCGTCCAGAATGCCGTCAATGATGTGCCAATCAAAATGATTGGCCTCCTTGGCCCGCTCCAGAAGACCGGCCATGCCTACCTTGCGGTAGATCTCGCCCCACCACGTGTCGATGAGGGCGAAAGGGTAGTGGCAGATGACCAGGAAAAGCCGGCCGATCCAGATGTAAAAGAACTCGAAATCAAGATTTTGTTTGGCCGCCGGGGTGAGCCGGGGGACCATGAGCGCGAAGCCCAGGCCCGTGAAACCGAGCAGAATGGAGATCTGCAGCACGTGCCACGGGGTGTAGGGCACATAGTCCGCTTCAAAGGGCAAGAGCGAGTACAGCAGGTGCGGCTGGACGCCGATGATGAAGCACAATGCCGCGCCCATGCCCATGGCCACGTACATGTTAGTAGGTATCGGAGTGATGGGCCGGGTCATGTCGTCGGGCTTGGCGTAGAAGGCGAAGTACGGGAGCTTCAGGCCGACGGACAGGAAGGTGCCGATGGAGGCCAGTTCCAGGCCCAGGGCCAGCCAGGTGCGGTGCGCCTCGGCGGCACCGGCGATGACCATGGTCTTGGACACGAAGCCCGAGAAGAGCGGCATGCCCGAGATGGACACGGCCGCGACCATGTAGAGCACGAAGACCCAGGGCAGGCGGCGGACCAGGCCGCCGAGTTCCGAGAGCTTGGCCGTGCCCGTGGCGTAGAGGATCGCGCCCGTGGTCATGAACAGGAGACCCTTGTAGATGATGTGCGCGTAGGCATGGGCGCAGGCGCCGTTCAAGGTCAGCTGGGAGGCGATGCCGATACCGGCGACCATGTACCCGACCTGGGAGACGATGTGGTAGGACAGGATGCGCCGGGCATTGTTTTCGATGGTGGCGTAGCAGACGCCGTAGACGGCCATGATGGTGCCGCCGATGGCCAGGACCTCGAAGCCCGAGAAGCCGCGCAGGAGCACGTACACGGCGGTTTTGGTCGTGTAGGCGGACATGAAGACCGCGCCGGTGATGGTCGCCCGGGGGTAGGCGTCGGGCAGCCAGGCGTGCAGGGGCACCACGGCTGCGTTGACGCAGAATCCGGCCAGGATGAGGAAGTCGTACCACTGGGCCGAGGCCGGGATGATGGCTTCAAAGGCGAAGCTGCCCGTGGCCTTGTAGCGGATGAGCATCCCGGCCAGGAGCATGAGCCCGCCCAGGGTATGGAACAGGAAGTAGCGGAAGCCCGCCGCCGTGGAGCGGGGGGCGCGGTTGAGCCAGATGAGCATGGTCGAGGCGATGCTCATCAGTTCCCAAAAGAGGAACAGGGTCAGGTAGTCGCCGGCGAAGACGCAGCCGAAGCCGCCGGCCACGTACAGGTTGGCGGCCACGTGCTGGGCGCGGTCCTTCAAATGCATGGCGTAGATGAAGCCGATGACCGCCTGGATGGCGAAGACATGGGCAAAGACGATGGCCAGGGTGTCGACCCGGCCCGTGGTCAAGACCTGGCCGAGATAGCTGACCAGCCCGTGCACGCCGTTCGTCATGGTCAGGACCGAGCCCACGGCCACCAGGGCCGGGAGGGGGAGAAGCCAGCGGTACTTGTCCGTCCTGATGAACGGAATGACAAGCGCCGCCAGCAGGAATGGAATCGAAGGGTGCAGGAAGCTAGCGGTCATAGTAGCCCTCCTTTTTGCCCAGGATGGCGTGGGCCGCGCCCTTGCAGATGCGCACCATGAGCACCGTGGCCATCAGGGCGAAAACAGCCCAGTAGCCAGGCGTTCCTTCGCCCTGAAAATGGGGGTGATGGGGATAGATGAGGACATTCAGGCCCACGAGAAGGATCATGATGGCGTACATGACCTTTTTCCAGAAGCCGAGGTTTTGACGGGCCTTGCCCAGAAGTTCGCCGAGCGTGCTTGTTTCCATGGCTACCCTCGAAATCCCGTGAAAATGTTGATGAAACCGAAGAAGAGCTCTGGATAGAAGCCCAGAAGCACGCTGATGCAGGCCGTGATGGTCAGGGGAATGACCATGGTCATGGGAGCTTCGGAGTAGTGGTCGTAGTCCACCTCCGGGCTGGGCGTCGTGAAGAAGGCCCTGTAGATGATCGGCGTGAAGTATCCAGCGTTGAGGATCGTGCTGCCGAGGAGCGCGCAGAGGATGACGATCTGGTGGGCCTGCATGGCCCCGTTGATCAGATACCATTTGGACACGAATCCGCAGACCGGCGGCATGCCGATCATGGACAGGGCGGCCAGGGAGAACATGGCGAAGGTGATGGGCATCTTGCGTCCGAACCCGCCCATGAGGCTGATCTTCTTGTTGTGCGTGGCCACGTAGATGGCTCCGGCCGCGAAGAAGAGGGTGATCTTGGAGAAGGCGTGGTGGGCGATGTGGGCCAGGCCGCCGGTGACGGCGTCGGGTGTGAGCATGGTCACGCCGATGACCACGTAGGAGAGCTGGCTGACCGTGGAATAGGCCAGCCTGGCCTTCAGGTCGTCCTTGGTCAGGGCGATGATGGACGCCACCACGATGGTGAAGGCGGCCAGATAGGCCGTGGGGATGCCCAGGTTAAGGGTGTTCATGGTCTCAAGGCCAAATCCGGACAGGATGATCCGGCTGACCGAGAACACGCCCGCCTTGACCACGGCCACGGCATGGAGCAGGGCCGAAACCGGAGTGGGCGCGACCATGGCCGAGGGCAGCCAGTTGTGAAAGGGCATCAGCGCCGCCTTGGCCAGACCGGCGATATAAAGCACGTAGGTCAGTCGCACCATGAAGGGGTCGGCATCGGCGGGGAAGATGCCGTGCACCACGTCCCCGAGCTGGAAATCGAGGGTGCCGCAGAGCACGTAGGTCAGGACCATGGCCGGAAGCAGGAAGAGCTTCGAGGTGCCCATGAGGTAGACCATGTACTTGCGCGCGCCGCTGAATCCGTCCTCATCCTGATGATGCGCGACCAGCGGGTACGTGAAGATGGAGATGATCTCGTAGAACAGGTAGAGCGTGAAAATGTTCGCGCTCATGGCCACGCCCACGGCCCCGAAGATGGCGATGGCAAAGCAGAAGTAGTAGCGGGTCTGGGCGTGTTCCTGCAGGCCCCGCATGTAGCCGACGTTGTAGCTCGTGGCCAGGAACCACAAAAAGCTTGCCACGATTCCGAAGATCATGGTCAGGCCGTCGGCGCAGATTTTTACGGTGATGCCGGGCAGAATGGTGAACAATGTGTACGTGTTGATCTCGCCGCGAAGCACTCCGGGCGTTATCCAGAGCATGAAGAGGAAGGTCAGGGCCGCCGCGGTGAAGGAGACCGCTTCGCGGGCGTTGGGGGTGCCGCGGAATATCCAGATGCCCAAGGGGGCCAAGCCGGTGATGATGAGGGGGAGAAGGAGCGTCGCGTTTTCCATTTAGTCCCTCAGCGTGGCAATGGTGTCGGTTTCCACGGAGCCGAAGCGCCGCAGGACAACCAGGATGACGGCCAGAACAAGGGTCGCCTCGGCGGCGGCCAGTCCCATGATCAGAAGCGAGGAGAGCTGTCCGAGAACATCGTCCGCCGCGGTCAGTTTGGCCGAGGCGACAATGGAAAGGCCCGCGCCGTTCAAGAGCAGTTCCACGCTGATGAGCATGCCCACGAGAGTCTTGCGCCGGACCAGGCCGAACAGACCCAGTCCAAGCAGCACGAGCCCCGCCAGATGAAAGAGAAAGAGCGAGTTCATGCTTCCTCCCGTCGTTTGAATCCGAGCAGCACCGCCCCGGCCATGGCCACCAGCAGCACCACGGAAATGAGTTCAAAAGCGAGGCCATAGGTGCCCAGCAGCCCCTGGCCCAGTTCCGTGATGCCGGTTTCATCGGGAACGGCCACGGTCTGCACGAAGGCCTTGGAACAAATCGCGCCCAAGAGGGTTACCGGTGCGGCCGCAGCCAGGATGGCCATGGGCCTGCGAGGGGAAGGCTTCTGTTCCTCACCGCCAACTGGTGGCCGGGTGAGCATGATGGCGAAGAAGATGAGGACGCTGATGGCGCCGACGTAGATGAGCAGTTGCATGAGGCCGACGAAAGGGGCGTTCAGTAGGAAGTACATGCCCGCGACCCCGAACATGGCCGTTACCAGACCGACCAGGGCCCGGACCAGATTTGTATTGGTCACGGCCACGAAGCCGCCGATGGCAATGATGGCCAGATAGAGGGCGTAGGCGAAAAGTGCGAGTTTTTCCATGATCAGTCCGCCTGGTTGGAGGTTGTGAATGTTCTGGAGCGCAAGCGGGCCAGGAGATCGAAATGAAAGTCCTGGCGGGAAAATCCGGCGAGGTTGATGTTTTGCGAAAAGCGGATGGCATCGGCCGGGCACGAGGACACGCACTGGCCGCACAGCGAGCAGAGGGTGAAATCCAGCTGGAAGAGTTCGGGGTCCTTGGGGGTCTTGGGCTTGATGCCTTGCTGGGTCTCTTCGGGCGTGGGCGCCAAAGCTTTTTTCTTGATCACCGTGATGCAGTTCGAGGGACACGCCTTGGCGCATGTGCCGCAGGAGATGCAGCGCGGGGTCAGTTGGTCACTGTCCTCGGGCACGAGTTCGATATGACCGCGAAAAGTGGCCAGGTTGGTCACTTCCTGACGAGGATAATGAATGGTCACGTTGGGTTTCAAAAAATACTTGCCGGTGATGTTCAGGCCCACGATCAGCGACCACATGCCCCGGGCTGCGCTTGTTATGTCTTTGAGCCGGTACACTCACGCCTCCTGGAGTTTGACGATGATGGTGACGTATACGAGATTCAGCAGCGCCAAGGGCACAAGCCATCTCCAGCACAGGTTGAGAAGCTGATCGAAACGTACGCGCGGAAATGTCCAGCGGATCTGGATGATCAGGAAGATGAGCGCGTACATTTTGAGTAAAAACCACCACCAGCCAGGAGCCCCGGGGCCGTTCCAGCCGCCCAGAAAGAGGACCGTGGCCACGGAGCAGGCCACGATCATGTTCGCGTATTCGGCCATGAAGAAGAGGCCGAAACCCATGCCCGAGTATTCGGTGTGGAATCCGGCGGTCAGTTCGCTTTCTGCCTCGGGCAGGTCAAAGGGGGCTCGGTTGGTTTCGGCCAGGGCGCAGATGAAATAGATGATGAACCCGAGCGGGTTGAGCAGCACGTTCCATTGCCAGGGCCATGTGCCCTGACCTTCCGTGATCGTCGCCAGATTGAGGCTGCCCGTCATGAAGGCCACGGACAGGACGGCCAGCAGCAGCGGAATTTCATAGGCCACGTTCTGGGCCACGGCGCGGGCTGCGCCAAGAAGGCCCCATTTGTTGTTGGAACCCCATCCGGCGAGGCAGATGGACAGGACGCCCAGCCCCGCGAAGGCCAGGATCAGCACCATCCCGAGATTGAGGTCCAAGGCGATCAGGTTGGGTCCGAAGGGGATGGGGAAAACGCACAGGGCCACGGGCATGAAACAGAGAATCGGGGCCAGCCAGAAGATGACCGGGTCCGCGTCGCGCGGCGTGGTCAGCTGTTTGCCCATGAGTTTGAGGCCATCGGCCAAGGGTTGCAGGATTCCATGGGGGCCGACCTCGTAGGGTCCGGGACGGCGTTGGACGTGGCCGGCGATTTTTCGTTCGGCATAGACCAGGGCCAGGGCGTTCAGGGCCACGAAGCCCAGAATGCCCACCAGGGCGATGAGGATGCGAAGGAGTTGCGGGTCTATCATCGGTCAATCTCCGGGATGACAAGGTCCAGACTGCCCAGGATGGATACGGCGTCCGCCAGAAGGGTGCCTTGGCTCAGTTCGGCGAAAAGGCTCAGGTTGGAGAAGCTCGGGGCGCGCAGCTTGATTCGATACGGGCTGCCTCCGCCATCGCTTTGCAGGTAGCACCCGATTTTCCCTCGGGCTCCTTCCACCGCGAAATATACCTCGCCCGCCGGGAGTTTTGTTTTTTTGGGCACCTTGGCCTGGATTTCGCCTTCGGGAATCTGCACAAGCGCCTGTTCGATGATAACGAGGCTCTGTTCCAGTTCCCGCATGCGCACCAGATAGCGTCCCAGCGCATCGGTGCGGTCACTCGTCGGGACAATGAAATCCAGTTCCGGATACACCGAATACGGCTCGGCCCGGCGCACGTCGTAGGCTACGCCGCTGCCGCGCAATACCGGGCCGGTGGCGCCGTAACGCGCAGCCATGTCTTTGGAGATGTGGCCGATATCCTCCACTCGTCCGAGGAGAATGAAGTTGTCCGTGACCAGGGATTTGTACATGGGCAGGCGCTCGCGCAGGCGCTCGATGAAGCGCTCGATGCGGGCTTTGAGCGCCTCGTCCATGTCCGCCACCACGCCGCCAAAGGTGAAGGATGCGTAGGTCAGCCGCGAACCGGTCATGTCCTGCAAGATGTCAAGGAGTTCTTCGCGGTCGTCGAAGGCGTACAGGATGGGAGTGAAGGCTCCGAGATCGAGTAGGTACGCTCCCCACCACAACAGATGCGAGGAGATGCGGTTCAGTTCGCAGGTGATGACCCGCAGGTATTCCGCGCGGGGAGAGGGCGGGGTGCCACTCAGTTTTTCCACGGCGCCCACGAAGGCCCAGTTCCAGGCCAGGGCGTGGAGGTAATCAACCCGGCCCATGTTGGTGATGAATTGGGCGTAGGTTTTCGTTTCGGCCATTTTTTCGTGCATGCGGTGGATGTAGCCCAGGACCGGGTCGGCTCGCAGAATGTATTCGCCGTCGATTTCCAACATGACGCGCAGCACTCCATGCGTGGATGGATGCTGCGGGCCCATGTTCAGGATGAGCGAGTTGTTCTGTTTTCCCTGCTCAAAATACTGTGTGTAGAATCCGCGCTCGGCGATCTGTTCCTTGGTGAGCATCATGCCTCCTTCTGGATTGCCGGGGCTGCGGCCCAGGGAAAGAGGGTGGTCAGGGAAACCTTGCTTTTCTCGGCCTTCTTGAGCGGCGGAACCTCCACATCCGGCGGCAGCAGCAGGGGAAGCAGGTTAGGATGCCCGGTGAAAACCGTGCCGAAGAAATCGAAGCATTCCCGTTCGTGCCAGTCGGCTCCGGCATGTATGTCCGAGATCGTCTCGATGGAATTGGACGTGGTCACGGCCATGACGCAGATTCGTCCCGGAGTGCCGAAATGGTCGAAGTGGTAGAGCACCAGCGTGCCTTCCAGAACTTCGCTGACGCTGATGTCCTCAAGATGGTATCCTTTTTCGCGGCAAAGGCTGGCCGCCTGACGGACATGCTCCGGCGCGACTAGGGCAGAATAGGTCAGGCCGGATTGCTGATGGTCTTGCACCGTGGCGAAAAGGTGGGGAAGAGTGGCGAGAAAATGTCCGCTCATGGTTCGATTCCTCCCAATGCCTCGGGCCACCATCGTTTTCCGGTGATCTTTTTCTGGAGCAGGAACAACCCTTCCAGAAGTCCCTCGGGCCGTGGCGGACAGCCAGGGACATAAACGTCGACGGGGACGAGCATGTCCACCCCCTCGACGACGTTGTAGTTTTGCTCGCCGGCAAAAGGACCGCCGGAGATGGCGCAATTGCCCATGGCGATAACGTACTTGGGCGCGGGCATCTGTTCGTACAGACGGACCAGGGCCGGGGCCATCTTGTGGGTCACGGTGCCGGCAACGATCATCAAATCCGATTGGCGCGGAGAGGGCCGAAAGACTTCGGCCCCGAAACGGGAGATGTCGAAACGGGCCATGCCTGCGGCCATCATTTCAATGGCGCAGCAGGCCAGACCAAAGGTCATGGGCCATAGCGACATGGCCCTGCAAAGATCCAATACCTGTTGGGCCGGTTTGAGATTGATCCGGGGCGGCTCAAACCCTCTTACTGCCGGCTGGGTACGCGAATTCGTCTGGGCCATGAGAACACTCCTTTGCTGGAAAAATAAAAGATCGCGACAAACAGTACGGCGAGGAAGACGAGGACCTGCCAGAACGCCGCCCAGCCGACAGTCTTGGAATATGCGGCGGCAACCGGAAACAGGTAGAGAACGTCCACGTCGAAGGCTAGAAAGATGAGGGCGTAGAAGTAAAAGGTCAGTCCGAACTGGACCCATGCCTGGCGTCCGTGGGTCGGAATGCCGCATTCGTAGGATTCGGCAAAGGCACCCCCTTGGGATTTGGGGGCGAGAAGGAGTGAGACGATCAACGGCCCGACTGCAAAAGCCAAACCCGCCATCAAAAACGCGAGAATAGAAAAATTCATCCAACTGAAGACCATGTGCACCACCCAATTTAAGTAAAAAGGTGAATGAAAAGATCAGTTAAATAATCTAATGTGTGTAGATGTCGCGAAAGAATATGGCCATCCGCGATCGTGGACGACCGAGACGCCATGGATGGGGAAGGAGTGACCGTGTTATTGGTCTGGGTGACCGCTGTTGCGCATATGCAACGGGGTATATGCTAGATGCGGTAGATGATGGATTAACGTGATGAGGACGGAAATGTTTTTTGGTGTGGCGAGATAAGGGGGAGATGTCGAGAATTTTGTACAGAAAGTGGCTGAGTCGTGAAGGATGTACGGTTTCTCTTTCAAGAAGTGACGCATGACGGCAACCTCCCAAATAGCGAGTGTGGTTCAACGGGAAGGCCCCACACCAGATGGAGGTCTCCCTTCGACGTTTACGAGGTTAGCTGACGGGCTCGGGCCGAAAGGTGCCCTACGCGTGTGCGATTCGCCCCAATGAAATGGGTCCCCCGCTTCCGCCCTCGGCGGAACTCAACAATTGAAGGCGATTTATGCCCGCGAGCATCCAAAGTCAATATCCTTTGTAATTCAGAAAAGGCAGATCAATTATGCTGTTCTGAACTCATGTGGCAAGCGTAACATGGAATAATATTTGCCATTTCAAGCAGATAATCCGTGCGGCACTATGAACGATCATTCCGGTCATCGAGCAAATTGCATCGAGCTGTTCGTGAAATCTCCCCTGCAAAACAATGCTGGGGATGACGAGGGCCGTGGGGTTGGCTATAAAATGACACATGGTCGTGCGCCATCACGATGAGGCTTGGAACCGAAAAACAGGTCATCCGCGCCGCGTTCGTCATTTCACTGCCCAGGCCAGGGCGACGGTTCTCTTCGCGCTTTGTTTTCTGCGCATGGCAACCCGGGTGCGGCACGATTTCTGACTCCCCCATCCGTTCACGTTTCCCGGATCGGGCAAGGCAAACGCCATTGATCTGTTTCACGGGTCCGTTGTTGCCGACTCCGTTATTAGATCTCACTGCAATTAATCCGACTCAGCAAAAATAGGCCTGAGCTTGCTGACGG
>CAZPSN010000012.1:0-72831 GCA_964589645.1 uncultured Desulfovibrionaceae bacterium
CTGTGCGGGGGGTGCCGGGTAACCGGCATCCCTACCGCGACTTGAATCTTGAATTTGTAATAACTATCTGAACTAAATTACAAAAAAATACAATTCAAACTGAATACATCGGCACCGACTCGCTGTTGTTCACCTTTCATCTTCACGTCAGGCTTCACGAAACATCTCTTGAAGACCCTCCCACTCACTCTCCCCGAAACATCCGCCATTCGTCGCATCTCCCCGGCATGCGCATGGCCGAGACCTCGGCTTTGACTCCGCTAAAATGACTTAAATTTACGTCAATATTTGACATATATTTAATTTTGACTCATATATACGACACCATGAACGCCATATTCGATATCCAAGACCTGGGGAGCGAGATCGCGAAGCTCCGCAAGCAGCAAAAACTCTCGCAGACCGAGGTGGCCAGGCGGGCCGGTGTGAGCCGGGCCATGATCAGCGATTTGGAGACGGGACAGGTGCACGACCCGGGAGTCCGCAAGGTGCTCCGGGTGCTCAAGGTCCTTGGATTTGGGATCAGGCTCGCCTCCTTAAGTCCGCCCACCCTGGATGATCTGCTTGCGGAACAGGACAATTTGCATGCTTAAGGTTTCCATCGGCGGACGCCCTGTCGGCGCCCTCGATCGCGCCACGGGGAAAACCTTCGCCTTCAGCTACGCACCCGAGATCCCTCCCGGCGACGCGGTCTCCCTGACCATGCCACCCCGGGTGGCGAGCTACATGTCAGGCATCGGCCAGCTCCACCCCATTTTCGACATGAATCTGCCCGAAGGATTCCTGCGGCACTGGCTCTCGAAGGTCGTTCCCGACTTCGACGACATGGTTTTGCTCAAGCTCACGGGCGCTTCGCAGATCGGCCGCCTACAATATGATGCCGGCGAACCGGTGCCTTCGGGCATGACGGTCTCGGAAATCCTGGCCCACGACGGCGCCGAGGACCTCTTCCGGCATCTGCTGGACGTGTACGGCACGGCATCCGGCGTGTCGGGCGTTCAGCCCAAGGTGCTCATCCGTGACGTCGCCGGACACAAGATGAGCGTGAACCACAAAGTGACTGTCACGGGCACGACGCATATCGTGAAGACCTGGGATCCGACCTACCCGCAACTGGCCCGCAACGAGCACTATTGCCTGCGCGCGGCCAGGCTCGCCGGACTGGCGACTCCGGATTGGGATGTTTCCCGCAACGGAGAGTTCCTGATTGTTGAACGCTTTGACCTCACCGAGGACGCGTATCTGGGCGTGGAGGATCTGGGCGTGCTCGCCGGCATGACGACCGCGCAGAAATATCAGGGGAGCTACGAGCAGCTCGCGAAATCGGTGCGCACCTTCATCATTCCCGACAACGAACTCTCGGCCATGCAGGACATTTTCAAGATGGTCGCCCTGTCCTGCACGCTCAGAAACGGTGACGCCCACCGCAAGAATTTCTGTCTGCTGTACGAATCTGCGGAATCGAGAAGGGGCAGATTGGCTCCGACCTTCGATATCGTGACCACGACCGCGTACCTGCCCAAGGATGTCTTGGCCTTGACCATGGCCGGCTCCAAACGGTGGCCGAACCGCCGACAGCTGCTCCGATTTGCCGTCGCGTGCGGGCTGTCTTTGGAGCGGGCGGACGTGTGCCTGTCCGAGGTCGCGGCCGGTGTCGCCACGGCCCGCGACGAACTGATCGCCGGAATACGGGAAATCCCGAAGTTCACGGAAACAGGCGACCTCATGCTCAAGGCCTGGGACGAAGGGCTGCTGGCCTTGGAGGGATAGAACGGGGGCAAAAGCAGAGTACGTTCGTGACCTGCGGCGACTGTCCTCCACATTTGCAGCTTTCTTTTGGTGTCTGATAAAACAACCACCCCGGTGCAGGCCTGCAGGGAATCACAAGCCCGTGTAGCTCTCATCTCCTAAGAGCCTGTTGAAAAATGATCCTAACGCGAGGCTGTTCAAAAATTCTTCTGGCTAGGCGCAAGAATAGTTCAAGGCCGACGTGTAGATAGACCTACACGAGGTTTTGAAATTTTCGAAGCAACAACGCCAGAAGAAGATTTGGGGCAGCCTCCTAAGCCTTCTTCTGCCCCTCCGCCATCAGCTCCTGCAACTGCTGCTGCAATTCCTGAATCTGCTGCAGGTACGGCGCGGCCGCGCTGTGTTTCTGCTCGGGGCTCATGTCGCCGTCCATGATGTGCTTGACCTTGTCCATCAGGTCCTTGATGCGCTTCCTGATGTCCTCGATCTGGCCGGCCGTGCCCGAGCCCTCCGCTGCGCCGGCTTCCGCTGCCGACACCCCCGCTCCTCTGGCCGGCACGTCATCCCGCGCATCCCCCAGTGAATCGGCTGCCGCCGACTCGCTCTTGTCCGCCGCGTCCTTTTCGAAACGCAGACCGCGAAAATACTCCAGCAGGCGTTTGGCCTCCGAGGACAGCGTCACGGTGTCCCCCTGCCGCGCACCGGCGCTCTCGGCGGAACGCCCCCGGATCTGGTTTGCCAGATACATGCTGGCCAGTGATGTGCTGCCGTCGATTTTCATGCCACCTCCGTTACGGAAAATTTTGCCGCGACCAGGGCCAACAGGGGCTGCAAGCAAAAAATGTTCTCCACACGGCCGGCAACACCACCTACGCGCATGGCTCCTCTTATGTGGATCAAGCGTCCTGGTCGGCCGAGCAACGCCGCCCTTCGGGACCGGGCATTTCCCGGTTGCGCCCTCCAACCATCCTTGATAGGTCGATCAATCATTAATCGATAGTCTGGACGTTTGTCCGGGCCTACCGCATCACACGGAGGATTCCATGCGTACATTCGTTTTGCTTCTAGCCAGCCTCTTCCTGGCCCAGGCGGCCCTGGCCGAGCCCGTGGGCAGCCCTGTTCCCGTCGGCGTGGCCGTGGCCCAGACCACCAACGTGGCCCTATTCGGCGAGGAGCAGGTCAACGGCGTCAAGGTGGCCGAAAAGCTGATCAACGCCAAAGGCGGTGTGAACGGAACGCCCATCAAGCTCGTCTTTCAGGATACGGGCGGCGACGAGGCCGGCGCCATCAACGCCTTCCAGAATCTGATCTCTCGCGACAAGGTCGTGGCCATCATCGGGCCCACCCTGTCCCAGCAGGCCTTTGCCGCCGATCCCATCGCCAACCAGGCCAAGGTGCCCGTTGTCGGGCCATCCAACACGGCCAAGGGCGTGGCCCAGATCGGCGAATACATCTCCCGCATTTCCGCACCCATGACCCTGGTCGCGCCCAATGCCTTGAAGCGCGCCCTGAAGATCAACCCCGGCGTCAAGAACGTGGCCGTGGTCTATGCCCAGGATGACGCCTTCAATGTCTCCGAGACCGGCATCTTCCAGGAAGCCATCAAGTCCATGGGCCTGAACATCGCCCTGATCCAGAAGACCAGCGTCAAGGACACGGATTTCACCACCCAGGTCACGGCCATCCTTGGCGCGGGCGTGGACATGGTGGTCATGAGCTGCCTGGCGGCCGACGGCGGCAACATGGTCAAGCAGCTCCGTCAGCTCGGCTACGAAGGCCTCATCGTCGGCGGCAACGGCTTCAACTCCCCGAACATGTACCCGGTCTGCGGCAAGGAATGCACCGGCGTCATCGTGGCCCAGGCGTACAGCCCGGGGGCCGACAACGCCGAGAACAACGCCTTCGCGGCCGAGTTCAAGAGCATGTTCAAGAAGGACCCGGCCCAGTTCTCGGCCCAGGCCTACACCAGCGTGAAGGTCGTCGTCGACGCCCTGGTGAAGGTGGAGAAGAGCATCGGCAAGAAGGTCGCCGAGATGGACACCGCCGCGCTGCGCGACGCTCTGAACGCGGCCATCATTTCCAGCTCCTACGACACGCCCCTGGGCGAAATCACCCTCGACGCCGACGGCGAGATCACCCAGAAGACCTTCTATGTCTCCCAGATCAAGATCGCCGACGACGGCAAGACCGGGGTCATGGAACTGCTGCCCGAATAACGCATCCAGCCGGGGGGGGCGTTGCTTCCCCGGCTTCCCGGACATCATGAACATCGTCTATCTGCTGCAAAACATCCTGAACGGCTTGTCCATCGGCTCGGTCTACGCCATCTTCGCCCTCGGCTACACACTGGTGTTCTCCATCCTGGGCATCATCAACTTCGCCCACGGCGCGGTCTTCACCCTGGGCGCGTACTGCACCTATGCCCTGGCTGTCGGCGATTTTGGCCTGAACGGCCTTTTGGCCGGCATGAGCCTGCCCTTCCATCTGCCCTTTCCCCTGGCCCTGGTGGGCGGCACCCTCATGGCCGGTCTGGTCGGTGTCCTGGTCGAGCGCCTGGCCTTCCGGCCCTTGCGCGCCAAGGGCGCGGATTCGCTCCTGGCCCTGGTCAGCAGCCTGGGCGTGGCGCTCATCCTGGTCAACTGCCTGCAATTTCTTGTCGGCGCGGAGATCTATTCCTTCCCCTCCGACATCTTCGGCTCCCTGCCCATGGCCATGGTCTTCAAGCTGGACGGCAAGATCCTGGCCGTGCGCACCGTGCAGATCCTCATCCTCTGCGTCAGCCTGGTCATGCTCCTGGTCCTGGCCTGGTTCATGAACCGCACCCGCATGGGCAAGGCCCTGCAGGCCACGGCCGAGAACCCCGAAACCGCGAGCCTCCTGGGCATCAACGTGGACCGCTACATCCTGTCCACGTTCTTCATTTCCGGCGCCCTGGGCGGCCTGTCCGGCACCCTCATCGGCGCGAGCTTCGGGCTGGCCGGGCCGTATTTCGGCGTCAGCTATGGCTTGAAAGGCCTGGCCGTCATTGTGCTGGGCGGCCTGGGCAGCATTCCCGGCGCGGTCCTGGGCGGCATCGTCATCGGCCTGGGCGAAGCGTTTCTGCCCTCGGACTATTCGTCCATGAAAGAGGCCGTGGCCTTTGTCATGCTCTTCGTCATTCTTCTGGCCCGGCCCCAGGGGCTGCTGGGCCGACAAACCATCCAGAAGGTCTAGGGTGGGCATGTTTCTCGACAATTACGGTTTTCTCATCGTGGCCATCATCCAGCAGGCCCTGCTGGGCATGAGCCTGTGGTATCCGCTCATGGCCGGCCAGCTCTCCCTGGCCAGCATCGGCTTCTACTCCCTGGGCGGGTACATCGCGGCCATCATGGGCACGAGCCCGCTGTTCGCCGTTTGGCGGGAGGCCCTGGGCCCGGCCCTCTATCCCGTGGAGTGGCTCATCGCCATGCTGGCCAGCTGCCTGCTCGGCGTACTGGTCGGCGTTCCGGCCCTGCGCCTGCGCGGCATTTATCTGGCCCTGGCGACCATCGCCTTTGTGCAGGTATTAAACGTCGTGGTTCTGGTTCTGGACGTGACCGGCGGAGCCGTGGGCCTGTTCGGCATCCCGCAGCCCTTTGAAAAGCGCATCGGCTATCTGTGGTTCTTCGGACCCCTGCTGGCCGTCATGCTCCTCTTCTCCTGGCGGCTGACCCGCACCGTGGCCGGCCGGTCCTTCATGGCCATCCGCGAGGACGAACTGGCGGCCCAGGCCATGGGCATTTCCACGACCTACGAAAAGGTCCGCGCCTTCGTCATCGGTTGCGGCCTGGCCGGCATCGTCGGGGCCATGAGCGCGCCCTTCCTGAACACCTGGAACGCCCGCCAGAGCAGCTTCGACGCCTCCGTGGCCTGTCTGGCCTACGTGCTCATCGGCGGTGCGCGCTCCATCTGGGGCCCCCTCCTGGGCGCGATCCTGCTGGTGGCCCTGCCCGAGGTTTTGCGTCCCCTGAAGGACGCCCGCCTGATCATGAACGGCATCGTCCTGGTCGTGGCCTGCATCTACCTGCCCCAGGGCATCGCCGGGCTGCTGGCCTCCCTGCGTCGCAAATCGCCGGAGGTGGCCTGATGGACGCCATCCTTGAGCTGAGCCGCGTATCGCGCGCCTTCGGCGGCCTCATGGCCGTCGGCGACGTCGGATTTTCCGTGCAGCCTGGCGAAATATTTGGCCTCATCGGCCCCAACGGCGCGGGCAAGACCACGCTCTTCAACCTCATTTCCGGCATCACCCCGGTCTCTGCCGGACGGATCAGCTTTCTGGGCCAGGACATCCTGGGCATTGCGCCGCACAAAGTGGCCGGCATGGGCATGGCCCGCACCTTCCAGAACATCCGCCTCTTCGCGGGCATGAGCGTGCTCGACAACGTGCGCGCGCCCATGCAGACCTTCGCCCGTACGTCCATTCTTTCGGATCTGCTCGGCCTTCCGGCCAGCCGCGCCCAGGAACGCCAGATCCGGGACACGGCCATGGACCTGCTTCGACTCGTCGGACTGGACCGCAAGGCCCAGGCCGTGGCCTCGTCCCTGCCCTACGGCGAACGCCGCCGCCTTGAAATCGCCCGCGCCCTGGCCCTGCGACCCAAACTGCTGCTCCTGGACGAACCGGCGGCCGGCCTCAATCTGGCCGAAAAGGCGGACTTGAGCGCGTTCATCCGCGACCTGCGCGACCGCTTCGACCTGACCGTGCTCATCATCGAACACCACGTGCCCCTGGTCATGGGCCTGTGCGACCGCCTGGCAGTGCTCAATTTCGGTCGCCTCATCTGCCAGGGTCGGCCCGAAGAGGTGCGGTCCGATCAATGCGTCATTGACGCCTATCTCGGAGACAGCCATGCCACTGCTTGAACTGGATCGGGTCAGCGTCAGCTACGGCGCGGTCAAGGCCGTGCGCGAGGTCAGCCTGTTCGTGGACCAGGGCGAGGTGGTCACCCTCATCGGCGCCAACGGCGCGGGCAAAAGCACCATCCTGCGCGCCATTTCAGGTCTGGTCCGCATTGCCGGCGGCACCCTGCGCCTGGACGGGGCGGACCTGGCTAAGGCCCGGCCCGACACCATTGTCCGCGCCGGCCTGGCCCACTGCCCCGAGGGACGCCAGGTCCTGGCCCGCCAGACCATCGAGGACAACCTGCTCCTCGGCGCCTACGTGCGCACGGACAAGGACGGAATCCGGCGCGACCTGGAAACGTCCTACACCATGTTTCCCCGCCTGCGGGAACGCCGCGCCCAGCTGGCCGGGACCCTCTCGGGCGGCGAACAGCAGATGCTGGCCATCGCCCGCGCATTGATGAGTTCCCCGCGCCTGCTCCTCCTCGACGAGCCGTCCCTGGGCCTGGCGCCCCTGGTGGTGGAGGAGATCTTCACCATCCTCGACACCTTGAGCCAGCAGGGCATGACCATCCTGCTCGTGGAACAGAACGCGCGCCTGGCCCTGGCCCACTCCCACCGCGGCTACGTGCTCGAATCCGGACAGATCGCGGCCACGGGCCAGGCCAAGGCCCTGCTGGACGACGAACGGGTCCTGGCCGCGTATCTGGGGGCATGAGGCAACGGGGCCAGCCCCGCGCCCCGCAAGGGCTTCCGCCCTTGACCCGTTCAAGGGGGGACGGACTATAGACCGGCCAACGCCATGACATCACGATTTGGAGACCGCATGACCCGCCCACTTCGCACCGCCTGCACCCGCCACTGCGGCGACGGCTGCGCGCTGCTCGTCACCTCGGGTCTGGACGGGCGCCTCGTCATCCGGGGCAACCCCGACCACCCGTTCACCCAGGGGTTCATCTGCGCCAAAACGGCCCGCTTCGGGGAACGCCTGGCCAGCCCCCGGCGCATTCTCACCCCGCTCATCCGCGAACACGGCTCCTTCCGGGAAGCGTCCTGGGACGAAGCCCTGGGCCTCATCGCCGCCGAAATCACGCGCCTGCGGCCCACGCCCGAGCGCATGCTGCACGTGCACTACTACGCGTCCTTCGGCCTGCTGCATCAGGCCAGCAAACTCCTCTTCAAGACCCTTGGCTCTTCGGGTTTTTCGGGCTCACCCTGTCTGGCTGCCGGGATTCGCGCCCAGATCGACGATTTCGGCGCCATCCGCCAGGGCCTCCCGACGGACCTGCTTTCGGCCCGCCGCATCGTCAACTGGGGCCGCAACGCGTCCGCACAGTCCGTGCATCTGGCCGCCCTCATCACCACGGCCCGCGCCCGCGGTGCCCGGGTGCTGGCCATCCACCCCGGCGACCCGGGCCATGCGGACCTGGCCGACGAGAGCATCGTCATCCGCCCCGGCACGGACCGCTTCCTGGCCATGGCCGCCCTGCGCATCCTCCTTGATGCAAACCGGCTAAACTCCGCCGCCCTGGCCCGCTGCCTGGACAAAGAAAGTTTTCTGGCCATGCTGCGCGGTCTGGATCTGGACGCGCTCCTGGCGGCCTGTGGCGCCAGCGAATCCCAGGCCGAAACCCTGGCCGACTTCTACGCCGGCGATCCGGTCACGGCCACCCTCATCGGCCGGGGCCTGCAACGCCATGCCCACGGCGGCGAAAGCGTGCGCTCTATCGACGCCCTGGCCATGCTAGGCGGCCACGTAGGCCGCCCGGGCGGCGGGGTCTACTACCTGCGTCCCGACAGCGGGCAGGTGCGCGGCAACTGGGCCGAGGCCAGGCCGGGGTACTCACGCTCCTTTCCCCTGGCCAGTCTTGCAGCCAATGTGGAAAAGGCCGACCCGCCCGTGGAATTCGCCTGGGTCGAAGGCATGAACCTCGTCACCCAGTGCCCGGACAGCCTGGCCCTGCAACGGATGCTCGCCGAACGCTTCACCGTGGTCGTGGACGCCTTCATGACCGACACGGCCCGCTGCGCGCGCGTCGTCCTGCCCCCGGCCCTCATGCTCGAATGCGAGGACCTGGTCCAAAGCGAGAGCCACCACTTCGTGAACCACGCGGCCCAGGTCCTGCCCCCGCGCGGCCAGAGCCGGCCCAATTTCGAGATCGCGGCCTCCCTGGGAGCCCTGCTCGACCCGCCCGTGCCCTACCCGGCCGCAGAGGAAGTCCTGGACGCGGCCCTGCGGCGCGGCAGGCTCAAGGCCACGCTGGCCGATCTGCGCGCGGCCGGGTTCCTGGCCATGCCCGTGCCCGAGACGCCCTGGCAGGACGGCCGCTTCGCCCACCCCGACGGCCTTTTCCATCTCCCGGAGACCCTGTCGCCCGCCGAGCCCGCGAACGCGGATTATCCGCTGCACCTGCTCAGCCCCGTGCGCCGGGACCACCTGCTGTCCCAGATTCCCGAAGACGAGCAGACCAGCCCGCCCACGGTCTTCGTCTCCCCTCGCTGCGCGGCCCTGGCCGGACTTGACCCGAGCCGGACCTGCCGCCTGGAAACCGTCCTGGGAGCCATGCCGGTGCGGGTAGCGCTTCTCGACGGCCTGCATCCGCACACCGTCCTCTATCCGCGCGGAGACTGGTTGTCCCGGGAGGGCTGCGTGAACCGTCTCATCCGGCCCCATGTGGCGGACCTGGGGGGGCAGATCGCCTATTACGAGGAACGGGCCCGGCTGGTGTCGGGCTCCGCCTGACGACCATGCCTCCGGCCGCAGGCCTTACGACCTATTTGCAGCACAGTGCCGCGAAAACACGACCTTTTTTCATTGCACGACGGTCGGGCAATGGATACTGGATTTCCTGCTTTGGGCCCTAAGCCCGCAACACTTTCATTGCCGGACACCCGTCCGCACTGGGCGCCCTGGCGCCCGAGAGGTGTTTGAATGTCCAAACCGCACCGCGTGACCCTGTTCATGCAATGCATCGTGGATTCCTGCTTCCCCGAGGTCGGAGAGGCCATGGTCACGGTGCTGGAACGCCAGGGCCTGCAACTTGAATATCCCGCCGGACAGACCTGCTGCGGACAGCCGGCCTTCAACGCCGGCTATCGCCAGGAATCGGCACGGCTGGCCCGACATTTCCTGGACGTGTTCGAGGACGCCGAAGCCATTGTCTGCCCCTCGGGATCGTGTGTGAACATGGTTCGCCATCACTACCGGGAACTCTTTCATGGCGAACCTCGCCTGCTGGACCGGGCCGCCCGCGTGGCCGCCAAGACCTTCGAGTTCACCGAATTCCTGGTCGATGTCCTGGGTGTGACCGACGTGGGCGCTGCTTGGCCCGGCAGCGTGACCTATCACGATTCCTGCCACCTGCTGCGCGGACTCGGGGTCCAGGATCAGCCCCGGACGCTGCTCGCGGGCGTGCGCGGGCTGACCCTGGTCGAGATGACCCGCTCCGACGAATGCTGCGGGTTCGGAGGCACCTTCGCGGCCAAATATCCCGAAATCTCCGAGGCCCTGCTCGAAACCAAGCTGGCCAACATTCAGGCCACGGGCGCCGGGACCGTGGTCGGCTGCGACATGGGGTGCCTGATGCACATGCAGGGCATGATCCGCCGCCGCGAACTGCCCATCCGCGTCCATCATATCGCCGAGATCCTGGCCCGGAGGTTGTGATGCAGACGCAAAACCCCCTCGACTACAGAAAACTGGCGGCCAAGGCCGTGCAGGACAAGCAGTTGCACAAGGCCCTGGGCATGCTCCGCGACAAGTTCGGCCGAGGCGCCGTGAACCTCTACAGCCAGCTCTCGCCCGGCCAGGATTCCCGCCAGGCCGCCAAGGCCGTGCGCCGCAAGATCGTCGACAACCTGGACGTGGTCCTGGAAACCCTGGCCGCGAACATCCGCGCCCGGGGCGGCCAGGTCCATTTTGCCGCCACCGGTCTCGACGCCGTGGAATACTGCCTGGACGTGGCCAAGCGTCATCAGGTCCGCCGCGTGGTCAAGGGCAAGTCCATGCTGAGCGAAGAGATCCACCTGAACGACGCCCTGGAGGCCAGCGGCATCGAAACCGTGGAAACGGATCTGGGCGAATACATCGTGCAGCTGGGGGGCGAGGCCCCCTCGCACATCATCGCTCCGGCCATTCATTTCACCCGCGAACAGGTCGGCGAACTGTTTGCCGAAAAGCTGGGCCAGCCCTATACGGACGACCCGCCGAGCCTGACCGCCATGGCGCGGGCGGCCCTGCGCGAGAAGATGCTGACCGCCGACATGGGCATTTCCGGGGGCAACACGGCCTGCGCCGAGACCGGGCATGTGACCATCGTCTCCAACGAGGGCAACATCCGCATGACCTCGACCATGCCCAGAGTGCACATCGTGCTCCTGGGCATCGAGAAGATCGCCGCCACCCTGGAGGATCACGACATCCTCTTGCGCATGCTGACCCGCGCCGCGGCCGGGCAGAAGATTTCGACCTATGTCAGCTACGTGGGCGGCCCGCGTCTGGCCGAGGAGCCCGACGGGCCGGAGGAATTCCACCTCGTGCTGGTGGACAACGGCCGCAGCCGCATCCTGGCCGATCCGGACTTCCGGGAGATCCTGCACTGCGTGCGCTGCGGCGGTTGCCTGAACGTCTGCCCGGTCTATGTGAACATCGGCGGGCACAGCTACGGATCGCCCTACTGCGGCCCCATCGGCGCGGTCTTCACGCCCCTGACCAAGGGCATCAACGACTGCCACCACCTCTGCCAGGGCGAAACCCTGTGCGGGGCCTGCAAGCAGGTCTGCCCCGTGGACAACGACCTGCCGCGCATGCTCTCGCTCTTGCGCGCCAAGCTGGCCGACGGCGACCCCAAATGGGATGTGCGGCCCCACAGCCGCGTGACCAAGCTGACGTTTGGCCTTTGGTCCGTGGTCATGAGCAACCGTGCCGTTTATGACGTGCTGACCGCTTTGGCCAGATTCGGCCAGGTCCTGCTGCCGCGCACGAACGGCTGGATCACCCGTCTGCCCGGAGTGTTGGGCGGCTGGACCAGGGGCCGCGATTTTCCGCCCCTGGCCCGGGAGAGTTTTGCCCAGCGCTGGGCGCGCCGCGAAAAGACAGGGAGGGATGCATGAGCCGAATCATCGAGAAAGTGCGCAAGGCCCTGGGCGTTGAGGGCGGCGACGGCCGGGAGGCGGCGGTTTTCGCCAAGAGCGCGGAGTTCGTGGACTGCGGCGCGACGCCCGTGTCCGACGAGGAACGGGACGGCTGGATGAAGCGCATCCGCGCGGAAGCCAAGGCTTTGAATCTGCGGGTGCACGAAAGCCCGGACCTTAAGTCCTGCGGCCAGGCCATCGCGGCCCTGGCCGCGGAGCGCGCCCCGGAATGGGGCACCCTCAGGCAGATCATGCGCTGGAGCGATCCGCTGCTGGACGCTCTGGATCTGGACGCGCACCTGCCCACGGACATCGCCGTCAAGACCGTGCCCGTGGCGGAATCATTCAGCGAAACCCAACGTCAGGAGTTCCGGCGCGAGGTCATCGCCTCGTACATCGGCCTGACCACGGCCGACTACCTGCTGGCCGACACGGCGTCGCTGGTGCTTCTGGGCGGCCGGGGCCGGGCGCGGTCCGTGTCGCTGGTGCCGTCCATCCACATCGCCGTGGTGCCCGCGGAACGCATGCTCGGCTCCTACCGCCAGTTGCTCTCCTGTCTGAACGCCCGGGTCCTGCCTTCCAACGTGAGCATCATCACCGGCCCGAGCAAGACCGCCGACATCGAGGCCACCCTGGTCCACGGCGCCCACGGCCCGCGCGAGATGCACCTCTTCGTGGTCACGTCCGCGGATGGTTGAACCCAGTCCTTCCGTGACGTGGCATGCCGAAAACAAAACGCCGCTCCGAAATACCGGGGCGGCGTTTTGCATTGGCCTTGGTCCGACGCCCGCAGCACCGCCTGAATCCCCCAATCCTGCTTCGAGGGCAGCATGACATGCCGGACACGACGACCAGGATGCGGGAGTCGAGAAACGCCGGCCGTTGTTGGCGTCAAATTTGAATACAACTCATGGAAGGAAACCTCCGGGAATAATCTGCCCAGCGGATCAAGTGCCCCACGACGAAACCAAGGACTGTGCACGAGTGACCGCGACCTCCATCTCTTCACTGACCCCCGAAACAATTTCCAGCCTGACCAAGGCAAGCCTGCGCGGACTGGACACGGCAGGTTTCGGCCAGTTGGAGGCCTCCCAAGTCGCGGCCCTGTCCACGACCCAGGTCACGCTCCTGGGCACGGGCCAGGTCGCGGCCCTGACCACGAATCAGCTCATGTATTTCAGCGTGGCCCAGCTGTCCGCCCTGGCCAGAACCCAGGTCGCCGTGCTCAGCACGGAAGAAATTGCCGCTCTGAGCGTGACCCAGATCCAGGGTTTGAACACCACGGACTTGCGCGAACTGACCACAACCCAGGTTTCGGCCCTGACACCCTGGCAGATCGAAACCTTGAGCGCGACCCAGATCCAGGGCCTGACTTCGGGTCAGGTCTCGGCTCTGACCACGACCCAGGTCGGGGCCCTGAGTGGCGCACAGATCGGTGCCTTGACCGTGACCCAAATCAGGGGATTGGCCAGCGCTGACATGGGTGAGCTGACCGTGACCGGCTTGGCCGCCCTGAGTGCGACCCAGCTCGCGGCCCTCAGCGCAGGGGCGGCAAAAGGGCTGAGCGAGGAGCAGATTCGAGCCCTGTCCGTGGTGCAGCTCGGCGGATTGAGCGCGACCATGGCCGGCGCGCTGTGCGAAACACAACTCGCGGCCCTGTCACCGGATCAGATTTCCGCCCTGGGCGCGACGGCGATCCGGGGCCTGACCACGACCCGCCTTGCCGCCTTGAGCGAGGAGCAGCTGGCGGCCCTGACCACCTCCCAGATCAAGGCCTTGACCTCGACCCAGGTCCAAGGACTGGGTGCGGATCAAATAGCGATCCTGGCGCCGACCCAATTTTCGGCCCTGACCCAGATCCAGCTTGGATATCTGACCGCCACGGCAGCCGTGTCCCTGACCGCCGCGCAACTGAACGCACTGAGCGCAACCCAGGTCAAAGGCCTAAGTGGCGCCGCGGTCAGCCGGCTGAGCATGGAGCAGTTCGCCCTGCTCGACGCGGAGCAGCTCGGCGCTCTGACCGCGACCCAGATCCGATGCCTGACCCGCACCGACCTGAGCGAACTGACCCTGGCCGAACTCGGCGCGTTCAGTTCCGCGCAATTGTCGGCCCTGACCACGACCTCTGTCGCGGGCCTGAGCGAAAACCACGTATCGGCCCTGACCACGACCCAGTTTGCGGGGTTGAGCAGCTCGGTCCTGGCCGTGATGTCCGAGACCCAGATCGAGGCCTTGACCCTGGCCCAAATCGCGGGCCTGGGCACAACCCAACTTCGAGGATTGAAGAGCGCACAGTTCGCGGCCTTGAACGGCGCACAGTTCGCGGCCCTGACCCAGACCCAGATGGCGGCCTTGACCACGACGCAAATCCGCGGCTTGGGCGAGGTCCAAGTCGCGGCCCTGACCACGACCCAACTCCTGGGCCTGAACTCGACCCAGCTTGGAGCCCTGTCCCAGACGGCCCTGTCGAGCCTTTCCACGACCCACATTGCAGCCCTGGGCACGACCCAGATCACGGGCTTGTCCGGTACCCGCCTGAGCATGTTGTCCGCAACCCAGATGGATGCTTTGTCCCCCGTCCTGATCACGACCCTGGGCGCGACTCAGATCAAGGATCTGACCAGCTCGGTCATCGGTGAACTGAGCACCACATGGCTCTCGTCGCTGACTTCGACCCAAATCGCGGCCCTGACGACCTTGACGGTCCCGGGTCTGCGCGCGGATCAGATCGCAACCCTGACCTCGACCCAACTCCAGGGTCTGAGGGCGGCGGTGCTCGGCGCTCTTGACGAATCGCAGCTGGCCGCCCTGGACGAAAAGCAGTTCCTGGCCCTGACGCCTACGGCCCTGACCGGGCTGACGGTCACGCAGATCTCATCTCTGTCCACCACCCGCATCTCCAGTCTCGACACGCGACAAATCGCGGCCCTGACACCGGCCCAGATCAGATCTTTTTCCGAAACGCAGATCTCCAGCCTCGACACGACCCAAATCGGGTGCCTGTCCACAACCCAAATCGCGGCCCTGGCGGCCACGGCAATCGAGGCCTTGTCCGCGACGCAGCTGACCACCCTCAGGGTGATTCAGATCAGAAGTCTGAGCAGCACGGCCGTCAGCGCCCTGACCTCGACCCAGGTGCAGACCCTGACCCCAATCCAGATGGCCGCCCTGAGCCCGGCCCAGCTGCGGGGACTGACCAGCGCGGACATGTCCGAACTGGACACCACGCGCATCTCATCCCTGACCTCGACCCAACTTGGGGCCCTGAGCACTTCGGCCATTGAAGGATTGAGCTCGAACCAGCTCGCGGCCCTGACCTCGACCCAGATCCGGGGCCTGGGCGCAACTGCCCTGGGAGCCCTGACCGCGACCCAGATCGGGAGTCTGGACGGAACCCAGCTGGCCGCTTTTACGGCCACGGCCATGACCGGGCTGACAGCCTCGGGGATCGCCGATCTCTCGACCACGCAGCTCGCGGCCCTGACCCCAACCCAAATCTGCGCCCTCGGCGCCACCACCCTGGCGGCCCTGGCCCCGACCCAGGTCGCGGCCCTCAGCACGACCCAACTGCGCAGCCTGAACACGACCAGGATTGGCGCCCTGTCAACAACGGCCGTTGCCGCCCTGACCCAGACCCAACTCGCGGCCCTGGCCGCGACCCAGATCAGGGGCCTGAGCAGCGCCGGAGTCAGCGAGCTTTCGGCAACGCAGATCGCGGCTCTGGATTCCACACAACTCGCCGCCCTGACCCAGACCCAGATCCAAGGGCTGAACAGCACCGACGTCGGGGAACTGAATGCGACGGAACTCGCCGCCCTGAAATCAACCCAACTCGCGGCCCTGACCGTCACGGCACTCAAAGGCCTGCGCGCGGACCAGATCGCGACACTGACCCCGGCCCAAATCAAAGGCCTTCGCGCGGAACAGGTCGCCGCGCTGGATGCAGCGTGCCTCGGGGCCTTGAGCACGATCCAGCTCACGGCCCTGGGCAGCGCCGCCATCCAGGGACTGACCGCCACCGGGCTGAGCGCCCTTGGAACGACGGGCCTGTCCATCCTGACCCCGACCCAGATCACGGCCCTTTCCACGACCGCCCTCAAGGGCCTTTCGGACAGTCAACTCGCGGCCCTGACCTTGACCCAGGTCTCGGCCCTGACCCAGGGCCAGCTCAAAGCGATGAGCACCCGACAGATCGCGGCCCTGAGCGCGACCCAGCTGTCCGCGTTGAACACCATCGCGATCAGGGGCATGACCGACACCCAGCTCGGAATCCTGGACAATGCGCAATTGGGCGGACTGGGCACGACCCAGATCGCGGCCCTGACCACGACCCAGGTCACGACCCTGAGCGTTGGCGGCGTCCGTGGCCTGGTTTCGGACCAGGTCGCGGCCCTGAACACCGCCCAGCTCGCGGCCCTGTCCACGACCCAGATCGCGGCCCTGTCCGCCACGGCCATCGGCGGACTGGGCACCCTCGCCATGGAGGCCCTGACCACCAGGCAGATCGCAGCCCTGGCCGGCACCCAGATCGCGACCCTGTCCATGTCCCAGCTTGCAGCCTTGAACACGACCCAGTGGACCGCACTGACGACGGCGGGCATGGCCGGACTGAAGGTGACCCAGGTCGCGACGCTGACCACGAACCAGCTCTCCACCCTGACTCCGACTCAGCTCGCGGCCCTGACCACGGCAGCGCTTCCCGGACTGTCCACGACCGCCATGGCGGCCTTGGGCACGGCTCAAATCCCGGCCCTGACCAGGACCCAGATCGGAGCCCTGGCCTCGACCCAGGTCGCCGCCCTGGACGCAACCCAGGCCGGGGCCCTGACCACGAACCAAATCTCCGCCCTCTCCACCGCGGCGGTGAGCGGGTTGAGCACTTCCATCCTGGCCGCCCTGAACGCCGATCAGTTCGCGGCCCTGAACGCGACCCAGATGGGCGCCCTGAAGGAAACCCAGATTGCGTCCTTCTCCCCGACCCGCATGACCGCATTGAGCGTGACCCAAATCAGCGGCATGACCGACACCCAGGTTTCAGCCCTGGCCCTGACCCAGCTTGCCGCCTTGTCCCCAGGGCAGCTCACGGCCCTGTCCCTGGCCGGTCTGGACGGATTCAGCACCACCGCCATCGCGGCCCTGACCGCAACCCAGGTCGAGGCGTTGAGTGCGACTCAGCTCGGAGCCTTGAGCACGACCCAGGTCGCGGCCCTGACCACGACCCAGATCGCCAGTCTGACACCGACCCAGTTGCGGGGCTTGAACCTGGCAACCATGGAGAACCTGAGCGAGGCGCAGCTCGGCGCCCTGAACGCGACCCAGCTCGCGGCCCTGAGCACGGCCCAGATCGGCGCGTTGACCAGCACCGCTGTGCAGGCTTTGTCCACGGCCCAGATCGCGGCCCTCAAAGCGACCCAGCTCGCGAGCCTGAGCACCACGGCCATCACGGGCCTGACCCCGACCCAGCTTGGGGGCCTGAGTTCCCGACAGCTGGCCGGGCTGACGGCGGCGCAGTTCGGGGCCTTGACCCCACCCCAGCTCGGTTCCCTGACCACGGCCCAGATCGGTCTGCTGACCACCACGGAACTGGGGGGGCTGACCGAGACCCAGGCAGGGACACTGGCCACGACCCAGCTCGCCGCCCTGAACGCGGACCAGATCGCGGCCCTGTCCACGAGCGCCATGTCCGGGTTGACCGAGACCCAAATGTCCACCCTGACCCAGACCCATATATCCGCCCTGACCCCGACCCAGCTGGGAGCCCTGAACCGCACCGGAACAAGCGCTCTGACAGTGACCCAGATCGCGGCCTTGTCCACGACCCAGATGGGCGCTCTCGGAACCACGGCCGTGACCGCTCTGACGCCGATCCAACTCGCGGCACTGACCACGGGGCAACTGACGGCCCTGACCCAGACGCAAATCGGCGCCCTGACCACGACCCAGCTTTCCGTCCTGAGCCCGACCCAAGTCGGCCTGCTGACCTCGACCGAAATCAGTGGATTGACCCGGACCCAGGTCGAAATTTTGTCAGAGGCCCAACTCGCCGCCCTGAGCCGGACACAACTCGCGGCCCTGTCTCCGACCGCCGTGAAGGGGTTGACCGCGACCCAGCTCAACACCCTGTCTCAGACTCAGTTCGCGGCCCTGACCGCGACAACGCTCAAAAGCCTGACTCCGAGCCAGATCGAAGCGTTGACCACGACTCGCATCGCAACCATGTCCACGACCCAGATCGGCAGTCTGACCGCTGCCCAGATCGGGACGCTGAGCCCGACCCAGATGGACACCCTGGCCACGACCCAGATGGCGACCCTGGCCCAAACCCAGATCGCGGGACTGACCCAGACCCAGGTCGCCGGGCTGGAGATGACCCAACTCGCGGCCCTGAGCACGACCCAGGTCGCCGGATTCTCGACAACGGCCGTGACCGGATTGACCGCCACGCAATTCGAGTCTCTGACCGCAAGACAAATGGCGGCCCTGACCCAGGGGCAGATCGGCGCCCTGACCACGACCCAGATCGGCTTTTTGACCGCGATCCAGATCGCGGCCTTGACCCAAACCCAGATCACGAGCCTGAAGTCGACGACGGTGGGAGCCTTGAGCACGACCCAGATCGCGGCCCTCAAAACGACCCACGTCGCGGCCCTGTCCGCCACGGGCGTCTCCGGACTGACCGCCACCCAGATCAAAAGTTTGTCTCCGGACCAGATCGGCGCGCTGACGACCATGGCCATGGAATCCCTCTCCACCACGGCCCTGTCGGGCCTGACCCCGGCCACGATCGGCGCGTTCACGATCACACAGCTGACCCGGCTCTCGGCCATGGGCGTGGGCGCCCTGAACCCTTCTGTCATCGCGTCCCTGACCACGACCCAACTTGACGCGCTGGGCACGGCCCAACTCGGCGGATTGACCGCGACCCAGACAGAGGTTCTGTCCCTGGCCCAGTTGGCGGCCCTGGAGACGACCCAGCTCGCGGCCCTGTCCGCCAGCGCCCTGGGAGGTTTGAACCCGACCCAGACCGCCAGCCTGACCGCGACCCAGCTCGAAGCCCTGACCACGAGTCAAATCGCCGCTCTTTCGGCCGCCGCCGTTTCCGGTCTGACCAGCACGGCCCTGGCCAGCCTGAGCGTGACGCAATTTCAGAACCTCTCGGCCACGGGCGTGGCAGGATTGTCCACGACCCAGATCACTGGCCTGACCACGACCCAGGTGCGTCTGCTCACGACCTCGACCATCTCCGGCCTGACCGCCGCCCAGGTCGCGGCCCTGACCGATGCGCAGTTCGCCACCCTGACCCCGAACCAGATCGGGGCCATCTCGGATGGCGGTATCGCCGGCCTGACAGCGACCCAGATCGCGGGCCTGACCACCTCCCAGCTCCACGCGCTGACCGCCGGCCAGATCGCGGCCCTGACCGTCACGGAACTCGACAGCCTTTCCACCACCCAGATCGCGGCCCTGACTCCGACCCAGCTCGACGGGCTGCACCGGATGCAGTTGCGATCTCTGAGCGAGGACCAGCTCAGGGCCCTGTCCACGACCCAGCTGGCCTCCCTGAACGAGACGCAAATATCCAGCCTGAGCGGACCAAGCCTGGCGAGCCTGCTGCCCACCCAGCTTTCAGCCCTGTCCGCGGTCCATCTCGCGGCCCTGTCCGCGACCCAGCTCGGCGCCCTGGCCCAGACCCAAGTCGCGAGCCTGGCCTCGACCCAGTTGGCCGAGCTGACGACCACGGTCATCGGAGCGTTGACACCAACGACGATTTCTTATCTGACTCCGGCAGGAATCGAGGCCCTCAACGCGACCCAGATCAGCGCCTTCACGGCAACCCAGCTCGCCACCATGACGGTGGAGCAGTTGACCGCCGTGCTGAGCGCCATCGCCTGAGCGCCACCGGGCCGCGTATCTCTGCCGAGCCACTCCCACAGACCCATGCGAGGATGACGCGATGAGCATGACGACCGATATCCTGTCACCGGCCTTGATCCAGTCCATGGTTGGGGGGATGGGCGTGCCCGACCTGATCCGGACCGTCGAGACCCTCAAGCAGAGCGGGCAGCACGTTTCGGCCGAGGCGTGTTACGCGACCTGGATCGAGCGCAACCCGAACAACCCCCTGCTCTACGCCGTGCTGTTCAACCACTCCGTGATCCTGGCCGACGCCGACAAGCTCGAACCGGCCCGGGAGTGTCTGGAACGAGCCCTCGCCCTCAATCCGGACTTCATGCCGGCCCACATCAATCTGGGACGCATCCATGAACGGCTCGGCAAGGTCGGACTGGCCGTTGTCCAGTGGTCTGCGGCCCTGGCCAGGATGTCGGCCGTGAACGGCGCGGCCATCACCCACAAGACCACGGCCCTGAATCAGTGCGCCCGCGCCCTGGAGGCCGCGAACCAGGACGAGGCTGCCGAGAACATGCTGCGCGAAAGCCTGGATCTGGACCGGGATCAGCGCGAGGTGATCCAGCATCTGGCGGCGCTTCGACAGCGGCAGTGCAAATGGCCGGTCCTCCAGGCCACGGAACGGGTGACGAGGCGGATGTTCGTGGATGGAATGTCCCCGCTCTCGGCCGCGGCCTTTACCGACGATCCCCTGTTCCAACTGGCCCTGGCCCACCATTACAACAGACGTGACGTGGGCACGCCGGACCGGGCGTTCACCTCCTGGCCCCTGGCCCTGGAGAGGTCCGGACCGCTTCGGATCGGCTATCTGTCCTCTGATTTGCGCGAGCACGCCGTGGGTTATCTCATGACCGAGATTTTCGCCCTGCACGACCGCTCCCAGGTCGAAATCTTTGCCTATTACTGCGGCCCGGAATCCGGCGACGCCCTGCACATGCATTTCCAGTCCACGGCCGATCACTGGACCGCGATCACCCACATGGACGACGCCACGGCAGCGCGCCGCATTGTGGAGGACGGCATCCAGATCCTGGTCGATCTCAACGGGTACACACGTGAAGCCCGGCTGAAACTGGTGGCCCTGCGGCCGGCCCCGGTCATCGTCAACTGGCTGGGCTATCCGGGAACCATGGCCAGCCCGTACCATCATTTCCTCATCGCCGACGACTGGATCATCCCGGAAAGCCACGAACCGTATTACTCGGAAAAAGTGCTGCGCCTGCCCTGCTACCAGCCCAGCAACCGCATCCGCGCCGTGGCCCCCCGCCCGAGCCGGGCCGAGGCCGGCCTGCCCGAGGCGGCCATGGTCTACTGCTGCTTCAACGGCTCGCACAAGATCCACCGTGCCACCTTTGACCGCTGGCTGGCCATTCTGGCCCAGGTGCCGGACAGCGTGCTCTGGCTTATGAGCAGCGTCGAGGAAACGCATCAACGCCTTCGCGACCACGCCGCAAAGCGCGGCATTGGCGGGGATCGCCTCGTCTTCGCCGACAAACTGGCCAACCCGGCCCATCTCGCCCGTTACGAACTGGCCGACCTCTTCCTGGACACCACGCCCTACGGCGCCCACACCACGGCTTCCGACGCGCTGTGGATCGGCGTGCCTGTGCTGACCTTGAGCGGTCGGTCCTTTGCGTCGCGCGTCTGCGGCAGTTTGGTCCGCGCGGCCGGCCTGCCGGAGATGATCTGCTCCTCTCCCGAAGAGTTCGTGGCCCGCGCCGTGGCCCTGGGCCAGGATCGCGACGCCCTCGCGCCCCTGCGGGAACGGCTGCGCGGGAACAGGGAGACATGCATCCTCTTCGACATGCCCCGTCTGGTGCGCGAACTGGAAGTACTGTACCGGAGGATGTGGGAATCGAACGTTCAAAACAGCCTGCCCCGGCCCGATCTGGCCAATTTGGACATCTATCTGGAGGTCGGGGGTGATGTGAACCACGAGGATACGGAAGTACAGTTCATCGCGGACTATCACGGCTGGTGGCGTCAAGCTCTGGCCATCCGCCACAAATCGAGGCCCATCGAGCCAGACCGCCGTCTGGTCATCGGTTCCGGCCCTTTCGCCTGAACTTTGGCCGCATCGCCGCCATGGCAACGGCTCGCGCGGCATGAATGCGTTGCGCGGCCGTGAAGGCAGGGCTCGTTTTCGCCGCCGCGGCCGAACCCTGCGCTGCCGGATTCACGAAGCGAGCACCGGCTGAAGCGTCTTCGCACCAAGGGCCGACGAGGCCGAGCCGCGATCAGGGTCGCGACGGAAGGCTCAAAGCGTAACGGTGCCGCAAACCAGATTCATGAAACGCAACCGGTATTCGTCGCGGTCCGCATGAATCACGTTCACGCAGGCATAGTCCTAAATAGGCTACGTCCACACTGACTCGCTGTTGTTCACCGATCATCTTCACGTCAGGCTTCACGAAACATCTCTTGAAGCCCCCTTCCGCTCACTCCCTGAAAAACCCCCCTTATCCGCGCTTCATCCGCCATCCGTCGCATCTCCTCGGTTTGCGCATGGCCAAAACATCGACTTTGACTTCTCAAAAATGACTTAACGGCGAAGCCAACGGGTGCGGGCGCCGCGTTGCATCATCGTCCACATCACCACGAGCCAGTTCCGTTTGTACTTCACGGCCCGCATGTCGCGATCTTCAAAAATGTCTTTACCCGCAAAAATGTTCGACTTCCCGACCACGCCCGTTCCGACCATCCCGTCACAAAACTCTCCCAAAACGTGATGGCCTTCTCGGTAAACGTCCGCACGGCATAGCTCCCGCCTAACCTGTCCAACTCCCTGACGCCACCTGACCCTGTGCGGCCCGCTTGTTGCTTTGGAACGAACTACAAGCATGAACGACATGTTCGCGGGAATTTTCGGACACAGCGGAGCCCCGATGGATACGACCTTTCTTTTTCCGGTGCAGCTCAGCCTGCGCGTGGCGGCCCTGGCCACCATGATCTCCCTGGTCTTCGGGGTGCTGCTGGGCTGGATCTTTCACCGTGTCCGCTTCCCGGGCAAGGAGCTGCTCGATTCCATCCTGAGTCTGCCCATGGTCCTGCCGCCCACGGTCCTGGGCTACTACCTGGTCGTGGTGCTGGGCCGGAACGGCTTTATCGGACGATGGTTGCAGGACGCCTTCGGCCTGACCCTCATCTTCACCTGGCAGGGAGCGGTCATCGCCGCCGCGGTCGTGTCCTTCCCGCTCATCTTCAAGTCCGCCCGCGCCGCCCTGGATGGGGTGGAGCTGAAATACGAAAACGCGGCCCGGACCCTTGGCTATCCCGAATGGCGCGTCTTTCTGCGCGTCTGTCTGCCGCTGGCCGGCCGCGGCATCCTGGCCGGAACCATGCTGGCCTTTGCCCGGGCCATGGGCGAGTTCGGAGCCACGCTCATGATCGCCGGCAACCTGCCGGGCCGCACCCAGACCCTGTCCCTGGCCGTGTACAGCGCCACCCAGGCTGGCCAGGACGACCTGGCCGCGCAGCTTGTGCTGCTCGTCTCGATCCTGTGCACCCTCATCCTCTGGGTGTCGGGAAAACTTTTGACCCCCAAGTGGCAGGCCTGAAGCATGTTCGTCATCAACCGCGCCCAGGTCACAAGCCATGACCGGCGGGAGGCGAACCCCGCCTCGCCACCAACCATCGTTTGCGACATAGAAGCCCGGGTCACGGCTCCCGGAGCTGAGTTCCGCCTGCAGGCCAGTTTTAAGGCTACATCCAAACGCGTCGCCCTCTTCGGCCCATCGGGGTCGGGCAAAAGCCTGACGCTCATGGCCCTGGCCGGACTGCTCACGCCTCAAAGCGGACGCATTGAGGTGCGGGGGCAAACCTTCTTCGACGCCACGACCGGCGTGAATGTCCCGGCCCGCAAGCGCAAGATCGGCATGGTTTTCCAGGACTACGCCCTCTTCCCGCACCTGACCGTGCGCGAGAACGTCTCCTTTGGACTCAAGCCCTTCATCGGCTCCTTGAGTCCACGACATGACGTCCGCGTCGATGAGCTCCTGGAACTCTGCGGCCTGGCTGACCTGACTCACCAGCGTCCTACCCAGATCTCCGGCGGACAACGACAGCGCACGGCCCTGGCCCGGGCCCTGGCAACGGAACCGGACCTGCTCCTGTTGGACGAGCCATTCACGGCCCTGGACCAGCCCCTGCGCGAGAAAATGCGCGCCGAACTCTTCGCCATCCTGGAACGCTTCGACCTGCCCATGGTCATGGTCAGCCACGACCTCGACGACGTGGACCACTTCGCCCAGACACTGGTGGCCTTCGGCCGCGGCCGGGTGCTGGACGTGGTCGCCTACGAGGAGCGGCGCCGAACGGAAACGGCCCGCCAGATCCTCGAACCGCTCTTCCAGGCCGCGCAATAGCCTGGCCCATGGCACAGTTCTGGCCTCACGTCTCATGAACACGTGAAAAAGCCCGGAGCGGAGCCTTCCTTGAGGAACCCGTGCACGACATGCAATGCCCTGATCAATGCAGTCACGCGTTATCGTGCCTGCGTGAACACATTCCCAAACAGGATTCCCCGAGGCCAGAGAACAGTCATCAACAACCCCCACAAGGAGTTCATATGAAATCGAAACTGCTTCATACAATTTTGTCGCTCGTCATCGTCCTCGCCTCCAGCCCGGCCGTTGCCGGGGATCTTCTCGTCTCGGCCGCGGCCAGTTTGACCAACGCCTTTCAGGAGATGAAGGAGCCCTTCGAGAAGGCTCATCCTGGCACGACCCTGGTCTTCAACTTTGCAGCCTCGGGGGCGCTGCTCAAACAGATGGAGCAGGGAGCTCCCGTGGACGTCTTCGCCTCGGCCGACCAGGAAACCATGGACAAGGCCGCACAGCTTATCGACGAACCCACCCGCGTCGATTTCGCGGGCAATGCCCTGGTCATGGTCGTTCCCGCCGAGGGCGGCCAGCCCCTGACCGCACCCGAAGAACTCAGGGGCGACCGGGTCAAGCTCGTCGCCATCGGCAACCCGGACTCGGTCCCCGCCGGACGCTACGCCAAGGGCGCCCTTGAGGCCGCGGGGCTTTACGAACCCCTGACGCCCAAGTTCGTCATGGCCGAAAGCGTGCGCCAAGCCCTCGACTACGTGGCACGCGGAGAGGTCCAGGCCGGCTTCGTCTACGCCACGGACGCGGTTCTGCGCGCCGACAGGGTCAAGGTCGCGGCCGAGATCCCCGGCCACAAGCCCATCAGCTATCCCGTCGCGCTGCTGAAGGATTCCAAGGGCAAGGAGATGGGACAGACCTTCATCGATTTCATCAAGGGAGAAGAGGGACAGGCCATCCTGGCCGGATTCGGATTCAAGAAGCCGTGATCGCAGGGTGGCGGACGTGTCCCCCTGGGCCCACCCCTGTCTGTTGTTCCCTGGCCTTGACGGCGGCCCCATAAAAGAACGCGCCCCAAGGACGCGTCGAAAACATGACCGAAAACGAGGCCTGGATCGAGAACTTGTGGACCGTCCCCACCTTGGCAGCGGTCATGTCCGGATGGTCCTTGCTCGACGCTTCAGTTCGCGCTGCCGACCGAAATCCGGCCCCAGGGCAGACCTGCACGATATGGGGGGCATTCCACGGGTAACCCTGAAAACGTGGGTTCCGTTGCCATGTTCAGACTTCGGCAGATTGAGATCCGAAAATCAGTCATGGAATTGCACAAAATCAAAGAGTTCGACATCGACCAGCCCGATATCGGTCAGACGCAGCCGGGGAATGACCGGCAGAGAGAGAAAAGACAGCTGCATGAACGGATTGATGTGCGCCGGGCAGCCCAGGGAACAAGCCGCGGCGTTGAGGCGATCCAGGTTGGCCGCCACAATTGCCGGCTCCTGGTCGCTCATGAGACCGGCCAGGGGCAGGGGCAGAAGTTCCAAAACCCGACCCTGGTCCACGCAGACGAATCCGCCGCCGCATTGGGCCAGGGTCCGGACGGCCAGCAGCATGTCGGCGTCCGAAATTCCTGCCACGATGAGGTTGTGCGAGTCATGGGCAACGGTGCTGGCCAGGGCGCCACTGGCAAGACCCAGACCGCGCACCAGACCGAGACCGACCTTGCCGCTGCCGTGATGGCGCTCGAACACGGCCAGCTTGGCCACGTCGGCCGAGGGCTCGGCATGGACCAGCCCGTCCTGCACCCGGGGTTCGACCAGATCCTGTTCCGTCACGATCTGACCGGGAACGGTGCGGATGACCCGGACCCTGCGTCTTCCGGCAGGAATGGGCATGTCCAGGCAGGCCGGGGACAGATCGCCAAGATGCATGCTCTGCACGACCCGCAGGGCTGTCCGGGCCGGGGTCCAGTCCAGAGTTTCGATATCCTTTCCGGCCAGATACACGCTGTGAACGGCAAAGGTTTCGAGGTCGTCAAGAAGCACGAAATCGGCGCGGTAGCCGGGAGCGATGGCCCCGCGCCGGCGCAGCCCAAAATACCGGGCCGTGTTGATGGAGGCCATTTGTATGGCCCGCAAGGGGGAGAGCCCATGCTTCACGGCCAGGCGGATGGTGTGGTCCAGATGTCCTTCGCGCAACATGTCGTCGACATGGCGGTCGTCGGTGACCAGGGAGCAGTTCTGGCTGTTGTGATCGTTGAGCAGGGGCAGCAATTCAAGAAGATTCTTTTCCGAACTCCCCTCGCGGATCATGACGTGCATCCCTGCCCGCAGTTTTTCCCTGGCCTCGGCCAGCACGCAGGCCTCATGGTCACTTCCTGGTCCAGCCAGGACGTAGGCGTTCAGATCAAAACCCGTAAGGCCCGGTGCGTGCCCGTCCATGGGCCGCCCAGCTGCCGCCGCGATTTTGCTCAGAACCTGCGGGTCTTCGTACAACACGCCGGGATAGTTCATGATCTCAGCCAATCCCAGGATGCGCTCCGGAAATTCCTCAAGCATCGCATGAATGTCTTCGGCGGAAATCACGGCCCCGGAGGTTTCCAGGTGCGTGGCAGGAACACAGGACGGCATCATGCAGCGGATGTCCATGGGCAGGTCGCGGGTGATTTCGAGCAGCCAGCGAATTCCGTCCAAACCCATGACATTGGCCAGTTCGTGCGGATCGCACACGGTCACGGCCGTGCCATGGGCCGCGGCCAAGCGGGCGAAGCGCACGGGATCGAGCAGGGTTGATTCGATGTGTATGTGCCCTTCGACCAGCCCCGGACACACAAAGCGGCCCCCGGCGTCCAGGGTTGTGGCGGCCTCGTAGTCGCCAAAACCCAGGATCACCCCATCCTTCACGGCCACGCTGGCGGAGTGGATTTCCCCGGACAACACATTGACCAGCTGGCAGTCGCGGATCAGCAGGTCGGCCGGAACCTGGCCCCTGGCGGCGGAAATGAGACGAAAGTCGGACATGAGCACCTCGCGAGGTTGCATGAAACAAAACGGGTCAGGGCCGGGTTTTCCAGCGCCGGTGCATCCAGAACCACTGTTCCGGATAACGCAGGACCATCTTTTCCACGGCGGCGGTGTAAAAACGGCAGATCTGTTCGATGCGCTCGGCCCGGCTGCCGTCAAGGGTTTGCGTGTCCAGTGAGGGCAGGGTCACGGCGCGGTAACGCCCCTGGGGCTGGCGGACGAGAAAGAAGGGCCAGACCTCGGCCTTGGCCCGCAAGGCCAGGATGGCCGGCCCTTTGTTCACGGCGGCAAGCTCGCCCAGGAACGGAAGGAACGTGGCCTCGGCCTTCCTGCAGTTGTGATCGACCAGAAAGGCGCAGAGCCCGCCGCGGCGCAACTGCCCCAGGGCTTCGGTCGCGGCCTCGCGGTGGGGAAGGACCCGGATCTTGCTCTGGGTGCGCATGTGCATCAGGAGGTCGGCCAGGGCCCGGTCCTTGGGCAGGCGGGCCACGACGTGACAATCGGTCTTGGTGTTGAAACGCTTGAGCACTCCGCCCAGAAGCTCCCAGCCGCCGAGATGGCCGGTCACGCCCACGACGGGTCTAAGCGTGGAGCCCATCTGGATAAAAAGGTCCGGATTTTCGTATTCGATGCGCTCTTCCAGAAAGCGGTGGTCCATGTGGCGGGCGTGAAACAGCTCCAGAAAAGAGCAGGCGCTGTGCCGAAAACTGGCTTTGGCCAGCTCCCGGGCCTCCCGTTCCCCCAAACCGAGACGTTCCTGCATGCAGGCCGTGGTTTCCCTGCGCCTTGCGGGCAGGGCGGCCCACATGAGCCGGCCGATACCGTTTCCCAGCGCGTGGAGCTGCGCCAGGGACAGGGACGAGCCCAGAGGCGGAAAGGCGCTGTAGAGGAGTTGTCTCACTCGGTTTTCCCCAGAGAGTTCATGATCTGTTCAAGATGTTCGCACTGCCGCTGCATTTCCGCTGGGTCCTTGGTGCAGTCCGGCAGATAGACGGGATCACCGTAGGTGATGACGCACCGTGAAAAAGGCCAAGGCAACTGAAACCTGTCCCAGGCTTTGTGGAAGATCTTGGCCCGCTCCATGACCACCCGCACGGGAACAATGGGCGAGCCGGCCATGTTGGCCAGGAAGACCGCCCCGGGCTTGACCTTGTGGCGCGGACCGCGCGGGCCGTCCACGGTGAAGATGACCCCCAGGTCGTGCTCCACCATGAACCGCTTGGCCGCGACAAGGGCGCGCATCCCGCCGCGGGAACTGGACCCGCGCACGGTCCTGAAGCCAAAGCCCTCGAGCACCGTGGCCAGGAGCTCGCCGTCCCTGCTCTGGCTGACCACACAGGCCATGCGTTCATCAGAATGGGAGGGGATGAGCGGGAATATCTCGTCGTGCCAGAGAATGATCACGGGACGCTTGGCCCGCAGAGAGGGGTCCTTGAACACGTCCAGATTGAACCGCGTGATGCGCAGGGTTCGACCCCACAGACGCACCAGGGGAATCAACATCGCACCAAGAAGCCGGGGAGAAACAGTCAAACCCACCTGCAGTCCTCGTCATGGATCGCGCACATATCGACAATATCGATTTCAAACCGCGATGATTATAGATTCAAACGATTTGACCGTGCTTCACGGCCAGGTAGAACGGGTGAAACCTCAAGGAGCAAAAGCCATGTCCATCGTTCTCAATTGCGAAGGGGAACCATGCCCCAACCCGGTCTTGCGATGCAAGCAGCTTCTGGACGCGCAGTCGCCCGATGCGCTGCGGGTCATTGTCGATAACGAGGCGGCCCGGGACAACGTCTGCCGCTTTCTGCTCAGCAAGGGCATGCGCGTGGACCAGACGGACAAGAATGGCACGTTATGGACCATCTCCGCGTCCCGCTCCGAAGCGCAGATCTCCGAACCATCGGCCGCGACCCAGGCCGCAACCCCTTCGGCCTGCCCGGTCTGCACGCCCAAGATCCTGGTCTTTCTGACCTCTGATGTGATCGGCCGGGGCGACGACGTTCTTGGCGCCAAACTCATGACCAACTTCCTGAACACCCTGCCCGAGCTGGGCGACGCCCTGTGGCGGATCATCATGGTCAACGGAGCCGTCAAACTGGCCACAGCCGCCAACCCAGCCATCGAAAAACTCAAAAGCCTGGAGGCGGCCGGCGTGTCCATCCTGGTCTGCGGCACCTGCCTGGAGTTCTTCCAGCTCATGGATCAGAAGGCTGTCGGCCAGGTCACCAACATGCTCGACGTAATCACCAGTCAGCAACTCGCCGACAAGGTCATCACCCTGTAGGAGGCCGCCCAAAATCCGTTCTGGTCTGCGTTGCTCGCCGTTTTTGACGGGCTTATGTAGACGGCTACACCGCGCCCTCCAAAAACGACTCCCGTCTTGCCAGAACGAATTTTGGACGGCCTCATAAGTGGGAAAAAATCCGTTCTGATCTGCGTTGCTCGCCGACTTTTTTGCCTCACGAAGGCGGCGGACCCGAAGGCCCCTTCGGGTCCGCGTTGTCCCGCGCCAGAGGCAGCCCCGCCTCCGCCCAGGCCCGGATCCCCCCTTTCAGCTCGAAGACACGCTTGAATCCCAGCTTGTCCGCCAGCCCCAGCGCGCTTGAGCTGCGGTTGCCGCTGCGGCAATACAGAAAAATGGTCGCCGCGCGATCAAGCTCCGCGAAACGCTCCCGGAACTCCGGAGCGTGGTAGTCGAGCAGCACGGCCCCTTCTATATATCCCTGCCGGAACTCCTCCGGCGTGCGCACGTCGAGAATCAGGAAATCGCTCTTTCCCGCGTTGCTCTCCAGGAGGGCGCGGGCGGCCTGCGGCGCCAGAAGCCGGGCATCCCCTTCCAGACATCCGACCAGCAAGGCGGCCAGGACCCACAAAAAGGCCGTGCGCATGCATATCCGGGCCATCATGCGACGCGCTCCGGGGCCGCAAAGATGGAAAACCGATTCTGACGGGCAAAGCCGACCAAGGTCAAATTCACCTGCCGCGCCAAGAGCACGGCCTGGTGGGTCGGCGCGCCCAGGGAAACCAGAATGGGAATCCCGGCCCGCCGGCTCTTGTGCACGATTTCCGAGGAAATGCGGCCCGAAGTGATCATTATGGTGCGGGACAAATTCAATCCGTTGCGCAGGGCCCGGCCCACGACCTTGTCCGCGGCGTTGTGCCGGCCCACGTCGTCGCGAATCAGTGCCGGCTCCCGGCCCTCGACGCTCAGGGCCACGGTGTGCACCCCGCCCGTGGCCTGATGCAGGTCCGAATAGCGCCGGAACCAGTTGGCCAGATCCTGTACGCGTCCGGCCGGCAGGGAAAACCCCGATGGCAAGGGCGTTGCCCCGGCCTCCTCCAGGAGGCTGGCGAAAACCACGCCCTTGCCGCAACCCGAGGTGAAAGTCCGTCGGGAAAGCTGTTCCGGCGCCACGGTCCGGGAAAGGCGGGCGCGCACCACCCACAGGGCGGAATCGACCTCGTCGGCCAGGTATTCCTCGGGATCAATCAGCCCGGAGGTGAACAGAAAGCCCCGGGCCAGGTCGTCCAGATGTTCGGGAGTGCACATCAGGGTGGCGATCTCCACGTCCGCGGCCAGGATGGTCACGGGCACCTCCGTGGCCACCACGTCCGTTTCCTGGACAGGGCCTGCGGCGGTGACTTTGACGATGTCCATCTGGATCAGGGGTTCAAGGGGCTGGGGATCGGACATGAAAACTCCTTGCTGCGGAATTGCGTGGGCCATATCCATCTCCTCTTTGCAGGCGTTTCCTGTCAAGATGCGCACAACCAGGCCAGCCCGGCCCTTGCCCTTGCAAGGGGAAGGAGATATCCGGGAAAACCTTGTCAGGGGGCCGTCTGTCGAGCCCTTTTCGTGGAAGCCGCCGGGATAACCGGGGCATGACGAATCAACACATGCAACAGGAGGAATACATGACCACATTGCGCACCCTTGCCCTGGCCGGGCTTCTGGTTGCAGCCAGCGCCATGGCCGCTGCCGCCGAGACCCCGATCCCCGAAAGCGTGACCCTGAGCCCCAAGCAATTCCAGGGCTACACGCCCAAGAAGGGCGACGTGACCTTCAACCACGCCTCGCACATGCACATCGCCTGTCAGGACTGCCACCACACCGTGGCCGACACGTTCACCTTCCAGGGCTGCATGTCCGAAGGCTGTCACGATGTCATCGACAACCGCGCCGAGGTCAACTCGGTCTACCGCACCTTCCACACCACCAAGGACTCGACCAAGAGCTGCGTGGGCTGCCACCGCGCCCTCAAGAAGGAAGGCACCTCCGACGCCCCCCTGGCCTGCAACAGCTGTCACGTGCAGTAAGATCAGCCCCCGCCCGCCGGGGGCTTTTTTCTTTTCGTCCGCTTTTCCGTTTTCCCAATCTCCTCCACAAAAACTGCCGCCCCTTCGCCGGCCCGGACGCCGCGCCCCGCAAATTGACCTCAAGGCCCCATCCGTGCTTGACTCGCAACATGGATTCCCGAAGCGACATCTCCACACCCCCACCCCTGTTCGTGGCCCGCGACCTGACCAAGGTCTACTATCCCGGCGCGGCCGTGGAGGTGCGCGCCCTGGGCGGGGTCAGCCTGGATTTTTTTCCCGGTGAACTTGTCGTGCTTCTCGGCGCGTCGGGCAGCGGCAAATCCACGCTCCTCAATATCCTGGGCGGACTGGACAGCCCCACCAGCGGCACCCTCTCCTATCGGGGCCAGGATCTGACGGGCGCCGACGAAAAACAACTCACGGCCTACCGCCGCGAGAACGTGGGCTTCATCTTCCAGTTCTACAACCTCATCCCGAGCCTCACGGCCCGCGAGAACGTGGCCCTCATCACCGATCTGGCGGACAACCCCATGGACCCGGCCCAGGCCCTGGACATGGTGGGCCTCGGAGCACGCATGGACCATTTCCCGTCCCAGCTTTCGGGCGGGGAGCAGCAGCGCGTGGCCATCGCCCGGGCCATCGCCAAGAAGCCCGACGTCTTGCTGTGCGACGAACCCACCGGAGCCCTGGACGTGCGCACCGGCATCACGGTCCTCTCGGCCATCGAGCGCATCAACGTCGAACTGGGCACCCTGGCCGTGGTCATCACCCACAACGTGGCCATCGCGGACCTGGCCGACCGCGTCATTTTGCTCTCGGACGGGCGCGTCACGGACATCCGCGCCAACGAACGCCGCCGCAGGGCGGAAGAACTGGTGTGGTGAAATGCGCGCCCTGAACGTGAAGCTCCTGCGCGACCTGTGGGCCATGAAGGGCCAGATGGCCGCCGTGGCCCTGGTCATGTCCTGCGGGCTCATGGTCATGATCATGGCCCGCGGGCTGGTCAACTCCCTCGAAACGGCCCGGGACGAATACTACGCTTCCCACCGTCTGGCCCATGTCTTCTGCGACCTCAAGCGCGCCCCGAACTCCCTGAAGGCCCGCCTGAAAACCATCGACGGCGTGGCGGCCCTGGAGACGCGGGTCAGGGGCGCCCTGACCCTGGATCTGCCGGGCTTGCGCGAGCCCGCCGACGGGCTGATCCTGTCCCTGCCCGACGGCCGCGAGACCGAGGTCAACCGGCTGCACCTGCGCCAGGGCCGCCTGCCCGAGCCCTTCAGCACAAGCGAGATCGTGGTCAGCGAGCCCTTTGCCAAGGCCCACGGCTTTGTTCCCGGCCACGCCCTGGACGCCACCATCCACGGCAGGCGCACGCGGCTGGTCATCGTCGGCGTCGGCATGTCGCCGGAATTCGTCTTCGAGACGCGGCCCGGCGAAACCGTGCCCGACACCCGCCGCTACGGCACCTTCTGGATGAGCGAGGGCGCCCTGGCCGACGCCTTCGCCCTGGCCGGAGCCTTCAACAGCGTCATGCTGACCCTGGCTCCCGGGGCCGACACCGGGCCGGTCAAGATGGACCTGGACCGCGTCCTGGCCCCCTATGGCGCCCTGGTGGCCTTTGACCGCTCGGAACAGGTCTCGGCCAAGCTCATCGACGACCGCATCGCCATGCTCAAGGGCTTCGCCATCGCCTTTCCGATCATCTTCCTGTCCATCGCCGCCTTCATGACCAGCGCGGCCCTGACCCGGCTGGTGCGCCTGCAGCGCGAACAGATCGCCCAGCTCAAGGCCTTCGGCTACTCTTCGGGGGCCGTGGGCTGGCACTATTTCCAGTTCGCCCTGGCCGCCGTGCTGGCCGCAACGCTGCTGGGCTCCGTGGTGGGCCTGTGGCTGGGGCAGAACATGGTCCAGATCTACCACCGCTTCTTCCAGTTCCCCAACCTCGTCTTCCGGCCGGACTGGGCAGCCCTGGGCCTGGCCCTGGCCGCCAGCGCGGGCGCGTCCTTCGCCGGAGTGCTCGGGGCCGTGCGCCAGGCCGTGAACCTGCCCCCGGCCGAGGCCATGAGGCCCGAGCCTCCGGCACGATTCGAACCGTCGTTTCTGGAGCGCTTGGGTTTTTTGCGCCTCCTCTCCCCCACCCAACGCATGGCCCTGCGCAATCTGGAGCGCAAACCGTGGCAGGCCCTCTTCACCGCCCTGGGTTTGGCCATGGCCACGGCCATCCCCGTCGTACCGGGGGCCATGGGCGACGGCATCGACTATCTCATGGACTTCCAGTGGCGGCTGGCCCAGCGTCAGGACACGACCGTGAGCCTCATCGAACCGGGCTCTCCGGCGGCCCTGCACGCCCTGGCGGCCCTGCCCGGGGTGCTGCACGCCGAAGGGTTCCGCGTGGTCCGGGGACGCATCGTAAACGGCCTGCGCGAACGCCGGGTCGCCCTGACCGGACGGATGCCCGACGCACGCCTGAACCTGCTTCTCGACGACCGGGGACAAGCCGTGGCCCTGCCCCCCTCGGGCCTGCTGCTGTCCGAGAAGCTCGCCGAAGTGCTGAGGCTCTCGCCCGGCGATCACGTGCGCATCGAGGTCCAGGAGGGACGCCGCCCCGTGCTCGAAACCTATATGGCCGGGACCATCACCGACTTCGCCGGTGTCGGGGCCTACATGGATTTTCAGGCCCTGGGCCGGCTCATGGGCGAGGCGCGGACCATCAGCGGCGCGCACCTGACCCTGGACGCGGCGCAACGGGATGATTTCCTGCGCGCGGTGTCGGACACTCCGGCCATCGCCTCCGCGGTCTTCACCGCCTCGGCGCGCGAAAGCTTCCAGTCGGCCATGGGCGACATGATGGGCGTGGTCCAGGCCGTGTATTTCGGCTTCGCCATCATCGTGTCCTGCGGCGTGGTCTACAACGGGGCGCGCATCGCCCTGTCCGAACGCACCCGCGATTTGGCCACCCTGCGCGTGCTGGGCTTTTCCGAGGGCGAGACCACGATCATCCTTCTCTCGGAGCTCATCTTCCTGACCCTGGCCGCCCTGCCGCCGGGCCTTCTGATCGGCACCGAACTGGCCCGCGTCCTGGTCCTGACGGCCAACACCGAGTCCGTGCGCATGCCGCTCGTGCTCACGAGCCAAACCTACGCCACGTCCGTGCTCATCGTCCTGGCCTCCTCCCTGGCCTCCTTCCTGGTTGTCGGCCGCCGCATCAAGAACCTGCAACTGCTCTCCGTTCTGAAGGCACCCGAATGAACACACCACGCCCACGCCGTCCCTGGCGCACTCTCCTTCTCGCCCTGCCGGGCCTGGCCCTGGCCGCGCTTCTGGTCGCCGGATTCTGGCCCAAGCCACTCCCCGTGCAGACGGCCACGGTGGCCACGGCCGCCATGACCGTCAGCGTGACCGAGGAAGGCAAGACGCGCATCCGCAGCCGTTACGTGGTCTTCCCGCCCACGGCGGGCTTCCTGCGGCGCGTGGAACTGCGCGCCGGGGCACGCATAACGGCCGGAAAAACCGTGCTGGCCATTCTCACCCCCGAGTCCTCGACGTTCTTGAACCCGCGCGCCAGGGCCGAGGCCCTGGCCAGGATCGACGCGGCCGAGGCTCTCACGCGCATGCGACAGGCCGAACGGGAGCGCGTGCGCACGAGCCTGGAGTTGGCGCGCACGGACCTTTCGCGCCTGGACATCCTGCTCAAAAGCGGCACCGTGGCCCGGCAGGAATGGGACCGGGCCGAGAATCAGGCGCGGGTGCTGGAGCGGGAAACGCAATCCGCCTCTTTTGCCCTGCAGGTGGCGGAGCACGAGGCACAGGTGGCCCGCGCGGCCCTGATTCGCGCCGGAACCGCGAGCCAGGACGTGTCCGTGCCCATCCTGGCCCCGGTGGACGGGTTCGTGCTCGCCGTCATGGAGGAGAACGCCCGCACCGTGGCATCGTCCACGCCCATCATGGAAGTGGGTGATCCGCGCGACCTGGAGATCGAGATCGAACTTCTCTCCGCCGACGCCGTGGCTGTGACTCCCGGAGCCGAGGTGCTCATCGAGCATTGGGGCGGAAATCCCCTGCGCGGCCGGGTCACGGTGGTGGAGCCCGGCGGCTTCACCAAGGTCTCGGCCATCGGCGTGGAGGAACAGCGGGTCAAGGTGCGGGCCGAACTCGCGGACGCGTTGCCGGAAGGAATGCTGCTGGGCGACCGCTACGGCGTGCAGGCGCGCATCGTCACCTGGCGCGCCGAAAACGTTTTGCAGGTGCCCACGGGCGCGCTCTTCCGGCGTGGGGGAGCATGGATGGCGTTTGTGCTTGAAAACGGCAGGGCGGTGCAGCGCACCATCGAGGTCGGCCATGAGAACGGCCTGGCCGCCGAAGTCCGCGCTGGCCTGGCCCAGGGCGAGACGGTCATCCTGCACCCGCCGGCCACCCTGACGGACGGCATGCGGGTGCGGGCAGGCAGCTGAAAAAAGGCATGGATCCCCGCGCAGGCGGGGATGACCTAGAAACAAGGCCGCGGCGCTCTATCGTAGAATTGCATTGGAAAAAATGAGAATACTACGCTTCATGGCTGAAATGGTTTATCAGCGTTGACGTCATCCCCGCGCAGGCGGGGATCCATGCCATTCATTTCCCATTCTCGGAGCAGGCCACCGTCACAGACCGTGCACGAAGATCCGGTCCGTCTGTCCCATGGACCGGGCCAGGTCCGCGATATGGGCCTGATGGGTGAAGAGGATGATCTGGGTGCCCTCGGCCATGCCGGCCAGGACCCGCAATGTCGCCGCGCTTCGCATCTCGTCGAAATTGATGAGGATATCGTCGACGATAAACGGCATGGGCTCCATGCTCCGCGCCCGCCAGGCCAGGCTTGCCAGACGCAGGGAGAGGTAGAGCTGATCCCTGGTGCCGGAACTCATGCCGTCCACCCGGACCCGCTCGCCGCCGGGCCGCAGCCCCAGTAGGACAGGCCTGTCCCCTTCGTCCATGTCCGCGCGCAGACCGCCGAAGGAGCCAAGGGTCAAGTCCCGGAACAGATCCGAAGCCAGGGACAGCAGCGGATCCTGATGGGCGGCGCGGTAGCGTTCGATCTCGCCGTGCAGCACGCCCGAGGCGACCTTGAGACGGATGTAGCGGCCGGTCATGCGCGAGATCCCGGCCAACACCTCCTGCATCTCCTCGGCGATGCGCGCCGCGGCGTCACCGCCGTCCATGCGCGCCAGCTCGTTCTTTTCCCGCCCGATGCCCTCGGCCAGCTCCCGGATCCGGGGATCGACCACGTCTTCGAGCTCCGCGCGCCGAGCCGCGATCTGCCCGGGCAGGGCGTCCGCGTCCCCTTCCCGGGCCATGGCTTCCAGATCCTCCAGCGTTCCGCCCTCGGCCATGCGGGCCAGATTCGCTTCGACCTCGTCCAGGCCCCGGCGCAGTTCCGACCAGGCCACGAAACGGCGCTCGGCCTCGACCATGCCCTCGTCGTCGACGCAACGAACTTCCAGACGCAGGGCGGCCAACCCGTCCTCCACCACGGCCAGATCCTCGCCAAGCACCCGGATCTCCCGCACCGCCTCGGCCACGTCTTCCTCCAGCCGCGCCGCCACGGTCTGTCCCCGCACGGCCTGGGACAGCAGGGCCTTCAGGCGACCGACGGCCAGGGCCGCGTCGAATACCGGCTCGCCGGATGCCATCTCTGCGGGGACCAAATCGTCAGGGACCACGAGCTCCGACAGGATTCGCACCCCGCTCTCGAAGGCACGCGCGTCGCGATCGATTCCCGCGATGCGTTTCAGCAGCACATCCTCTTCGTCGAGCTTGGCCAGGCATTCCTGCACCGTATCCACGTAGTCGGCGGCCTCCTCCGGAGAAGCGCTGGCCGGCAGCCCCAGAAAAAGCATGGCTTCTGTCCAGGCTTTTTGCCACGCGGTCAGATCCTGGCGTGCGGTTTCCAGCACATCTTCGGCCTTGCCCACGGCCTCTTCGAGATCTCTGATGGACCTGGCCAGGGCCTCCCGCCGGACCGCGTCCTCGCGCAGGTTTTCCGCCACGGCCTCGGCCTGCCGCAGCGCCGGGCCAAGTCCATCTCCGGGCCGCGGCTGTTCACCAACGGCTTCCAGTTCCCGCAGCAAAAGCGCGCGCAGTTCGTCCCGCCGGGCCGCCTTGTTGTCCAGCTCGGAACGGTTCCGGTCCAGATCCTCGACCTGCAGGCGCAACGTCTCGAAATTCGCAAGCCAAGCCCGCATTTCACGCGGGCCACGGGGATCGATTCCGCTTGCGGCCCACTGTTTTCCCCACCGTCCCGCAAGATCCGTCCGCTCGACGCGCGCTGCGTCGATCCGGGCCCGGGTCTCGGCCAGGGCGGCCTGGGCGGATTCAATGCCGGCCAGGAGCTGGGCGTGCTTCTGGACCCGGTCCGCCTCCCGGTACATGCGATCGGCGGTCTGGTCGGCCAGGAGCACCCACTGTTCGTAGGCGTCGGGCAGGGGATGGTGCGGGTCGTAGTCACGGCTCTGGGCTTCGACATCCTCACCGTTCATCCAGCCCCTGCGCAACAGACCCCAGCCCTCCTCGCGCCGCCCGCGGCAGCTCGCCAGTTCGGCCTCGGAAGGCACCTCGGCGGCGTGCTCGATGGCGGCCATGTCACGTCGCAGAATCTCCAGCCCCTGAACAACGCGCTCCTCTTCCAGGCCATGACGGCGGAGATCCTCGTCGATCCGCTGCAAGGCCGCCTCGAATTCGTTCACGGTCTCGGACAACGGCACTGGCAGGACGGCCATGTCTCCCAAAGAGCCGCTCCACAGCCCCAGACGTTGCAGCGCGGCCTGGCAGGCCTGGCGAATCCGTTCCCCATCCAGGCCGCGGACACGCAACTCCTCGTCCAGATCCCCTGCCTTGCGCACCACATTCAGAGCCTGGGCCAGGGACGATACATCCACGCCCGGACCCAGGCCGGCCAGCTCCGCGGCCCTGACTTCGCGTTCCCGGCGCAGCTCGCGCAAACGGGTTTCGGCCTGCCGCACGGCCTGCACCACGGCCTCATGCCGCTGGGCAAGAGTCTGAACCGTCCTGCGCTTGCCCAACCCCGGCCGCAAACTCTCGGCCTGCTCCACGTCCAGGTCGGACCGGACACGGCGCAGCAGATGCGCCGCGTCGATTTTGAAGCCCTTGCGCAGGCCTTCCAGCCCCGGACGGTCCTCGAGTCCCTTGCGGTAGGCTCCCAGCCGCTGATGCAGGTTCTCGATGTCCTCCGAGTGGTCCAGCACGCCGCGATTGAAGCTGACCACCGCCTGCCTTTCCCGCAGCGCGGCAAGCCTGGCCTCGGCACCGTCCAGACGAACGCGCACAGTGCGGCGCCTGTCCTCCAACTCCCGCCGCCTGGACCCGAATTCGGCGGGCAACGGAAAAACATCACCCATCGCCTGAAGTTTTTCCAGGAACAGGTGACGCTCACCGAGATAGGGCAAGGCCCGACGCAGCCGTTCCAGACGGCGGATTTCGCGGTCAAGATCCAGACGGCGTTTCTGCAGGGTGGCCAACTCCCCTTCAGCCTGGATCAGGGAATGGCGATGCTTCTGCCATTCCTGGCCATTCAGGCTGGCGAGGCGCAACTGACCCTGCAATTCCCTGTAGCGGACCAGGGCCTGGGCCATGGCCCTGGTCGTGGCCCGGGGCTTGAACAGCTCGTCGGCCTCGTCCTCCAGCCCTTTCAGGATGGATTTGAGAGAGGCGAAACCAGCCCCGGCAGCGAAGAGAGCCTGGCCCACCTCCCCTTTCTGGTCGAGGATGCCCTGGCCGCCCTGGACCAGGGTTTCATGGTCGATGCCGTGCATGCTGGTGAACGTGTCCTGCCCAAGGCCGTGCAGAAACGGTTTCAAGACTTCGGCCGGGAGCGGATTGTCCGCCATGTCGAACAGGTCGTTCTTGGCTTTCTTGCGGCGCAGGAAGCACAGCTCCTCCCCGTCGGCCTGCTGCAGGCAGCCCCCCACCAGAAGTTGCTCGTAGGGATGCAGGAAATTGTCGCTCGTCCGGGGCGGGAAGCCAAAGAGCAGAGCGTTCAGCCCGCGCATGGCGCTCGATTTGCCGGCCTCGTTGGGACCGTGGACAACGTGCAGACCGGGCAGAACGGAGGCAAAGTCCAGGACCCGGTCGGTGAACGGGCCAAAGGCCCTGAATTCCAGACGCTTAATCCTCATGAACGCCCTCCTGAAGCCGGGCCATGAGCAACTCCCGGACCTCGTCGCGCAGGGCGGCCATGCCGTCCTGGTCCGGACAGAACGGGTCGCCGGCGGCCAACAGTTCGGCCGGCAGCCGGGAACGCAAATTTTCAAATTCCGGGGCAAAATCCAAAAGGGATCCATCCAGGCTGAACTCCGTCATGGTCCGCGCGAGTCCCCCCAGGGGCGAGTCGGCTTGGGGCAGAACTTCTGTCTCGGCGCTGGTGGCGACCTCCAGTTTCTCCAGCCACACATCGCCCAGGTCCGCGGCCAAGGCCCGCAGTTCCTCGCGCAGATGCTCCCCGTCGCGGTGCAGCCGTCCATGCAGCGGAGTCCGCCCAGTCAGGATCAGCCGCACGGCCAGGGGCCTCCCGTCAGCCATGCGGCGCTCTTCTTCAAAGGCTTCCCGCGCCTTGTCGCGCACGGCGTCCAGGCGCTCGCAGCCGCTTGCATCCACCCGGCAGACGCCGAAACGCAGCACGTCGATCTCGCGGGCTTCGACATCCCGCACCCGGCCCCCATCGACCGTGACCAGGGTGCAGCTTTTCGGGCCTGTTTCGCGCACATGCCGGCCCTGGATATTCCCGGAAAAAACGACCCACGGCTCCCGGGCCACGATTTCGCGCTGATGCACATGGCCCAGGGCCCAGTAGTCGTAGCCCTTGCTCCTGAGGCCCTCCAGGGTGCAGGGCGCGTAGGGTTCGTGCCCGGGACGGCCGGTCAGGCTGGTGTGCAACAGGCCGATGTTGCACAGTCCTGGCACCGGCAGGGGATAGTTCCGGCTCAAATCATCGTTCACGCCGCGGGTGGCGAAGCTCTGGCCGTGGATGGCCACGCCAAGACTGTCCAGAATGCGCGTTTCCGGGCGCCTGGACGAAAACAGGGTCACGTTGTCGGGCAGGGCCAGGGCGCGGGTGATCTGACCCGCCGCGTCATGGTTGCCGGAAACCATGAACACGGGAATGCCCGCCTCGCGCAGACGGCCCATGCGATGGATGAAATACAGGCCCGTGTTGTAGTCCTTCCAGTCCCCGTCGAAGAGATCGCCGGCCAAAAGGACGAAGGCCGCGCCCTCCTCCATGGCCAGGTTGACCAGGTTGTCGAAAGCCCGCCGGGCCGCCCCGCGGATCTGTTCCACCGGGGCGTCGGGATAGGATTCGAGCCCCTTTAGGGGACTGTCGAGATGTATGTCCGCCGCGTGCACGAATCGGAACATGGATTCTCCCATTATGCGTCCCCGCGCGGAACGATCCGGCACAGGGCGGCGGACAGCTCGGCCATGGAGACTGGTTTGGACAGGTAATCGTTCATGCCCTGGGCCAGGAATTTCTCCCGGTCGCCGGACAGGGCGTAGGCGGTCAGGGCAATGATGGGGATGTTCGGGTCGATCTCCGGCAAGGCGCGATTGCGGATCAGGCGAGTCACGTCCGTGCCGTCCAGTCCTGGCATCTGGATGTCCATGAGCACGCAATCAAACACTCCTTCGCGCAAGCGTTCGAGGGTCTCTTCCCCATCCAGGGCGCACACCGCTTCGTGCCCCAGCTTTTCGAGCAATTTCACGAGCATGAGTTGATTGACGTTATTGTCCTCGGCCACGAGTATCCGCAAATTGTTCTTTGCCACCGGACAAAACGCTCCTCCCCGGGCGCTCTCCAGAACCACCTCGGAAACCTGCTCGGGAAACTCGACCATGACGCGCACGAAAACACGCGTGCCCTGCCCCGGTTCGCTTTCGAGGCGGACGCTGCCGCGCATGAACCCGACGATACGCTTGACGATGGACAGTCCCAGCCCCGTGCCCGAGCCCCGGACCTTGGAGGCCGAGGACGCTTGCACGAATGGTTCGAAAAGACCTGCCTGCTGGCTCTTGGCGATCCCTATGCCCGTATCGCGAACCTGGATCTCGATCTCGCCGCTCTGGCCATCCCGGGAGAGCAAGGCCAGTCCGAGCTCGATTTCACCCTGAGGGGTGAACTTCACGGCATTGCCGATAAGGTTGTAGAGAACTTGCCGCAGGCGGACCTGATCCGCCGTGATGAACCTGGGCATGTCCTCGCCAATGTGCACCGAAAGTTCCACTCCCCTGCTCTGGGCGGAGAAGCGGAATGTCTCGCCCACGCCCAGGACCAGGGCATGGGCATCAAACACTTCGGGCAGGAGTTCGAACTTTCCGGCTTCGATCTTGGAAAGGTCCAGGATGTCGTTGATGATGGTCAACAGATTCGCGCCCGAATTCGTCGCCACGTCCAGGTACCGGCTGCGCTCCGCATCCAGGTCGCCCATGCGGACCAGCTCCAGCATGCCGAGCAGTCCGTTCAGCGGAGTGCGGATTTCATGACTCATGTTGGCCAGGAATTCGCTTTTGGCCTGATTGGCCTCGTCGGCCTGTTTCTTGGCCGCCTCCAGCTTGACCTGGGCTTCCTTGCGCTCGCTGATGTCGCGCGCGATGCACAGGACCGCCTGCTTCCCCTGATGGCTGAAAATTTTGGCGCTGACTTCCACCGGAAGCAAACTCTTGTCCCGCGCGATGTGGCTGGCTTCGTACACGGCGTGGCCTTCGCGGCGCAACCGTTCGCGCAGAGTGGCCGCGTACTTGAGTTCATACAGATACGTGATGTCCGCGAGGCTCAGTCCGAGGAGCTCGTGCCGTTCATAACCAAGACAGACGCACCCGAGGGTGTTGGCGTCGAGAAATCGGCCGAGCCGGCCACTCTCGTCCAAGCCGACCGTATACATGGCGTCGTTGGCGGTTTCGAACAATACCCGGTACCGCTCCTGGCTTTCCTGCATGGCCTGCTGGGCCAGAATCCTGTCCGTGATGTCCGAACAAACTCCCAGAATGGCCTTGCTGCCCTGAAAATCAACCACAGAGGGAGTGTATTCAAGCCAACGAGTGGCGCCGTCCTTGCGTCGAATCTTGAATTCCGACCTCTCCAGGGTCGATGCGGCAATATCACCATTGATCCTCGATGCGCCCTTGGCGCGAATCATGTCCCGATGCTCGGGATCGATCAGCTCCCAAAACCTCGCGTGCAGGAGATCCTGCCTTGCATAGCCCGTGATGTCCTCAATGGCCGGATTCACATACAAAAAGCGTTCGTCCCGGACCAGGGCGACACCGGACGTGGAATGCTCCGTCAATGTCCTGAAAAGATACTCGCTTTCATTGAGCTTTTCGACCAGGGCCACGTTGCGCAGCTGCAGCATCGTCAGGGTTTCGAACTGGTTTTTGGTCCTCTCCGCCATGATGAACATCATCATGGTGTAAATGAACAGCATCGCGGCGATGCTCAGATAAAAACTGTTCGCCGACATGCCGAGCAAAACCGCGTGGATTGGCAGGATATGGGGAATGGCAAATGCGACAAAGCATGGAAAGTATTGCGACAAATATATGGCCGCCCCGGTCAGGTTGCCTCCCATGAGCAGGATATAAAAGGCCTGCGCCTCGGGCGTGAGCTGCGCAAAGAACACCCACGCGCTCGAGCCCCAGACCACGCCCGAGGCGCAGGCGCCGGCCACAAAAATCCAGCTCCATTGCCGCAGGGAAAACCGATGAAAAGCCCGTCGGAACAGAGCAAGGCTGATCATGCGCAACGCGGAAATCGACAGCAGAATTCCATACCACCAAACGAGTTCAAAGGACGGCAGAAAATCATACAGCACGGCAAGGAACACGGTCGCGTTGAACGTGCCCGCGAATACGGAAATTCGCAGATTCGCGACCAGAAAGCGCAGCTGCTTCTCGCGCAGCGCCTGCCGCATATGAGCGTCCGCGGATTCAGAGGATTGCGCCCTTGTATCGTCAGTGATCATTGCAGCCCCTCCACGTCACCGAGATCACGCGCTGGCCCGAATCGTGATTCACGGGATTTCCGGTCAGAAAAGGGACAATTCCAGTCCATTGACCGTGAGCCGTCCCTGGTTGAACTCGGCCCGGGCACGCAGCGTGTCCCCGTCACGGATCAGGAGATTGCGGGAAATCAGGGCATTGATCTGATCGGTGCGCTGCTGCTGCAGAAGCGCTTCCAGATCCTGGCCGCCCAAGCCCGTCGCAGGAATTTCCGGACGTTCCTCCGCGCCCTGCCCGCGCATGAGGGCCTGCACGAGGGCCTCGTGCACAGAGGCTTCGGCAGTGGCGTCCAAATGTTCGAGCAGCAGCAGGGGATTGCCCAGGGCCGACTCTCCCGGGGCATCCAGGCGCACGGACATGGAGCCTGTCGCGTTGCCCATGGCCGTGGCCAGATGCAGTCGCGGGATGCGGAATTCTGGGTTTCCGGTCAGCAGGTCCCGCAGCAGGCGACCGTACAGATTGCCCATGCGCTCAGCCATGCGGTCAGGGTCGCGTTCCGCGCGGTACAGTTCACGAATCCGGACCTGGAAATCGCTCAGGGACCGGGCGTTGAGATTACGGGTTTCCAGTTCGCAGCGCAAAGGACCGTGCGTCTGCCCTGCGGCAAGGATACGCGCAATATCAAGGGTCTGGTTCGAATGAACAAGGGCGCCTTCGATGCGACTGTCCGAGACCAGACGCAAACTCTCCAGGCCCGCCGCCTGCTCGCCAGGCTTCTCCGCCGTGATGGACGCGATGTCCACCGAGACCTCTCCGACATAGAGCAGAGGCAGGGTTTCGGACATATCCATGTCGCAGGTCATGTTCTGAACGGACAAGGTCTCATCCTCGACCCGCACGTTCAGGCCGGGCATGATCAGCCGCGCGCGTAGATGGCGCAGGGCCGGATCGAAGTCCACCGAGCCCTGCAGTCCGGCCCAGCCCAGGCTCTCGGCTCCGACCTTGCGGTCCAAGGCCGGGACCAGGAAATCCCCGGCCACGGACCCGTCGAAATGAACGCGAATGGTCGAGGTCGTTTCGGCAAGCTCCGGGAACTGCGTCAGCAACGCATTCTCTCCTTCGGGACCGGATTCGATGGTGCTGCTGGCCAGGGCCAAACCCGGACGCGCGGAAAGGATTCCCTGCTGCGGAGCCATGGTCACGGGGCCATGCCGGAAAACGTGGGTGACCACGAAATCCCACTTCTCCGCTGTCTCGCCGCCAGCCTGCGGCACACCGACCCGAACCTGGGTCCGGGCTCGGGAACTGAAAACGCCCCGCTCGTAGCTCACGTTGGTCGCGTTCACCAGACCCGTGTCCCCGACTTCCTGCAGCGACGCGAAATATCTGTCCCGGACCTGGGCGCCGAGAACGTACGTGGCCCCCACATAGAAAACCGCCGTCAGCGCGAGACAAACAAGAACCTTCTTCATCGCTCCCCCTGAAGTTGCCGTGACACACATATGATGACCACGGATTGGTTGCATATCGCGGCGACAATAACAACTGGTTCCCCCTCGGACAAGGCACGTGTCCGGCACTGTTGCCCGGAGCGTTGTCCAAAAAAAGCCCCTCCGGAAAACCGATTTCCGGAGGGGCGCAAGGAGGGGAGGGAGGCAAAAATCAGGACAAAACGGCCTGGGTGGCCTGGGCGATGGCCAGTTCCTCGTTGGTGGGAATGACCAGGATGGCCACCCGGCTGCCTTCGGACTGCACCGCCGTGGCCGACTTCTTGCGACCGGCGTTCAGCTTTGGATCAATGCTGATGCCCAGGTGTTCGAGGTTGGCGCAGACCCTGGCCCGGACCGTGTCGTCGTTCTCGCCGATGCCGGCGGTAAAGACCAGGGCGTCCAGGGGGCCGGTCACGGCGTAGTAGGCGCCGATGTATTTCTTGATGCGGTAGACGAACATGTCCAGGGCCAGGGCGGCGCGGGCGTCACCGTTCGCGGCCGCCGCGTGGATGTCGCGCATGTCGTTCAGGCCGCAGATACCCTTCAATCCGCTTTTCTTGTTCAGAATGCCGTCGATCTCATCCATGTCCAGCCCCTTCTCCTTCATCAGGAAGGGAATGATGGCCGGATCGATGTCACCGCTGCGGGTGCCCATCATCAGTCCGGCCAGGGGCGTCATGCCCATGGACGTGTCGATGCATTTACCGGCGCGCACGGCCGCCATGCTGCACCCGTTGCCCAGGTGCAGGGTGACCAGGTTGACCGCGTCCTCGGCCTTGCCCAGCATTTTCGCGGCCTGCTGGGAGACGTAACGGTGCGAAGTGCCATGAAAACCGTAGCGCCGGATCTTCAATTCCTCGTACAGCTCATGCGGGATGGCGTACATGAAGGCTTCCGCCGGCATGGTCTGGTGGAATTCCGTGTCGAAGACCGCGACCTGCGGAACTCCGGCGAACAGTTCCCGGGCCACCTCGATGCCGACCAGGTTGGCCGGATTGTGCAAAGGAGACAGGGGACAGTTGGCGCGAATGCGGGCGACGACCTCGTCGTCGATGAGAGTGCTCTTGAACAGGGTTTCGCCGCCCTGGACCACGCGGTGGCCGATGGCGCGGATCTCGGCGGCCGAGGCGATGACCCCGGCGCCGGTGACCAGATCGACCACGGCGTGCATGGCCGCGCGGTGATCGGGAAAAGGCATCTCGCGCTCCACGTCTCCCTGCCGGTCGGTGCCGGGCCAGGATTTCTGGCTGATTTTGCCGATCTCGTCGCCGATGCGCTCGACCATGCCCGTGGCCATGACGGCTCCGTCCTGCATGTCCAGAAGCTGGTATTTGAGGGAGGAACTCCCGGAATTGATGACAAAGATGTTCATGCTGCTCTCTCTAGATCAGGCCCTTTTCGGCCTGGGCCTGGATGGCCGTGATGGCCACCGTGTTGACGATGTCGGGAACGGTGCAGCCGCGGCTCAGGTCGTTGACGGGCTTGTTCAGGCCCTGCAGGACCGGGCCGATGGCCACGGCGTTGGCGGCGCGCTGCACGGCCTTGTACGTGTTGTTGCCGGTGTTCAGGTCCGGGAAAATGAAGACCGTGGCTCGCCCTGCGACCTGGCTGCCGGGCAGCTTCTTGGCGCCCACGTCGGGGTCGATGGCCGCGTCGTACTGCAGGGGGCCTTCCAGAAGCAGACTCGGAGCCATCTCACGGGCAATGCGGGTGGCCTCGATGACCACGTCCACGTCCCCGCCCGCCCCGGAATCACCCGTGGAGTAGGACAGCATGGCCACGCGCGGATCCACTCCAAAGATGCGGGCCGTCTCGGCGGAGCTGATGGCGATTTCGGCCAGTTGCTGCGCGGTGGGGTTGGGGTTCACGGCGCAATCGCCGAAGACCAGCACGCGGTCCTTCAGGCACATCAGAAAGACGCTGGAGACGATGGACGCGCCGGGCTTGGTCTTGATGATCTGGAACGCCGGACGGATGGTGTGGGCCGTGGTGTTGATGGCGCCCGAAACCATGCCGTCGGCCTGACCCTTGAAGACCATCATGGTCCCGTAATAGGTCGGGTCGAGCATGCAGTCGCAGGCCACTTCCTTGGACACGCCCTTCTTCTTGCGCAGTTCCATGAAGGTGGAGACGTAGTCGTTGTATTCCGCCGAGGCGGCCGGGTCGATGATGTTCACGCCGGTCAGGCTCAGCCCCATCTGGGAGGTCATGGAGGCGATGGATTTGGGATCGCCCAGGACGGTCAGGTCCACCACGCCCCGGCGCAAAAGGATGTCTGCCGCGCGCAGGATGCGCTCGTCGACGCCCTCGGGCAGGACTATGTGCTGTTTGTGCTTCTTGGCCTTCTCGATGAGCCCGTACTCGAACATCTGCGGCGTGACCTTGGTCGATTTGCGGGTATTGAGGCGCAACCTGAGCTCGTCCGTGGCCACGTTCTCCTCGAACACGCCCAGGGCCGAGGCGATCTTCTTCTGGTCTCCGGGCTCGATCTTGCCGTACATGTTGTAGAGGCGCCGGGCGGTCTGGAAAGTCGCCTCCTTGCCCAGAAGCACGGGCACGGGCACGCCGGTCCAACCGTCGATGAGCCGGGCCACGCTCTTGCCCGGGGTGATGCCGCCGGTCAAGAGAATCCCGGCGATGTCCGGATAGGACGAGGACTGCCGGGAGGCCAGGCTGCTGACAATGATGTCCGATCGATCGCCGGGGGTGACCACCAGGCTGCCGCGCTCGATGTAGTTCAGAAAGTTTTCGATCTGCATGGCCGCGACCACGATGTCGTCGACCTGGCCGCCCAGATTGTCCTTGCCGTAGAGCACCTCGGCCCCGACCCACTTCATGACGTCGGCCACGGTGGGTTTGCCCAGGATGGCCACCTCGGGGATGATGTAGAGCAGCAGCTCGGTCTTGTTCAGGGTCTTGCGCAGGGCGATGCGCAGGGCCTCGCGGTCCGGCACGTCGGCGCGGTTGATGACCACGCCCAGGATGTCCACGGCCTTGTCGGCAAAGGATTCCACGGCCAGCTTGGTGGAGCTGATGATCTCGTGCTCGGTCTTCTGGCAGGCGTTGGAAATGACCAGGATGGGGCTGCCCAAATTGGCCGCGATGTCGGCATTGATGTCGAACTCAAAAGCCGGGCTGGTGCCCTCGAAATCCGTGCCTTCCAGCAGCACGAAATCGCACTTGGACTCCAGCTCCTTATACTTGTTGATGATTTTTTCGATCAGGATGGAGTGCTGGCCGGCGTTGACCAGCTCCTTGGCCTGGCGCATGGTCAGGGCGTAGGTCTCGTGGTACTGCAGGCCCAGATAGAACTGCGAGAGAACCAAGTCGATATCGTGATCCTTGCGTTCCGATTCGTCGTTGATGATCGGCCGGAAAAATCCGACCCGGCGTATGTCCCGCAGGAGCATCTGCATGACGCCCAGGACAATGGCCGACTTTCCGCTGCGGGATTCCGTCGCCGTGATGTACAAATTGCTGGCCATGGTGCCTTCCCTTCAATGCCGCCTTGCGCGGACATGCTCCGTGACGGGTCACGGACGGTTCACGAGATTGGTTGGTTGAACAAGTTATTCAGGCGATAAAAAAAGAGAACAGCGCCCTCTTCTTTTTCCTGCCACATGCATGTGCATGCTTGATTCGCGAAAAAGGCGTCGGCGAAAGATGACGTCCGTCCGCCGACGCACTGATCCTATAATGTTTCCGCGTAGATTTCCATAACGTGTTTGACCGCGATCTGATCCTTGTGCTGGGACAGCATGTCGGAAATCTGCAGCATGCACGCCGGGCAGGCCGTGGCCACGACCTCGGCCTTCGAGGAAACGATGTTGCCTCGCTTCTGTGTGCCGATTTCCTTGGACAGGCCGTAGTGCTGCAGGTTGAAGCTGCCGCCGCAGCCGCAGCAGCGGTCGGCGTCGGCCATTTCCACGAACTCGACCCGCGCGTTGGTCTTCAGGAGCGCCCGGGGCTGCTCGAAAACCTTCATGGATTTCTTCAGGTGACAGGGGTCGTGATAGGTGACCCTGGTCCCGCTGCCCGCGACGGGCAGAGCGGCCTTGACCACGTCGACCATGAACTGGGTCACGTCCATGACCTTGGCGGACAGGGCCGCGATGCGGTCCTGCATGCTCTGGGACTTGTCCCCGGACATGAGGGGCCAAATCTCGTGCATGGTCGCCGTGCAGGTGGCGCAGGGCGTGAGCAGGTAGTCGAAATGCTCCTTCTCGAAGAGCGCCAGATTGCACGCCACGAGCTTGTCGAAGCTCTCCTTGTCGCCCGAGGCCAGGGCGGGTATGCCGCAGCAGGCCTGGCCCGAAGGCATGTACACCCCGATTTCGTGGTGTTTGAGAGCCTTGAGCACGGCCTGGCCGACTCGCGGATAGACCTTGTCCACCACGCATCCGGGGAAGAAGGCCACGCGGTATCCGCCCTTGCCGGGCCGGGTGTTCATGGCCGGTTCCAGCTTGCGCAGGGACTTTTTGGCCAGGGGCATGAAGTGGCGCTCGCCGATGACCGGCGCGTTGATGCGCGAACAGGACGAACCGATGACGTCGTTGGCCGTCTTGGTGAACACGCCCTGGAATTTGGAGGCCACGTCGAGAACGGTGTTGAACAGGGCCGGCTTGGTCAGAAGGCCCTGGAAGATGGCCTTCTTGGTGGCCGAGAGCCCCATGTACGTGTTGACGATGACCCGGGCCTTGAGGAATATGTCCAGGACCTTCACGCCGCTGGGACAGTTGGCGGCGCAGGAGCCGCACAACAGGCACATGTTCAGCTTGTTCTGCACTCCGGCCGGATCCTTGATCATCTCGTGGGAGAGATTCTCCAGGAGGGCGATCTTGCCCCGGGCCACGTCGCCTTCGCTCATGGTCTCGGCAAACACCGGGCATACGGCCTGGCACATGCCGCACTTCATGCACGCGACCATCTGGTCGTCGAGTTCATGCAGCGTTTTGGCCAGTTGATGTACGTCTGCGGTCATGACTAGCCTCCGATGATCTTGCCGGGATTGAGCAGATAGTTGGGATCGACCGCTTTCTTGAGCCGCCGCGAATAGATGATGGTCGCCTTGGTCGTTTCCTTTTCCAGCCACTTGGACTTGGCCAGGCCGATGCCGTGCTCGCCGGACAGGGTGCCGCCCAGGGACAGGGCCACGTCGAAGATCTCGTCCACGGCCAGTTCCACGCGATGGAACTCTTCCTTGTCGCGCTTGTCCGTTAAAATGGTCGGATGCAGGTTGCCGTCGCCGGCATGGCCAAAGGTGCCGATCTGCAGCTTGTACTTGACGCCGATGTCGTTGATGGCCTTGATCATGGCCGGAATCTGGCTGCGCGGGACGGTGGCGTCTTCAAGGACCGTGGTCGGGCGGGCCCGGGCCAGGGCCGGCAAGGCGTTGCGACGGGCTTCCCACAGCTTGTTCTTCTCGGCGGCGTCCTTGGCCAGCTGCACGCGGCGGGCACCGTTCTTCTTGCAGATTTCAAGGACCTTCTCGGCGTCGTCCTCCACCAGGGAGATATGACCGCCATCGACCTCGATGAGCAGGATGGCCGCGGCGTCACGCGGCAGACCCGCCTTGGTGAAGTCGTCCACGTAGTTGATGGTCGCGTTGTCCAAGAGTTCCAGGGTACAGGGCACGATCTTGTTGGCGATGATGGCTGCCACGGTCTCGGAGGCCTTGTTGATGTCGTCGAACTCGGCCAGCATGGCCTTGGAGGCCACCGGCGGCGGAACGAGCTTCAGGATGATCTCGTCAAAGACGCCGAGGGTTCCTTCGGAACCGACCATGAGCTGGGCAATGTTCAGGCCCGTGACGCACTTGACGGTCTTGCCGCCGGATTTGACGTACTCACCTTCGGCGTTCCAGAAATTGACGCCCATGACGTAGTCCTTGGTCACGCCGTACTTGAGGCCGCGCAGGCCTCCTGCGTTCTCGGCCACGTTGCCGCCCAGGGTGGACACGGCCTGGGAGCCCGGATCCGGGGGGTAGAAGAGGCCGCGCTTGGCCACTTCGGCCGCGAACTTGGCCGTGACCGCGCCGGGCTGGACCACGGCATAGAGATCCTGTTCGTTGATTTCCAAAATTTTGTTGAGTCCGTTGGTCAAAATGACCACGCCGTGCTCCTTGGTCGGGATGGTTCCGCCGCTCAGGTTGGTGCCGGCGCCGCGAACCGTCATGGGCAGATGGCTCTCGTTGCACAGGGCCACGGTCTTGCCAAGCTGCTCGCTGTTGGTGGGCCGCAGCACCAACTCCGGGATGACCGCGTCAAGCACGGCCGCGTCATAGGAATAGGCGTGGCGGTCGGACTCGCCATCGAGAACATTGGTCTCGCCCAGTAGTTTTTTGAACTCGTTGAGCAGGCTCGAGGACGTCATGATCTTCTCCTTGGAATGGAATACGAATGAATCGCGGCCATGACGGCCGCCAACAAGCCCTCCCGCCCGGGATCACCGGGCGGGAAGGGTATGAGACTAGAACAGATGAGGCAGGAAGACGAAGCTCATCAGGGAAGCGATGATGCCCACGACGATGCCGTAAAGGACAAAGGGCCAGAAGGTGCGCTTCAGGATCATGCCTTCGCGCCCGACCAAACCGGTCACGGCGCAGACGGCCACGATGTTGTGGATGCAGACCATGTTGCCCATGGCGCCGCCGGCGACCTGGGCGGCCACGATGATCTGGCGGGGCAGCGCGAGCTGCTGCGCCACGCCCCACTGGAACTCGGAGAACAGCAGGTCGGAGACCGTGTTGGAGCCGGTGATGAAGGCGCCGAGGCCGCCAACGTAGGAGGCCAGCATGGGCCATGCGTTGCCGGCCAGGGTTGCCACGGCCTTGGCCATGGCCAGGGGCATGGACGGGTAGTTGTTCGGGTTCAGGGCCACGTCGGCGATGCCGGAGCCGCGGAAGACGGAAACCAGGGCCACGGCGGCAAAGAGCGCGATGGTCGGGGCCTTCATCTTGACGAAGGATTCGGTCCAGGCTTTCTTGACGGCCTCACCCTTCATGCCGTGAATGGCGATGGTCAGGATGGCTACCAGCATGAAGGGGATGGTGCCGGGCAGATACAGGTACTGCAGAGAAGTCTTGACGCTGGCGAAGCCCAGGATGTTTTCGAAGGGGATGACCACGCCGGTCAGGATGGCTTTCAGGCCCAGGGCCGGGACGCGGGTCACGACCAGGATGGCGCCGATCAGGATGTAGGGCAACCAAGCCTTGAACTGGCTCATGTGGGGCTTGAACTCGGTATTGGTGGACGTGGCGATGGAGCCCGTCCATTCAGCGTCCCAGGTGGACTGGGGGCCGAAGTCCCACGTATCCTTGGGCACGCAGAAACCGGCCTTGGCTCCGGCCACGATGATGCCCAGGCCGACCAGACCGCCGATCAGGGACGGGAATTCCGGGCCGACCAGCCAGGCGAAGCCGACGTAGGGAACCAGGAAGGCCACGGCGGCGAAGACGCAGAACTTCCAGGCGGCGAGGCCTTCGGACCAGGACTTGTTCTTGCCGTAGAAGCGGGTCAGGAAGCCGAGCATGAAAATGGGCAGAATGATGGCCATGGGGCCGTGCATCAGGGTGACCAGCTCGCCGATGACCTTGGCGAAGGAATTGAAATCGGTGAAGTTCAAATTTGTCACACCAGAGGCCGCGGCGTCGGTGACCAGCTGCTTGAGAGGGGTCAGGCCAATCAGGATGGGTGTGCCTACCGCGCCGAAGGACACGCAGAAGGAGTTGAATACCAGACAGATGACCGCGGCGGCCAAGGGCGGATACCCGAGGGACAGCAGCAACGGAGCGGCCAGGGCGGCAGGAGTGCCGAAACCGGCGGCGCCTTCGATGAAAGCCGCGAACATGTAGCCGATGATGATGGCCTGGATGCGCTTGTCGCGGCTGATGTTCTGCATTCCGTACTGGATGGTTTCCATGCCCCCAGAATACTTCAGTGTGTACAGGATGATGATGGCACCAAAGACGATGATCAGCACTCCAACGGCGTCAATGACACCCTTGACAGAAAGCGCTGCGATGTAACTGACGGGCAGGTTCCAGACACCGATAGCGCCGAGCACGCAGACGAGCCACGCCAAGGGCATGGCTTTCGTCGAAGGCCAGCGCATACCGACCATCAGAACCAGAGCCACAAGAATCGGTAGCAGCGCCACCATCGCCAAAACAGGAATTGACATATCACCCTCCAGGTAAATGATGAATACGACGCCGGACCGGAACGATCTCCGGTCCGGCGACACGTTACCGGTTATCCGGCCCGGCCGTCATCACAGGGCGTGGCCTTCTTGTTCGCCCCGGAATGTTCAGCCGTGGCCGTAAGCGTACAGCCCTCGCCCTCGGCGCCGGCCGCGACGGGTGCCGACCCGTCGACCCTGGCAGGCTCCTGCTTGGCGAGATACTGATACATTTCAAAACGCTGCAGGTAATCCTGCTCGATCTTGGTCCGCAGGTGCTTGGAATCCTCGGGAGCGATCTTCTCAAGCAACGCGTAACGGTTCTCGCTGGCCAGGAATTCCTGGATGGATCCGTCGGGAGCCTTGGAATCCAGGATGAAGGGATTCTTCCCTTCGTCGGCCAGCAGGGGGTTGAAGCGATACAGCGGCCAGTATCCGGACTGCACGGCCAGTTTGGACTCGAGCTGGGTCTTGCCCATGCCCTTGCGAAGGCCCTGGTTGATGCAGGGCGCGTAGGCGATGATCAGGGACGGTCCGGGGTAGGCTTCGGCCTCGCGGAAGGCCTTCAGGAGCTGCTGCTTGTCGTAGCCCATGGAAACCGTGGACACGTAGACATAGCCGTAGCTCATGACCATGCGGCCGAGATCCTTCTTGCCGGTGCGCTTGCCAGCGGCCGCGAACTTGGCGATGGAGCCCAGCGGCGTGGCCTTGGAGGACTGGCCGCCGGTGTTGGAATACACTTCCGTGTCCATGACCAGCACGTTGATGTCCTTGCCCGAGGCCAGCACGTGGTCCAGTCCGCCATAGCCGATGTCGTAGGCCCACCCGTCACCGCCGAAGATCCAGAAGGAGTTCTTGGTGAAGAGTTCATCACTTTCGAAGATGGCGTCGAGCAGGGCGTCGCGGTTCATGAAGGCCAGGATGTCGCGGGCAGTGTCGCCAAATTCCTTGGACTTCTCGGCGTTGTCCCGATTCTCGAGCCAGCCCTTGAAGGCCTCGGCCAGATCATCGGGCAGTTCGCCCGCCAGGGCCTTGGTGATCTGGTCGACCAGCTTGTTCCGACGCTGCTCGTAGGCCATCTGGATGCCAAAACCGAATTCCGCCGCGTCCTCGAACAGGGAGTTGCCCCAGGTCGGGCCATGGCCTTCGGCATTGAGCGTGTAGGGAGTGGTGGGTGCCGAATCGCCACAGATGGAGTAACAACCCGTGGCGTTGGCGATGATCATGCGCTCGCCGAAGAGCTGGGTCAGCACCTTCACGTAGGGAGTTTCGCCGCAGCCGGCGCAGGCGCCGGAGAATTCCATCAGCGGCTTCTGCAGCTGACTGCCCTTGACCGTGTCGCGGCGCAGCAGATTGTCCTTGAACGGCACGGTGGTGGAGAACTCGTGATTGGGCACTTCCACCGCGGTCTGGGTTTCCAGGGGCTTCATGACCAGGGCCGGGGTTTTGGCCGGACAGATGTCGGCGCAGTTGCCGCAGCCCATGCAGTCCAGGGTGTTGACCTGGATGCGGAACTTCATGCCCTTCAGCTCCTTGCCGAGGGCGTCGATGGTCACGAAGGAAGCCGGAGCGTCGGCCATCTCCTCGTCGGTCAGCACGACGGGCAGGATGGCCGCGTGGGGACAGACAAAGGAGCACTGGTTGCACTGGATGCAGTGAGCCGGAACCCATTCGGGCACGTTGATGGCCACGCCGCGCTTCTCGAACTGGGAGGTGGCCACGGGGAAGAGTCCGTCGGGCTCGAAAGCGGACACGGGCAGCGCGTCGCCCTTCTGAGCCAGGATGGGCCGCATGACATTTTTGACGAAATCCGGGACGTCCTTTTCCTCGGCGCAGTCACATACGGCGTCGGCCCAGGCGGCAGGAACCTTGATCTCGATCAGGTTCTCGATGGTCTGGTCCACGGCGCCGATGTTCATGTTGACGATCTTGTCGCCCTTCTTGCCGTAGGCCTTCTTGATGGCCTTCTTGAGCAGGGCAACGGCCTCCTCGAAAGGCATGACGTTGGCCAGCTTGAAGAAGGCGGTCTGCATGACCATGTTGATGCGGTTGCCAAGGCCCACTTCCGCCGCGATCTTGACCGCGTCGATGGTGTAGAACTTGAGATTCTTCTTGGCGATGGTCCGGCGCATGGATGCGGGCAGTTCCTTCTCCATGTCCTCGGCGGTCCAGCTGGAGTTCAGCACGAAGGTGCCGCCATCCTTGATGCCGTCCAGCACGTCGTAGGTATGCACGTAGCTGGCCTTGTGGCAGGCGATGTAGTCGGCCGCGTTGACCAGATAGGTGGACTGGATGGGGGATTTGCCGAAGCGCAGGTGGGACACGGTGATGCCGCCGGACTTCTTGGAATCGTAGGCGAAATACCCCTGGGCGTACATGTCGGTGTTGTCGCCGATGATCTTGATGGCTTCCTTGTTCGCGCCCACGGTGCCATCCGAGCCAAGGCCCCAGAACTTGCACTGGACCGTGCCGGCCGGGGTGGTGTCGGCAAAGGGCAGCACCTCCAGGGAGGTGTGGGTCACGTCGTCCTCGATACCCACGTTGAAATGGGTCTTGGGCTGGGCGACCATCATGTTGTCGAACACGGCCTTGACCATGGCCGGGGTGAATTCCTTGGAGCCCAGGCCGTAACGGCCGGCGATGATCTCGGGCATCTCGCCGCGTTCCATGTAGGCGGTGCAGATGTCCTTGTAGAGCGGATCGCCCTTGGCGCCCGGCTCCTTGGTGCGGTCGAGGACCGTGATGACCGAAGCCGTGGCCGGCAGGACCTGCAGAAAGTACTCGGAAATAAAGGGACGGTACAAGCGCACCTTGACCAGGCCGACCTTTTCGCCCTTGGCCAGGAGGTGGCTGACCACTTCCTCGATGGCTTCACAGCCCGAACCCATGGCCACGATGACGCGCTCGGCCTGGGGATGGCCGACATAGTCAAAGGGCTTGTAGGAGCGGCCGGTGATGGACGCGACCTTTTTCATCTGCTCGACCACGATGGCGGGGACCTGGTCGTAGTAGCTGTTGGCGGCCTCGCGGCCCTGATAATAGATGTCGGGATTCTGGGCCGTGCCACGGATGGTCGGGTTGGCCGGGCTCATGGCGCGGCCGCGGAATTCCGCGATGGCCTCATGGTTGACGATTTTCTTGATGTCTTCGTAGTCGATGACCTCGATCTTCTGGACTTCGTGGGAGGTGCGGAAACCGTCGAAGAAATGCAGGAAGGGAACGCTCGACTCGATGGATGACAGGTGGGCGACCAGGGCCAGATCCATGCACTCCTGCACGGAACTGGAGGCCAGCATGGCAAACCCGGTCTGACGACAGGCCATGACATCCTGGTGATCGCCGAAAATGGACAGGGCGTGGGCGGCGATGGCCCGGGCGCTGACATGGAAGACGCAGGGCAGCAGTTCGCCGGAAATCTTGTACATGTTGGGAATCATGAGCAAAAGGCCCTGGGAGGCCGTGAAGGTCGACGTCAGCGCACCGCCGGCCAGGGAGCCGTGCACGGCGCCGGCCGCGCCGGCCTCGGACTGCATCTGGCGAACAAGCACCTTCTGATCGAAAATATTCATGCGGCCCTGGGCGGCCCACTCGTCAGCGATCTCGCCCATGGTCGAGGAAGGGGTGATCGGGTAAATCGCGGCCGTGTCGCTCATGGCGTAGGCGATGTGCGTGACGGCGGTGTTTCCATCCATGGTCTTCATGTTTTTAGCCATGTATTGTCTCCTCAAAGCCAAGTTGGTGTTTGTCGCGATCGCACCACGTTTCCTTCTTGGTGTGAACCGCTTTTAACAAGTTTTGTGCCAGCCCCAAAAAAACTACTAACATAACGAAATCAAAGAAATTCATAAGACTAGTTACATCGATGGTATCGCCTCCCCCCCGACTTGTCCGAAAAACAGGACTTTTGATGTTTATTTTGTTGTTTACAACGTTAGTTCGAGAATGGAAACACACAACCGCAATCCGGTTAACGCGCGCAAATCGCAGGTTAAAGGCAAATCCGGACACATTCGACCGCGAGTCCGAATTTTCAGACACCATGATCACCCGGATTGACCCGGGGCCCGAGACGGCAACAAATCTGCCGTGCTCCCGCTGCGAGGGAACCGGAGCAGTCGCCCAAGCCTGAGCGTCAAACCGGCCCGGTGCGGCGCCAGGCCTCCTGCCCGCTCATTTCCAAGGGCGGATGCCTTCGCGGCCATGCCTTGTCGCCGACCAAACGGCACCCACGCTTTGCCCCGCTCCGCGCACGTCCGATTTTACGGACGAATTATCTGCACACGACCCTACCAAAAACTGGTTGACTGAACAACCATTATTTTACACAATACTTTCGTCCCGTCCGGAAAGGCTTTCCGGCCAACCCGCATCAATGGCAATATTCTTGCTCTTGATAAACACAAGCAGCTTGTCACAACCGTGAAAACTGCATTATATAGGATCAATGGAGGTTTATCATGAAAGGAAAAAGCATCACCAAAAACGGCGTGATTCGCAGACTCTCCCTCAACGAGACCATGCAACTCTCCCAGCTGCTCACACCCATGCAACGACAGGGCATCAATGATGGGGACAGCGTCCTGGTCAAGACCGAATACATCGTCGACTCCTGGAAGGAATACTGGCTCGGCAAGGAAAACGACGATGAATAGAGCTCACCCTGCCAGGTCATGCTTCTTGAGCATGGCGTAGAGGTGTGATCGGGACAGCCCCGAAACGTTGATCATCTTCTGGATGTCCTTGTCGTGAATCTTGAGGAGCCGGAGCAGGTACTCCCTCTCCATGGCCGATTTGTACTCCTTGAGACTCGGCAGGGACTCTTCCGGCTCCAGCTGCGCACCTCCGCCGTCATCCCCGCCTCTTTCCCTGACCAGCATGGACTTGGCGACCCTGATGCGCACCGCCTGGGGCAGATGTTGCGCGTAGACGGTCGTATCCGAGCCGGACAGCACAAAGGTCTGTTCAATGGTATTGAACAGCTCGCGCACATTCCCCGGCCAGTCGTGCCGCTTGAGCATCTCGACGAATTCCGGATCCATCTCCTTGGGCGGCAGGTTACGCTGCCGGCACAGCCTGTCGAATCGATGGCGGGCCAGCACGATGATGTCGTTCTCGCGTTCGCGCAGGGGCGGCAACATGAGTTGAATGGTGTTGATGCGGTAGAAAAGGTCCTGCCTGAACTCCCCGGCGCGGACCATGCCCGCGAGATCGCGGTTGGTGGCCGCGATGAGCCTGAAATCGCTCTCCTGTTCCTGATTGGACCCCACGGGCCGAAAGCGGCGCTCCTGCAGGACCCGCAAAAATGTCTTTTGCGCCGAAAGCGGCAACTCCCCGATTTCATCCAGAAACAAGGTGCCCTGATCCGCGAGCTTGACCAGCCCGATCCGGTCCCGCGCCGCGCCGGTGAACGCGCCCTTGGTGTGCCCGAAAAGGATGCTTTCCAACAGGGATTCGGTCAGGGACGCGCAATCCACGACCACGAAGGCACGCGAAGAGCGTCCGCTGTTGCGGTGGATGGTGCGCGCCAGCAACTCCTTGCCCGTGCCGGTCTCGCCCGTGACCAGGACCGTGGAATCCGATCCGCTGGCCTGGGCGATGCGCTCGTAACACTGACGCATGGCCCCGCTCTCCCCCACCACGTCCGTGAGATCCAGGCCACGGCCCAGGGCCTCTTTTTCCTTGCGAGAGGCCAGCGCCCTGGCCAGCACTTCCTTGATCTGCTTGATGGACGACGGCTTGACCAGATAGTCCCAGACCCCGCCCTGAATGGCCAACTCCGCCCCGTCAGGGTCCCCCTGGCCCGTGAGCACGATCACGTCCGGCGGATTGCCCATTCCGCGGATCTGTCCCAGGGCATCCAACCCGTTGCCGTCGGGAAGCCGGACATCCAGAAAAACAAGGTCGATATCCGCCTGGGCCAGACGCTTCAGCCCGTCGCGCAGGGTATGGGCCGAGACGCACGCGTGCCCCAGCCGGAACACCAGACTCTCCAGGGTGCCGCAAACCTGCGGATCATCGTCGATAATCAGGATCGTGGCCATCAGCCGTCCTTGTCCAGGACATCGCGGACGGCCCGTCCGATCATGTCCTTGTTGTAGGGTTTGCCGAGAAAAAGTCTGATGTTCCGCACCGGCACGGAAAGTTCCGCCGCCTTCTTCCGGCCGGAGATCATGATCACCGGCAGGTCCGGACGGCACCGCGCCAGTTCCCTGGCCACGTCGAAACCGTTGGCCACGGGCATGTCATAGTCGGTGATGACCAGGTCCACGGCCAGTTCGTCGGCGCAGATGGCCCGAATGGCGTCGGTTCCGGAATGAAACGGGTGCACCGTATATCCCAGTTGGGACAAGACGCGCGGGATGACCTGCAACTGGTCCTCGTCGTCCTCGATAAAGGCCAGGCATTCGCTGCCCATGGGGACCACGTCCGCACAGTCGCCGGGTAAGAGACACATGTCCCGAATGGTCGGCAGCAGGATGTCGAAACGTGTCTGTCCCGGCATGCTGGCCAGCCGGATCTCCCCGTCGTGGTTGCGCACGATGCCGTGCACCACGGCCAGCCCCAGTCCCGTGCCCTCGCCCTTGCCCTTGGTGGTGAAGAAAGGGTCGAAGATCTTGTCCTGGATGTCCTTTGCAATGCCCGGGCCATCGTCCTCGATGGTCAGGCAACTGTAGACCCCGGGGGAAAGATTGCCGAGCCTGGGATCGTCGCGCTCCAGCGTCAGGCTGCCAAGCCCCACGGAGATGCGCCCGCCCCTCTCGCCGATGGCGTGGAAGGCGTTGGTGGCCAGGTTCATGACAATCTGATGGACCTGGGTCGGATCGGCCAGGCACATGGAGAGATCATCCTGGATGTTTGAAACCACGGTGATGTTGCGCGGCACGGATACGCGGATCAGGGTCACGGCCTCGCCCACGACCTCGCGCAGATCCGTGGGCACGAATCCCTCCTGGGTAGGCCGGCTGAAGGTCAGGATCTGCTTGATGAGACCGCTGCCGCGCACCGCGGCCTTGAGGCAGCGTTCCAGGTCCTTCCAGACGAGGCTCCCCTCCTGGATGTCCTCCATGGCGAGTTCGGTCGAATTCATGATTGATGTCAGTATATTATTGAAATCATGAGCGATACCCCCGGCCAGGGTGCCGATGGCCTCCATCTTCTGGGACTGCAGGAGCTGCTTTTCGAGGCTGATGGTCTGGGTGATGTCCTCGGCCGTGCTGAGAATGCCGACCACTTCTCCGCGAGGGCCATGCAGCGGGACCTTGTTGACCAGCAGCCACATGCTCTCTCCGGCGGCGTTGCGTGTTTCCAGGCGCATGCGAAAACGGGGCTCGTCGGTCTCGATGACCTCCCTGTCGAGTTGCAAGATGCGCAATATCTCGGCTTCGCTGGTCAGAACTTCCCCGTATGTCTTGCCGAGGACGGACGAAAGCTCCGGCTGTCCCACATGGGCCAGGAAATTCCGGTTGGCGCCGATGATGCGCAACCTCTTGTCCTTCCAATGGACAAGCTGGGGAATGGTGTCGAGGACCAGCTGCAGCATGGCCTCGGAAGCGGCCAGGGCCAGTTCCGCTGCCTTGCGGTCCGTGATGTCCTCAACAAAGCCTTCGAAGTGGGACATGGTGTCGTTCTCGCCGCGCACTGCCCGGGCATTCAAGTTGGCCGTGATGACCGCGCCCTCGCGGGTCCGGAACAGGACTTCGAACTCGATGCTGCCACGGTTCTGCTGATACAGATCCACGACACGCTCGCGATCGCTCTGCTGGAAGTAGAGGGTGGCGATGTTGGGATTGTCCGCCACGAGCGCTTCAGGACTTGCGTAGCCGAGCATGCGTGCCAGGGCCGGATTGGCCACGATCCACGAGCCGTCGGGGGTGGTCTGGAAAATGCCCAGGGCCGAGTTCTCGAAGATGGTGCGGTACTTCTCCTCGGCCGCGCGCAAATCGTCCTCGGCCTTCTTGCGCTCCGAGATGTCGTAGATCACGCCGACGATGCCGGCGTTCTCGCCTTGCGCGTCGGCATAGGCGGCCTTGTACAGCACGGCCGGCCGCAAGCTGCCGTCCCCGTGGCGCACCCGGGCCTCGTAGGAGTCCATGCGCTGGTCCAGAAGGGGCGTGAAGCGTTCTTCCACCAGACCGGGATTGAGGGCGTGCAAGTCCTCCGCCGTGTCCCAACGTACGCCGAACCATTGTCCGAACGCGCGGTTGATTCCGGCGATGGCGCCCCGACGGTCCGTGAAATAGAGGGGCACCGGCAGGGTGTCCATGAGCGTGCGCAGGAAGGACAGCTGGTTCTTGATGCGCACTTCGACCTGCTTGCGCTTCCAGATGTTGATGACCAGAAGGACCAAAACCATCGAGAGAATGAGCAGGCTGATGATGATGGTCCAGAACTGGTGCCGATTGATGGAATAGAACGGGGACGGGCCGCCCACGACGATGCTGTGCGGCGGCAGAAGATGCTGGTTGATGCCCAGTTTCTTGAGCACCTGGTAATCGAATTTCGGAGCGTCCTGGGGGCTGGCGATGATGGGGATGTCGGCCGGGGACTCGCCGGCCAGGATGCGCAGCCCCATTTCCGCGGCGGCCCGGCCGTGGGCCTGCCCGCTGACCATCTTGCCTCCCACCAGGCCGTGTCCGAGCAGGAATTCCCAGGCGCCGTAGAGGGGGACGCCCGTGCTCTTCCACACGATCTCCAGCAGATCCTGGGCGGAAAAAACCTCCTCGCCCACATCCTTGTAGAAAGGAATGAAGAAGAAGATGCTGTCCCGGGAGGCAAGGCGGACCTTTTCGAGCAGTTCGTCGATGGTGAACTCGTCCAGAAACTCGACCTGCATGTCCCGGGGCAATTCCGGGACGCGCGCGCGGATCTGGTTGGCGATGGCCACTCCGGTCAGACTCTGGTCGCCGATGACGACGAGTTTCTTCTTGCCGGGGTGGAACCGCATGGCCATGGCGATGTTGTCCAGAACGTCGAATTCCTCCAGCACGCCAGTCATGCGCTCGCGCATGGGGACAGCCTCGGGAGCCACATCGTTCACCCCGCAAAAGACGATGGGAACTCCGGGAAAGAGGCTGTCGGCATATTTGGAGACAAAATCGAAAGCATTGTTGTCGGAAACAACTACCAGATCGAAACGTGTACCACGAAACTTGAGTTTAAAATAATCAAAAATGATTCGAGTCAACTCGTCTCCATAATAACGCTTCGAATCCATGTATTCGACTTGAAGATACAGATTCTTCTCGCTATTCTGGAAAGTTTCACGAATTCCATCGAATATGTTATCCGACCATGCATACCCGTTGTTGTACGAATTGATGTACAGGATATTCTTCTTCTGGTCCGTTTCTGTAAAGGCAGTACCGGCGCAGAAGAAAAGCAGCATCAACCCCACAATGATTCGCACGACAACTCCTTGATTCCTTCGATTCGGGCCAGGCCCCGGGCCCCGGCCGCGACTGGCCCGAATCGAAAATTATTTCAAACCGTTCAAGCCTTTCAGAGCCGCAAAAAGGGCTTGCGTGCCCATGTTCTCAAGCCCCTGGGCCATGGTTGCCACGTAAAGCTGCTCGACCAGGGCCAGCCCCGGCAGGGCGATGCGCATCCGCTTGGCCTCGGCCAGGGCAATGCCCATGTCCTTGACGAAATGCTTGACGAAAAAGCCCGGGTCGAAATCGTTCTTGGCGATGCGGCGGCCCAGGTTGTTGATGGACCAGGACGAGGCCGCCCCGCTGCCGATGACGTCAATCACCGCGTCCATGCCAAGGCCCGAGCGCTCGGCATAGAGCAGCGACTCCACCACCCCGATCATGGTCCCGGCGATGAGGATCTGGTTGCTCATCTTGGTGTGCTGCCCGGCTCCGGGTCCGCCCATGAGCCGGACGTTCTTGCCCATGACCTCGAACAGGGGACGGGTTTGCTCAAAGGCCTCCTCGCTTCCGCCGACCATGATGGCCAGCGTCGCGTTTTTCGCACCGAGATCACCGCCGGAAACCGGGGCATCCAGGGCCTGAAGGCCGCGAGCCTGGGCCGCGGCGTGGATTTCCACGGCCAGGGCCGGCTCGGAGGTGGTCATGTCCGCGAGCACCGCGCCCGGCGCGGCCTGGGCCACCAACCCGTTCTCCTCCAGATAGACCGCGCGCACGTCGGCCGGATAGCCGACGATGGTGAAGACGAAATCCGATCCCCGGGCCACGTCTCCGGGATGGTCGCACCAAATCGCTCCCGCGGCCAGAACGCTCTCGGCCGAAGCCCTGGTGCGGGTGTGCACCCGGACCGTGTGTCCCGCCGCCAGAAGATGGCCGCACATGGACCGTCCCATGACTCCAATTCCAACCCAACCGACAGAACTCATGCTTCCTCCGTGGATGATACAAGATGAATGCCAACATCCCGTGAAATCCGGACTACAGGTCCGTGGAATATGCTCGGGAACGACAATAAAAAATCACTATTTCAGTATATTACAAAATTGTTTGCCAAGTTTGCAAAACGTGCTTATAGAATTGGATTACTTTGGATTCAATTCAGATTACACGAGGTTGCCATGATCTGCCAGAAATGCGGATGCGACGCCGTCGCCGATGAAGCCATCTCCTATCAAATGGAGTGCCGAAACCACCTGTTCTGCTTCGAGGATGTCCCGGCCCCCAAGTGCGGGGAATGCGGACATGTCATCATAACCAAAGACGCCATGGGCGTCATGCTCGCCAAGATCGAGCAGCTGTCCCAGAAGGCCACCATCTCCTACCACCGCTGCCGTTGGCCCAAGGCCCAGGCCATGGACGACCATGCGGCCCAGCAGGCCGCGTCGAACCGAGCCGCGGCCGAACTGGTGGAGACCATCAACAAAAGCGCCCGCAAATAGCCGCCACCGACCCTGCATGAAAAAAAGCCGCATCCGCGGCTTTTTTTCATGGTCCCAGCCCCGCACAAAGTCAAACCCCTTCAGACGATGCCGGAGCGCGCCACATTGGGCATACGCGCATCCAACGCCCGACCCCCATGCACGAAAGCACACCCACCGTGCCCGGACATTAATCTGCCCCGCATTTCCGGGCCGCCTGTGCGGCGGCAAACCGCATGGAAGAAAACTGCGTCTCTCCGTCCTCCAGATCCACAATGCAATAAAGAATCAGGAGCAGGCATGTCTCACCAATTTTGTCGGACAAAATGTTCCGTTCAAAGGCAACGCGGCGGAACACGCCATGATCGAGTCACAGAAAGCCTTTATGCCGGCATAAGGTCGTATCGTACATCCTGCTCAAATTCCCATGTATTGCAAACTCGAAAATAAACTTGTACTTTGAAACAAAATCCTGGGGCACATCCCGAACAGACCCGTACCATGGCTCATATGGAGGGACATATGATCAAATCCTGCATCGTTCAGCGCATCTCCCCCCGCCTCATTGCAACAGTCGTTGCAGTGCTCTCCGCCCTGCGACTATTCATGCCCGCGCCCGGACTGGCCGCAGACGTCGAGATATCCGGAACGCAATCCTCCACCCAGAATCTCGACTCCATCGCTCCCGGAGGCAGCACGGCCCTGGTCAACGATTCCGCCAACGTCGCCGTCGCGGCCGGACATGGCATCACGGCCCCATCCTCCTCCGGCTGGACCCTGACCAATAACGGCGGCGTCAACGGAACAAGCGGCGTGTACTTTACGCTGGGTGGAGCCGTGATCAACTCCGGCAGTATCACAGGCACGGGAGGAGCCAGCAACTGGGCCCTTTATCTGGGCAACGGCGCAGGCGCCAACAACACGGTCATCAACAACGCCGGTGCGACCATTGGAGGCAGCGGCAGCGGCACCATCGGCCTGCGCGCCTTCGTCGTCACCCCCTTCTCCCTGGACAACAGCGGCATCATCTACGGCACCGGCGCGTGCGCCGTCCTGGCCGAGAACAACGCCACCATCATCAACAGATCCGGCGGCCAGATCATCGGCGGATACGGGGGCACAACCGGCACGGCCATTCACGTCACGGCCCCGGCGACAATCCACAATGCGGGCATCATCACCGGCAACGGAGCCAGTGCCTACGGAGTTTACGTGGCCGGGAGCGGGAATCTGACCAATGCGGCCACCGGCGCCATCACCGGCGGCGGCAACGGCGGAAGCGGCCAGGCCGTATATTTCACCAGCGGAGGCAACGTCGACAACAGCGGCACGATCACGGGCAACAACGCCCAAGGCGTGCTGCTGTCGGCCGGCGGCAGCGTCATCAACAGAAGCGGGGGCCAGATCACGGCCAACGGCGCCACCATCGGCGTCAATATCACCGGCGGAACCGGCACCGTGACCAACGAGGCGGGAGCGACCATCTCCAGCACCAGAAACGGGGTGGTCATCGGCGGATCGGGCACCATCGTTAACGCCGGAACCATCAGCGGCACAGAGACCGGGTATTACGGCGCCCGGTTCAGCAGCACGTCCGCAGGAACCTACGCCACGAACGTGAACAATACGGGCACCATATCCGGAGCGGGCGCTGGCCTCAGCGTGAGCTTTACAAACACCTCGACCACCGCCACCAACACCATCACCAACTCCGGAATCATCCGGGCCACAAGCGGCACCGCCGGCGCATCCGATCCCACCGCGACCGGAAGCGGGATCTCCATCCATCAGGGCACATTCGCCGGCACCTCGTTCACCAACACCATCGCCAACAGCGGGACCATCACCGGCGTCAATTACGGCATCCGGATCAACCGGGGCAGCATCTCCAACACCGGCGGCACCATCCAGGGCGCGACCGGCATCCTGTTCACCAACTCCTCGAACGACTTTCTTTTCAACTCGGGCGTCATCAACGGCACCAGCGGAGTGGCCGTCAACATGGGAAGCGGCAACGACACCGCAACCCTGGACACGGGTTCCGCCATCTCCGGCATCGTCGACGGCGGTGACGGCACGGACAGCATGAGCCTGACCGGCAACGGCAGCATCGACATCAACCAAATCGTCGGTTTCGAAACCCTCGCCAAAAACGGCACCGGCACATGGACCCTGACCGGCAGCGGAGCCAGCGGGGCGAGCACCACGGTGCACGAAGGCACGCTGGTCGCCGCCGGCACCATCGGAGACGCGATGCTCATCGCCAGCGCGGGCACTCTGTCCGGCACGGGCGCTGTCGGCACCGTGATCAACAGCGGAACCATCGCCCCGGGCAACTCCATCGGCACCCTGACCATATCGGGCGATTACACGCACAACACGGGCGCAGTGTACGAGGTGGAAGTAAACCCGGCCGGCGGCTCAGATCTGCTTTTCATCACGGGTACGGCCACGATCAACGGAGGGACCGTGCAGGTCCTGGCCGAGAACGGGGTCTACCCGCAGCGCGCGGACTATACGATCCTCCACGCCGATGGTGGCCTGACTGGAGAATTTGACACTGTGCTCTCGAATCTGGCCTTTTTCGATCCAATGCTCAGCTATAACGCCACGGATGCCATGCTGTCCCTGGAGCGCAATCAGGCCGACTTCTCCAGCGTGGCGCTCACGCACAACCAGGAGGCCGTGGCCGAAACCCTCGACACGGCCTCCCTGACCGCCACGGGAGACGCCGCGGACGTCATCGACAACCTGCTGACCCTGAGCGCCCCCCGCGCCCGACGTGCCCTCGACCAGTTGGGCGGAGCCACCTACACCGCCTTTCCCATGGTCGATGTCGAGCGTACCGCCCGGTATCTGCGCTCCTTGTTCCAGGCGTCCTCGAGACCATTGCCACAGAACCTCTCCCTGTCCGACCTCGCCCAGGGCGCACTGTCGGCATCTGCCAACACAGTCGCCTCCGACGTCGGCGCCAATCCGTCCGGCCGGAAAGTCTGCGGCCCATGGGGAGCCTGGCTCGCGGGGCAAGGGGTTCACGGCCAGCGTCACGGCGACGACATCGCGTCCCGCTTCAAGCACGACACGGGCGGTCTTTCCCTCGGACTCGACTATGCCGTGTCGGATACGTTCCGGGTCGGGATCAGCGCTGGCTTCACCAGATCGGAGCTGGACTGGCTCGATCTTGATGACCAAGGCTTTGTCGACAGCTACCAAACAGCGCTGTACGCCACTGTTCGACATGGGCGAGCCTATCTCGATGCCGCAGCATACTACGCTTTCAACGAGTACGAAATGACACGGGATGTGGCGTTCGGTTCCCTGAATCGAGAAGCGGAGGGCGATTACAGCGGCTCCGAACTCGCCGGATACCTCGAAGGCGGCTACAGGGCCATGGCTGGCGGCTTCGAAATCCGCCCTTCGGCGGCTCTTTTGGCCATCCACCATCATCAGAAAGGCTTCACAGAAACTGGAGCCGATTCCGTCAACCTTGTGGTCGACGCTCAAGACGCATCATCGGTGCAAAGCATCCTGGGCATTGCCTTCTCCCGGGAGTTTGCCGTGGGCGAGACCATTTCCCTCAGACCCGAAGCCAATGCGCGCTGGGTGCATGAATTTGGGGACAACCGCTACAACATGACCGCACATTTCGCTGACATGCCCGCCGACGCCTTCACCGTGCGCTCGGACGCAATGGCCCGCGACAGCGCCCTGCTCGGGCTGGGCCTCACAGGAACCCTTGGGGCGTGCACGCAGATAAGACTGTTCTATGACGCGCATTTGCAGGACCATGCTGTCGACCATGCCTTGATCGGCGGGTTGCAATTCATCTGGTAGCCCTGAAATGACTTCCAGAAGCATTCTCGCATGACAAAGGGGGAGCATGCTCCCCCTTTGTCATTTCGGGTCCGGTACGCCTGTGACCAGCAGCAATGCGCATGAAGCACGCTTTCCTCGCCGGCCGCAACCATTCTACCCTTCCCGCCCTGGTTTTTCTCTTTCACCTCAGTACGTTCCGTTATCCTTTGCAAGCGCTTTGCGTCCGCCCTCGCGCCCTGCCCGCCCATGATCTGCTCCTTGGCGGAAAAAAGAGAAGCGCTTGTGCGCTGGATCCGGATTCCTGGCCGTGGTGTGCGTGCATGAAAATCAAAGCCGACGGAAAGAAGGTCTTGCTTCGCAAATTCAAGGACCGCGCGAGCATCCTTGGGCGAGGCCCGGGATGCCCCGGAAATGCAGCAGAACATGGGGCACCGGCCGTGTCCGGACAACAATCTGCCCGCCACTTCCGGGCCGCCGTGGCGGCGAGCCGCATGAAAGCCGGGTCTCTCCGGCCCCCAGATCCACGGTGCAAAGAAGGGTCCGGGGCAGACCTCGTTGTCGCGGAATCCTTAATAAACTACTTGAGATATTTTTCCTCGATCCTGCCGATGGTTCCGTCATCCAGCATCTTCCGGATTTCCTCGTTGAAACGCGCCAGAAACTCCGCGGACGTACGGATCTTGGAAAATCCCATGACCGTGCCCGTGTCGCCGGGAGTCTTCAGGCTGAAGGGAGCCTGCTTCACCTCCGCCATCCTGCCCGTGGCCTTCAGTTCATGCTTGCCCGCGATGCTGTTGACGATCAGGGCATCGAACCGCCCCTCCAGCAGCATACCCACCATGCTTGGGATATGCGGCGCCTCGACCTTCTTGATGGCTTGATCGTCGGTAAATGCGGAGGGAAAGACGAAACCGCGCACCACCCCCACTTTCCTGCCCCGCAGATCCTCGATGCGCTCGGGTTGAAAGGCCGAATCCCTTCTGGTGAAAAAAATGTAGCTCGTGTCGGTCCGGTAAGGCAGGGACCAGTACAGGTACGCGTCCCGCTCGGCCCGATAGCTCAAGGACGTGGTCAGGTCCGCCTGCCCATGCTCCAGCATGTTTAGCACCCGCTTGAAGGGCACCAGCCTGACGACAGTTTTGAGGCCCATGTTTTCCAGCGCGGTCATGGCTATCTCCATGTCTATTCCGGGCCCGCCGGATTGGTTGTCCGGCATCACGTACGGAGGATAGGGGGAGTTTGCCAGGATCACCTCCGCAGGAAACGGCTGGGCCGCGGCCAGCCCGGGAAAAGACAAAACTACCAGGAACAACAAAATTTTCAGCATATCGACCACACAACTCCTTGTCTTGAGCTGAACGCAACCCGGGGTGCCCAAGCGGTCACGAAGGTCTCCCGTCAACCGCCGTGTCATCCCCGTCTCGGCACGCAGCGACCCGCACCGCGCACACCTTGAACTCCGGAATCCCGGCCTGGGGGTCGCACGCGGCGTTGGTCAGGGCATTGGCCGCGGCCTCGGCAAAATGGAAGGGAATGAAGACATGGCCCTCGGCCACCCGCTCCGTGACCTTCGTCCTGACCGCGATCTCCCCGCGCCGCGAAGATACCAGCACCCGCTGATCCGCAACGAATCCCAGGCGATCCGCGTCACGCGGGTTCATCTCCACGAAGCACTCGGCCACGATGCGGTTGAGGCCCTCGCTTTTCCTGGTCATGGTCCCGGTATGATAATGTTCCAGAACACGGCCCGTACCAAGGACAAAGGGGTAGTCCGCGTCCGTGGTTTCCGCCGGAGGCCGGGGATGGACAGGCACGAAACGCCCCCTGCCGCGCGGGAACGCCTCGCGGTGCAGGATGGGCGTGCCGGGATGATGCGTGTCCGGACAGGGCCAGACCAGGCCCTGACGGTCTATGCGGCGGTAGTCGATGCCGCCGTAGATGGGCGCGGCCAGGGCGATCTCGCCCATGATCTCTTCGGGGCTGCCGTACGCCATGGGCACCCCCAGACGCGGACCCAGAAGGCTCAGGATGCGCCAGTCCGGGAGCGCCTCGCCCGGGCTCGGCACGGCCGCGCGCACGCGCTGCACGCGGCGGTCGGTGTTGGTGAAGGTGCCGTTTTTTTCGAGCGCGGACGCCGCAGGCAGAACCACATCGGCCAGCCTCGCGGTCTCGGTCAGGAAGATGTCCTGCACGACCAGAAAATCAAGCTCCGCAAGCCGCGCGCGCACATGGGCCGTGTCCGCGTCCGAGACCGCGGGATTCTCGCCCATGATGTACATGGCCCTGACTTGCCCTGATGCAAACATGTCCGTGGCCGTCAGGCCCGGTTTCCCTGACAGCCTCTTCCCCCACAACTCTTCGGCATGAATGCGGGCCGCGGCGTCGTCCACGCGCCGGTATCCGGGCAGCACGTTCGGTAGCGCCCCCATGTCGCAGGCCCCCTGCACGTTGTTCTGGCCGCGCAGCGGGTTGACCCCGGCCCCGGGCCGGCCGACGTGGCCGCAGAGCATGGCCAGATTGGCCAGGGCCTGCACCGTGTCCGTACCACAGGTGTGCTGGGTGATGCCCATGCAATACAGGATCGTCGCCGCCCCGGCGCGGGCATACAGGCGGGCCGCCCGTTCCAGTTCAGCGGCCGCAATCCCCGTCAGGGACTGCACGTATTCGGGAGTACAGGAAACCAGAGCCGTGCGCAGCTCTTCGAACCCTTCGGTGCGGCTGCCTATGAAGGCCCGGTTCTCCAGCCCCTCGCGCAGAATGACGTGCATGAGCCCGTTGATCCAGGCGATATCCGTCCCCGGCCGGGGTCTGAGCCAGAGCTGGGCGTGCCGGGTCAGGCCGATGCCGCGCGGGTCCACGACCACAAGGGTGGCTCCGGACCGGGCCGCGCGCTTGATGCGGCTCGAAAACACGGGGTGGGTTTCGGTCGTGTTGGAACCGGTGACGAGGATGACGTCGGCGTTGTCCAGATCTCTCATGGGGTTGGTGGCCGCGCCGCTGCCGAAGGCCTGCATGAGTCCCGTGACCGTGGGCGCATGGCACAGCCGCGCGCAGTGGTCCACGTTGTTGGTGCCCAGACAGCGCGCCAGTTTCTGGAACAGGTAGTTTTCCTCGTTGGTGCAGCGGGCCGAGGCCAGGAAGCCCAGGGCGTCCGGCCCGCGCTCCTCGCGCAGGGCCAGGAGGCGGGTGGCCACCAGATCCAGCGCCTCGTCCCAGCTGGCCGGAACAAGCACGCCATCGCGCCGGACGAGCGGAGACGCGAGGCGCTCCGGGTGCGCGGCGAAGTCCAGGGCGAAACGGCCCTTGACGCACAGGCCGCCCTCGTTGTGCCCGTCGGGAGCGCCCAGGACATGGTGGACGCGCCCGTCCCGCGCGTACAGGTCCACCTGGCAGCCCACGCCGCAATAGGCGCAGGTGGTGCGCACGGGGCGCGTTTCGCACAGGCGCGGCTTCCTGCGGGCGTCGTGGGCGGCGAGGGCGCCCACCGGACAGACCTGCAGGCACTCGCCGCAAAAAACGCAATCCGACTCGGCCAGAGTGGTGTCGCATCCGGCCACGATCTTGGTGGCGGCTCCACGGTAGCCGTAGTCGATGGCCTCGTTGACCTGCGCCTCGTTGCAGGCCTGCACGCAGCGGCCGCAAAGGATGCATTTGGAAAAATCGCGGACAATGAACGGATTGCCGATTTCGGGCCGGCAGCGCGGCGGAGTCCGTTCAAAAGTCCCTGTGCCCGCGCCGTAGCGAAACGCGAGGCTCTGCAAGGTGCAATCGCCCGCCGCCGGGCAGAGCAGGCAGTCATGATTTCCGGAGTCGAGCATGAGTCGCAGGATGGTCTTGCGCGCGCGGATCACGCGCTCGGACTCGGTATGCACGACCATGCCCTCGGACGCCGGCGCCGCGCAGGACGCGACCAGGGTGCGCGCGCCCCGGACCTCTACCACGCAGATGCGGCAGGCGCCGGTGGGCGTGCAGTTCGGCAGGCGGCACAAGGTTGGGATGAAGATGCCGCAGCCCGTGGCCGCTTCCAGAATGGTCTGGCCGGGAGTGAAGACGCACGGCGTGTCGTTGATGGTCAGTTCCATGGCGTCCCCGTCAGTCAATGCAGTCAAAAGGGCAGGCCTGGAAGCAGGCCAGACAGCGCACGCATTTTCCGCGGTCGATGCGGGCGGCCTGCTTTTTGACCCAGATCACGGCCCCGGCCGGACAGGCCTCGCGGCACAGCCCGCATTTGCGGCAGCGCTCCTCGTCCACCTCGAATTTGAGCAGGGCCACGCAGCGTTTCGCCGGGCAGCGCCTGTCCGTGATGTGGGCCTCGAATTCCTCGCGGAAATGACGCAGGGCCGACAGGATCGGATTGGACGCGGTCTGGCCGAGGCCGCACAGGGAGGCGTCGCTGATCACGGCGGCCAGATCCTCCAGGGCGCGCAGATCGACGGGCTCGCCCTTCCCCTCGCAGATGCGCGTCAGAATCTCGAGCTGCCTCCTGGTCCCTTCCCGGCAGGGCGTGCACTTGCCGCAGGATTCATCCTGGATGAAATCCATGAAGAAGCGGGCCATGTCGACCATGCAGGTGCGGTCGTTCATGACGATGACCCCGCCCGAACCCATGATGGCGCCGGCCTGAGCGATGGCCTCGTAGTCCACGGGAGTGTCCAGGAGATGCGCCGGGATGCTCCCCCCCGACGGTCCGCCCAGCTGCACGGCCTTGCACTGGCGCTTGCCCGGCACCCCTCCGCCGATGTCGTTCACCAGGGTGGACAGCGGCGTGCCCATGTCCACCTCGACCAGCCCGATGTTGTTCACGTCGCCGGACAGGGCGAAGACCTTGGTGCCCCTGCTCCCCTTTGTGCCGACGCTAGCGTGCTGCCCTCCGCCGAGGCGGATGATGCGGCCCACGCCCGCGAAGGTCTCGACGTTGTTCAGAATTGTCGGCTTGTCCCACAGGCCCTTGTGCGCCGGGAACGGCGGGCGGGGACGGGGCATGCCGCGCTTGCCCTCGATGGAGCGCATGAGGGCCGTCTCCTCGCCGCAGACAAAGGCTCCCGCGCCCTGGTAAATCTCGAGGTCAAAGGAAAAGCCGCTGCCCAGGATGTTCTCCCCCAGAAGGCCCATGGAGCGGGCCTGCCCGATGGCGATGGTCAGGCGCTGGATGGCCAGGGGATATTCGGAGCGGCAGTAGATGTAACCATGGC
>CAZPSN010000012.1:72841-97793 GCA_964589645.1 uncultured Desulfovibrionaceae bacterium
GGCGACGGCCGCGATGAGCATGCCTTCGAGCACCACGTGGGGATCGGATTCGAGGATGGAACGGTCCATGAACGCGCCGGGGTCTCCCTCGTCGGCGTTGCAGAGCACGTACTTGGCGTCGCCCGGCGAGGCGGCCGCGAATTTCCATTTGAGGCCCGTGGGAAAGCCCGCCCCCCCGCGCCCGCGCAACCCCGAGAGGCACAGTTCCTCCACGATGTCGGCCGGGGAAAAATCGAAGAGGGCCCTGGCCAGCCCCTGATAGCCCTCATGGGCAATGGCGTGCCCTATGCTTTCCGGATCGATGCGCCCCTTGTTGCGCAGGATCCAGGGCCGCTGCAGGGCAAAAAACGGAATCTCGTCCATGCCCGCCACGGCCTTTCCCGCCGGGTCGCGGTACAGCAGGCGTTCCACAGGCCCGGCCCCGGCCGAGGCGACCACCTCGGCCGCGTCCTCGGGGCGCACCTTGCAGTACAGGATGCCGCCGGGCTGCACGATGACCACCGGGCCCTGGGCACAAAAGCCGTTGCAGCCCGTCTCGATGACCCGCACCCCGCCCAGCCTCCCGGCCTCCTCGCGCAGGGCCGCGATGAGCCCACGGGAACCCGTTGCATGGCAGCCCGTGCCGCTGCAGCAGAAAACGCGCGGCTCGGCCGTATCCAGCAGCGCCCTCTCCCGATCCCGCAAGGCCAGAAGTCCGGCGCGGCCAAGTCGGTTCGGGGCGGTCATTCGTATGTCTCCAGTATTTCGCAGGCCGCATCGGGCGTGACCCCGCCATGGGTGTCGCGGTCCACGACCATGACCGGCGCCAGCCCGCAGGCTCCGAGACAGCGCACGGGCTCCAAACTGAAGCGCCCGTCCGCGCCCGTCCCGCCGGCCTTGACGTCAAAGCGCCGCTCCACCCGGTCCAGCACCTCCCGCACCCCCCGCACGTAGCAGGCCGTGCCCGTGCAGACGCGCACCTGATGCCGCCCCTTGGGCTTGAGGGAAAAGAGTGAATAGAAGGAGACCACCCCGTAAACCTTGGACAGGGGCAGATTCATTCCACGGGCGATATGTTCGATGAGGTCGGGCGGAAAAAAACCGGCAATGTCCTGACACAGCCGCAGAACCGTGATCAGGGAACCGGGGATGCCTTGGTGCCTGGCGATGATGGCGTCGGCCTGATGCCACTGATGGGGAGTGAGTGCGCTCACGTGAGTACGCCGCAAATTTTCATGTTTTCTCCGGGAACTGCTTGCTCAGCATGCCATAATGAAGGCGCAGGCTATTCGCAATTTTCTTTTACCCTGAAATCGCGGCGGGATGCGGCTCGGCCTCCATGGGCCGCCTGTGCGGCAGCGGGTTGCATGAAAGAGGGTTTTGCCATTGGCCCCAGATTCCAGGCGTAAAGAAAAGTCAACGCGGACCCCTATGCCTTTCTCAATGAGGCCGGGGCGAGAAGGCCCGGAAATGAAACTCAGACCCTCGGCGAGCGCACGCTCGATGGCCTCGCTTCAATGAGGCCGGGGCGATGAAGGCCCGGAAATGATCATAGGCCAACAGTCGCTCTTGCGGCACGCGCGGGCTTCAATGACGCCGTCCGTTGTGAATTCGTTGTGCGCGAACTCAGCCTGAACCCACATCAGATGGGCCAGACGTGGGCAGTAAACGTATTCGTTGAGCATACGCACGGGGATGAGGGGCTGTTCGATCATGTCTATTTGACCTCATTTGCGATGATGCGTACATAGTTTCTGTACATATTCATGGAGGACTCCCATGTTGCAAACCACTTACACCGACGCCCGCGCCAACCTCGCCAGCCTGTGCGACGAAGTCACGGACAATCAGGAAATAGTCATCATCCGCCGACGCAAGGGCAAAAGCGTGGCCATGATCGACGCGGCCGAACTGCAAAGCCTGGTCGAAACCGCGCACCTCATGCGCTCACCCAAGAACGCCGAACGCCTGTTGAGCGCCCTGGATCGCGCGCTCAAGGGCCAGGGTGAAGGTTCAGACCTTGCCCAACTCCGGGCCGAGGCGGGCCTTGCGGAATAAGGACCGTCTGGCCGTATTCCAGCCGGAGTTCCGGGAAGACCAGCGGCACTGGGTGCGGACCGACCGCCGTATCGCCCTGCGCGTTCTGGAACTGGTCGAAGCCGTCATGCGCGACCCGTTCACGGGCATCGGCAAACCCGAATCCCTCAAATACTTCTCCGCCGGAGTCTGGTCCCGCCGCCTGACCCAGGAACACCGGGTGGTGTATCTGGTCCGGGATGAGCGGGTGGATTTTCTGCAGGCGCGGTTTCATTATTGAGAGTGACGTGTGACCGTGTAACTGCGAACGATCCGAGCCCCACGCAGGGCGACGCTCGTACCCCGGATGAAGAGATGCCCGGCCGTTCTGAACTGCATGGCGGGAGTTATTTCGTCGATCCCCAGATTCATGCCGCGAAAAAGAGTCAACGCGAGACTTGACCCCCATGCTGATCCTGCTTCTTGAACATGCCGATATTGTACTCTGCGGTATCCATGCCCCAATACTCAATATAGACATCGAGCTCAGGCAGATAAAAATCCGGTCTGATGGCGTAGCCGTCGAGAATGCGGAACCGCTCGTCATAGCGGTAACGGATTCCTTCTGCGCTCAAGGCCTCGCAGATAAGACGCTCCCCATCGGATTGCACCCAACTCCCATCCTTGGCCCGGATGGTCTTCTGCAGTTCGATCTTGGTTTCGTAGTTCCGACGCTCCAGAAAAACTTCGTCAAAGCAATGGTCGCAGAACGGGCGCTGAAACGCCTTATGACTGCGAACAAACTCGTCGGCAGCCAGTTCCACGCCGCAACGCTGGCAGCAATGCACAACCGAACGGTCCGCGATATCCGAGGCCTCGCGAATCAGCTTCCCGGCCGACAGCACGCTGCGTTTGACGTAATCTCGCTCGACCGGATTGGCGTAGAGGTCGCGCAGATCCGGCAGCACAGCCCGAGCCGCGGCTCCGTATGAGCCAAGAGCCTTGGCCGCATACTGTCGAACCTGCGGATGCTGATCACGCAGCAAGGGATGCAACGCTTCCACGGCAGGAACGGCAGGAACGATGCCCGCCAACTTGCCCAAACCCGAGGCCGCAAGCCTGCGCACCAGCGGTGATACGGATCTGGTCAGTTCCAGCAGTTCGGGCAAGACTTGTGGGTCCGCGCTGTTGCCGAACTCCGTGGCGCGACGGGCCAGCGTCTTTTCAGTGGAGGCGCTCATCTGTTTCATGACGGATTCCGATGTGTCACGACTGATTCCGACTCCGTGGAATCTCCATGGCGTCGCGACGGCTCAGACCGGCGCGACGCCATACAGATTGGCTACAATTTTTCAATGATCTCGACGCCTGCTGGAGCCTGGCCGACTGTCACCGTGTAGTCGGCAAAGGAGCGAGCCGGGCCGGAGGAGTTTTCGGAGCGTTATCTCTCCAAATCGAGCTTGTTCTGTTTAGTATACCATCTCTTCCGGCCAGGCCTTCACTTCAATACCTGATGGCAAATTTTCCTTATTCACTTCTATGAGGTAATCATCCTTACTGCGAGGCAAGTCACTCATTTTGGTTACGGTCACGCGATCAAACAATCTGCCCGATAGTTCATTTCCCAGATGACTGTTATGTTTGAAAATAACGAGTTTTCGAGGATTCATCTCCCCCCGTGCGGCTGCTCGATCATGCTCAAAGGCGTTGATAAGGGATTCCCAAAGTAGTTCCAGGTCATCTTCGGAAAAATTTGTCTTTATGGCATCTATCACAGAAACAAATCCGTGCATACGATACATTGCATATGGTACGGTTGCTTTACGTCCAAACGTGGATGCAAACTCCCTTTCGTTTGCCAATTGTTTATCCCGTTCTTTTTCAGTGGTTACGCAACAGCGAGTAATGGAGTGCTCAGCCTGATAAATGCGATCTTCTGAGCGGGAAAACGTGAACTGGACAGGACCGCGCACCGTGCCGCCACCTTTAACCTTTTTCTTGGGGCTTTTTTTCTTTGGCCCATCTTCTGCCTCGTCGGTAGAGTCGGAGCTTTCAGACTCTCCGGTACTTAAGACCGCGCCGAATGTCCTAATATCCCAGTAATCATCACAAAGCCGTCGACGTTTCTCTGATGTGCTATCTCCCTGTGCTTTGCCAATAATAGAGTTAAGGTAACTGTCATCCGCAGTGATGTCCCTTTGACGAATAAAGATGTCATAACGATCTTCAGGCATCATCTTTCCATCAAGCAATTTTGATTTTTTCAAACTGACATAATTCCTAACCTTCCGCTTGATACAGACATCTGTAACAAGACCGCGTTGGTCCTCAGTATCAATCCTGGGCAAGTTAACCTGATCCGGATCGCCATTGGGATTGCCATCTTTTACGTCAAAAAAGAAAACGAAATCATAACGGTTCTTGATTGCTTCACTCATTGTATCCATCCCCCTATTTTGTATTTGAATCAGCAAATTGTTTCTGTTTTTGGTGATAGTAGCCGATGGCGAATTGTCCCTGCTCTTCGAGGCGGAACATTGTCGGAAGGGCCTGGGGAAATTTTTCGAGGTCAATCCCGTTACACAGCTCCTGTAATTCTTTGTCCAGATTAACCGCCAACCCCGGCCTTTCGTGCTTAAGTTTTGTAAAATGTTTGGAGCTCAGGTTGAACAGCCTGCCGAATGCTGCCGCCGGTGTGGTCATGGCGTAAGTGAAATACTTTTCTCTGATGCCCGCGTTTCTTTCGCCAAGCGCCGCATACTGGATGCTCTCCATTTTTGCGAATATCTGCCCGCAAATATAAGCAACCGGTCGTTCACCCTGAACACTGTCTTCCGTAATCATGAAATCACCTCCTATGAAATTTCGGTTCAATATAAGCTTAATCAGGGCTGCGCGCTCAGCAGTCACACCGTATTTATCAACTCTGGCACGCTGAAGAATCTTGGACAAAATCCATACCGGAACAGGGGTTTTGTGGATAATATTATTGTAAATAGCGGTCTTCCAGAGACTACTTGCCACTCTGGACCATGTGGTGTCGTCATCATCATACTTGTTGGCGCATTGAAGCTTTCTCTGGCAGCTCTTTGCAAGCGCATACAGCGACGCAAAATACGTTACTGTTTTTTTCTGATCCGGATCATACCTGGTGATGGCTATGTCGTTAAACCATTGTGCAATCGAAGTCCGAAACCCACCCAGGCTGGTTTCGATCCAGTCCCTCACTGCGATTCGTGCCGCTGCACCGGAAAGAGTGCATGAATAAAACTTCTCGGTTTCAATATATTTAGAGTCATTTATATTCCCAGATGACACGGCAGAAATCATCGTGGCCACTGTGCTGGCATCTGGTGCATCAAGCAGATCCATTTCAGGCACTTCAATATTATTTCGAGTCCAAAAAAGGATCGCCGTATCCAGTCCATAGTTTGCTGATCGTCTACGAGGCCATCTATGCGTATAAATGACATCATCTTTCTTTTTTTCATTCTTGAACGGGTTGCCGTCAGAAAACAAAAATCCTAATCCTTCAACGTATTTTCGTGCACAACTTGCACAAATCGCGGCATTATCATTTCCCTTCAATCCAAATGATTCAAAAGCCGGCGCATTGTACGACACCAACGCGCAACCGCTTGACTTGCCGGCCGGAACATTTTTGACCATTCCATGTGGCTCATCTTCTACTGGAAACTCTGTCTGTCCGCATATGGCGCATTTTTTTCTTGGTGAATCTTTTTTTCTTACCAGATACGTGGCAATAATTTCGTTCCTGACATCAACCTTTTCATGGATTCGCAATCCCTCGTTCTGAATACGAAATCCGACATTCCCGCCCCTGTTTTTTTCTGAAATAGAGTCACCAAAAGCTCTGAGGGCTTTGTCCAACCCATTCATTTTGTTTGAACCGTAAAACGCAACCACCGGCTTCACTACTGACAGATGTTCATAGGTTGCAAGCTTCTCAAGAAACAGGGTGTGTTTCTTAAGAGAAGCATTACCACCGTAGCAGAGAACTTCCTCAGCTTTATCCAGAAGAAATCTTGCGCTCCCCTTTTTTGAATTCAAAGCCTCGGCAATGCTTAAGATTTTTTCAATGGGTTCAAAACGCTTAAAATTCCCTTGGCCATCGATCACTAATTCAATCGAAATCGGCTCTTCCTTTAGGGCGACGTGATTCCATTCGCCGTATTTCTTTTCACAGACCGGTGTACCGAATTCACATAATTCTTTGATCACTCCGCGCCCTCCTCTTCCTGCCGGTTAAACTCATAGATCGCGGAAGACACTTCGCTGTCCATTGGTGGCTGAAAATGTGAAGAGTTCATCATCTGGTCGTTTTCCGAAACCTCACAATTCAACACGCCATCATGAATGACTGCCTCAAAAAATAATGGGTGAGGCTTTCCCTTTTCGTCATAAAAAATATCGAACAGCATGCTGCCAATTGGAATGGTATCCTGGATTGGCAGATCATCATCCTCCGGAAGCATGAAACCTGCGGAAAATTCACGGGTTCCCAAGTATGGTCTGCGCCAACACTGACCCTTTTTGACGCGACGGGGGAACATTCCTTCTCGCTTTTCTGTCAATCCGACATATTTATCAAACTTGTACCGGTCATTTATATTTTTCATAAAAATCGATGCTTCGATAATATAAGCAACATCACGCAATACCACACTGTTCCGCTGTGCACGCTTCTCTTCAACGATAATCGGATTTCTCCCCTGCTTTGAATTAATTTCATTTCGCTTGACGGACATAAACTGCACTGGTTTTAGCAAGAGAATCCGTCTGACATACCATTGAAATTCCGGTTTCCACAAGATTGAGTCCAATACTCCACGCGCCGCCGACGGCGTCATGCAGGGGTACGTCATCCTCTCCACCTTCAGGTCTGGCCTGGTGAAACAGGCATAGTCGCCGGTCACCTTAACACGTACTACTCGCTCATCGAGCATATGCACCTCCTTGATCACACCACATACTTGTCAACCTCCATTGGCTCTAAGGATATACCCGTGTCCGGATCATAGTTGCCGTACCAAATTTTGAAACCATGCGGAGAGGTCTTCACGTCCTCCCTGTTTCGATAGATAAAGTTCTCATACGCCTGCACCGTAAATGGCTGCATTGCGCGGTAATCGTCACGGGACAGGTATTCCTTGTATTGCAGCTTTTGCAATAGTTGCCTGCTTTTTTCGTTGTAATTGTAAATAAACAGTCCTTCAGAATGATCGTCCAGATAGCGGTAGCAATCGTTCACCGTTGCGAAATTTAAATCCTTGCGGGCATCGATGATCCCTTGTTGTCTTCTCTGGTCGATGTAGAGGGCAAAGACGTTGGCATAGTATTTTTCGAAAATATTATGGCTATAGAGCTGCGCGATATCGCTTTGAATCAGCTCCGCCGCGTATCCGGCACAGGCTTGGTACGTCTTGTTGGGATATCTGGCGTCCTGCAACAGAAACAAGTAAACATTGCCGAGTCTGCCGTACTGGTTCAGCAACCCTTCGCGGTTGCAACGCCCGGCAGACTGGATAATCGCTTCCAACGGTGCGAGCGCCCGGAAAACCAACGGAAAATCAAAATCTACCCCAGCTTCAATCAACTGCGTTGAGACCACTAGGATTTTCTTTTCCGCTTTCAGGTCAGACATTATATCTCTGATTGTTTTCTTTCTGTGATGCGGACACATGGCGGTTGACAGGTGATATCGTGCATCCCAGGTATTGCCGGCTTTCATCTGCGAAAAAAACTCAAGCGCATCCTTCTTTGTGTTGAAAATCACCAGCGCCGCTTCAATGTGCTCAGTGACCGCGTCCTTCAGCCGGGCAAAAGAGATGGGGGCGAGTTCGTCCAGCAGGTGGTAAGTTACCCGTTTGGTTTTGTCGTACAGAATACCGGGGGTTTCAATGAGAGGAGTAATTGCGGCAATACCATCAAATCCAGTTCGTTTTTCATAAGCCGGCTGGGTGGCCGTGCAGAAGAGAAATGATGTCCGCATGACTGCTTGAATGTCATTCAGTATCCCTAAGGTAGGTAGAACTATCTCTTTGGGAATAGTCTGCACTTCATCAAATATGATGACTGATTCTGCGATGTTATGAATTTTGCGACACTTTGAAGGTCTGTTGCTGAACAGCGATTCGAAGAACTGCACCGTTGTGGTGACTATGACTGGAAAATCCCAGTTCTCGCAGGCAAGCTGCTTTCTTTTCTGCTCAGCGTGAAAATCCTCATATTTATCTGTGGCTGAGTTATTGCCCTCGTTATAGCTGGAATGGTGTTCTAGAATCCACTCTTCACCAAAGATCCTTTTCAGTTCGCGAGCAGTCTGGTCAATGATACTGATATACGGCAGGACAATAATGATTCGCTTCAGCTTGTTGTGCTGTGTGTGTCGTAATGCCCATGCAAGCGACGTCAACGTCTTGCCCATGCCGGTCGGCAACGCCAAGGAATAGCAGCCGGTGGCAAGCTCTGCCTTGTCAATTGCCTGCATGCGGACTTTATTACGTAATTCGTTGATCTCACCCGTTTTCGCTTTGGTAGCAAACTCTTTTTCCAGCGTGTCGATCATGAAATCAACCTGCAGCATCCTGCCAGGCCGTAGTGCGGCTCTTTCCGTTTCAAAATGTTCTTCGGTTGAGAGCCAGTCGCTGTCTGTAAGAGCGCTGAATAGATAGCGAATAAATAGCTCTCGTTTGAAACCGTCGACATCAAATTTCAATTGAGGAGCCACAAAGGTGGCTTCATCAAAGTTGTTGTCCGTAAGGAAGGCTTTTAAAACATCATCAAAACCTGCCACGTCATCATGGTAGAAAGGATTTGTGTCGCTATTGCAGGCGCATCTATTCGGCAAACCCTTATGGTGGCCATCTATCACAAATGACAAATCTTCCAGCTTTATTTTTCTGGCGTAACCTGCCCCCCATGCAGCATGAGGCACGCTACCTCGTCTTCCGCCACACTCCAAATAATCCTGAAAAGCTGTTTGATATTTGCCAAAATCATGGAGGATGCCTGCCAATCGAAACATCTGTTTGAACTCTTCACGACATGCAAATGACTCTGCCTTTTGAGCGGTTTCATGGAGATGTTTTGAGAGGTCATGTTTTTTGCCCTCATCATTCTCAGAATGCGCGTAAAATTTCATCCCTCCACCCTCATCCCATACACCCCCGCCATCTCCCTCACCTTCTCCACCGCCTCATCCCGAAGCCACCCCGGCTCCAGAACCTCGAAATCCCCGCCCCAGCGCATGGCCCACCACAGCACCTCCCGGGGTTCGGACACCGTGACTTCGAAGGTCAGGGAGCCGTCGGGGTGTTCCGTGAGTTTCTGGCTCGGGCTGTGGTATCCCTCCCGGATGTGCGCGGCCGCCATGGGGGAGAAGCGGAAGCGCACAGTCTCGGGCTCTCTTTCCGTGGCCACGACGCAGAACGAATTCCGGCGGCGCTCTTCATAGCTGTAGCCGTGCAGATTCGTGAACCCTACCGCTGTGGGCCAAACCTGCCGGATCCGGCAGACCTTGAGGCAGCGCACGGCCCGACGTTCCCAGTGATACCCATCCAGATACAACGCGCCCTCACGCACATAGAGCAAATATGGATCGATCTCGAACACCTCATCAGACTCCGCATGATGTTTGCGGTACGCGATCCGCACCTGTCTGCGCTCGGTCACGGCCCTGAACAGGCTGTCCACGACGTGCCCTTTGCCACCCACGTACCCGGGCAGATCCGGCCCGCGCAGCAGGGCCGAACAGGCGGCCCCGATGGCCGCGTCGTTCACGGCCAGGAGCTTGGCCGCCGCCTGCCTGGCTCGGGAAGCCAGGAAGGATTCCTGCAGATCGCCCAGCTGGCTCACGGCCAGGATGATGGCCAGGCGCTCGTCCAGGGTCAGGCCCGGAGCGGTCAGGAAGGCATCCTTGGTGACAACGTGGCGCCGGGCCTTTTTGTCAAAGTGAAATTCCACCCCCAGCCCGCGCAGCATGCTCCGGTAGCGGTCATAGGCCGATGTGCCGATGCCCAGTTCACGCTGAAGCTCCCGCGGCGGCCTGTCCGGCGTGGCCTTGACGGCCAGGTACAGATGCATGACCCGCAGCAGCTTGGCCGATTGCAGATCCCTTTTGCCCATGCTCTGCCTCCTGTGGCATTCGCGCTCAAGCTCGCAATAAAGGATCGCCCCACACTGCGGGGGCGATCGGTTGCGCTTTTTTTTGCAATGGGTGTTGCCCGATATCCACGACCAAAGCAAGGAAGGATTCGATGTATGACAGAAGGCTCGAAGGATTCATCCCAAAATGCCCGACATAAATGTCAGACAAAAGTCCCATGGCAGGAATGATGCAGCAGCACGACGAAATGGATCAATCCATGCAATACATATCGACCCGCGCTACAATGCACGCGATCATTGTGTATTGAAGCGGAGAAAGAGAAAGCTTCCATCGACATGAGCGAGAGCGTCCGGGTACGCGGCCAGCAAAACGGGCAGAACGCCGCACGGATCATGTTCAGCAGCGGGTTGAAAACGAAAAGGCCCCGCGATGATCCGTGATCGTCGCGGGGCCTAAGTCTATGGTGGTACGGAGGCGAGACTCGAACTCGTAAAAGGTTGCCCCTGGTGGATTGCAACGTATACCGGTAACCTTTCCAGGATGCCGATGACTGGCCGGCGGACCGGGATCACGCCATCCTGAACCCGGCATCCGGCCCGTCTCTCCGCAATGAAGCAACGACGCCTTGCGCAAGTGACGTCGTTTCGGCCACCAGAAAACTCCAGAACGAGGGGTTTTCGACGGTTTCCCGCACGATATCGGCCGGCAGGAATCGCCGCATCTCGCGGAGGAAATCATCCCGCATCCCGGGCATGCCGCCCAATTCTCCCAGCCTGGCCTGAAGGCGCAGCACAAAGTCGTCCACCGTGCGACCATGATCGCAAATCTTGTCCGGGATGAGCCTGGCCGACAGAACGACACCCTGCTGGCGCAACCACATCATGTCCCACAGATCCCTGTTCTTGAGCCGGCCCGGGCGCAAGGCCAGGGCGATCATCTTGTCCGCGAAAATTTCCTCTCTGCTTTGCGCCTGAAGGATCAGGCCCGAAGTGCCCATGTCCACGCCGTAATGGTTGCGCAGCATCATTGGGCGCGCGTCGTGACTCGGGATGGCGCAGATATCGATATGGATCCTCTGCTGGGGAAGGTGCGCGCTTTCCGGACGGGTGACGATGCGCACTTTCCACGTATCGACGTTGCCGACCTCTCGGACCGGCTCGCCAACCTCGACACGCAACCCGTACTTTTCGTGCAGGCGCCCGGTCAGCACGTCGCCGAGCCCGGCCAAGGCGTCGCGGGAGAAATCCGCCCCGCCCGTGAAATCCAGATCCTCGCTCAGACGGCTGGCGCCGTAGCAGGTCCGCAGACACGTTCCGCCGATGAAGACGAGTCGGGACAACAGGCCGGCCTCGTTCATCTCCCGCAGGATGTCGTGATGCAGCAGTTCCTTTTCCACCACGGCCTGGATGGGCGCAAACCGGTCCTGCCCCTGCATGGCCTCGGCAACGAGTCGTTCGAAGAGATTCATGAGACGGGCTCCGTTTGCAGCAGATCAAGACTGCGCCGGGTGTTGCGCATGTCGCGAATGGCCAGGGCCGTGCCCGCCCGCCACAGGCGACAGCGGGGATCATAGGTCAGCTCACCGGCGACCATGGCCGCGCTCTGGCTGGTGTGCACGAATTCAATGGTCCCGAAGGACCCGCACGACACCGTCGAGGTGCGTCCAGAGGACATGAGCGTGACCCACTGCATGGGAACCTGGGAGATGAACCCCGCATCGCTCAACACGCTCTCCAGACTCAGGTAGTTGAACTGATGCGCCCGCAGTCGGGCGGCGGCGTGATAAAGAAGCATCCCCTTGGGGTAGTCGACGCGCGGATAGAGATGAAGCCCGCGGCACACGCGCACGAGGACGCCATCCCTGACGGCCCGGTGCAGGATGCTCTTGAAGGAGGCCGGGGATAGACGTGGCAGCAACCCTCTCAGGTCCGAAGTGCTGAAAAGATATCTCTCGGCCGATGCCAGTTCGGCCAGCTGCCGCTGAAAGTATGTGGACGGTTGCATGACTAGACTCTACAGAAAGTTTCAAATTATGCAACCTTCCGCAGACCAAGGGAACTCATGAGGCACGTCCCGCGTTGACCTTTCTCACGCCCAATGGGCAACCCCATTGCGGGCCACTTCCAACGAAAAGGCCCCGCGATGATCCGTGATCGTCGCGGGGCCTGTGTCTGTGATGGTACCGGAGGCGAGACTCGAACTCGCAAGAGGTTGCCCTCGGTGGATTGCAACATGTATCGGTAGCATTTTCGGGCTTGACGAGTTATCATAAAATGATAACTCATAACCATGAAATGGACAGTGACCTTTACGGGCAAGGCCGCGAAGCAGGTTTCCAAATTACCGCAACGGATTGTCGAACGTCTGGATGCCCTGCGCTTCCAAATCGCGGAAACTGGGCCGATTCAGCCAACCATGCCGCACTTTGGCAGGCTGAAAGGCTTTTCCAACGTGTACCATTGCCATTTGAACAAAGGCAGGCCCGTCTATGTCGCTGTCTGGGCCGTTGAAGACCGGACCATCAAACTTGTTGAGGTGACGTATGTTGGAACTCACGAGAAAGCCCCATACTGAAGGTTTTGTGGAGCTGCGGGTTATTGTCCCCGAAACCCAGGCTGACGCCGTCTCCCAGGCACTTGCATGGATTTCTGAACCGACAGTCCCGGCGGAAGACGTTTTTCCTTCCTCCACTCCGGGAAGCCGTCTGCGCGGCGCCCGTGGATTGCGGGAGATGACCCAGCTCCGGCTTGCGGAATTGATTGGCGTCAATGTTCCCAACATCTCGGCCATGGAGAACGGAAAGCGGCCCATTGGCAAGGCCATGGCCAAAAAGTTGGGGGAAGCTCTGGGGTTTTCGTATCGCGTTTTTCTGTAGCCGCGCCCCGGCGCGGACGAAATCGGGCATGAAAAAAGGCGACTTCAATGAAGTCGCCTTATCTTCGTGGTACCGGAGGCGAGACTCGAACTCGCAAGAGGTTGCCCTCGGTGGATTTTGAGTCCACTGCGTCTACCATTCCACCACTCCGGCGTGAGGAGACGTACTTAGTGAAGGCCTTGCCCAAAGTCAACCTGAATCCCGCGCCAACATCGACCCTGCGGCTTTGACCCCGTCCGGGACTTGTGGCAGGAAGGCCCGAATCTTTTCCGACCCGAGGAAGCGCCCATGCTCAACGAGAAATTGCTGAACGAATTCGAAGAATACATGACCTCCGGCCGCCTGGAGGAAGACTACGGCTACTCCGCCGAGGACCGCAAGGTCGAGATCCTCGAATACCTCGAACGCTTCATGGACCTGGCCGAGGAAGCAGACAAGGTCGCCACGCGGCTGCTCATGCCGCGCCTCTCAGACGCCTTTCCCGACAAGACCAAATAGCCCGAACCAGCGCTTTTTCCCGGCCACCTCGTAGTCCCGGATCAGCGTCCGCACGTAACCGTCCGCGTCCGCGTCGGGCGGCTCGTTGTCCATGACCAGGACCCGCCCGCCGGGTCCGAGCAGGCCGCGCACCGCCACCAGCAGCTTGCGCCAGGGCATGAAGGCCCGGCTGACGACCAGGTCGGCGCCCAGCCACTCCCGCGGCAGGGCCTCCATGCGCCGGCAGGACACCCTGGTCCGGGGCAAGGCCATGTTCGCCACGGCCTGTTCCATGAAGATGGCGCGCTTCTGACGGGGCTCGACCAGCAGGTACTCCCCCGCGTCCCAGAACACCCGCAGGGGGATGCCCGGCAAACCGGCCCCAGCGCCCAGGTCCAGGGTCTTAACCGGCTGGGGATCGAGGCCATGGAGCAGGTCAGCCAGGTGCCAGCTGTCCTGGATCAGGGTTTCCAGGATTTCAGGCCAGGTCGAGGGGCCGACCAGGTTCATGCGGCTGTTCCACTTGACCAGCAGACTCAGGTACACGGCCAGCAGCCGGGCCTCATCGGCCGTCAGAATCCGGCCCAGGCGGGCGGATTCGGCGGCCACGCTCTTTGTGTCGGGAAGATGGTTCATACGGTTTCCTTGCCCGCCAGACGGGGCTTGCGCCGGGGCAGCCCCCCGGGGTTTTTCCCCTTTACCTGCGGAAATGCTGCGGATACAAGCAGCGTGAGTTTTTGATCGGAGGATTCATACAGCATGCACAGCATTGTTTTTCCCGGACAGGGGTCCCAGGAGTCCGGCATGGGCCGGGATCTGGCCGAACGCTGCCCCGAAGCCATGGATTTGTGGAAAAAGGCGGAAAGCCTGAGTGGCGCCGCCTTGCGCGAAATATATTGGAGCGGCGACGAAAAGGCCATGGCGGAGACGCGACATCTGCAACCCGCCCTGACCGTTGTCAACCTCAACCTCTGGATTTTTCTGGCCCCAACCCTTCGTCCCGGCGCCGTCGCCGGACACAGCCTGGGCGAATTCTCGGCCCTGTTCGCGGCCCGAATCCTGCCCGTGGACAAGATTTTGGAGCTGGTCTCCCTGCGCGGCCGGCTCATGGACGAGGCCGTCAACCAGGACGGCCGCATGGCCGCCATCCTCAAGCTGACCGAAACCCAGGTCCGGGAACTGGTCGACGCCGCGGCCGGCCTGACGGGTCAGGAAATCCGCATCGCCAACTACAACACGCCGGGCCAGTTCGTCATCAGCGGCCACGCCCAGGCCGTGGACCACGTCTGCGCGGCGGTCAAGCCCCTGAAGGGCCGGGCCCTGGTCTTGCCCGTCAGCAACGCCTTCCACTCCCCGTACATGAACGAGGCTGGCGCGGATCTGGCCGCCTACATGGACAAAATGGACTGGCGCGACCCCGGCATCCCCATTTACCTGAACGTCACGGGCCGACCCGAACCCGACGGCCGGGCCTTGAAAGAGATCATGAAGCAGCAGATGACCTCCAGCGTGCTCTGGACCCAGACCATTGAAAACCAGTATGCGGACGGCCTGCGCTCTTTTGTCGAACTCGGCCCCAAGGGCGCCCTTTCCCGCATGGTCGGCCAGATCCTCGGCGACCGGGACGCAGTGAAGACCCTGTCCGTGAGTACCCTTGAACAGGCGGCCGCAGCCAAGGAGGCATTGTCATGAAGGCCCGAAATTTTCTGCTCGGCAAGCTCTCCATCCTGATGGCCGCGCGCGGCCTCGAACTGCCGGCCAAGACGACCATCGAGGCCCCAAAAAGCGAACAGCACGGGGACATGGCCACCAACATCGCCCTGGTCATGCCCAAGGACAAGGGTCAGAACCCGCGTCAGCTGGCCGAGGGCCTCAAGGCCGAACTGCTGGCCGCGGCCCCGCAGATCGCGGCTATCGACATCGCCGGGCCGGGCTTCATCAACGTGACCTTCACCCCCGCCTTCTGGCAGGAAGTGGCCCTGGACGCCCTGGAAAAGGGCCCGGACTTCGGCCGCATCAACGTGGGCCAGGGCAGGAAGGTCCAGGTCGAATACGTCTCGGCCAACCCCACCGGCCCCCTGCACATCGGGCATGGCCGGGGCGCGGCCGTGGGCGACAGTCTGACCCGCCTGCTGCGCTTCACGGGCCACGAGGTCCAGACCGAATACTATCTCAACGACGCCGGCCGCCAGATGCGCCTTCTGGGCCTGGCCGTGTGGGTGCGCTACCAGCAGGCCTGCGGGATCGAAATCGAATTTCCCGAGGACTGCTATCGCGGCGACTACATCAAGGACATCTCGAACGCCCTCTTGGCCGAGAAGGGCAGGGCCCTGCTGGACCTGCCCGAGGACGAGGCCCTGGATCTCTGCTACGAGCGGGGCATGAACGACATTTTGGACGGGATAAAGAAGGATCTGATCGATTTCCGGGTCGAGCACCAGCACTGGTTCTCGGAAAAGAGCCTGGTCGACGGCGGCCAGGTCGAGGCCTCCCTGAACCGGCTGCTGGCCGAGGGCCGCGCCTACGAAAAGGACGGGGCCCTGTGGTTCCGCTCCACGGACCACGGCGACGACAAGGACCGGGTCCTGCGCAAATCCGACGGCCTCCTGACCTATTTCGCCTCGGACATCGCCTACCACGACAACAAGATCGCCCGCGGCTTCGACCTCATGGTCGACATCTGGGGCGCGGACCATCACGGCTACGTGCCGCGCATGAAGGCGGCCATCGAGGCCCTGGGCAAGGACCGCGAATCCCTGCAGGTCATCCTGGTCCAGCTCGTCAACCTGGTCCAGGGCGGCGAGCAGATCGCCATGTCCACCCGCGCCGGCACCTTCGAGACCCTGGCCGACGTCTGCGCCGAGGTGGGCGTGGACGCGGCCCGCTTCATCTTCCTTTCCCGCAAGAGCGACTCGCACCTGGACTTTGACCTGGACGTGGTCAAGCAGCAGTCCATGGACAATCCTGTCTACTACGTGCAGTACGCCCACGCCCGCATCAGTTCGCTGTTGCGCAAGGCCGAGGAACAGGGCGTGACCCTGCCCGGGCCGTCCCTGGATCTCATGGCCCGCCTGACCACCCCCGAGGACACGGCCCTCTTCAAGGCCCTGGACCGCTTCGAGGACACCCTGGAGCTGGCCGCGCGGACCCTCTCGCCCCACCATGTCAGCTACTACCTGCAGGAGCTGGCCGGACTGCTGCACCGCTACTACACCGTGCACCACATCCTGTCCGGCGAGGATCAGGATCTGCTGCGTGCCCGCATCCTGCTCTTCTCGGCCGTGGCCGGAGTCCTGCGCGGCGGCCTGGACCTGCTGGGCGTCAGCGCCCCCGAGCGCATGTAGAAACGGGTCCGCCATGATCACACGCAAGTCGAGCACCACCAAGAAAGAAAACCAGCGCTTCACCTTCCAGCTGGGTTTGCCCGGATTCCTGTCCCTGGCCGCGCTCATCGTCATCGGCATGGCCTGGTCCTTTTTGCTCGGGGTCATGGTCGGCCGCGGCCATCAGCCCGAGAAAGTGGCCATGGAAATGGCCCAGAAAGTTTTGCCCGAGGACTTCCCCCTTTTGACCGAAAAGAACGAGGAAGTGCTCAAGGGCGAGGAACTGGAGTTCTTCGACAAGCTCAAGCAGGGGCCAAGCTCCGTGCCCCCGGCACCTCCCGCGGCCGCGCCGGCCAAAACCGCCGAGGCGCCCAAGGTCCAGAACGCGACCAAGCCCGCCACGGCCCAGGCCGCGGCGGCCCCGTCAGCGGCGGCCCCGTCAGCGACGGCCCCGTCAGCGACGGCCCAGGCCCCGGCGCAGTCGCCGCTCCAGGCGGCCCTGCAGTCCGCCGCCCAGGTGGCCACGGGCACCCCGGCCGCGACCCCGGAAGGCAAGGACGAGGTCTTTGTCTTCAACTACCAGGTCGCGGCCCTGGCCTCCATGGAGCAGGCCCAGATCTTTCTGAAGAAGCTTGACCCCTCGGCGGTCAAGACTTCCGTGGTCACGGCCACACACGAGGGCAAGACCTGGTACCGTGTCTACGTGCACCACCAGGGCACCGTGGAATCGGCCATGGCGCTCAAGGAACAGCTCAAGGGCCGGGGCATCGGCAACATCCTGCTGCGCTCCCGCACGCCGCTCTAGCCCGAACCGGTTCCGGCGCCAGGGTTCGCGGCAGTTCCCCGGACAGACGCATTTCTTTCGTGCGCTGGAACCGCAAGCAAACATCCCCCTATCAATACGAATGGAGTCATCCATGCACAGCGAATTCTTCGACCTCGGCACCACCAAGGGCCGCGCCATTTTTGTCCTGCCCGTGCCCTACGAGGGCATGGTCAGCTACGGCACGGGCACCGGCCAGGGGCCAGGCGCCCTGTTCGCGGCCAGCGTGCAGATCGAATCCCTGGACCCGGAACTGGACCTGGACCTGGCCGACCTGGCCCACTTCATCTCCCTGCCGCCGGTTTTGCCTGAAGAGGACGGACCCGAAGCCCTGCACCGCGACATGCGCCAGCGCCTGAGGGAGTTCAACGCGGCCAAGGATTTCATCCTGACCCTGGGCGGGGACCACAGCGTGCCCCTGCCGCTCTTCGAGTTCTACCAGAAGGCCCACCCGAACCTGGTCATCCTGCATGTCGACGCCCACGCCGACCTGCGCGACAGCTACGAGGACAGCCCCTTTTCCCACGCCTGCATCATGGCCCGGGCCAGGGCCCTGGGCATCCCCCTGGCCCAGATCGGCATCCGCTCCCTGTGCCGCGAGCAGCGCGATTTCATGCGCTCCCAGTCTCCGGCCGAACTGCTGACCCTCTTCGCCTGGAACCTGCCCTGTCCGGCCGAGGCCGCCGAACGGGTCCGCCTCTTCGTGGCAGGCCGGCCCCTGTACATCTCCTTCGACGTCGACGGCATGGACCCCTCGGTCATCCCGGGCACGGGCACGCCTGAGCCCGGCGGCATCCCCTACCCGTGGATGGCCGCGTTCTGGAAGGAACTCTGGAAGGACGGCCTGGGACCGAAACTGGTCGGCATGGACATCTGCGAACTCGCGCCCATCCCCGGCTCCCAGGTGTCGGAAAGCGCGGCCGTGAAACTGCTGGCCCGCACCCTCACGGCCTGGCTCGGACTCTAGCCGTGGACATTCCGGGCACGCTTCCCCCGCTGCGCGTCGAGAAGCTGCTCTGGCGCGGACGGGGTCTGGCCCGCCTGGACAGCGGACAGGTGGTCATGCTCGACCCCGGCGTGCTGCCGGGCGAGATCGTGGTTGCCCGCGTGACCAAGACGTCCCGGGACTTCCTGCAGGCCGAGGCCGTCGACATTCTCGAAGCCTCGCCCCTGCGCCAGGCCCACCCCTGCCCCCACGCCGCGCGTTGCGGCGGCTCGCGCTTCGGCGTCCTGGATCCAAAGGACGGCACCCTGCTCAAGGCCGACATGCTGGGCGGCGCCCTGCCCCGGGCCCTGGGCCGCGAGCACGCCTCGCGCATCCCCGGGATCCAGGTCATGGCCAGCCCCCAGGGCTGGCGCTACCGCTGGCGTGGCCAGATCCATGTGCGCGGGGGCCGTCCCCACGCCATGGCCCATGCCTCAAGCGACCTGGTGCCCCTGACGGACTGCCATCTCCTGGCCGCGCCCCTGGCCCAGGCCATGCCCACCCTGGCCCAAAACCTTCCCGACGGCCGCTTCACCATCGCGGCCAGTCCCGACACCGGCGCGGCCCGCACCGAACTGGACCAGGACCTGCTGCCTTTTTCCATGCCCGGCTACGGCCTGACCCTCATGCTTCCTCCGGCAACCTTTTTCCAGGCCAACTGGGCTCTGAACCAGGACCTCGTGAACGCCGTCCTTGTCGCCCTGAAGGATCACCACCGGGTGGCCGATCTTTTCTCCGGAGCCGGCAACTTCGCCCTGCCCCTGGCCAGCCGGGGCACGACGGTCCTGGCCGTGGAGGGCGGCGCCACGGCCGCGGACACCGGCATGGCCAACGCGGCACGGCTGGGGCTGCACGGAGTGACCTTCCAGGCCGCGAACCTGTGCAAACCCCCGGCCTGGAAGCCGGTGCGCGCCTTTTCGCCCACGGCCGCCATCCTCGACCCGCCGCGCACCGGAGCCAAGGGCATCGGCCAGATCCTGCTCGGCACGCCCAGCCTGCAGCGCCTGGCCTGGGTGTCCTGCGACGTGGTCAACACCGTGCGCGACGCCAGGCCCCTGCTGGATGCAGGCTGGACTATCTCCTCCGTGACACTCTTCGACATGTTCCCCGGGACCTGGCATATGGAAGTCCTCATCATCCTCGACCACCCTTGAGGGACGTCCCAAAAACCGTTCTGGACAGCGTTGCTCCCCGATTCTGAAGGACTCATGTAGACGGCTACACTTCGCCCTCCAGAATCGGCTTACCCATGCTGGGCACACGCGCGCCTTGCCAGAACGATTTTTTGAACGCCCCTTCCTGCATGCGGCGGACGTCCACGAGGCCGGCCCTGCGGGACGCGGCTGGAAGGGTTGCGCGCGCACTCAATGGATTGTAGGACACGGACACATCTTCACCGGGGGGGAATCATGATTGCCGAGGGGATCAACCGAATCTGGCTCAAGCACTACGACCAGGAAGTCAGTCCGAACCTGGACTACGAAACCATCCCGCTGTACGAAATTCTCGAACGCACCGCGGCCAGGCATCCCGACCGCCCGGCCATCGTCTTCAACAACTGGACCGTGAGCTACAAGAAGCTCAAGCGCCTGGTGGACCTGACCGCCGCGAACCTGAAGAAGGCCGGGGTCAAGCCCGGAGAACGGGTGGCCATCATGCTGCCCAACTGTCCCCAGACCGTCATCACCTACTGGGCCTGCCTCAAGATTGGGGCCGTGGTGGTCATGACCAACCCCTTGTACATGGAAAAGGAGCTGGTCCACCATTTCAACGATTCCGAGGCCAAGACCCTCATCACCTTGAACCTGCTCTGGAAACGCATCAACGGACTGCGTTCCAAGCTGCACCTCAAGCGCATCTTCGTGACCTCCATCGCCGACTGTCTGCGCTTCCCCCTCAACATACTCTACGGCATCAAGTCCAAGCGCGAGTACAACCTCGAACCCATCCCCTACGACGACACGGTCCTGCCATGGAAGCGTCTGCTGGCCAGGACCGCCATCGAGCCGGCCCATCCCGTGGACCCGGTCAAGGATCTGGCCGCCCTGCAGTACACGGGAGGGACCACGGGCATCTCCAAGGGCGTCATGCTGACCCACGCCAACCTGGGTTACAACGCCCAGCAGGCCCGGGCCGTGCTGCACACCGTCAAGGAAACAGGCGAGGTCATGCTCGGCCTTTTGCCCTTTTTCCACATCTACGGGCTGACGGTCTGCGTCAATTTCGGCACCATCATCGGCGCCACCCTGGTGCCCATGGCCAAGTTCGTGCCTCTCGACGTGCTGAAGACCATCGACAAACGGCGGCCGACCATCTTTCCCTGCGCCCCGTCCATCTTCATCGCCCTCTTGCAGCAGAAGAACCTGGAGAAGTACGACCTGTCCTCCGTGCGCTACTGCGTCTCGGGCTCGGCGCCCATGCCCGTGCCGGTCATGGAAAAGTTCAACAGCCTGAGCAGCGGCGCCAACATCGTCGAGGGCTTCGGCCTGACCGAGGCCGCGCCCATCACCCACCTGAACCCCCTGCGCGGCAACAGCAAGAACGGCTCCATCGGCCTGCCCTTTCCGGACACCGACGCGGCCATCGTGGACATGGAGGTGGGCTCGGTGCCCCTGCCCGTGGGCAAGATCGGGGAACTGGTCGTGCGCGGCCCCCAGGTCATGCAGGGCTACTGGAAACGGCCCGACGAGACGGCTTCGGTCCTCAGAAACGGCTGGCTGTACACCGGCGACATCGCCTACATGGACGAGGAGGGCTATTTCTTCATCGTCGACCGCAAGAAGGACCTGATCATCACCGGCGGCTACAACGTGTACCCGCGCGAGATCGACGAGGTCCTGCACGAGCATCCCGCCGTCAAGGAAGCGGTCAGCGTGGGCATCAAGCATCCCACCCGCGGGGAGATCATCAAGGCCTACATCGTGCTCCGGGAGGGCCACACCCTGACCAAGACCGACGTTTTGACCTTCTGCCGGGAGAAGCTGGCCAACTACAAGGTGCCCAAACAGGTCGAGTTCCGGGACGACCTGCCCAAGAGCATCGTCGGCAAGGTCCTGCGGCGGGTCATCCGGGAAGAAGAGGAGAAGAAGGGCTTTGACCCGGCCGAGGACGCCGAGATGAATGGAAATGGCGAGGAAACCACATGCCGGGACAAAAAAAAGAAGAAAAAAAAGGACGCTGACCCGTCCTCCTGACGCCGATGGGACAAAGCTTCGGCCTAATCCCCACAGAAATCATCACACTCGCAAGGCCCGGGGCACGCTCCGGGCCTTGTTGCGTTTCCGGGCCGGGCTCAATCCGCTTGCGCGGCAAGGATCGGAGCCAGCTCCTCCACGAAGCGCTCCCGCAGCGGCTCGAAAAACCCGGCCGACAGCTCGTTCATGAATCCGTGTCGCGATCCCGGCACCAGCTCGGCCCGCACGCCCTGCGCAACCAAATCCTGGACCAACCCGGCGGGGGAAAAGGACGCCTCGTGCTCGGCAAAGACGAGGCGGACCGGGCACAGGGGGCGAAGCGCGACGTGCTCGCGGATGCGCGAGCCGTAGAAGAGCACGGCCTGGCGCAGTTCCCTGGCCGCGGGCGAGGCCGCCGCGATCCACCCCGCCGAGGCCCCGGCGCTGAAGCCGACCAGGTTCGCGATGCCCGGCTCCCTCTCCAGCCGCAGGAGCAGGCGCCGGGCATAGGCCTCGACACCGCCTCCGGCCAGAAAGCGCTCGTAGGCCAGGGCTTCGGACTGAAAATGCAGACCCGGATCCTCGTGGGCCGAGATCAGGAGCGGATCGGGACACAGGCGGCCGGCCAGGCGCACCGCCTCCGGGGTGATGCCGAAGATGTCCGTGGCCACGAGGGTGCGGGCAACGGGCAGGATCACGGCAGGAGCCTCTGCCACCAGGGACGGGGTCCGCTTTCCCGCAGGGCCCTGACGATCGCTCGCCCCACTGTGTGCCGAAACGCCTCTACCCGCCGTGCAGGAAGGCGCTCGCATTTGTAAAAGGACAGCATGGTCAGGCGGCACCGGGGCGCGCAGGTCTGCAGCAGGGCGATGTCCAGCACCCGCCGCACGGGCTGCCACAGCACCAGGCGGTCCACCCACCAGGAGGCGCCCAGGGTGGTGATGGCCACCACGTGGCGCAGACCTGCTAGGCGCGCCCGGATGGGACCAAAATCCGGGTCATGGTCGTAGGCCACCCCGGGCGCCCAGACCCGGTCGAACCAGCCCTTGAGGATGGCTGGAAACCCGAACCACCAGGTGGGAAAAACCAGGATCACGGCCTCGGCGAGGCGCAGACGCCCGACCTCCTCGGCCACATCCGAGGCGTCGTACTGCGCAGCGTAGTAGCTGCGGCGCTCCGAGGCGGACAGACAGGGGTCAAAACCCCTGGCGTAAAGATCCTCCTCCACCACCTCGTGCCCGGCCGACTCCAAATCCTTTCTGGCCTGATCGGCCAACGTGCGGCCCAAGGAATCAGTAAGAGGATGGGCGATGACAAGCAGACATTTCATGAAACCTCCGCTGTGGGCAAATATTTGGAGCCTTCCCGGCGGGCAAAGGGCTTCATGCGCGGGCCGTACCGATCCAGGAAGAGCCGGACGCGCCCGGGATCGTGCTTGGACAGTTCGCGCAGCCACCAGCCAATGGCCTTCTGGATGAACCATTCCTTGTCATCGACCAGGGCGCTGGCCCATTGCAGGGGCCGGGCCGGATCCTGACCCTTCCTGGCCAGGAACAGGGTGTAGACGAGACAGCATCGCCTGACCCAGAAACTGTCGTGCCCGAGCCAGTCCGCTTCCATGGCGTCCAGGCGCGACGGGTCCTCGCGCAGGCAGCGGAAGGCGCCGTGGGCCAGATGATCGGCAATGGCCCAGCCGTCCAGATCGGTCCTCACCGCGCACAAAAAGGACCAGACCCAGCCCAGGTCGCCAAGTTTGGCATGCTCCAAAATCTTGCCCACGGCGGCCCGCGCCTCGTGCACGTCCGTGGCCCACAGATCCCGGCACAGGCGGGGCAGATCCGACTCCGGGCAGACCAGGAGCGTGTCCCTGACCACCCGGGTGATGGCCGGGACCGTCAGGCCCAGGTACTCGCGCCAGGCCTTGTGGTATTGTCGCTGATGCCCGGCGTTGACCGGGTCGGCCTGGGCCCGGAAACGGGCCATGATGTCGTGCGCATGAACGGAATGCATGGATGCCTCGCGCCGGGGTTCATGGGGAGGTCCGGGACGGCCTTGACAGCCCCCGGACCCGAACTTAATTGGGAGCCTTCAAAGGGGAGTAGCTATCGGTTCCCGGAGAGATTCTCCGGCACCCGACCCGCGGTTCGTCAGTACGGCCCCCAGGCCCGGACCCGGGAATCCGACACCAGTCGCGATCAGCCAGACCTTTATCCCGGCATCGCCGCGGATAAAGGTCTTTTTTTATCCGCGGTACAACACGGAGGATACCATGAATCATATCAAGACCACGTTTCTTCTGACTCTCTTGACCCTGCTCCTCATCGCCATGGGCGGAGCCATGGGCGGCAAGTCCGGCATGATCATCGCCTTCCTCGTTGCCGGGGCCATGAATTTCTTTGCCTACTGGAACTCGGACAAGATCGTGCTCAAGATGTACAAGGCCCGCGAGGTGACCCGCGCCGAAAGCCCGGACTTCTACGGCCTGGTCGAGAACCTGGCCCGCAAGGCGGGCCTGCCCATGCCCAAGGTCTACGTCATCCCCTCGGACAGCCCCAACGCCTTCGCCACGGGCCGCAATCCCCAGAATGCCGCCGTGGCCGCGACCCACGGGATCATGCGCATCCTGTCGCGAGAGGAACTCGAAGGGGTCATGGCCCACGAGCTGGCCCATGTCATGAACCGCGACACCCTGGTCTCGACCATCGCCGCGACCTTTGCCGGGGCCATCGCCATGCTCGGCAACATGCTGCAGTGGGGCGCCATCTTCGGCATGGGCCGCGGCGACGACGAGGAAGGCGGAGGAGGCATCATCGGCACCCTGGCCATGGCCATCATCGCGCCCATGGCGGCCATGCTCATCCAGATGGCCGTGTCCCGCTCGCGCGAGTACATGGCCGACGAGGCCGGCGCCAGACTCTGCGGCAACCCCCGCGCCCTGGCCCGGGCCCTGCAGAAGCTGCAGCAGGCCGCGACCATGGTGCCCATGCGGGAAGCCACGCCGGCCACCTCGCACATGTTCATCGTCAGTCCCATCACCGCGTCCAGGCTGGCCGGGCTCTTCTCCACCCATCCGTCCACCGAGGATCGGGTCGCCCGCCTGTTGGCCATGTCCTAGCAGGCCGCCCCAAAACGGCGATCTGCTGCGTCAGCGAAAAAATCCAGACCGCTTA
>CAZPSN010000013.1:0-27651 GCA_964589645.1 uncultured Desulfovibrionaceae bacterium
CCGGGTCTGGTGGGAGACCCAGGACCGCACCCGGCCGCCGGCCGTCCCGGTGCGCTTCGGCGACCGCGAAGCCACCGCCGCCGGGCTGGTGGGGCTGGACGCCCGCGAGGCGGAGCTGGCCGGGGCCCGGACCGCCCTGCTTCATGGCGGCTGGCTCGACGGCGGCGACCCGCGGCAGGTCCTGCTGCCGGAGAACATGGCGCGGGAGCTGGGCATCACGAGCCTGGAAAACCACCCCACGGTGTCCATCTGGGGCGTCCCCTTCACCGTGCGGGGCATTTTCGACGGCAAATCCCACGATCAGGCCCTGGACCTGGACGGCGAGCCCCTGACCCCCGTGGTCTACCCCAACGAGACGTCCTCGGAGCTGAGCGAGGCCGAGGCCGAGGCCGCCGAATCGGGCCAGGACGTGGCCACCATGTCCAGCCGCTACCAGCACGTCGGAGGGGAGCGGACCATCATCATCCCGGCCGCGACCCTGCTGCAGGCCGGCGGCGCCCTGAAGAGCCTGGCCATGGCTCCCGTGCCCGGCCTGGACCACGGCAACCTCTCGGCCCGGCTGGCCGACCGTTACCAGCTCCTCCTCTTCCACGGCGGCGAGGCCTCCACCTGGCTGCACTACTCCGCCAGCAGCCTGTCCTACGCGGGCATGGGCAACGTGCTCATCCCCTCGGTCATCGCCATCCTCATCGTGCTCAACACCATGGTCGGCAGCGTGGTCGAGCGCAAACGCGAGATCGCGGTCTACACCTCCGTGGGCCTGGCCCCGCCCCACGTTTCGTCGCTCTTCGTGGCCGAGGCCCTGGCCTTCGGGGTCATCAGCGCCGTGACAGGCTACCTCGCGGCCCAGGTGGCGGCCCATTTCCTGGCCGGCACGGCCATGTGGGCCGGCATGACGGCCAACTACTCGTCCCTGGCCGGCGTCGGGGCCATGCTCACGGTCATGGCCGTGGTCCTGCTCTCCGTCATCTACCCCTCGCGGGTGGCCTCGCACATCGCCATCCCCGACGTGACCCGGACCTGGAAGCTGCCCGCGCCCGAGGGTTCGACCCTGGTCGTGACGCTGCCCTTCCTCATCAAGCTGCACGAGCAGAAGTGCGCAGGTGGATTCCTGGCCGAGTACTACCTGGCCCACGCCGACATCTCCCACGGCCTCTTCTCCACCGACGACCTGAACGTCGAGTACGCCTGCCCCATCGGCATGCGGGCAGGCGACCACCCCGAGTGCTTCGACATCTCCTTCCGGGCCTGGCTCGCGCCCTTCGACTTCGGCATCCGCCAGCGCGTGTCCATCATCTCCTGCCCCTCGCCGGACTACCCGGGCTTCCTGGAGATGCGCATCACCCTGACCCGCGAGGGCGGCGAGAAGAACGTCTGGCTGCGCCTGTGCCGGACGTTCCTGAACGACCTGCGCAAGCAGCTCCTCATCTGGCGGTCCCTGGACGCGCCGGAGAAGGAACGTTTCGAGCGATTCATGCAGGAGCGGATGAACCCGACCGGAGCGACCCCATGACGCAATCCATCCGCCCGCGGGCCTTCCTCTGCGGCGCGACCCTGGGGGTGGCCGTCTGCGCCGTGACCCCCTTCGCCAACAGCTACCTGCGGACCACGCCCCTGGCCGGTGGGCACTTCCCCCTGGCGGCCTTCTTCGTCTTCTTCGCCTCGGCCGTCGTGCTCTCGCTGCTGGCCAAGGCCACGCGACGCGCGCCGCTTCTGAGCGGCATGGAGCTGCTCACGGCCTGGGCGCTGATGGTCGTGGTCTCGGGGGTCGGCTTCACCGGACTGGTCCGGACCTTCTTCATCAACATCACGGCCCCGGCCCACTTCGCCGACGCCACCAACAACTGGGGCAGCCTCCTGCCCTTCCTGCCCGAGGCCATCTACCCCCGCGACCCGGCCGTGCTGAACGCCGTCTACGGCGGCCTGCCGGACAAGGCGGGGCTCTCGGTCCTGCAGACCCTGGAGCGCATCCCGTGGGACTTCTGGCTGCCCGTGCTCGGGGCCTGGAGCGTCTTCATCCTCCTGGCCTACGCCACCCTCTTCTGCCTGGCGAGCCTGTTCACGACGCAGTGGGTGGTCAACGAGCGCATCAACTTCCCACTCCTGCAGATGCCCAAGCTTTTGGCAGAAGCCTACGACGAGCAGCGCCTCTTCTCCTTCCTGAGCGACCCGTTCCTGGTCTGCGGCCTGTGCGTGCCCGTCTTCATCCACACCCTGGGGGGCCTGGCGGCCCACTTCCCGACGGTCCCGGCCCTGCCGACGGAACTTTTGGCCGGTTCCTACTTCCCGGCCACGGGCTTTCTGTCGGGCTTCCAAAAGCTCAAGATTTTCATCTACCCGGCCTTCATCGGCTTTGCCTTCATCACCACGCGACAGGTCTCGTTCAGCTTCTGGCTCTTCTTCCTCCTGGCCGGGCTCCTGGCGGGCTTCCTGCAGACCTCCGGCGTGCAGATCCCGGACTCGGCCCTGGGCACCCTCTTCGGCCCGGCCATCTCCCGGCCCGAAGAGACGCAGGTCATCGGCGCCTCCATCGTCTTTTTCCTGTTCATGATCTGGTTGGCCAGGGAGCACCTCTTCGAAACGGCCCGACAGTGCCTGCGGCCCGACCTCGACGCCGAGGGCGCGGGGTGGATCTCGGCCAGGTCCTCCATGCTCGGCGCCGTGGCGGGCCTGGCGGGGCTCTGCGCCTGGTCGGCCTACTGGGGCATGGGCCTGGGAGCGTCGATCACGCTCTACGCGGCCTTCTTCACCGTCATGCTGGTGGTGGCCAAGATTGTCTGTCAGGGCGGCATCCCCTACGCGTCCCTGAACACGGCCCCGTCCGACGCGGTCCTGAGCCTGTTCGGCTCCAGGCCTCTCGGCGGCATGGGGCTGGTCCTGGGCATGAGCCTGCAGAAGATGCTCTTCGTGGACGTGCGCGAGTCGCTGATGCCATCGCTCATGCACGCCGGGAAAATCTCCGAGCGCATGCGACGGCGACGGCTCATGGGCTTGGCCATCGCCTTGAGCCTGGTCCTGGCCGTGGCCGCGTCCTTCGTCGGCATGCTCTACCTCTGCTACCGCCACGGCATCCAGGAACTCGACACGGACTGGGCCACGCGCACGACCCAGACGGTCTACGCGGGCTCCCAGCGCCTGCTGGAGACCGCCAGCGCGCCCGACAACTGGGTGCTCCTCTTCATCGGCATCGGGGCGGTCGTAATGCTCGCGCTGGTCCTGTGCTACTACCTCTTCCCGTGGTGGCCCATCCACCCCATCGGCTACATGCTGGCCTTCAGCTCCTCCATGCGCATCCTGTGGTTCAGCTTTCTGGTGGGCTGGGCCTGCAACACCTTGTGCCTGCGCTACGGAGGAACGTTCCTGTACCGACGCGCGCGCCTCTTCTTCATCGGGTTGATCATCGGCGACTTCTGCATGGGCGCCTTTTGGGCCCTGGTCAGCCTCAAAACCGGAATCAGCTACCTGGTTCTGCCATCCTGAGACAGCCATGTACGACGATCGCGAACTCAAGGAATACCGGGACCTGCTGAAACCGCCGACGCACTTCGAGGAGGGCTTCGACTGGAAGACCATTGTCGGGGCCGTCTTCATCGGCTTTTTGATGATGCCCGGGTCCATGTACCTTCAACTCGTGCTGGGCACGGGCATCGGCCCGGCGGCCCGCTGGGTGACCATCATCCTCTTCGCCGAGATCGCGCGGCGCTCCTACTCGGAACTCAAGCAGCAGGAAATCTTCCTGCTGTATTACATGGCTGGCGCGGCCCTGGCCTCGCCCTTCCAAGGCCTCTTGTGGAACCAGTATCTGATCCAATCCGATGCGGCCCAGATGCTCGGGCTGACGGAGTTCATCCCGAACTGGGTCGCCCCGGCCCTGGACTCGGCGTCCTACGCCGAGCGCACCTTCCTGCACCGGGACTGGTTCGTGCCCGTGCTGCTCATGTGCGGCGCCCTGATCATCCAGCGCGTGGACCAGTTCGGCCTGGGCTACGCCCTGTACCGGCTCACGTCCGACGTCGAGAAGTTGCCCTTCCCCATGGCCCCCGTGGCCGCCCTGGGCACCATGGCCCTGGCCGAGTCCACCGAGGACAGGAAGGACAACTGGAAGTGGCGGGTCTTCTCCATCGGGGCCATGATCGGTCTGGCCTTCGGGTTCTTCTACGTATTGCTGCCGGCCCTCTCGGGTCTGTTTTTCACGGAACCCATCCGGCTCATCCCCATCCCCTGGCTGGACCTGACCCGCAACACCGAGGGCTTCCTGCCCGCCGTGGCCACGGGCATCCAGCTGGACCTGGGCCTCATCTTCATCGGCATGGTTTTGCCCTTCTGGGCCGTCATCGGCGGCTTCGTGGGCCTCATCATCACCATCGTGGCCAACCCCATCCTGCACTCCTACGGCATCCTGCACCGCTGGCACCCGGGCATGGGCACGGTGGACACGGTCTTCTCCAACAGCTTCGACTTTTACATGAGCTTCGGCATCGGCCTGGGCCTGGCCATCGGCCTCATCGGCTTCTGGCAGGTGGCCCGCTCCTTCCGCCGGCAGACCGGGGAACGGCTCAATTTCGCGGCCCTCTTCTCCCCGCCCCCGGGGCGCGGCGACATCTCCATCTGGCTGTCGCTCGGGATCTACGTCTTCTCGACCCTGTCCTACGTGGCCTTCTGCGTCTGGCTGGTGCCGAGCTTCCCGTGGATCTTCTTCCTGCTCTACGGGTTCATCTACACGCCCTTCATCTCCTACATCACGGCGCGCATGGAGGGCATCGCCGGCCAGTACGTCAGCCTCCCCCTGGTGCGCGAGGCCAGCTTCATCGCCGGGGCCAAGTACTTCGGCTACCACGGCATCGAAATCTGGTACGCGCCCATCCCCATGCACAACTACGGAGAGGCCACGGTGGGTTTCCGCCAGATCGAGCTGACGGGCACGAGCCTGCGGGGCATCATCAAAGCCGAGTTCGTGACCCTGCCCATCGTGCTGGTCGCGTCCCTCCTCTTCTCGCAGTTCTTGTGGCGACTGGCGCCCATCCCCTCGGCCAGCTATCCGTACGCCCAGGAACTGTGGCATCTGCAGGCCCTGAACACGCTGCTCATGCAGACGGCCACACTGGAGGGCAACTCGCTCTTCTTCCAGGCCCTCAATTCGGTCTATGTCTCGTGCGGGGTGTTCTTCGGCGTGCTGGCCTACGCCGTGCTGAGCTTCATCGGCCTGCCGGTGCTGCTGGTCTACGGAGTGGTGCGTGGTTTGGGGCAGTCGACGCCCCACGGACTGATCCTGGAACTGACGGGGGCGCTTTTGGGGCGCTACTATTTCCTGCAGAAGTTCGGAGCCCGGTGGCGTCAGTACGCCCCGGTGCTGCTGGCGGGATTCTCGTGCGGCATGGGCCTCTCGGGCATGTTCGCCATGGGTTGCACGCTCATCCTGAAGTCGTTGAACAGGCTGCCGTATTGAGGCGCAGACCACGAAGGGGGAACCGGGTCGTGACTCAAATCATCCCCGGCCCCGCGGCCCGCGTCTCGCCGTCCCGCTCCAGGCGTCGCTGGTCCCACATGACCACCCCGGCGACCAGTTCGCGGGCCACGGAGGCCAGGGCCACGGGCTGGGCCAGGAGCTGCGGGAGCAACTTGCGCCGGGGCAGGAGCAGGCACTCGACCTCGGTCTCGGCCCGCAAGTCGTAGAGCCAGCGGAAGCGGCCGAGCAGCGCCATCCCCCCCACGCACTTTCCCGCGGGCACGACAACCAGCCCACTCCCGTCCCGCTCGATGCGCACCTCCCCGCGAACCACGATCACGGCCGCCTCGGCCGGTTCGCCTTCGGCCAGGATCATCTGCCCGGGCGCGAAGGTCTCCCGCTCGCAAAAATAGGCGACGACCCGCAGCAACTCCGGCGTGAGTTCGGCAAAAATGGGTTGTTCACGTAACAGGCGCTGGTTGCCTTCCAGTTCGCATTGCCCGTCAGGCTGATCCGACAAGTTCATACAGCACTCCTTTGGCGGCCATGAGTTCGGCATGGGCCCCGCTCTCGACGATCCTCCCGCCCTTCATGACCACGATGCGGTCATAATGCGAAATGGTGTCCAGGCGGTGGACCACGGACAGAACCGTGTGTCTGCCGCGCACGCTTTGCAGAAAATTCTGGACCCGGGCCTGGGAGGCGTTGTCCAGGGCCGCGGTCGCCTCGTCGAGGACATAGATGGCCGGCCGCTTGAGGAAAACCCGCGCCAGGGCGACCTTCTGGCGCTGTCCGCCCGAGAGATGCTCGCCCATGCTCCCGACCTGGAAATCGAGCCCCTGTTCCATGACGCTCTCCAACACCCCCTCCTCGATGAGGATCTGCACGAGATGCTGATTGATGCGCTCCAGGGCCCCGCCGCGGCCGGCCTTGGGCTGCCCGAAGAGGATGTTGTCACGGATGCTGCGGGAGAGGATGTACTGATTCGGCTCGTACGACTGGAGCAGACCTGAATCCGGACCCGCCATGTACGCGCGGAATTCGCCCCGGGCCGCCAGGATGCGTTCCTTCAACCGGCCCGGCATGCGCACGGTCTTGTGCCGACCCGGGGCGAACCCCAGGGCCAGCCGGAACAGCATCCTACGGGACGCGGCCTTGAGCCCCCCAGCCCCCCGGCCGCCCATCTCATCGACGATGCGCGTGAACTCCGCCAGATCGTCGCTAGCGATGGGGCTGTCGGAATACAGCTCGCTCGTTTGGGCCGCGTACCGCAGGATGGGCACGGTGGCCACGGCCACGGTCGCGCCGAAATCCACGAGGTCCTTTTCCAGCCCGACCCCGTCCAGAAACGCCAGAAACTGCCCGTTCTGCAGTGTCTTGGCGTGGGAGGGCCGCTGGCCCGCGAAGTCGCCGAAGATGATGTTCTGGGCGACGGATCCCGAGTCGAGGTAGCGCCCGGGGTCAAAAAATTCGATGTCCCCGACGAACTCGGTCCCGAACCTTTCCCGGAAGGCGGTGCGCATGGCCAGAATCCTCGCGCTCAGATCCGGATGCTCCTCGGGCGAGATGACCGCATGGGTCCCGAGTTTCAGAATGTCCACGAACAGCCCGACCTGCTGCACTACCTCGATGATGCGGTCCAAATTCGGTGCCTCGAAGCCGGCTATGCCGTTGATCACGCTCGCGCGACTCGAGTAGAGCAGGTTGTCGCGGACGCTCCCGCTGAAGATGAACGGGTGCTGGGGGACGATGCCCATGTTTTCGGCCACGTCGAGCTTGGTCAGCTCGCGCACCTCATGCCCATCGACCAGGACATGGCCGCCGCTGTAAGGCATGAGCTGGGCCAGGATTCTGACCAGGGTCGACTTGCCGCTGCCCGAGAATCCGACCAGGGCGACCATCTCCCCCGGGCTGACCCGCAAGTTGACGTCGTCGATCAGGCGCGCGCCCTCCTCGGTCCTGAAGGACACACCCTGCATGTCGATCTCCCCCCGGAAGCGGTACACGCCTCGCTCCACGGGGGCCAGCAGGTGTTCCGGAGCGAGGTCGAAGACGGCCATGACGTTCTTGTAACGGACCTGGCTGTCCTCCTTGAGCTGGTAGAAATCCATGAGTTCGCGCCAGGGATCGTTCAGGCTCGAATAGGCCGACAGGAAGGCCACCAGGGCGCCGAGGTCGAACTCGCCCCGGATGGTCATGGTCCCGCCGACCAGGAAGAGGATAAACGGTCCCGCGTGCTCGAAAAGGTTGTTCGCCAGCTTGATCCCGTAGCGGTAGGCGTTCATGCGCACGTTGGCCTTCAGCAGCATCCGGGCCTGGTCCTCGAAGCGCGCGTTCTCCAGCCCGTGGCCCGCGTGGCCATGCACCTCGTGCACCCCGGAGACGACCTCGCCGATGTTGCCGGAAATGACCCGGCTGATCTGGACCCGGTGACGGTTGGCCTCGTTGCCCCTCCGCTGCAGGCGGGGGACGACGAATATCTGCAGGGGGTAGAGGATCACGCTCAAACCCGCCAGCAGCGGGTTCAGATAGAAGAGATAACCGCCCATGGCCAGCAAGGTGCAAACGTTGATGAGCGGGACGGACACGGCGCTGCCGATGAAGCCCGAGACCGAGGCCAGCTCGTTGATCAGCGAGTTGACCACCTGGCCGGGCTGGATGGTCCGGAAGAAGGACAGGGGCAGGCTCAGGATGTGCGCGTAGAGACCCGTGCGCATGCGCTTCAGGGTCAGTTGGCCGATGTAGGCCTGCAGGATGTTGATGCAAAATTTAAGGGTGCTGGCCAGGAGCAGCGAGGCGAGAAAAAGGAGACAGTACAGAACCAGGAGGTCCTCGTCGCCTCGGCCGATGGCCCTGTTGATGATGCGCTTCTGCATCTCCAGGGGCACGACACGCGCGCCGACGGTCGTCACCACCAGCAGAACCAGGAGGACCTGCCAACGAACGTTCTTCTCGAGAACCCAGGAATAGAGGGTCCGCCTGGTCACCATGAGTGGACCGAGATCCTTGGCTGTGCGTTGAAAATTGACCTCCTGACTACCCTACTCTATGCAAAGAGAAAAGGATGCCATGACCACCCGATTCGAATTCGCCCTGGCCAGCTCGAAAGAGGAACAGGCCGCAATGCTCGACGCCCTGGAACGGTTCGCCCGGCAAAGGGGGCTCTGCCCCGCCCTGCGCTACCGTCTGGGCTTGGTGGTCGATGAACTCGTCGCCAACTGCATTGCCCACGGCGCGCGCCCCGGACATGGTCTGGCCGTGCACGTGGCCGTCGTGGACGGAAAGCAGTCGATCTCCATCGAGATCGTCGATGACGGGCCGGAGTTCGACCCCACCGCGTACCCGATCTCCCGTTGCCCGGAAAGTGGACCCACCCGGGTCGGGGGCATGGGACTCTGCCTCGTCCGCAACATGGCCGCGGACATCGCCTATGCCAGGGAGCAATCCGTCAACCGGATCCGCATCACATTGAACAAGCAAGGGAGCAGCAATGCAACTCCATGAGACAGAGCACGCGACGGCGGCGATCTTCCACGTCAAGGGGCGCGTGGACACGGCCGCGAGCCAGGAACTGGAACGCAGGGTGCTGCTCGGCCTGGACCGCGGCGTCCGGTACCTGGTCATGGATTTCTCGGATCTCGAGTACATCAACAGCGCCGGACTGCGCATCCTGGTCATGGGCTACCAGCGTCTGCACCCGAGCGGCGGCCAGGTCATGGTCTGCGGCGTGCGCGACTACATCGCCGAAATCTTCGACATCTCGGGCTACGACCGCATTTTCAGCATGCATGCCGACATCCGGCAGGCCATGCAGGCCATCGAGCCTACGACAGACGGGCAATGACCACGGTCTGGTCATCCAGGACCTGATCGCTGCCGGTGAAGCCGTCCACGGCCTCGAAGACCCGGGCCGCGATGTCCCGCGGAGGCTCCTGGACATGGCGGCCCAGAACCTCGAGCAAGTGGTCCTTCCCGAACATGACCTCGTTCGCGTCCACCGCCTCCCAGATACCGTCCGTGCCCATGAGCAGCACTCCCCTGTCCAGCCGCTCCGAAACTTCGGTATACGGCCAATCCGGGTCCACCCCGACCGGAATGTCGCGCCCGGCGAGCCGCAGGCCGTGCCCACCCGCGAAGGGCCAGAACCAGGCCGGGTCGTGCCCGGCGCCGACCCACGCCGCCTGGCGGGTGCCCGGACAGTACGCGAACAGGAACACCGTCACGTGGTTGCCGCTGCCATCGACGTCGTCGTGCACCAGTCTGTTGGTTCGCCGCATGGCCTCGGCCAGATCCAATGATTGCAGGATGTGGGCCTTGAGGTACGCCCGCACCGAGGCCATGAGCAGGGCCGCCGCCACCCCGTGCCCGGTGACATCCCCGACCATGACGATCAGTTCCGGACCGCAACGGCCATCCCGGATCAGAAAATCGTGGAAATCCCCACCCGTCTCGTCGCAGAACCGACTGGCTCCGTAAATTTGCACCCCGGGCAGCTCCGGCAACGACTCCGGCAGCAGGTTGGCCTGGATCTGCCTGGCCAATTCAAGGCCCTGGACCATGCGCTCGCGCTCCACGAGCCGATCGATCATGATGTTGGTGTGGCCGGCAATGACCGCGAATTCGTCGTTGGTGACCACCGGCACCCTGGTGTCCAGATGCCCGTGACTGACCCGCTCAAGGACATGGGTCTGATTCCGGAAGAGGAGTTTCAGGTTCCGGGCGTAGGAAAAAACCAGGACCATGGTCAGCATGAGCAGGATGCCCATGACGAAGAGCACCTCCCAGATGACCGAGCGCAGCAGGAAGCTCAGATCCAGGGACGACTGGGCCTTGAGCCAGGCAACGTCCCGCATCAGGAGCAGGATGAGGACGATGGTCACGAAGACGATGATCCCGGAGGCCAGCAGGGCGAAACGGCGCGTCTGCGGGAAGAAGAATTCCGGGGCAGGGCGCAGATGATCGTAGGTCGCCGCGCCGATGATGTGGTGCTCCCAGGCCAGGCTCAGATCCAGGGCGGCGAAGAGGCCGATGGTGGCGAAGCCGATGGTGATTTCCAGGCCACTGGAGACGGGGAAACCCCATATGAGGTGATGGTACACGCCGACGCCGAGCCCCGTGACCACGAAGAGGGAGAAGTCCAGGACGAGCAGAAGCGTCGATTGGCGCTGAACCGGCAGGGGCCGCACGAAACGCTCGACGAGCAAAAGTCGGAGGACCAGGGCGGCCAGAAGGTGGCCCGCCAGGACGCTGAAGAACTTCCAGACCGGAAGCGTCTCGACGTACGGTCAGACTTGGCCGCCGTAGAAGGTCAGCACGACAAGCATGAAGGCATAGTAAAAGGCGATCCGCGTCATGAAAGCCCCCGTCCCGCGCGGCGCGGCTGGACAATCGGCATGAGGGTGGAATACGATTCGCGCATGAAACTCCGCATGCTTTTTCTTTTGCTGTTCATGGCCTCCTCTGTCCAGGCCGAAGTTGTGCCGACCTCCCTGGCGGGGATCGTCCTGGGCGAGGACATCGCGACCATCGGCGAGAAATGCGACATGGCCGCGGATCTCCCCCTGTCCCAGGAACGCCACCTAAACGAGGTGCCACTGATGCACTACGCCGCGCCGGGGATCAGAGGGGGCTCCGTGGCCTACGCGAACTGCGGGCAGGTCGGAAGGATCGTGCGCATCAAGCTCAAATTCGAGAACGACAGCCCGGAATTCTTCGACGATCTGCTGCGCCGCTATCGGGAGCGCTTCGGCAAGCCTCTGGAGTGGCGCGGAGACCCGTTCCAGACCGTCATGGCCTGGAAATGGAGCTTCAGCGACGACCAGGGCCGCAAGGTCAACCTGGAGCTGACGCACAGCAAGGACGACGACTTCAGGACCGGCAACTCCGTCAAGCTGACGCTACGGTCCCTGTGGGAGGAGGAAGCCGCCTGCCAGGAACGCAAGAGTGGCCCGAGCCAGCGGGCCATGCGCTCCCCCACCCCGCCGGACAGGATCGACTACAACCTGCTCATCCCCCGATGAACGCTGAACTGCGCTGGGACGGCCTGCGGGTGATGGTCCCGGCGGATTGGGAGCCGGTCGTCCTTGACTGCGGCTTCATCCGCCTGGCGGATCAGGACGGGCAGTCCGTCGAACTGCGTTTCGCCCCGGAAACGAAACGCTTCGACCCGGCACGCGACGGGCGGCGCCTGCTGCGGGCCGCCGGCCTGAAACAGACCGCCTTGGAGCCCTGCCGGGAACAGTGGTGCCGGGAAATCCACGCCGACGTACTGCATGGCGACAGACTGCACGTCCTGCGCTTCCGGGACACCGTCGTCGCAGTCCTCTTTTCCAGCCTCCCGCCTTCCGCAGCGCTACGCGGCCTGCTGACGTCCCTGGACTGGACCCCCCCCGACAGCTGGCGCGACTGGGCCTGCTTCGACCTGCGCTTCGAAACCCCGCCCCAGGCCCTCCTGGTCGGGGCCTCCTTCCGCCCCGGAGCGTTCCGCCTGGATTTCAGGCTGGGGTTGTCGGAACTCGCCTTCCGGCGGCTGGCCCCGGCCGACGTGCTGCTGGCCGGATCGGACCTGACGACCTGGCTCGAACAGTTCTTGCGGCGCGAGCACGACGCCGGGATGGCCGTCACCCCCCAGGGGGACAGAGAGGCCCGTTTTACCCATCGTCCCGGCCCACTTTACCGCCTGCTGCCCGGCCTGCCGGGGGCCGCGCCCCGCTTGCGGGGCATGGCCCGACACGACGCCCGGCACAACAAACTTCTGATCCTCACCGAACACGGCCGCCCGTGCCCGCGACCCGTGTTCGACAGACTCTGGACGTCCTATGCAGCCACCACGATCCAAGACTGAGGCTCTTGAGGCCGTCCCCGTCCCCCTGCCCGGCGTCCACGCCGCGACCACGGCGTCGGGCCTGATCCACATCAGCTATCCGGCGGCCCTCAAGCCCTGGCTCGCCCGACTCCTGCCCGCGACGCTTTCCCCTCCGCGGCGCACCCTGGAGCTGGACGTCATGGGCTCCCGCGTCTGGGGCCTGATCGACGGCCAGGCCACTGTGCGCGACATCGCCCGCCAACTGGCCGACCGCTCCTCCTGCCACCCGGCCGAGACGGAACAGGCCGTGGCTCTGTTCGTCCGCCAGTTGGGTCATCGGGGTATCCTCGGTCTGCGGGAACAGCGCTGATTCACGCCAAACATCTGAATCTGTTAACCAATGGTCACCGCGAGGCGGGACAAGACTCCATTCGGCCCAACGCGCGACCGCATGGCAAACCGGCACGAAGAGCGTCCCGCACGAGGGACCTCGACTCTGTAAAAATGGGATTTCCGTGGCCCCGGAAAGAGAATGGGGCGGCCTCTCAGGCCTCCAGCACCACCACGGCCACGGCGTTGTCCCGGCCGTGGGAGATGGACAGGTGGGTCTGACGCACGCCGAGGGTCTCTGCCCGTTGCCGGGCCTGATTGTGCAGATGCAGGAGCGGTTTGCCCGTGGGTTCGGACAGGATTTCGATGTCCTGGAAGGTGATGCCCCCGCTGAAACCCGTGCCCAGGGCCTTGACCGCGGCCTCCTTGGCCGCGAAGCGGGACGCCAGGTAGGCCACCGGGTTTGCCGGAAGCAGGAGGAGTTCGGCCGGTGTCAGGATGCGGCGACAGAACTTGTCCCCGAAGCGCCGGTAAGACGCCCCGATCCGGTCCAGTTCCGCGATGTCGATGCCCAGTCCGATGATCATGTCCCCTACCACGCTTGCTTTCCCAGCCACCTGGGATCATTCGCGACCACTTGGCCCGCAGGCCGCCCCATTCCCGGATCATGTCCGTACGCCGTCTCCGCGGCATGCCGGCCCGCCACCTCCGTGCCGCCTCACTTTCAATCTGCATCCAACACGCTGAATTATAAATCTTTCCAGCCAGTTCAGCGTGTGAAGTTTCAATCAAAACACACTCCTGGTCAATGTGTTTCTTCCCGCAACTGAACGACTTTTTCTTGACAATTTCAAATGCAAATTTCAAATTGATGTTTGAAATTTGCATTTGAACTCTGGAGACATGATGGCCAGCAGGAAAGCGCTCGCGGCCAGGGAAAAACTCCTGGCCGCCGCATGCGACGTGTTTGTGGAAAAAGGCTTCAGCAACGCGACCGTGGCGGAAATATGCACGCGGGCCAACGCGAATGTCGCGGCCGTGAGCTACTATTTCGGCAGCAAGAAGGCCCTGTACCAGGAGGCCTGGCGGCATTCCTTCGCCCAGTCCATCACGGCCCATCCCCAGGACGGCGGCGTGCCTGCCCATGCCCCGGCCGAAGAACGGCTGCAGGGGCAACTGCGGGCCTTGATGGAGCGGATCAGCGACGAGAACAGCCGCGACTTCTTCATCTCCCAGATGGAGTTCATGAACCCGACCGGCCTGCTGGAAGAAGTCATGCACGCGGAACTCATCCCCCTGCGCGAACAGACCCTGGCCGTGGTGCGGGAACTGCTCGGACCGCAGGCCAGCGAGCAGCAGGTCGTTTTCTGCGAGACCTGCATCATCAGCATGTGCATCCATCCCATGCTGATGCGCAGAATGCGGCAGAAAGCGGCAAGCGCCGAAACTCCAGCGCCCATCCAGGACCTCGCGGCCTTTGCCGACCATGTGGTCGCCTTTGCCCTGGCTGGCATCAACGCCTTGCGGGCTCACCCCCAAAGTGCGGGGCAAGTGTCCGCATGATCATGACCCCTTTCGCCCGCGTGCCGATCCTGCTCGCACTCCTTGGCCTCGCCGCCTGCGCCTCGGTCGGCCCGGACTACATTCCGCCGACTCCTGACCTGCCGGCAGCCTGGAATCTGTTGAGCGATGCGACCAACGCTTCGACGGCAAAAGACCTTGCCCAGTGGTGGCGGAATCTGAACGATCCCTTGCTGAACGAACTGGTGGAGGAAGCCCTGCGGACCAGCCCAAACCTGCGCGCGGCCCAGGCCAGGCTGCGCGAGGCGCGCCTGCGCCGCGCCAACGCCGTGGCGGATTTTGCCCCCAGCGTGAGCGCGTCCGGAGGCGCCAGCCGCAGCCAGTCGAGCAGGGAAACCGGCTCGGGCCTGATCCGCGAGACGTACAGCGCGGGTTTCGACGCGAGCTGGGAAGTGGACGTGTTCGGCGGAACGCGCCGCGGCGTCGAAGCCGCTGACGCCGACCTCCAATCCTCCCAGGCCAGGCTGCAGGAGACCAGGGTTTCCCTGGTGGCCGAGGTGGCCCTGAACTATGTCGAGCTGCGCCTTCTGCAACAGCGACTGGGCATTGCCCGCTCGAATCTTTCCAGCCAGTCCGAAACATACCAGCTGACGGACTGGCGCGCCCAGGCCGGACTCGCCAGCACCCAGGACGTCGAGCAGGCCCGGGGCGGCATGGAGCAAACCCGGGCGCAGATCCCCTCCCTTGAAACCAGTCTGGCCGAAGCGGAACACCGGCTGGACGTTCTCCTGGGCAAAAATCCGGGCACGTTGCGCGCCCGCCTGGCCACGCAAGGCCCTTTGCCGGCCGTGCCCGCGCGCATGGCCGTCGGCATCCCGGCCGACGCCCTGCGGCAACGCCCGGACATCCAGGCGGCCGAACGCACGCTGGCCGCGGAAACCGCCCGCGTCGGCGTGGCCCAGGCGGCACGCTATCCCTCCTTCAACCTGTCCGGGTCCATCGGACTCGAAGCCCTGGCCCTGCACGCCCTTGGCGCCAGCGGCGCCGGCACCTCATCGCTTCTGGCCGGCATCACCGTTCCGATTTTCGACGCCGGAAAACTGCGCAATCAGGTGGAAATACAGGACGCCGCGCGCGAACAGGCCCTGGTGGCCTACGAGCAGGCCGTGCTGAACGCGTTGCAGGACGTGGAAAACGCGCTGGTCGCCCTGGCCCGAAGCAGCCAGCGCATCCAGGCTCTGGAGAGCGCGACCGACGCGGCGCGCAACGCGGCGCGGCTGGCCCGGCAACGCTATTCCACGGGGCTGATCGACTTTCAGCCAGTGCTTGAAACCGAACGAAACGTGCTGTCCGTCGAGGACAGCCTGGCCAGCACGCGAGCCGACGAGGTGCTGGCGCTCATCCGATTGTACAAGGCCCTGGGAGGGGGCTGGTCGCCGCAGGCCAGTCCCCCCTCGGACGACAAGGACACTCCATGAACGATACACTTGAGACCCAGACCAATCCGGACGCCCTGAAACAACTCCTGCACGGCCACGCCTCCGGCCGCTCACGCCGCCCCTGGTACTGGCTGGCCGGAGCCCTGGCGCTGATCGCGGGCGCGGCCCTGTTCTTCCTGCGCAGCGGGCAGGACGCGGAAACGCCGCGCTACAGATCCGAAACGGCACAGCTCGGCGAACTGGTGGTCAAGGTCTCCGCCACCGGCAACCTGCAACCCACGAATCAGGTGGATGTGGGCAGCGAGCTCTCGGGCATCATCGAACAGGTTTTCGTCGATGTGAACGACCGGGTGCAAAAAGGACAGGTCCTGGCCCGCCTCGACCTCTCCAAACTCAAGGATTCGGTAGCCAAGTCCCGCGCCGCCCTGGCCGTGGCCGAGGCGCAGGTATTGCAGTCCCGGGCGACGGAAGCGGAAGCCCGCGCCGCCCTCGGACGCTACCAGCGGGTGGCCGAACTGTCCGCGGGCCAGGTGCCGTCCCAAAGGGAAATGGACACCGCCATCGCCAACCTGAAGCGGGCCCAGGCCGACCAGGCCAGCGCCCGGGCCAGCGTGGCCCAGGCCAAGGCCACCCTGCAGTCGGGCGAGACCGACCTCCACAAGGCCAGCCTGCGCTCGCCCATCGACGGGGTGGTGCTGACGCGCAAGGCCGAGCCGGGGCAGACCGTGGCCGCCTCCTTCCAGGCCCCGGTGCTCTTCACCCTGGCCGAGGACCTCTCGAAAATGGAACTGCAGGTCGACGTGGACGAGGCCGATGTCGGCCAGGTGAGCGAAGGGCAGAACGCGACCTTCAGCGTCGACGCCTGGCCCGGCCGCCAGTATGACGCCGTCATCACCCGGGTCAGCTACGGGTCCCAGGAAAAGGACGGCGTGATCTCCTACCTGACCGTGCTCGAAGTGGACAACGACGACTTGTCCCTGCGTCCCGGCATGACGGGCACCGCCGAAATCACGACCCTGACGCGCGAAAACGCCCTGCTGGTGCCCAATGCCGCCCTGCGCTTCACGCCTCCGGAGACCGCGACCGTGCAGAAAAAATCCGGCGGTAGCGTGCTCAGGGCCTTGATGCCGGGCCCGCCCCGTCTGCCGAAGCAGCAGGCCCAATCCAGCGGCAACGCCACGCCGCGCGTGTGGGTGCTGCGCGACGGCCAGCCCGCGCCCCTGGAGGTCCGGACCGGGGCCAGCAACGGACGCGTGACGGAAATCCTCGAGGGGTCGCTCACGGCCGGGATGGAGGTGATCACGGAAGTGCAGGAGACAGCGCCATGAGCGCTCCCCTCATCCGCCTGTCCGGTCTGATCAAGACCTACGGTCAGGGCCAGTCCGCCCTCCAGGCCCTCAAGGGCATAAATCTCAGCATCGAAAGCGGCGATTTCGTGGCCATCATGGGCCCCAGCGGTTCCGGCAAATCCACCGCCATGAACATCCTCGGCTGTCTCGACGTGCCCAGCAGCGGCAGCTACGAATTCCAGGGCACTCCCGTTGAGCAGTTGCCGCGCAACCAACGCGCGCTGCTGCGGCGCCATTTTCTCGGCTTCGTGTTCCAGGGTTTCAACCTGCTGGCGCGCACCACGGCGCTGGAAAACGTCGAACTGCCCCTGGTCTACCGCGGTCACGCCGCAACCGTGCGCCACGCCGCGGCCCGCGCCGCCCTGGCGCAGGTGGGGCTCACGGGCTGGGAACACCACACGCCGGGCGAACTTTCGGGCGGACAGCAGCAGCGGGTGGCCATCGCCCGCGCCATCGTGACCTCCCCCATGGTGCTGCTGGCCGACGAGCCCACCGGCAACCTCGACACCCGCACCAGCCAGGAAATCATGGAACTGATCGGCACTTTCAACCGCGAGCACGGCATCACCGTGCTCATGGTCACCCACGAGCCAGACATCGCGGCCTACGCCAAACGAGTCATCCGCTTTGTCGACGGGCAGGTGGAAAGCGACCAGCGCAACGAGGAGGCCGCCTGATGCTCTGGAGTACGCTTCTCCTCGCCTTGCGTTCCATCCGACGCAACCTGATGCGCTCTTTCCTCACCGTTCTGGGCATCGTCATCGGCGTGGCCGCCGTCATCACCATGGTCACACTGGGCAACGGCGCCACAAAATCCGTGTCCGACCAGATTTCAAGCATGGGCAGCAACCTGATCATGGTCATGCCCGGACAGCGCTTCGGCCCGGGATCCGGGGGAGCCCCCAATTTCAAGGGTTCCGATGTCGAGGCCATCCGCAACCAGATTTCCGCGGCCGAAAGCGTGGCGCCCATCGTCAGCAAATCCGTGACCGCCGTGTATCAGGCCAACAACTGGGCCACCGTGGTCTCTGGCAGCAACAATGACTACTTCCAGGCCGGAAACTGGAACCTGACCGCTGGTCGCTCCTTCAGCGAGGCAGAAGTAAAGGCCGGCAAGGCGGTCTGCGTCATCGGGGAAACGGTGCGCGAAAAGCTGTTCGGCCGGCAGAACCCTGTGGGCAGCGAAATCCGCATCAAGCAGTTTTCCTGCGAAGTGATCGGCCTGCTCAAGCCCAAGGGGCAGTCGGCCATGGGCTCGGATCAGGACGATGTCGTGATCATGCCTCTGCGCACCGTGCAGCGCCGCCTGACCGGCAGCCAGGACATAGGCAGGCTGAGCATCTCGGTCCGGGAAAAGAGTTCCATCGACGCGGTGAAAAAGCAGCTCGCCCTGCTCATGCGGGAACGGCGCAACATCGGGGCGAACGAAGAGGACGACTTCCGGGTCATGGACACCCGCCAGATCGCCGAGACCCTGACCGGCACCACCAAGATCCTGACCATGCTGCTCGGAGCGGTTGCCGCGGTGAGCCTCCTGGTCGGAGGCATCGGCATCATGAACATCATGCTCGTCTCGGTCACCGAGCGGACCCGCGAGATCGGCATCCGCCTGGCCATCGGCGCCCTGGAGAGGGAGGTCTTGCTGCAGTTCCTCATCGAGGCGGTGGTTTTGTCGAGCCTTGGAGGCCTGATCGGCATCGCCACGGCCACGGCGGCTTCCATCGCCCTGGCCCAGCTGATGGGCGTGCCGTACCTGTTCGATCCGGCCATCAATCTGCTGTCCTTCCTGTTCTCCGCCGCCATCGGCGTGATCTTCGGCTATTTCCCGGCCCGCCGGGCAGCCAGCCTCAACCCCATCGACGCCCTGCGCCACGAATGAAAACAGCCCGGCAAGGAATCCTTGCCGGGCTGGTGAAGAGCGTATTTCGCGAAGCGCGCTAGAACGGCGCGTCGTCCATGCCACTGGCTTCGGACGGAAAGGCCGGTCCAAGATCCTCTTCATAGCCGGCACCGCCGGACTGGGGTTGCCCCTGAGCCTTCTGGTACTGCGGGGCAGGGGCGAATCCGCCCTCGGACTGGCGGGAATCGAGGCCCAGCACGCGGTCGGCCTTGATTTCCGTGGTGTATTTTTCCACTCCGTCCTTGTCGGTCCACTTGCGGGTCTCAAGCTTGCCCTCGACATACACGAGCCGACCCTTGGCCAGATAGTTGCCACAGAACTCGGCCTGCTTGCCCCAGACCACGATGCGGTGCCATTCGGTCTTTTCGACCTTCTGCCCGTCCTTGCCCGTGTAGCTCTCGTCCGTGGCCAGGGAGAAGTTGGTCACGGGCTGTCCGGACGGGGTGTAGCGCATTTCCGGATCACGGCCCAGTCGGCCGATCAAAATCACCTTGTTCAGACTCCCTGCCATGTGATCTCCTTGTCGTTATTGGCCAGCCCAGGACCTGGGCATGCTCTTCTCCAGCTCGTCGAGGCCATCCTCGATGCGGTCCGTGGCCCGGTTGGCGGCCTGCGGATTCCAGTCCGCGAGCTGACTCTGCAGTTCCTCGACGCCGCCCAGCACCTTGGGCAGGCCGGCCGCCAGCGCCGCCTGCGCGTCCCGGGCAATGTCCCCGAACTGATACAGGTCATCCAAAGCCCTGACAAGCTCGAACACTCCTTTCATCTCATGGGGGAATCCCGGCGTGTTCTGCTCGAAGGCCAGCCTCCAGAGCGCGGGCCAGGTCTTGCGCACATCGTCCTCGCTGAATGTGGAAACGGAAACGCGAACCTGCATGACCCTGCCCATCAGTCCCGCTCCTCCCAGTCGCTCTGCACGCGGCTGACGACTTCCTGGATCTGGCCGAGCTGGTTCTCCGGGCAGACGCCGATGAGGGGGCTGCCTCTGTCCACGGAATCGTTGGACTCGAAATACACCGCGTAAATGATCCCGGCGGGACCGCTGTAGCGCAAGGCGGTTTCGCGCTTCATGCGCGAGAGGATGAAGAGCTCCATGCCTTCCTCGACATGCACGCTCTGGCTGCCCTTGGTCTTGACCTTGATGTCCACGTCCGGGAAAAAATAGTATTTTCCCTTTTCCGGAGCCAAAAAGAGGGACAGGGAGCGGCGCAGGATGCGGCCGATGACCTCCTCGCGGGTCAGGAAGTGACGGATGGTCATGAGCTCCTGTCCGGCCTGCACGAACTGGCCGCTGCTGACCTCGGCCAGGGACATGACCTCGCCCTTCTGCGGGGCGTACAGGGGCCTTTTGACACTTTCGCGCTCCAACCGGGCCAAAAGGGTGCCCGGCACTTCCTTCCAGGTGCCGCTGGGGCCGACCACGCGCGCCCCGGGCTCGCTGGTCACGAACTCGACCTTGCCGCTGTGGGGGGCCCGGATCACGATCTTCTCGTAGGGTTCCTCGCGCAGTTCCCGCAGCAGTTCTTTGACGTCAATCACGGTCACTCCTAACGGTAATAAAGGTTGCGGCCGCCCATGGTCTGCAGGGACTGCACCAGATTGCCCCGGATCTCGCGACGGTCCCAGATGCCCTGGATGTGACCGCGGGAGAGGGCCTGAAAGGCGTTGTGATAGTTGGGCGGAATGTCCATGCCCGTGGTTTCCTTGATGACCCCGGGACCGGCAAAGCCGATGTTGGCCGAGCGCACCGCGAACTGGTAGGGTGAGCAGCCCAGGAAACTGGCCACGGGACCGGCATAGGAGTTGGTGTCGTAGAGGACCAGATACAGGCCGCCGGCCTCGGTGTAGCGGCGCACGGCCAGGGTGCAGCGCGGCATCTGGATGACGCCGTTGACCCCTTCCTGGATGCGGATGCCCGCCGTGCCGTGCACGTAGGACAAGAATGGCAGCTGCTTCTTGCGCGCCCGCTCCATGGCCCGGATGAACTTTTCGCCCTCGGCGGCGCCCACGCTGCCACCCCTGAACGCGCCCATGAACATGGCCACCATGACCGTTGTGCCCTCGATGCGGGCCTCGAAGGTCATGCACCCGCACTTGTGGCCGGTCTTTCGTTTGGCCTCGTCGAGCTTCAGGTCGAAACCGTCGAACTTGAGGGGATTGGTCGACTCGATCTCGCCAAAGACTTCGTAGATGGAGCCCGGGTCAAAAATATTGTGCAGATACCATTGGTATTCCATGGGAAAATGGTGTCCGCAGAAGCTGCACACTCCGGCCCATTCCCCGAACAGGTCCGGAGCCCACTGGTCCAGGCAGCTGTGCACGGGAGAATTGGGACAGGTCACGGCGCGGTCCTGCTTGGCCTGGGGGCTGACGTACTGCCACCTGCCGCTGTTCTGCGCCCCCTCGTCCCAGGCCGAGAGCATGGTCAGGCCGTCCTTGTCCACATCCTTCTTGCCCTTGCCGAAGGACAGCCTGGAGGAGAGGGCCTGCCAGAGCCGGGCCGAGCGGCCGACCACGACCTGCATCTCGGCGTGCATGTCCTCGGCCAGTTCCGAAACCTTTTTGTGCTGCTTGCCCAAGAGGTCGTAACGGAAATAGGAATACAGGGACGAGACGAACTCTCCGGCCCACTCACTGCCGCGGCTGAACCAGTGCCGCTTGTCCAGATAGGCTCCCTGGGCCATGCGGCGGAACTTCATATAGCGGGTCCAGAGCAGACGCTCCTTGGCCCGGGAATTGAGACCCCAGCGCACGTACACGTCGGCACCCTTGTGACGCTTCAGAGCGATGGACCTAAACAGCCTGAGTTCGCTGACATTCAGGACGATCTCGTCGGTGGAGGCGATGACGGATTTACGCAGTTTGCGAAAGAAATCGTAGTGCTCGGGCCGGGCACCCAGCTCGGGCTCATTTATTTTCCAATCCACATAGCCATTGGCCAGGTTGTCGTCGGCCGTGATCTTGAGCTGCTCGGCGCAGTGCTCGATAAGCTTTGCGCCCGCCCTCTGGCCGCCACGCAGGCGGCCCTCGATGGCGGCCGCGCCCTCGGGCGAAATGACCGAATAATAGCCGTGGGACATCATGATCCGCGTGTCGGCCAGGCCAATGGCCTCGGCCCCGCCCGACCCGCCTTCGGAAATGACGGCCACGATGGGCACCTTCAAACCGGCCATCTCATAGAGATTCTTGGCGATCTGCTGCGCCGCGCCCGGATAGTCCTCGATGGGATAGGAGCCCGGGGTGAAGATGTATGTATGGATGGGAATGTTCTCGGTCTCGGCGACCTTCATGTAATGCAGGGCCTTGGCGTTGCCCCAGGGCTTGACCGAGCCGCCGTTGCGGAACTCCTGCCCGTGCCCCTTTTCCTGGCCGATGACCATGACCGCCTGGTTGTAGGTCTTCTTGCCGCGCCGACGCGTGATGTAGGCCCGGGCAATGAGCATGCTCGGATCGATGCTGTAGTCGTCCTGACCGCCGATCTCCGTGTAGTTGTCGTAGACGTTCTCCAGGATGTCCTTCAGGCAGATGCGCTGGGGGTGCCGCACGATACGCACCCGGTTCATGGGGGTCAGCTCCCGTTCGAGCTTCTTTTCCAGAAACCTGAACAATTCCTCCAGGGTTTCCAGCTGACGGATGGCCTCCTGCTTGGAAAGCCCCGGTTCACGGGCGATGTACTCCCCAAGTTTGGCCTCCAGCATGATCACGTTGGTGTTCTCGTCCGGACCGAAAATATCGAGTATGTACTTCAGGCGGTCCCGAAGTTCCTGTATGCGTTTTTCAATATCCATAAGGGTATGCGATTGCCTCGCAGGCTTTAAGTTATGCCGGTTCTCCCGGCCTCGCTTGAGCGCTTAACCAGTCCTTGGACGCGAAAAAAAAATCCCGCGTCCGCAGGTGCGTGTCAGAAGGCCAGAATGCCCTCGGTCTTGCGCTTCAGGAATTCGACGTTGGACTTGAGGGCCTCGCCGGAAGCGTTCTCTCCCACCAGGGTCAGGGCCTGCAGAAACTCCACGCCCCGGCTCTTGGCCTCGGCCAGATCCTTGCCCCAGATGATGGCCAGGGCCAGGTTCGGATCGAAGTCCGTGGGGATCTCGTACTCGCGGTCCGTGGGCACCTGGCTGTGCATCTTGAGCCAGGGGAAATCCGGCCAGCCGAAGGAGGTGATCCTCCCCACCCAGGGAGCGAACTTGTTGTCCGGATCCTCGGCGATGATGCGGTACTCGATGCCCACGCCGGACAGGGTGATGTCCTTCTGGGAGTATCCCATGGGCGCGCCGAGACCGACCCGGATCTGCTCGGCGATGAGATCCACGTCGCCCTTGCCCTTGATGGCGGCGATGCGGGCCGAGACGCCGTTCTCGACCTGGATGCGGGTGTTGACCTCCATCAGAAAGGGCTGACCCGTGGGGCTGACGATCCACTCCCAGGTGCCGACGTTGTCGTAGCCGGCCTCGCGCGCCATGCGCAGGGAGTATTCGGTGATGTCCTCCAGGACCTTCTTGGCGTCAAAGGCGTAGCGCAGGGAGGTCGGGTCGAAACCGGGCGCGACCTCGATGCGCTTCTGGTGCCCAAGGGACTGCACCGAGCAGTTGCGGGTGCCGAAATGAACGGGATTCTGGCCCGTACGATCCGAGAGCACCTGCACTTCCAGATGATTGAAGTCGAAGATGCGCTGCTCGATGAGCACGCCCTCGTCGCGGAACTGACGCTTGGAATAGCTTTTGATGCGGCGCAGGACACTTTTGAACTTGTCCAGGTCGCCGACTTCCTCGATGCCCATGCCACCGCCGCCGGCCGAGGCCTTGACCAGGATGACGGGGTTGCCCACGCCCTGCTCTTTCTGAAAGTCGAACAGGGATTTGGCGATGCCCTCGGCCTCGAGATCGTCGGTCACGGGCTTGTCCGAGCCCGGCACCGTGGGCACGCCAAGCTTGCGGGCCAAGCGTTTGGTGTTGATCTTGTCGCCAAGCTCGCGGATGACCTGCCAGGAGGGCCCGATGAAGATGAGCTTGCGTTCGCGCTGCGCCACTCGACGCGCAAACCGGTAATCCTCGGCGAAAAAGCCGTAGCCGGGGTGGATGGCCGTGGCCCCGGCATGATCGGCCACGGCGAAAATCTCGTTGGCGTCCAGATAGGAACTGACCCGGTACAGGGATTCTTCCCCGCCAAGCTTGCGGGCCAGGACGCAGTGCTCGCTGTGCTTGTCCGGTTCGGTGAAAAGTGCCACGAAGGCATGGCCGAGCTTGCGGCAGGCCTGCATGATGCGGATGGCGATTTCGCCACGGTTGGCAATGAGAATTTTATGGTTCTTGGGTATGTTTTGATTCTTCATGTCTGCAAGAGCCTTTCTTTGACAAAGTGAGCGGTTGGGTGTTGATAAAAAGACGGAGATCCGTCACGAAGCCGGATTCGCTTATATCCATAATTCCTCCGGGGCAAGTTTTTCAAAGGGCTCCCGGGGCCGGAAAAAGGAATGCACGGGGTGCGGCGGACCAGAACCGAAAAGGGCCCTCGGCACAAAAAAATTGCGTTCAGCCCGCGCGATCTATAATGTATTGAATGCAGGGCAGGCAACATGGCGCCGATGAGAATCCATGAATTGTCCGTCACCCTACACCAGCGTTTCACGGACTGTCCAGATCGACACGCCAGGCTGCGCCCTGGCGGAAAACACCTTGAGAGAACCCATGTCCGACTTCCAGCACAGAGTCCAGAACGCCACGGACTGGATCAGAAAAGCCTGCCCGAACCCGCCCGAAATCGGCCTGATCCTCGGCAGCGGCCTGGGCAACTGGATCGCGCCTGAATCCGTGCGCCTGCGTCTGCCCTACGAAAACATCCCCGGTTTCCCGGCCTCCACGGTACTGGGACACGCCGGAGCCCTCCTCGTGGCCGAAATCCAGGAGGTTCCGGTCTTCATCTTTTCCGGGCGCTTTCACCTCTATGAAGGGTACGATCCACGCGAAGTGACCCTGCCCGTGCGCTGTCTGGGCCTTCTGGGCGTGCGACAGCTGCTCCTGACCAACGCGGCCGGAGCCCTGAACCCGCTCTTTGCCACGGGCGGCCTCATGCTCCTGACCGACCATGTCAACATGACCGGCCACAACCCCCTGACCGGCCACAACGTGGACGCCTGGGGGCCCAGGTTCCCGGACATGTCCCAGGTCTACTGCCCGGCCATGCGGGCCAGGGCCATGCAGGCAGCCCTGGATTGCGGACAGCGTCTGGAGCAGGGCGTGTACGTGGCCGTGGCCGGGCCGAGCCTGGAAACGCCGGCCGAGACGCGCATGTACCGGACCCTGGGAGCCGACGCCATCGGCATGTCCACGGTGCCCGAGGCCATTGTCGCCCGCCACATGGGCATGAAGGTGCTCGGGCTCTCCTGTCTGACCAACAAAAACCTGCCCGATTGCATGGCCCAAACCTCTCACGAGGAAATCCTGGCTCAGGCAAACCGGTCCGCGGGCGCTCTTGGCGTCCTGCTTTCCACCCTCATCCCCAGCTTGGGAGGTCCCCTTGACTGATCACGCTCACTTGCTGACCGAGATAAAGGACAATATTTCCAAAAAAGACGCCATCAAGGCGCGCCTGGTCCTGGCCTACCTCGACAACGTGGACCGCGGGGCACGAGAGCAGGTTCTCGGAGCCTTTCGCGGGGCCGATCCGGACTTCGCGGTGCCCGTTCTGGCCCGCTTCATTTCCGAACACAAGGACCTGGCCTCGGGACTACCCCTGGCCAGGGAAATTCTGGCCGTGAAGATCCTGGCGCAACCCGAGTTGATCGCCCAGGCGGTGCGCGATCCACAAACCCCCGGGCGCCGGATCTACGTCAGCATGGCCGGGGAGCTGCGCCTGGAATCCGTGGTCGAGGACCTCATCGCCGCTCTGCTCGCGGCCTCGGACGTTGACGAAATCAACCAGTTCATCGAAGCGCTGGGCGAGATCGGCGACCCGCAGGCCACCAACACCCTCAGTGACTTCCTGTATTCCGGAAACCGGACGCTCATCATTTCCGCGACCCGGGCCCTGGGCAAGCTGGGCTCGCCCACGGCCATGCTCCGTCTGGCTGAGCGCATGGGTACGGACAACCAGCTCGACCTCTTGATCCTGGACATCTTCGCCAAGGTCCAGGACTCCATCTCCCTGGAAAAACTGAACGAGGCCATGCGCTCCCAGTACGCGCACCTGCGCACCTACGCCAAAAAAACCCTGGTGGCCATCGGCCCCAAGGCCGTGCCCATCCTGACCGAAAACCTGCTCTTCGACGACCCGGACCTGCGCATCCACACCCTGAACGTCCTGGGCGACATCGGCGATCCGGCCGCCATCTTGCCCATCCGCAAGCTGCTGCACAACCAGCCTTCCAACGCCAACGTCCGTTTCGCGGCTTACGAGACCTTGGGCCTTTTACCCCTGGACCGTGGGGCCTACGTTTTGACCCAGGGGCTCAGTGATCCGGTGGAGCATGTCTGCATCGCCGCGGCCAAGGCCATCGACCGCAACTTCAACGAAATCATGGCCGCGGGCATCAAAAATCTGGCCAGCGAGCGCGACGAGGATGCCCATCGCATCATCAAGACCGCCGTCAACGCCCAGGCCAAGCAGATTTTCCTGAGCCTTATGACCGATGAACGTCTCCAACCCATGGCCATCGCCTATCTTGGCCGCTCGCACCAGGACATCCGGGATTTTTTCTACGCGGCCTTGAAGGAGCATGGATATTCGGAACTGGCCTTGAAGCTCCTGGCTCCGGAGGAGAAGGCCACGGTCCGCAAGCGCATCTGCGCCGTGGACGACTCGCGCATGATCCTGAACATCTACAAGTCCACCCTGCACGAGCTGGGATACGAGCCCGTGCTTTTCGAATTCCCGGCCAGCGCCCTGGAATGGCTGCGAACGGACAAGCCGGACATGGTCCTGACCGACCTGAACATGCCCGACATCACCGGCATCGACCTGACCCGGGAAATCCGCAAGACCTTCTCCAAAACAGACCTGCCCGTGATCATGGTCACCACCCAGAACGAGGCCAACGACAACAAGGCCGCCCTGGATGCCGGGATCAGCGACATCCTGCGCAAGCCCTTCACCGCCGACACCCTCAAGGCGGCCATCGGCAAGTACATCTAAGGAATGGGAGAAGAATGTGGGGCGCCGCCCCACGCCCCGCCAGGGGCATGGCCCCTGGACCCGTTTCGCAAGAAAGCGCCGTGAGGCGCTTTCTTGCATCTGGACGGCGTGAACGACACGTTCAAGCTTGCCTGTCACCGAGCCATGCCGAGTCCAGGCACGGCCCCGAAACCCTGCACCGGCCCCCTGATGGGTGCAGGGCTCAGCCCTGCCAGCCCTGCCAGCCCTGCCCGAGGCGTTTGAGCTTTTCCCGCAGGGTCTTGCGGTCAATGCCCAGGATCTCGGCCGCGCGGGTCTTGTTTTCTCCGGTGCGGGCCAGGACCGCCCGGATGTGGTCGGCCTCGACCTCGGCCAGGGTCTTGTCACCGAAGCGGACCCGGCTGATGGAGAAGCGCATGGATTCGGGCAGATCGGTGATGTCGATGACGGGTCCGTCGCCGATGACGACCAGACGCTGCAGCAGATTCTCAAGTTCCCGCACATTGCCGGGCCAGGCATACTGGGCCAGGGCGTTCAAGGCCTCGTCGGTCAGACGCGGCACCTCCCGGTTCATTTCCGCGGCGAATTTGCGCAGGAAATGGTTGGCCAGCACGATGACATCGTCCACGCCCCGCTGACAGAGCGAGGGAAGATGGATTTCGATGACATGGATGCGATAGAAAAGGTCTTCACGAAACAGCCCCTGCTCCACCAGCCGGCGCAGATCCTTGTGCGTGGCCGCGATGATGCGG
>CAZPSN010000013.1:27661-54316 GCA_964589645.1 uncultured Desulfovibrionaceae bacterium
ATGCGGGTATCCACGGTGCGAGTGCGCGAGGAGCCGACCATGCAGAACTCCTTGCTCTGCATGACCCGCAAAAGCTTGGCCTGCAAACTGGGGCTGGCGTCCCCGATCTCGTCCAGGAAGATGGTCCCGCCGTTGGCGATCTCGAAAAATCCGGCCCGGCTGTCCTTGGCGCCGGTGAAGGCGCCCTTGACGTGGCCAAAGAGCTCGCTTTCCAGCAGGGTGTCGGGGATGGCCGAGCAGTTGACCGGCACGAAGGCCGAGGCCCGGCGGTCGCTGTGATAGTGCACGGCCCGGGCCACGAGTTCCTTGCCCGTGCCCGAGTCCCCGGAAATGAACACGTTGGCGCTGGTCTGCGCGGCCTTGCCGATGAGGCCGAAAACGGCCCGCATCTCCGGACAGTTGCCGATGATCCCGAAGGTGTTCGCCTCCTGGCTGTCGGCGTGAGCCGCACGCCGTCTGGCCTGCTTGTCCAGGATGCGCCGGACCACGGTCAGCAACTCCTCGCCGGTGAAGGGCTTGGCCAGATATTCGCCGGCCCCGTCGCGCATGGCCTCCACGGCCCCGCTGACCGACGGAAACCCCGTGATCATCATGATCTCCGTGTCCTTGTAATTGTCGCGCACGTACCGAATCAGCTCCAGACCGCTGGATTTTGGCATCTTGTGGTCCGTGATGACCAGATCGACGGGCTCGTTATCCAGGAGGTCCCCGGCCTCTTCCACGCTGCCACAGGTCTGGACCAGATACCCGGCCGCGCGCAGATTGCGGGAGATGACCTCCAGGGTGGCGGGACTGTCGTCCACGGCCAGAATGGTCGTTTCGCGCGACGTCTTGTCTTTTGCCTCGTTCATGGCCTTTCATCTCCCTGGGCAGGCGGGTTGCTGGCGAAAGCGATCTCGAAGCTGGTGCCCTGACCAGGCCGACTGTGCACGTCGATCACGCCGCCATGGGCGGTGACGATGCCGTGCACCACGGCCAGCCCCAGCCCGGTGCCCTGATCCACGTCCTTGGTGGTGAAAAACGGGGTGAAAACCTGCCGGAGCACTTCCGGCGCCATGCCAATTCCCGTGTCGGAGACGGTCAGATAGACATCCTGATTGAAAGACTGGGTCTGAATGGTCAAGACCCCTCCGTCGGGCATGGCGTGGATGGCGTTGACCATCAGGTTGACCATGACCTGGCGCAAATGCTGCGGGTCGGCCATGATCGACGGCACGGCCTCGGCCAGTTCCAGGCACACCTCGACCTGGCCCCGGGCCGCGCTCATCTCGATGAAATAAAGGGTGTCGCGGATGATCTGATTCAGGTCGACCTGGGTTTTCTGCAAGGGAACCTGACGGCCGAAGATCATGAGCTTCTTGATCACTTCCCGGCTGTGCAGGGCGGCTTTGACGATGTTGTCCAGATCCCTGGAGACCTGGGCGGGCAGGTCACGGGTCTGCGCGGCCAGTTGGGCGAAGCCGAGGATGTTGGCCATCGGTTCGTTCAACTCGTGGGCCACTCCGGCCGCGAACTGCCCGATCTTTGCCAACCGGTCGGCGTGCTGCAGCTGGCGTTCGAGATTGCGCTTGGTGGCCAGGGCCTCGCGTTTGGCTATGATCCAGCCCACATGCTTGGCCAGGGCGCCCAGCAGCTCCGCCTCCGTGGGCAGAAAATCCTTCCCGTCCGCGCCGCGCCCGGCAAGGCTCACGCTCAGGCGTCCTCGCTTGACGCGCTGCACGAACACGTCCTGTTCGAGCCGAACAGCGGCCTCGGGCAGAAAATTCCCGCTGACCATGCTCTCGCCGTCCAGGCTCAAATGCACGCCGGTGCTCTCCGGATGCTGGAAAGCAGGCGGAATGATGGCCAGAATCTCGCCCAGGATCTCGGGCAGCGAGCTGTCCATGTCCGAGATGATGCGGTTCATGGCGTGCAGGCAGGACAGTTCCTTGTTCAAGGCCGTGAGCCGCGCGTGCTCGTGCAGAAGTTCGTGCTGGCGCACGACATGGGCCGTGACGTCCTGGCCCACGCAGAGCACGCTGACCAGATGGCGGCAGGAGTCGAACAGGGGCTTCATGTTCCAGTCGATGTAAACCTTGCGGCCGTCGCGGGCACGCAGGGACCCTTTCATGAAGGCCATTTCCCCGGCCTGGACGATGGCCGCGAACACCTCCCGGGCCTGCTCCCGCCGCTTGGCGTCGACGCAGGTCGCGAACCAGTCCCGCCCGGCCAACTGGCTGATCTCGAAGCCGGAAAGCGCCTCGAAACGGGAATTGCCATGTATGATCCGCCCCTGCTCGTCGAGGGTGATGACGATGCCGTGGCTCAGTTCCATGACGGTGTTGTAGTATTCCGAAAGATTCATGCCGTGTCCCGTACAATGCGCAGCCGCGCCTGGCAAAGGGCAAGGGACGTAAAAAAATTCGGCGAGGCCCCTCAGAGGAGACCGCGCCGAAAGCGACTTGTCGTGGCAGGAAAGGCTCCTGTCACCTGGGAGCTTAACTTTTACGGTGGCGTCACTGACGTCTCACGGTTGCAACATTCGAAATTCACAGGCCGTTCCAAAATGGCGGGATGCAAGGAAGCGAAAAAATCCAGGCCGCGAAGTGTATTGTGCATACATGAGCGGCCTGGATTTTTTTGCTGACGCAGCAGATTGCCGTTTTGGGACGGCCTGTTAGTGGCCGCTGATCTTCAGACCCCATCCTTCGAAGACGAAGAGGATCGCGAAGCCGTACCACATGGTGTAGAAGACGTAGAAAGCCAGGGAGAAGATGACGATGCCCATCTTGTCCATGATTTTCTCGGGCACGACCTTGTAGTAGTTGTACGCCGTCTCCACGACCTTGGCGTTGATGTTGAACGCGACCTTGGCCTCGGCAAAGGCTTCCTGCTTCTTCAGAGCCTTGTCGATGCCGCCCAGGATCTTGTTCCAGTTGTACAGGGCCTGGCGGTCGTCCTTGGTTTCATAGACAGGATACTTGACCTTCAAGGCCGCGCCGTCATTGTTGTACATCTTGGCGGAGTCTTCCAGGCAGGCGTTCAGGATGGCCGCATAATCGCCGGCCACGGTCAGTTCCTTGCCCTTGGCCTCAGCCGTGCCGCCAGCGCCGACGATGAGGGACACGCTGTCGGCGGCCTGGACGTCATTCTCCATGTTGAAGGTGACCTTCAACTGGTATCCGGCCACGCTCTTGGCCTCTTCCTTCAGGTCGTCGATGTAATTGGCCGAGCCCTTGGAGATGGAGTTGTACAGGTTGTCCAGATAGGCCATGGAGTTGTGCCCGTCGAAGAGGGGCTGGAACATGGCAAAGAGGACCACGAAGAAGAGCACGAGGAGAACAAGTCCTCCGGTGAATTCTTTTTTATTGTGAATCATAATGTTAGGCCTCCCCTTTCAGCTTCTTGATATTCCCGAAGAACGCCCCGAATACCCATACACCGAACAAGCCGATGACGATGAAGAACAGGTACATGCCCACGGTGTCCAGGGTCTTGGTCATGCCGGCCCAGTCGGCGGGCAGGTAGCCCATGGACAGCAGCTTCTTGGGCAGCGCGGCGGCCCGGTTCACGAAACCGGCCATGACCGACAGGGCGAAGAAGCCGCGGATGGTGATGCCCGGCACGACCTTGGTGACCAGGGCGCCGACCTGGATGCCGAGCAGGGAGCCGAGCAGCATGCCCATGGCCAGGGTGTAGAAGATGAAGCCGTAGATGGCGTATTGGGTGATGGCGCCGTAGCCGGCGGTGAACACGATCTGGAAGATGTCCGTGCCAACGGTGGTCAGCGACGACACGCCCAGGATGTAGACGAAGATGGGGAAGGTCAGGAAGCCGCCGCCCACGCCCATGATGCCGGCGGCCATGCCGACCAGGGCGCCGGACAGGACCAGGAACAGCCAGGAGATCTTGCGGCCGCCGGGGATGAGGCCCTGGTCGAAGGTGACCATGGGCGGCAGGTTCACGGCCTGCAGCTTCTGGGCGATGCCCGTCATGGCCGCGCCTTCGGGACCGTCATGGGCGCCGCCGGTGCTGCCGGCCTTTTTGGCGCTGAAGTAGTCGTACATGCCGTAGAAGCCCAGAAAGCCGAGCATGACCGTGTACACGGTGGTGATGAACGCGTCGCTCAGCACGGGGTTCATATTGTAGAGCATGCGGTTGATGCCCGCGCCCACCGTCGTGCCGACAATGGCGCCGATGAGGAAAACCACGGCCAGAGGCACGGATACGTTGCCCATCTTGCGATGCAGGACGGAGCCCATGATGGCCTTGGCGAAGATGTGGAAGAGGTCCGTGCCGACGGCCAGGATGCCCTTGACGCCCGCGCTCATGAGCGCCGGAGCGATGATGAAACCGCCGCCAGCGCCGATGCAGCCGGAGATGAGGCCCGCGCCCACGCCGACAAAGATGGACACCACGAAAATGAACATGCTGTAATAGGACGGGCTGTAGGCTTCCTTGCCGCCGATGGCCGAAGGCAGGGCCTGGCCGATCTCGTCGGCGAAGGCCCATCCGCCCAGAATGCAGGGGATGAGCAGCAGGGCCAGCAGCCAGATCCGCTTCTTGTCGCCCAGGATGATCCTGGCGTTTTCCACTTCCCACCGTGCGAAGGCCCTGGAGCCCTCCATCATGTACGAACCCCAATCTTTAAAGAATCCCATACGTGTCACCGCCTCCTCGAAGTTGTCTCATGTCCACAAAGAATTCATGCGGGTGGGCCACCCAGCCCGCCTTCCTCACCCTCTTTCCGGCCCCGCATCGCGGCCTGCCGGATCTTGTCGGCCAGCACCTCCAGCTCCAGGGGCTTCATCAGATAGTCGAACGCACCCATGGCCATGCCGGAGATGGCAACACTCATGTCCCCGTGCCCGGTCAGGATGAGCACCTGCACCCCGGGAAAACGCATCTTGATTTCCCGCAGCACCTGGATGCCGTCCATGTCGGGCATGGCCACATCCAGCACCGCCACGTCGACCGGGGTTTCACCCAGCAGTCCCAGGCCTTCGGGACCGCTTGACGCCTCAAGAACGAGAAATCCCCTTTTCCGCAGGCGCTTGGCCGAGGTGCTCACGAACTGCTCCTCGTCATCGACGAGGAGCACGCTGATCTGGCCGTCCTCCGCGCGCTTCATCTTTTCAGCTCCGCCGACTGGCGATTTCCCGAACCCGGGCATCGACGATCTTTTCCTCATGCCGACGCTTTTTCTCCACCGCTTCCCTGACCTTCTCGACCAGCACCTCGATGCCGCAGGGCTTCATCAGATAATCCGAAGCGCCCAGGCGCATGCCGTCGATGGCCGATTCCACGGTGGCGTGTCCGGTCAGCATGATGACCTCGACCAGCGGAAACTGCTGCTTGATGAGCTGCAGCATCTCGATGCCGCTCTTTCCCGGCAGCTTCACATCAAGGATGACGACCTCGATTTCGCCGTGCGCCGCAAGCTTTTGCATGGCCTCTTCGCCACTGCCTGCGTGAAACACCTCCATGCGTCGCATGGTCAGGCGTTTTTTCATGATGGCGATGAACTGCGCATCGTCATCGACGAGCAAAATATTGGCGTCCGTCACGTAATCCTCCTTGATGGACAAGGCCTTGGCCTTGCCGCGGTGCCCGGGAACCCTCGAATCCCGCTGGTCCAGTGCCGTTTAGCAACGCATGTGCCAACACAGGGGCCACATGGCCCTGTTCCGGACCGAAGCGGCGGCCGAGCCACAGCGCTAAACTGCTGATTTTATGGAAATGAGTGAAAAGATGACGTTACGAGATCCGGACCGGGACACAGGCGCGCACAGGCAAAAAAGCGGCAAAACCGGTAAAACCGGGGCGTTTCGCCCCATGGGTTCATTTCACCCCAAGAGACATTCTTTTGGAAAGAACCATCCGGAATAATTTGGAAATCGGAGATATAAAACGCACGACGGGGCATTTCGCCCCGGTAGGGGCGGACCTGTGTGTCCGCCCTGCCCCCCCTGTCCGCCCTGCATTCCACACGTTCCGAAAAATCGGGCAGGCACGCAGGCCCGAAAACGGGCAGGCCCGCAGGTCCGCCCCTACGAGGCCTGGGACAGGGCCTGCTCCACGGCCTGGGCCACCTCGGCCCCGATCAGGGCTTCGCCCGTTTCGTACAGGGCGCGGTGAACATTGATTTCGCGCATGACGCCGATGTGCTCGCGGTCCACGAAGCCCTTCCAGACCTCCATGCATTTCTCGAGCTGGTCGCGGCGGGCGTAGGCCAGCCCCAGGTACAGACAGACCAGGTAGTCGGCGGGGTGCTGCTTGAAGACCATGAGCAGGGTGTCCTTGGCCTGCACGTATTCCCCCAGGTGGTAATGGCACAGTCCCTGGCGCACGCGGGCCTCCTTGTGGGCGCGGTCGGCCTTGAGCACCTCCTTGTACAGGTCCCGGGCCACGGCCCAATCCTTGCGGACATAGGCCGCATCGGCAGCGCCGATGTCCGCGCCGATGCCCGAGACGGGCTTGTCCCCGCTTGTCTCGCGCAAGCGCCGGACCATGCCGAAAAGCAGATCACGTCTGGAAACCATGGGGTACCTCTATTGTTATAAAAAAATGGTTTGCGGGGAGCAAAACAAAGGAACGTGGCGGCTGGCATCAATGGATTGCCGGGGATTGCCGCGCTTCGCTCGCAATGACATCCCCCCAAATCCATCATTGCGAGCGACCACAGGGCGCGCGGCAAGTCAGGCTCAGCGTGAAATCCATCTTCCCGGCCTTGGCAAAGGCATGGATTGCCACGCTGCGCTCGCAACGACGGAACAATAGAGGTGTCATTGCGACGTGTGCCCGCCGGTAGGGGCGAAAAATTTTTCGCCCCTACGTGCCGCCATGACCACCCCTATCCCAACCAGCCACGTTCGCCGCAGGCTGTTGACATTCCCCGGATTCCTTACCATGAAGAGCCACTTCCAAAACAATCACAATCCCGGAAAAGTCCGCAATCTGTATTCCCGGAGGAGACAATGTTCAAGAGACTTCTCACCTGCCTCGCCATCCTGCTTCTGTGCGCCGCGCCGGCCCTGGCCGAAGGGACGAAAACCTTCGCGGTCCTGCCTTTTGCCGTGCATGGGCCGCAGGACTACCAATATCTGAGCCAGGGCATCCAAAGCATGCTGACCACCCGCCTGACCTGGCCCGAAAACTTCACCCCCCTTGACGCCGGGAAGGTCAAGGCCGCTGCGGCCACCCTCCCGGCCGACGCCACCTCCGCCGAAAAGATCCGCCAGACCCTGGGCGTCGACTATCTGGTCTGGGGGGCGCTGACCGTCATGGGCCAGGAGTGCAGCCTGGACGTCAACACCCTCGATCCCGCGGGCGCGAACCAGCCCCGGCCCACGCAGACCACCTTGAGCCAGGTCATCCCGTCGCTCGAAACCGTGGCCGCGGACATCAACGCCCAGGTCTTCGGACGGCCCGAAGCGGCCCAGGCCAAGCCCGTGGCCGAGCCCATGAGCCCGGGACTGATCGTCAACGAGACCCAGGCCGGCACGGCCTACGCCAACCCGTCCCTCAAGTACCAGGACTCAGACACCTCCATGGGCCGCTGGCGCAGCCAGACCTTTCCCTTCGCCTCGCGGGGCATGGTCGTCTGCGACGGGGACGGCGACGGCAAGAACGAAATATTCATCATGACGGATACCCGGCTCTTCGCCTATCAGGTCGCCGGAGGCCAGATGCGCCAGCTCGCGGAGCTGGAACTGCCCAAGAACCGCAACTACCTGCGTCTGAACAGCATCGACCTGAACCGCGACGGCCGCCACGAACTGGTCATCGCCTCGGCCATCGACAAGGATCCCAAGTCCCTGATCGCGGGCTTTGACGGCTCCAAGCTGACCATCACCCAGGATTTCATCCCCTATTTCCTGGGCGTGCTGAACATGCCCCCGACCTTCACGCCGACCCTGGTGGGCCAGGGCGTGGGCCGGGTCAAATACATGGAAAGCACTATCCACCAGATGGTCAAAAAAGACGGCGCGTACGATAAGGGCCCGGCCATCAGCCTGCCCCTGGGCGGCACGGTCTTCAACGTGACCTTTCTGCCCCATGAGAACGACTACCAGACCCTCATCATCGACGATTACGACAAGATGCGCGTGTACAGCTCCACCGGCGCCATGCTGGCCGTGACCGAGGAAGCCTACGCCGGTTCGAACCTGGGCGTCGAGTTCAATACCGCGCCCCTGGGTTTGAAAGCCCCCAGCTCCAAAGACGTGCCGCCGGACATGGTCTTCGTGCCCCTGCGGGCCATCCCGGCCAACCTGGACAAAGACAATCGCTATGAAGTCGTCGTCAGTCGCAACATCTCCGTGGCCGGCCAGTTCTTCACCCGCTACCGCGACTATCCCCAGGGCGAGATTCATTCATTGTACTGGGACGGGGTGGGCATGAGCCTGCAGTGGAAAACGGCGCGCATCAAGGGCACGGTCACGGACTACGCCTTGGCCGACATGGACAACGACGGCACCCTGGACCTGGTCGTGTCCATCAACAGTCACACGGGCATGACCGGCACGGCCCAGAAGCGCGCCATGGTCGTGGCCTACCCTCTGGACCTTTCCAAGGCCGGGAGCGGTTCAAAAAACTGAACGGTAAAAAAAATTGAATTTCTGGCCTGAAAAGGGGGAAAAAGGGCTTGCTTTTTGTCCCGACCATATCGTAGAAGCTTTTCACGGCGTCAGAAGTCTCGTTTTTTTCAATGTAAAAGGAGGAAGAACATGAAACGTTTTGCACTCGTAGCCCTGTTGGCCGCCCTGATCTTCAGCGTGGTCTCCAGCGCTTCCGCCACCGAGTTGAAGGTCAAGGGCCAGTTCGACGTGTACGGCCTGTGGTCCGCCAACCTGAAAGATCACGATTCCGACGTCAAAGACGGCGACAACTACCTGACCACCCAGCGCATGCGCACCTACTTCAGCTTCGTCACCAACGAGAACCTGAAGGCCGTCCTTGGTCTCGAGATCGACAACATCTGGGGCCAGGCTGGCAGCAAGGGCTCCAACGCTGGTTGGGGTTCCGACGGAACCAACATCGAAGTGAAGCACGCCTACCTGGACTTCAACTTCCCGGACAGCGCCGTCAACGTCAAGGCCGGCCTCCAGTCCGTGGCCCTGCCGGGCGTGTTCGGCAACCCGATCTTTGACGACGACGCGGCCGCCCTGGTCGTCAGCGCCCCCATCAACGACATGGTTGGCGTGGCCGTTGGCTACACCCGCGGCTCCGACGACTCCAGCAACTTCGACAACTCTCCTCTGAGTGACGGCGAAGACAAGGACGACGTGGACATGGCCTTCATCGCCGTGCCCGTGACCCTGGACGGCTTTGCCGCCACCCCGTACTTCGCTTATGCCTGGATGGGCGGCGGCGATGGGTATTCTTACACCCAGGCTACTGAAAACACCGAAGATTTCGTCATCGACACCGATGGCGACGGTGTTGGCGATGACACCATCTCCATGGGTGATGGCACCTACACCTACACCACCGTCGATGTTGCCGCTGGCGACGACGCCACCGTGTGGGCCCTGGGTATCAACGCCGAACTGACCATGTTCGATCCCCTGACCTTCGCCGCCGACCTGATCTATGCCTCCATGGACCAGGACGACTTCGAGACCGACGGCTGGTACGCCGCCCTGGCCGCCACCTACAAGTTCGACTTCATGACCGCCACCCTGCTCGGCACCTACGCCACCGGCGCTGACGGCGACGGCGACGAAAGCTACATGCCCGTCCTGCGCGAAGGCTGGGGCGTGACCGCATACGTTGGCGGTTCCCGCGCTTTCGGCAACCATGACTCCTGGGGAACCGATGCCCTGTCCATCTTTGGACCCATCGACCTGAGCTCCGGCGTTGGCCTCTGGACCGTCGGCCTGGTTCTGGACAAGATCTCCTTCGTGGAGAACCTGAGCCACACCTTTGTCCTCGCTTACGGCCAGGGCACCTCCGACAAGTGGGAAGACACCGGCATGCTGTTCACCGAAGAAGACTCCCTGTGGGAAGTCTACCTGTGCAACAAGTACATGATCTACGAAAACCTGGCCGCCATCAACGAACTGGGCTACATGAAGGCCACCAGCGAACTGTATGACACCATCAACGGCGAAGACCTGGACGCTTCCTACTTCGCCACCGTTGGCTTCCAGTACAAGTTCTAGTTCTAGCCGGGTTAAGACCTGACGCCCAAAGGGCCGGAGACGCAAAACTCCGGCCCTTTTTTTGGACTTGCCTTTATACTAATTTTTAGTATTTTTGTTCCATGTGGACAGTCAATCTTTCCAATAATGCCCGTAAAAACACGAAACAGCTCCCGGTTGCAGTCGAAGCAATTTTCAAGGCTCTTCTGGCGGAACTGGAAGCGCTGGCCCGTTTCGCCACAACAGGCCAAACTATTCATAATTAGGCGCTAATGTATATCATTGCCACATAAAGAAAGGTCGTCCAACATATGTCGCTGTCTGGACAATCAACGATCGAGCAATAAAAATTCTGGAGGTGCTTTATGTTGGGACACATGAAAAAGCCCCATGCTGAAGGCTTGGAAATATCACTCTTGATCAAGGCGGACAGCCTTGATGCCGTACGCGCTGCCCTTGCTCCATATGTCTTGGATTCGATACATTGGCGCGATATATATGCTGATTTTCATGCAGGACAAGCCTTGCGTGGTGCAAGGCTGAAGGAGGGCATGACACAGCAGCAACTTTCAAAAAAGTTGAACATCCCGCAGCGCCATATTTCTGAGATGGAAAATGGAAAGCGCCCTATTGGAAAAACAATCGCGAAACGCTTTTCCGAAGCTTTAAATATTGACTATCGCGTGATGCTTTAGCCAAAAAGCCGCTCCTTTTTCTTTTGGGACGTCATTTTTTGTGAATTCAGCATCCACGCCTTCAGCCCAGATGAAGGGTTTGACTTTTCGGGGCTTCGCGGCATAGAAATTCGTCGTTGCCTGATTCAGCTCCCAGGGAGAAAGATGGATTCCCGCCTTTGCGGGAATGACACAAGGCGGTGCGCCAAGCTTCTGTCATTCCCGTGAACACGGGAATCCATGCGTTTATCCGTCGTGCGAGCTGTCCACTCTGAACACGTTGCGAGAGCTTTCATGCCTCTTAGATTCATACCATACATATCCTCCCAACACTGGACAGAAATTTCATCCTGGCTGTCCCGCCGCGACGCGGCCGAGCAGGATGTCGAACCCCTGGTCCGCGATATCCTGGCCCAGGTTCGCAAACGTGGCGACGAGGCCGTCCTTGAATATACCCGGCGCTTTGACTGCCCGGATCTCCCTGCCGACCGTCTGGCCGTGCCGCCGGATGCCTTTTCCGACGCCCTGGCCCGGATCCCAAGCGAGGACCGGACCATCATCACCGAGGCCGCGGCCAATATCCGGGATTTCCATCAACGCCAGAAGCAGAATTCCTGGATGACCACCCCTCAGCCCGGCACCATCCTGGGACAGCTCGTTCTGCCCGTGGACCGGGCCGGACTGTACGTGCCCGGCGGCCAGGGTGGAGAGACGCCCCTCATTTCGAGCCTCCTGATGAACGCCATTCCAGCCCAGGTGGCCGGGGTGCCCGAAATCTGCGTGGTCAGCCCACCGCGCAGGGACGGGACCCTGAACCCCTACATCCTGGCCACGGCCGCCATCCTGGGGCTTTCCCGCGTGTTTCTGTGCGGCTCGGCCTGGGCCGTGGCGGCCCTGGCCCATGGCACGGCCACCATTCCCAAGGTCGACGTCATCGCCGGACCGGGCAACATCTTCGTGACCACGGCCAAACGCCTGCTGGTCGGACAGGTCGGCATCGACATGATCGCCGGCCCCAGCGAGATCGCCATCCTGGCCGACTCCTCGGCCAATCCCAGGTGGCTGGCCGCCGACATGCTGTCCCAGGCCGAACACGACCCCCTGGCCTCCAGCCTGCTCATTTCCCCGGACCAGACGCTTCTGGACGCGGTCCGCGCGGAACTGAGCCGGCAATTGACCCTGCTGCCCAGGAGCGAAATCGCCCGCAAATCCCTGGCCGACTGGAGCGCCCTCATCCATGCGCCCAGCCTCGCCGACGGGATGGAACTCATCAACCGCCTGGCCCCGGAACATTTCGAACTCTGCGTGGCCGACCCCTGGGCCTGGGTCGGCGCGGTGCGCAACGCCGGCGCCGTGTTCATGGGCCACACCACCCCCGAACCCGTGGGCGATTATTTCGCCGGGCCCAACCACGTGCTGCCGACCCTGTCCACGGCCCGCTTTTCCTCGGCCCTGTCCGTGGACACTTTCTGCAAGAAGACGAGCCTCCTTTGCACGGATCAAACCTATATCACCGCCCACGGCGCCAAGGTGGCCCGCCTGGCCCGCCTGGAAGGCCTGGAAGCCCACGCCCGCAGCGTGGAACACAGACTGGAGAAATCATGAACATCGTGACCAAGACCAACATCCGCGAGTACAAACTCCTTTCGCGCGGCAAGGTGCGCGACATATACGAGATCGACCCGCAAACCCTGCTCATCGTCACCACGGACCGCATGTCCGCCTTTGACGTGATCATGAACGAGCCCATCCCGTACAAGGGAGTGGTTTTGAACCAGATCACCCTGTACTGGATGGATCTGTTCAAGGATCTGGTGGCCAACCACCTCCTGGCCACCGACGTCCGTGACTTTCCCGCTGCCCTCGCCCCCTACGCGGCCGATCTGGAAGGTCGGGCCGTTGTGGTCAGAAAGGCCAAGCCCTTGCCCATCGAATGCATCGTGCGCGGGTATCTGACCGGCTCGGGCTTCAAGGATTACAAATCCAGCGGCTCGGTCTGCGGTTACAAGCTGCCCGCAGGTCTGGTCGATTCGGACAAACTGGTTACGCCCCTGTTCACGCCGTCGACCAAGGCCGACCTGGGCGCCCATGACGAGAACATCACCCTGGCCGACGCCAAGTCCCGCATCGGCGACGGGCTGCTCAAAAAAATCCAGGAGCTGTCCCTGGCCATTTATTCCCGGGGCCGCGACCTGGCCGCCGAGCGCAGAATCATCATCGCCGACACCAAGTTCGAATTCGGCCTGGACGGCAAGGACATCCTGCTCATCGACGAAGTGCTGACCCCGGATTCATCGCGCTTCTGGCCCGCCAGCCTCTACACCCCGGGCAAATCCCAGCCCAGCTTCGACAAGCAGTACCTGCGCGACTGGCTGACCGGCACGGGCTGGGACAAGACCCCGCCGCCTCCGACCCTCCCGGCCGAGGTCGTCGCCGAAACACAGAAAAAATACCTGGAAGCCTTCCAACTGCTGACCGGCTCCGCCCTGCAATTGCCGTAAGGCCCAACCATTACTGGAGAACACACATGCTCGTTCAAGGGAAGAAAGCGCTCATTTTCGGCGTGGCCAACGACAAGAGCATTGCCTACGCCATCGCCAAGGAACTCAAAGACAACGGGGCCTCCATCGCCCTGAGCTATGCCGGCGAAGCCCTCAAGAAACGCGTCGAGCCCATCCACGAGGAACTGGGCAGCGATTTCCTTTTCCAGTGCGACGTGTCCAGCGACGAAGCCATCGCCCAGTCCGTGGACATCGTGCGGGAGAAATGGGGCGGCTTCGACATTCTGGTCCATTCCGTGGCCTTCGCCAACCGCGACGATCTTAAAGGGCGCTATGTGGAGACCTCGCGCGAGGGCTTTCACCTGGCACTCGACATCTCGGCCTATTCCCTGGTCGCCCTGTGCAAGGCCTACGAGCCTCTGCTGACCGACAACGGCTCCGTCATGGCCATGACCTACTACGGCGCGGAAAAAGTCATCACCCACTACAACGTCATGGGCGTGGCCAAGGCCGCACTCGAATGCAGCGTGCGCTACCTGGCCATGGACCTGGGCGAACGTGGCATCCGGGTCAACGCCATCAGCGCAGGCCCCCTGAAGACCCTGGCCTCCTCGGGCATCTCGGGCTTCAAGACCATCCTGGCCACCATCGAGGAGCGCGCCCCCCTGCGCCGCAACATCATCCAGGAAGACGTGGGCAAGACCGGCCTCTTTCTGGCCTCGGACCTGTCCCGGGCCATCACCGGCGAAGTCATCTACGTGGACTCGGGCTACAACATCATGGGCATCTGAGGCCCCGTCCCCAAACTGCCGATGACACCAACCCCTTCACGCGAAGGGGTTTTTTTTGCTCCGGCTCCTGAACAACCCGAGGATGACATCAGTATCGCGCATCGTCCTTTGCATGGATTCCAACGCACCTTTCCAACGCCTCAATGTTCGGTGTCGGCGAGGTCCGCGACCCCGTCGGCTGTCTGACCGAGCCAGGCATCGTTTGGTGCATCGTTGCCAGGTGCGCTGTCCCCGATATTTCCGCCTGGCACGCAACGATTCAACTCTACGAGGCCGGCAAGAGAGTTCCGGCGGGATCGCGGGTCTCGCCGACACCGAACCGGCCTTGGTTCGTGGTTCGTCACCGGCCCCTCAAGTCCCTCGTCTTGCCCAACTCCCAAGGATGTTTATTTCCAGAAGGTTCATACGTCACCACAAACCGGAGACACCCTCATGGAAAAAATACACGCCGTCTGCCCGGCCTGCCAGACCGTCAACGCAGTCCAGGCCAGCCGTTTCAAGGACAACCCCGTCTGCGCCAAATGCGCCGCGCCCCTGCTGCCCGCCCAACCAGTGGAGCTTACGGACCAGACCTTCGAGCGCTTCGTGACCCGCTCGCACCTGCCTGTGCTGGTCGATTTCTGGGCACCCTGGTGCGGCCCGTGCAAGATGATGGCCCCGGCCTTTGCCCAGGCCGCCAATGCGCTGCGGGGAGAGGTCATCCTGGCCAAAATCGACACCGAGGCCCAGCGTCACGTTTCGTCGCGCTTCGCCATCCAGTCCGTGCCGAGCCTCGTGCTTTTGCGCCAGGGCCGGGAAATCGCCCGCACGGCAGGGGCCCTGCCGGCCGGCCAGATCCAGGCCTGGGTGCGGCAATTTCTTTCAGCCCCCTGAGCCTGGGCCAGAGAAAGGCCCCAACGGGCGGAGCAGCAACCCTTCGATCTTGGAAAAGTGCTGATCCAAAGTGCAGAGTTCCAATCCGTGCTGGAAAGCTGTTGCCGCGATCCAGATATCGTTGGTTGGAATGGGCGTGCCGCGACGCCGGAGTTGATGCAGGATGAGGCAATAGTAGTTCGCGGTGTGCTCATCGATGGGATACAGAACGACTCTGGGCGAATCGAGGAAAATGCCGAGTTCCCTCCTGTTCTCGCCCTCCCTGGTTCCGCCCTTGAAACCCGAAAGAAGTTCGCCGATGGAAATGGCGTTCATGCCAATATGTTCCGCCTGCCGCAAAATCCTGACAATCCCGGGATCTCCCCTGAGCGCGCCAGAATAAATATTGGTATCGACAAGGATTCTGTTCATTTCCAAAGTTCCTCGTCGATCTGTCGCTCCTCGTCGATCCGGCCCTGAACACGAGCATACTCATCTTCCGACCATCGGCCAAAAAGGCTGTCCAGATCGTGCCAATCCTGCGTAAAACGTTTTTCTTTCGCAACGCCCAGATGTTTTTTGAGAACGCTCAGCACAATGCTGTTGACGCTTTTTTGCTCCACGGCAGCGGCCTCTTTCAACAATGCCGCCAATTCCTCGTCCACCCCACGTATGGAAAGCGAGCCCATGTATGCCTCCTTTTTTTGCCAGCATTATGAACACAATTTATGCTTTCAAACAGAAGCGTGTCAAGGCCACCCTGGATGACGCCGCTCCTCTCCTGAATCTAAAAATCACGGTATCCGCACATTCCCTCTTGCCAAAGAAATTAGCCTGACATAAGGACGGACTTCCCGAACGCGGAGAGGTGGCCGAGTCTGGCTTAAGGCGCACGCCTGGAAAGTGTGTGTACCTCAACGGGTACCGGAGGTTCGAATCCTCTCCTCTCCGCCAATTTGAAAAAGAAAGGGAAGCCGGGTGGCGGAAACGCTGCCAACCCCGTCAGGTCCGAAAGGAAGCAGCGGCAACAGTTGTTTCCGGGTACCCGGCTTCCCTGGCAGGGGCGAAATTTTCGCTCCTGCCTTTTTTTTTAGGCACAAAAGAGATCAAGGCGGCCCGCTGCCCGGCCGCACCTGTGCCGTCGATCCCACGCGCGCATTGAGGCATCCCGACTTCTTCCTGGGCCATGTCGGCCTCGGAAAAACGCATCAAGGAGGATCCGTGACCCGATTTGCTTTCCTCTTTTCCCTCATCCTCGGCCTGACCTTGATCCTGGCGACCATGCCCGACCTGGCCGACGCCAAGCGTCTGGGCGGCGGGGGTTCCTTCGGCAGCAGGCCCTCCTATTCCAAGAGCTTCCAAAAACCGTCCGCGCCGTCGGCCGCACCGACCCAGCAGATGGCCCCCGGGGCCTCCCCCATGGGCGGGAGAGGGATGTTCGGGGGTATGCTCGGAGGCATGCTCATGGGTGGTTTGCTGGGCTCCATGCTCTTTGGCGGAAGCTTTTCCGGGATTTCCTTCATTGACATCCTTTTGATCGGAGGCGGACTCTTCCTGCTCCTGCGCTTTCTGCGCTCCCGCCAACCGGCAACCCAGACCGCCGCGGGCCCGGGCCGGGTCCACGACATGAACCAGCATGCCTGGGACACCCTGCGCTCCACGGAAAACCGGACTGCGACCACCGCACCCACCGTTCCTGCCGGGTTCGACACGAACGAATTTCTGGACGGGGCCAAAACCGCCTACACGCGTCTGCAGGCCGCCTGGGACAAGCGCGACTTGGCCGACCTGCGCCAGTTCACCTCCCCGGAAGTGTTTTCGGAAATCGAGCATCAGGCCGCTGCCGATCCCGGACCGGGCAGAACGGAAATCCTGCTGCTGGAGGCCCGGTTGCTGGAGGTCAAGACCCTGGGCAACCAGACCGTGGCCACGGTCCTCTTCGACGCCATGCTGCGCGAGGATGACCCGTCGGCTCCGGCCGGACAGGTCCGCGAGGCCTGGCATTTCAGCCGCTACGAGAGCGGCGGAAGCGTCCACTGGGTGGTCGAAGGCATCCAGCAATTGGAACAATGACAGAGGCGGACCAGCTCCACGACGGCCCGGACTGCCCGGTCTGCGGCAAACCGGCTCGGCTGACGGGGCGCTGAGCCACGGCGCGCATCTCCTGCGGGTTCTGCGGGAGCGATGTCCAGGCTTCCCAGCACCGGGATGCGGTCGAGGCCTACAAGGAGCGGCTCTGCGCCTGTCAGGAAACAGAAACCGATACAACAAATCCCGATACCACGAACCTCACATCCCAAGGAAAACGATCATGAAACGAATCATCTCCCTGGCGGCCCTGTTCTGCGTCCTGGCCGGTTCCGCCCTGGCCGCCGCCCCCGAGAACGCGCTCAAAGCCCTGTCCCTGGGCAACGAGATGCATGCCCTCCAGAAATCCCTGGGCGCCGGTCCCGTGGCCCAGATCGTCGCGGACCCGGCCATAACCGTTTCCGCGAACATGTTCGGTTTGAACGAGAGCCAGCTGCAGGTGACGAAGACTGCCGCGCCCTTTGGCCCGGGTGCCGCCGTGGCCGTGCAGGCCAAGGACATCGCCGCGCCGCTCATCCTAGTGCTCGGCCTGGATGAAAGCGCCGTGTGGGCCGTTTATGCCGAAACCCTGCAGGCCTCACCGGATTTGATCCACGCGGTGCTCAAGGGCGAAGCCATGGTCCAGGGAGCCGTCCTGAACCAGGACAGCGGCTCGGTCACGATCCTGGGCGCCCATCCCGAACAGGCAACCCTGGTCGGCCTATACCTGCTGGGCTCCAAGCCCGAGGCCCAGCTAGAACCCGTGGCCGCCAGCCCCTCCGAGGAGAAGAGCGAACCGGTCCTGGAAAAGGCTGCCCCCGCCGAAGCTCCGGCGGCCCATGCCTCGCAGGCCGACAGCGCCCCCGCGAACGCTCCGGCCCAGGAGCAGGGCTCGGGATCGAGCGCGATGCTGCTCATCCTGGCCCTGGCCGGCATCGTCGGCGCGGTCATCATTCTGGACAAGACCGTGCTCCGGCCCTGAAAGCCCGACGCAGAGGGCCTGAAACGGCGTCCGGCTCGTGCCGGGCGCCGTTTTTTCATTGGCTGTTGCATCGTGTCCACCCATGCGCGCATCACATCTTTCCATGCTCGCGATTCTTGAAAAGCGACACGCCCTGGGCTAGTCTCCTCCATCATGAACCGCGCCAGCCTGGAACCCTTCCGGCACCGCGCACAGCCGACCCACGGGAGCCAACCGATGTATATCAAGCGCCTTGCCCTGATCATTGTGTTCATTCTGTCGCCGCTGTCCCTCTTCGCCTCCTCTGCGCCAGACCATCCCGTCAATCCGGAAATGGCCTTGCAGATGCTGCGCGAAGGCAACCTTCGCTTTGCCCTGGGGCAATCGACCCACCCCAACACCAGCTTTTCCCGCCGCCTGCTGACCACCACGGACGGACAGGCTCCCTTTGCCACGGTCATTGGCTGTTCCGACTCCCGCGTGCCCGTTGAAATTCTCTTCGACCAGGGCGTCGGCGACCTCTTTGTCATCAAGGTCGCCGGCAACGTGGCCGACACGGACGAGATCGGATCCGCCGAATACGGTGTGGATCACCTGGGCACGCCGGTGCTCATGGTCCTTGGCCACACCTATTGCGGTGCGGTCACGGCCGTGACCAAAGGCGCCGAGGTTCACGGCAGCATCCCGCAGCTGGTCGACAACATCGTTCCGGCCGTGGAAAAGGCCCGTCACGACCATCCCGAGGCCCAGGCGGACGACCTGATCAACAAGGCCATCGAGGCCAACGTCTGGCAGGCCATCGACGACATCCAGGCCAAAAGCCATGCCATCGCCGAACGCGCCGCGGCGGGCAAGGTCGTCATGGTCGGAGCCGTCTACGACATCCTGACCGGCAAGGTGCGCATCCTGGAACGCACCGGCGCAGCGGCCACGGATGCCCACGCGGCCACGGCGGCACCCGCCGAAACCGCCAAGGACGAAACAGGCCATGCGGCACCGGCCACGGCAGCCGAGCCCACCAAAGAGGCCGCACACGCCAAGGACGCCCCGGCCGCGAAAGAGGACCCCGCGGCCCACGCCGAACCGGCCAAGGCAGCGGAAGCCGACAAAGCCGCCCATGCGGCTGAACCAGCTTCCGGCGGATTTGGGTTCATGTCCTTCATTGCCTTTGTCCTGCTGCTTGTCGGCGCGGTTATCGTGCTGGACAAAAAGGTGCTCAACCCCGAGCAGAAATAACAACGAAAACCCGGCCCGGCCGGGTTTTTCATTTCATGCCCCTGTTGCCCCGGAAAACGACCATGCCCGCATGCCCTGAAATCATCGCCCTGACCGCGGACCTCATCCGCATCCCGTCCATGCACTCGCGCCCGGGGGAAATCCGGCGCTGCGCGGACTTCATCCTGGACTGGTGCGCAAAGCAGTCCATCGCGGCCCGCCTGATCGTCCACGACGGCATTCCGAGCATCCTGATCATGCCGGCCGGACCGGCGCGGCTCCTGCTCATGAGCCACATGGACGTGGTCGACGCCCCGGAGGGCATGTTCATCCCGCGCGTCGAGGGCGACCGACTCTTCGGACGCGGGGCCATCGATGACAAATACGCCGTGGCCCTGTCCCTGGTGCTCTTCCGGGACCATCTGCGGGCCCTGCGCAATGCGGGCCGATCCCAGGACGACATGGTTCTGGGCCTCCTGATCACGGGGGACGAGGAAACGGGAGGGGAGAACGGCGCCGCGCGGGCGCTGGAATTGATCCAGGCCGAGTACGCCCTGGCACTGGACGGCGGCGGGCCTGGTCGGATCGTGACCCGCGAGAAGGGCATCATCGACATCACCCTCACCGCCACGGGCAGGTCGGCTCACGGCGCGCGGCCGTGGCTCGGCACCAACGCCATCGACCTGCTGCTCGCGGACTATGCGCGCATTCGGGAACTCTTCGTGGACCGCGGAGGCGAGCACTGGCACCGGACCGTCAATTTCGGAAAGATCCGGGCCGGACAGTCCATCAACCAGGTTCCCCAAACGGCCACGGGCTGGTTCAACATCCGCTTCACCGAGGACGACGAGCCGGCCGCCATCGTGGCCGAGATCAAATCCAGGGTGAACAGTCACGTGGAAGTCCTGGCCCTGGCGCCGGTCTTCGCCTCGCCGCCTTCGGCCATGACCGAGCGGCTGCTCCGGATCGTCCCCGGAGCGGTCACGACCCGGGAGCATGGCGCCAGCGACGCCCGCTACCTCATGGACCACGGCATCCCCGGAGCCATCTGGGGAGCCGAGGGTTTCGGCACCCAGCACGGCCTGGAGGAATGCGTGTCCATTTCCTCCATCGACAAGGTCCACGGCTGGCTTTCGACCCTGACGTGTGAGCTGGAAGAATCTAGCTGACTGTTAAAAATTCAAAATCGCAGGCCGTTCAAAAATGGTGAGATGCAAGGAAACGAAATAATCCAGGACGCGCGGTGTATTACGCATACATAAGCGGTCTGGATTTTTTCGCTGACGCAGCAGATCGCCATTTTTCAACGGCCTGCTAGTTCCCGGAGCGGGCGTTGATGACGGTGATCTGATCGTTCAGGGTCCAGAAGTCATAGACATAACCGATCAGGAAAAAACCGCCGGTCAGCAGGTACAGAACGCCCGTGACCCATTTGCCCATGTACATGCGGTGCACGCCCAAAATGCCCAGAAAGGTCAACAGGACCCAGGCCAGGGAGTAGTCCACCCGGCCGGGGCTGAAGCGCAGGGCCGCCGTGCGGGACATGGACGGGATGAGGAAGAGGTCGACGATCCAGCCGATGAACAAGAGTCCGAGGGTGAAGAAGTAGATCGTCCCGGAGATGGGCCGCCCGAAATAGAAGCGATGCGCGCCCGTGAATCCAAAAATCCAGAGCAGATATCCCAGAAAGGTGCTGTGCGTTTGCAATGCGTTGTTTTCGTTCATGAGCGTTCTCCAATTGTGTTGAGCCAGACCGGGGCCGCGCTGGCGGGCAGGGATGAGCCGCGGCCGCCAAGGGCCTGAATCAAAACCGCGTGTTTCCCGGGCACCCGAGCGCCGGCACCTCCGGTCCACGAACCATCCGGCAACCATGGTTGACCTTTTCATGCCAAAAAGCAATGATCCTGACCACTCACCAACTTCAAGGATGCATGCCCCGATGATCAACTCGCAACGCCTGACCGATATGTTTCTGGACCTGGTCCGCCTGGACAGCCCGTCCCGGCGTGAAAAACCCGTGGCCGACTATCTCCTGGCCCTTTTGGCCCCCCGCGGCTACGACATCCACGTCGACGAGGCCGGAGCCGCCATCGGCGGCAACACGGGCAATGTCATCGTCCACGTGCCCGCCACGGGACCGGGCGAGGCCATGGGCTTCTCCGCGCACATGGACTGCGTTCCGCCATGCGTCGGCGTGCGTCCCGTCCTGGCCGACGGGGTGGTCCGCTCGGCCGGGGACACGGTCCTGGGCGGGGACGACAAGGCCGGCATCGCCGCCATCCTGGAGGCCCTCTTCCATCTGGAAGAGGAAAAAATCCCCCACCCCGAACTCAGCCTGCTCTTCACCGTCTGCGAGGAAGCCGGCATGTTCGGGGCCAAGCATCTCGACCTGTCGCGGGTCAAGGCCCGGGAGATCGTGGTCCTGGACGCCAGCGGGGACGTGGGCACCATCATCGTGCGCTCCCCGAGCAAGGCCGACATGACCATGACCTTTCGCGGCCGGGGAGCCCATGCCGGCATCGAACCCGAGAAGGGAATCAACGCCATCCAGATGGCGGCCAACGCAGTGAGCCGCATGCGCCTCTTGCGCATCGACGACGAAACCGTGGCCAACCTGGGACGGATCGAGGGCGGGGGCCAGACCAACATCGTCCCGGACTGCGTGACCCTGACCGGCGAGGCCCGGGCGCAAACCGACGCCAAGCTCATGGCCCAGGTCGACCACATGCGCCAGTGCTGCGTCAAGGCCGTGCAGGAACTGGGCGGCAGCTTCGACTTCAGCCACGAAATCTCCTACCCGGCCATGAGCGTGCCCGTCGACAGCATGCTGCTGCACCGCGCCCTGCACGCCTGCCATGGCCTGGACCTGACCGCCGCGGTCAAGGGCACTGGCGGCGGCAGCGATGCCAACATCTTCACCGGCCAGGGCCGGTCCTGCATCAACCTGGGCATTGGCATGAGCCGGGTGCACACCACCGACGAGTTCATCCGGGTCGAGGACATGGTAAAAACCGCCCGCCTGACCGCCGCCCTCATGCAGCGCTGAGCCGGCCCCGAAAAACAGGACGGGCGGTTTGCAACAACCGCCCGTTTCACGTTGGAGCCCCGTCGCGCCCTCAGCCGAGTTTTTTGGCCAGCAGTGCGTTGACCAGCCCCGGATTGGCCTTGCCTCTGGACTTCTTCATGACCTGACCGACGAAAAAGCCCGTCAGTTTCCGGTCCCCGCCCTTGTAACGCTCCACTTCGGCCGGATTCTCGGCCAGGACCACGTCCACCAGGGCGTCTATGGCCGATGTGTCGGAAATCTGGACCAGGCCCCTGGCCTTGACGTGCTCCTCGGGATCGCCGCCGGTTTCGAACAGTTCCTTGAACACGGTCTTGGCCATGCTCCCGCTGATGGTCCCGTCTTCGACCAGCCTGACCAGTTGGGCCAGATCACGGGGTCGGACCTTGCACTGGGCAAGCGGAACTCCACGATCGTTCAACTCGCGCAGGACCTCGCCCATGACCCAGTTGGAAATCTTCTTGGGCTCGGCAAACACGGCCACGGCGGCTTCGAAATAATCGGCCACGTCCTTTTCGGCGGTCAGGACCAGGGCGTCGTATTCGGGCAGCCCCAGAGCCTCCTGGAAACGCGTGCAGCGCGCTTCCGGCAACTCGGGCAACTCGGCGCGCCATGCGGCGAGCTGCTCTTCCGTGACGACCAGCGGCAACAGGTCCGGATCCGGAAAATAGCGGTAGTCGTGGGCCTCCTCCTTGCCGCGCATGGACCGGGTCACGCCCTTGGCCGCGTCGAAAAGACGGGTTTCCTGGACGATCTGTTCCCCGTCCTCCACGAGGTCGATCTGACGGCCGACCTCATGCTCGATGGCGCGCTGGATGTTGCGGAAGGAGTTCATGTTCTTGAGTTCGGCGCGGGTGCCGAATTCCGCCTGGCCAAAGGGGCGGATGGACACGTTGGCGTCGCAACGAAAGCTCCCCTCCTCCAGGTTCCCGTCACAGATGCCCAGATAGACCAGGATGGCCCGCAGACTCTTCAGATAGGCCACGGCCTCCTCGGCCGAACGCATGTCCGGCTCGCTGACGATCTCGATCAGCGGCACCCCGGCCCGGTTCAGGTCCACATAGGAGGCGTTGTCCGCCTGGGAGTGGATGTTCTTGCCCGCGTCGTTTTCCATGTGGATGCGGGTGATGCCGATGCGCTTCACCCCCTTGTCCGTATGAATGTCCACGTGGCCGTGCTCGGCCACGGGCAGCTCGAACTGGGAAATCTGGTAGCCCAGGGGCAGATCCGGATAGAAATAATTCTTGCGCGCGAACAGGGAGCGCCGGTTGACGCGGCAATCCACGGCCAGGGCCATCTTGACCGCGTACTCCACGGCCCGGGCATTGAGGACCGGCAGCATGCCGGGCATGCCCGTGCAGACCGGGCAGGTGTTCTCGTTGGGCTCAACCCCGAACCGGGTCGAACAGGAGCAGAAGATCTTGCTTTCGGTCTTCAGCTGGGCATGCACCTCCAGGCCGATGACCACTTCATAATCGCGCACGGGCACTCCTTGCCGCGCTGTCAGCCCTTCACGGGCCGGGCGGCGTACAGTTCCGGATTCAAGGCCGGATCGTTGTACATTTTGCACTGAAAATAGACTTTGGGGCTCTTCAAACCCCGGGCGTAGTCGTCGACCAGTTCCAGCACGGCCCGGGCCAGATCCCGGTGCTGCTCCTGCAGCAGGTCGAGCTTGGCCTGGCAACGGGCCAGATGATCGGGGTCCACATCGCCGCGCCGGGTCTGCTCGTCCATGTGAAACATCTTGAGACTGAGGATGGACAGGCGGTCCAGGGCCGCGCCCAGGGTCTCGGTGTTGTGCCGCTTGGCCTCCCCGGCCATACCCTGCCGGGCCTCGAAAGCAGCCACGGCCCGCACCAGCCAGGCATCGACCTGTTCCATCAAATCGTTTCTGGCCTGGTTCAGGGCATCGATCTCGCGCTTGCAGCGACAGATGATCCCGTCATCCACGTCCGTGCGACGCGCCCGGTCCTCGACATGCCAGAGCAGAAAATTCTTCAGGTGCTGGCGCAGGACCAGTTTTACCAGCCCGTCTCCGGACTCCTCGGGAATGTCGGCCGGAGGCTCCTGGACGTGCCAGAGGGCGACGTGGGCAAGCTGGGCCTCCCAGGCCTCGCGCAAGAGGCGTTTCAAGGACGATGGGTTCATGGTCGGCATGGTCATTCCCGTTTTTTGAGCAGAAGATGGACACGGACCCGCTCCTGCAGGTGCCCGGCCAGAAATTCGGCCCCGGGTCCGTGGCCGCAGAAAAGATCCAGGCGGCTGCCCTTGATGGCCCCGCCACGGTCCTGGGCCAGCCCCAGAAACGCCCGTTGCGTGCCCGACCCGTCGCTGGCGGGCAAAACCGCGTCGACGGCCAGGACCGCGCCCAGGGGCAGAAAGGCTGAATCAGTAGCCATGCTGACCATCGGCGTCAATGTCCGGCCCATGGCCCCCAGGGGACCGCTCACGGCCAGACGGAAAAAGACATAGCTCGGGTTGGTGTCCAAAAGCTCCCGGACCTGTTCCGGATGTTGGCGCAGATAGAGGCGCATGCGCTGCATGGACATCTCCTCCCGGGGGACAAGGCCGCGTTCGATCATGACCTTGCCCAGGGACACGTATTCATGACCGTTCTTGCCGGCGTAGAGGACATGCCGCATTGTGCCGTCGGGCAGCCTGAGCCGCCCCGAGCCCTGAACCTGCAGGAAAAAGACGTCCACGGGGTCACGGGTCCAGGCGATGGGCGTTTCGGTGGCGTTCAGGGCGCCCTGCCCGTCGATCTGGGCCCGGGTGAAAAAGGGGCGCATCGCGCCCTTTTCCTCGCGGTAGATCAGGCTTTGTCCTTTCCAACGGGGATGGAAGAGGCCCAGATCCAGGGTGCGCAGCATGGACGGAGGGCCGAAAATGGGCACGGGGTAGCCCGGAGCCGGGACCAGGCTCGCCTCCATCTCCGGCTCGTAATAACCGGTCATGAGTGGCCGGGGCCGGACCTCGTGCCAGGCGAATTCCCGGCTCAACAGTCCGGGTTCTTTCGCGATCCTGGGCAGAAGGCGCTGCAGGTGTTCGAGGGTCGCGGCCAGGTCGGCCCAGGTGCAGTCCGGCCCGCCCGCAGCGAAAGGCCGCTCCGTTGGCGGACGGGTCCGGACGTGGGCCAGGCTCTGCGCGATGGCCAGATCCAGGGCCGCCTGGTCCCGGACCGCCGCTTCGGACAGCCGGGCCGCGAGTTCCTGGCCGGGACGGGCTTGTGGCGCCAGCACCGGGGCCGATGATGTGGCGCAGGCGCACAGGGCCAGCAGAACAAGGCCCAGCCACCAGGTTCGCGTCACAGCGCCCGGCCCTTCTCCGCGATGCGGGCATCGAAATACTTGCCCACCCCGTACTCCATGCGGCGGAAAAAACGCTTGGGGTCGGGGCCGATGATCTGCATCTCCGGATGCTTGTCCTGCATGTCGAGGGCGATGTTCATTTCCTTGGTGCACCCCGTGGAGAAGGTCGAGTCCTTGCCGTGCCATTCCGCCGGAACCGGCTCGCCCATGAGCTCAAAACTCGTCTCGATGTCAGCCCCGCTCTGAAAGCGCCACACGTCGATCAATCCGCTGCGCTGGACCCGCTCCCACATGTACATCAGGTCATCCCCGTCCATGCCTTCGACGAAATGCTCGGCCGGGTTGACGATGAGCAGGTTGGCATGCTTGGCGCGCAAATGCCCGACAAAGGTGTTGACGACCTTCAGGGCCATCTTGGTCTGGCCAGGAATGCTGCCGATGATGGCGCTGTAGAACATGACCTGCTTGTTCATGCTGCGGGCCGAACGCATGCGCGCGATGATGGAATCCGCCTGGGCCATGACCTGGAATTCCGTGATCTTGGTCACTCGCGGCGACTTTTCCTTGAATGCGACCCGGTCCCGGCCCTGCTGATCCTGGTACAGGCACAGGATGTCGCGGGTGAAGAGGTTGGAATTCTGGATCAGGCGCCGATGGTTGGGATAGCCCTTGGCGATGATCAGGTCCGATTCCTTCCAGGCCCGGGCAAAGGTCACGCTGGTCCGCCACAGGTTCAGGCGTTCGCGGGAGCCGTCGGAGATGACCAGCAGCGGATTCTCGCGCTGGGCCTTCAGGAGGTCGTTCTTGCGCATGCGGCTGTTTTCGACAAAAAAGGCGTCGGTCATGGCGATTTCCAGGGCCTTGTCGTACTCCGCGTCCCAGAACACCGGATTGTCCAGCGAGTAGCCCTCCTTGAGGGCCAGAACGACCTTGTGCCCAAGGCGGAGCAGCACCCGGATGAAGCGCAGGTCGAAAATGATTTCCCCGCTTCTGTTCGGCAGGTAAAGAATCTTGAGCTGCCGGAAACTGCTGTCCGGGCCCATGGCCCGGGTCAGGGCCTGGACGAACTCGGTGAGGAAGAACTTCTTATCCTTTATC
>CAZPSN010000013.1:54326-72741 GCA_964589645.1 uncultured Desulfovibrionaceae bacterium
AGCAAATCTCTTCGAAAAAACCCGCGTCGCTTCGAACCGCGGCCGGGGTTTCCCAGATGGCCGGACGCAGGGACAAACGGCAGAGCCTGGCCATCTCCAAGAGATCCAGTTCCCAGCGCAGATGCTTGATGGACGCGCACCCCAGCGTCGTGTCCGGACAGGCGTACAGGCATTGATTCATGGACGGACTGGACATGAACTCCTGGGCGCGCTTGTTGGCCTGCCGTTTTTCCGCGCGCTGGGGATCGTGCACCCCGCTCATGGCCATGAAAATGGTCAATAGCTGCTTCAAGAACCGCGAGGGGATGAGAAAGGGCGCGTGGAGCGCCTGGCTTACCTTGTGCCGGGACAGGGCGAAAATCTTGCGCCGGGTGTAGCGGTCCTTGATATTGATGCGCACCAGATGGACCAGCAGCCGCCACTTCTCGCGGTACTCCTGGCGCAGGGCCTGGGACAGCCGGGAATGGAGAAGATTTTCGAACATCTCGTCGGAACAGGGCACAAAGACCTGGTCGTCATCCAGGTCGACCATGAAACGCAGTTGCTCCTGCTGGGCGTTGTCCACGGGATTGACGCTCGGTTCGATGTTGTTCTCGGTCATGAAGTGCAAGAGCCAGGCGTCAAGAAACGGATCGCGGCCGTAGCGCAGTTCGCGGACCGAGGTGAAATCGGGCAGTTTGGGCATGAGTTCTCCGTGCTGCGCCGCATCGCGGCGTGAAGAGGCCCCCGCTCGATGGCGGCACGAGGGCCCCGTTGCAATATCCAAGAAAATGACCTCGTTCGCCAGGGTGAGTCAACCCTTTTGATTCAGGGGGCGGCACGCACAGGGGCAGCGAAGCCAAACGCGAACAGTTCGATAGCACCGCTCGGACATTGCCGTGATTTACTGAAATATCAAGTTGATATAGCGCAGTATTGCGCGATCGCCAAAAACATATAGGGTCCCGCGCAAGATTGTTGAAGGAGATACCAATGATTGCATCCCCATCCGTTAGCTCCGTGCCGGCCCGGAGCAGATACGTCTTGCTCGCCCTCGCCTTCCTGCTGTCCGGCACGTGCGCCCTGGCCTATCAGGTCGTGTGGGCCAGGATGCTCTCCCTTCTTTTCGGCAGCACCAACCAGGCCATCGCCACCGTCCTGGCAGTTTTCATGCTCGGTTTGGCGCTGGGCAGCCATTTTGGGGAAAAAGTCAGCCGCCGCGGCAGGGACCTCGGCAGGGCTTACGGCCTGATGGAGATGGCTCTGGGCCTGTTCGCCCTCTGCTTCCCATTTCTCATCGCGCGAATGGGGACCGCGCATGCCCTCGCCTTCTCCCTTCTGCACCAGAACGAAACCCTGCTCTCCGTGGCCAGATTCGGCATCGCCTTCGCGTTGCTCATCATTCCGACCGCCCTGATGGGGGCGACGCTGCCCGTACTGGCTCAGCATGTCGAACACGACAGATCGCGTGTCGGCTCGAGGATCGGCGCACTCTACGCGATCAACACGTTCGGCGCGGCCCTGGGCGCATTCACAAGCGCCTTCATCGCCATTCCCTTCCATGGCCTGCATTGGACCATCTACGGCGCCGCGTTCGTGAATGTCCTCGTCGGCCTGGCCTGCTTTGTCCTGCTGCAGGACGCCCCGGCCGCACCGGAGCAACCAGCACCTGCCCGCACCAGGAGCGCCAAGCGGCCCGCGCATACGCCAATTGAGAAGGCCATCCCGCTCTGGCTCGTCTTCTGCGTCCTTTTCACCATCGGAACCGTCGGCATGGTGCTCGAAAACGCATGGAGTCACGCCCTGGTCCTGGTCTTCGGGACATCTGTCTACGCCTTCGCCACGATGCTGACCTCCTACCTGATCGGACTGTCGGCCGGATGCTTCGTGGCCTCGCGCTTCCTCTTGCGCTTCGGGGCCAAGGGATGCCTCGGCGCGCTGCTGCTGATCAACGGACTGGCTATTTTCTGCACCACGCCGATAATCGGCTATCTTCCGACATTCTTCGTGACGGTCTTCGGGGACATGCAGGCCCAATGGCACGTTGTCATGGCCAAGGAGTTCCTGGCCTGCGCCGCACTGATGTTCCTGCCGACATTTCTCGGAGGCGCGACCTTCCCGGTCTGCCTGAACATCATCGCCAATTCCGGACCGGCCGCGACCGTCTCGTCAGCCCGCGCGACATCCCTGGCCTATATCTGGAACACGGCCGGCAGCATTTGCGGGGCACTCGTCGCCGGCTTCGCCCTTGTGCCCCTGTTTGGTTCGGAACGATCGCTGCTCGTGGCCTCAAGCCTCTCGATTCTTGCTTCCGTCGCAATACTCCTGCATCGCGAAGCCACGACGACATGGCGTGCCGGGTTCGCCGTCGCGGCCCTGGCGTTCTCAATCGCGTCCCCCACCCTGCTCACGACCTGGGACGCATCCATCATGAATTCCGGTGTCTACGTCTATTCCAAATACTTCACCACAGAACAGTCCTTGCAGCGGGAGATGCGCAACTACGACATCCTTTTCTACCGGGAAGGGTCGGCCAGCGTTGCTGTCCTGGAATCGCAGGCAGGGCACCGCTTCCTGCGCGTCAACGGCAAGACGGACGGATCGAGCGAAGGCGACAACACGACGCAGATGCTGCTTGGCTATCTGCCGTTCCTGTATGCCAAGGATCACGCCAACGCCCTGGTCATCGGCCTGGGAACGGGCATCACGTCGGCCTGCGCGCTGGATCTTCCCATTACTTCCGTCGAAAGCATCGAAATCTCGCCGGAAGTCGTGGAGGCGGCAAGCTATTTCACGGCTCTGAACAAATCCGTCTTCTCCGATCCCCGCTCGACCATCCGCGTCCTTGACGGCCGCACATGGCTCGCCTCGATGCCCAAAACATACGATCTGATCGTCTCGGAACCGTCCAATCCCTGGCAGACCGGAAACGCCAATCTATTCACGGCCGATTTCTTCCGCATCGCCGCTTCACGGCTAAATGAGGGGGGGTGCTCTGTCAGTGGATTCCCTACTACAACATGGATGGCTCGCATTTCCGACTGATCCTCAAATCGCTGCAACAGACCTTTCCCCACGTCCATTTGTGGATGTCGGGAACCGACACCTTTCTCTTGAGTTCGAAACAGCCCCTGGAAATCAAGCCGGAGCGACTGCGAACACTTTTTGATACGGAACGGATCAACAATAAACTCAGCGAGGTCGGCATAGAAAGCTCGACCGCGCTGCTGAGTTTTTACTATCTGGGCAGCATTGCGCTGGAGTCCATGACCCGGGGCATCGACATGCTCAACACCGACGCCTTCCCCATCGTCGAGTTCCATTCTCCGAAGTATCTGCTCGGGCCGAACCGTCCGGATATCTTCTTCGACATCCTGGAAGCGTCCTATGCATCGCCCCTAAATGCGTCTCGCCTCGGAGTCGATGACACCGCGCGCATCCTGCACCGCCGCGAGTTCTATTCGAGGTGGCGGATCCCATCCAGGGTCACTGACGAAATGATCCGACGCACACTCTCTGAATAGGACGCAGCTTCAGCTCTCCCGGACAAATCCCTTGGATTTGAGTTTGTGGGCGTAGTGGGAATGCAGGGGGCGGATCAGTTGCAGAGGCTGCTCGGCCCTGGAGGCGAAGATGTTGTCCCCGGGCGCCAGGACCACACCGGTCTGTCCGTCCTGGGTCAGGAAGACCTCGACGTCGGCGTCCAGGACCAGCACGCGCAGATCGTTCTCGAAGGGCAGGACCATGGGCCGAAAGGCGTGCAGGAAAGGACAGATGGGCGTCAGGGCGAAGACGTTCAGCTCGGGATAGATGAGGGGCCCGCCGGCGGAGATGGAGTAGCCCGAGGAGCCGGTCGGCGTGGCCACGATCATGCCGTCGGCCCGCACCGTGCCGAGATGGTCGCTGCCGTACCAGAGATCCAGCCGGATCATGCGCGCCAGGCTTCCGCAACTGATGACCAGATCGTTGATGGCGTATCCCCGGTAGTGCTCCTGCCCCCGCCTGAGCACGCTGAAGCTGATGACCAGGCGCTGGGACATGTCGTATTCCCCGCGCAGGATGGCCGACAGGGACTCCCGCCAATCCGTGGGCGAGAGTTCCGTCAGAAACCCGACCTTGCCCAGGTTGAGGCCCAGGATGGGTATGCCCAGATCCTGCACGGCCCTCGCCACGGCCAGGAGGGTGCCATCACCGCCAAGGGTCAGAATCATGTCCGCGTCCTCCCAGGTCGAGACGCAGTGCTCCTCTTCCTTGGATGTCCGCACGATCCGCGCCGAGCGCCCCTCGTTGACCAGCCACTGCCGGATCTGTCCGGACATGTTCGCGGCCAGCTCGTTTCTGACGTTGTGCACGATGACGATTTTGGTGATTATTTTGCCCATTTGCGGGAGTGTAAGCAAAAGGAACAGGGGATTCAAGAAAAGCCTGCCCGGGACAAAGCGGCGTCGGGCACAACGAAGAAACAGAAATTTTCCGCACCAGGGTAAAGAAGCCTAAAGTTATTTCGGCATCATCCGATAGGCTGAACTAAGAGGTGCAGAAGTGACCGTTAACCCCTTTCTCGTCAAAGCCGTGGTGCGCACGTACGATCAGCACCAGGATACCGGACGCCGCATAGCCAGGTTCAACAAGTACATGGACCGGGCTGGCCAGGGGGATTCTGTCTCTATTTCCAAGGAAGCCAAACGGCGGCAGCTGGTGGAGAAGGTCTCCCGGGAGATCGTGGACAACCTGATCGGCTCGGACAGTTCCAACCCTGTCGTGCGCGACATCAAGAAGCAACTCAGCGCCGAGTTCGGCCAGAATCTTGTCTTCAGGTATCCTTCGGACGGGAGCGGGCTGCAGATCCTCAAGAACACGGACCAAGGCGTCGCCGAATTGACCAACGGCGAAAAGGATGCTTTCATGCGTCGTCTCTGGGAAGTCGCCCTGAACCGGGTCGACGAGACGATGCTCTGATATTTCCATCAGATGTCAGCAGCGCTGGGATGCCCAGCAAGGCCGGAAGAACCGGCAGGAGCGGATCATGACGATAAACACCATCACCTCTTTTGGCGGATACGAGTCCCAGCGTCTGGAGCAGATGGAGCAGAAGCTTCAGGAATCCAGAAAGGCCGTGGCCACGCCACAGGACACCGGGGCCGACCGCATCTCCATCTCCGAGGAAGGACGCCTCAAGGCGAACATGCTCAAGACGGCCCAGGACAGCGATGGCGTGCGGGCCGACAAGGTCGCCGACGTCAAGGCCAGGATCGAGGCCGGGGAATACGAGCCCAGGGGCAGGGACATCGCGGCCAATCTGGTCCGACAGGAGCTTGACGTCTGGGGATGAGAAACACGAATTCTTCGACGCGAGAAAGCCTGACCGGGTTGCCGGTCAGGCTTTTTTCATGAATTGGCCAGGCGCTTGTCGCCTTCGCCCAGATCCCGAAGCAGGACCCGGGCGGGAAAGTTGGCATCGACCTGCGGGGATTGCAGCCCAAGGCGCTTCTGAACATTGACGCAGATGGGGCCGGTCAGGTTGAGGGTGCTGCCCTGCGGATCGCCCTTGGGCACGGTCACGCTGACCAGGATGACCAGATCGCGGATGTTCGTGACCCTGAGGATGCGTTCCTCCGCCGCGGCCAAACGGATCTCGTACCTGGGCAGAAAGGGAAACGGATCGGCCAGCATCATGCCCATGCCAGGCATCTCCAGGCTCTGCAGGAAGTGAAACGGCGTGCCGGGCTTGAACTCGACCAGGGCGAATTCGCGCAGGGCTTCGAATCCGATCAGTCCGCGCGGAAAAAGGATGGTCTTGTCCGGGGAAACCGTCAGCGGTCCGATGCGGGAGTTTATTGTCTGTCTTTGTTTGTCCATAATGCTGCCGCCATGATCAGGTCGTTGTTGTCGAGTTCCAGGGCCGAGGCGTTCTGGGTCTGCACCTTCTGGTAAATCTCCTCCCGATACACGGGCATGTGCTCGGGCACCTCGAGGCCGACCTTGATCTGTTGCCCCTTGATGCTCAGGATCGTTATCTTGATATCGTCGCCCAGGTGCACGCTTTCGCCGGGACGGCGCGAGAGAATGAGCATAATCCCTTCCTACAGGTAATTCACCAGGCTCATTTTCATGATCATGGACGATGATTTCAACACCGCCTCGTAGGACAGTTGCTGGTTGGCCAACTCCGTCAGGAGCGTGGCCAGGTCAACGTCCTCGATATTGCTCATGCGCTCGGTTTCGTTGAGCTTCAATCCCGAGAGAATCGTTCCGGCGACGTCGAGCCTGTTCTCCCGCGCGCCGACCGAAGCCAGCTGCGTGGAAAAATATTCCTGGGCCGCCTGCAGGTCGTCCAACGCATCCGCGCAGCCCTGCTGGTCGTTGTTCTCCAAAGCCGCCACCAACTTTCCCACGGTGACGAAAATATTCTTGGCGCCGTTGCTTTCGGAAAAAACGGGTTCACTGCCGCCGGAATAATAGCCGCCAAAAATCTCCGAACCGACGTTGTTGATCCGCAGAAACTCTCCGGCGGAAATTTCCAAATCGCGGCCCGCGGTCTGGGGGTGGATGATCAACTGGTCACCCGCTGCCAAACTGTCCGACGTGCCCCGCGCCGACAGGACCAGCTTGCCGCCGGGCACCAGAAGCTCGGCCGGGCTGCCGGTGTTGGCCGCCGTATGCCTCGTGGACCAGTTCACCCCGCCATCCGTGCTGTAGGAATATGCGATCGCCGATCCGGAACCGATGACCGCATCGGCGTCGATGCGCACGAGCACGTCACCGCCGAAGATGCCCTCGCCCACGGCGTTGACGTCGGCCCCAAAGCTCTGCACCCCCGTCGCTTTGGACCGGACCGTGAAGGTTTGCGCCGAGGCGGGAGCCGTCCCGGAAAGCTGAATTCCCCCATACGGGGTCTGTATCACCGGCGTGGCCGTGGAATTGTCGACGCTCGCGGTCCAGGTCTCCCCGTTCACCGTGATATCGACATCGAACGCGGTGCCAGAGCCAAGCGTCACCCCGCCGGGAATGGCAACCTGCACGTCCTGGGAGAATCCACCGAGGGGCAGGGCTGAAAATGTCGGATTGGCGGAGCCATAGACAACGGCGGACTGCTTCTCATGATCCCCCTGATAGATGGCGGTGGGTGCCACGGTCAGCCAGGAGCCCGAGGATGTCTTGGTGTTGCTCGCGGGCGTCAGGGCCACCTCATACCCGTCCGCGAGGGTGACGCTGACTCCGCCCAGATCCAGCACGTGCGGCGCCGTGGCGTCCAGGGAGCCCGTCTTCCAGGTCGTGCCTCCGTCCGAGGTGTACCGATACGCGATGTTGCTGGTCGTTCCCACCGTGGCCGAAGTGCCTTCCTCGCCCACAAACTGGACCAGGACGCTCCGCGTGCTCGCACCCGTGGCCAACCCCAGGTTGTTGCCGTCCTGGTCATAGACCATCAGCCCCTCTTCGAAGGCGTCTTCCGCCGTCTTGTGGCCGGCAAAGATGGAGTTGCCCTCGTACTGGGTGTTGGACAGGCTGACCAGCTGGTTGAAAAGCTGCCGCACCTGATACGACGTGGCCTCCCGGTCCGAGGCGGTCATGGTGCCCGTGGCGCCCTGTTCGGCCAGACCCTTCAGGGTGGTCAGAATGGTGCTGACCTGCAGCATGGATTCGTCGGCCAGATTCAGCCATCCTGTGGCCGTGTCGATATTGGACTGGTACTGGCCGATGGCCGCCAACGATCCCCGGTAGTTGAGCACCTTGGCCGTGCCGACGGCATCGTCGGAAGGCTTGTTGATGCGTTTCTGGCTGGAGGCCTGCAGGTTCAAGTCCATCAACCGGGACTGCGTGTCCTGGAGGTTGTAGAGAAACGTGCTGTACTGATTGCGAAGCGATACGCGCATAACAAGCCCCCTTCCTCAGGACTTCAACCCGAGCAGAACTTCCATCATGGAGTCTGCCGTGGTGATCAGCTTGGCCGCCGCTGTGTAGGCATGCTGAAACTTGATTAAATTCGTCATTTCCTCGTCCAGGTTCACTCCGCTGACCGATTCCTGCCGCGCCTTGAGGTCCGCTGCCAGGGCCGCCTGATACTCGGAGCTGAACTTGGCCGTGGAGGTGTCGGAACCGACCAGGGAGACCAGGGCGGCATAATATTCCCCCAGGGTCTGGCGGGTCGTGCCGCCGCCGGCGGTCGTCACGCTCACCGTCGCATGCTGCAGGGCCGCGATGGCCATGGCCGAGGTGTTGTCGCCCTCGTTCATCTCTCCGGCCCCGTTCACGTGCCCGGCATTGATGAACGAGGTGTTGTTCAGGACAGCGGTGTTGATGGCCAACGTCCTGGAATCGGACCCGTCGAAGAACGTGTTGACCCCCAGGGCGGCCAACAGACCGCAGGAGTCGGTGCCAAAGGCGAACGCACGGTTGGAGTCCGCGGTAATCTGTAAATGTCCGTCGACCACGCTGGCGCTGACCCCGGAAAAGGTGTTGTTGATCGCGTCCACCACATCGTCGAGGGAGTGGACTGTGGGATCGAAATTCTGGACCCCGGCGGTCCCCGAGTTGAAATCAAGGGCCTGGGATTCTTCCAGGGCGCCGGTGGTCTCGTTGTAGACATACATCATGACGTTGCCGCTGGTCAGCTTGTCGCCAAAGACCAGCCCGGCCTCGGCGGAACCGAGGGCGAGACCCGTATTGCCGACCTTGTAGGTTCCGATGACGTTTTCAAAACCCTGGGTTCCGGTTCCCTGGGAATGGATCCGGTTCACCTCCCAGGTCAAACTGGACGAGAACCCATCCAATTTTTCCAGGTAACTCCCGACATTGCCGTTTCGAAACTGGAAGTACCCGGTCAGGACGCCACCTGTCAGACGGCGCGCGTTGTCCTCGCCGTTGGTCAGGGTCTGCGGCGTGATATTCACTTTCGAGGAGGAGGTCTGGTACCAGAACAGCGCCTTTTTCGGCAGCACCGTAAAACGGTCCCCGGCTACCAGGGCTTCGCCGGACCCAGCGGAAAATGCCAATGACCCCTTGCCGTCCGGCAGGAGAACCCCTGTTTCGCTGGCGGTGAATATCGTTTGTCCGCTCTCGTCCTTGAGCCAGGTCTTCCCGCCGTCCTGCGAAACCCGGAAGGTCGCGTTCCCGCTGGCGATGGTGCCGCCGGTGACGATCTCCACGGTGTATTCGCTTGAACTTGACCCCGAAAAGCTGACCGACCCGTCATAACTCGACGTCCTCTGCAAATCCGCGATGGTCTGCGGGGCCTCGAAAGCCAGACGAAAAGCCTCGCCGCCGTCCACCAGGGTATAACCCGACGTGGTCATGATGGTCATATTGCCCAGACCGCCGTCGATGTACTTGATGTCGATCTTCTGGGCCAATTGCCGGATCAATGCCGCCCGCTCATCGCGCAGGCCGTTGGCGTTGTTCTTGCCCGTTTCCTCGTTGACGGTGATCTGGACGTTGACTTCCGCGATGTCTGAAAGAAGCCTGTTGATCTCGTCCACTTCCTGAGAGATCAGGTCATCCACTCCACCCTGAAGCTGCTCCATGTCGGCGGACACCGCCTCGATGGCCTGCTGCAGGCTGGATGCGTGCCCCAACAGCGCGGTGCGGATGCTCGCGTTCTCCGGGTCGGCCGACAACTCCTGCCAATCGGCCCAGAACTGGGCCAGGGCAGAGTTGATGCCATCGGATTGAGACTCGTTCAAGATGCCTTCCGCGCTCTTCAATTTGTCGTACAGCGCCGACCACCGCGCCTCGTCCGAGCTTTTGGAGATATACTGGGTCTCGATGAACTCGTCGAAATAGCGGATGACCTCTTTCGCATCGACTCCAGTCCCGAGCTGGCCCGGAGAGGAATTGAGGTAGATGCCGTCCTCGAACCGCACGGCCTGACGGCTGTACCCTTCGGTGTTGGCGTTGGAAATGTTGTTGCCGACGACATTGATGGCCGCCTGGTTGGCGAAAAGGGTTTTCTTCCCGATGTCGAGCAGCGAGGTTATGCCAGCCACCTAGAGCCTCCCGCGAACCATTGTCGCCGTGGCGGAACGATTGCCCCACGTTCCCTTGGCCGTGTACGTGTTGCGCTCCTTGGGGACGACCTGGCCCTGAAAATGCCGCAACAGCTTGCCGCTCTGCTCCCACAGGGCCATGGCCAGCTTGGAGTTGATCGTCGTCTGCCGGGCGCTCTCCTGCTCATGGGCCACGATCCTGGTCCGCCACGCCTCGAACACGTCCCTGTCCCCGGACTCCAGCCCCTCCAGAAAATTTGTGAGCCGCCCCGGTCCCGCCTGACGAAGACGGCGAATCAGGAATTCGCGTTCGCGGACCAGTTGGCGGACCAGCTCCTGGATGACCATCTCCAGACCTGTGACCTCGCCCGGCTTTCCGCTGCGCAGCAAGGCATATTCTTCCCGCAACAACGCGTGGAGAAGCTCCGTGCCCTTGGCCTGTCGGATGAGACTTTCGAGTATGATCTGCTGCATGGCGCCTTCCTTGTGCCTGAACATTCACGACCGCGGACCGGGAAATCCCTGCTGGGTGAGCCCGCCCTTGCAGGGAGTAAGCAATTATCCGACCATGACGGCCTCAACCCCTCTCTTCCAAGGCACCTCACGCCCTAGCGGCCTTTTGGACATGCTTGCAGGTCTGCGTCGAGCCGTTGCCGGTGCGGCAAGAATTTCCCGGCGGGCCGGATTTCAGATGCCGTCGCGTTCATCCATGCTGACCATTTCCAAGGCGTCTTCCAGGTCTGCCGGCGAACTCTCGCCAGCCAAGCCTTTCCCCATGGAACCCGAACCATGGGCCTTCTCGATGTTGCGGGCCAGCATCTCGGCCTCGTGCTGGGCCGTGAGCGCGGCCAGCGTACTGGCCTGCACCGCCGGGGTGCGGGCCTCCGCCTCGACCCTGGACAAGGCCGCCCTGTCGAGAGGCAGAAGCGGCTTGGCCGAGGCCGTGTCGCGGCTGGCGTTGACCAGTCGCTCGGACAGATTGGCGTACAGCATGTCGGCCAGACCGATGCCGCCGCTGCCGGCCATCTTCACCGAAAGCTCCTGGTCGAACATGGACAGGTAATTCTCCTCCTCCTTGGAGTGGAGCATCCCGTCCTTGGGCACGGACGAACGCATCTGCTTCCAGATCTGGCCGATGAAGACGGCCTCGAAATCCTGGCAGGCCTTGCGCAGTTTGGCCTGGTCCTGCTTCGTCTCCGGTTGCAACTGGGAGCGAAGGTTTTTCAGGCGCTCCTGCAGGCTGGCCGTCGAGGCCTGGTCCGCCGAAACGGCGGGGATGGGCATCTCGTTCATGGCGCCTCCTGGGCTAGAGGACCTCGAGATCGGCGTGCAGGGCACCGGCCGACTTCATGGTCCGCAAGATGGAAATGAGATCGCGGGGCGTGGCGCCGATGGCGTTCAAGCCGTCAACGAGTTCCTGAACCGAAGCCCCGTCCATGAGGACGAGACGCCTCTGGTCCTCCTTGACACCCAGACGGGTGGACGGCGTGACCACGGTCTGCCCCTGGGAGAGCGCCCCGGGCTGGGAGACCTGCGCCTCCTCGGACACGACCACGTTCAGATTGCCGTGGGACACGGCCACTTTGGAAATGGTCACGGTGGAGCCAAGGACCACGGTCCCGGTCTTTTCGTCCACCACGACCTTGGCCCGGCTGTCGGGCCGAACCTCCAGGTTCTCCAGGGAGGCCATGAGGGCGACGATATTGCCCGCATACTGCGGAGGAATGCTCAGCCGGACCGTGGACGCGTCCTGAGCCGCGGCGTACTGCCCACCCAGGGCCTTGTTCAGGCTCTCGGTTACCTGCCGGGCCGTGGAGAAATCCTCGACCCCAAGCTGGATGGCCACGTCCTTCTGATCGTTGAAAGAAAATGGCACGCTGCGCTCGACCACCGCTCCACCGGGGATTCGGCCCACGGTGGTGATGTTCTTGGTGGCGGAAGCCGCGTCGCCTCCGGCCGAGAACCCGCCCACGGCCAACGGCCCCTGGCACAGGGCGTAGACGCTGCCGTCGATGCCCTTCAAGGGGGTCATGAGCAGCACCCCGCCCAGCAGCGAGGCCGCGTCACCCACGGAAGACACGGTGGCGTCGAGACGCGATCCGGGCCGGGCCGAGGCCGGCATCTTGACCGTGACCATGACCGCGGCCACATTTTTGGGTTTGAGGGCCGCCCGATCGACCTTGATGCCCATGCTTTCGAGCATGTTGGCCATGGACTGAACCGTGAACTGCGAACTGCTCTTATCCCCGGTCCCGGGCAGACCGACGACCAGGCCGTAACCCACCAGATCGTTGGTGCGCACTCCGCCGAAGGTGGCGATGTCCTTCAGGCGCGCCGACCAGGCCGCGCCGGGCAGGGCCGCCAGGATCATGGCCAGGATCACGACCCGCAACAGGCTGGATGAAACTCTAGAATGGCCACACATTGTCAAGCATCCTCGCAAGCCACCCGGGGCGTTGTTTTTCGGCCAGAAGCCCTTCGCCGTAGAGCTCGATGCGAGCCTCGGCCAGGCTGGTGGACCGAATGGTGTTGTCGGCGTCGATGTCCCGGTCCCGGGCCAAACCCTGGACCAGCACGATCTGCGTCTCGCCGTTGACCCGCGTCTCGCGGGCCCCGGCGATCTCCATCAAGCCTCCGCCCAGGACCCGGGTCACCCGGGCCGCCACGGTCGTGGTGATGGTGCTTTCGCGCTTGGTCTCGCCGTCGCCCTTGAACCCACTCTTGGAACTGGCCGCGACCATGGCCTCGTCTCCGACCGTTGCTCCGGGAATGAGCGGCAGCTTGTTCTTGCCCAGAAAGGAACTGACGCCCAAATCCATGGAGCTGTCCTTGTCCGCCGTGGTCGAGGCCTTGTTCGTGGCCAGGGTGGTTTCGACGACCTTGACCAGCACGATGTCGCCGACCCGCTTGGCCCTGGCGTCGGCAAAAAGCATGGTCGCCCCGTCCGGATCGTACAGGGAGCCGGGGTTGGACGCGGGGGCCGCCCGCTCCTGCGGCGGGGGCGTGACCACGGCCGCGGGCATGGGCGGCTTGCTCGTGGTCCGGCATCCGCCCAGAATCAGGGCGCATATAGCGATCACAAATGCTGTTTTCATATTTCCTCCAGCGCTACGGCACCTCGGCCGTGTCCGCATCGACGATCCGCGCCGCCACCACTCTGCGGCTTTGCATGTTCCGGACCCGGATGACCCCGCCGATCCCGCCATCGTCGAGGCTCTCGGCGGGCACGCGCATGCTCAGGGTCCGTCCCGAATAGACCAGGTTCAGAATCTTGCCCTTGGCCACCAAGGGGATGGGCTCCACGACCTCGGCGGAAATGAGCTGGCCTTCTCCCACGGGCCCGGTCATGCGCAGGGGCAATCCTCGGCCGTCCCAGGGTGGACGGGGCAAATACGCCAGATTCATGCGCGCAAAGGTGACCAGACCCGGCTCCAATATATCGCCCCTGTTCAGGACGCGCGCGGCGCACGGCACGGTCTTCCAGACATCGGCGAACACCGTGCCCGTAAAGCTCTGCACCACCCGCTCGCCCTCGGCCAGGGCCTCAAGGCGCAGGCTGATCCGTCCCGGCGCCGGCGTTCCGACCGGAACGACGCGAAACCGCACCGGCTTCTTCTCGGCCAGGAACAGATAGGCGGCCATGCGATGTTCACGGATCTCGACCTCGCCTTCATACTGGGCCAAGACTGCAGTCAAAATTTTGTCAATGGCTGGCCGCAGGCTGGCCGAGGCAACGACCTGCCCGCCGCGCTGCACCTGGACCTGATCCGGCACTTCCAGAGGCGGCAGACCGGGCCCAAAGCGTTTCCGGATCAGGTCCGCGAGGCGGGGGCCATTCAGGTTGGTGCGGGCACCATCGAATTTGGGCGAGGCCAACAGCGGCTCCCGGCCGACTCCGGCCAGAAAGGCCTGGGCCTGGGGCCCCTGGGCCTGGGCCAGATCGGCCAGGGTGATGACCGGCCCGTCCACGCACACGGCCCCGGCCACGACCAGGCGGCTTTGCGCCGCGGCCAGACCCGCAGTGAGCAGAAAGACAAGCAGGGCCACCAATACACGCATGGCTACCTCTTCAACTGGTTGGCGATCTGCAGCATCGTGTCCGCCGTGGTGATGGACTTGGAATTGGCCTCGTAGGCGCGCTGGCCAACGATCATGTTGACCATTTCCTCCACGATCTCGACGTTGGACATTTCCAGGTACCCCTGGGCCAGGGTTCCGGCGTTGTTCTGGCCGGGCACGCTCTCCACGGCCTCGCCGGATCCGTCGGTCTGCACATAAAGGTTGCGGCCATCGGCCTTCAGGCCGGCCGGATTGACAAAGGTGTAGATGGGGATGTTCGTGGAGGCCAGTTCGGCACCGGTCTTGTCCACGCAGGTCAACTGACCGTCCTCGGTCACGACGATGTTCTGGGTCTCGGATGGAACGATAAATTCAGGCTGCAGGGGGTGTCCGTTGTCCGTCACGATGCGGCCGTCGCTGTCAAGCTTGAAGGCACCGTTCCGGGTGTAGGTTTCCTCGCCGTTGCGCTCGACGCGGAAGAATCCGTCGCCCTCGATGACCAGGTCGAGTTGGTTGCCCGTGCTCTGGAAATCGCCCTGGGAAAAGAGCTTGTGCACGGAAACAGGACGCACGCCCATGCCGACCTGCATGCCGACGGGCAGCCTGTTGCCCTCCTGGTTCGGCGTGCCGGCGATCTTCATGTTCTGATACATGAGATCCTCGAACTCGGCCCGATTCTTCTTGAAGCCGGTGGTGTTGACGTTGGCCAGGTTGTTGGCCGTGACATCCAGATTGAGCTGCTGGGCGATCATGCCCGAAGCGCTGGTCCATAACGCGCGAATCATTCTTCACTCCTTGCGGCGCGTGGGGCCGCACCCGGTTTCAGCCGGAATATCATCTCGGTGCGCCGACTTCGGCGATGGCTTTCTTGTCCTGCTCGAAGGAACCGCTGATCATTTTCTGGTATGCCTCGAAAGCCCGCAGGGCCTCGATCATGTTGACCATTTCCGAGACCACCTCGACGTTGGCCGCCTCCAGAAATCCCTGCTCGATGGTTGACTCCCCGTCGGGGACGGCCTGCACTCCCGCATCGGGACGCACTCGCAGAAACGAGTGGCCGACTTTTTCCAGGGCGCGCGGATCTTCGACCCGGACCAGGGAAATGGTATCTATGAGTTCCCCGTCCACGGACAGGCTCCCCTGGGCGTCGACGAGCACGGACCCGGCCTCGGGGATTTGCAGGGGCCCGCCCGCGCCCAACAGCTGATTGCCGTGGCCGTCCACGACAAACCCATCGCTGGAACGGTGATAGACACCCTGGCGGGTCAACATCTCCCCTCCGGCGGTCTGGACCCGGAAGAAACCGTCGCCGGCAATGGCCAGATCCAGAGGATTGCCCGTGCTCTTCATGCCGCCCTGGGACAGGTCGATGACCTGCCCGGAAATCCGGGGCTGGGCCAGGACGTTGCCCTGCGGCCACGGCACCTTCCCGGTCAGGGAGGTGTTGGGGTCGAGCAGGTCGTGGGCACAACGCCGAAATGTGTCCTTGAAGGCCAGCTTGTCCCCCTTGAAGCCCGTGGTGTTCACGTTCGCCAAATTATTGGCGATGGTATCCAGCCGGTACTGCTGGGTCAGGGCGCCGAATACGGCGCTGTAGCTGCTGTCTTGCATGAGGATTCCTCCTTGGTACGAGGCTTTGAGCAAATACCAGGCCAGAAGGGCTGAGCGGTCGCGAAAGCCCATGCCCGCCAAGAAAAAAACACTTGACGGCCATCCCCCCCCTCATGCAAGTCATGCGGTTGCAGAGCGGGTGTAGCTCAATGGCAGAGTACAAGCTTCCCAAGCTTGGAGTTGCGAGTTCGACCCTCGTCACCCGCTCCACTCCTGATGTGGTCATACTGATATTTCGGTAGCTGATGGGGGTGGGCCTTTTTGTGGTCCACCTTTTTTTTTCCGACGGACGCGATGGACAAGAACGAAATACACGAACGGCTTCTGGCCTTGACAACCCCTCTGTGCCAGGCCCGGGATCTTGAGATCTGGGGCATCGACCTGCTCTTCGGGGCTGGTGGCAGGCACAGGATCGTGCGCGTCTATCTGGACTCGTCCGATGGCGTGAGCATAGACCAATGCGCGGAGATCAGCCGCCATCTGAGTCTGGCCCTGGACGTCGAGGACATCATCCCCGGCGCCTTCACCCTGGAAGTGTCCTCTCCCGGACTGGAACGCCCCTTCTTCTCCCTGGAGCAGATGGCGGCCTACATCGGCCAGACAGTACGTATCCGCCTGGAGAAACCCCTCGACGGCAGAAAAAATTTCAAGGGCCGCCTCTTTGCCATCGATTCGCCCCGGTTCACCCTGTCCGACGACAGCGACACCTTTGTCCTGACCTGGGACGATGTGGGCAAGGCCAACCTCGTTTACGAGCCCTTTCATCCGGACAAGTCCGGAAAACGCTGAAATTTCGGAACACGGCGGGATTTTTCCGCAAGGAGAACGGAGGACGTTCATGAATTTGGAACTCAAAAAAGCCATCGACCAAATCAGCAAGGACAAGGGCATCGACCGCGACATGCTGATCGATACCCTGGAAGAAGCCATTCGGGCCTCCGTGACCAAGAAGTACGGGGACAAGATGGATATCGAGGTCACCTTCAACGAAGAGACGGGTGAGATCGAGGTCTATCAGTTCAAGACCGTCGTCGAGGAAGTTCTTGATCCAAACACCGAAATCCTCATGGCTGAAGCCACGAAGCACGATCCCAATGTCGAGTTGGACGATTCCATCGGTTTCCGCCTGCAGGTCGAGGATCTCGGACGCATCGCGGCCCAGAGCGCCAAGCAGGTCATCATCCAGCGCATGCGCGACGCCGAACAGGAAATCATTTACGAGGAATACAAGCACCGCAAGGGCGAGATCGTCAGCGGCATCATCCAGCGCCGCGACCGCTCGGGCTGGATCATCAACCTCGGACGGACCGAGGCCCTGCTGCCCAAGGACAAGCAAATTCCGCGCGAACGCTTCCGCCAGGGCGACCGGGTCGAGGGGCTGATCATCGACGTGCGCAAGGAAGGTCGCGGACCGCAGATCATCGTGACCCGCTCCGACTCGGAATACATGATCGCCCTCTTCCGCCGCGAGGTGCCCGAAGTGGCCGACGGCACGGTCAACATCATGGGCGTGGCCCGCGATCCGGGCCTGCGCGCCAAGGTCACGGTTTTGTCCCAGGATTCCAACGTCGATCCTGTCGGGGCCTGCGTTGGCATCCGCGGCTCGCGCATCCACAGCATCGTGCAGGAGCTGCGCGGAGAGCGCATCGACATCGTGCTCTGGAGCCCGGACATCGCCACCTATGCCGCCAATGCCCTGTCTCCGGCCCGGATCTCCAAGATTGCCATCGATGACGAGGAAAAATCCCTGGAAGTCGTGGTGCCCGAGGACCAGCTGACCCCGGCCATTGGCAAGAAGGGTCAGAACGTAAAGCTCGCGGCCAAGCTTTTGGGCTGGAAGATCGACATTTTCACCAACAGCCGTTTCAACAAGGTGCACAAAAACCGCCATCTGCTGGAACAACTGGCCAGCGCGGCCCAGGTTTCGATTCAGGACTTCACCGAGGCCGGCTTCGATTCTCTGGAGGCCATCGCGGCCTGCACCAACGAACAGCTCTTCGATATCCAGGGCATCAGTGAAGAGAACATCGGAGCCCTGCGCGGAGCCCTGAACCTTCTCATCAGCCAGAACAGGGACGAGGAAGAGCCTGAAAAAACAGATCGCGACGAAGCCGACTACGGAGACGAAGCCTAGATGAACGCCGTGGATGGCACGCAGGACCACCTCGAAGGCCCGGTCCGCATGTGCGTCATCTGCAGACGGCGTTTTTCCAAGGACGAACTGCAAAGATTTACCTGCCCTGTCCATGGCGCGCTCACTCTGACCGCCGACAGCACCGGAAACCGGCCGGGACGGGGATTCTATTTATGCCGCGATGCGGCGTGCCGGAACAAATTCGAGCGATTCAAGGGCTGGCAGAAGAAATGTAAGGGGGTTGGGCATGTCCAGTAGATTGCGGGTGAGGGATCTGGCCACGGAGCTTGATATCTCCAGCAAGGATTTGATGACACTGTTGCGGGAACTCAAAATCCCGGCCAAAAGCCATATGAGCAGCCTGACCGACGAGGAAGTCGAACAGGTCCGCGGCCATCACCAGAACAGGTCCGCGGCGCCGCAGATCGTGGACACCCGGGCCACTTCCGGAGTCATCGTCCGCAAGCGTCAGCGCGTTACGGCCGCCGAAAAGACAGAGTCCGTTGCTCCGGCCCCGGAGGAATCCCCTGTCACGGCTCTGGCCTCCGCGCCTGAGCAGGACCAGGAAGAGTCCGTGCAGCCCGAGCCGGCCAAGGCGCGCAAGTCTCCGCGCGCCGTGATCATCGAGCCGGCCCGGATCATACGTGAG
>CAZPSN010000013.1:72751-97706 GCA_964589645.1 uncultured Desulfovibrionaceae bacterium
ACCCTTATCAGGCGAAGGGCAAAGAAGGAAGAGATACAGGAAGCCCCCGCGCCAGCCCCGGTCGAGGAACCAGCCCCCGTGCAGGAGCCTGTGGCCGCCACGCAGGGCGACACCAAGCCCAAACCCGACCAGACTGACGAGGAAGCTTCCGCCGAGGTGGACGGCGAGTCCGAAGAGGCCAAAAAAGCGCGCAAAAAGACCAAAAAAGCCAAGCCCGCTCCTGCCTCCGTGCAGGTCAAGATCATTTCCCGGCCAACCATCGTCGAATTTCCCGATACCCGCGTCGACGGGCAGCCTGTCCGGCCCATGGGCCCGGCCGCGCGGCCCATGGGTCCGGCCGGTTATCCCTCGGGCCCGGCCGGAAGGCCCTATGGACCTGGCGGCCAGCGACCGTCTGGCCCATCCGATCGTCCCTTCAGCCCCGGCGCGCCCCGTCCCGGCGCACCCCGCCCTGGCGGCCCCGGACCTCGTCCCGCGGGTCCCGGCGAAAGTGGCGCGCCCCGTCCTGCTCCCGAGGGCGAAGCCGCCAGGGACGCTCGCGGCAAAAAGAAAAAAGGTCGCCGCACCGTGGAGGCCGAGGACCTGTACCGCAAGGAAGAATTTTCTCTGGGCAAGGGCAAGAAAGCTCAGCGCGCCGAGGCCCGCAGGGCCGGAGGAGCTCGCGCCCAGCAGCAGATCACCCAGCCGCTCAAGGCGTCCAAGCGCAAGATCCGTGTCGAGGACACCATCCGTCTGACGGATCTGGCCCACCAGATGGGCATCAAGGCCCAGGATCTGATCAAAAAACTCTTCTCCATAGGCGTCATGGCCACCATCAACCAGTCCCTGGATTTTGACACGGCCCTGCTTTTGGCCGCCGAATTCAAATACGAAGTGGAAAGGGCCGGTTTCTCCGAGGACGAGTTCCTGCTGCCCAAGGAAGTGGACAAGGACGAGGATTTGAAGCCCCGTCCTCCCGTGGTGACCATCATGGGCCACGTCGACCATGGCAAGACGTCGCTCCTGGACGCCATCCGCTCAACGAGCGTGGCCTCGGGCGAAGCGGGTGGCATCACCCAGCATATCGGCGCCTACCATGTGGCCACCAGCCGAGGCGAGATCGTGTTCCTGGACACCCCCGGCCACGAAGCATTCACCACCATGCGCGCCCGTGGAGCCAAGGTCACGGACATCGTTGTCCTGGTCGTGGCGGCCGATGACGGTGTCATGGAGCAGACCAAGGAAGCCGTCAGCCACTCCAAGGCGGCGGGAGTGCCCATCGTCGTGGCCGTGAACAAGATGGACAAGGAAGGAGCCGATCCCGACCGGGTCAAGCGTGAACTTTCCGACCTGGGACTCATGCCCGAAGACTGGGGCGGGGACACCATTTTCGCCCACGTCTCGGCCAAAAAGCGCCAGGGCCTGGACGAACTCCTCGAACTCATCCTTCTGCAGGCCGAAGTACTGGACCTCAAGGCCAACCCGGACAAACCCGGCCGCGGCCACGTGGTCGAGGCCAAGCTGGACAAGGGTCGTGGTCCCGTGGGCACGGTCCTCATCCAGGAAGGTCAGATCAACCAGGGCGACGCCTTTGTCTGCGGTTTGATCAGCGGCAAGGTCCGCGCCATGTTCGATGACCAGGGCCGCCAGATCAAAACCGCCGGGCCAGCCATCCCGACCGAGATCCAGGGCTTCGAGAACATCCCCGAGGCGGGCGACGAATTCGTCATCGTCAAGGATGAAAAGGTGGCCCGCAAGATCGCCGAGGACCGTCGCGTCAAGCATCGCGACAAGGAGCTGGCCAAGGAATCCAAGGTCACCCTGGAAAGCTTCCTGGCTTCCAAGGCCGGTGAAGAAGCCCAAAATCTGAACCTGCTGCTCAAGGCCGATGTACAGGGATCGCTCGAGGCCATCTCCGAAGCCCTGCGCAAGCTGTCCACGGACGAGATCAAGATCGCGCTGCTCCATGGCGGCGCTGGCGCCATCACCGAATCCGACATCCTTTTGGCCTCGGCCTCCAACGCCATCATCATCGGCTTCAACATCAGGCCCACGGCCAAGATCAAGGAAGTGGCCGAGCAGGAGAAGGTCGACATCCGCTTCTACGACATCATCTACAAGCTGGTGGACGACATCAAGGCGGCCATGTCGGGTATGCTTTCGCCGGATATCAAAGAGGTCTACCTGGGCCAGGCCGACGTGCAACAGATCTTCAGCGTGCCCAAGATCGGGACCATCGCCGGCTGCATGGTCAGTGACGGAAAGCTCAAGCGCAACGCACAGATCCGCCTGCTGCGCAATGGCGTGGTCATCTACACCGGCAAGCTCGCATCCCTGAAGCGGTTCAAGGACGACGCCAAGGAAGTGACCAAGGGGTACGACTGCGGCGCGGCCCTGGAAAACTTCAACGACATCAAGATCGGCGACATCATAGAAGCCTTCGAACTGGTCGAGGAAGCCCGGACCATCTAGATTGGATCTGCCGTGAGGACCGCTGGCGGTCCTCACGGCAGAGAATACTGTTTCACGCCCAAGACATGGCCCCGTCTGCGTGGAGATGACAACCGGTTGAAATTCATGGCTTTCAACTTTTCACCATTTTGAATTCTCGAACGGTACGCGGTCATGATCATTGGCACCATGCGCCTGGAATTCAGACTGCACGGCGTTTTTTCCTTGAAGGATAAGCGAAAAAGCGCCAACAGTCTGAAGCAGAAGCTGCGCAACACGTTTAATGTGGCAGTGGCCGAAACCGAAGCCCAGGAATCGCATCAAACCCTGGTGCTGGGCGTGGTCACGGTGTCCAACGACACAAGCCACGTGCACAGTCAACTGTCCAAGGTTCTGGCCATGGTCGAGGCCACCACCGCTGACGAACTTGTCCATGCCGACATGGATGTATTTGGAGCCTGATTTTTTTATGCAGAGAAGCAATTCACGACGCGCCGTACAAATGGGCGACCAGATCATGCAGGTCCTGGCCACCCTCCTCATCGAGGAGGCCGAGGATCCGCTGCTGTCCCTGGTCACAGTGACCGGCGTGCGCCTGAACCGCGATTTCAGCATCGCCGAGGTTCTGTACACGCACATCAAGGGACGCGCGGTGGAACCTGACATCGACAAAGCCCTGCAACGGGCCAAGGGCTTTCTGCGCTCCCGCCTGGGCAAGGAACTCAATCTCCGCGGTATCCCGGACCTGCGCTTCAAATGGGACACCTTTCTTGAGGACATGGTCTATGACGCCCCCCCTGAAACGGGTTGTTGAACACATCCGGGACACGGACAACTTCCTGGTCCTCTCCCACGTATCCCCCGACGGCGATGCCTTGGGCTCCATGCTGGCCATGGGCGAGTTGCTCGGCGCCTTGGGTAAGAACTTCACGCTCTTCAACGAATCGGGCCTCCCCCGCCGTTTCGAATGGTTGGCGCCAAGACATGCGATTCTGACCCGGCTGCCCGACACGGAACCGGACACGATCATTGTCCTCGACTGCGGCAGCGCCGAGCGCACAGGGGAACTCATCGCTCCCTGGATCCGGACCAAAACGGTCATCAATATCGACCATCATCTGGGCAATCCCCAATTTGGCACCTTGAACTGGATCGAGGAGCGGGCTTCTTCCGTCGGCGAAATGATCGGCGTCCTGGCCAACAGGCTCGACGTACCCCTGGTCGGCCTGCTGGGCGAATACGTGTACCTGGCGCTCATCTCCGACACGGGCGACTTCTGCTTCAACAACACCCGGCCCGAAACCCTGGAGATGGCCGCCGAAATCCTGCGCCTGGGACTGTTGCCCGGCCCCTTCCATGAGCAGAAACAATCCACCGGCACTCTGAACCAGCTGCAGATGCGCGGCGAGGTGCTGCGCCAGGCCAGCATGCACGCCGAGGGCAGAGTGACCCTCATCGCCTTTACCCGGGAACTGTTCGAGCGCACGGGAACGGGAACCGAGGACACCGAAGGCCTGGTCAACACCATCCTCTACGTGCGCGGCGTGCAGGTGGCCATCAGCCTGCGCGAAGAGGAGAACGGCATCAAGTTCTCCCTGCGCTCCAAGAGCAGTGTCAACGTCCAGGCCGTGGCCGCCCGTTTTGGCGGTGGGGGGCACCGCAACGCCGCCGGCGGAATCCTGCACACGGACATGGACATGGCCAAGGCGACCATGCTGCGGGCCGTGTCCGAAGAGTTGACCAACACGTGAACGCTCCAGCCCTGAAACAGCTTGACGGGGTGTTGGTTTTGCATAAACCGAAAGGCCCCACCTCGACGGATTGCCTGAACCGGATCAAGCGCCAGCTTGGGCAGAAAAAGATCGGTCACGCCGGAACCCTGGATCCCATGGCCACGGGCGTGCTGGTTGTCCTCCTCGGGCAGGGCACCAAGCTGGCCAGCTACCTGAGCGAGGACCGCAAGACCTATCGGGGCGGCCTGGTCCTTGGCCGCGAGACCGACACCTACGACGTCGAAGGCGTGGTGGTGGCCGAGTCCCCCTGGGAACATGTCACTGCCGAGACGGTCCGGACCGCCATCATGGACTGGCAGGGCCAGCTCCGTCAGGAAGTGCCCCCGGTTTCCGCGGCCAAGCACAACGGCACGCCGCTTTACGCCCTGCACCGGGCCGGCAAGGAAGTCCCGGTCAAGGTCAAGGATGTCATGATTTTCAGCGTGCAGATCCTGTCCATGGATCTGCCGCGCGTCACTTTTCGAGTCACCGCCTCCGCGGGAACCTATATCCGCTCCCTGGCCCACAGCCTGGGGAAGCGACTTGGGTGCGGAGCGGTGCTCGACGAACTGGAGCGGGAGGCTAGCCACCCGTTCACCCTGGACCGGGCCCATGACCTGGAAACGGTGCTGGCCAGCGGAGACCGGCTCTCGGAGCTGGTCCTGCCCCTTGAACAGGCCCTGCCCCACTGGCCCAAGCTGACCTTGAACGGTGAGCAGACCCGGCTGGTGCAAAACGGGGCCTGGCTGCCGGCGTCCCTCTTCCCGGAATACCCGGCCCAGTCCGGAGACCGCGCCGTTTTGTGCACTCCCATGCGGGCGCCCCTGGCCCTGGCGGAGGCGCGCATGCACGGCGAGGTCCTGTCCTGGGGCATCCTGCGCGGGCTCTGGCAATCGTAAGGCTCTGGTTCGAAATTGGTAATGGTCAGGTGGAAGAAACATGAAAACCGGAGGATATGGCTGTGGTCTTAACCCCTGAGCGCAAGGCTGAACTGATCAAGGATTATGGCAAGACCGAGACCGATACCGGGTCCCCTGAAGTCCAGGTGGCCCTGTTGACTGCACGGATCGAGTATCTGACTGACCACTTCAAGGGTCATCAGAAGGACTACCATTCCCGCACAGGACTTCTGAAGCTGGTCGGCAAACGCAGACAGCTTTTGAACTACCTGAAGAACAAGGACATTCAGCGCTACCGCGATCTGATCGCACGGCTTGGTCTGCGCAAGTAGACACCTCGGGCGGGACCAGACGGTCCCGCCCTCTTTCACGAACCGCACTCCCGGCAGCACTTTTTTGCGGTTTTGTGTTTAGTCCTTGGGCCGACACCGGTCGGATCAAGCACTAAACACCAAACCCGCCGGCCGCCCCTCGCGGAGTGCCCAACACACGAGGTACATCATGACATTTACGACAACCAGACGCTCCATCCCCCTGGGCGACGGCGAAATCATCATCGAACACGGCAAACTGGCCCTGCAGGCCAGCGGGTCCGTGACCGTGCAGTGGGGCGACACCATCGTCCTGGTCACGGCCACCCATCAGCCCCTGGACCGGGTCGTGGATTTCCTGCCCCTGACCTGCAATTATCAGGAAATGCTCTACGCGGCGGGCCGGGTTCCGGGCAACTATTTCCGCCGCGAGGTGGGCCGCCCGAGCGAACACGAGACCCTGACCTCCCGACTCATCGACCGACCCATTCGACCGCTTTTCCCCAAGGGGTGCACCAACGAGATCCAGGTCATCGCCACGGTCATCTCCTCCGACAAGGAGCGCTCTGCCGACGTGCTGGCCATGCTCGGCGCGTCCACGGCCCTGCACATCTCCGATATCCCCTTTGCCGGCCCCATCGCGGCCATCCGCATCGGCTACCGGGACGGACAATTCCTGCTCAACCCCACAGCCTCAGAGCTTTCCACCAGCCAGTTGAACATGGTCCTGGCCGGCTCGCGTGACGCGGTGGTCATGGTCGAGGGCGGAGCGCAGTTCCTGTCCGAGGACATCATGACCGAGGCCGTGGCCTGGGGCCATGCCCAGCTCGCGCCCTTCCTCGACGCGCAGGAAGAACTGCGCTCCCTGCTTGGCAAGGAGAAATTCACCGTGGTTCCGCCCCAGGAAGACACGGAACTGGTCGCCGTCGTGGCCGAGCTCGCCTCTGCGCCCCTGACCCAGGCCCTGGCAGTGCCCGGCAAGATGGACCGCCGTGACGCCAAGAAGAAGGTTCGCCAGGAGCTGACCAATGAGCTGCTGGCCCGCTATGCCGAGACTCCGGACCGGGTCAAGAATGTCGGCGAAATCATGGAAAAGCTGGAAAAGAAGCTCGTTCGCCAGCGCATCATGACCAAAAAAACCCGTATCGACGGCCGCGACCTGACCACGGTCCGTCCTCTGACCATGGAAGTGGGCTTCCTGCCCCGCACCCACGGCTCGGCCATCTTCACCCGCGGTGAAACCAAGTCCCTGTGCACCTGCACCCTGGGCAGCACCCGCGACGAACAGCGCATCGAAACCCTGGCCGGAGAGATTTCCAGACGTTTTCTCATGCACTACAATTTCCCGCCCTACAGCGTGGGCGAAGCTCGCATGCTGCGCGCCCCCGGACGCCGCGAGGTCGGCCACGGAGCCCTGTCCGAACGCGCCCTGGCCCCCGTTCTGCCGGCGCCCGATGGATTCCCGTTCACGATCCGCGTCGTCTCCGACATCATGGAGTCCAACGGTTCCTCTTCCATGGCTTCGGTCTGCGGCGGAACCCTGGCGCTGATGGACGCAGGGGTGCCCATCAAGACCCCCATCGCCGGCATCGCCATGGGCCTCATCAAGGAAGGCGACGAATACATGGTCCTGACCGACATCCTTGGCGATGAGGACCACCTGGGCGACATGGACTTCAAGGTGGCGGGCAGCCGCGACGGCGTGACCTCCATCCAGATGGACATCAAGATCACGGGCATCCCGGCCGAGGTCATGAAAAAGGCCCTGCATCAGGCCAAGGACGCGCGTCTGCACATCCTCGACCAGATGGAGGCCGTCATCGCCCAACCCCGGCCCGAATTGTCCAAATTCGCGCCGCAGATGGAAGTGGTGCACATCTCTCCGGACAAGATCCGCGAAGTCATCGGACCCGGCGGCAAGAACATCAAGGCCATCTGCGAAGCCACCCAGGCCGATATCGACATCGACGATTCCGGCAAGATCTCCATCTTCGCTCCGGATTCGACCTCCCTGGCCAAGGCCCGGGAAATGGTCCTCTACTACGACCAGAAGGCCGAGCTGAACAAGGACTACGACGGCATCGTCAAGAAGATCATGGATTTTGGTGCGTTCATCGAGATCCTGCCTGGTCTTGAGGGCCTGTGCCACATCTCCCAGCTGGCTCGGGACCGGGTCAACGTGGTGACGGATGTGGTCCAGGAAGGCGACGCCATCCGCGTCCGGGTCATCGACGTCGAGCCCTCGGGCCGCATCAAGCTCAGCCGCAAGGCCATCATCCTGGAAGAACTGGGAGAAGAGCCCGAGCCGGTTCAACCCCGCTCCGAACGTCCGCGTGGCGACAGGCCGCGTGGCGACAGGCCGCGAGGCGGAGACAGGGGCGGCGATCGCGGCGGACCACGCCGACGTTAATTCAAACGAAAACCCGGAAATTCCGGGTTTTTTTTGGCTCTCTGTTGCGCCGATCTTGCTTCGCTTCTTCGAGGCCGGAGGGGGACTCCGGCGGGTCTCAAGGCCCGTGCAGACCGCGGCCGCTTGACAAAACCGGCTGCTGCGGCAAGCCGGTCAGCTGACCCAGTAGTACACGGCTCCGCAGAATATCAGACTGGCCACCCGGAATCCCTGGCTGCAAACGATGAGTTCCAGGGCCAGGGCCGGTTTGTAAATGCCCGCGTAGTAGGGGAATTGATGCCGGAAGGCTCGCATGGGCGAGGACAAAACGTTCCCGACAATGAGCGCCATGACCACGTCGCGCACGGGCATGGACCCGGCGTCGAGGAGAGCGCCGGCGGCGGCCATGCCTGCTGAAAACTCGGCGGCCAACTGAAAAACGATGATGCCCATGGCCTTGGGATGCAGCCATGACATGGCGCTCATGTGCTCGGCCAAGAAATGCTCGATGGCTGAAAACACGCCGAACTCGTTCATGAAATGCACCCCGAGATAAATGGGCGCGGTGATCATCACAATCTTTTTGATGCGCCGCCGGAAACGAGTCCACGTCTTCTGGAGGACCTGCCGCACCACGAGCTTTTCCTCCGCAGGCACTTCCATGGCATGGCAGCTGTCGAGTCCGGCCAACAGAATCCGCCCCACGAAAAGAATCAGGATTGTGCGCAGCAGCGCCGCACCCACCGTGATGCCCAGATAGACCACTGCAGCAGATTTGAGGATGGGCACGGTGATGAAGATCATGCTCGGAAGATGCAAGAAATATGTCGGCAAGCTATTGAAAAGATTGGTAAGAATGAGTTCGCGGCGGGATATGCGACCCTGATCGTAGGCCTCGGCCAGCATGGTGTTGGCCGTGACCCCGGAAACAAAGGCCACGGAAAAGCTGGCTGCGGATATTTCGCACATCCGACCGATACGGGTCAGCGGGTTGGCCAGACGCGCCATGAAACGGGTCCAGTGCATGGCCTCGATCAGATTGCCGACAAAAAGCCCCACGGACACAAGGCCGATCAGTTTACACAAAGGCCACAGAATCTGGCTCCAGATCTCGGCCATGTTCACGGTTGACGCCCTGGGGTCCGGTCAAGAACAATACAGGCCAGAACCTGTCGGCCCGCCAGACCAAGTCCGGCGCCCAGGGCGTTGGCCAGAGCGTCCCAACAATCCATGAACCGACCCGTGGGCAGGACACCCTGGCCGATTTCCAGAACCAGGCCCAGGCCCCCGGCCAACCCGAATCGGACCGCTCGGGAGGATATCCAGTCCCCTGGCCAAGTCAGCACCAGCAGGGCATAGGCCAGGATGTGCATGACCTTGTCGCCATGGTCCACGGTTTGGGGCAGATGCACGGGAAGCAGGGAGGCCGTGATCAGAGCCAGGAGATAGACGGCCCACAGCCATTGGTGGAAGAGGGATACGGGAAGGGATCGCATGCCTTCGCCTATGACAAAGATCCTAGCAATGCAACATGTTAGCCTCCTTGTTATTTTGCCCTCAAGGGACTATTTGCACGCCATGACAAACGCGCCCGCCATCTGGATCAGCGCCGGAGAAACTTCCGGCGACCTGCACGGTCAACTCCTGGTCCGCGCCCTGCGGGAGCGGTGCCCCGAGGCATGGTTCGTGGGCATGGCCGGGCCGGCCATGCGAGCCGAAGGCGTCGAGGCCATCCTCGACACTGAAGCCCTCTCGGTCATGGGCTTCACCGAAGTCCTGGCCCAGCTGCCCAGAATCCTTGGCCTGCTGCGCGCGGTAAAAGTACACCTGAGCAGAATCCGGCCGGACGTGGTCGTCGTCATCGACGCCCCTGATTTTCATTTCCGGGTTGCGCGTATCGCCGAGAGACTCGGAATTCCCGTGGTCTATTACATAAGCCCCAAACTCTGGGCCTGGCGGGAGGGACGGGTCAAATTCCTGCGCCAGCACGTGGACCGATTGATCTCCATCCTTCCTTTCGAAGCAAATTTCTTCACCCGCCACGGCATGGCCATCGACTATGTCGGGCACCCCCTGCTCGATTCCATCAGAACACCTGAAATCCTCGCCATCCCGCAGCGACCCCGACGGATCGGCATCCTTCCGGGCAGCCGCAGGCGCGAAATCACCCATCTGCTGCCGATCTTCGCACGCACCGCCACGCTCCTGGCCACGCGCTTTCCGGATCTGGAATTCGTGCTCCCCGTGGCCCCGGCCATGGACCAGAATCTCATCCGGGCATGCTGGACCTCGAAGGTTCCGGTCGCCCTGACAGACAGTTCCAGCCGCTATGAAACGATGCGCTCCTGCCGGGCCATCATGGCCGCCTCGGGCACGGCCACCCTGGAAACCGCGCTGCTCGGCGTGCCCACGGCCGTAGCGTACAAGTTCTCCTGGCCGACCTACCTCCTGGGCCGACTCCTGGTGAAAGTGCCCTTCATGTCCCTGCCCAACCTCATCCTGAACGCGCCGGTCTTTCCGGAATTCCTGCAGCATGCGGCCCAGCCGGCCAATCTGGCCGCCACCGTGGCGCGCTGGATCGAAGACACTCCGGCCCGCGAACGGATTTTGGAACAGCTGGCAAGCCTCCCCGCCCTCCTCGGCAGCGGCGGCGCCACCGACCGCGCGGCAAAAATCATTGTCGATATAATCCGGGAATCCTGATGTCGCATCCCCTGACCATTTACACCTCCCGGCAGGACATCCGCGAACTTCTGCTTACCGCGGCCGGTGACGAGTTCCGCACCGCCGTGCGCACGCTGCCCCCTGACGGCTCCATGGACCACGGCGGGCCGGAAATCGTGATCCTGGACCTGCGGGATCTGTCCGACGCCGGGAGCGTCCAGGACATTCTGGAGCGTTTTGCCGGGCGAGCCCCCTCGTGCCGCATACTTTTTCTGATCACGGACCCCACCCTGGTTCCCGAGCCTGGGCTGCTGCGCCATTGTCACGCCGAACCGCTGCTCCCGCCCCATGAAGCCCGGACCATCCATCTGGCCCTGAGCCGCGTGGCCCTGGATCTGAACGGTTTAAGCTCCCTGAACTGCCAGTCTCCCCAAAGCATGGATCTTTTGGGCACGACCAGATCCCAGACCATGAGGGACGTATGCCGCAAAATCCAGATGGTCGCACCGACCCGGACCACGGTTCTTTTGACCGGAGAGACCGGCACGGGCAAGAGCTACCTGGCAAAGCTCATCCACCAGCGCAGTGCCCGTTGCAGCCGCCAGTTCCTCAGCGTCCACTGCGGGGCCCTGCCCGAATCCCTGATCGAAAGCGAACTCTTCGGCCATGAAAAGGGATCGTTTACCGGGGCCTCCAGAACCCGCAAAGGCAAGTTTGAGCTGGCCGATGGAGGAACCATCTTTCTGGACGAAATCGGAACCATCACCCCTTCGGCCCAAATCAAGCTGCTGCACGTTCTCCAGGAAAAGGCCTTCGAGCGTGTTGGCGGCGAGAAGCTCATCCCCTGCGATGTACGCATCATCGCTGCCACCAACGAGGATCCGGCCCGCTTGTGCGAGCAGGGGAAATTCCGTTGGGATCTTTTCTATCGCCTGAACGTTTTTCCCGTGGAGGTCCCGCCACTGCGCCAGCGCGTCGAGGACATTTTGCCTCTGGCCGAGCAGTTCGTGCGCGGATTCTGCCGTGATGCCGGCAAAAACATCGTCGGTTTCGACCCGCGGGCGGCCAGGGCCTTGGAAGAGTACGGCTGGCCCGGCAATGTGCGCGAGTTGGAGAACATCGTCGAACGGGCCTGCATCCTGGAAGAGACGGAAGTTATCCATGCCGAAAGCCTGCCCCTTGAGCTTCTGGCCCTGCGTCCCGAAATCCAGACCGATTCCTCGATCCGCTCGGACACACTCATGCCGCTGCACGCGGCCCGAGCCTCGGCCATCGAGGAATTTGAACGCCGCTATCTCTTTGCACTGTTGCAGTCCTGCAACGGCAGCATCAAAAAGAGCGCCGACACGGCCGGCATCACCACGCGTCAGCTGCACAAGCTCATGACCAGACACCACCTCGACAAAAAACCTTTTCGCCCTCGCTCCAAGCAGAACTCCTGATTCTTTTTTGCGAAAAGAGAATCCCCGATTCTTTTTTGACGTAAGCCCCAGGCAGCACTTCGCGCCACCCCGGTTCGAAAAACAGAACTCGTAATTCCTACCACGCCGCGCGGCGCATTTACATCTTTTAAATTCAGGATTTTACAAAACGGCACATTTCATGCTATAAATTGGCCCGCAATTGTGCGGCCCGCGTCTCTCGAATCGGGACGCGCGCCGTCCACCTCATAGCAAGACAGGACTCGCGATGAAACTGTGCACATGGGCCGCCCTGGCCGGTTTGTTCCTGCTGAGCACCCCTCTGGCCATCCAGGCCGGTGAGACCGTGGAGGTCCACGGCATCCTGGAAGAAACCAGCGCGGGCATGATCCTGATAACGGATGCCTCCAGCTACATGCTGCGCGGCATCGACACATCGGGCCTTGAAGGCCGCAGGGCCATTGTCCTGGGTGACCAGGGCGAGGACAACGGCGTGTGTTTCATTGACGCCCGGGAAATCAAAATCGCGCAATGAGCTTGGCCGATGGGAAGCCGTCTCACAAAGATCAGGCTTGACAATCGATTCTCCATTGTTCAACAAGAATGGCCAGGAACGAATATGAACACTGCGACCTCCCCCATTTCCATTATTCTGATTTCCGTGATCATTCGGTCACGGTCGGGGGAGTGACGCGCCTGCACAGGACCAACCGCGCACGAAAAGGCCCCCGACCACATGGTCGGGGGCCTTTTGCATCTGCGGCTCGCTGAAAAGCCAGAACAATAACCAAGCCAGGCATCGGGCCCACCCCGCCAGGAGCACCATGAACACCATTCAGATCTATGACACGACCCTGCGCGACGGCACCCAGTCCGAGGAGCTGAGCCTGTCCACCGAGGACAAGCTGCGCATTGCCACCAAGCTCGATCAACTGGGCGTGGCCTACATCGAAGGCGGCTGGCCCGGATCCAACCCCAAGGACAAGCGTTTTTTCATGGAGATGCGCCAGTACGAACTGCGCACGGCCCGCCTGGCGGCCTTCGGCTCCACCCACGCGGCCAAGTGCACGGCGGAGAACGATCCAAACCTGTTGGCCCTGGTCGAATCCGGAGCCCCGGTCCTGACCATCTTCGGCAAGACATGGGACATCCACATCACCGATGCCCTGAAAATCACCCTGGACCGCAATCTGGAACTCATCCGCGACTCCCTGGCCTTCCTCAAACCCCATGCCCAGGAGCTCTTCTACGACGCCGAACATTTCTTCGACGGCTACAAGACCAACCCCGACTACGCATTGACCTGTCTGCGCACGGCATGGTCCACCGGAGCGAACCTGTTGGTCCTGTGCGACACCAATGGCGGCAGCCTGCCCGAAGAGGTCGCCGCCATCATGGACGACGTGCGTGCAAAGCTCCCCGATGCGCGCCTGGGCATCCACGCGCACAATGACTGCGAACTGGCCGTGGCCAATTCCCTTGTCGCCGTGCGCCACGGGGCCGTGCAGGTCCAGGGCACCATCAATGGCTATGGAGAGCGCTGCGGCAACGCCAACCTCTGTTCCATCATCCCCAACCTGGAGCTCAAATTGGGCCGGACCTGCCTGCCCAAGGGAAACCTGGAACGCCTGACCGCGACGGCGGCCTTTGTCTCCGAGGTGGCCAACCTGCGTTGCTTCAAACGCCAGCCCTACACGGGCCAGTCAGCCTTCACCCACAAGGGAGGGGTGCATGTCGCGGCCGTGCGCCGCAACTCCAAAACCTACGAGCACATCCAGCCGGAACTGGTCGGCAACAAGCAACGCATCCTGCTCTCGGACCTGGCCGGGCAGTCCAACATCCTTTTCAAAGCCAAGCAATACGGATTTGAGCTGGACAAGGGCGACCCCTTTGTTTTGGAACTCCTGACCGAACTCAAGAACCGCGAGGACCAGGGCTACGAATACTCGGCGGCCGAAGCGTCCTACGAGCTTCTGGTCAACCGGGTCCTGGGCCGGGCACGCTCATATTTCCGGCTCATCAGCTTTCGGATCATGGACTCGGTCTTCACCGAAGGGGCCGAACCATTCACGGAGGCTACGGTCATGCTGCGCGTAGGCGGAGTTATCGAGCACACGGCGGCCACGGGCAAGGGTCCGGTCAACGCCATGGACTGCGCCTTGCGCAAGGGGCTTGAACGCTTCTATCCAAATCTGGCGGAAATGCGCTTGATGGATTTCAAGGTCCGCGTCCTGGCCATCTCCAACAAGGATGATGGGCACAGCGGAACGGCCTCGGTGGTCCGGGTGCTCATCGAATCGGGAGACCAGAAAAGCCGGTGGACCACCGTTGGCGTGTCCTACAACATCATCGAGGCCAGCCGGCAGGCCTTGGAGGACTCCATCAACTACAAACTCTTCAAGGACGACCAGAAAAAACTGACCCAGGCCATCCGGGAGATCTGATTCCAACCTGGTGCTCTGGGTGCAAACCGGACTGTGCCGAGGAACCGTGCCTTGCCGTAGCGAAAAGGGTTTTATTCCCCGATTATTAAGGCGCATAACATGCACAACGTCCAGCTCTTCCCACCAATAAAAAACCCCGCATTGCGGGGTTTTTTTATTGTGATCGCGTTTTGGATTATATGCCCAGGGCTTCCTTCAGGTGGGCGAAATCGATGATGGAGCTGACCAGCTGAGAGCCATGCTGAATCTTGATCACGTCGCGAAGTTTGTGGCGGGACAGGATGGCTTCCATCTTCTTGGCCACGGTGAACGTGTCGTCGCGCACGACCACGATGGGCACCTCGAGGACCTCGGCGCGGGTCATGATGATGTCGTTGGGGTAGAGATTGCCCGTCAACACCAGACATTGACACTGCCCTTCCAAGGCCACCAACTGTACGTCGGAGCGGTCGCCGCCGACAATGATCGCGGACTTCTTGCTCTTGCGAAAATGGGTCATGAAATTCTCGACCTGCATGGTGCCGATCAAAAAGTTCTCCACAACTCGTTCGGCCTTGTCCTGGGCCGTGATGATCTTACCGCCCAGACGATCGGCCAGGTCGGCCACCTTGATGGCGCCCATGAGCGGATCACTGGGGATCTTGCCCAGGACTTTGATGTCCTTGCTCTCCAGGAAGGGATGCAGAAGCAAGTCCAATTCCTCTTTGAACGCTGGCGGAATGTCGTTCAGGAGTACGCCCAGGAGCTGGTCACCGAGCCGTTCCTTCATGGCAATGAGGTAGTCGTAGTTGAGTTCCTTGACGTAGCGGTCGATGACAATGGCCTTTATGCCCAGGGCCTTGACCACGCTGACCCCATCCACGCCGCAATACTTGCCCGAATACATGCTGCCTGATCCGGCCACGATCATGACGTCCTTGTCCTTGCCCAGCTGCTCATAGGCTGCCTTGATCCGGGGCATCAGATCTTCGCACTTGCCCGTGAAGGCCTTCATTTTGAAGTCCTGGTCAACCACCACCGGGGTGACCAGAGTCGGGTCTTCATTCTGGCCCAGGATATCCTGGACGAAAAAAGCGTCCGCGTCCCCAAGCACGCCGTTCTTCTCCTGCGGCAGGGCGCCGACAGGCTTCATGTATCCGACCCGAAAACCTTCCTTCTGCAGCTTGAGGCCAATGCCCATGGCGATCATGTTCTTTCCAGAGTACCCGGATGTCGCCCCCACATAAATTCCTACCATACTCCCTCCTGATCAGGACTGCTGTATTCTGGCATTATGTTCACGGCCGCGACCCTGCTCCTCGAAAAGGGGCAAAAGCGTCATTCTCGCTCCGACAACCCACGCTCCTCGCGAAGTAACCAGTACTGGGTCGAATTCCAAGGCGTAAATTTCCGGAAAATCGAGCGTCATCTGCGAAACGGTCAGCAGCACGTCCTCAAGGGCTCGCAGATCCAGGGCATCGCGGCCACGCTCACGCTTGAGCAGGGAAAAGGACTTCAGTTCGCGCATCATGGCCGAGGCATCCTCCAACGAAAGGGGAGCAAGGCGCAGGGCAAAATCCTGGTAGATCTCGGCCTGGTTTCCGGACAAGGCGAAGCGCAGCAGCGGGCCAAAGGTGGGGTCGCGCTGGACCCGGATGCAGACTTCCACGGCTTTGCCAGGAACCATCTCCTGGACGAGACAACCGGACACAAAGGCCTCGCGACGCAGCCGCTGGACACGCGAGGTCAAACGCACAAAAGCCCGTCGCACCTCCTCGGAAGTCTGTAAGTTGACTTCCACACCGCCCACGTCGCTATTGAAGGCGATATCCGGCGAAGCGATCTTGAGGGCCACGGGACAGTCCAGACGCCGGGCGATCTTGGCCGCGCTGCGGCTGGTGCGCGCCATTTCCGTGTGGGGGGACTGCAATTCGTAGGCTTGCAAAAAGGGTTGCAATTCAAAGCCGAACAATTCTGTCCGCCCAGTGGCCAGACAGTCCTGAAGAAAACGCTCGGCCTTGGCCTTGTCCCGACGGTAGCAGACCTCCACCGGATAGGGAGTGGCTTTCCACCTAGCATAGCGCCGCATGGCCTCCAGGCTGTCAAGGGCCGCCTTGGGGTTGGCGTAGCAGGGCAGGCCGTGACGTTGCAAAAGGCGCTTCTCCTCTGCCCCGCCCTCCTGACCGAGAAGACAGACCGCAACGGTCCGCCCCGAAACCCTGGGCAAATCGACCAGGGCCTGGGCCATGGCATGGAGGTCCACGCCCAGACCGGGCGCGACGACTACCAGAAGCAAATGGATCCGTGGATCACCCATGACCATCCCCACAGCCTGGGCAAATTGCTCTGCGGAGGCCTGCTGACCCAGATCCAGGGGGTTGTCGATGCGGGCGCCACGAGGCAGAATCCCGGACAACCGCGCAAGGGTTTCACGGTCCAGACGGGACAGATTCAGACCGGTTCCGGCCAGGCCGTCGGCGGCCAGAATCCCGGCCCCGCTGGAATTGGTCACGATGCCGAGCCCTTCGCCCTCGGGCAGGGGCTGTGATCCGAACATGCGCGCGAGGTTGAACAGGGATGCCAGATTGTCGACCTGGATGATTCCGGCCTGCGTGAGCGCCGTCTGATAGGCGCGTTCCGATCCGGGCAAGGCCCCGACATCGGCGCAGATGGCCCTCTGCCCGTGCTCGGTCATTCCGGCCTGCAGCATGATGACCGGCTTCTCCCGGGTGATGGATTGACTGATGCGCGCAAAGCGACGACCGCTGTTCATGCCTTCGAGATGTCCGATAATGGCGTGAGTTCCGGGATCCTGGGCCAGGAACTGCAGCATGGAGGCCTCGTCGATGACGGCGCGGTTGCCGATGCTCGCGAACTTGGAAAAACCGATGTCTTCGCTGGCGGCCCATTCCAGAACAGCGCTGCACATGGAACTGGAGGGAGAAAAAAAGGCGATGCTTCCGGCCATTGGCAGCCGCGAAACAAGCGAGGCATTCATGTGGTCGTCCCAGGAGGCAACCCCCTGGCAATTGGGCCCCAGGAGGGTCAGATTCCTGTGCTCGGCCAGATGGACGATGGCCTGTTCCAGCTGGTAGCCCTGCCCGCCGATGTCCCGGAATCCGGAAGAGGTCACGATGACGGCCTTGACACCCTTTTCCGCGAGTTGCTCCAGCGCTGCGGGCACGAGTTCGGGCTCCAGGCAAACCACGGCAAGCTCCACGCCATCCAACGCGTCTGGGGCCGGAAAAGGCCCATGACCGGCCCAATTGACGGGCACGATCCTCCCCTGGTACCCCCAGCCTGCGAGGTTGGCCGATACCACGCCAGCCGGCGCTGCCGGGACGTCATGGGGTCCGACAACCGCTATGGCCAGGGGGGAGAACAAAGCGTGGAGATGAACGTCTCTCATGGAGAACCTTGATGTCTGTGGAAATTGAAACGGATGCACTGCGCGTACTGCAGTCTGAAATCCATTATGAATTCAAGCAAGTCAAGCTTTTAATCCAAGCCATCACACACAGTTCGTATGCCAATGAACACGACGGCGCACAGAACGAACGACTGGAGTTCCTGGGCGATGCGGTCCTGGAGCTAGCCGTGTCCCACGCATTATTTGAAAAATTCCCCCTGGCCCAGGAAGGACACCTGACCCGGATGCGTTCAACGCTGGTCAGCGAGACGGCCCTGGCCGACCAAGCCCGGCGGATCGGCCTGGGTTCCTACCTGCTTCTGGGCAAGGGAGAAGAGAGCCAGGGGGGAAGAGAAAAAAATTCCGTGCTGAGCGACGCCCTGGAGGCCCTGCTGGGCGCGATCTATCTTGACGGCGGGTTGCCTGCTGCCTTGGCATGCGTCAAAAATTTGTACGCAGGGCAATGGCCGACACCTCCAAAAACCTTTCGCCCCCGGGATTTCAAAAGCCTGCTCCAGGAAGCGACCCAACGCATCTGGAAATCACGCCCGAGCTACGCTCCGGGCGGCAACAGCGGCCCGGAACATGCCAAGCGCTACCGGGTCGTCCTGACCCTGCCGGACGGCACCCGGGTGGAATGGGAGGACGGCAGCATGCGCAAGGCCGAGCAGGGCGCGGCCGAACAGGCCCTCGACCTGCTCAGGGCCCGTTCGCCGGAGCTCTTCGATCCCGAACCTCTGTGCCCGTCCGTGCCTGTTCACTCTCCCAGCACGAAAAAGCCGGAGTGAGACACCCCGGCTTCGCCTTTGATCACCGCCGCTATTCCGAAGGAAACCGCCGCTAGCCCTGGAGCAGCTGCATGGCCAACTGCGGCAACTGGTTGGCCTGAGCCAGCATGGCCACTGCGGACTGGGTCAAAATCTGGTTACGCACAAATTCCGTCATTTCGCTCGCCACGTCCACATCGGAAATACGGGACTCCGCGGACTGGAGATTCTCGGCCTGGATTGTCAGGTTGGTGATGGTGTTTTCCAAGCGGTTCTGCAGGGCACCCAGATTGGCCCGGATGTTGTCCTTGGACGTGATGGCCGCATTGATGGAGTCCAGCGCCCGCTGTGCGGCCTGCTGGGTGGAAATGCTGAAACCCGCGCCAGCCACGCCATGTATGCCGTTGGCCCGGGTCCTGTCCGCCTGATTGCCCACGCCCAGGGCCGAGGCCGTCGCGTTGCCGATCCGGATGTAATAATAATCCTCTTCCGCCGCATTGCCGGCTCCGAAGTGCACCTTGAGCTGGCCCACGGAACTCAAGCCGGCCCCGTTATGGGTTGTTCCGGACAGGTTGCCGTTCAACAGATAGATGCCGTTGAAATCCGTGGCGTTGGCGATACGGGTAATCTCCGAGGCCATGGCCTGGTACTCTGAATCGATGAGCAGACGCTGATCCGAGGAGTAGGTGCCGGTAGCGGCCTGTTCGGCCAATTCCTTCATCCGGATCAATTTCTCGTCGATGACCTGCAAGGCCCCATCGGCGGTCTGAATCATGGAAATGGCGTCGTTGGCGTTGCGAACGCCCTGGTTGAGGGACGCGATGTCCGCACGCATCAGCTCGCGGATGGCCAGACCCGCCGCGTCGTCCGCGGCCGTTCCGACTCGCAGTCCGGAGGACAGGCGCCGGGTCGAAGTTGCCAGATTGCCATAGGATTGAGACAGATTCCTGGCGGCATTCATCGCCATCAGGTTATGATTGATGACCAAAGACATGGTAAAACCTCCTTCTGCGGTTGCTGCTCGAAATGCACAGCATATGCCAGAAAAAATATGTTATATATATTCAGCATATTAAACAAAACAACAAGACAACTCGACCATGCCGCGGGTCAAAATTGCCCGACTCGTCTAAAGTTTTTTTGCCGAAGGCCGATTACCTTGTTGAATGAACTTCTTACGAGGAGGCCCAGGCCATGAAAATCGCCTCTCTATCCTACGAGCCCCAGGATTTACTGGCGCCCCTGGAACAGACCAACCCACAGCGGTCCAATCTGGATTTTCCCGAGCGCGCGACCGCGCTCTCGACCACACCAGGGCGCGACACGTCCAAACAGAAAACATCCGAACCATCTGAGTCGGAAGAAATTTCCGCGCAGAAGCTGCAGCACCTGACCGAAGCGGTGGATTCGTACATGTCCTCCCTGGGCGTGAACCTCAAATTCAACATCGACGAGCGCACGGACACGGTCCAGGTCGAAGTTCGGGACCCGGAAACCGACAAGCTGATTCGCAAGATTCCTGGAGATGAAATGCTCGATCTGGCCGCCTCCATCGAAAACATGGTCGGCCTTTTCCTGGACAAGGCGCTGTAGCCCGCTGACCAGCCGATCACCAACGACGTTGAGCCCGTGCTGCTGTCGCAGCCCGGGCTTAACGTCGTTGGTGATCGAGAATCGGATTAACGCTTGAGCTGAATCAGGACACCCAGCATCTGGTCCACGGTGGTGATGGTCTTGGAATTGGCCTGAAAGCCTTTTTCCGTGGTGATCATCTTGACGAATTCCGTGGCCAAGTCGACGTTGGATTGCTCCAAGGAATTGGATGCAATGCTGCCCTTGCCCCCGGTATTGGCCAGGCCGGTGATGGGCGGCCCCGAGGAGCGGGTTTCGGAGAAGAGGTTCCCGCCCTCCCGATACAAGGCGTAATTGTTGTTGAAGGTAGCCAGGGTCACCGCGAAGAGTTGCAGAACCTGGCCGTTGGAGTAGCTGCCGGTGATGACGCCATCACGGTCCACGGAGATGTTCTGCAGAAAACCGGCAGTGTAGCCGTCCTGGGACTGAAAGATGGTCGTCGAACCCGTGCTATAGTTGGTTGTCACCAGGGCGCTGAGCTCTGTCGATGCCAGTCCGTTGATAGTGCCCAACGACGCGGCTGTCGTGACGTCAAGATCCTGCAGTTCCTGAAGGTTATCGACACTGCCGGCCCAGGTGGTGGCTTTGTTGCGCAACCCGAAATTGATCTCAATGTTCTTGGCATTAACAGATGTCGTGGTGCTGGCATCCAGCGCACCGAGGAAGTTGGGCGTACAGATGGGATAGCCGTTCTGAGAAAAATTGGCCGGCTCCCAGTTTGCGAGGTCCGCTGGGTCCGCGGCCGCGCCGTTGATGGTGTAGGCCGACATGTTTTCCAACTCGCCGCCCGCGTTGAAGGTCAGGGTGCCCGCCATGAGGATGCCCCGCTTGCTCGTGTCGGTGGCCGTAGCCCAATGCTCCCGATTGTCCTCGTTGGCCGGGACCGCCACGATGTACTCCCAGTACCGCTTGCCTCCGGCGTTATCCGTCACGTCCTGATACTCGACCGGGTCCATGTAGATGGTCAACGTGTGGGAAGAGCCGTTCTCGTCATAGACCTTGATCGTGGTCTGATAGGCGTACGTTGTATCTCCCAAGGGGATACCGTCCACTGAGTCCGCGTTGTACGTGTCGAAAATGGCTGTGAATGGCGCATCGTCCGCAGGAAGGGCGGCCTCGCCCGTGGATCTATCCTCGGACTGGGAGTCGACGTTGACGATCATGTCGACATGGCTGGTGAACTGCGGCGGAGACTGAAAATTCTCCAGCTTGATGTCCTGCGGCACTCCTGTCGTCTTCACTCCCGTCGAAGCGGACGAGGAGGCGTCGCCCGTCGCCGCGACACTTGTTTGAGCCGTCTGCACAGCCCAACCCTGCAAGCGGTAACCGTGCGGATCGACCAAGTACCCGTCCTCGTCGAAAGTGAAATTCCCTGCCCGGGTATAGTAGCTCACCTCTTCCCCGGCGGGGGAGACCACGAAAAAGCCGTTGCCGCCGATGGCCAGGTCCGTCGCGGAAGTCGTCGTTTCAAGGGATCCCTGGGCGAAATCGGCCATGACCGAACCTACGGAAACGCCTCGACCGACCTGTCCGACACCCGATGCCGTTGTGATTTCCTGGCTCAGGGCATCCTCGAAATACATGCTCGAACCCTTGTATCCGAGGGTCGAAACGTTGGAGATGTTGTTGCCGATCACGGTCATGGCCTCGCCATGAACCTTGAGTCCGCTCGTTCCCGAATACATTGATGCTGACAAACCCATAACTACCTCCTCATCTCGCGATGACGTATGGAGAAAAATATTCTTATTAATTTACATCAGTGATCATTGAAATATCTTCAAAATTTACAGTGCGCCCATCGCTCAACTTAAATGTCACGCCATCTGTGTCTTTCGACAGTCCAGTAATTTTTCCTGCGACCTGCGTATCAACGAAAACAGCCTTTCCGTTCGCGCCTACAGCGGAAAAATACACGTTATATTGGCCATTATCAGCATTTTTACCGTTATAGTTCAGTCCGTCCCAAGCAAATGTGTACTCACCGGCCTGCATCGAATTGAGCGTCTCTGTCTGCACGATATTTTTGTTCTGATCATACACATTGATGCTCACTGTCGAGGCGGCTTCCTTCAAGGTGAAATACAGCGGGGTGATGCCCGAATCCAGCTTTGTGATGGACTTCCCATCGGCTACGACGTTCTTTCCTATGTAGCTGGCCGCGCTCAGGGATTCCTGCCTGGCAACCGTTTCGGTCAGAGTTTCGATGCCCGAGGCGACATTGGTCATCTGCTCCAAACTCGAGAACTGGGCCAACTGCGCGATGAATTCCTTGTCGTCGAGGGGATTGAGAGGGTCCTGATTCTGCAACTGCACCACCAGGAGCTCCAAAAAATCATCCTTGTCCAGCGCGCTGCTGGCTGTTGTGGCAGCGCTTGTGGCGCTCGCCGAAGAAGAACTCAGCCCCGAAAGTATGGAATCGACCATGACCGCCTCCTGTCAGGCAAAAATATCCAATCCGCTTGAGGAATTTTTTTCCCTTTGCGGGATATTTTGCATGTCCCGGGCCAGACTCGAATCCACCTGCCCCAGAGTGCGCCAGCGCAGGGCAGAAAGTGCCAATTCACGATTTTCCTGAAAGCGGTTGTGCTGTTCGGCACCTTGCCACTCGGATTGACTTTGGGAGTCGGACAACTGCGTCTGGACCTCGAGGCGGCTGACCTTGAGGCCTTGGGACTCGAGCTGGGTGCGCAATTGCCCCAGCTGTTCGTTCAAGGCATGGGAGGCCTCCTGACTGCTGGCCCGGAGCACGGCCTGCACCTCCTTGCCGCGGACCTGCAGGATGACACTGACCTGACCCAGGTCGGCCGGATCGAGCCGGATGACCAATTGCTTGAGGCCTTGCCCCAGATTCTTGAACGCCCCGTTTTCGACCTGTTTGTACACTTCCGAGGATCTTGCGTTGACCGGAGCGTCCAGACGACTTTGGGTCGGGGCCTGCAGATTGGATGTCGCGGACTGGGGGGCGGATTCTGCCTCGAGTACGATTTTCGAAGCCGTCTTGCCGTTCGCGGTCTTGGACTCGGCGGTCTTGTCCCGGTCCGGAGCGGTGAAAAAGTCCGGCCGCGGCTCTTTACGGCCTCCGCTGGCCTTGGTCTCGGACGGTTCAGAAGTTGGCAGGGTTGCATTCGTCCCGGCCGTGTTTTCCATTCCCGATTCCCGCTTGCCTACGGGCGCGGACACGTCCTTGGCCGCTGATTTCGCGGCCACAGCCTGAATGGTCTCGGTTCCTGGTACATTACCTGACACTGCGGACATGGATGGTTTCGCACCAGATGCTGCCGCCTCTGCCAGAGAGTCTGCTTGAACTTTCTGCGTATTCGCGACCGTGGGCGGGGCCGATTGGACAGTCACGGGCCGGCTTTGTTGCGCATGTGTCTGCGCTTGCGATGAAGGAGCTGCTGGTGCGCTGTCCTGTCGGGCTCGGACTTCTTGAGACCCGCCATCACCGGCACGCTGCGCTGGTGTGGGGGCTGTCTTTGCCTGGGTAGCGCCACTGGGGGCTTTCACCGCAGCACCCTCATGACGCGCAGTCTTCGTTTGCGCGGTCACTTCCGGAATGCTCGCGCTTTCGCTCGACAGGACCCGCGACTGATCCTTTCGGGGTTCGCCACTTGATGCCGTGGCAGACGCGGCCTGAATGTGTTGCAGGGTAGAGCCGGAAGTCTCGACGCGACGAGCAACAGCCTCTACCCGCTTGAGTATGTTGGAATTATTCCAGGAAGGAACGCTCGGGGCCTGTTTTGAAACTGAGGTCTCGAGATTTCTGGGGCGATCATATGCCGCCATATCATCGCGCAGACTCCTGAGTTGCGAGCCAAGAGACGCGCTCAGCGCCGCGCGAGTTTCCGGCTCGCTTTGCCGGAACTGTCGCAACAGATCCTGTATCGCCTGTATTCTGGATGCCAGGGCATCCAACTTGCCACGCATCTGAGCGTGCCCCTCGCTTTGTACCTCAGTGCTTTTCACCTCAGTCGCAGCTGACAGTATCGCTCCACGTTCAGACGCCTCTCCTTCCGTCTTTCCGACAAGCCCGGCCAACAGACTCTGTACTTCTCCAGCGAGTTCGGACAGCACCTTTTCCGCTTCGTCAGCAATGGCGGCGCTTTCGTCCATGACAGATTCTTCACGGTCTCCAGCTGTCAGGACATCCTCGTCGTCATGGACCCTTTCTTTCTCGCTGGCGGCAGGTTTTGCCGACTGGGATGAATTCGCCTCGTCGGCCTGGATCTGCTCCTGCTGGTCCTGCTCACGGCTGTTTGCGCCGCGTTCATCGGCTCGGACGTCTTCCTGTCTGACCGCACGTGGCCCCGGCTCAGCAGGGGACACGGATACAGCAGGAACTGCCTCGACCCGGGCCTCAGGCGGCCTGGCCGACGAAGAATCGGAACCTGCATCGCCCTGGTCCAGATGCGCCGACAACAGGTCTTCGAAACCCTGTCCGGCTTTGGTATCAAGGCTTTCGTTCATGCTGCCGAACTGCGCGGTCTGAACCGGGCCGGGCTGCACTGGGGGAAAAAACTGCATAGTCCACCTCCTGCTGCCAGGGACAGATCAAAAGGCGGGCCAAACCCTTACGCCGCAGACACCAACTCATGCCCAACCGCTCCCAGCCTCCGTGCCCACCGCCGACCGTCTTGTCCTACAAAACCCGAATATTTTGTCATACACTTGCTTTTTGATTTACTTTTTTCTCGTACGCATGCAAAAAAAACTCGACTATCGCGTCAGGGACAAGGGCTTTCGGAGCTGGCTTCTCCGAAGGCCCTTTGCTCCTTCACCAAAATCGGGTAGGAGGCGGGGTCACCCCCGCCGTCCTCCCACACCACCGTACGTAC
>CAZPSN010000014.1:0-9783 GCA_964589645.1 uncultured Desulfovibrionaceae bacterium
GCACGATGTTCTCCACGTCCACGATGGGGTCGTCCACCAGGATGCCGATGCAGAAGATGAGGGCGAAAAGAGTGACCCGGTTCAGGGTGTAGCCCAGCAGCCAGTAGGTGGCCAGGGTCACGGCCAGGGTCACGGGCACGGCGACCATGACCACGATGCTGGCGCGACCTCCCAGGAACCAGGCCACGATGGCGCCCACGGACAGGGCCGCGATGGCCAGGTGCAGGAGCAGTTCGTCGGACTTGTGCTTGGCCGTCTCGCCGTAGTCGCGCACGACCACGGTCTGCATGTCGGCCGGGATGACTGTGCCGCGCAGGCTTTCGATGGTGGCCAGGGCCTTTTGGCACAACTGCGTGGCGTTGATGCCGGGGCGTTTGGCCACGGTCAGGGTCACGGCTGGCTGGAGCTGACCGTTCGTGGCCTGGAGGCCTTTTTTTTGCGCTTGCGGACCAGAAGCGAAAAGAACGTAGTCCTCGGGCTCGGCCACGGCGTCGCGTACCACGGCCACGCTGCCCAGGGTCACGGGATGCCCCTCCTGCACGGCCACGACAACGGCGGCCACGTCGGCGTCCGAGCGCAGGGCGTTGTCGAGGCGCACCTGGCTGGAAGCCCCCGCATTGGTCATCAGCCCGCTCTGGTCGGCCTGGTTCTGGCTCGCGATGGCCTGGGCCACGTCCACGCTGTCCAGGCCAAGGGCGCGTAGCCGTTCGGGATTGAGGTCCACGGTCAGGGCCCGCTTGCGGCCGCCGATGAGGTTCACTTCCGAGACGCCGGTCAGGGCGCGCAGGCTTTCGGCGACTTCGGCGGCGACCTGGCGCAGGGTGCGGCTGTCGTGGGTCTCGCCAACCAAAGCCACGGCCAGGATTGGCACGTCGTCGATGGATTTGGGTTTGAGAATGGGCTGGGAGCAACCAGGCGGGAGCCAATCCAGGTGCTGGTAGAGCTTGCTGTAGGCCTTGATCAGGCTGCGTTCCACGTCCTCGCCTACCAGAAACCGCACGACGGTCAGGGCCTGGCCGTCCATGGCCGTGGAATAGACGTATTCCACGCCGGGAATCTCCCACAAAAGCTTCTCCATGGGGCCGACGACGCGCTTTTCGATCTCCTCGGGCATGGCGCCAGGCATTTCGACCATGATGTCGATCATGGGCACGATGATCTGTGGCTCTTCCTCGCTTGGAGTGCGCAGCACGGCGAAGACGCCGAGAAAAATGGCAAAGACGATGATCAGCGGCACGAGCTTGGAGTCGACGAAGCTCGCCGTGATGCGGGTCAGAAAGTCGTGGTTGTGGCCGGGCTGGGCGGACATGGTCTACTCCCGCACCAGATGGTCGCCTTCGCGGGCCATGTCGGGCGCGTCCAGGGCCACCACCTCGCCCGCGGAAAGACCGGAAAGGATCTCCACAAGGATATCGGCGCCTTGAGGCACGGCGCCAATCTGTTCGGTTCCGGTTTCAAGGATGAACGTCTGGCCGTCCAGCACGGCCTTTTGGTAGATGCCGCCGGTCTTGACGATGCGCAGGCGCAGGATGGACTCGTCGTCGACGATGAGCGTCGTGGTCAGTTCTCCGCGCGGCCGCAAGACGGACCGGGGCACCAGGAGCTTGGGCGCCGCGCTCACGGGTACGCAGATCTTGCCGAACATGCCGGGACTGGGCGCGGAATCAAGGGCTGCCTTGACCCGGAAGGAGCGGCTCAGGGGGTCCACCTGCCCGATCACGGCCGAGAGGGTGGTCAGAAACGGCATCTCGGACAGGGACGGGATCAGTGCCACCACGGTCATGCCCTGGCTGATGCGCCCGAGGAGGGTTTCGTCTGCCTGGGCCACGAGTTCGAATCCGCTGCTCAAGTCATCCACCTCGGCCAGAGGCGTTCCTGCCTGCACGAAGGCGCCCAGGTCCACATGCCGTCTGCTCAGGACGCCCTTCAGGGGCGAGACCACGGTGCTGTACCGCATGAGGGCGCGGATTTCCGCCCCCTGGTATCCAGCGGCCGAGGACTGTGCCCCCAAGGCCTTTTCCTGGCTGGCCAGGGCCTCGTAGTCGGCCCGGGCGCGGTCCACGTCGTCGCGGCTCACGGCGTTTTGATCCAGCAGCTTTTGCAACCTTTCCAGGGTCGCCTTGGCCTGGACCTTGCGCGCGGCCAGGGCCTTGCCTTCCAGCCCCGCCTGCCCGGCCATGGCGCGTGCGCTTTGCTCGCGTTGGCGCAACTCCGCGTCGTCGATGCGCAAGATGGTCTGGCCAGCTGCCAGGAGGTCTCCTTCCTGGGCCAGGATCTCGGTCACGGTGCCGCTGGTCTTGCTGGCCAGGGTCACGCTGTTGCGGGACTGGACCTGGCCGGTGAGGCTTCTGCATTCCCGCGCTGCGGTCAGGCTCAGGCGCAGGGTCTGGGCCTTGATGGCGCGCGGTTCGGGCGCGGTGGCCTCTTCCCGGCCGCAAGCGGTCGTGGCCAGGACAAGGCAGAACAGGACAAGGCTCTGGACAGCGGACATGGGGATCTCTCCGGGTTGCGGTAGATGCTTCAGACGAGTGTATATCGCAGGCCAGGACGGATTCAACCTTCGGGTTGCGGGAAATATTATTTGGATCTGGCGTGTCTGGATTGAAGTTCTTGCAGCAGCGCAGGGCGCAAGGGAGCTCCGTTGCACAGGCACAGGGGCGGGTTGCCGCAGGCATGGCGCGAACGCCCTTTCAGGGGGCCGGGTCGAGGCTTGGTCTCATGCCTTGGCCAATGCGTTGGTGATGGCGAGCATGAGTTCGTTCATGATCACGGGCTTCGACACATAGTCGTTCATTCCGGCCTCCAAAAACGTTGCCCGGTCTCCGTCCATGGCGTGGGCGGTCAGGGCGATGATGGGGATGGTGGCCGCCTTTTTGCCGGCTGCGCCAGCCCGGATCGCTCGGGCCGCAGTGACGCCGTCCATGACGGGCATGCGGATGTCCATGAGCACCAAGTCGAAGCCGCTATTGGCCAGGATGGCCAGGGCCTGTTGGCCATCCTGGATCTGTTCGACCAGGATGCCGTTTTTGTTGAGCATCCTGCTCGTAACCGCGCTGCTGAACGTATCGTCCTCGACCAGGAGCACGCGCAGACCGGTGAATTGAGAGCACGACGCGTCAAGGCTGTCATGCCCGGCGGCGCTCTCCGCGGCTTGGACTTCAAAGGCCACGGTGAAATAGAACGTTGTCCCGCGACCCAGTTCACTGGTCAGGGAAATGTTGCCACCCATGAGCGTCACCAGACGCTTGCATATGGACAGTCCAAGTCCAGCTCCTTGATAGGCGCGGGTGTAGCCCATGTCGACCTGGGAGAACGGTTGGAAAAGATGACGGATCTTTTCATCGGCGATGCCGATGCCCGAGTCGGCAACGGAAAAGAGGACGTGGCACAATCCGGGCTTGCGGGTCGGCAAGGCCGTGGCTTCCACCCGGATCTGGCCTGCGGGCGTGAATTTCAGGGCGTTGCCGACCAGGTTGGTCAAGACCTGTTGCAAGCGCACGCCGTCGCCCATCAGAATGTCGGGGACGCCACGGTGGACCACGAGTTCCAGGGCTACGTTCTGGGCCTTGGCGGTCGGTGAAAAAAGGTCTTCGGTTTGCCGAAAGACTTCCTGCAAATTGAGGGGCGCCTTCTGGATGTGCAGCACTCCGGCCTCGATCCGCGACAGGTCAAGGATATCCGTGAGCAAGTTGACCAGACGTCTGCCGGCCTGCAGGCCCATGGACGTGTATTCTGCCTGTTCTTCATTCAGGCCGGTGGTTTCGAGCAGGTCGAGGATGCCCAAGACCCCATTGAGCGGAGTGCGCAATTCATGGCTCATGTTGGCCAGGAATTCGGATTTGGTCTTGTTGGCGGCGTCGGCCTCTTTTTTGGCCAGGAGCAGCGCTTCCTCGACGTCTTTCTGACGGGAAATGTCGACGTGGCAGCCCACCATGCGCAGCGGCTGACCGGTATCGGACCAGCGGATGATCCGGCCGGCGCAGATCATCCAGACGGTGCGGCCGTCTTTGTGCCGGAATCGCACCTCGAGATTGAAAGGCCGGTTGCCACGGCTGACCACATGCTGCTTGATGGCTTCCAAAACCAGGATCGTGTCCTCGGGCAGGACCAGGTCGAGCCATGTCTCGTAGGTGTTGGACAGTTCGTGGTCTTCGTACCCGAGCTTGCGCTTGAGGGACGGACTCAGGTATTTCTGGGAGCTGCCGATTTCCCAGTCCCAGTACCCGGCCAGGATGTCCTCCAGAATATTGTGCAGAATCGTTTTTTCCTGAAGGACGGCCTCTTCCATGCGTTTGCGCTGGCTGATGTCTTCCACGGTGGCGATGAGCCCTCTGGGGGCCTGATTGGAAATGGGGTTGAAAATCACCCGCAGCATGCGTGAAATTCCGCCGGTGACAGAGGTGTACTCGCCTTCGAAGATGGCCTCCTCGCCCTGCAGGGCTTTGTTGATCGCGGCGCGCATTTCTGGCGTGCTGTCTTGGGCCGTGTTGAATCCGATGAGTTTTTCGCGCGGCGCGCCCATCAGTCGTTCGAACGCTGCGTTGCAGTCGACGATAATTCCCGTGCCGTCGAAAAGAATCATGCCCAAGGGAGAATTCTGAAAAATCACCCGGTGTTGGTATTCGCTGACGCGCAGGGCGTTCTCTGCTTCCTTGCGCGTGGTGATGTCCACCAAGCTGCCGTACAAGCGCCTGTCGGCGCGGCCTGCGTCCAAGGCCAGGCATTCTGCCTTGGACTCCACCCAGATGGTGGCGCAATCCTTGCGCACGATGCGCAGTTCGCAGCCACCGGACTCGCCGGGGGAGAGCCGGGTGACATTCTTGGTGAAAAGATCCTGATCAGAAGGGGCCACCAGGAACCCCCAGAATTTTCGTGCCTGGAGTTCTTCCGCATCGTAACCGGTGATGCGTTCGACAGCGCCTCCTACCCAAACGAGTTCGAACCCGTGGGCAGGATCGCCGTCACAGGAATAGACCATGTCGGAGGTCATGAGCGAAATGGTGCGAAAGCGTTCCTCGCGCTCCCGAAGCGCTCCTTCCATGCGCTTGTAGTCGGTGACATCCCGCGCGGAGCCGACCGTTCCGGTCATGATGCCGTTTTCGTCCAGGAAGGGGGCTTTGCGCACATCAAGAAAAAGAAACTGACCCTGGACATTGCCGTATTCGTCGAACTGTCGCGGTTGGCCGGCGTCCATGGTGATCTGGTCCGTGTCGCGACATATCTCGCCAAAGGTGTGCCAGGACGGGTTGTCGGCATGGCGGGCGCGCTCCCGTTCGGCAAAAAACAGGTCCGTCTTGCCGAGGGGTTCCTCGACGCTTTCGGCACCGAGCAGGCCGGAACAGATCGCCTTGTTGGCAAAAATATATTTTTTATCCAAGTCCTTGGCCCAGATCATGTCGGGCACATTGTCGCAAACCAGGCGGAGCATGGCGGACAGGCCGCGATAGCGCTCCTCGCTTTTGCGCAGGGCCTCCTCGGCCAGTTTGCGGCTGGTGATGTCCTGCAGCACGCCGACAACGGCGACTATCTTGCCGTCATGGAGGGCCGGCCGGCTGGACGTACGGACCCAGACAGTTTTTTCCGGACCAAGGCGCATGCGGTACTCGTTGGCGCTGAACGCGCCGTGCATCATCCTTGTCCAGTTGGCCGTGGCCTGTTCGCGGTCCTGGGGATCAACGAGGTCCAGAAACGGCCGACCGATCAGGCACCCGGCATCGTTGAAGATATTGCGGGCAGAGGGGCTCAGGTAACGAATCCGTCCATCCAGGCCGACATCGTAGACCACGTCGTTGATGTTTTCCACAAGTTCCCGGTATTTCTGCCCGGAGCGCTCCAACTGTTTTTCGGTTTCCTTGCGCGTCGTGATGTCGGTGACGTAGGCCCGAAGGCAGACGAGTATACCCTGTTCGTCCCGAACGGCCTGGGTCGTACCCCCCAGCCAGATCACGGTGCCGTCCTTTTTCACGGCCCGGCCCTCATGATCGGCCATCTCCTCCCGAGCCTCCAACTGCAGCAGGAATTCTGTCCGGTCCGCCGGGTCGCAATACACTTGCGTGGCGATGTCCGTGACCGATGTCATGAGGTCTTCGGGCGAAGCGTAGCCCAGAATCCGGGCCATGGCATGATTGACAAAGGTGAATTGGCCTGTGGGCGTGGTCATGTAGACGCCGAACGGGGAATGCATGAGCGCGTCCCGGAATAACGCGCGCTCCTTTGCGGCTAAAGCGGCCTCACCATCGGCTGTATCTGGTATTGATGCACGGGACACGCGCCCTCCGTGGAAGCTGCGTCAGCGGCCTCTTCAGGGATGAATCGGCGCGGGACATGCTCTACAGGCTTCCACCATATTCCATTTGCCGCAAGACGATCAAGGCGCAATCCGAAATTTGTTTTCGGTGTGCGATCCGTGCCTCGGAGCAGTCCGTCCCATCACGAAATGTATTGAAATCAGCAAGGCGCCTGGTTGGTTGTGGAGCGGCGTTCCGACGTCGGGGGGCGCAGGGGCGGTGCGGTGCCCCGCGAAGGGACGGCGGAAGGCGCGCCGAGGGTGAGTTCGGCACGAGCGCCCACCGTGAATGCAAAGGCCCCGTCCGTTGCCGGACAAGGGCCTTTGACGAGTGAACGTGCAGCCGTTTCTAGCGCAGGAAATCCCGCATGCATCCGCACAGGCGGGTGATGCCCGTGTCGATGGTTGCTTCCGAGGCGTTGGAGAAGTTGAGGCGCAGGGTGTTTTGGCCCGTGCCGTCGGTGTAGAAGGGCATGCCGGGCACAAAGGCCACTTTTTGCTCGATGGCCATGTTGAACAGGTCCATGCACGAGCCGCTGCCCGCGGGCAGGGTGACCCACGTGAACATGCCGCCTTCGGGCCGGGTGAAGGTGACGCCCGCGGGCGCTTCGCGTTCCAGGGCCGCGACCATGGCCCGGGCCTGGGAGCCGTAGCAGTCCGTGATCTTGGCGATGTGGTGATCGATGTCGTGCTTTTTCAAATATTCATGAATGACAAACTGGTTGAAGGTCGAGGAATGCAGGTCCGCGGCCTGCTTGGCCTTGACCGCCAGGCGGATGATCTCCTCGGGGGCGACCATCCAGCCCAGGCGAAAGCCCGGCACCGTGATCTTGGAAAAAGAGCCGAGCATGATGCTGCGCCCGCCCGTGTAGGCATAGACCGGCTGGTGGTGCTGGCCGGTAAAGCGCAACTCCCCGTAGGGATCGTCCTCGATGAAGATGGTTTCAGGGTGCTCACTCATGAGCTTGCCCAGGGCTTCGCGTTTGGCCTTGGAGAAGGTCAAGCCTGAAGGATTCTGGAAATTGGGCACGGTATAGAAAAGTTTAGGCTTGCCCGAGCTCAGGCGCTCTCTGACTTGCTCCAGGTTGGGCCCGTCGGACTCAAGATCCACGGTCACGAAGGTGGGCTCGAACATGGTGAAGGCCTGGATGGTGCCGAGGTAGCTCGGACGCTCCAGGATGACCTCGTCATCCTTTTCGATGAACAGTTTGCCCAAAAGGTCCAGGCACTGCTGGGAGCCGGTGGTGATGAGCACCTGTTCCGGCGTGACCGTGACGCCCCTGCGGGCGTAGCGGGCCGCGATCCAGGCCCGCAGGTCAGCGTGGCCTTCGGTGGTGGAGTACTGCAGGGCGCGGGCTCCGGCCGTGGCCAGGGTCGCATGGGCCGCGTCCTGCAGCTCGGCGATGGGGAAGAGGCCCGGATTGGGCAGGCCGCCGGCAAAGGAAATGATGCTCGGGTCCTGGGTGACTTTCAGGATCTCGCGGATAAAGGATTTGGGCGTGTTCTGGATACGGCGGGTAAAGCGAAAACTCATGATATCTCCTTAGAAGCCGTCCAGGGCCAGGGCCACTGCAGCCCGGGCGTGAACAGCGGTTGTGTCGATCAACGGCACGGGGCCTTGGGTGACCAGGAGGCCGATCTCCGTGCAACCCAGAATCACGGCCTGGGCGCCCTGTTCCACCAGCCGGGCCATGATCTGAATGTACGTGGTCCGGGATTCTTCCGTGCAGCGGCCCAGGCAGAGTTCCTCGAAGATGATCCTGTGCACCTCGTCCCGTTCCCGCTGCGTGGCGGGGATCAGGGCCGTGATGCCCTGTCTGGCCAGACGGGCGGTGTAGAAATCCTCTTCCATGGTCGGCCTGGTGCCCAGCAGGCCCACGGTGCCAAGCCCCATGGCCGTGATTGCCTCGGCCGTGGCGTCGGCGATGTGCAGGAAGGGGATGGCGATCCGCTCCTTTATGCGCGGGGCCAGCTTGTGCATGGTGTTGGTGGCCAGGATCAGAATATCCGCGCCGGCCCGCTCCAGCCCTTCGGCATGGGCGCAGAGGATTTCGGCCACGCCGTCCCAGTCACCGCAGGCCATGCGCGCCTCCACGGGCGCGAAATCCAGGCTGTCCAGCAGGATGGGGGCCGAATGGAGCCCGCCCAGCCTTTCTCGCACGGCCTCGTTCATGAGGCGGTAGTAGGGCAGGGTCGATTCCCAGCTCATGCCGCCGAGGATGCCGATGGTTCGCATGGATGCGGGGGTCATATCAGTCGTCCCAGGGCCACGCAGCCCATGCCCGTGACAATGGCGCCCACAAAGCTTTTGGTCTTCCAGCAGACGGCAAAGGTGGGGATGGCCGCCCACAGGAATATGTTCCCGGCAGAAAAATCAAGTCCTTTTTCCGTGACGATGAGCGACGGCAGGAGCATGGCCGAGAGCACGGCCACGGGAATGAAACCGAGCCAGCGGATGACAAACTCGGGCAGGGTGCGCCGCGCCAGGGCCAGCAGGGGCAGGGCGCGCGGAACATAGGTCACGGCCATCATGCCGAGAATGGTCAGGAAGATTGACTGCTGGTCCATGCATGTACTCCCAGGCCGATGGTTGCGGCGATGATGGTGGCGGTCAGAACGTGGCTCTGGTCCAGGCCCGCGAGCATGAGGGCGGTGGACAAAAGGCCCGCGATGACGGCCACGGCCAGATGCCGCCGGGACTTGAGCTGTCCCAGGAGCAGGGCGATGAACATGGCCGGCAGGGCGTAATCCAGCCCGATGGGCCGGATGTCGGTGATGAGCGTGCTCGCGGCCAGGCCCAGAACTGTCCCGCCGACCCAGGCGCTCTGCGCGATGACGTTGATGCCGTAGGTTTCCCCCGTGCCGGTCTCGCCCCGGGCGAAACGCCCGGCGTGCAGGGCAAAGGTTTCGTCCGTCATCTGATAGGAGAAGAGGGCCAGCCGGGTCTTGCTCCAATGTCGCAGGTAGGGGGCCAGGGCCGCGGACATGAGCAGGTGGCGCAGGTTGACGACAAAGGTCGTGGCCACGATGGCCAGCGGGGCCGCGCCCGCGGCGAAAAGGCCCACGCCGATGAGCTGGGCTGATCCGGCAAAGACCAGAATGCTCATGAGCAGCGTGTTCATGCCCGACAAGCCTGATTTCTGGGCCAGCACGCCGTAGGCGAAGCCCACGGGCACATAGCCCAGGATGATGGGCAGGGCCTGCCGGAAGGCCGAGGTCAGCGCCGATTCGGCGGACTTGGCAGAGCGGTTCGTGGTGGCGGTGACCATAATCGATTATCTCCTTGAGGCTCACCCTAGTCAAAAACTGTTTGCGGTACAGATACAGATTGCATAAATTTCGACCATAACAGATCTGGAGGTCAGGGTCGGAAAGCGAAAGAGGGGGGAGGAGGCGCCGGTCGGGTGCATCAGGAATTTTTTCACCAATGGGCGGGTTTGGCAGGTGCCCGGGGCCACGGCCCGCTTCCTCGCCTCGGACGAAGGGCGCGCGGTGAT
>CAZPSN010000014.1:9793-35952 GCA_964589645.1 uncultured Desulfovibrionaceae bacterium
GGGCCACGGCCCGCCGAAACTCCCTCGCCGGCCTCGTAGAGACGACCCCTTGCGCGCTCGTCCAGCAGTCGGAGCTTCGACCAGCGGGCAAGGGGTCGCCAAACGATGCCTGACTCGGTCAGACAGCCGACAGACCGTGGCCCCGGGCACCCACCAAACCCTGCGGGACGCCGGTGAGTGAAAAGGCCGTTGATCGTAACCGATCGATGACTCGCTCTTTGGAAGAGGACATGACCATGGAAGACTTCAGATATCGTCAGATCGAGCAGCAGCTCCAGCAGCAGATCGTTTCCGGCACCCTGGGGCCGGGCGCGCGACTGCCGTCTTTGCGTCATGTCAGCGCACGCAGCCGCGTGGCGGTCAGCACGGTGCTGCAGGCCTATGCCGAGTTGGAACGAAAGGGCATCATCGAATCGCGTCCCAGATCCGGTTTTTTCGTTTGTCGGGACACGCGCGAACTGCCTCCGACTCCTCGTGCCCCCCGGCCGCTGCTGCGTCCACACACCATCAACCGCAGCCAACTCATCGCCGCTGTGCTGGAGACCGTGGGCGACCGGGAGCTCTTGCCCCTGGGCATCAATTGTCCGGCCGACGAACTGCTGCCCTACCGGGAGCTGGCTCGGGTCGCGTCCCGTCTGTCTCGCGAGGACCCCAAACGCCTGGTCGGCTATCTGCCCGTGGAGGGGAGTCTCGCCCTGCGCCGTCAGCTGTCCCTGCGCGCGGCCCAGGCCGGCCTCGCCGTGCGCCCAGAGGAGATCATCATCACCTGCGGAGCCCTCGAAGCCCTGCATGTGGCCGTGCGCAGCCTGGTCCGTCCCGGCGACAACGTGCTCATCCAGGCCCCGTCCTATTTTTGCTTCCAGCAGCTTCTGGAAAACCAGGGTGTGCGCTCCATCGAGATCCCGTCCCATCCCCGGCACGGGGTTGATCCGGCCGATGTGGACCAGGCCCTGGGCCGCTTCGACATCCGGGCCTGCATCTTCACTCCCAATTTCAACAATCCAGACGGTTCCCTGACCCCTGACGCGGCCAAACAGGAGATCGTGGAGCTTCTGGCCGCCAAAAACATTCCCCTCATCGAGGACGACGTGGCTGGAGACCTTCATTTCGGCCCGGCCCGGCCCACGGTCTTCAAGATGTACGATGCGAAGGGGCTTGTGATTCTTTGTTCATCCTTTTCCAAGACGCTGTGCCCGGGCTACCGCATCGGCTGGATCATGCCCGGCCGTTTTTTCCCGCGGGCCTACGAGGTCAAGGCCACGACCAATGTCTGCTCGGCCACGCCGACCCAGGAGGCCGTGGCCCTGTATCTGCGTGAGGGACGCTATGATCGGCATCTGCGCGGATTGCGGCGCACCTTGCAGGAGCAGACCAGATCCATGCAGCTCCTTGTCAGTCGTGCCTTTCCCGAGGGCTCGCGGGTCAGCCGGCCCCAAGGCGGGGGAGTGCTCTGGGTGGAGCTGCCGGGTGGATTGAATTCCGTGGAACTCATGTACCGGGCCAGGGAAGAGGGCATCAGCATCGCGCCGGGAACCATCTTTTCCACCCAGGACCGTTTCGTCAGTCATGTGCGCCTCAATTCCGGCGGCCTGTGGTCAGCGGACCTGGTGCAAGGTGTTGAGCGCCTGGGGGCGTTGATCCGTGACATGGGGTAGATGATCCAGGAATTTTGGCCGGTTGCTGACAGCACAAAAAAATTCTGGCAAGTCAACGGTGTCGTTCATTTCAAGGCCGGAGGGCTTCAATGGTCCGAAGCATCATGACGCGGTTGGGGTTGAGCGTGGCGTTTGTGGTCACTGTGCTCGTGATGGGCATGGTGGTTTATTTTTCGGTCGAGAGCTTCGAGTCCACGACTCGTAGCGGTGAATCGCAGTTGCGTCAGTTGGCGCAGAGCGAAATGGAGCGGTTGGCCTTCCGTTTTGAGGTCACGGAGAACGACCTGCGTCATTTCGCCAGGTACGACCAGATCGATCGGAGCTTCAACCATGCGCTTTATCGAGATAATTCGGAGCAGCACATGCGCAGGCTTGTCGAATTCTATCCCGACTACGGCTATGTTTTCGCCTTTGACACCCAGGGTCGGATCATTTTCGGAATCACCCGGCAGGGTGGCAACCTGCGTGGCATTGATATCACGGACCGTTCCTACTTTCAGGGCATCTTGGCGGGGCAGGATGTGGTTATCTCCGATGCGCTCAGGCCCAAGGACCAGGGAAGCATGCTTCTCGTGGTCCAGGCCATCGCTATCAAGGACCAAGACGGCCGCCTCCTGGGCGGATTGGCCGTGGGTCTGGACTGGGGCGCCTACTGCGCCGAACACATCGACACCATCCGGCCCGGCAAGACGGGCTACGCGTTTTTGACCAGCGCCAAGGGAGTCGTCATCGCCCACGCCAAGGATCCCTCTTTGCTGTTCGAGGACTTGAGCCGGCAGGAGTTCATCGGGGCGGCGCAGCGTGCCGGCAATGGAACGATCCGGTATGAGTGGAAGGGCGTGGCCAAAACCATGGGGTTCGCCACGGTTCCCAAGACAGGGTGGATGATCTGCGTGACCGCGGAACGCGGGGAACTTGTGGCCCACGCGACCAAGCAGAGAAACGTGCTCATTGTTTTCGGTCTGTTCATGGCTGGGCTCCTGGTCACGGCTGTCATGATCGTGACCAGAAGGATTGTCATTCGTCCCCTGCGTCAGATTCAGACTTTTGTGAGGGCGGTTGCCGAAGGAAACTATCAGGCCCACTTCGATAAACAATTTTCTTATGAATTTGGTGAGTTGCAGGGGAACATCCGTGAGATGGTCGATGTCCTCAAAAACCGCCTGGGACTGGCTCAGGGCATCCTGACCGGCATGGGTCAGGCCTGCCTGGTCGTGGACCAGGATCAGCGCATCCTGCATTGCAATCAGCAGTTCCTCGACTTCGCCGGGGCCACGGAAACCTTGGAAGAGGCCTTCGGGATGAACGTGGGGCTGGTTTTCTCTGGCGATGCCTCGCGCGCCACGGTGGTCAGCGAGGTGCTGCGCGATCAGGCCCCCATGAGCCGTCAGGTGGAGTTGGTCAATCGCAAGGGCAAGGCCCGGCTGACCCAGGTCGATGCGGCACCCCTGCACGACCTGGATGGCAAGCTGATTGGCGCGTTTGCTCTTTTTGGCAACCTGACCGCGCTCGGCAAGCAGAAGAAGCTGACCGAAGAAAAGAACCGTCTCATTTCCGAGGCCGCCACCCAGGCCGGGGGTGTGGCCGTGAGCCTGTCCTCGGCTTCGGACGAGCTGGCCGCGCAGATTGAGGAGTCCCATCATGGCGCCGTGGAACAAACGGCCATGATCGCAGAGATGTCCCGGGCCCTTGAGTCCGTGACCGCATCTGCCCTGGACGTGGCCCGCAAGGCCGCCGCTGCCGTGGAATTGGCCGATCAGGCCCGCGATCAGGCCATGCGCGGCAGGGGCAGCGTGGAGGAAGTGGTGCGCATGATCGATCACGTCAACAGCAGCGCCCAGGAGATGCAATCCGACATGGCCGAGCTTGGCCGCAAGGCCGAGGGCATAGGCCAGGTCATCGACGTCATTTCCGATATAGCTGACCAGACCAATCTGCTGGCCTTGAACGCGGCCATCGAGGCCGCCCGGGCCGGAGATGCCGGGCGGGGTTTCGCCGTGGTCGCCGACGAGGTTCGCAAGCTGGCCGAGAAGACCATGGGCGCCACGCGGGACGTGGGCGAGGCCATCGCCATGATTCAGGGCAGCGTGCGCAAGAATATCACGACCACGGAGCAGACGGCCCGGCACATCACCGTTGGCACGGCCCGGGCGGCGGAATCCGGCTCCGTCCTGCAAACCATTGTTGAAACCGTGGCTCGATCTTCGGACAACATTCGCGCCATCGCCATCGCTTCCGGCGAGCAGTCCAAGGCCAGTGGGCACGTGTCTCTGACGGCTGAGCAGGTCCGCGTCATCGCGGCCCAGACCGAGGAGGCCATGAGTCAATCCTCCAGCGCCGTGACAGAGCTGGCGTCCCTGGCCTCCCAGCTCAAGGCCATCATCATGACCATGCAAGAGGAGTAGGGGTGGCCCGTTCTTTTGGTCTGTTTATTCCGGCCAAAGAGGCGGTTTGGGTCATATTGGGGCATTGACGCAGGATTGCGGACTGTTCAAAGACGCTCCATGCATGCCGATCATTTTCCCCGCGCCCTTCATGTCGAGCTGGCCACCCTGTGCAATTTGGGCTGCGCCATGTGTGTCAAGCATTCCGCAGGCTGGGACTGCGCCGACGCCCTCATGTCCCAGGCCACCTTCGAGGCCCTGGCCCCTGTCATGCCTCACCTCGAGACCCTGAATCTGAACGGAGTCGGCGAATCGTTGCTGCATCCGGAACTGGCTGCCCTTGTCGCCTTTGCCCGGGGCCGTGTGCCCGCTTCCTGCGTCATCGGCTTCCAGTCCAACGGCATGCTGCTGACCTCGACCCAGGCCGCAAAGCTCGTGGACGCCGGGCTGGACCGAATCTGTTTTTCCGTCGATTCCCCTGATCCAGGCCAATTGGGGCAATTTCGGGCCGGGGCGGAATTGAGCCAGGTCGGCCGGGCATTTGCCTTGATGCGGGACGCGGCTTCCCGGCCGGGGGGGCGTGGGCTGTCCATCGGTGCGCAGATCGTGGTCAACGCCCAGAGCCTGGCCACCTTGCCCGCGACGATCGACTGGTGCGCGGACCAGGGCGCCGGATTCGTCATTGTCTCCCACGTGCTTCCCTACAACGCGTCGGATGTCGGACGTTCCTTGTTCGTTCCGGTTTCACAGCGGTGTCTTGATTTCTACCACGAATGGGAGAAAACATTTCATGCCGAAGGGTTGGACGTGTCCCACGCCTACCAGGCCTTTTATGCGGTTTTCCGCACTCCGGCCCAGCAGCGTCTGGTCGACATCTTTCTGGCCATGAAGGAAGAGGCGCAGCGTCGCGGCCTGCAGTTCAGCCTGCCCAATGTCATGCGCATTGATTTCAAGGGATTGGGGCGGGTTCGCGAAGTCTTTGCCCTGGCCCAGGATGCTGCCCGGAAAAAAGGGGTGCGGCTGGAACTGCCGGAGTCTGCGGCCCGCGAGCCCAGGGAGTGTCCTTTTGTCCGGGTTCCGAGCCTCTTTGTGGCCTGCGATGGCGCACTGACGCCGTGCTATTTTTTGTGGCACAGCTACACGGCCTGGCCGGGCGGGGCCGAGGTTCGCGTGCATCAACGGGTTTTTGGTCGCGTTCCGGAAGATGATCCCCTGAAGGTCTGGCGCCGACCGGAGTTCGAGCAGTTCCGGGCAGAGGCTCGCCTGGAGGAATATGCCCGCTGCGCGGATTGCAGCGTGGCGCCTTGTGATCATGTCCAGGGCTTTCCGTCGCCCTTCGTCAAAGACTGTTACGGGCAGGCCGTGCCCTGCGGGATTTGCCCCTGGTCTGGCGGCGGGTTTGCCTGCCTGCAATGAAAAAGGGAGGTCTGGACCTCCCTTTTGCGGTTTGAATCTCGGAGCGAGGATCAGCCCATTGCGGCCGGTCCCGTCTCCTGGGTGCGGATGCGGATGGCTGCGCCGCATTCGAGGACAAAGATCACGCCGTCCCCTTCCTTGCCTGTGCGCGCTCCTGTACTGATGGCCTCCACGGCCTTTTCGACATAATCGTCGTTGACTCCGACTTCCAGCCGTACCTTCTTGAGCAGGTTCACTTCCATGACCACGCCGCGGTACATTTCGGTGAAGCCTTTCTGGCGTCCGCTACCGAGCACGTTGGTCACGGACATGTTGTAGATCTTTTTGACGAAAAGCTCCTGCTTGACCGCGTTCAGGCATTCCGGCCGGATATATGCGATGATGAGTTTCATGATGACTCTCCCTTATTCGTTGGTGAAGATCTGGAAGCCGTTGTAGGATTCCATGCCGTGTTCGGTGATGTCGAGGCCCTTCAATTCTTCTTCCTGGCTGGCACGGAGCCCGATGGTCACTTTCAGGACGTAGAAGAGGACCAGGCCGCATCCGAAGGCCCAGGCAAAAACCGCGGCCGCGCCGATGAGTTGGGTTACGATGAGGCTCGTGTCGCCGCCGTACAGGAGGCCAACGCTTGAGCCGTATCCCGGGGCCGCGAAGAATCCGACCATGATGGTTCCGAACATGCCGCACACGCCATGGACCGAGGAGGCGCCGACGGGATCGTCGATTTTGAGCACCTGGTCGATGAATTCGATGGAGATGACCACCAGGATGCCCGCCATGAAGCCTATGGCCAGGGAGCCGACCGGGGACACTTCGTAGCAACCGGCGGTGATGGCCACCAGGCCGGCCAGGGCTCCGTTCAGGGACATGGAGGTGTCAGGTTTGCCGTGTTTGATCCAGGCATAGATCATGGCGCCGAGAGTGCCCATGCAGGCCGCGAGGCTGGTGTTGACGGCGATGTAGCCGATGGTTCCGTTGACGGCGGTGGTGCTGCCGGGGTTGAAGCCGAACCAGCCGAACCAGAGGATGAACACGCCCAGGCCAGCCATGGGAATGTTGTGTCCGGGGATGGCCTTGGCTTTGCCGTCCGGGGAGTATTTGCCGATGCGCGGCCCGATGACCAAGGCGCCGGCCAGGGCCATCCATCCGCCCACGGAGTGGACCACGGTGGAGCCCGCGAAATCGAGAAAGCCCATGTTTTCAAGCCAGCCCTTGCCCAGTTCGCCCGCGCCCCACAGGCTGCCCCAGGCCCAGTGGCCGGAAATGGGATAGATGAGCGCCGACACGACGACGCTGACAATGATATAGGCGGAAAATTTGGTCCGCTCAGCGATGCCACCCGAAATGATGGTCGCTGCGGTGGCGGCGAAGACGGACTGGAAGAACCAGAATGTCAGATTCCACATGCCCGCGTCGCTGGTCGGATCGTTTCCGGCCAGGGCAAAGCCGCTGGAACCGATGAATCCTCCGATGTCCTGGCCGAACATGAGGCCAAATCCCAGCAGAAAGAAGGCGGGCTGTCCGGCAGCGAAGTCGAGCAGGTTCTTCATCAGGATATTGCCGGCGTTTTTGGCCCGGGCAAAGCCCATTTCCACCAGGGCAAAGCCTGGCTGCATGAACATGACCAGGATGGCCGCGACCAGGGTCCACAGCAGATTGGCGTTGGACTGCGAGAGGGCTTCCCCCTCGGCGAAGGCCAAGGTCGGTGCCGCGGTTGCCAGGAAGAGGGTCAGAGCCCAGGCTTTTGGTCTGAGCAGGGCTAATGATTGTTTTGTGTCTTCGTGCATAAGGACCTCCGTGATTTGGATGTTGATACCGGCACAAAGCATGAGCGGTGCCAAGACGGCTATCTCCTTTGATTTGCTTAACTTCTTGTCTGCGTCTCTGGATTATCTGCGCATATTGTAATTTCGCGCCCTGCATTCCCGATGATTTTTGGCTCAAAAATAACATTATTGTATAAAAATGAATTATTCTCATCGCGGTCTGGTTTTTTGTGCGGTGAAATGTGCGCACTTTTGCATAAATCCATATATTTTAATTAGTTGTTGTTTTTATCAATTTTGCAATTGGAGTGGCTCCCTGCGTGGTGTCCGCGGGGCCGCGTTTACGCGGTTTTTGTCTGCGGTTTTCAATCTGGATCGCCCTGGTCGGGCTCGGGGAAGGTTGGAAAGAGGGCGGATGTTTGCTGCTTGTGCTTGTCAGTGCCTTGGGTCCTACGGAAATGTTGATTTTGGCCTGAGCGAGTTGGCCAGGCTGGCGTTGGTTTTACAAAAAAAGATAAATTCGCGCGAGGTGTGTACGAAATTGTATCCACAGCCCGGACTTGAGACGCAGATGGTTTTTGCAACGCTCTAAAATAATGGCATATTTGCAGGTGGCATCGTCCTTGCTGATTCCCGACAAAAATGGAGGTGCTTTGTGAATCAGTCTGATACCGCTTTCATCATCATCTGCGCGGCCCTGGTCATGTTCATGACCCCGGGCCTGGCCCTGTTCTACGCCGGCATGACCCGGTCAAAAAACGCCCTTGGGACCATCATGCAGAGCTTCGTGGCCCTGGGCGTCATTTCCCTGGTATGGCTGTTCTGGGGCTATTCCCTTTCTTTTGGTACGGATATCGGCGGCCTTATCGGCGGCTTTGATTTCCTGGCCATGAGCGGGGTGGGCATGGAGCCCCACGCCACCTTGGCTACGAACCTGCCTCATGTTGTGTTCATGATCTTTCAGTGCATGTTCGCCATCATCACTCCGGCGCTCATCACCGGCGCGTTTGCCGAGCGCATGCGATTTTCAGCGTTTCTCCTCTTCATTGTGTTGTGGTCGACCTTTGTCTACGCCCCGTTGTGTCACTGGGTCTGGGGCGGTGGATGGATGTTCCAGATGGGGGCCATGGATTTTGCTGGTGGCGCGGTTGTCCATATGAGTTCCGCCAGTGCGGCCCTGGCCGCTGCTTTGGTCATTGGCAAGCGCAAAGGTTGGGGCAAGCGCTCTTTTCTTCCACACAATCTGCCCATGACCATGATCGGAACCGGCTTGTTGTGGTTCGGGTGGTTTGGTTTCAACGCCGGTAGCGCCCTGGCCGCCAATGGTTTGGCCGGCAACGCCTTTGTGACCACGCATTTCGCAGCAGCCACGGCCATGCTGGCCTGGGTCTTGGTGGAGTGGAAGTTTCATGGAAAACCGACAACCCTGGGCGCGGCTTCGGGCGCCGTTGCCGGCCTTGTGGCCATCACTCCGGCCGCCGGCTTTGTGGGCATCATTTCGTCGGTGATCATCGGCATCGGAGCAGGTGTGTTCTGCTACTTCGGAGTCAGCCTCAAGTCCCGCCTCGGATACGACGACAGTCTGGATGTTGTCGGCATCCATGGCATTGGAGGTATCTGGGGTGCCCTGGCCACCGGTTTGTTCGCCAGTCAGGCAATCAACCCCGCGGGGTTTAACGGACTGTTTTTTGGCAATCCCGGTCAACTCTGGATTCAGCTTGTCTCTGTGGTGGCCACATGCGCCTTTTCATTTATCGTGTCCTTCGTGCTGCTCAAGATCGTCAGCGCCTTCGTGCCGCTGCGCGTCAGCGAGGAAGAGGAAGAGGTCGGTCTTGATGTGGCCATGCACAGCGAGTCAGCCTATCAGGCCTAGGTCGCCAATCATTTTGGAGGAATCATGAAACGAGTAGAAATCATCACCCGTCCATACAAGCTTGATGAAATCAAGGAGGCTCTCACCGCCATGGGCATCCAAGGCATGACGGTGAGCGAGGTCAAGGGCTTTGGCCGTCAGCGCGGTCACAAGGAAGTATACCGTGGAGCCGAGTATCAGGTCGATTTCGTGTCCAAGGTCAAGATCGAAATCGTGATCGATGACGACATCCTCGACCAGGCGCTGGAGACCATTCAGCTTTCCGCAAAAACCGGCAAGATAGGAGATGGTAAGATCTTCATCTCAAGCATCGACAACGCCATTCGCATCCGCACCGGCGAATCCGGAAACACAGCCCTTTGATCCCTTGAGGGGCGGCTTTGGCCGCCCCTTTCCGCGCATGAACATCACCGAACTTCACGCCGCGTTTCAAGCCGCCAGAACAGGGGTTCCGGACACCATTTCCGCCCGCGCCCTGCCTGCCCACCTGTCGTCCATCATGGACGCATGGCTCATGGACTGTGCGACCGCAGTCGTGTCCGACGATTCCAGCACGCTGCTCATCGCGGTGGGTGGCTATGGCCGGGGCGAACTTTTTCCGCACTCCGACGTGGATCTGCTTGTCAGCCTTGGGGAGCATGACGGGACAATGTCCCAGGACCTTCTGGCCAGGACGTTTTTCATGCCGCTGTGGGATGCCGGCTTTGACGTCGGGCACGGGATGCGCACGCCCACGGAAACATTCGCCCTTGCGTCCTCGGATTTCGAGGTTCTGTGCGCGTTTCTGGACGCACGTCTCCTCGCCGGTTCCGTCGCCACCTTCGAGTCCCTGCGCCGGGCCTTTCATGAATCCGTGCTCAGACCCCGTATCGCGGAACTCGTGCAATGGCTCGCCGAACGTTTCGAGGCGCGTCTCAACCCCGGTGCCGACAGCGCACATCTCCTTGCGCCCAATCTCAAGGAGGGCAGGGGAGGGTTGCGCGACGTCCAGACCGTTCTCTGGCTTGATCGCATGTTTGTCGTCGTCGACCCGGCGCACCGGTCTTTTTTGACCCCGCCAGAGCACACGGCCCTGCAGGCCCACGCGGACTTCCTTGCCACGGCCCGGGTCCATCTTCATGCCCTGGCCAAGCGCAAGAATGACGTCCTGCATCTTGAATTGCAGCCGGCGGTGGCCAAGGCCATGGGCTATGAACGGGAATCGCGGGTCGAAGGCATTGAACTCTTCCTCTCGGCCCTGCACCGCGAAATGGTCGAAATCAAACTGCTCTGTCGCCTGACCCTCAACAAGGCCCTGGCGGAACTGTCGCGCTTGTCGGGGATGCACCCGCATGGTCAGGCCGACGGCCTCGATTTTTCCGTCCTCGCCGTGGACCCCCTCAACCTGCTTGAGCTTTTTCATCAAAGCGCCCTGACCCGGATTCCCATTGGCTGGCAGACACGGCGTGTCATTCAGAACCGCTTTTCGGTCTTGGCGTCCCTGGATGGCTGGCAAGCCGGGGTCGTGTCCCGCTTTCAGGATCTGCTGTGCAGTTCATTTGGTCCCGAGGCCTTGGAGCAGATGCTTGAGATCGGATTTTTGAGCCAGTTCATTCCCGAATTCCAGGCCATCGAGCATCTGGTGCAATTCGACGCCTACCACATGCAGCCTGCTGGCCCGCATTCCGTCGAAACAGTTCGGCAATTGGCTGCCTTTGATTGCGACCATGAATTTCTGGGCGAGCAGCTCTGTCATCTTCACGATGCCCCCCTTTTGCGTTGGGCGGGCCTGCTGCATGACATCGGCAAGGGAGGGGGGGAGGACCACTCGCGGCGCGGGGCCGAAATGAGCAGGTCCATCCTGGCCCGTTTCGGATTCGAAAACCCATTCATCGAGGACTGCGCCTTCCTCATCGAACACCATCTTTTGCTTGTCCACACCGCCACGCGGCGCGACCTGGGCGAAGAATCCGTCATCCTGGCTTTGGCCCAGATCCTGGGCTCGCAGAGCCGCCTTGACGCCCTTGCGCTCTTGACCTGGGCCGACTCCACGGCCACCGGGCCCAAGGCATGGAACCCTTGGGTCCAGAATCTGCTGCGCGAAACATACTTCAAGACCCGCAAAATTCTTGAGTCCGGCTTTCTCTCCAATGAAAGCCGGGTTCACAAGCTCAGCAAGCTGCGGGATACCCTGCGTTCCCTGCGCCCAGAATCGTATTTGGTTTCCGAATTCGAGGCCTTTCTTTCGGTCATGCCTCCTCGCTATCTGTCGCAAACCAGCCCGCAGCGGATCATTGAACACATCCACCTGGTGCGTTCCTTTCGCAGCCAGTCACCGCGACCTGTGTTCGAGCTTGTCTGGGAACACAAGCCAAAAACAAAATCCCTGCGTCTCACCTTTGTCTCCGAAGACAAGCCGGGTCTCTTTGCCCGCTTCTGCGCCGCCCTGTGCCGGCATGGCCTGTCCGTTCTGGGCGCGGAACTCAATGTTTGGGACGACCGGACGGTTGTTGATGTGTTTTGGGTCACGGAACCGCTGGATCTTCTGTATGTCGAGGAAGCCCTTGCTTCTTTTCGGGCCAGTCTGGAACCCTTGTTTCTTTCCGAGGACAGCATTGACCAACTCCCCCTGAACATCGCCCCCCGTCTTAAAAAGTTCTTTGCCCTGGATCAGGATCTTGTCCGTGTTCATTTGGACAACGAGGCCTCGGATTTTTACACAGTCCTGTCCCTTCAGGCTCCGGATGTTCCCGGTCTCCTGGCCACGGTTTCCTTTTGTCTTTATCGTCTCGGCATTGATCTTGTTTTTGCCAAGATCGCGACCCAGAAGGACAAGGCCATGGATATCCTGCACATCCGCGAGGGCGGAGGCAAAATTCCCGACGCCGAATGCTCCCGGTTGGAGCAGTCCCTGCGCCTGCTTATCTGCAGTCTGTATGCGTGAGGCCCTTCAACTGACGGGTTGCTGGATCCATTTCGCCAGAGTGGGCGGGTTGCACAGGCATTGGTAGCGGGGCACCCAGTCGCACTTGGCTTTGAGTTCCGTGCCGTGCTGGATGATGGAGATGGGCCTGTCCGAACTGACAACCACGACCACGACCTGATCGTGTTCCGCCGTGAAACGCAGGGCCGAGTTGAAACGGGCACCGCGGGCCCGGTTCTCTCCGGCCACGGCCCGGCCGTCGAGCAGGGTCGCGAACGCGTTCAGCTTCAGATACATCATGTCGATGTGCAATGCCCCGTCGACTTTGGCCAGGGCCGTGGCCAAATCCAGGTCCATGTGCCGCTTGAGGTCCAGGGGTGATTCCAGATGCTGGCCCGAGATGTTGGCAAGGGGGCTGCCGAAGTCCAAAACCAGCGCACAGCCGTGTTTACGCTCCTGGGCGCTGCTGACCAGTGTGCTGACGGCCTTCATGATGGCGAAGATCTTGTTCGAGTCGAGGTTGAGTTCGAGCAGGACCTCTTCAAGTTGCACCAGGTTGGCTCTTCTGGTCGAAGAGTGGTAACCGCCGTCTGCGAAGCTGCAGATGGTTTCATCCTGGAGGCGGATGAACCCGTGCCGACCCCGGAATTCCGCAATCACCGAAAAATCAGGCATGCGGCCGGTGCCGATGCCGATGATCTGCTGTCCGTCGCTGACCAGCTTGTGCCTGTTCCCTTCCACGGCCTGCAGCAGTTTCCTGATGTGCTTGATGTCCTTCATGGCCGGTCGTTCAAACATCCCGAAGGTGGCCAGGTAATGGACGCGGTCAGCCTGGCTGGGCTCTATGAAGATAAGATCTCCGACGGGCCATTTTCCTTCTTCCTGTGTCTTGGAGATGCTCAGTATGGCTTCCAGGATGGGGTAGATGCGCAGCCGCGTGTCCGGCCCCAGGCTCAGATTGCGCGCATCGACCAGATGGTCCCGCACCGCGTGGGTGGCGAAGTCCTGCAGCACGTAGCCCGATGTTTCCAGGTCCATGACGCTTCGTGAACCCAGGTCCTGGGACATGAGCCGGCAGGCGTGCTCAATCCAGCGCTCCGTCGGCCCTGTCGAGCACATGTCCACGTGTTGTTCCGTGAACCACATCTGATAGAAGATGTTGGGGAATCGTCCTCCGTAGGCGATGAGACCGGTCAGATCCTGGCTTCTCCCATGTGGCGCGGCCTCACGCGATCGATTTGCAGCGTGCTCGGCCCACCGTCGATCCTTGAGGTAGAGCTCGTTCAGACGCGGTTCATGCCCGCGCAGGAGTTCTTGGGGGTCGTGCACGCGCAGGGGGCTGTTCTCGTCCAGGGCGTAGATGAGGGCGGCTCGGCTCGGCCCCGAAAAACGCGTCAGCCCGTTGCACAATCCGTCCTGGATGTGATCGATGCACTTGAGCACAAACAGTTCTTGCATGGATAACTTCCTGTGATTTTCGGATTTTGCTACGCCAAGGCCGTGAGTCGGTCAATGCATGCCATGGCCCGAGCTTGCTCCTCGTGGAGAAAGGCTTATTTTGCAATCATGAGCGCAGGAGGTGCCTATGCATGAAGTCAGCTTGAACCGTGTCATCACGGACTATCTTTCCGGCCTGGAGATCATGGATACGACGTATGAGGATTTGCGACAAGCATTGGCGCGGATTCTGGTCGAGGACAGGAAATATCCGCGCGCGTGCCTTCGCGCCAAGCATGTCCTGGGTTACGAAGTGGACGGTCAGATGCAATCCGCCATCATCGACATCGCCGTTTTTTCCCCTGCTGGTGAGCCGTTGCTGGCGTTGTTCTTCTGCCCCGGCGAGGTGGGGACCTTTGTGCGCGAGAGCTTGGCCACGGCCCGGATCCATCTGCCCACCCCTTTTCCCCTCGTGGCCGTGACGGATTCCATGGAACTTCAGCTGGTCGAGACGTTCAGTGGCGATGTGCTCGCACAGGGCTTCAACGCGCTCCCCTTGTGGCATGATCTGGAGAGTCTTGCCGCGGCGCACCCGTGCCCGCTCCCCGGGCCTGATCGCCTTGCGCGGGAGCGCCGGATCGTGCTGGCCTACAACGCCCTGGGCGGCCCGTGTTGCGGAGGTGAGTGCAGCCTCTAGTTCTCAGGCCAGCGAGTGATCGAGGTCGCACCATTTCACGTGCTGTCCCGTGGACCATTTGCCCAGGGCGTCTGCCAGTTCCTCCTGGCTGATGCCCACGGCTCCGACCTGTCCCACCACCAGTCCCGCCGCACAGTTGGACAGAATGCTTGCACTGAGCAGGTCGAGGCCCGCACTCAGTCCCAGGGCGATGACGGCAATGACCGTGTCCCCGGCGCCAGTCACGTCAAACACTTTTTTGGCCGCGGTCGGCAGGTGGTATACGCCCTGGCCGGGCAGGAACACGGCCATGCCGTCCGCGCCAAGGGTGATGACCAGGGTTTCCAGCTGCTGTTCCGCGATGATCCGCTTGCCGGCCGCGATGACATCCTCGCGGCCAGTGATGGCCATATCCGCTCCCTCCGAAGCCTCCTTGGTGTTCGGGGTCATGCAGAACAGCCTGGAGTAGTGCGGGAAATTGCAGGTTTTTGGGTCGAGGATGATTTTTTGACCTGGTTTTTTGCGTCCGCGGAACCAGTGCAGGAACTCCTTGGAAATGACTCCTTTGCCATAATCGGAGAGAATGACGGTGTCGAAGGCGTCGATCCTTGCTTCCACTGCTTCCGCCAGCAGGGCGAATTCTCCTGGATCCAGGGGCTTGCATGTCTCGCGATCTACGCGCAGCATTTGTTGATGCGCGGCCATGATCCTTGTTTTGAGCGTCGTTTCGCGGATCGGTGAGCGGATGAGATGGCTTTCGACCTTCAGGTCGGAGCAGATGCCCTGCAGCGTGTCGCCGTATAGATCAGCGCCGCAGATACTGATCAGGGTCGCGGATCCGCCGAGTGTTGCCACGTTCTGGGCTACGTTGCCAGCGCCGCCGATGCGGAAGACCTGTTCCGTGATCTTCACGATGGGCACCGGCGCTTCCGGCGAGATCCGCTCCACAATTCCGCGCTGGTACTGGTCGAGCATCACGTCCCCGATGATGAGGACCTTGGCGCCGATCATGCGCGAAGCATTGAAGGCAAGGTTCATTTCGGGGCCTCCTGGGTCATGCGTTCGAGAAATGAAGCGATCTTTTCCCTCTCCTCCGCGCTGCCATAGGAAAATACGATTCGTCCTTTTTTCAGTGACCCCGTATGCCTGACCGCGAAGGTCGTGCAAAGGGTGCTGATGATGCCGCTTAAATCCTCTGGCACGGGCCGGGTCTTGCGGATCTTTTCCTTGCTGCCTCCGCCCTTGGCCTTGAATTTTTTGATCAGGGCTTCCGTGGCGCGCACCGTGAGGTTTTTGGCAACGATGGTGTCGGCCAACGATTCGATGTCCTTTGGGTCGTCGAGTCCGAGCAACGCCCGCGCATGGCCGGCCGAGAGGATTCCTGACTCCAACTGCACCTGGACATTCTCTGGCAGCTTCAGCAGCCGCAGGCTGTTGGTCACGGCGGGCCGACTTTTTCCTATTTTCTCTGCCAATTCGTCCTGGGTGATGTCGAAATGTTCCTTGATCTGGCCCAGGGCCCGCGCTTCCTCCAGGGGGTTCAAGTCCTCGCGCTGCAGGTTTTCGATGAGGGCGATGGCCATGCTCTCATAGTCATCCATGCGCCGCACGATGCAGGCGATGCTCTCCAGGCCGGCCATTTGACAGGCCCGCCAGCGTCGTTCACCAGCCACGATCTCGTATTTGCCCGGCGCTGCCAGGGGGCGGACCAGCACGGGCTGGATCAAGCCCTGGGCCTTGATGGAGGCGGCAAGCTCCTCCAGGGCGGACAGGTCAAAATGGTGTCTGGGCTGATGGATGTTGGGTGCAAGGGCCCCGATGTCCAGCGTGACGATTTCGGCGTCGTGTTCGGGTTCGACATTGCGGCTTTTGATCAGTACATCAAGCCCCCGGCCGAGTCCGCGTTTTTTCATGGTCATAGTTTTCCCGCGTTGGTCGTGCGTCTGGGCAGTTGACCCAGTGCGTTTCGTATTTAGAGTTTTTGCCAAACCTTCAACATCAGGAGTCCGAGTGAACAAGGAAACTGCTATTAAATACGTGGTCGACGCCCAGGGCCAGCCCCAGGGGGTTTTTCTGGAGGAGGAGATGTGGCAGCATGTCTGCAAGCATGTCCTCGCGGTCTTTGACAAGCTTTATCCGTCCGAAAAAGCGCTGGTTGAACCCATGTCCGACTATGATCTTCTCGTGAAATACTGGGATCTGCGCTACGAACTACCCACGGATGTTTCTTGTGAATGCTGCGGTGTATCAACGGCCGATTGGCAGGCCGACGACCCGCGGAAATTTATACTGCGTGCCGCCAACATGGGTGGACTGCTCTCCTTTCAGTGCGTTTCATGCAACGCCCGCGTTACCAAGCGCCATTTCAAGGACAAAGTCACGGCGACCTGCACCCCTCATTTGACCTGCTCCTGCGGTTGAAGCCTCTCGCATGCGATGATCTCCTGGGCCAGGGCAATGTAGGACTGCGTTCCCAATGATCGGATGTCGTAGAGAATGGCGGGCAGGCCGTGGCTTGGGGCTTCGGAAAGGCGTACATTCCTGGGTATGGACGTGGCAAAGACAAGCTCCTGGAAGTGATCGCGAACCTCGCGTTCGACCATGAAGGAGAGTTTGTTGCGCTTGTCGAACATGGTCAAAAGGATGCCCAGGATTTGGAGTTCCGGGTTGAGCCGTTCCTGAACCAGGGTGAATGTTTTCATCAGCTGGGCAATGCCCTCCAGCGCGTAATACTCGCATTGCAGGGGGATGAGCAGCCATTTCGCGGCGCACAAGGCGTTGATGGTGATCAGGCCGAGGGAAGGCGGGCAGTCGATCAGAATGTAATCGTACTCGCTTTGTACTCGCTTCACGATGTCGCGGAGGATGAATTCACGGTCCTTGGCGTCGCTCAGTTCGATCTCTGCTCCGACTAGGTCCGGGGTCGAGGGGAGGATCTTCAGAAACTCCATGTCCGATCCGACGATGGCTCGCTTTGCTTCTGCCGGTGCGAACAACGCCTGATAGATCGAGCGGTTCAAACCAGCCACATCGACGCCCAGACCGCTTGAAGCGTTGGCCTGCGGGTCGCAATCGATGACCAGAACCCTTCGTTCCATGGCCGCGAGAGATGCGGCCAGATTGACCGTGGTGGTGGTTTTGCCCACTCCGCCTTTCTGGTTCGCTAAAACGATTGTCTGCGCCAAATGTCCCTCCTGCGGTCCACTGGTTTCACAGGGCATTACAGCTGATAGTACTCGGTGTACCAGTCGATGAAGCGGCGGATGCCGTCTTCGATGTTGGTGGAGGGTTTGAAGCCCACGTCCCGGACCAGGTCGTCGACATTGGCATAGGTGGCGGGAACGTCCCCGGGCTGCATGTCCATGTAGTTGCGAAGGGCCTTGCGCCCCAGAGCTTCCTCCAGGATCGTGATGAAGTGCTCCAACTCCACGGTATTGTTGTTGCCGATGTTGTAGATTCTGTATGGCGCCGGAGAGGTGCCCGGGTCGGGATTTTCCCCGTTCCAGCCCGGGTTGGGTTCCGGAATGCGGTGCACCACGCGGAATACTCCTTCGACGATGTCATCGATGTAGGTGAAATCCCTGCGCATTTTGCCGTGGTTGAAGACGTTGATGGGTTTGCCCTGGCAGATGGCCGTGGTGAAGAGCTGCAGGGCCATGTCGGGGCGTCCCCAAGGCCCATAGACCGTGAAAAAGCGCAGCCCCGTGGTCGGCAGTTTGTAGAGGTAGCTGTAGGTGTGGGCCATGAGTTCGTTGGATTTCTTGCTGGCCGCATAGAGGCTCACGGGGTGGTCCACGTTGTCGTGGACCGAGAAGGGCATGGCCGTGTTCAGCCCGTACACGGAGCTTGAGGATGCGTAGACCAGATGCTTGGTTTTGTGGTGCCGGCAGCATTCCAGCAGGTTCGCGAAACCGACGATATTGGAATTGATGTACGAACCGGGGTTGATCAAGGAATAGCGTACGCCGGCCTGGGCCGCGAGGTTGACCACATGGGTGAATTCATGGGCCGCGAAAAGCTTGTTCAGAGTTCCGGAATCGGCCAGGTCCATGCGCACAAAATGAAACCCGGGGTCCTGCGCAAGGACTTTCAAGCGGTCTTCTTTCAGCTGTACCGAATAGTAATCATTGAGATTGTCGAGCCCGATGACCGTGGCTCCGTCGGAGAGAAACCGTCTGGCCAGATGGAATCCAATGAATCCGGCCGCTCCTGTGATGAGAATTTTCATGCATGGCTCCATGTGAAACGTTCAGTTTCATCTAACCCATGCCGTGTTGCCGGGCAACACGCAAATACATGCAAATGTAAAAAAAATTCTCGCGGGGTGGAATATGGCAGGTCAGGACAGGGTACGCAGGATTCGCCAGGCTTCGTTCTTGAGATCCCTGTTGCCCCGAGCCATTTCGATGAGGTCTGGCAGATTGTGGACTGGAATGGTCATTGCCATCCCGCTGGTCAAGCTTGACGCGTCCCCGAAGCAGATAATGATGTCTGGGCGCAGTTGGGCGAGTCCTTCTGCCCACAGATGCGGATCCAGATCCAGCGGCCAGGGGGCAATGTCTTCATGCCGCCACGCCAGATGCGTGCACACGGATTCCCGAATCTTCTGGAAAAATGCGAGACGTTCTGGAATGTCGGTTTGAAGAAGGTCCTGGTGCATCCCCGCGTAGGTCCAGAGGGTGCGCGCCCGAGATTGTTTCCCGTGAAACACGCCTTGCAGTATAGGCGGCAAGGTCCTGAAACCAGACAATTGTTTGTCAGTTTGCAAGGGCTGGGTGTCAACATTTGCAGGTTCTGGCGCCGTTGAGGATGTGGCTGCTTTGCTGGGCCAGACGTGGGTGACGCCCAGGCGCTTGAGCGTCCGCTGGCCTTCGCTCAGGGCGTGTTCATCAAGATCCAATCCCAGATCCTCCAGGCAATTTCAGTTTTGGGCAGTTTAGGCCACGTCTCATGGCGTCCCTGACGATCCATGACCAGGACGCGGTTGGTGGATGATCCGAAACCCGCCCCTGCTTCGTCGATGGGATTGGCCACAATGAGATCCAGGTTTTTCCTGGTTAGTTTTGCTGCTGCGTTGGTCTCAAGATCCTGGGCCTCGGCAGCAAAGCCGATGGTCACTTGCGCTGGGCCCTTGCAGGTGCTGAGAGTGGCCAAAATGTCGGGATTTGGATCAAAGGTCAGGGTCAAGGGCTCCCCGCATTTCTTGAATTTTCCGCTGGTGAAGATTGGTGGCCGGAAGTCGGCCACCGCCGCCGTAAAGCAGCCGATGTCCTGGGAAGGAAAGATGTCACTTGCGGCCTCGAGCATTTGCCTGGCCGTGATCACGGGAACCCGTCGAATCATGGCGGGCAGCGCGATGTCCACAGGCCCGGTCACAGCAGTGACCTCGGCCCCCCGCAGGGCCGCGCTCACGGCCAGGCAGGCGCCCATCATGCCCGTGGAGGGATTGGACCAGAACCTGGCCCGATCAAAATATTCATGCGTTGGGCCCAAAGTCACCATGACTTTTTTCCCGCGCAGATCCTGGGGTGAAAGTGCCGCCAGAGTCTGCACAAAGATCTCATCCACAGACGCGAGCCGGCCCTGACCCGTGTCCCCGCACGCCACGTCCCCGTGGCAGGGGTCAATGCGGCAGATTCCGCGCCGGCCGAGCACGTCCCAGTTTTCCTGGGTAGCTGGCGCCTGCCACATGCGCGGGTTCATGGCCGGGGCGACAAGAACGGGGCCGCCGTAGGCCAGAAGCTGGCAGCTGAGCAGGTCGTCGGCCAGTCCATGGGCCATTTTGGCCAGAATATTGGCCGTGGCGGGGGCCACGACAAAGGCGTCGGCCACGGCGGGTTCGAGATGGTCGTAATCCTGCCCGGATGCGAACAGGCTCGTGAAAAGAGGGTTCGCTCCCAGCGCGCCAAAAGACAGTTCGGTTACAAACTTGCTCGCCGCGCATGTCAGGGTCGCCCCGACCTGGATGTCCAGATGTAAAAAGGCCCTGGTCAGATCCAGGGCCTTGTATGCTGCGATGGAGCCAGTGACTCCAAGGTGGACGCGTTTCCCGTGAAACGTATGAAAACAATACTGCTTAGGAATCACTGGGTCAGGGTCCTTTCGGCATTCGGGGCTGCGCCAGGCGCCGGGTAGGTGTCCACGGGCTGGGTGCCGGTAGAGTAAGCTGGTGAATACGAATTGGCCACCTTGGGTGACACCTTGACTTCAAGCCATGTGTACCAGACCGGACTTTCTTCGATGGTGATCACGCAGACTCGATTATCCTTTGTAAATACAAGTGAATAGCGCTGATACTTCTGGTAGGTGACCATGGTCCAGCCGTCCTTGGGCATGGTGTTGAAGAAGAAATCGAAGAGCGAGATGGGCTCGGCGCGGCCCTTGAACTTCATCACGCCGAACTTGCCGCCTTCAGTGGGAGTGATGGAAGACTCTTTCGTCTGAATCTCCATTTCTTCGGGAATGCGAATGTCATTGAAATCATAATAAAAACTGGCCTGGGCCGGCGGTGCGACGGTGTTCTGGGAACTGGACCCCGTCAGATTGGCGCAACCCCATGTCGCAACCAGAAGGGCACAAACGATCAATTTCAGGTAACGCATAGATGTGGTCCTTTACGAGCGTTGAAGTTGGAAATAATTCTAGACTTCTTGAATTGAAAATCTAGCACCTTCAGTGTCGATTTCAAGCTTTTTTTGGGCCAGGCCGCTATCCACGAGAGTTCGGGCCTTGGCCGCCTCGTCCAACCAGCCGCCTTCCTCCAGGGATTGCGCTGCCAAGGAATACATGCGGTGGGTGCCGTCGGGATAGATGGCGGAAATGAGTTCCTCGGCGTAGCCCTTGAACACGCCCAGCATCAGTTCATGCTGAGCGTAGAGGAAACGGGCCAGCAAGGGGTTTTCATGGTGCAGGGGAAGATATAGGATGAACATGCGCTTGCAGTGGAAGAGGATGAAGCGAACGCGCCGCACCTCGCGCTCGATGCTCTCCGATGTCTGCCGGATCACGGCGTAGAGTTCCGACCCGATATGCTGTTCTTCCGGGGTCAGGGCCTGGTTTTGCTGCAACTGCTTGAAACGCGGTTTGTAGTTCATCTGCTGATAGGCGTCTTCCTTGAGTTTGATGCACTCGTGGAAGATGTAGCCCAGAGCCCAGTCCAGATATTCGCCAAGGACCGCGAATTGGGTCCGGGTCTCGTTGCGGAAAAGCAGATGGGCGGTGTCCTTGAGGCGCCACAAGAGTCCCTTGCTGTTCTGACGGCCAAGGATGTCGTCAAAAAAGTGGAAGCTGACCGACCCGCTCGCGTCGTAGTCCGAAAAATGGTTTTCCAAGGCGCTGGCGATCTGGCAGAAATCACGCAGCACGTCGCGGACAAAGGAATCATGTTTGGACAGAAGCCAGTTATTGGACATCGCGCTTCCCGGACGAATTTTTGCCACGTGTACGGCACCCCCGAACCCACGTCAAACCCATGGACCCATGCACGATACCAGAAAGAAAATCCTGACCCGAGACGATCTCGGCGCGATTCCCCGCCAGGGTCCGGTGGTCTTCACCAACGGATGTTTCGACATCCTTCACCCCGGCCATGTGGACTATCTTGAACGCGCCCGGGCCATGGGCTCCTGCCTGGTCGTCGGTCTGAACAGCGATGCCTCGGTGCGGCGACTGAAGGGCTGCTGCCGGCCGGTCAATGGCCAGGACAGCCGGGCCAGGGTCCTGGCCGCCCTGGCCTGCGTCGATGCCGTGATCGTCTTTGAAGAGGACACCCCATACGCGCTGATTCAGGCCGTCGGTCCCGACGTGTTGGTCAAGGGCGGGGACTGGAGCCTGGACCGGATCGTGGGGCGGGACCTGGTCGAAGCTGCCGGAGGCCGGGTCTGCTCCATCCCGCTTCTCGCGGGACATTCGACAACGGGGATCGTGGAACGGATCATCGCCATGCACAGGGGAGCGCATGAATAATCTCAAGAACAAGCGGATCGTCTATTCTCTGCGGTATCTGCTAGATGTCCTGGTCGGGGAAGGAGAGATCAGCCAGGCCCAGGCCGGAATCATCACCGATCATGCCGCACGCAACGCCATCGACCTGGAAAGCGAGGGCGGCCTCGACAGCCTGGTCCGCTTCAACGTCCGCAAAGCGCCCAAGGAACCCGGTCATCCCGAAACGAGGATCACCGAGGACGTCATCCTCAAAGCCGTGGCGCGTCGCGAAGGACTGGAATTCCGCCGCGTGGACCCCTTTGATCTGGACATGGAAGTGACCACCAAGACCATATCCGAGAGCTTCGCGCGCACGAACACCCTGGTTCCGATCATGATCCGCGACGGGGAACTGGAACTGGCGGTCTTCAACCCCTTCCGCCCCGAACTGTGGCAGGACATGGAGCGGGTCAGCGACCTGCCATACCGAGTCTTCCTGAGCACACGCCAGGATATCAATCGCCTCATCGACGACTATTATCAGTTCCGGACCGCCATCCAGGCCGCCGAAGTCGAATTCATGTCCTCAAGCGAGATGGGCAACCTCGAAGCCCGGGTCAAGGTCGCGGAGAAATCCGATCCCGAGTCCCATCGGCACATCATCAAGGCCGTGGACTACCTGATGCGCTCGGCCCTGCGCGAGCGGGCCAGCGACATCCACATGGAGCCCAAGCGCGACCACTCCCTGGTCCGGTTTCGCATCGACGGCATCCTGCACGACCTCCATCGCCTCCCCATGACCGTGCATCTGGCCATGATCAACCGGCTGAAGGGCATGAGCAGGCTGGATATTTCCGAGAAGCGCAGGCCACAGGACGGCCGCGTGCAACTTGTTCTGGGCGGCGTGGCCACGGACGTGCGCGTTTCGACCATTCCGGTGGCCTTCGGCGAGAAGATGGTCCTGCGCCTCTTGTCCAGCGACAGCACCCTCAAGAATCTGGAGGAATTGGGCATGCTGCCGGTCCAGTTCGAGACGTTTGACCGTTTTCTGCGCAGCACCTACGGACTCATTCTGGTCACGGGACCCACGGGCAGCGGTAAATCGACGACCCTCTATTCCACGTTGAAGGTTCTGGCCAATCCGCAGGTCAACGTCGTGACCCTGGAAGACCCCATCGAGATGGTCGTCGACGATTTCAACCAGATCGGCATCCAGTCCAAGATCGGGGTGACCTTCGGGCAGATGCTGCGTCACATCCTGCGTCAGGATCCCGACATCGTCATGATCGGCGAGATGCGCGATCTGGAAACCGCCGAGCAGGCCGTGCAGGCCGCCCTGACCGGACATATCGTCCTTTCGACCCTGCACACCAACGACGCCAGCTCGGCGTTGACGCGTCTCTTGGACCTCGGTCTTGACGCCTATCTGATCAACGCCTCGGTCATCGGCTGCATCGCCCAGCGCCTGGTGCGCAACATCTGCCCGCAGTGCAAGGTGCAGTTCGCCCCGGATTACGCCCAGATCAAGGCTCTGGGGCTGGATTCCTATGTCGGCGAAGACCAGGCATTGTGGCGGGGCCGGGGCTGCGACCATTGCCGGCAGACTGGATATTACGGCCGGACCGGGATATTCGAGATTCTGCCCTATGACACGGAAGTGAAGGAGGCCATCCGCAGGAACGTGGATCTGGCCGACCTGCGCGCCTTGGTGCGCAGCAAGGGCGTGCGTTCCCTCATGGATGACGGCATGGAGCGGGTCGTGCGGGGCGTGACCACCTACGAGGAAGTGCTGCGCGTGGCCGGGGGCTCCGTGGACTAGGTGCGGGGCCGCACGGAGCGGTGGGCGGTGAGCTTCTGGAGGGCGTCGAAGGCGTCGTTCAAAGTCGATCGCTCGTCGATGTTCTGCTGCAGGAAGGCCCGGATGGGTTGGATCATGTCCAGGGCCTGGTCAATTTCCGGATTGGTGCCCGGGGCATAGGCCCCGATGTTGACCATGTCCTCGACCCGTTTGAATGTGGCCAGGTGCCGCACCAGGTTCCGGCCGGCCGCCAGAACGGGCGCGGGGGTGACGTCGGAGGCAAGGCGGCTCACGCTTTTCAGGACGTCGATGGAGGGATAATGCCCCTGGTCGGCCAGTTCGCGGGTCAGGACGATATGGCCGTCCAGAATGGAGCGGACAGCGTCGGCCACGGGCTCGTTGAAATCGTCTCCTTCCACCAACACCGTGTATATGCCCGTGATGCTGCCCTTGTTCGATCTCCCGGCGCGCTCCAGCAGGCGGGGCAGATGGGAGAAGACCGTGGGCGTATAGCCGCGGGTGGTCGGGGGCTCTCCTGCGGCGAGGCCCACCTCGCGCGCGGCCATGGCGAAACGGGTCACGGAATCCATCATGAGCAGCACGTCCTTGCCCTGGTCGCGGAAAAACTCGGCCATGGCCGTGGCCGCGTAGGCCGCGCGCATGCGCACCAGCGGGCCCTGGTCCGAGGTGGCCACGACGAGCACGGACCGGGCCAGACCTTCGGGTCCCAGATCCTTTTCGATGAAATCAAGCACTTCCCGCCCGCGTTCACCGATGAGGCCGATGACATTGACGTCGGCCGCCGTATAGCGGGCGAACATGCCCATGAGCGTGCTTTTGCCCACCCCCGAGCCGGCCATGATGCCGATGCGCTGACCCTTGCCCAGGGTCAAGAGGCCGTTGATGGCGCGGACTCCCACGTCGAGAGGTTCTGTGATGCGCGGTCGTGTCAAAGGATTGGGCGGATCGGTGTGCAGCGGGTTATAGCGTGCCGGCTGGATGATTGTGCCGGGATCCAGGGGCTGACCGAAGGCGTCCACGGCATGGCCGAGGTAGCGGTTGCCTACGGGAAAGTGCGGTGGCGTGTTCGTGTTGCGGATCAGGCTGCCCGGGCGGATGCCGCGCATCTCCCCGTAGGGCATGAGCAGCATGACGTCATCCCGAAAGCCAACCACTTCGGCGTTGATGACCTGTCGGCCATTTTCATCGGGCAGGAGCTGACAGACCGAGCCCAGGGCGGCTTTGATGCCCCGGCCTTCGGCTACCAGGCCCACCACCTTGGTCACCTTGCCGAAGGCGTGGGCTGGATGCAATTCACGCAACAGGTGCAGCGTGCCTTCCAGATCCGCGGTCATGTCTGTTCCTGATATCCATCCAGAATAATGCGGACCTGCTCGAAGCGGGCAGTTATGGCGTTGTCCACCAAACCGTCCCCGCTTTCCACGCGGACCCCGCCCATGGTCAGGTCAACGGCCTGACAGAGACGCAGTTCCGGCAGGTCCGGCCGAACCTGCCGGGCTTGTTCGACCAGGGTCTTGGCCAAATCCATGTCCGCGGGGCTGACATGTACGGTGACGCAGGTGCGGGCTTGCAGGAGCCCGACCGCCTCGTCGAAAAGAACCTGTAGCGATCTCTCCCGGTCCGTGTCGAGGAGGACCCCAAGGGTTTTTTCAAAGGCCAGGCGCAGGATCTGGAAGAGGCTTTGCTTGTGCGCATCGCTGATGCGCTGTTTTTCGGCCATCAACTCGTCGCGCAGGGTGCCCAGAAAGGCCACGACCCTGTCCGCTTCGGCCTGGGCCAGGCTTTTGGCCTCGTTCTGGCCGGAGGCAAAGCCCTCGACCCGGGCCTGCTGGCGGATCTGTTCGGCCTCGGCCAGGGCCTGGGCCAGGATATCCCTGGCCATCTGATGCGCGCGCTCCCGGACCTGTTCCATGTAGCGATCCTTGGTTTCCCCGTTCCACGGCGTGGAGGCGGGCGTGTTCAGCGCTGAATAGTCGCCGGGGTGCAGGCCGCGGATGACCCGGCCCAGGGGCGGTGTTTGCTCAGACAAGGACCTCTCCTCCGCTGCCGGCGATGACCACGCGGCCCTCGGCCTCCAGTCGGCGCACCTGCTTGACGATGTTCTGCTGGGCACCCTCGACTTCGGACAATTTGACCGGCCCCATGATCTCGAGATCCTCGCGGATCATGTTCCCGGCGCGCTCCGAGAGGTTCTTGAAGAACTTCTCGCGCAGTTCCTCGCCGGCGGTCTTCAAAGCCATGGTCAGGTCTTCGTTGCTGATTTCCTTCAGGATTTCGCGGATGCCGCGGTCGTCGACCTTCATGATGT
>CAZPSN010000014.1:35962-95120 GCA_964589645.1 uncultured Desulfovibrionaceae bacterium
AAGACGAACATGAGTTGCTTGATTTCATCGGCCAGTTGCGAGCTTTCTTCCTCGATGTCGGCCATGATCTCTTCTTCCGTGGCCCGATCGATGGCGTTCAGTATCTCCGCCACGGAACTGACGCCGCCAACCTTGCGGCCTTCCTTGCCGCCGATGGCGATGAGCTGGCTCTGGAGCACGCGGTCCACCTCGACGAGCATCTCCTCGGCCACTGCTTCGAGCTTGGCCAGGCGGATGAGCACCTCGGCCCGCACTCCGGGACTCAAGTGCTCCAGCAAATCGCCGGCGTTTTCCGGGGGCAGGTGCCCAAGGATCAAGGCCAGGGTCTGCGGGTGCTCGTTTCGAAGAATCTGGGCCAGGATCTTGGGGCTGACGTTGCCAAGTTCCTTGAAGGGCGCTGAACCCGAATCGAAATCCAGTTCGTCCAGAATGTAGCGGGCCGTGTCCGAATCGAGGTTGGAGGAGATCATCTTGCGGACCTGTTCGGGCCCGCCGTAGAGCATTTCCTTGCCGATGGTCATGGCCTGGTTGAATTCCCGCAGCACTTCCTCGGCCTGCTCCTTGTTCACGGTGTCGAGCTTGGACATGGCCCGGGACACGGCCGTGATCTCGGTGCGTTCGAACTTCTTGAAGACTTCCGAGGCAAAGGCGTCTCCCAGGGCCAGAATGAGAATGGCCGTTTTCTGGGGGCCGGTCAGCTTGGACGTAGCCATCTATGCTTCTCCCTGGGTCAGCCACTGGCGCATGATCATGACCGCCTGGTCCATGTTCTGCTCGACCAGTTGCTGCGCCAAATGCTTGGCGTTTTCAATGCGTTTGACCGCGTCCACGGCCGCAAGATCCTCTTCGCTCAACCCTTCGGTCAGGGCCATGAGCTCCTGAGCCGCGCCCAGTTCATCGGAAGTGCGCACGGTAGTGGGTTCCGCGACCTTGGGCCGGATCAGGGCCAGAACCACGGGGCGGGCCACCAAGAGCAGGAAGAGCAGGATGACCAGGGTGTTCAAGAGCGGTTTGCCCAGAAGCTGGAAATACCGCGAGGCCACGTCAAGCAGGGGCTGCTGTTCGGCCCCGACCGGTTCCCCGAAGGCGATGGAGGAGACCTCGATGGCATCTCCGCGGTTCTCGTCGAAGCCCACGGCCCGCTGGGCCAACTGGCGGATCTGGGCGACCTGGTCCGCTGCCAGGGGCTCGAAGGTCTGGGTTCCGTCAGCCTGGGCCGTGTACTTGCCATCGACCAGGACCGCGACGCTCAGGCGTTTGATGCTCCCGACCTGGGACACGATCTGCTGTTCTTCCTTGTTGATGTCGAAATTCGTGGTCGAGGAGGTCCGCGTGCTGGCCTGGGAAGTGCCCGATGCCGTGCGGTCGTTCCCGCCCTGGTAGTTGGGGTCGGGGTTACCTCCGTCGACGTTGGCCGAACCCGTGCTTTCCTCCTCGTTCTTGACTTCGCTGCGGACCACTGCCGACTTGGGATCGAAGATTTCCTTGCGGATGGTCGTGCGGTTGAAGTCCAGGTCGGCGTTGACGCGTGCGATGACTCGGCCGGGACCGACAATGGGAACGAGGAGCTGTTCGATGCGCTGCTCGAAGGCGCGCTGCATGCCCGCCTGATATTCAAGCTGGGTCGAGGTCATGCCCGTCATGTCCTTGTCTGATTTGGGCTCATAAAGGACCTTGCCCCGGCTGTCGGCCACGGTGACGTGATCGGCGTCGAGGCCTTCGACGCTGGTGGAGACCAGGTTGACAATGGCCTGGACCTGCTGGGTAGACAGGGTGCGTCCGCCCTTGAGCTTGATCATGATGGCTGCCGAAGGCGGGGCCTGTTCTTCGACAAAGAGGCTTTTGCTGGGCATGACCAGATGCACGCGCGTGTTGTCCACCTCGGGCAGTTCGGAGATGGTCCGCGACAGTTCGCCCTGCAGGGCGCGCTGGTAGTTGATGCCTTGTACGAAATTGGTCTGTCCGATCTTGTTCTCGTCAAACAGTTCAAAGCCGATGCCCTGGCCATGCAGGGAGCCTTCCCCCGCGAGCTTGAGGCGGGCCTCGTAGACCTGGTCCGCAGGGACGAGAATGGTGGTCCCGGATTCCGTGATCTCGTAAGGAATCTTTTCCTTCTTCAGAAAGGCGATCACGCTGGACGCGTCTTCCTGGTAGAGTTGGCTGTAGAGGACTTTGTAGTCGGCTCGGTTCAGCCAGAAGATGAACCCGAAAAAGGCGACCAGGACGGAAACCATCAGGCCGGCCAGGAGAATGCGCTGAGCCAGGGATTTGTCCGCCCAAAAGCCCGTGGCCTTGGCGAGAGTGTTCTGCAGAAATGGGGGCATGATCGGTCCTCGTGGTTACTACGGATCAGAACTGCATGCGCATGAGTTCCTGATAGGCCTGCATGACCTTGTTGCGCACGGCCGCGGTCATGTCCATGGCCAGTCCGGCTTTTTGCAGGGAGATCATCAGTTCATGCACGTTCTGGCTCTTGCCGGTGGCAAACTCCTCGATCATGCGCGACTTGTCCTCCTGCATCTCGTTGACCTTGCTCAGGGACTCTTCGATGGTCGCGGCAAAGGACTTGGTCGCTTCTTTGGTTCCAGCGCTCTTGTCGTCAAGGGCCCTGGACTTCAGGATTTCGTTGGCCGCCGAGTAGGCCTTGAGGGCCAAGGGTGACACTGCCATGGGATAACCTCCTCTCCCGCCCAGCAAGGGGCGGGGTTGCAACCTTTTCAGTCAGCCGGGACGGCGCGTCCCGATCTACCGGCCTGGGCTAGCGTCCAGGCCTAGCGGCCCGGCCTAGCGGCCTATCTCAAGAGCCTTGGAAAACATGCTCTTGGACGTGGTGATGGTCGAAACATTGGCCTCGTACGCGCGCATGGCCGAGAGCATGTTGGTCATTTCTTCCACCACGTTGATGTCCGGATAGCTGACATAGCCTTCCTTGTCGGCGTCCGGGTGGCCAGGCTCGTAGACTTTTTTCAGGGGCCGCTGGTCGTTCTGGATGGATTCGACACGCACGCCCTTGACCTCTTCGTCCAAGGCCGAATTCATGGCCTTGGCAAAGGGACTGTCCATGCCGGTTTCCTTGAAGACGACCTCTTTGCGACGGTACGGTCCACCATCCGCGGTCTTGGTCGTCTTGGCGTTGGCCAGGTTCATGGAAATGACGTTGAGATGGGTGCGTTCGGCCTTGAGGGCCGAGGCTCCGACGTCGATGGCTGTCATGAAGTCCATTATTTGCCTCCATCCTGAATGATCTGCTTCAGGCCCGCGAAATTCTTGGACATGACCGTGGCCAGAGTATTGTAGAGCAGGTTGTTCTTGGCCATGGCCGCCATCTCCGTGTCCAGGTCCACGTTGTCCACGCCCTGCACGACCCGAGGCGTCAGGGAACGGGTCACGCTGGCTTCGGCGTTGTCCGCCGCAAAGGGGGCGGGCAGGTGGTCCGGGTGGGTCCGGGCCACGGCTCCTGCTTCGGACAGGCCCATGGCGGTCTGGAGGTCTTTCTCGAACTCCAAACGGCGCGCCTTGTAGCCGGGCGTATTGATGTTGGCCAGGTTGGCGCTGACGATGTTTTGACGCTGGAGCTGAAAATCCATCACTTTGGCCGTCAGGTCGACGTGATCTGGAAACATGCTTTTCATGCGATAACCCCTTGTCGCAGCGGCATTTGACGTTTTGTTCCGTCCTGAGCCGGGATGCTGACGAGGGCAGGATTGCAATGACCATTCCAGATTGGAATATGACGTGATTCTTTCAATATTCAGCGGTGTTGGGGTGTAAAATGGAATCGGTGGGTGCCGCTGGCGGGGGCGCTTGCGACATGGCATCAATGTTGCTTTGTCTGCACTGGACACAATTACCCGGACGAGACCCGTCGATCACGAAGGAGGAACCATGAGTTCGCATCTGGATTATGAAATCAACAAGGAATTGGGCGAGTGCTATCTTTTCATGGGCGAGCTGGACAAGGCCGAGAGCTACTACCAGAAGGCCGTGGGGAGCAATGGCGTGCACCCGGACCCATATCTCGGCCTGGCCACCATCGCCGTGCAGCGCGGCGACCTGCAGCAGGCCATGGCCCTGTACCGCAAGGCCGACGATATCGCGTCCTCGGACAAGTCCCTGGCCGGGATCGCCCTCATCAGCGCCCAGCAGGGCCGCCATGACGAGGCTTTTGACCTGTTTGCCAAGGCGTTGGCCCAGAATCCCGAGAACTTAGTGGCCCTGTTCGGCCTGGTTCAGGCCGCCCACATGCTCGGTCGCACGGTCGAGGCCATCGCGCCCCTGTTGCAGTATCTGGAACTCGCCCCGGACAAGAACGAGGTGCGCTTTGCCCTGGGTGGCTGTCTGGCCGCCTGCGGCCGTCCCGCCGAGGCCAAGGTCCATCTGCGGCAGCTCCTGGAAATGGACCCGGCCTACGCGCCGGCCGCCGAACTTCTTTCCCAGCTCTGATCCGGTCCGGTTCCCCTTCCCGAAGGCAGGTCGGGCCGCGGTGTCCCGCGGTCCGGCCTTTTGGCGTTCTTGCATATTGGTTGCAAAGCTGGCAGTGCACGGCGAACATTCATCTGAGAGAGGACAAGCCATGGACATGCTGCCGATCCGACGGGCCATTTTGAGCGTCACCGACAAGACCGGGCTGGAGGAATTCGCCCGATTTCTGCAGGAACAGGGCGTGGAGCTTATTTCCACGGGTGGCACGCGCAAGAAGCTTCTGCAGGCGGGACTGAAGGTGCGCTCCGTCAGCGATGTGACAGGTTTCCCGGAGATTCTGGGCGGTCGGGTCAAGACGTTGCATCCCCACGTGCATGCCGGAATCTTGGCGGACAAGGATGACTCCAAGCACATGCAGACGCTGAAGGATCTGCGCTTGGCGCCCTTCGACCTCATCTGCGTCAATCTCTACAATTTCGCCGAAGCCGTGCGCCAGACCCTGGAGGACCGGCAGGCCGTTGAGCAGATCGACATCGGCGGGCCGACCATGTTGCGGGCCTCGGCCAAGAATTTTCACTCCGTGGCCGTCATTCCCGACCCCTCCCATTACGCCGAATGCATGGCCGAGATGCGGGACAACGGTGGAGCCCTACCTCTGGCCTTCCGCCGGCGCATGGCCGTGGCGACGTTCGCCCAGACCGCTGACTACGACCGCATGATCACCGAGTACCTGAGCCGTTCCTGACCGGAGCGGCAGGGACTCACCGGAGAAAACCATCGCTTCCAAACCTCTCGGCAACATCACGGGCCTGAAGCCCAGCCAGGTAACGGCCGTCTCCCGTCTGTACAGCCGGCGTTTTCCCGACCGGGGCGGGTTCACCCCTGACCAGGGCCGCGAACTGGCCTTGCTCAGCCGCGGCATCGGCCGCCAGCTGGGTGTCATGATCAACCGCAAGGGCGTGCCGGTCATGGTCATCGTCGGCGAACCCGACGGCATTTTCATCCCCGAACTTTCCCGTCACCGTCAGGCCGACTCGCGTCTGTCCGGCCTGCGCCTGCTGCACACCCATCTCGACGGCTCCCTGCTGACCCAGGAAGACCTCATGGACATGGCCTTCCTGCGCCTGGACGCGGTCTGTGTCCTGACCGTGTCTTCCGATGGTGCGCCCCGGACCTGCCAGATCGCCCATCTGCTGCCGCCCAACGCGGACGAACAGCCCTATCTGGTGCATCCGGCCATGATCTGGGACGAGGTGGATTTTGATTTCGGAGGCAGCGTCCGCGCCCTGGAGGACGAGTTGGCCCGCACGGGTCAGAGCGTGGTTTCCGCGGCCCGGGAGGGCGCGGCTATTTTGATCAGCGTGAGTTCAGAGCCCAAGGGCGCGCAGGAGCGGTCCCTGGCCGAGCTGGCCGAACTGGCGGCCACGGCCGGCCTCGACGTGGCGGGCACGGTGGTGCAGCGGGTTTCCCGGGTCAATCCCAAACTCATTCTGGGCAAGGGCAAGCTGGCCGAACTGGAGGTCATGGCCTTGCAGAAGAACGCGGCCACCCTGGTTTTCGACCAGGAACTGACGCCCACCCAGCAGCGCAATCTGAGCCAGATCACCGAGCGCAAGGTGCTGGACCGCACTCAGCTCATCCTGGACATCTTTGCCCAGCACGCCCAGACCCGGGAGGGCAAGCTGCAGGTGGAAATGGCCCAGCTCAAGTACATGATGCCGCGTCTGGTCGGCCAGAACCGCGCCCTGAGCCGTCTGACCGGCGGCATCGGCGGCCGCGGGCCGGGCGAGACGAGGCTGGAGATGGACCGCCGCAAGATCCGCGACCGTATCGGCCAGCTCAAGACAGAGCTTGGCAGCGTGCGCAAGCACCGCGAGGCCACGCGCAGCCGCCGCGACAAGGCCGGGCTGCCCATCGTCTCCCTGGTGGGCTACACCAACGCGGGCAAGTCCACGCTGCTGAACACCCTGACCAAGAGCGACGTGCTGGCCGAGAACAAGCTTTTCGCCACCCTGGACCCGACCAGCCGCCGGCTGCGTTTTCCCGAGGACCGCGAGATCATCCTGACCGACACGGTAGGCTTCATCCGCCATCTGCCGGCGGATTTGCGGGAGGCCTTCATGGCCACCCTGGAGGAACTGAAAAGCGCCGACCTTCTAATCCACGTGGCCGACGCTTCCCACCCGGAGATGGAGACCCAGCTCGAAGCCGTCGACTCCATCCTGCGCGAGCTGTCCATCGACGTCATTCCCCGTGTCCTGGCCCTGAACAAGGTCGACCGTGTTTCGGACGAAACCCGCGAGGCCCTGGCCTTTGTCCATCCCGAGGCGGTCTTCATCTCGGCCCTCGACCGCTCGACCCTGGGGCCCCTGGTCGAGCGCGTCAAATCCCTGCTCTAGTCCCTGCTCAAAATGAAAAAAGCGCGACAGATTCAAACCTGCCGCGCTATTCAATGCGATGGATTGAGCCCGCTTATTCCGATTTCTTCCAGGGGTTCTCTGTTCCGGCCATGAGGCGCGCGATGTTGTCCGCGTGCTTCCAGAAGATGAGGCCCATGAGCACCAGCGCCAGGGGAATGGCTCCAAACATGCCCTGGAACAAGAGAACCACGGGCATGAGGGCGACCATGGCCAGGGAGGCCAGGGACACGTAGTTGAAGAGGTACAGAGCGGCCAGGAAGGCCAGGCCGCAGAGGACCGTGCCCGACAGGGAGATGGCCGCGAAGGCGCCGACCCAGGTGGCCACGCCCTTGCCGCCCTGGCCGTGCAGGAACACGGAGAACATGTGTCCGCACACTGCGGCCGTGGCGACCAGGGTCAGGAAGAAGAAGGAATCGGAAAAGCTGCCGGCCAGCAGTACCGGCACGAAACCTTTGAGTATGTCCAGGGCCAGGGTCAGGGCGCCGTATCTCTTGCCGCACACCCGGCCGACGTTGGTTGCGCCAATGTTGCCGCTGCCCTGCTGGCGGGGGTCGATGTCGCAGCAGGTCTTGGAAATGATCAGGCCGAAGGGCATGGAACCCAGAAGATAGCTGATCGCCAGCCAGAACAGTGTCACCATGGTATATCTCCTTGATCCGGAACGGATTGGATGGGGTTATGCGTGTGGATCCTATGTGAAAACAGGTGGCCGGACAAGTTCATTCCTCTTCCCAGGCCTCGGCGATCTTGATTTCGTTGGCCAGGGGATCGACCTTGCCGATGCGGATGGCAAAGCGCTGCCCGAGGCGGATCTTGTCTCCGAAGATCTTGCGCGGAGCTTTGAGGAACATCTGCATGTCCGGCAGGGCGATGGTGACCAGCACGGAACCGGGATCGACGATGACGCCGGACCAGCGCATTTTTTTGTGATTTTGCCGGAAATACTCGTATTTCCAGTATCTGGGGCGCATGCGCTGGACTTGGCCGACCATTTCGGCCCGTCCCGACAATACCGGGAGCAGGGACTCCAGGGCGGCCTGGTCCAGGAGCCGGCCCTGGCCCGTCAGTCTGGCCAGGATCTGGGCCATGTTGACGAAGTCCGAATAGCGCCGCAGCGGCGAGGTCACGGGCGCGTAGGCCCTGGCTCCGATGGTGGCGTGGCGCTTGGGCTCGCACTCCAGGATGGACGGGCCCATGTTGTTGATGATGCGGTAGATGTCCGTGGGCTGGTTCCAGACCCCGGCGCTTTCGGCCGGAAGCGTGATGTTCTGTGTGCGGAACAACAGCGCCGTGCCTGTTTCCAGAGCCCAGGCGCCCATGGCCTTGTTGGCCAGGATCATGAATTCGGACACGATCATCTGGGCCTCGGGCGTGGGCTCGGTCTGGCAGACCTGCACTTCGGGCCGGGCCGCATCGCCGCACAGTTGGATGCGCGGGTCGGGCTGGTCCATGATCACCGCGTGTTCCTGGATGCGGTGTTGGCGCAACCTGGCGGCCAGGTCCCGGGCCAGGACGAGCATCTTCTCCCGGCCGGAGGCGATGTCTTCCTCCACCCGGGCGTAGGTCAGATTGGCTGCCACCCGCACCCATGCGATGTCAGGAATCACGGAGCGGACCACGCCGTCCAGGTCCAGGTCAAAGGTGATGACCAGGGCCGGGCGGTCCTGTCCGGCGCAGAGACTGAAGAATTCCGTGCCCAGGGCTTCGGGGAGCATGTGGCTCGTGCCCTCGGGCAGATAGAGCGAGCTGAAGCGGTGCTGTACGGCCTTGTCCAGGGCCGAGCCGAACTCCCAGCCCAGGGCCGGGCAGGCCAGGGCCTGGCGCAAGCGGAAGCCGTCGTCGGTCCGCTCCAGGGCGAAGCCGTCGTCAATGTCCCGGGTGCTGGCCGAATCGATGGTCACGATCTCGGCCACGGAAAGGGTTTTGCCCGCCAGGACGCGTTCTTTGATGGCGGCGATGGCCTCGGCGTGCTCCGCGGCCCAGTCCGACTCCCAGTCGTACCCGGCCCGGGCCAGATGAAAATTGAAGTGCGGCGGCACGATGCCCCAGGCCTGGGCGAGATACAGGGGCAGGAAGGGCTCGTCGGGCAGCCCCTGGCTCATGGTTTTCCACAGACTGTCCGAATCCCGGTCGTCGGGGGTGGCGATGCGGGTCATGAGCAGATTCCTGATGCGTTCGGCCTGCTCGCTGTCGGGTTCGGGCAGGGAATTTTTGCGGTTGCAGAAGATGTCCCACAGGGCGCGCAAAAAGACCTGTCCGAAGCCCACCAGACGTTCGCGTTCCTGGGCCCTGTGCATTTCTTCCTGGCGGCGTTCGACCGCGTCCCGGGCATGGATCTCGAAGGCGGGCGGGGAGAAGCGGAAATGGGTCTTGGTCTGCAGAAGCTTGCGGCCCAGGGCGGCCAGTTGGTCGGGCGAGACGTCCTCGAACACCAGGCTCGCGAACCAGTCGATTTCGGCCTCGTCCACCTCGCCCTGGGCCAGATCCCAGATTTCCAGGGCGTCCACGGCCTCGGCCAGGCGTTCGCGGCGGGCGTGGTGGGTGCGCAGGAGATCGAGCATTTCCTGGCGACTGGCGGCCGGGTTGCATTGCGGTCCGAGCCAGGGCAGAGCCCGGGACAGGGGCAGCTTCATCTCCCTCTGGCCGGCGGTGAAGACCCGCAGACGGGGACCCTGGACGTCCAGAATCCAGGCCGTGACAGGCTGGTTGTCCTGAAGGAACTCGATGATGCATCCGGGCTGCGGGGTGGGAGCGATGGACATGGAAGGCCTTATGCGCGAGGCGCGTGGACCGGACAAGCCGACCCGGGTGAGCGGCCCGTCGGGGCCGCGTTTCTAGTGTTTGAAAGAGCGTTGGCCGGTGAAGACCATGGCCACCTGGGGCGTGGCCTCGTTCACGGCCTGGATGATTTCCCCGTCGCGAATGGACCCTCCGGGCTGGGCGATGGCGGTCACGCCCTGGGCAATGGCCAGATCCACTCCGTCCCGGAAGGGAAAGAAGCCGTCCGAAACGAGCACCGTGCCGGGCAGTCCGCCCTTGTCCGCATCGGTCCGGGCCAGGATTTCCGCCAGGGACGCGGCCAGTTCCGTGTCCTTTTCGGCCTTCTGCTTCAGTTCGTACAGGGACAGCTTGTGGCGTTCGAAGGCCAGCTTGTCGGCGTACTTGGTGTAGGCTTTCTGAATGGTCAGCTCCACGCAGCCGACCCGGTCCTGTTCGCCCGTGCCGATGGACACAGTGGCCCCGTCGCGGGCGAAGATGATGGAGTTGGATGTCACGCCGGCTTCCACGGCCCAGGCGAAGAGCAGGTCGTCGGCCTCGCGGGCGTTGGGTTTGCGGGCCAGGAAGGTCGTGCCGTCCTTGGTCGTTTCGGCGGGCAGGAAGTCGCTGGTGGACAGGATGCGGTTGCGGAAGGAGGCCTGGATGACGAGGCCGCCGTCGGCCAGGGACTTGATGTCCAGAAACGGCGTGCCGACCATGTCTTCGAGCCGGGCCAGGGCCGGGATGCGGATGATGCGAAGGTTCTTCTTGGCGGTCAGCACGGCCAGGGCCTCCTTCGTGAAGTCTGGCGCCGCGATGACCTCGAAAAAGCTGGCGTTGATGAACTCCGCGCAACCCTGATCCAGGGTGCGGTTGACCACGATGGTGCCGCCGAAGGCCGCGATGCGGTCCGAGGCAAAGGCCCGGGTCAGGGCGTGGTACAGCCCTTCGGCGGACCAGGCCGCGCCGCAGGGGTTGTTGTGCTTGAGGATGATGGCCGCCGGCTTGGCCGTCAGGTACTGCAGCATGTTGATGCCGTTGTCCACGTCGGTCAGGTTGATCTTGCCCGGATGCTTGCCGGACTGGATCAGGTTCTCCTCGGTCAGGCTTGAGACCAGCTTGTGCTGGCCCTGCTGGAAGGCCACTCCGTCCATGGCGAAGCTGCTTTCCACGACCTCGTAGAGGGCCGCGGGCTGGTCCGGATTTTCGCCGTAGCGCAGACCCATCTCCTCGCCGCCGATGTTCCAGGTTTTCTTGGCAAAGCGGATGGTCTGTTCTCCGATTGTCAGGGTCAGGTCGGCCGGGAAGGAATCCCGGTTCAAGGTATGATACATCTTCTTGAGATCGCTCATGATTATTGCTCCGTGGGGAAATTGTTCCCGGCGTGTGACGGACTGGGCCGTTCGAATCCAAGAGCCCCTAGCACAGGCGTGCCCGGGACGGCAAATCCCGTGCCGGGCACGCCCCGGCCAGCCGTGAGCCTCCGGGTTGCAATCGATTATGCAAATTGACACGGTGCCGGGCAGCCCGTAAAGAAGGGAGCCATTTGCCATTGCGCAGACGGCCACCACATCAGACGAGACATCAAGACGAGGAGATCGGTTTCATGGCCAATATTGTTGTCATGGGCGCCCAGTGGGGCGATGAAGGAAAGGGCAAGATCGTTGATCTGCTGACCACGGACGTGGCCGCCATCGTGCGCTTTCAGGGCGGAAACAATGCCGGACACACCCTGGTGGTGAACGGCAAGCAGACCATTTTGCATCTCATTCCCTCCGGCATCCTGCATCCGGGCAAGAAGTGCCTGATCGGCAACGGCGTGGTTCTGGACCCCTTCGTGTTTTGCCAGGAAATGGACAAGCTCGCCGCTTCGGACATCGACGTCAGCCCGGCGCGGATCATGATCAGCAAGAAGGCCCATCTCATCATGCCGTATCATCGGGCCATCGACGGGGCGCGGGAAAATTTCAAGAGCGGGTCCGACAAGATCGGGACCACGGGCCGGGGCATCGGGCCGTGCTACGAGGACAAGGTCGCGCGCATCGGCATCCGCGCTGCGGATCTGGCCGACGAACCTCTGTTGCTGCGCAAGATCGAAAAGGCCCTGGTGGAGAAAAACGCTCTTCTCACGGGCCTTTACGGCCAGGAGGCCCTGTCCGCGCGGCAGGTCTTCGCCGAACTGCTGCCCGTGGCCCGGCGTCTGGTTTCCTATCTGGGCGACGTGTCCACGGCCATCCAGGAGTGCGCGCAGGCGGGCGTGCTCTTCGAGGGCGCCCAGGGCACCCATCTGGACATCGACCACGGCACCTATCCTTTCGTGACCTCGTCCAACACCGTGTCCGGCAACGCCTCGGCCGGCTCGGGCTGCTCGCCGCGCATGCTCGACCGCATCGTGGCCATCGTCAAAGCCTACACCACCCGCGTGGGCGCGGGGCCCTTTCCCACGGAATTGGCCGGCGGACCCGGAGCCTACATGCAGGAAAAGGGCGCCGAATTCGGGGCCACCACGGGCCGCAAGCGCCGCTGCGGCTGGCTGGACATGGTCGTGCTGCGCGAATCCCAGCGCCTGAACGGCCCCACGGAAATCGCCCTGACCAAGCTCGACGTCCTGGGCGGTCTGGACGAGCTGAAAATCTGCGTGGCCTACCGCTACAAGGGTTCCGAAGTCGCCTATCCTCCCCAGGAGGAGAACGGCATGGCCCATGTGGAGCCGGTCTACGAATCCATGCCCGGCTGGAAGGAGGATATCTCCGGCTGCCGGACATGGGCGGAGCTGCCCCGGGCCACCCGCGACTATGTCGCCCGCATCGAGGAATGCCTGGGCATCCCGGTTTCCATCGTGTCCGTGGGTCCGGACCGGGCCCAGACCGTGCTGCGCTAGGCGCGGCCCTGGCTCCCGTGCTTCCCATGGCCTCACCCTGGCAGACCACCCTTTCCGGCCAGCCCCGCGTCGCGGGATTTCTGGACCGCCTGGCCGCTTCGCCGCCCAGGTCCCTGCTGCTTGAGGGCGGGACCGCCCAGGCGCGACTGGCCCTGGGTCTGTTCTGGGCCGCCCGGCTGATGTGCGCCGAGGCCGCGCCGCCCTGCGGGACATGCCGGACCTGCCGGCAGATCGCCGACGACGCCAACCGCGATCTCATCGTCCTGAACGGAGGCGAGGGAAGCATCAGTATCGACACCGTGCGCGAGGTCCGCGCCGTGCTCGGCGATCCGCCCGCGGGCCGCGGCCCCCGGGTCATCATCCTGGCCGAGGCCCAGGCCCTGGGCGACGCGGCGGCCAACGCCCTGCTCAAGTCCCTGGAAGAACCCAGGCCGGGCAATGTTTTTGTCCTCCTGGCGCCGAGCAGGGAGATCCTGCTGCAGACCCTGGTTTCGCGCAGCTTCGTGCTGACCCTGGGCTGGCCCCGTCAGGAGCAGGAAGACGAAGGCCTGCGGGACTGGACCCATGCCTTGGCCGAGTTCATCCAGACCGGGCGGGGCGAATGGCTGGAGCGGACCAGCCGCAAGGGCAGCGTCGACGCCCGGCTGGGCAACGCCGTGCTGCGCGAGGTGCAGCGCGCCCTGGTCCAGGCCGGGTACGGCAATCCCCTGACGGACCTGGCCCGCCTGCTGGCCGCGCGTCTGGACGTCGTGGCCGTGCGTCAGGCCGGCGTCATTGTCGAAAATGCCCTGGAAAGCCTGGACGTGGGGGCCAATCCGGCCGTGGTGCTGGAATGGGCCGCCATCCGGTTGTGGAATCTTCTGCACTAGGTAACGTCATGCGCGAAATCATTCTCATCCAAATCTCCGGCACGGACCGTGACTGCCTCTTGGCCGGAATCATGGGCCAGCTGGCCGCCTCGCGGGTGACCATCCTCGACATCTGTCAGTCCGTCATCCACAACGACTTGTCCCTGGGCGTGCTCGTGGAGGTTCCCCGGGAGAGCGAATCCTCGCCCGTGATCAAGGATCTGCTCTTCTGGGCGCACAACCACGGCCTCAACCTCAAATTTTCGCCCATTTCCGAAGTCGACTACGAAAGCTGGGTCGGCATGCAGGGCCGCAAGCGTCACATCGTGACGCTCTTGGGCCGCACCGTCACGGCCGAAAACCTGGAGCGCCTGGCCCGGGTGGTCACGGACAACGGACTGAGCATCGACGGCATCACCCGGCTTTCGGGCCGACGCTCCCTGGCCAACCCTCCGGCCATGCCCCGGGCCTGCGTGGAGTTTTCCGTGCGCGGCACGCCCGCCGACATTTCGGCCATGCGCGCCTCCTTTCTGGATTTGTCCCGGGACCAGGGCATCGACATCGGCTTTCAGGAGGACAACGCTTTCCGCCGCATCCGCCGGCTGGTCTGCTTCGACATGGACTCGACCCTGATCCAGGCCGAGGTCATCGACGAACTGGCCAAGCGGGCCGGAGTGGGCGGGGAGGTCTCGGCCATCACCGAGGCGGCCATGCGCGGGGAGCTGGATTTTTCCCAAAGCCTGCGCAAGCGAGTGGGGCTGCTCAAGGGCCTGCCCGAATCCGTGCTCCTGGACGTGGCCGCGACCCTGCCCATGACCGAGGGCGCCGAGCGCCTCATCCGCACGCTCAAAAGCCTGGGGTACACCATCGCCATCCTGTCCGGCGGGTTCAATTATTTCGGCCGGCGCCTGCAGGACCGTCTGGGCATCGACTACGTGTTCGCCAATGAGCTGGAGATCGCGGACGGCGTGTTGACCGGCGGTCTGGTCGGCGAGATTGTCGACGGGCCGGGCAAGGCGCGGCTCCTGAAGGAAATCGCGGCCAGGGAAAACATTTCCCTGTCCCAGGTCATTGCCGTGGGCGACGGGGCCAACGACCTGCCCATGCTCGACGTGGCCGGCCTGGGCATTGCCTTCCACGCCAAACCCGTGGTCCGGCAGGGCGCGGGTCAGGCCATCTCCAATGTCGGCCTGGACGGCGTGCTTTATTTCCTGGGCCTGCGCGACCGCGAGACCGTGGATCAGCTGGTCGGGCAGGAGTCTTGATGTTCGGCAAACTTTTTTTTCTCTTCGCCCTGGTGCCCGTGGCCGAAATCTATGTCCTGGTCAGCGTGGGCGATGTCATTGGTTTGTGGCCGACCGTGGGTTTGGTAATCCTGACGGCTCTGGCCGGAGCGCATCTGGCGCGCATGCAGGGTCTGGCCGTGATGATGCGCATCCAGGAGAACCTGGCCCAGGGCTTCATGCCCGCCGAGGAACTGCTCGACGGCCTGCTCATCTTCCTGGCCGGCATGACTCTGCTCATGCCCGGGTTCCTGACGGACCTCTGCGGACTCCTCATCCTGCTGCCTGTGACGCGCAACATGTTCAAACGCTGGCTCAGAAAGAAATTCGACCAGTGGCGCCAGAACCCCAACGTGCAGATCCGCTTCTACAACTGAAATAACGCCTCCGGCTGCAGCCGCGTCCCATGGGCCGTCCCTGCGCCGTCTTCATGCTGCAAATGGTTCGAGACGTGACACGCTGTCCCGCTTGGTCTGGCCAGCCTTTGTGTTGACTTTGGGGAGCGAGATTAGTCCTGCTTCTTTAACGTAGAGTCTCGATTAGTTAAAGGAAAGTCGTTTTCTTTAACTAAGGAACAGGTTAAGGTAACGTTCAAAGGCATAAATCCGGCCACGCTGTTGACCCGTCATTTCAACGAGAATTTGTTTCTCCAGCAGTGATTTGATGAGCCTGTTGGCGGTTGGAGTGGTGATTTTCAGCGATTTTTCCAGGTCCGCGGCGGCAAGAACTGGTTGGCAATACAGAACATTGAGAGCCTGACGAGCGGTTGGCGCCCGTTTCCCCAAATCCATGATCGCGTGTTCTGCCTCAGTTCGCAGCGTCAGAATCTGGCGAAAAACATCCCTGCCTTTGGTTGCCGTCTTGGCGACACCATTCAGGAAGAAACGCACCCAATGAATGAGGTCATTGCTGGTGCGGACCTTCATCAAGGCGTCGTAATAGCTGGATCGATTTTGTTCAAAGAAGTCAGAGAGATAAAGGGACGGCTTGGCCAATAGATCCTTGCTGACAAGATACAGCGGAATCAACAGCCGGCCGATACGGCCGTTGCCGTCTAGAAAGGGGTGGATGGTTTCGAACTGGTAGTGGCTGATGGCTACGCGAATCAGATGAGGAACCAGGATTTCCTCATTGTGCCAGAATTTCTCCAGATCCCCCATGAGTTCGGGCACGCCATCGTGGTGAGGCGGGATGAAACCACCGGACTCACGCCGATGTTATAGTCGATCATCAGCTGGGTCAGCTCTTCGCCGTCAATGAGCACTACCTTGGGATCGATGTGGCGGGCGTACTCCGTTGCTTCATTGGAAAAACGTCCGGTGGTGATGAAGATGCCTTTTCTGGCCCGCTGACCATGCAGTGCGCCGACGAATTTTTGGATTTCCGGCCGACCCACCGAGCTGTCCCATTTCTTGGCCTGCAGATAGATCGTATCCAGCCCCAACCGATCCTGCTTGATGATGCCGTCGATGCCTTCATCTCCCGTTTTCCGTGTGGCATGTCCCGCATCCTTGACTGTCCCGCCGTAGCCCATGGCCACCAGCAGATTCACGACCAGTTGCTCGAAAAAAGCCCAGGAGTTGTCCTTGATGTGCTGCAGCAGGGTCGCTGCGAGTTCTCCGCGCAACTGCTGATAGGCGGTTTCGAGGAGTTCTTCGGGTGTATCGCTGTGGACAACTGGTGATTGTTCTTCAGGCGCGGTTTTGTTTGAAGGCTGGCGAAGCTGCATAAACGAGGGACACTGTTCGAGGTATTTGATTGTCACTCGTTCTGGCGGGTTCTGTAGAACGAGTGCTCCGTGTGGCGTGATGCGGAAAATACCCCGTCTGGGCGATGCGAGCAGGTCGGCCATGGTCAAATAGGCCTTGGCCCAGGCCACGCGGTTGCTGAAAGTCGTCTGGCGACCGCTTGGGAGTCTGACGGCCAGTTCCTCTGGTGTCAGCCCGAAATGTCGGGCCAGGGCATCCCGCGCCTGGGTCATGGTCTGCTCGTCGTGATCGGCGGCCAGGCGGAGCATGGGCAGCATGATGGTCTGAAAATCAGGGATGGGCATGGCGTTCTCCGTAACCACTGCGTTTCCGGGGAGATAGCCCAGACTGCCGTCGCGGTCCAGAAGGTGGCAAGAGATGACAAACGTTTCCCTCTTGCCTAGAACATGCTCATCCAACCAGCGGAGTGCGCATGATCCATCGTAATCTGAAGTCCTGTCTCGACGACCTGGAACGGGCCAAGCAACTGGTCCGCATCGATACCTTGGTGGACCCGTATCTGGAGGTCGGCGCCATCCAGCGCCGGGTGTTCCAGGCCGGCGGGCCGGCTTTGCTCTTCACCAACGTGAAGGGCACCCGTTTTCCCATGGCTGCCAATATTTTCGGCACGTTGCAGCGGACCAAATTCATCTTCCGCTCCACCTTGCGCCGTGTGGAGGCCATGCTCGCGGCCAAGGCGGATCCGGCCGGGATCATGAAGAAGCCCTCGGCCTGGCCGGGGCTGGCCCTGGGCGGCTGGCACACCCTGCCCAAGACCGTGTCGGACGGCCCCATCCTGCACGGCAAAACGAGCATCTCGGAGCTGCCGCAACTGGTCTCCTGGCCCATGGACGGCGGGGCCTACGTGACCCTGCCCCTGGTCTACACCGAGAGCCCGGCCAAACCCGGGTATATGGGCTCCAACCTGGGCATGTACCGCATCCAACTCTCCGGTAACGCCTTTGAGCCGGACCGCGAAGTGGGCCTGCACTACCAGATCCATCGCGGCATCGGGTACCACCACGCCGAGGCCATCGCCCGCGGCGAGACCCTGCCGGTCAACATCTTTGTCGGCGGGCCGCCGGCCATGACCCTGGCCGCCATCATGCCCCTGCCCGAGGGTATCGCCGAGATATTGTTCGCCGGCGCCCTGGGCGGGCATCGCATCCCCATGATCCAGCGGCCCGGCGGGCTGCCGGTCCTGGCCGAGGCGGATTTCTGCATCCGGGGCCACATCGACCCCAGACGCCAGAAGCCCGAAGGCCCCTTCGGGGATCACCTCGGCTACTACAGCCTGGCTCACGACTTCCCGGTCATGCGGGTGGACGAGGTTTTGCATCGGCCCGACGCCATCTGGCCCTTCACCACCGTGGGCCGGCCGCCACAGGAAGACACCATGTTCGGGGCCTTCATTCACGAACTCACGGCCGATCTGGTCCCGCAGGTCTTCGGCGGGGTGCACGAGGTCCATGCCGTGGACGCGGCCGGGGTGCATCCGCTTCTTCTGGCCGTGGGCAGCGAGCGTTACGTGCCCTACGCGGGCGAGCGTCAGCCCCAGGAATTGATCACCAACGGCATGTCGCTTTTGGGCACGACCCAGACCTCGCTCTCCAAATACGTGATCCTGGCCGCGCGGGAGGACGATCCGACCCTGTCCTGCCATCATGTGCCGGAGTTCTTCCGCCACGTGCTGGAGCGCCTGGACCTGTCCCGGGACCTGCACTTCATCACGCGCACGACCATGGACACCCTGGATTATTCCGGCATCAGCCTGAACCAGGGCTCCAAAGTTCTCTGGACGGCGGCGGGAAGCCCCAAGCGGACCCTGGCCACCGCGCTGCCGGCCAGCCTGCCCCTGCCCGACGGCTTCCACTCGCCGCGCTTCTTCGCGCCGGGCATCCTGATCCTGTCCGCCCCGGGCCACGCCCAGGCCCGCGATACCCAGGACCCGGCCCTGGAGATTCTTTGCCGTCATCTGGAGCAGGTCCAGGGCCTGGACGGGTTTCCGCTCATTGTCGTGGCCGACGACGCCTCTTTCACGGCCGCGAATTGGGACAATTTCCTGTGGGTGACCTTCACCCGTTCGGACCCGGCCACGGACACTTACGGCCTGCACGGATTCACGCACTGCAAGCACTGGGGCTGCCGCAGCATGGTTGTGGACGCGCGGCTCAAGACCTATCACGCCCCTGCGCTCGAAAGCGTGACGGAAATCGAACAAAGAATCGATGCGCTTGCCCAGTCCGGCGGACCCCTGTATGGAATCATCTAGTCAGCCAACCGCAACGAACGAGGTGAAGGACATGCGAACGAAGATAGTGGCCACCCTGGGGCCGGCGTCCATGGATGTGCAGGTTATGAAGGACATGGTCCAGCTTGGAGTGCGGGTCTTTCGCCTCAACTTTTCTCATGCCGACGCGTCCTACTTTGGGCCCGTCATCAGAAAAATCCGGCAGGTCGAGCAGGAAACCGGAATCTGCCTGACGGTCATGGGCGATCTGTGCGGTCCCAAGATCCGCATTGGCGAGGTCAAGGGCTCCCCCCTGCAGCTGCGCAAGGGGGCCTATGTCTGCCTGGGCACGCCGGACATGGAGGAGAAAAGCGAGAGCGAGATCTTCATCAGTCTGGACGTGCCGGAACTTCTTGAGGGTCTGGCCGAGGGCATGCCCGTGTCCCTGTCCGACGGCATGCTGCAGTTCAAGGTGACGCGGGTCATCGAGCCCGACCGATTGGTGCTCCTGGAAGCCATCAACGGGGGCATCCTGACCTCCAACAAGGGCATCGCCTTTCCCGGCAAGACGTTGCGGGTCGCGGCCATGACCGACAAGGATCGCCGGGACCTGCATCAGGGCCTGGACATCGGTATCGACGCCGTGGCCCTGTCCTTTGTGCAGAGCAAGGAGGACATCGAGGACATCAAGACCGAAATTTCCAAGCACGGGACGTGGATTCCCGTGGTGGCCAAGATCGAGCGGCGCAATGCCGTGGATACCCTGGACTCCATCCTGGAAGTTGCCGATGCGGTCATGGTCGCGCGCGGGGATCTGGGCCTGGAGTGCAGTCCGGCCGAGCTGCCCGTGCTGCAGAAGAAGATCCTGCGTGCCTGCCGCCATGCCCAGAAACCGGCCATCGTGGCCACGCAGATGCTCTTGTCCATGGTCAAGAACCCCATCCCGACCCGGGCCGAATCCACGGACGTGGCCAACGCCATGCTTGACGGCGCGGACTGCGTCATGCTCTCCGAGGAGACGGCCATCGGCAGCTATCCCGTGGAGGCCGTGCGTTTCATCAATGAGATCGCGCAGTATTCCGAGCCCTATTATCTGGAGCGGTTGGGTGGTCCGTACATGCCCAAGGCCGAGAAGAATCCGCCCAAGTATCTGGCCTATTCGGCCTGTCTCATGGCCGAGAATGCCGACAGCTCGGCCATCGTCTGCCATTCGACCACTGGGGCCACGGCCCGCTATCTCGGCTCCCGTCGGCCGGCCCAGCCCATCTACGCCATGACCACGGACCAGCGCATCATGCGCTGGATGAATTTCTTCTGGAACATCATTCCGGTGGAGAGTCCTCTGGAGCCGCGCAGCCATCAGAAGCGGGCCGAGAAATTCGTGCAGGATTATCCCGGTTTCAGCCACGGCGAGTGCGTCATCATCGCCAGCGGTCAGGCTACTCCGGGCATGGCCACGGTCATGACCAACGAGATCAAGGTCTATTACAAATAGTGCTGCCGGCCGTTGAAAAACGGCGATCTGCGGCGTTGCTGCAAAAAATCCAGGCCCTCACGTATGTCACAATACGCATCGGGCCTGGATTTTTTGCGCGCCTTGCATCTCACCATTTTTGAACGGCCGGCAAGAGAGTGAAGCTGCTGCGTGGGACAGACATGAGAAGGGCGGCTGTTTGGGCCGCCCTTCTCATATCTGTTCCGTAAATGGGTGGAGGGCGTAGCCCTGCCCGCCGGAGGCATTCTTTTAAAAATCCAGCGTCTTTTTCCAGGTCGTGGCCAATTCTTCGACGGAGGCGCTGACCAGGGTTGTCCCGCTGGCGCGCAGGGTCAGACGGCCGTCGGCCGTGGTCGTGCCGACGGGGGCCAGGAAGTCCCCGGCGAAGAGGGTCTCGAAGTCCGAGCGTTTGTCCTCGGCCACGGTGACCACGAAGCGGCTGGCCGATTCGCTGTACAGGCGCTGTTCGGGCAGGGGGCAGTCCAGGGCCGGAATCCGGTCGAGGTCGATGTCCGCTCCGGTCCGCCCGGCCAGGGCCATTTCGGCCAGACACACGGCCAGGCCGCCATCGGAGGCATCGTGGGCCGCGGTGAGAAGGCCCGAGGTGATGGCCTGGTGCATGCGCTCGTAGCGGATGCGCGCGCCCACCGCGTCGACCTGCGGCACCGTGCCGCACAGGCCCAGGGCGTCGGCGTATTCCGAGCCGCCCATCTCGTTTCTGGTCAGGCCCAGGACGTAGACGGTTTCACCAGGACGCTTGAAGTCCGAGGTCATGGTTTTGGTGCAGTCCTCGATGACGCCCATGACCGAGAACAGGACCGTGGGCGGGATGGAAATCTTGGTGCCGCCGCCCGTGTAGTCGTTCTTCATGGAGTCCTTGCCCGAGACGCAGGGCACGCCGTAGGCAAGGCAGTAGTGGGCCAGGGCCTGGTTGGCGCGGACCAGCTGGGCCAGCTTGTACTCGCCATCGGGGGTCTTCTCGGAGCGGACCGGATCGCACCAGCAGAAATTGTCCGTGCCGGCCATGTGGTGGATGTCTGCGCCCGTGGCCACAGCGTTGCGCACGGCCTCGTCGATGGCGTTCGCCATCATCCAGTAGGTGTCCAGATCGCTCAGTTTCGGGCAGATGCCGTTGGCGATGACCAGGGCCTTGTCGCTGCCGAGTTTTGGCCGGATTACGGCCGCGTCGGCCGGACCGTCCTCCTTCGCGCCGATCAGGGGCTTCACGACGCTGCCGCCCTGGACCTCGTGGTCGTACTGGCGAATGATGTACTCGCGGGAGCAGATGTTCAGCCGGCCAAGCATGGATTTCAGGAATGCGTCGTGATCCGTTACCCTGGGCTGGGGCATTTCCCCGCAGCAGCAGGTCTGGGGACGCTCCCAGATGGCGGTCAGGAGCATCTGCGGGGTGCCCTCGTGCAGGAAGGTCATGTCCAGGTCGGTCACGATGGTGTCATTGTAGCGCACGTGCAGGTAGCCCGAGTTTGTGAACTGGCCCAGATCCGTAGCCTCGACCCCCATTTCCCGCGCCAGGTCCATGAAGGCCTGGAGCGTGGCCGGCGGCACGGCCAGGGTCATGCGTTCCTGGGCCTCGGAAACGAGGATCTCCCAGGGCCGCAGGCCGTCGTATTTCAGCGGTGCCTTGGCCAGGTCCATGTCGCAGCCGCCGCAGTCCTGGGCCATCTCGCCCACGGAAGAGGACAGGCCGCCCGCGCCGTTGTCGGTGATGGCGTTGTAGAGTCCCAGGTCCCGGGCGCGCATCAGGAAATCGTACATGCGGCGCTGGGTGATGGGGTCGCCGATCTGTACGGCCGTGGCTGGGGAGCCTTCGTGCAGTTCCTCGGAAGAGAAGGTCGCGCCGTGGATGCCGTCCTTGCCGATGCGTCCCCCGGCCATGACGATGCGGTCGCCGGGCATGGCCCGCTTCTCGTGGCTGGGCCGACCGGCCACCGTGGCCGGCATGGTCCCGACCGTGCCGCAGAAGACCAGGGGTTTGCCCAGGAAACGCTCATGGAAGACGATGGCTCCGTTGACAGTGGGGATGCCGGACTTGTTGCCGCCGTGCTCCACTCCCTCGCGCACGCCTTCGAAGACGCGGCGCGGGTGCAAGAGGCGCGGAGGCAGTTCGCCCGCGTGAAAGGGGGAGGCAAAGCAGAACACGTTGGTGTTGCACAAGAGGTTGGCGCCCATGCCTGTGCCCATGGGATCGCGGTTCACGCCGACGATGCCGGTCAGGGCTCCGCCGTAGGGGTCCAGGGCCGAGGGGCTGTTGTGGGTTTCGACTTTGATGCACACGTTCAGGTCGTCGCTGAAGCGGATCACCCCGGCGTTGTCTTTGAACACGGACAGACAGAAGTCGTCTTTGCCCATGCGTTCGCGCAGCTGTTTCGTGCTGCCCTGAATGAACGTCTTGTAGAGGCTGTTGATTTCGGCCGTGGTCCCGTTTTCGCGGTTTTCGTAATGGATGCGGGAACTGAAAATCTTGTGCTTGCAGTGCTCGGACCAGGTCTGGGCTAGGCATTCCAGCTCCGCGTCCGTGGGCGCGGCAGGCAGTCCTTTGGCCTGGCGGTGGGCGACGACCGCAGAGCTGGCGTAGTAGTCGCGGATGCAGCGCATCTCTTCCAGGCTCAGCGCCAGGGTGTTCTCGCGGCTCAGGCGCATGAGGGCTTCGTCATCCAGGGCGGCGAGGTCGACGATATCGACGCTGCTTGAGGCCGCGCCCGTGACTGCGGCGGTGCGGGGCTCGAAACCGGGCTTGGCCGTCCAGGTGGCCCTGTCCGCGATCTGGAAGCGCTGGATGAGCTCATTGGCCAGCAGGTCGCGGGCGATGTGCTCGACCTGTTCCCGCGTCAGTATGGCGTCGATGAGATATTGGGTGGAGGTGTACACGGCCAGGCTGGGGCCCGGATCGCCAAGCACCGTGCGCAGGGTTTCCCGCGCTGTGCGGCCCTCGTTGTCCGTCACTCCGGGGCGGAAGCCAACCTCTATGATCCAGTCGAAGTCGGCAGCGGCTGGACTCGTCTGGGCCGTGTGCAGGACCGGGTCATGCAGTGCTCCGGCCTCCATGGCCCGTGCCACCTGGGCTTGGCTCAGCCCGTCGATGGTGTAGACCCGGATGATGCGGACGCGGTCCACGGTCAGGCCGAGTTCGCCCTTGATCTTGTGGGCGGTCTTGTTGCCCTGGGTATCGATGACTGCCTTGCGCAGGGCCACTTCGACGCGGATCGGCATGCTTTTCTCCTGAATGAGGCTTAACGTTCGGGGTGTGTGTCGGATTGCAGGCGCACGATGGTGTTTCCGCCCTGGGCCTTGGCTTGATAATTGGCTTTGTCGCATCGTTCAAGCAGGTCGTGGGCGGTTTCCGTGGTTTCAAGGATACTGATGCCGATGCTCAGGGTGACCTGGCCACGATGCTGGAGGCTGAACTCTTTCTGAATCCGCTCTGCGATGGTCATCAGATTGGCCGAGTTGGAATGGCTGGAGATGATGACGAATTCGTCTCCGCCGAAGCGGCAGGGGAAGTCGAGGCCTTTGCGCAACAATCCACGCAGAAGTTGACCCAGATCCTGAAGAGCCTGGTCTCCGCCGTGATGGCCATAGGTGTCGTTGAATTGCTTGAACTTGTCGATGTCGAAAAAGATGAGTCCCAGCGGCGCCTCGGTGCGCCGAGCCCGGAAGATTTCGCGTTCCAGCAGGGGCAGCAGGTGATGGCGGTTGAAGACCTGGGTCAGGGCGTCGAAGAGGGCCTGCTCCCGGATCTTGCGCTCCAGCCTGCGGATGGCGGAAATGTTGCGTCCCACCACAAGGCCGTGATCGGCGCCATGAGCGAAGCGTGAGAAGACCAGCTCCAGCTGCACGGGTTCACCGTCCAAAATCATCTCTACTTCCATGGCGCCCGGGCTCTGTTCCAGGAAATCCATGTCCCAGCGTTCGTTCTGGTCTGTCATGGGCTGGGTGAGCTCAAAGAGGTTGCGTCCGTTCAAAAACGCGCCGTGGCGGCCCGAGGCAAAGGTGATGGTTCCGCTCTTGTCCGTGGTCATGACCAGCTCCTGCATGGAGGAGAGCAGATGCTTCAAAAAATCCCGCTGATGCAGGGCCTCGAATTCCAGGATGCGAATTTCGCTCAAATCCTGGACCATGGCCAGAACGCTGGTCGGCTCTGAACCGATCTTGTAGCTGCACAGGGCGTAGGGCGCAATTCTGGAAGCGTTCCCGGGGCCCAGGGGGCAATGAACGGCGCAATGGCTGGCCTGGGCCGGATCCTCCAGAAAGGCCCGCCAGCCCTGCATGGCCCTGCTGGCCTGTTCTGCGTCCATGTCCAGGCGCAGACGGTCATCAAGGTCCGTGGCGTCACCCAGGAAGCGGGCGAAGGTCGCGTTGGCGCGCAGGACGCGGCCTTTTTCATCGAGCAGGGCGACACCCGTGGGCAGGATGTCCATGAGGGCGGCCTTGACTTCCAGCTGACCAACCGTGCTTGCCTGCGTGCGGATGCTGCGGGCCAGGAAGCGGGCGTAAAGGCCGACTTCAGTCTGGGAAAAGTTCGAATCCTGAAGGTTTTCAAGGCGCAGTTCGCCGACCGTGACATCCCGGTCTTCCAGGGGGAATGCGAAGCCCGCTTGAGTCCTTAAGTCGTGCAATGACGGGGCGAGGCTTGGGCCGCTCACTCCGTGCTCATCAAGGCTGAAGCGCTCCCAATGCCGGTTGGCCGGGTCGCGCAGGATGATCTCGGCCTTGCGGCAGAGCCAGTTCCAGCGCAGATGCCGACCGATGCAGGCCGCGAGGGCCGCGTTGCCTCCGGTCAGTCCTTCGATTTCCTTGGCCTGAGAGTGGAAATCCTGAATGGCCTGCAGGGGGTGGGTGTAGAGCTGGTCCTTGGGAGACGGCTCAGTGATGTTCATGGCCTGGGTCAACTCTTTGAACTGACTGCCGCAACGACTGCGCAATCCATCAAATCCATCCTTGGGCAAGGCTCCGGCGCGACTCAGCAGGAACCCGAGCTGGTTGAGGGGCGCCGGAGACGGCGCGGACTGGAACTCAACCTCGGCCCATCTGGTTCCAAAAATGACGGCCTGGGTCAGGGGCGGATGATCCAACACGTTCTCCAGGTCGTGGTGGGCGGTGATGGCTTCGATCATGTGCGCAGGGAAGTTCCACTGGGAGAGCAGTTCGGCCGTCAGTTTGGCGTGGTCTTTGGGGAAATGGTCCTGCCAGCACAGAAAGCTTGGCCCCGTGTTGACGAAATCCGGGCGTTTGAGATGGGGCAGAACGTGTTCCGGGAATCTCGCGGCGTAGAGGAGCAGGGACAGATCCTTGACCAGAGCACAGATGTAGGCGGTCTCGCGCTCCTTGGGAGCAATGCGTTCGGCTACGAGTTCCGCGCCCAAGGCGGCCCAGACGATGATGCGCCAATTGGCATAGGCGTTGAAACCGTTTTTCTCCAGAATAGCGCTCAGGTTGTTCTGCAATGACAGGGACAGGGCGATGCGCAGGATTTCGTTGTTGCCGAGAATTATTGCCGCGCGTTGCAGATCCGAGACCTTGCCCGTCTGGCCGTAGTAGGGTGAGTTGACCAGAGACAGAATGGCCGTGGCCAGGGTCGGATCGAGCTTGAGGATGGATGCGATGACGGAAAAATTCGGCTCTGAGCTGACCGCCTCTTGCAGAAGCTGGGCCGTGGCCGGGGAAATGGTCGCCTTCAGGCTGGCGCGCAAAGAGGTTGCAAGGTTGCGCGGGGGATGGCGATCCGAATGCTGCATGGTTATTTTTCCCGTGTCAGAACAAAATCGATCATGGCACCGAGCAGTGTTGTTTCCTGGCCTGTCGGTAGCACGGCAAGAGCGTTGTTGGCTAGCTCCAGATAGGATTTTGCGGCATCCCTGGTTTTACCGGCGAATCCCTGGCTGGCGATGTCCGCGATGATCTGGTCCTGCCGGACCAGGGAAAGATTCGCATCAGCAAGTTCCCGGGAAATGTTCTGACGTTGTTCCGCGGGCAGGGATTCAAGATAGAAGAGAAGAGGCAGCGTGAACTTGCCCTCGCGCAGATCCCCGCCCAGGGGCTTTCCTGAGGTGTCGGCTCGCGCGGTGTAGTCCAGGGCGTCGTCCACGAGCTGGAAAGCGATACCCAGGTTCAGGCCAAAGGAAATGGCGGCGGCCCGCAGCCGCTCGGACCCGCCGGCGGCGATGACTCCGAATTCGCACGCAGACTGGATGAGGTAGGCAGTCTTGCCGGTGATGATTTCAATGTAAGCTTCCCTGGTCAGATCGGGCTTGCGTATGGCCGCGATCTCCATGATCTCCCCGCTGGCCGTCTGCATGATGGCCTTGGAGATGCACGAGGTCAGGGCCGGTTTGCCCGTGCGGGCCACGATTTCATTGGCCAGGGCCAGCAGCACGTCTCCAGCCAGGATTGTCGGGGTGACACCGAAGAGGACGTGGGCCGCGGGACGGCCTCGGCGCAGGTCGGCGTTGTCCAGGATGTCGTCGTGCATGAGTGTGGCCGAATGCAAAAATTCCAGGGAACTGGCCAGGGTGTGCAGGTCGTGGTCCCGGAAAGACAGCGCCCGGGCGAAAAGAATCGTCAGCATGGGGCGCAGGCGCTTGCCACCGGCTTCCAGGACGTGCCGCGCCACTGGCTTGACCAGTTCGGGCAGGGCGTCGATCTCCTTTCCGATGGCGGCGTTGATGGCCGGCAGTTCCTTCACAAAGGCGATCTTGAGTCGGGCGAAGGCGTCGTTCATGAAACATCCTGGTATGTTTGTAGCTGGTGGAGGGCGGCTTGTCCGCGTGCCCCCATGTCCAGGCTGAAGTCGTTGACGTAGGCGGCAATATGTTGTTCGAGCGTGTCCGCGTCAAGCTCTCGGGCCAGGGCCGCTATGAATGGCAAGACAGAGTCGCGTTGGGCGCGCCCATGCAGGATGCTGGCCCGGATGCTCTGTGCCAGGGCGGCGTGGGTGTCGATGCCCAGATCGTGGCGGGCCACGATGCAGCCCAGGGGCAAGGGCAGGTCGTTGGTCTCTTCCCGCCACCAACGGCCCAGATCCGTGTGCAAGGCCAGTCCGTAGCGGTCGTAAACCAGGGCCGTTTCATGGATCAGCAAGCCGGCATCGACTTCGCCCGCGAGCACCGCGTCGACGATGGCATGAAAGATCATGGGTACGGGGGTGAAGTTTTTGCCCAGGGCGGCGTTCAGGATGCACATGGCCGTGGTGTCCAAGCCCGGCACGGCAATTCTGCGCAGGGTGCCGTGAAAGTCCTGGCGCGTGACCAGCTTGGGGCCGTGCCCCAGGCCAAAGGCCCCTCCGCAGGGCAGGATTGCGTGCGTGTCGTGCAGGCGCAGGGCCGTGGCCGCGCTGACCTTGACCACATCCCAGGTGCCGGCCAGGGCGCCCAGGTTCAGTTCCTGCACGTCATGCCAGAAAAAGCGGGAGTCATGTCCGAGCGGCGCCGGGGACAGACCCAGGACCCAGGCTCCGAAGATGAAGCTGTCGTTGGGACAGGGCGAGATGGCCACGCTCAGACTCATGCCGAACCTCCAGCCAGCCGAGGGAGCACGTCCCCGAGGGCACGCAAGGCGAGGCGAAAATTCCAGAGGCCCTTGTCCCGGGCCCCGACAGGGTTGGACACGGTCCGGACTTCCAGAAAGGCGATTCCCTTCCGCCTGGCCGCCAAAGCCAGGCCAAATCCTTCCATGTTTTCCGTAATCGCGTCGAAACGGGTCCGCAGGGTCGTCGCTCGCTCGGGCGTGGCGCTGACACCGGCCACGGTCAGACTCGTTCCTCTCGCCCACTCCGGCGCCAGGGTCAGACCCATGGCCCGGGCGGCTTCGTCCGGGTCCAGGTCAATGCGATTGACCGGGATCAGCGGCAGATCGGCAAACATCTGGTGGGAGAATGCTTCGGGGTCGTTTGTGGCGCAGTGCAGGCCGTATTCCGGCCATATTTCGGCGGTCGCCAGACAGACGCCGCCCAGGGGCGTGCGTTCGAGGTCGAAGCCGCCGCAGATGCCCAGGTTCACGATTCCTCGGGCCGCAGGGAAGCGTTCAAGGAGCGTTCCGATGCTCAAGGCCGCCGCCACGGGCCCGACGCCGACCGGGCAGACCAGGAAATCAAGGTTTTCGTGATGCACGGTGGCTGGCCAGATTTCGGGTTCAGGGCAGACCCGGTTCAGGGCGTTTTTGCATTCGATCTCGGTGGCGCAAGCCAGGATGATCATGGGTTCTCGATGGCCTGGACTCGTGGTGTTCATGGCATGCGTGGGTCGGACGCGCGCGTCAATCCTGCTTCTGGGCCACGTGGATGTAGACGATTCCGGAGCTCAGGGCTTGGTAGCTGATTCCGGCAAATCCCGCGTCGCGAAGCTCCCCGGCCAGGGATCTGGCGTCGGGAAAGAGGCGGATGGTGTCAGCCAGATACTGGTAAGCTTCGGGATTCTTGGAAAAAAAACGGCCGATCTGGGGCAGGACCGTGCCGAGGTAGAAATTGTAAAGACCCCGCCAGATTCGGGCCTGGCCGGTGCCGAATTCGAGGATGCACAGCCGCCCGCCGGGGGCGAGCACGCGCAGGATTTCCGCGTACGCGTCGCTTCTGGGCAGGATGTTGCGGATTCCAAAGGCGATGGTCACCGTGTCGACGCATGCGTCGGGCAGGGGCAGGAGGCGTCCGTCGGCCTGAACCGGAGAAATGGCAGGATGCCCGCCGATCTTGGCCTGACCCCGTACGAGCATGGCCCGCGAGAAATCCATGCCCAGCACATGCAGACCGGGGTGCTGGCGCAGGATTTCCCGGGATACGTCGAGGGTTCCGGCCGCGAGGTCAAGGACCATCCCTGTATTCCCGGGGCGGACAAAACGCACCAGCCTCCGACGCCAGTAGACGTCCAGGCCGGCGCTCAGGAAATGGTTGAGGAAGTCGTACCAGGCCGCGATGTTGTCGAAAAGGCCGGAAACCCGCTTGCCATGTTCATTCGGATGCAATGCCAGGTTCCTTGTCGAGGGCCGGGGCCGGTCCGGACTTGGTCACCGTGCGGTAGACGTCGTCATAGATCGGCTCGAAGTATTCGGAGAAATTGGAAGGCGATATGCGGCCCACCTCGATGAACTTGACAACGATTTCCTTGGCGACCTGGAGGGCTTGCTTCTGGATCTGGTCCATGACTCTCTCGCTGGTTGAACATGGGAACAAAAAAACCGCCCGGGGGGAATGGTGTCGACCTGCTTTGGGGGAACCGGGCGGTTAAAAAAGAAAGAAAAACCCAGGAGGCCCTCCCTTCGTTTTTTTTGCCCCTAGCACAGGCCCGGCCGGGAGTCGAGAGCCGCCAGGAGCCTTCCCTGGGTCAGGCCCCCATCTCCTTGAGCAGGGCCTGGATTTCCTCGCGGATAACCTTGGCCGCGGCAACAGGAACCTGCTGCCCGATCAGCGTGCGCAACTCGCTTTTCAGCGCGGCGACGTCCAGGGCCGGCTCGATGCGGGAAGCCAGGGCGTCCAATTCCTGTCGCAGCAGAAGCCCCGTGTCCCGCAATTCGTCGATGGCGGCGTCCTTGCCGGCCAGGGCGTCCTGCAACCCGAGGATGGTCTGCTCCTGGTTCTGGGTCAGCGTGCGCAGGGCAGCGAGCTCGGCTTCCAGGTCTTGAGCGGAGGACGTCGCGTCCTGGTCGGACAGGGCGTCGAGCCGGTCTCCCAGGGCGCTCATGGATTGTCGGATTTCGTCGAGATGGGCGGGAGTGGGCAGGCTTGCGAGCGAGGAGTCCAGGTGTTCGAGGACATCCTTGCGCAGATTCTGGGCCAGGGGCAGGTCTGCAGGCGATTCCGGCAGCATGGCCAGGATCTGCGCGGGTCCGATCTCTGGCGCGGGCCGGGTTTCAAGGGCCTCGATGCGGCGGGCCGCATCGTCCAGGGCTTGGCGCAGGGGGATAAGGGCTGCGGCCGGGTCCAGGGCAGAGAGTGCCGATTCCAATTCCTGGCCGATCTCTTCACGCAGAGCTTCCAGGCGGGCCTGGAGAGCCTCAAACTCATGCCGGGAAATGTTTTGCGCGGCAGCCTGCTCCGGTGCAGCGGGAAGCGGCATGCGCCCTTCCGGTTCGTCCGTCAGGGGGATTCCGCTCAGATCCAGGTTTTCGGGGTCGGGGAGCACCCCTGCCGCATTCTCCCCGGCCAAGGAGGGTGCAGCAGGGGCTGGCGGAATGAGGATCGTTTCGGGGATGTCCGCGAGCAAGTCTTCCGTCAGTTCCAGGATGTCGGTGGCATCCACGCGCTCAACTCCTGGGAGGTCCAGGGTCGGGTCCATGGTCGGCACGGTCGGGGTTTCGGGCCCTGTCTTGGGCGCACCGGGCTGCGGCGAATCGCCTTCCAGGATCAGGTCCAGCGATGTCCGGGCCTCTGGTTCTTGCGTGATATCCAGGGACTCGAACAAGTCGTCCAAGTCGGGAAGGTCCTTTTCCGGAGCGGGCGTTTTTGTTGCGGCTGGGCTGGAAGATTTTGCCGTGGACGGAACATTGGGCGTTTCGTCGAAGATCGCGTCAAAATCGATGCCTGGCTCCTCGGGTGCGGCGGGCCTGGCCGGAAGCTCGGTTTCGCGCAGCAGGTCGTCCAGCTCCTGGTCGAAGCTGTTGGCGTCCACCGCCTTGTCCATGGAGAAATTCGCGAAGTCCTGGTCGAGGGGCTGGCCCTCTGCCACGATGTCCGTGAGTTCTATGATATCTTCCGGGGGAGTGGTGGATTTGGTCATGACGTGATCCTTTCTTGGCGTTGGGGGCATCGATATTGCGTAGCAGGAACCCGGCCCAAGGGCAATGCACGGTGCGGGCTACCTGATTTGGAGTCGAAAAAAAAGCCCCCGCCGCAGGGTTTTTGCGGCAGGGGCGAACCAAAGGCCGGCCTTTGCTTGTGCTGATGTGAAAACTGCTAGCGCGGGTGCGCTACTTGGTGTGACACTTGCCACAGGCGGTGGGGCCGGTGGGCTTGTTTTCCTTCTTCAGCGTCTTGTGACATTCGATGCACTGGGTGTGGTAGGCAACCTCAACCAGCTTGATGTCCTTGGCGTTGTCCTTGCCCTTGGCTTCAAGGGAGTCGTGACAGCCGGCCGTGGCGCATTTTTTCACCGCGCCGCCATCGGCTTCCATGGTGTGGTGGCAATCCTTGCACTCGACAGTGGCATGCTTGGTGTGGGCGAAGGGCACGGCCTTCTGCAGGGCGCCGGGCTTTCCGTCCTTTTCCTTAACCTTCATGCCCTCGGGGGCCTTGATGACGTAGTCATCGCCGGGGGCGTCGGCAGCACTGACAAACGGAGCGGCAACCAGGCACAGGAGAGCCGCGCAGATCAGGCTGATCAACAGTGATTTTTTCATCCTCTTTCTACCTCCAGAAAGAAACGTTACATAAAGCACAAGCTGGGGCGTATATATCGACGGACTTGGTCCTCAGTCAAGGATGGCGAAAAAGAGCCTGATGATGTGTCAGAAGCAAACTTTTTTCGCGGCATCCAGGGTGCGCTCCAGATCCAGTTCCGAATGGGCGAAGGATGTGAAGGCGCATTCAAAACCAGAAGGTGCAAGATAGATGCCTTGCGCCCGCATCTGCTGATAGAAGGAAACAAACAGTGTGCTGTCGGCTGTTTGGGCCGAGGGGAAATCGGTGACCGGCGATTCGGCGAAGAACAGGGTGAAGATGGACGCGATGTGGTTGCGGGTCACGGGCACGCCCTTGCTGTGCAAAATGTTCGCAAGCTCTCGGGAGAAGTTTTCGGTACGTGTGGCGAGGGCCGCGTAGTCCTGTTGCGCCAGGGCTGTCAGGGTGGCCAGTCCGGCGGCCATGGCCAGGGGATTGCCCGAAAGGGTCCCGGCCTGGTAGACGTTGCCGCTGGGTGCGATGTGGCTCATGATCTCTCGTTTGCCGCCGTAGGCGCCCACGGGCAGGCCTCCACCGATGATCTTGCCCAGGCAGGTCAGGTCCGGGTCGATGCCGAAGGCCGCCTGCGCGCCGCCAAAGGCGACGCGGAAGCCGGTGATGACCTCGTCGAAGATCAAGAGGGCGCCGTGCCTGCGGGTCAGTTCGCGCAGCCCTTCCAGGAAGCCGGGCTTGGGCAGGACCAAGCCCATGTTGCCGGCCACGGGTTCGACGATGACGGCCGCGATGTCCTGGCCGTGCTCGGCCAAAAGTGCTTCCACCGCCGCAAGGTCGTTGTAGTGGGCCAAATGGGTATGCCTGACCACGTCCTGGGGCACGCCCGGCGTGCCTGGGATGGACTGGGTGGCAACGCCCGAGCCCGCGCTGGCCAGAAAGGCATCGGCGTGGCCGTGGTAGCCGCCGTGAAATTTGATCACACCGTTTCTGCCCGTGTAGCCCCGGGCCAGTCGCAGGGCGCTCATGGTCGCCTCGGTCCCGGAGCTGACCATGCGTATCATCTCGATGCCGGGCACGGCATCGATCACGGCCTGGGCCAGATCCACTTCCAGCCGGCAGGGCGCGCCGAAGCTGGTGCCGTTGGCCGCCGTGGCCGTGATGGCCGCGGCCACCGCGGGATGATTGTGTCCCAGCAGCATGGGGCCCCAGGACATGACGTAGTCGATGAACTCGTCCCCGTCCTCGGTGACCAGCTTGCTTCCCGCGGCCCTGGCGATGAAGAGCGGATCGCAGTGCACGCTTTTGCATGCCCGCACCGGGCTGTTCACGCCGCCGGGGATGAGGGTTCCGGCTTTCCTGAATAGTTCCTGGGATCTGGTCATGGGGCTGTCTCCAAAATAAAGGCTAGAAATATTCCATGGATGTCTTCTTCAGTTCCTTGATGCTGAAGAGAACCTCGTACTGGGTCACGCCGGTCTCGTCCATGAGGTCCCGGATCACCTGCATGCAGTCTTCGCGGCTTCTGCCGTGGATCATGGTGTACATGTCGTAGGGCCAGTCCATGCAGCTCGGGCGCTGATAGCAGTGGGAGATTTCCGGGCGCCGGGCCATGATGCGCCCCACCTCGTCCGGGTCGAAGCCTTCCTCGACATACCAGGCGACCATGGCGTTGAAGCCGTAGCCGGCCTGCTGGTGACGCAAGGTGGCCCCGAAGCGGCGGATCTGGCCACCTTTCTTGAGCTTTGTGAGCAGGGCCAGGACCTCGCCTTCGGTGCTGCCGGTCTTGCGCGCGATGTCGGCGTAGGGCGTGGCGCTGTCGGGCAGGGTGTCCTGAACGATGCGCAGGATGTCGTGTTCGGTGGAGGTAAAGTGCACGGATTGTCCTCATGGATGCCCGGAATCGGGGCCGAATGTCGAGGTCGGTCCTTACCTGTTTCGGTATATGCTGGCAATAGGAGGCTTTACAGAGCCGGACGCATCCTCGATAGTCCCCTCGGCCGCCCTGGGGCGGCCAGGGAGGTTCGGCGTGAAGATCGCGGTTCTGGGCGGAGGGAGTTGGGGCACGGCCCTGGCCAACGTGCTGGCGCACAAGGGCGGGGAGGTCTGGTTGTGGGCCCGGCGGGAAGAAGTGGTTGAAGAGATACGTGCCACCGGGAGAAATGCCCGTTATTTGCCTGGGCTGGCCTTGAGTCCGAATCTGCGTGCCAGTACGGATCTGTCGCAGGTGATGGCGGGAATTTCGTGCGCGGTTCTGGCCGTGCCCTGCCAGCATCTGGCCCGGTTTCTGCGCCAACATCGCGACCATTTTCCGGTCCGCGCGAGTTTGGTCTGCGCCAGCAAGGGCGTGGAGCTGGGCACCTTTCGGACCATGGGGCAGGTGGTGGCGGAGGAACTCGCCGGTCTTGATCCGCGATATGCGGTCCTGTCCGGTCCGTCCTTTGCGTCCGAAGTGGTCCGGGGCATGCCCACGGCCGTGGCCCTGGGCTGCGCGGATCCGGAGTTGGGGACTCTGGTCCAGAATCTTTTTTCCACCGAGTCCTTTCGCGTGTATGTCAACACCGATGTTCTTGGCGTGGAGCTGGGTGGAGCCGTGAAGAACATCATGGCCATCGCCTCGGGCATTTCCGACGGCCTGGGATTCGGGGAAAACGCGCGCGCCGCCTTGATCACGCGCGGGTTGTCCGAGATGTCCCGGTTGGGCGCGGCCCTGGGCGCCCAGCCCGCCACGTTCATGGGGCTCTCGGGCATGGGTGATCTCGTGCTGACCTGCACTGGCGATCAGAGTCGCAATCGGCGGGTGGGCTTGGCCATTGGCCGCGGCCAGACGCTTGGGGAGGTTCTCGCCGGGATGCACAATGTGGCCGAGGGCGTGAAAACGACCGAGGCCGTGCAAGCCCTGGGAATGGCGCGGGGCATTGACCTGCCCATTACCGCCCAGGTGCATGCCGTGCTCTTCGAGAGCAAGGATCCTGCCACGGCCGTGCGGGAACTCATGACCCGGCCGTTGAAGGAAGAATGAAGATCAGGCCAGGATCTTGACCCAGATTGTGCGTTTGCGCGGGCCGTCGAACTCTCCGAAAAAGACCCGCTGCCAGGTTCCGAGCATCAATTCTCCGTCATGAATGATGATGTGCACCGAGGCGCCGAACAGGGTTGCCTTGATGTGCGCGTCGGAATTGCCCTCGTTGTGCCGGAAGCCCCCGTGCTTCGGCACGAGGGTTCTCAGATGGGTCAGGATGTCCCGGCAAACATCGGGATCCGCGCCTTCATTGATGGTCAGTCCCGTCGTGGTGTGCGAGGTGTAGACCACCATGACTCCCCGGTCGGTTTTCAGTTCGCCCAGCATTTCCTGAAGCAAAGCGGTGATGTCGATCATGGCCTCGCGGGTCGTGGTCGTGACGTGGAAGGAGCGCATCATTGTTCCCGGTATTCCAGGGTCAGGGCGTTGCCCGTTGCATTGTAGCGCACGGCGCGGGCAAAATTTCGGTAGATCTCGTGTCCCCGGCCGCGCTCGACGGTGACGTCGCTGACGGCCTGCAGTTTTTCCTTCCATGCGAATCCCGGACCCTGGTCCTCCACGTCCAGATCAAAACCGCCTTCTCGGACCAGCAGTCTGAAAAATACCGTTTTTGCCGCGTCGAGTCCGTTGCCGTGGATCATGGCGTTGTTCAGGGCCTCCCGGGCCAGCAGGGAGAGGGGAAAGAGGTGTTCTGCTCCGTCCCGCTCATCCAGGAAGATGCGGATGCGGTTGATGCAGCGATCGACATTGTGCAGGTCACTGTTCATGCGCAGGGCGAAACCCTGGTCCAGGGGGGTGAATTCGAACACCTTAGACCTCCATGGCCAGCAGAATGATGTCGTCCTCCCTGACTGTGTCGGGCCCGGCCAAGGCGGCGTGAATGGCCTCCACGGATTCGCGCAGGGCCAAGCTCCGATAGGCGAGGCAGGTCGCGGCGAGGGTTTCCAGGCCTTCGTCCCGGGTCGTCTGGCGCGTTCCGAACCCTTCGATCAGTCCGTCTGTATAAATGAAGAGGCGGTCTCCCGGGACAACCGGGATGACCAGGGGCTCGAACAGCACCTGGTCGAAGACACCCAGGATGTCCCCGCTGGCGCGCAGAATCTGGAGTTCTCCGCTTGCGTGGACAAGGATGGCCGGAGGATGTCCGGCGTTCACATAATGCAGGGTGCGCTGCTCTCGATTCAATCGTGCAAAGGCCGCCGTGATGTGGGTGCCGCCGGTCAGGATGCGGCAGAGCACGCTGTTGATCATGGTCAGGCTTTCGGCCGGAGAGGTGACCACGTTGCAATTTTGGCTGAAGAGGGCCTTGAGGGCCGAGGTGATGTAGGAGGTGCCCAGGTCGTGTCCGCTGACGTCGGCCACGATGTAGTCGAAGGACGTTCCACCGACGTGCAACACATCGTAAAAATCTCCCCCCGCCTCAAGAATCGGCTCGAAGTGCACGGAGAATCCTGCTTCGGGCAGGTCCGTGGGCAGAACCAGCAGGGCCTGCTGGGCGTCCTGGACCTGGGCCAGCCGCTGGGCCTGGGCCTCGATCAGGGCCTTGTAGGTGAAACGCAGCTTGAGGTGGACCTTGACCCGGGCCAGGACCTCGGCTTTTTCGAAGGGCTTGGATATGAAGTCCACACCACCCACATCCAGGCCGCGGACTTTGCTCGTTGTATCTGTCAGGGCGGAAATAAAGATGACCGGGATGTCGGCGGTCTGGGAATGTTGCTTGAGCAGTTCGCAGGTCATGTAGCCGTCTTCGCCGGGCATCATGACGTCGAGCAGGATGAGGTCGGGAACATGCTCCATGGCCAGGGCCCGGGCTTTGGGGCCGCTGGTTTCGGAGATTGTCTGGTAGCCGTTTTTTTTGAGCAGGATATCGAGGAGCTTGATGTTCAGCGGTTCGTCGTCGACGATGAGGATGCGTGGGGTGGTGTTTTTCACGATGCGCGCCGGGTTTAAAGGGGGCTGGGATTGGAAAGGCGATACCCGAAATCCAGGGGATTGCAAAGACGGTTCGCTGTCCCGAGGCAGGGCTCTGGAAATTTTATCGAATATGCAAAAGAGGTGTTGACAGCGCTCGACAGGCAAAGATATAGGCGTTTCTCCATTTAGGCGCGTAGCTCAGTGGGAGAGCACTTGCTTGACGTGCAAGGGGTCAGGAGTTCGACCCTCCTCGCGCCTACCAAAAAGAACTCATAGGGAGGCACGGCCTCCCTATCGTGTTTGTGAGGCAAGGCATTATGACGTTGATTCTGGGCCAGGACATCACGGTTGGGGCCGGGCAGACGTGCGCCGATGTGCTGCGTGGCGTCCTTTCCGGCAAGAAGATGAAATCCGCGGTCGCCTGTTTGTGCGACGGGATGCCCATGGACCTTTCCCAGGCCGCTCCGGCAGAGGCTTTGACCATGGAGCCCGTCTTCCTGGAGACCCCGCAGGGTTTGGCCGTGTTGCGTCACAGCGCGGCCCACGTCATGGCCGAAGCGGTCAAGGAGCTCTTTCCCGCCGCCAAGGTGACCATCGGCCCGGACATTGAGAGCGGCTTCTACTACGATTTCGATTTCGAACGTCCCTTCACGCCCGAGGATCTGGAAAAGATCGAGGCGCGCATGCTCCTCTCCGTGGCCGCCAATCAGCCCTTCAGCCGCGAGGAGATGAGCGCGGAAGAGGCCAAGGCCCTGTTCGCATCCCTGGGTGAGACATACAAGATTGAAATCATCGACGATCTTGGCGCGGATCGGGTTTCCGTCTATCGCCACGGAAGTTTCGTGGATTTGTGCCGTGGGCCGCATCTGCCCTCGACGGGGTTCCTGCAGGCCGTGAAGCTGACGTCCGTGGCCGGGGCCTATTGGCGTGGGGACTCCAAGCGGCCCATGTTGCAGCGCATCTACGGCACGGCCTTCGCCACGCCCAAGGAGCTGAAGGCCCATCTGGCCATGATCGAGGAAGCCAAAAAGCGCGACCACCGCAAACTCGGCCCGCAGCTCGATCTGTTCAGCTTTCACGAACGCGGCGGCGCGGGCATGGCCTATTGGCACCCCAAGGGCGGCCTGGTGCGGACCATCCTTGAAGACTTCGTGAACAAGGAAATGATCCGGCGCGGCTATGGCATTGTGCGTACCCCCCAAATTTTGAAGCGCGACCTGTGGGAGACCTCCGGGCATTACGCCAACTACCGCGAGAACATGTATTTCACGGAGATCGACGAGGTCCCTTACGGGGTCAAGCCCATGAACTGCGTGGCGCACATGCTCATCTACAACACGAGCCAGCGCAGTTATCGCGATCTGCCCATCCGTCTTTTCGAGTTCGGCGTGGTCCATCGCCACGAACTTTCGGGCGTTTTGCACGGGCTCATGCGCGTGCGGCAGTTCACCCAGGACGACGCACACATCATCTGCCGCCCTGACCAACTTCTGGATGAAATCAAAGGCGTCATGAAATGGATCCAGGATCTCATGGGCGTGTTCGGGTTCGAATACACCATGGAGATCAGCACCCGGCCCGAGAAGTCCATTGGCTCGGACCAGGACTGGGAGCGGGCCACCAAGGCCCTCATGGACGCCATGGGCGAGATGGGTCTGCCTTACGCCATCAACGAAGGCGACGGCGCCTTCTACGGCCCCAAGATCGACGTCAAGCTCAGGGACTGCCTGGGCCGGCAGTGGCAGTGCTCGACCATCCAGGTCGATTTCACCTTGCCGGATCGTTTTGACTTGTTATACGTGGGCGAAGATGGAGAGCGGCACCGCCCGGTCATGGTCCATCGGGCCATCATGGGATCCGTCGAACGCTTCATCGGCATCCTGACGGAACATTTTGCCGGAGCCTTCCCAACCTGGCTCGCGCCGGTTCAGGCCCGCATCCTGACCGTGACCGACAATCACAACGAGTTTGCACGTCAATGCGAGGATGCGTTGCGACGGGCCGGCGTGCGCGTGGAACTCGATCTGCGCAACGAGAAGCTCGGATACAAGGTGCGCGAGGCGCAGATGGAAAAGATTCCCTACGCCTTGGTGATCGGAGACCAGGAGGTCGAGCAGGCCTGCGTCAATGTGCGCGTGCTTGGCGGAGCCAGCCTGGGTGCCCTGTCCTTGGACGCGTTTGCCGAAATCGTGCGGCAGGAATGCGAGAAACCCTTTAAACATGGAGGGATGAGATATTCTTTCAGCTGCTAAGGCCCGCCGGAACAAGCAAATCAGGGCCAAGGAAATCCGGGTTGTAGGAGATGACGGGAACCAGCTAGGCATCATGACCGTGCCCGAGGCCCTTGAAAAGGCCGAGGAGCTGGGGCTCGACCTTGTCGAGGTGGCGCCTAACGCCAAGCCGCCGGTCTGCAAGATCATGGACTACGGCAAATACCTCTACGAGGAAAAAAAGAAGTCCCAGGAAGCCAAGAAGCGCCAGACCCAGATCCAGGTCAAGGAAATCAAATTCCGGCCGCACACCGACGACCACGACTTGCAAACCAAGGTCAAGCACATCCGCCGTTTCATCGAGGATGGAGACCGCTGCAAGGTGACCGTGTTCTTCCGCGGCCGCGAGATGGCGCACAAGGATCGCGGCCAGGTTCTCCTTGACCGGCTCGTGGAAATGCTCGCCGATGTGGCCAAGGTCGAGCAGACGTCCCGCGTCGAGGGTCGGACCATGTTTCTTATGATGGCCGGGCTGCCCAAGAAATAAGCTCCCTCCGCCGCCGTCACAGACAAATTTCCCGCCACTTTGGCGGGAGGGAGCGGTATTGTCGGTCGCAAACGCGACCAATCGAGTCTCTTCGAGGAGGAACTATGTCAAAGGTGAAAACCAACAGAAGTGCGGCCAAGCGTTTCCGGGTCACGGGCACGGGCAAGGTCAAGAGAAGCCATGCCAACATGCGCCACATCCTGACCAAGAAGTCGGCCAAGCGCAAAAGACAGCTCCGTCAGTCCACGACCGCCGCGTCGTCCTGCGTGGCTGCCATCCGCCGCCTGGTGCCGTACATTTTCTAGTTCCGGATTCCCCGGAACCAACGACTCAGCGTATAGTCATTTCCCACTATGCCTGATCAAAGGAGAACAACATGAGAGTCAAAAGAGGAAAAACAGCCCATAGAAGGCACAAAAAGTATCTGACCCTGGCCAAGGGGTACCGTGGCGCCCGCAGCAAGCTGTACCGCACCGCCCGCGAGACGGTGGAGCGCGCCTTGTGTTACGCCTATCGTGACCGGAAGCAGAAGAAGAGAGCCTTCCGCAAACTCTGGATCGTACGCATCAACGCCGGCGTGCGCGAGTACGGCCTGACCTACAACCGTTTCATGCACGGTCTGAAGGTCGCCGAAATCAATCTCAACCGGAAGGCCCTTGCCGACATGGCTGTCTATGAAAAAGACGCCTTCGCCAAGCTGTGTGAAATGGTAAAATCAAAGGCGAACTAGTGGCTAACGATATTACTCGCAAGCTGGAAAGCCTGGTCCCGGAGCTGACTGAAGCCCTGGGCCAGGCTTCTTCATTGGAAGCACTGGAAGAGTTGCGCGTCCGGTTCCTTGGGCGCAAGGGCCTTCTGGCCGACCTCATGTCCGGACTGACCGCCCTGTCGCCCGAAGAACGGCCGGCCGCGGGCAAGGCCGCCAATCAGGTCAAGGCCGCCCTGACCGCCCTGTGGGAGGAGCGGATGACCGCCCTGAAGGCGGACGAACAGCGGCAGGCTCTGGAGGTTTTCGACGCCACGGCGCCGTCCTGGCAGCCGGATCTCGGCTCCCTGCATCCCGTGACCCGGATCACCCGCGAAATCTGCCAGGTCTTCTCGAATCTCGGATTCGAGGTGGTTTCGGGGCCGGAAGTGGAGAACGACTTCAACAATTTCGAAGCTCTGAATCTTCCTTCCGAGCATCCGGCCCGGGACATGCAGGACACCCTCTACATTTCCGAGACCATCCTGCTGCGCACCCATACCTCGCCCTTGCAAGTGCGCACCATGCTGGCCCGCAAGCCGCCCCTGGGCGTGATCGCTCCGGGCAAGGTCTACCGCCGGGACTCGGACATCACCCACACGCCCATGTTCCACCAGGTCGAAGGGCTGTTGGTCGACACGAACGTGACCATGGCCGACCTGCGCGGCATCCTGACGGCATTCGTGCAGACCGTGTTCAGCCCGGAAACCCGGGTGCGCTTCCGGCCCAGTTTCTTTCCTTTCACCGAACCCAGCGCCGAAGTGGACATCAGCTGCGTCATCTGCGGCGGCAAGGGTCGGGTTGGAAACGAGCCGTGCCGGGTTTGCAAGGAGACGGGCTGGGTCGAAATCCTCGGTTGCGGCATGGTCGACCCGGCGGTGTTCCTGAAGGTCGGCTACGATCCGGAAGTCTACACGGGGTTCGCCTTTGGCCTGGGGGTGGAGCGTATTGCCATGCTCAAGTACGGTATCGGCGATTTGCGCATGTTTTTCGAGAACGATCTGCGATTCCTCCGGCAGTTCGCCTGAGGAAGGAATAGGGATTTTGCCATGCTTTTGAGCTTGAACTGGTTGCGGGAATTCGTGCCCTACGAGGGTGACGCCCAAACTCTGGGCGACAGGCTGACCATGCTCGGCCTGGAAGTGGAGGAAATCCGCTTGCCTTTCGCCGCCCTGGACAGGATTGTCGTGGGCCATGTGCAGGAGCGGTCGGCGCATCCGACTTCGGACCATCTTTCGGTCTGCAAGGTCGACATCGGCACGGGCGAAATCCTGGACATCGTCTGCGGGGCGTCCAACGTGGCCGCGGGCCAGAAGGTGCCCGTGGCCCCCGTGGGCACAATCATGCCCGGAGGGCTTGAAATCAAAAAGGCCAAGCTGCGCGGGTGCCCCTCGTGCGGCATGATCTGTTCCGAGCGTGAATTGGACCTGGGCGAAGGGCACGACGGGATCATGGTCTTGCACCCTGATCTGGCCGTGGGCACGCCTATCGCCGAGGCTCTGAACCTGGACAGGGTTGTCCTGGACGTGAGCATCACCCCCAACCGGGCCGACTGCCTCTCGGTCCTGGGCCTGGCCCGGGAAGTGGCCGCGGCCTTCGACCTGCCCCTGACCCTGCCCGCTCTTGGACTTTTGGAGCAGGGAGAGGCCTTTACGAATTTCACCATCGAGCCCGATCCGGCTCTGTGCCCCTTGTACCAGGCCCGCTTGATCCGGGGCGTCGCGATCGCGCCCAGTCCCGACTGGCTGCGCTACCGCCTCCTGGCCGTGGGACTTCGGCCCATCAACAACATCGTCGACGTGACCAATTACGTCATGATGGAGTGTGGCCAGCCCCTGCACGCCTTTGACCGCGAATTGCTGCGTGGCGACCGTATCCGGGTGAACCTGGCCAGCGAGGGCATGACCTTGACCACCCTCGACGGCCAGGAGCGCATCCTGACGGCCAGGGACATCCTGATCTGGGATGCCGAGCGGCCGGTGGCCCTGGCCGGGGTCATGGGTGGCGCCAATTCCGAGATAGGGGATTCGAGCACCACGGTGCTTTTGGAGAGCGCGGTCTTTGACCCGGCCTCCATTCGCAAGACAGCCCGTCGCCTGGGCCTGTCCAGCGACGCATCCTACCGCTTCGAACGCGGCGTGGATCAGATCGGCAACACCTTTGCCATGGATCGGGCCGCGAGTCTCATGGCCCGTGTTTCCGGAGGAGCCGTGGCCCCCGGCGTGGCCAAGGCCGAGCCCCGGCCCTACGCTCCCCGGACCATTCCTTTTTCCCCGGCCAAGGCCACGCGACTTCTGGGTCAGGAAATGGCCCCGGAATTTTGCGCCCAGGTCCTGACCCGTCTGGGTTGCGAGGTCGCCGCCGCAGAGCCCTGGCAGGTCACGGCTCCGTCCTTCCGGCTCGATCTGGAACGCGAGGTCGACCTCATCGAGGAGGTGGCCCGGGTCTATGGCATGGATCGCATACAGGCTGTCCTGCCCACGGTCACGAAGAGTCTTGCCGACTTGGACAAGGTTGATCCGACCTTCGCCTTCCTCAGCCTGGTCAAGGACTGGGGCCGGGGAGCGGGGCTTGCGGAAGTCGTCAATTACAGCTTCGTGGGCACGGCCGATCTGGATCGGTGCGGCCTGTCCGAAAACGGCCGGGTGCGAATCTTCAATCCCCTGAGCGAGGACATGGATGTGTTGCGCACGGAATTGGCCCCCGGGCTGCTGGGCTCCCTGCGTCAGAACATGAGCCAGGGCAACACCCGCGTGCGCATTTTCGAGGTCGCGCACACCTTTGTGCAGGACCCGGGCAGCGACACCCTGACCCGGGAAAACAACCGTGTGGCGGTTCTTCTGCACGGCGGGCGCTTTCCCGGGCGATATCCCTTCCCCGATGGCCGTCTGGGCTACGAAGACGCCAAGGGTCTGGTCGAGCATCTCTTTCTGACCCTGGGCGTGGGCGCGGCCAGTTTCGAGCGCGGCGGGGAGCATCCCTATCTGGCTCCGGAAATCCTCGTGCTGTCGGGCGAACGGGTCGTGGGCTTCCTGGGCCGTATTCGTGAGGAGTTGGCCGATTTCTATCAGGCCCGGGGCGAGGTATGGTACGCGGATCTTGATCTGGACCTGCTCATGGGCTTGCGCGAAGCCGCCAGATTCAGGCCGATTCCCAAGTTCCCGGTGGTGCGCCGCGACATGACCCTGATCGCGTCTCAAGGCCTTGCAATCGGTTCCGTTGTTGATACGGTCAAATCATTGCGCGAACCCTTGCTGGAGGATGTCTTCCTCGTCGACGTGTTCACTCCCGAGGGCAGCAGCGATCGCAATCTGTCCTTCCGGTATGTGTATCGCCATCCGGAGCGGACGTTGAAGGACAAGGACGTGGAGAAGGTGCATCTTCGCATTGGTCAGCATCTGGTCGAGAGGTTGCCTGTCCGCTTTTCCTGACAGGCGTTTGGGGCCAGGAGGGAGCGTGCTCAAACCAGTCATTCCCGCCGTGGAAAAGCCCTTGCGCATTGGCCAGGTCGCCAAGCTGCTTGGTGTGGAACCGTACGTGCTGCGGTTCTGGGAAGAGGAATTTCCGCAGCTGACCGCGGCCCGGACAGCCAAGGGGCAACGCTTCTACACCGATGAGCATGTCCGCATCCTGGAGCAGATCAGGCACCTGCTCTATGTGGAAAAGCTGACCATCAAGGGTGCCCGGCAGAAGCTGGAGGAAACAGGGCGAGGGCGCCCGCCCCTCGACGAGATCCGCCACGAGTTGGAAGAGATCCGACGACTGTTGATCAGCCCCTGATTCATGACCGGATCAGGGGCTTTTTCGTACGCGAAGCAGACCGTCGGCCTTTACATGCCGTATCCGAAACCGTAGCATTCCTGACGGTTGCGCGGCGGTTTCATGCCGCCGGAGAATAGGAATCAGGGATGCGCATGGAGAAAGTGTACGCAGATGCGCAGGGCAGGACGACGTTCCTCTGCCCGCACTGCAGCTTCAAGATAGATTTCGACGCCTCGGCCTATCGGGATCGCGACAGCCGCATCCGGATTAAATGCCGTTGCGGGAAGAGTACGCCTGTACTCATCGAGTTCCGGAAGTTTTACCGCCGCGAGGTTTCCTTGACCGGGAGCTGTCGCGTGCACCGAACAGGGGCTGTGCTGGGTATTCGCGTGCACGACCTGTCCATGAGCGGCTTGTCGTTTTCCATTGAATTCAAGGACGACTCCAAAAGCAAGAGCGATGGTCCGGAATTGGTTGTCGGCGATGTGGTGAGTGTGCAGTTTCATCTCGACAATCAGGCCCGGACCCTTGTCCAGAGGCGGGCCGAGGTGCGCAATCTCCGTCCGGGTCGGTGCGGAGTCGGTTTTTTCAAGACCGAGTATGACAAGGACCTGGGCTTCTATCTTTTGTCCTGATCCCGGCCGGGAGGTGCGATGGCGGCGGACATGAATCTGGAAAATGGCGATGCGCCCGTTTTTAATCCCATCATTGAACTGCTGATCCGTGAAGAACGTCTCACCCTAGAGCAGGCTGAGTACGCGCGGCGTGTCTCCTCCAAGCTGCCCATGGCGAAGCCCTTGTGCGACGTGGTGCGGGATCTCGGCTATGTCACCGAAGATCAGATGCGTCAGACCATCCGCCGCAACCAGGGCGAATTGCGCATCGGCGATCTGCTGAACGGGTTGGGTTACCTCACGGACGAGGAATTGAATCGCGCCCTGGCCCTGCAGCTGCAAGGCGGTCGACAGCAGAAGCTCGGCGACATCCTCATCCAGCACAAGTTTCTGGCCGATGAGAAGCTGACCGAGATCCTGGCCCTGCAACTCGGCCTGCCGATTCTGGAACTGGTGACCAAAGAGCCCGACGCCGCGCTCATGGCCCGCGGACCAGTGGAGTACTATGAGCAGTACGGCTTCGCGCCATACGACATCCAGCCTGACGGGGCCGTGCGTGTCGCCTTTGTCGATCCCCTGGATCCGCGCAGCGTGGACGCGGCCAAGGACTATTTCGGTTCCAATATCGTGATCTGCATCACCCGGGTCAGCCAGCTCGACGAGGTCCTGGCCAAGCGCAAGGAGGAATTGCGCATCGGCGGGACGGAACTGGGGCACCTGAACATCGTCGAGATCGCCAATTCCATCGTCGTGGCCGCGTTCAAGCGCGGAGCCAGCGACATTCACGTCGAACCCATGTCCGATCGCCTGCGGGTCCGTTTTCGCATCGACGGCGTCATGGGCCATTTCCGCGACTATCCCGTCGGGGCCGTGGCTCCGCTGATCAGCCGCTTCAAGATCATGTGCGGCGCGGACATCGCCGAGAAGCGACGTCACCAGGACGGCAGGCTCATATTCAATCACATGGGTGTGCAGATCGATCTGCGCATGTCCTTCTACGTCACGGTCTATGGCGAGCAGGTCGTCATGCGCCTGCTCAAGAATCAGGAGGAGCTCTTGCCCATGCACGAACTGGGCATGCTGCCAGGCATGCTCAGCCGCTTCATGGAGGAGGCCCTGGACGCGCCCTCGGGCGTGATCATGGTCACCGGCCCTACTGGTTCAGGCAAATCCACCACGGTCTACAGCTGCATCAACTATCTGAATCGTCCCGACGTCAGCATCATCACGGCGGAGGATCCGGTGGAATACAAGGTGCGCGGGGTAGGGCAGTGCTCCATCATGCCTTCCATCGGCCTGACCTTCGAGGAAACCCTCAAACATATCGTACGGCAGGATCCCGACATCGTCGTCATCGGCGAAGTGCGGGACCATTTTTCGGCCGTCATGTGCATCCAGACCGCCCTGACCGGACACAAGGTCCTGACCACGTTTCACACCGAGGACAGCATCGGCGCCCTGGTCCGCCTGCTGGACATGGACATCGAGCCCTTCCTGGTGTCCTCGACCCTGTCCTGCATTCTGTCCCAGCGTCTGGTGCGGCGGGTCTGCCCGCACTGCGCCGTGCCGTACCAACCGGATCTGGGCGAACTGCGGCGCATGGGATGCACGTATGGGGATCTGGTCGGAGCCGAGTTCCGCAAGGGGCGGGGCTGCGCGGCCTGCCGGCATACCGGCTACAAGGGACGGCTGGCCGTCTACGAGATGCTCATTCCGGAAGTCTTCATCCGTGACGCGGTTCTGCAGCGCAAAACCACGCATGAGCTGCGCGAGATCAGCCTGGACAAGGCCGGTATGGTTTCCCTGCTTGAGGATGGCATCACCAAGGCGGCCATTGGCAAGACCACGGTGGAAGAAGTTTTGAGGACCTTGCCCCGGGTCCGCAAACCCAGGCCTTTGGTTCAATTGCGACGAATGCTGGGAGTTTAGGAATGTTTGAAATCGCATCCATTCACGACCGCGTCCGGGAATTTCTGGAAGCGCCCGGCAGCGATCTGCCTGTTTTTGACCGCACGGCGCTTCTGGTCCATCAGGAGGCCTCCAAGGCCGATCCGGACACGGACAAGGTCATCAGCTTCATAGTTCAGGACCAAGTCCTCGTGGCCGAGGTGCTCAAGGTCGCCAACTCCTCATTTTTTCGCGGCATCAAGAAGATCAGCCGGATTCACGATGCGGTGGTGCGCATCGGTCTGCGCGAGGTGGTCAATTGCGTGATGATGGCCACCCAGCGTAAGAACTACAGCTCCCGCAACCCCTTCGTGCAACAGTACACGTCCGCCCTCTGGAAGCATTCCGTGGCCTGCGCCCTGGGCGCCCAGTGGCTGGCCAAGCGTTGCGGCCACCACGAACTCGCGCCCGAGGCATTCATCTCCGGCCTCATCCACGACGTGGGCAAGCTCCTGGTGCTCAAGGCCCTGGTTTCCGTGGGCGAGAAGGACAAGGACGCCCCCCGCATCACCAAGACAGCGGCCGACGAGTTCGTCGACACCATGCATCCCGAATGCGGATTTCTGCTCCTGGAGAAATGGAATCTGCCCGAATCCTACTGTGTCGTCTGCCGGGACCACCATCGCCCGGACTACGACACCGCCAACATCCTGCTCGTCGTGGTCCGCCTGGCCAACCTGGCCTGCCGCAAGCTCGGCATAGGTTTGCGTCACGATCCCGACATGGTTTTGGTCACCTGCAGCGAGTCCGGGCTGCTCAGTCTTTCCGATATCGCCCTGGCCGAACTGGAAATCGCCATGGAGGATCACGTTGCCAGCACTGGCGCCGTGATCTGACCTTTTCATTCACCATTTGTCTCAGCAAGGAGACTTTCCGACCATGAAACTGGCCCAACGCATCACCAGCATCAAGCCTTCCGCGACTCTGACCATCAATACCAAGGCTCAGGAACTGCGCGCGGCCGGCCACAAGATCGACAGCCTGGCCGTGGGCGAGCCGGATTTTCCCACGCCCAAGCACGTTTGCGACGCGGCCGCCCTGGCCATGGAACAGGGTTTCACCCGCTACACGGCGGTGCCCGGCATCCCGGAGCTGCGCGCGGCCGTGGCCGGCTATTTCCGTTCCTTCTACGGGGTGGACGCGACCCCGGAGAACACGGTGGTGACCAACGGCGGCAAGCAGAGCCTCTACAACCTCTTGCAGGTCCTGCTCGATCCCGGCGACGAGGTCATTGTTCCGGCACCCTACTGGGTCAGCTATCCGGCCCTGGTGCAGTTGGCCGACGGGGTGCCTGTTTTCGTGGCCACGGAACCGGACACCGATTTTCTGGTCAGCGTGGAACAGCTCGAGAGGGCGCGCACCCCGCGCACGCGCTGCCTGATCATGAACACGCCATCCAACCCGACGGGTTGCCACTACACCCAGGCCCAGCTCGACGCCATCGCGGCCTGGGCCGTGGACAAGGGTGTCTTCGTCATCGCCGACGAGATCTACGACCAGTTGGTCTACGCTCCGGCCACGCCGGCCTCCCTGTCGCCCTGGTGGCAGCGCCACCCCGAGTCCTTCGCCGTGGTCAACGGCTTGGCCAAGAGCTTCGCCATGACCGGGTGGCGGGTCGGCTACACCCTGGCCCATGTGGACCTGATCAAGGCCATGACCAAGATCCAGGGCCAGTCCACGTCGAACATCTGTTCCATCGCCCAGAAGGCGGCCCTGGCCGCGCTGACCGGCGGATGGGAATGCCTCGGGCCCATGCGCGAGGCCTTCGTGCGCCGACGTGACCTGGGCCTGTCCATGGTCCGGGCCTGGGGCAATGTGGTCTGCCCTGAGCCGGCCGGCGCCTTCTACCTTTTTCCGCAGGTGGACTGGTACTATACCCCGGAAGTATCGGACTCCACGGCCCTGTGCGCCCTGTTGCTGGAAAAGGCCGGGGTGGCCCTGGTGCCGGGCGCGGCCTTTGGCGATGATCGCTGTTTCCGCATCTCCTACGCCCTGGACGACGCAACCCTGTCCGGATGCCTGGAGAGGGTCGGAGCCGTATTGCACGATCTCAAGAAATGAGTGGAGGTGCCTCGTGATCGATCAGTCCGCTGCCTGGAAGGCCCTGCAGGGTCACGTGTCGGAAGTGCCGCCCCTGCGGGATCTGTTCGCCGCCGACCCCGCCCGTTTCGAGCGGTTCCAGGCCAGCGGGGCCGGATTGTTTTTGGATTATTCCAAGAACCGGATCACGGAACAAACCCGAAAATTGCTGCTGGACCTGGCGCGGGAGGCCGATGTGGCCGGGCGGATGCGGGCCATGTTCGACGGCGAGCGCATCAACACGACCGAGAACAGGGCCGTGCTGCACACGGCCCTGCGCCGGGGCGTCGACGAGCCTCTGCTGCTGGACGGCGTCGACGTGGTGGCCGAGGTGCATCGGGTCCTGGACCAGATGGAGGTGTTCACGGCCAAGGTCCGCTCCGGGGCCTGGAAGGGCTTCACGGGAGAACCCATTCGCGACGTGGTCAACATCGGCATCGGCGGGTCGGATCTGGGGCCGCGCATGGTCACCGAGGCTCTTGACTTTTACCGTCAGCCAAACCTTCGTTTCCATTTCGTGTCCAACATCGACGGGACGCACATCGCCCGGGTGCTGGGACAGGTGCGTCCCGAATCCACGCTGTTCATCATCGCCTCCAAGACGTTCACCACCCAGGAAACCCTGACCAACGCCCACACGGCCCGGGCCTGGTTCCTGGGCCAGGGCGGCGGCGAAGGTGACATCGCCCGGCATTTCGTGGCCCTGTCCACCAACGAGGCGGCTGTCCGGGCTTTCGGCATCGATCCGGTCAACATGTTCCCCTTCTGGGACTGGGTCGGAGGGCGCTATTCCCTGTGGTCCTGCATTGGCCTAACCATTGCCCTGGCCGTGGGCATGGAGCGGTTCCGCGAACTGCTGGCCGGAGCCCGGGACATGGACGAGCACTTCCGCACCGCGCCCTTCGAGGCAAACATTCCGGTCATGCTCGCCCTGCTGGGCATCTGGCATCGGAACTTCCTGGGTTTCGAGGCCCATGCCGTGCTGCCCTACGACCAGTACCTGGCCCTGTTGCCCGCCTATCTGCAGCAGGCCGACATGGAGAGCAACGGCAAGGGCGTGACCCGAGAGGGACGGCCCGTGACCTACGCCACGGGGCCCATCCTGTGGGGCGAGCCGGGAACCAACGGCCAGCACGCCTTTTATCAGCTCCTGCACCAGGGCACGACCGTGGTGCCCTGCGATTTCCTGGCCCCGGTCAATCCCCTGCACGACGTCGGCAGGCATCACGATATCCTGTTGGCCAATTTCCTGGCCCAGACCGAGGCCCTCATGCGCGGCCGCACCCCGGAGGAAGCCGGGGCGGAATTGGCGGGCCTGACGGGGGAGCGGCAGGCTGCCCTGGTCCCGCACAAGGTTTTTCCGGGCAACCGGCCGACCAACTCCCTGCTTTACGACCGCCTCACGCCGCGCAGTCTGGGCAGCCTCGTCGCCATGTACGAGCACAAGATCTTCGTGCAGGGCGTGATCTGGGGCATCAACTCCTTTGACCAGATGGGCGTGGAACTGGGCAAGCAGCTGGCCGGCGTCATTTTGTCCGAGTTGCAGGGGCGGCCGTCGGCCGGCCACGACGCATCGACGACGGGGTTGATCCGCTATTGTCTTGACCGTCGCCGGACCTAGGGTCTAGCATCGCCAAGATACGGAAACGTTGGAAGTATCCCTGCCGGAAGGCGCGTCCATCCACTTTTTGACCTTGGCCACAGCATGAAGCTCAATCCCTTTCGCGTCGATCCCGCTCATCCGTTTCAGCTGGTCAAATTCCTGTCCATCAGCACCCTGGTGCTGATCCTGGGTTCGAGCATCCTCATGTCGGTGTTCATGACCAACTACGCCAAGAGTTCCCTGCTGAAGAAGAACACGGCCTTTGGCCAGCTTTTGGCCGAGAATCTCAATCACCAGATTTATCGTCGTTTCACCCTGCCCGTGGTGCTCGGATTCGGTCGGGTGGAACTCAAACGCAAGGACCAGTACGAACGGCTGGCCCAGGTCATCGACTCGACCATCCATTCTTTTCATGTCCTGGAGCTGCGCATCTACGACGAGCAGAGCGAGGTCGCCTTCAGCACCGATTCCGATCAGGTCGGCAACAACGAGATCGGCGGACCGGCCGTGAAGACGGTCATCGAGACGGGCACGGCCCGCTTCGAGCTGCAGAATTCCTTGAGCTGGTGGGACGTCATCTTCGCGTTTCAGCTCCAACCCGGGGATGTGGTGCTGCGGACCATTTCCCCCCTGCGGGCCGAGCGTGACCTGCGTTTCCGGGAGCGGCCCGGGGTGCTGCTGGGCGTGCTCGAATTCACCCAGGACATCACCAGCGACTATGAAACCGTGCTGCATCTGCAGCGGCTCATCATCCTGACCACGTTTTTGGGCTCGGCGGCGCTCTACGCGCTGATTTTCTTTTTGATCAGAAAGGCCGACCGCGTCCTCGACGAACGCCTGCGGGACAAGGAGCGTCTGGAGAAGGAGCTGCAGCAGAACGAGAAACTCGCCTCCATGGGCCGCATGGTCGCGAGCATCGCCCATGAGATCAGAAATCCTCTGGGCATCATTCGCAGCAGTTCGGAATTGCTGCTCAAGCGCGAACAGGCCGGCGGGGCCAACGCCAAGATCCTGGCCGCCATTTTCCATGAATCCAAGCGCCTGAGCCAGACCGTGAATGATTTCCTGGATTATGCCCGTCCCCGGCAGCCGTCCCTGGAGGATGTGGATCTGGAAAAGGTGGTCCGTCACGCCGTGGGTTTTTTGACCCAGGAAGGGCAGGCGCACAAGGTCGATGTCCAGAGCGAGCTGCCCCGGGAGTATTTGATCCAGGGAGATCGGGATCTCTTGTACCGGGGCTTCTACAACCTGATCAGCAATGCCATCCAGGCCTGCGCCGAAGGTGGGGAGGTGCGCATCCTGCCCGACTGTCATGAAGGGCAGAAGGCGGTGCTGATCCGTGACAGCGGTCCGGGTTTTGACACCAAGCAGCTGGATCGTTACGTGGAGCCCTTCTTCACCACCAAGGAATCCGGCACAGGTCTGGGTTTGGCCATCACCAGTTCCATTTTCCAGATCCACGGGGCCGAGATGGTCCTCAGAAACGGACCCCATGGCGGAGCCGAGGCCCTGGTCGTTTTTTCCGAACCGTGCTAGGGAGCGCGCATCATATGGGCAACCACATCCTGATTATCGACGATGAGAAGAACTATCTGCTCATTCTGGAGGCCATCCTCGAGGAGGAAGGCTACACCGTGACCGCCCTGGGCGACCCGGTCATGGCCATGACCTTTCTCGACGAGTCCGAGGTCGACGTGGTCATCACGGACATGAAGATGCCCGGCATGACCGGTCAGCAGGTCCTGGAGACCGTGCGCAAGCGCCATGCCCATGTCCCGGTCATGATCATGACCGCCTTCGGGACCATCGACCGGGCCGTGGAGGCCATGAAGAGCGGGGCCTTCGACTACATCACCAAGCCCTTCGCCAACGACGAGATCCTGCTTTCGGTGCGCAAAGCCCTGAAGCTCTCCCACGCCGAGCAGCAGAACCGTCTGCTGCGCGAGAGCCTGGCCGAGAAGTTCGGCAAGGAAACCATCATCGGCAACTCCAAGCCCATCCAGGATGTGCTGACCCTTGCCGGCAAGGTCGCGCCGACGCGCAGCAACGTGCTGGTCACGGGCGAGTCCGGCACCGGCAAGGAACTGGTGGCCCGGGCCATCCACGTAGCCTCGGACCGCAAGGACATGCCCTTCGTGTCCGTGAACTGCATGTCCCTCAATCCCGGGGTTCTGGAGAGCGAACTCTTCGGCCACGAGAAGGGCTCCTTCACCGGGGCCGTGGCCCTGAAGCGCGGCCGCTTCGAGCTGGCCCAGGGTGGAACCCTCTTCCTGGACGAGATCGGCGAGCTGTCCCAGGAGATGCAGGTCAAGCTGCTGCGCGTGCTGCAGGAACGGGTCATCGAGCGGGTCGGCGGGACCGAGACCATCAGCGTCGATTTCCGCCTGGTGGCGGCCACGAACAAGACTCTGCAGGACGAGATCGTGGCCGGACGCTTCCGCGAGGATCTCTTCTACCGTCTGAACGTGGTCAACATCCACCTTCCGCCCCTGCGCGAACGGCGCGAGGACATCCCCATCCTGGCCAGCCATTTCCTGCGCAAGTTTTCCCTGGAAAACAACCGCGCGGTCCAGGGCTTCACCCCGGGGGCCATCGACTACCTGTCCGCCTACGAATGGCCGGGCAATGTGCGTCAGCTCGAAAACGTCATCGAGCGGTGCGTGGTCCTGTCCAATCACGATGTCATCGACGTGAACGATCTGCCCCCCGAACTGCGCGACGAGGAGACGCAGTTCAAGAGCGCCGTGGACCTTCTGCCCCTCAAGGTCAACCTGTCCGAGACCCTGGAGAAGATCGAGGCCGCCCTCATCCGCCGGGCCATGGTCCATTCCGGCTTCGTGCAGGTCAAGACGGCCGAGTTGCTGGACGTGTCCAAGAGCCTGCTCCAATACAAGCTCAAGAAATACAAGATCGCGGCCAAGAACTAGGCCAGGCCATGAGCGAGGCCTCAGTCGCGGATCTGTTGGCCCGGGTCGACGCCACCTCCTGGATGTCCCTGGCCATGGCCGGGCAGCGGTTTTATCCGGGCCGCGAGGCCTGCTTCGGACTGCCCGAGCATCCCTGGCCGGAACCGATCCGGCGCGGCCTCGACCTGCTGGGTGTGGATCAGCTTTACGTGCATCAGGCCCGGGCCGTGGACCTGGTGCGGGCCGGCCGGCATGTGGTCGTGGCCACGCCCACGGCCAGCGGCAAATCCCTGATCTACAACCTGCCCGTCCTGGAGGCCTGCCACCGGGACCGCCAGACCCGCGCCCTGTACCTTTTCCCCCTGAAGGCCCTGGCCCAGGATCAGCGCAGGGCCCTGGACTCCCTGGCGGCCACGCTGTTCCCCACGCCGACCTCGGCCATCTACGACGGCGACACCTCGTCCTCCCAGCGCACGCGCATCCGGCGCAATCCCCCGAACATCCTCTTCACCAATCCGGACATGCTGCATCTGGGCATTCTGCCCAGTCACGAGAAGTGGGCCGAATTTTTCGCGAATCTGCGATTCGTGGTCGTCGACGAGGTGCACGCCTATCGCGGGATCATGGGCTCGCACATGGCCTGGGTTTTCCGCCGCTTGATCCGCATCTGCCGCCTGTATGGGGCCAATCCGACAATTGTCTGCTCTTCGGCGACCATCGCCAATCCAGAGGAACTGGCCGCGCGTCTGACCGGTCTGCCCGTGACCGCGATTCTGGAGGGCACGGCGGCCAGCCCGCCCCGGCACATGCTGCTGCTCAACGGCGTGGACGGGGCCGCGAGGCAGGCCATCGGTCTGCTCCGGGAGGCCATGGCCCTGGGGCTGAGGACCATCGTCTACTGCAAGTCGCGGCGCATGACCGAACTCATCGCCCTCTGGGCGTCCCAGCGCGAGGGTGCCGACGCGGAACGCATCAGCGCCTATCGGGCCGGATTCCTGCCCGAGGAGCGCCGGGAGATCGAGAGCCGGCTGGCCCGCGGAGATCTCCTGGCCGTGGTCTCCACCAGCGCCCTGGAACTGGGCATCGACATCGGGGGTCTCGATGTCTGCATCCTGGTCGGCTACCCCGGCTCCATCATGGCCACCCTGCAGCGCTCGGGCCGGGTCGGTCGCGGCGGCCGGGAAGCGGCCACCTTCCTGCTCGGCCACGAGGACGCCCTGGATCAGTATTTCATGAACCACCCCGAGGAATTTTTCGCGCTCGCTCCGGAGCGCGCGGTCATCAATCCCGACAATCCGATCATCGCGGCCCGCCACCTGCGCTGCGCAGCGGCCGAGGCCAGTCTGGCGCACGACGACCCGCTGCCGTTGGAACATCCGGCCATTGTCGCGCAGTTGCTGCGCGACGGGGGGTTGTTGCAAAGCCGCGACGGACAAGAACTCTTTTCCACGGCCAGGCAGCCGCATCGCGACGTGGCCCTGCGGGGCACGGGCTCGACCCTGGCCATTCTCGACATGGACAGCGGGGAGCGGATCGGTTTGGTCGATCGTTTCCGGGCCGTGTTCGAGACCCATCCCGGCGCGGTCTATCTGCATCGGGGCGCGACCCACGTCATTGCCGATCTGGACCTTCCGGGCGGCGTGGCGCGCGCCCGGAAGGCCAAGGTCTCGCACTACACCCGGGTGCGGCACGAGAAGACGACGGAGATCCTGCGCGTGGACGCCTCTCGGCCCGTGTTCGGGGCCATGGTCCATCTCGGGGCGCTCAAGATCACGGACCAGGTCACGGGCTTTGACCGCATCAGCGTGCGAGGTGGCAGAAACCTGGGCACCGTGTCCCTGGACATGGAGCCGCTGGTCTTCGAGACGCGCGGGGTATGGATCGCCATTCCCGAGACTGTGCGGCGGCAGGTGGAGGGCGAGATGGTTCATTTCATGGGCGGCATCCACGCCCTGGAGCATGCGGCCATCGGCATGATGCCGCTCTTGGTCATGACGGACCGAAGCGATCTGGGCGGCATCTCCATCCCCTTCCACCCTCAGGTCGGCAGCGCCGCCGTGTTCATCTACGATGGCCTGCCCGGAGGCTGCGGCCTGGCCGAACAGGCCTATGCGGCCTTCGAGACCCTTCTGGAGCGGACCGCGCGGGTCGTCCGTGAATGCCTCTGCGAGAACGGCTGCCCGGCCTGCGTGCATTCGCCCAAATGCGGGTCCGGCAACCGGCCCATCGCCAAGCACGCGGCCTTGCGGGTGCTGGAGGAGATCATGGCTGGTCCGGCGCCGGAGGTGGGGGAGATGCCTCCGGCGGCCGGGGGGCATGATGCCCCCCGGACCCCCGCGTCGGGTTTGGGGGAGGAAGAGGTGAGGGACGGGAGCGGGGTGCCTGGGCGGATCGGCGGCGCACAGGTGGGCGTGCCGGAAGGGTTTCGCTTCGCGGTCCTCGATCTGGAGACCAGACGGTCGGCCCAGGAGGTCGGAGGCTGGCACCGGGCCGATCTCATGGGCGTGAGTTGCGTGGTGGTCTACGATTCCGGGCGGGACGCGTTCGTGGAGTACCCGCAGGAGGACGTGTCCCGGCTGGTCGGAGACCTGGTGGAATACGATCTGGTCGTCGGGTTCAACATCCTGCGCTTTGATTACGCCGTCCTCGGCGGCCTGAGCCGCTTCGATTTTTCATCCCTGCCGACCCTGGACATCCTGGCCGAGATCCATGCCATCCTGGGCTATCGCCTGTCCCTGGACCACTTGGCCCGGGAGACCCTGGGCGCGGCCAAGACTGCCAGTGGCATAGAGGCCCTGGCCTGGTGGAAGGAAGGGCGTCTCGGGGACATCATCGCCTACTGCCGCCAGGACGTGGCCGTGACCCGCGATCTCTTTCTGTTCGGAGCGCGTCACGGACACCTGCTTTTCCGCAACAAGGCCGAAAAGAGCGTGCGCGTGCCCGTGGAGTGGGGCCGCCTGCTGGACCGGGGCGGGTCTTGCCAATGGCGTCGAGTGGGTTTACCGCCCTCTGAGTCCAAAAAAGGAAGGAACAGTACATGACCACACCACCCGACCCCACCCCGGCCAACGGCCGGACCGGCCGCAAGCGTCTTGTTTTGTGCGTTGTCCTGCTGCTGGCGGCGGGGATCGCGGCCGTGCAGTACGTGCGGGGCCTTGGCCGGGTGTCCACGGACGACGCCTTTGTCGACGGCCGGATCTACCAGATCACGCCGCGCGTGGACGGCTATATCGTGCAGGACCTGGTCGAGGACAACCAGCTGGTGGCGGCGGGACAACCGCTGCTGGCTCTCGATCCCGCCGGTTACGAGGTGGCCGTGGCCCAGGCCCGGGCCGATCTGGCGGCGGCCGAGGCGCAACTGGCCTCTTTGCGCAAGGGCGTGCCATTGCAGAAAAGCCAGACGGAGTTCCAGATCACGGGGGCGCGGGCCCAATTGGACAGCCTGCTGCAGAGTCTGGATCAGGCTGGCCTGGAGGAGGCCGCGGCCCGGCAAATGGTCCTGCAGGCCGAGGCGGAGCTGCGGAACGCGGAACTCAATTTCAACCGTCTTTTGGAATTGCGTCAGGGCGGCATCATTGCCCAGTCGGCCCTGGACGGAGCGCAGACGGTTTTCGACGGTGCCAGAGCCCAGGCTGCAGCCGCCCGCGACAGGGCCCAGGCCGCCGGGCGGAATCTGGCGGCCCTGCGCGAGAATGTGGCCCGATTGCAGGCCAATATCGGTCTGGCCCGGACCGGGCACGAGGTGGCCGACATCAAGGATTTGGAGGTGGCGGCCCAGAAGGCGAAGGTCGCGCTGGCCCGGGAAAAGGTGCGCAAGGCCGAACTGGACCTGGGATACACGCGGATTCTGGCCCCGGCGGCGGGCCATGTGACCAAGAAGCGGGTCCAGGTCGGACAGCTCGTGGCCGCCGGCCAGCCGCTCATGGCACTTGTGCCCCTGGAGCCTGGACAGCTCTGGATCACGGCCAATTTCAAGGAGACCCAGCTGGCCAAGGTGCGTCCGGGGCTCAAGGTTGATGTCGAGGTGGACGGCTTTCCCGGACTGGGCATCACGGGCCGGGTGGATTCGGTCATGGCCGGGACGGGCGCGGTCTTTTCCCTTTTTCCGCCGGAAAACGCCATGGGCAACTACGTCAAGGTGGTCCAGCGCATCCCGGTCAAGATTCTCCTCGATCCGGTCAACGCCACGGAGCAGCTGCGCCTGGGCATGAGCGTGGTCCCGACCATCCACCTGGACTAGGCCCATGGCTCCGGAACGCGCCACGGGCAAGTGGCTGGTCACCCTGAGCGTCATGATCCCGACGCTGCTGGAGATCCTGGACACCTCCATCGCCAACGTGGCCCTGGGGCATATCCAGGGTTCCCTCTCGGCCGGACAGGACGAGGTGACCTGGGTCCTGACTTCCTATCTGGTTTCCAACGCCGTGGTCATCCCCATGAGCGGCTGGCTGGCCCGGATCATGGGCCGCAAGAACTTCCTCATGGCCTCGGTGACGGTCTTCACCCTGGCCTCCATGCTCTGCGGCCTGGCCCAGAGCCTGGAAGCGCTGATATTCTTCCGCATCATCCAGGGTCTGGGCGGGGGCGGGTTGCAGCCCATGTCCCAGGCCATCCTGCTCGAAACGTTTCCGCCCCGGCAGCGCGGCCTGGCCATGGCCATCTTCGCCATGGGCGCGGTGCTCGGCCCCATTCTCGGCCCGCTCTTGGGCGGATACATCACGGACAACTACTCCTGGATCTGGATCTTCTACATCAACGTGCCCCTGGGCATCGTGGCCCTCTTGATGTGCTGGACCTTCATTTTCGACCCCCCGTATCAGGAGCGTCGCATCGCCGGGGAAAAGGTGGACTATCTGGGTCTGGCCCTCTTGTCCGTGGGCCTGGGCTGCCTCCAGGTGGTGCTGGACAAGGGTCAGGGGGAGGACTGGTTCGCCTCGGGACAGATCGTGATCCTGAGCGTTTTGGCCACGGTCTGCCTGGGCGCCCTGGTGTGGTGGGAACTGCGGCACGAAAACCCGATCATCGACCTGCGCATCTTTCGCCAACGCAATTTCGCGGCCGGCAACGTGGTCATGTTTTTCGGGTTCTTCGCCTTTTTCGGCTCCATCGTGCTCTTGCCCATGTATCTGCAGAACCTCATGGGCTACACGTCCTATCTGGCCGGTCTGGTGCTGGGGCCGAGCGGCGCCATCATGCTCCTCATCCTGCCCGTGGTCGGCAAGCTCACGGAAAAGATCGACGCCCGCTTCCTGCTCTGCTTCGGCCTGACCGTCTCGGGCCTGTCACTCTTGTACATGTCCCACTTCACCCTGCAAATCGACATCGGCACGGCCATCAGGGGTCGCAACATCCAGGCCATCGGCATCGCCTTCTTCTTCGTGCCCCTGTCCTTTCTGACCATGTCCATGATTCCGCGCGAGCAGATGAACAACGCCTCGGCCCTGTTCAGCCTGCTCAGAAATCTGGGCGGCTCCTTCGGCACGGCCTTCGTGACCACTGTTCTGGTCCGTCGGGCCCAGTTTCATCAGCATCGGCTGGTGGAACACCTCACGCCCTACGATCCGCCCTTCACCCAGGCCCGCGATGCCCTCTCAACCCTCATGCACCTCGACCCCATGCAGGCCGCCGGCATCATCTACCGCTACGCACAGCAGCAGGCCGCCTACATGGCCTATGTCGATGTCTTCCACGTCCAGGCCCTGTTTTTCTTCGGCCTGGCCGTCTTCATGTGGATCATTCGACGGCCCCGGCACGGGACGCACATGCCCGAGGGGATGCATTAGGCGTTGCCTGTCGCCGGTCGATGGACGTCCGGCGGTTTGCGGCGATGGTTCAGCTGAACAGGCGCGGCGCGGAGTCGTCTTCGCGGGCAGCGACCTTGAATGCGTACCAGGCGATGCAGCTCGCCGCGACCATCTCGCCACCTTCCTCGATGATGTCCATGAACATTCCGATGCGTATGTCGATCAATCCTCTTCCGACATCGACGACCACGCCGAAGAAGACCAGCAGGCCGATCAGGACGACGAGGCGGTGGGAAATGGCGCGAAAGGTGCGCGACCCGGTCAGGTAGGCCCAAAGCAGGGGGAAAAAGAGGATCGACCCGGCGATGCCCGAAACGGCGAGTTCGCCGTAGTTCTTCAGGGTCAACCCAAACAGGGGTTCGAAGGTGAAGAGCTTGGCCAAAACTTTTGCCAACTTGTCGTGGATGCGCAGAGCGTCGTCGAGGAGCAGGTAGGCGAAAAAGGCGATCCAAGCATAGTACTGCTTGGCGGTGCGTTTGTCCGCCGCGTGTTTGAGCAGAAGGCAGATGCCCGCGAATTTGAAATATTGGTATCCTGAATCCGTGAATAAGTGTTGCCAACGTTGTTGGCTCGAAATTTCAACCAT
>CAZPSN010000015.1:0-79992 GCA_964589645.1 uncultured Desulfovibrionaceae bacterium
GGGTTACCCAAGCTGATCGTGGTCGGTCAATTCCACATTAAACGTCGAAGAACCCAAATTCTTTGAGCCTCGGAAAGCATCACCTCGGCATCGGCTGTTTCCTTCAAAAAGACACGAATCCTTTCCAAGTCTCGGATGGCATTGGGGGTCCATCGGATTTTAGTCAGGCTCAACGGTCAACCCCCATTTGGCAAATGCCTCTTGGACTTCGCTTTTCGAAGCAAACGTTCCCGCATCGGCCTGAGCCAGGCTTTCACGAATCTGTGCAACTTGCCAAGCCTGCTCTTCAAGAAAATGTTCCAATGCCTGGGCCACAAGAAAAGACTTACTCCGTTTTGTGGTTTGGGCCAATTGGTTGAGTTTAAGAGCGGTTTCTTCAGATAGGCGCGCGGTGACTGTACTCATATTTATTCTCCTTTATTTATTTGTACACATTGAACACAAGTCAGTCAAAGCTCCTGCCCGCAGGTTGAAACTCACCGGAAGATTTAGCCAAAATAGTGTTTGGGTTTTTAGGTCTGTTCGGGCTTCGCGGCCTTCACCCCATCCGCCTCGTGCGATGATATGCCCCGTGGAAGAATTTGGGTCAGGTCCCGCTTTGACTTATTTTGAGCGAGACCTGCCCCGTGTCAGTTTTCGAAATGAAACTGTCTATGCCTTGGCCAGGGCTTTGCGCACCGCGTCCGGCTCTCGGTCGATCACCGTGAGATATGCCCGCGCGGGGCCTTCAGGAGTCCGTTTTTGCTGCTCCCAATGCCGAAGGGTGGCGAGTTTGAACCCGAAGATACGGGCAAAAGATGCCTGGGTCATGCCCAGCCGCTCACGAATTTTTCGTACGTCTATGGCCTCGGGAACATGCACGGCGTATTCGCTCGGGTCCATCTCGCCCGTGGCGATGGCTAGTGCCTCTTCGGCGCTCTGTAGAATCCTGCTCATCTGCTTTTCCTCCCTTTGTAGGACCGGACAATCTCCGGCACCAATGCCTTGAGCCCGTTTCGTTCCGCCTGGGTCAAATTCGCCTTCTCGTTCTTGGCGAAAAGCACCAGAGCGAAAAGGGGGATGTCGTCCCCGTGGTAGAAATAGACCACCCTGTACGCGCTGCTTTTCCCGTGTCCCTCACCAGCAAAGCGCACCTTGCGAACACCGCCTGTCCCTTCGAGGATGACCCCGGCCTTGGGGTTCGCCGCCAAAAAGTTGATGAGCGCTCTGTGTTCATCTTCGGACAGAGCGGCCCGCTTCACGTCCTTCAGGAAGGTAGGGGTTTCGATCACGGTAATCATGGAGTCTTTTTTGTAATCCAATGGCGTACCAAGTCAAGACCTCTCGCTGACGGCATTCCCCTGGGGACTGCGCAGGCCGGCAAAGCTCTGATGAGCCAAGAATCGACTTGCCCGGTGACTTGGGTCTATGACTACCCCATCCGCCTCTTCCGATGATACGTCCCCAATCCCACTTCCAGCAGCACGAACAGCACCACCGGCACGGTCACAAAGACCAGGGTGGTCACGGCTCCCAGGCCTCGGTTTGAGGATGTCACCAGTGGGAAAAGGTAGCCGGTGAAGGACGGGACCGTGCCGCCGCCGATGAGATAGACCAGGAAGTATTCCGAGAACGCCACCAGAAAGACCACGCTGCCTCCGGCCGCCATGGCCGGGAGCAAGAGTGGCGCTTCCACTTTCCAAAACACCTTCCAGGCCGACGCGCCCAGGTTGCGGGCGCAGATTCCGTAATCCGGCCCCATGTGGCCGTACCCCGTGGTCAGTGCGCGCAGCATGTAGGGGTAGCTGGTCATGGCCAGGACCAGGACCACGCCGGGAGCGGTGTCGGCCAGACCGATCTTGATGAACATGAAATGCAGGCCCATGGCGAAGGTCATGGCCGGGACCAGGGCCGGCAGGAGCAGCAGGCCTTCCAGCAGATTGCGGCCCTTAAAGCGTCCAAAGGCCAGGACCCGGGCCGGGCTTACGGTCATGGCCAGGGTCACGGCCGTGGTGGCCAGGGAATAGGCCAGGGAGGAGAAGAGGGCGCGGAGAAATGGCTCCGGGCGTTGCAGGAGCAGGTCCAGGGCGTCGGTCCCTACGTCCGGCAGCAGTTGCGGAAAGCGCCAGCCCGGGGCGCCGGCCTGGATGACCAGCACCATGACGGGCAGTATGAACAAAAGCGCCAGGACAAGCGCCAGCAGGGGCACGAGCAGCGCGTGTCTCACAGCTTGCGCCTCCCGCTCTCCAGGTAGGCCGCGAAGCGCAGATACAGGGCCGAGAACAGGGCCGCGAAGACAAACAGGCCCGTCAGGATGGCCATGACCCTGGGACGCTCGGCCAGGTCCTGCTGGAAGAAGAGGTCGTAGATGCGGATGGAGAGCATGGCCGGGCTGGACTCGCCGAGGACAAAGGGGATGTCGAAGGCGCCCAGGGCGTAGAGGAACAAGATGATGAAGGCGCTGTGCACGGCGGGCAGAATGCGGGGCAGGACCACGCTTACGAAGATGCGCAGACGCCCGGCCCCGAGCATGCGCGCGGTCTGGATCAGGCGGGTGTCGAAGCCGAAGAGCACGGCCCCGATCAGGAGCAGGGCAAAGGGTACGCCCTTGAGCCAGTAGGCCAGGATCATGCCCAGGCCGCTCCCCGTGTACAGCATTTGCGGAAAAGCCTCGGCCGAGTCGATGAGCCCGAGCTGGAAGCACAGGGACGCGACCAGGCCCGTGCGGCTGAAGAAAAGCAGGACCACGAAGGCCACGGACACGTGCGGCAGGATCAGCCCGATCTTGGAGACGATGCCGATCCGCCGCGCCGTGGGCGGCATGCGCCACAAGGCCAGGGCCAGCAGGGTGCCTCCGGCCACGGACCCGGCGGCGGAAACCAGGGCCACGTACAGGGTGACGGCCAGGGACTGGCCTAGGCTCCGGTCATGGGCCAGGGTCCGGTAGTGGTCCAGGGTCGGGCCAGACCCGCCCAGGGGCGTGAGCAGATCCAGGCTCTGCAACAGGGTCAGCACCAGCCCCGCGCCGAAAAGGGCCGCGTAGGGGAGAAGCAGGGGCAGCAGTCCGAGGACCACGCCCCGTCTGCTACTTGCCAAGGACGATCCTGCTCCAGTCCTTTTCCAGCACTTCCAGATACTGGGACGGGATTTCCGGCATGGCCCGGCTGGCCAGGGTCCCCGCGTCCAGGGTCGCGGGTCCGAGGTCCACGGCCTTGAAGGCGGCCTGGTCCGCGGCCGAGAGTTTCGTCATGTCCAGGGCCGGCATGTCGCCCCAGTTCTCGGGCTTGAACTTGGACAACTGGGCCTCGGGGCTGAGCAGGAAATTGGCCAGGACCATGGCCCCGGCCTTGTTCGGGGCGTTGAAGGGAATGGCCGTGAAGTGGATGTTGTAGATGGCGCCGTCGGCCAGGACAAAGGTCCGCACCGTGTCCGGGTAGGTCTTTTCCAGGCTCTTCATCTGGGCGTGGGCCGGATGGTAGGACATGCCCATGTCGATCTCGCCCCGGGCAAAGAGGGTGTCCAGGGCCGCGGCGTCCTTGGGATAGGTCTTGCCCTCCTGCCACAAATAGGGCTGGACCTCCCGCAGCCAGGCAAAGGCCTGAGGCGCGTTCTTGGCGTAAAGGGCCGCGTCGAACCCGGCCATGTACTGTTCGTGCCCACCCGTGGCGGCGCAGAAGACGTGGCGCAGGAAGGCCGAGCCCGTGAAGTCCGGGGGCTCGGGATAGGTGAAACGCCCGGGGTGGGCCATGATCCAGGCCTTCAGGTCGTCCAGGGACGCGGGCGGCACGGGCGTGCGCTCCTGATCGTACTCGAAGACGAACTGGGCCTGGCCGTAGGGCGCCTCGTAGCCGTTCACGGGAAAGCCGAAGTCAAAGGCCGACTTGGCGGGGTCGCAGTAGGCCGTGAAGTTGGGCAGCCGGTCCGCGAAGGGGCCGAAGAGCACCCCGGCCTGCTGGGCGTTCTTGAAGTTCTCGCCGTTGATCCACAAGAGGTCCATGGTTCCCTGGGTCTTGTTCGCGGCCTTCTCGGTCAAGAGCTTGTTGACGAAGACCGGCGCGTCCATGGGCACGCGGGTCACGGTCACGCCAAAGCGACGCTTCATCTCGGAGGCCACGTACGTGTCCACCCACTGGTTGATCTGGGCGCTGCCTCCCCACATGTGCCAGCGCACCTCGGTCCCGGCCGCGGCCTTTTGCAGGGCAGCGTGATCCTGCTGCAGGACGGAGGTCTGTTCCGGGGCCTCGGAGCACCCGGCCAAAAACAGGAGTAAAAGGGCCGCTATCAATCGCACACGCATGATGCCTCCATGGAAACGTTGAAAATGGGCGGATACTGGGCCGAGACGGTCAGGCGCACCCGGTCCCCGGGCTGGCCCAGAGGTTCCAGGGCGTAGGCCAGCAAATCCTGGTCCAGGACGCGCACGGTATAGGAAAGGTAATGGCCGGCGAAGTGCACGGCCGTGATCGTTGCCGGGCCCAGCGGGTCGGGCTCCAGGCGCAGGGCCTCGGGCCGCAGCCAGCAGGTGTCCAGGTTCAGGAGCTGGGCCAGGGACGCGGTGATGGTGTTGACCGGCCCCAGAAAGCGGGCCGTGTCGAGGTCTGCGGGCTGGCGGTAGACCTCCAGGGGCGGGGCGTACTGGCGCACGGTGCCCCCGAGCATGACCCCGATGCGGTCGGACATGGCCAGGGCCTCCTGCAAATCGTGGGTCACGCAGATCGTGGTGATGCCGAAGGCCCGCTGGGTGGAGCGGATGAAGAGCGCGGTCTCCATCTTCAGGTTGCGGTCCAGGTTGGCGAAGGGCTCGTCCAAAAGCAGCAGGGACGGCTCCACGATCATGGCCCGGGCAATGGCCACGCGCTGCTTCTGGCCGCCCGAAAGCTCGGACGGGTAGGCGTTGGCGCGGTCCTCAAGATGGAAATGGCCGAGCATGGCCCCGACCCGCTCCCTGACGACGGCCCGGGGCGTCCTGCGGGCCTTGAGGCCAAAGGCGATGTTCTCGGCCACGGTCATGTTCGGGAAGAGGACGTAGTCCTGGAAGACGAGGATGGCCGCAGGGGGCTGCCCGTCCCGGTCCTTCTGCCGGACCGTGCCGGAGGTCGGCGCCTCCAGGCCCGCGATGACGTGCAGCAGCGTGGTCTTGCCCGCGCCCGAGGGGCCGATGATGGACACGAGGCTGCCCTCGTCCACGGTCAGGCTGACGTCGGCGAAGACGGTCGTTTGGCCGAAGCGCTTGGAGAGCTTTTCCAGCCGCAGCATGGGCAGGGGTTCAGCGTTCAAGGGCCTGGAAGTGGCGCATGAAGCGCCGGTCGATGAAGTCCTTGAGCAGGAAGGCCGCATTGTTGCGGAACATGAACGGCCCCTTGCTGAAAATGGCCGTGTCGTCGCCCATGTTGTAGAGCAGCAGGTAGCCTCCGCCCGGGTCAAAGGGCATGAGCCTGCCCCCGTTCAGGGTGGCCGTGACGTTTCGGAGCAACACCGGGTTCTCCCGCACGGCGTAGACCCCGACCTTGTCCAGGGGCCGTGGTTCGAAGTCGATGCAGTCCCCGCCGCCGAAAATTTCGGGATGATCCACGCATTGCAGCCGCTCGTTGACCAAAAGCCCCCCCGATGGGCCTGTGGCCAGGCCCGAGTCGGCGAAGAGGGGCGAGGGCCGGACTCCCGTGGCCAGAAAGATCAGGTCCGGGTGGTGGCTCGCGCCGCCCTGCAGGATGACCCCGTTTCGGATCTCCTCCACATGCCCGCACTCGTTGATCTCGATGTCCTGCCGCAGAAGGGAGTCCCGGGCCATGGCGCCGAGTTTGGCCGGCTGGCGGCCAAGGAGGGTCCGGCCGGCGAAAAGGGTGATGCGCGGGACGTGGCGGCCGCGCTGGCGTGCGAGCCGGCGCAGGTTGCCAGCGATTTCGAGCGCCGCCGGTCCGCCGCCGATCACGGTGAAATGCGGTCTGGTCCGCGAGGCGCAAAAGGAGATCACGGCGCGCTGGGCCTCCTGCAGGCGCTCGATGGGCTTGACCGTGAAGACGCTCGACATGTCGCCGGAAATGCTGGTGAAGGGGATGTGGCTGCCCGTGTTGGAGGACAGCACGTCGTAGGCCAGCTCAAGGCCCGAGGCCAGGCGGACCCTGCGGGCCGGCGCTTCGATGGCGGCCACCCGGTCCTGGATAAAGGTTCCGCCCTGGCGTTCGACCACATGGCGGGTGGCGAAGCGGATCTCGGCCGGGGTATAGCTCAGGCCCAGCATGCCCGGACCCATGCCCGAATAATAGTGGAAGTCCGAGGGCTGGACCACGACGACCTCGTGTCCGTCGCGGACCAGCTCTCGGATGCGGGCCAGGATCATCATATGCGCGTGGCCGCCTCCGGCCAGAATAAGTCGTTTGCCCATGGGGTCTCATTCCTTGGAAAAAGGGGGAATACCCTTTCGCTGAGATTATTTTCAGGCTCTTAAGGCCACCGCCCAAGTTAAAACACAACCCGGACCTGGATGCAACGCCGGGAGTGGCTTTCCGGATTCAAAGCGCGGCTTCCAGCCAGGCCTCGAACAGGTTGCGGGCGATGGACCCCTGCATGGGCAGGGCCAGTTCTCCCGAGGCCAGGAGGGCCGGGATCTCGCGGCGCGAGAACCAGCGGGCGTCTTCCAGTTCGGCGTCGTTCAGGCGGATCTGGCTGCTTTGGGCCTCGGCCAGGAAGCCGAGCATGAGGGCGCCGGAAAAGGGCCAGGGCTGGGAGGAGTGATAGCGGACCGCACCGACCACGACGCCGGTTTCCTCCAGCACCTCGCGCACCACGGCGTCCTCGGCGCTTTCACCCGGCTCCACGTATCCGGCCAGGGCCGAATAGACGTGCGGCCTCCAACCGGGCTGCCGGCCCAGCAGGCACCACTGGTCGTCCCCGTCCTGGCGGTGGGTGAGCACGATCATGGCCGGGTTGACCCGCGGATAGTGTTCGGCCGCGCAGGCGGGGTTGGTGCAGCGCTGGGCCAGGGAGGCGAATTGCAGCCCTGTGGGATGGCCGCAGCGGGAGCAGAAGCGGTTCGCGCGGTGCCAGCCCGAGGCAAAGCGGGCGTAGCCCAAAAGCGCCGCCGTGCGGGCGGGCAGGATGGCCATCTGGCCGCGCAGGGGCATGAAGACGCCCAGTGCCTCCAGGCACAGGGCCGTCTGGCCGGGCAGGCGGTCGACGTTGACGCAGAAGTGGATCCCGGCTTCGTCCTCGCCCAACAGCAGGACCTCGTTGTCCGTGCCGAGGCAGCCGTCGAGGAGTTCTGGCCCAAGGAGCAGGGGTTCGCTGCTGACCGCGTCGCACAGGATCTCGTCGCCGCGCACGGCCACGAACAGAGCGCGCTCGGAGCGCAAGGCCCGCCGCCAGGTCTCTTCGTCCCGGAAGCCGTCGGGTTTGCGGTTCAGGGCCAGGCCCGAGAAGGTGTTGCGGGCGGAGCGGAGCAGGTGGTTCATGATGCCCTCCGTGAAGCCGTGGCCCGGGAGCCGTGTTTCGTGAACCTGCGGCAATAGGTGCAGTGGCGGCAGAGCGTCTCCACCAGCCGTCCGGCCGCGAACCCCTCGCGCATGGCCGTGGCCCGGGCCGAGGCCAGGATGTCCGTCAGGGAGGCTTCGCGCAGGCTGCCCAGGGCCAGTCGCCCGTTTGCGTCCAGGCAGCAGGGGCAGACCGTGCCGTCGGTCAGGATGGCGCAGTGGGTGGACAGGGCGTGGCAGAACCCCTGCTTCCGCTCCGGCGTGGTCAGGTCGCCGGGCCAGGCAAAGGCCGTGTCCTGGTGCAGATACATCCGGCCCAGCAGGCGCAGGCTCTTGCGTCCAGGTGGCGGAGACGGCGGGGCGATGTCCAGGGCCTGGGCCAGGCCTTCCAGGATCCGGGTCGCGGCGGCCCCGCTGCCGGGGTCGGTCAGGCTGTCCAGGGTCCAGAGCCGGAAGTTGACGTAGAGTGCGGGGCGGTCCGTGGACAGGCGCCGGGCAAAGGCCAGGACCGCGTCCAGGGCGTGCTGGTCGATGTCGTCGCCGCGCACCAGGGCCTGCAGGGAAAAATTGATCTGCCGCAGGGCCCCGGCTTCGAGCAGGACCTTTTCCAGGCCCGGCAGCAGGGTGCCGTTGGTGGTCAGGTTGACCAGGAGTCCGGCTGCCGCGCAGTGCTCCAGGACGAGGGGCAGCTCCGGGTGCAAAAGCGGTTCGCCCAGGACATGCAGGCAGATCTGCCCTGTCAGGGGCCGGACCTGGGCCAGGACGGCCGCGAAAAAGTCCGGATCCATGCTCGCGGGCGGGCGGCTGGTCCCGGCGCAGAAGGAACAGCGCAGGTTGCAGCGGTTGGTGATCTCCACGTAGACGCGATCGAAGGGCGGGAGGGGTGCGGGCTGGGTCACAGGTGTTTCCGGCTGCGGCGAGCGAGTGCAGGGAGCGGAAAAAAAGGCCCCCGCCAGGGGCGGGGGCCGGGAAGTCCTAGAGGGAGTAGATTTCTTCGCCCGAAAGGATGCGCACGTTGTTCTTTTGCAAGACCTCGATGGCCTGATCCGTGCGGTCGAAACGGAAGATGAGGACCGCGTTGCGGCCGCTCTGGGTCACGAAGGCGTACATGTATTCCACGTTCACGCCGCCGGCGTTGAGCATCTCCAGAATGGTGTGCAGCCCGCCGGGCGTGTCGCCCACTTCGGCGGCCACGACATTGGTGCGGCCCACGGTGAAGCCCTTGGCCTTCAGGGCGTCCTTGGCCTTCTCGTTGTCCGTGACGATGAGGCGCAGGATGCCGAAATCCGACGTGTCGGCCAGGGACAGCGCGCGGATGTTGATATTGTTCTCGGCCAGGGTCTTGGTCACCTCGGCCAGCCTCCCGGCCCTGTTCTCCAGAAAAACGGAAATCTGTTCGACTTTCATGGTTCCTCCCGGTCGTAAGCGTGGCGCGGCATGGGCCGCGTCTGCCAGGTTGGTTACGCGTTGCGCAGGTCGATGATGCGTTTGGCCTTGCCTTCGGAACGCTCGATGCTCTGCGGTTCGGACAGGGTCACCTTGGCGGTGACGCCCAGGAATTCCTTGATATTCTTTTGTATCTTGGCTTCGATACGCTGTAAATGCTTGATCTCGTCGGAGAAGAGCTTTTCGTCGATCTCGACCTTGACTTCGAGCATGTCGAGGCTGCCTTGGCGGGTCAGGATGAGCTGGTAGTGCGGGGCCACGCCCTGGGTCTCCAGCAGGATGGTTTCGATCTGCTGCGGGAAGACGTTCACGCCGCGAATGATGAGCATGTCGTCGCTGCGGCCCTGGATGCGGGTGATGCGCCGGTGGGTGCGGCCGCAACGGCAGGGGATGGCGTTGATGCGGGTGATGTCCCGGGTGCGGTAGCGGACCAGGGGCTGGGCCTCCTTGGTGATGGTCGTGATGACCAGCTCGCCGGTCTCGCCCAGGGGCAGTTGCTCGCACGTGTCGGGGTCGATGATTTCGATCAGGAAATGGTCCTCCCAGATGTGCAGGCCGTCCTGGGCGTCGCAACACTCCATGCCCACGCCCGGCCCCATGATCTCGGACAGGCCGTAGATGTCCAGGGCCTTGATCTGCAGCTTGGACTCGATCTCCGAGCGCATCTTCTCGCTCCAGGGCTCGGCCCCGAAGATGCCCGTGTGCAGCTTCAGGTCCTCGATGCGCATGCCGGCGGCGATGATGGATTCGTACAGGAACAGGGCGTAGGAGGGGGTGCTGCACAGGATGGTCGAGCCGAAGTCGCGCATGAGCATGACCTGACGCCGGGTGCCGCCGCCGGAGATGGGGATGATGGTCGCTCCCAGGCGTTCCACCCCGTAATGCATGCCCAGGCCGCCGGTGAACAGTCCGTAGCCGTAGGCGTTGTGCACGATGTCCCTGCGGCTGGCTCCGGCGCAGACCAGGGAGCGGGCCATGAGTTCGGCCCAGGTGTTCACGTCGCGCTGGGTGTAGCCGACCACCGTGGCCTTGCCCGTGGTCCCGGACGATGCGTGCACGCGCACGACGTTGTCACGGGGCACGGCAAAGAGGCCGAAAGGATAGTTGGTGCGCAGGTCCTGCTTTTCGGTAAAGGGCAGGTGCTTGAGATCGTCGAGGGAGTGGATGTGCTCGGGCCGGATGCCTTTCTCGTTGAATTTGGCCTGATAGAAGGGCACGTTGTAGTAGACCTTCTCGACCATGGCCTTGAGCCGCAGCAACTGCAGGGCTTCCAGCTCCTCCCGGGGCATGGTTTCATTGGACACATCATGAAGCATGGCAGAACCTCCAGGTGAAAAATGAAAAAAGCCGTGAATGAGCGGGGTTGTTCACGGCTCGGGGGATCGCTTGCGCCCCTGGCGTCACACCGTGGCCCTTGTGCGAAGGGGTATCTTCATCAAAATACAGTGAAAAGGCGGCATCTTGCCCGTCAGGGCTATGCCTTTGCAGGGCCATATTCGTCAAGGTTTGCCTCATTGCCCTCATGTGGGTTTTGACGTAGCCATGGCCAATCGCGCACTTTTGCGACTTCATGGAGACTATCAATGGAAGAAAAAATTGAACAGATCGTGACCTGGCTTGCGGACAAGAAGGGCACGTCCATCACGGCCCTCGACGTGCGTGGGATTTCGCCCCTGACCGAGGTTATGGTCTTTGTCACGGCTCGCTCGGCCCGGCACGCCCAGGCCCTGGCCGACGAGATCATGCAGCGGCTGGGTGAAAAGAAGTGGGAGTTTTTCGGTGTCGAGGGCATGCAGAACGGACATTGGGTCCTGGTCGACGCCAACGACGTCATCGTGCACATCTTTCAGGACGAGGTGCGTTCCCTCTACAATGTCGAGGGGTTGTACGCCAAGTCGCCTGCCTTTGACCTGTCCGGCCTGATCGGAGCGGGAGAGCGGAAATGAAAAAGACCTGCGTGCTGCTCATTCTGGATGGTTGGGGCAAGGCCGCCTCTGGTCCGGGCAACGCGGTCAGCCTGGCCAGCACTCCGAACATGGACCGGCTGCTGGCCGGACATCCCAAGGGGGAACTTTTGTGCATGGGCCGCGACGTGGGTCTGCCTGACGGACAGATGGGCAACTCCGAGGTCGGGCACTTGAACCTCGGCGCAGGGCGCATCGTCTACCAGGACATCATGCGCATCAATCTGGCCATCGAGGACGGCTCCCTGGCCCGCAATCCGGTCCTCGTCGATCTGGCCGCCCGGGCCAAAAGGGGCTCGGGCCGGGTGCACCTGCTGGGGCTCGTTTCAGACGGCGGGGTGCACAGCATGCAATCCCATCTGGAAGCCCTGATCCAGTCCCTGGCCGAGCAGAAGGTGACGGACATCTGCGTGCACGCCTTTCTCGACGGCCGCGACACTCCGCCGCGCAGCGGCCTGGGCTATGTCGAGGAGCTGGAAGCCTTTCTGCTCCGTGCCGGGGCCGGGCGCATCGCCACGGTCACGGGCCGTTACTACGCCATGGACCGCGACCAGCGCTGGGAACGGGTCCGCGAGGCCTACGTGGCCCTGACCGTCGGGCAGGGCCAGACCGCCCCGAGTGCGGCCCAGGCCGTGCGTGACGCCTACTCGGCCGGGGAGAACGACGAGTTCGTCAAACCCCGGGTCATCCTGCAGGGCGGTCAGCCCGCGGGCCTGATTGGGGACAACGACGCCGTGATCTTTTTCAACTTCCGGGCCGACCGGGCCAGGGAGCTGACCCGGGCCTTGACCGAGAAGGATTTCAGCGGGTTCGAGCGCCAGGAAAGACCGAACCTGTCCGCGTTCGCGACCATGACCCGCTACGACAAGAATTTTGATTTGCCAGTTCTTTTTCCGCCGGTCAGCCTGGACCGCATTCTTGGCCAGATCGTTTCCGAGGAGGGTCTGACCCAGCTGCGCACGGCCGAAACGGAGAAGTACGCCCATGTGACGTATTTCTTCAACGGCGGACAGGAGACGCCCTTTCCCGGCGAGGACCGGGAACTCTTGCCTTCGCCCAAGGACGTGCCGACCTATGATTTCAAGCCCGAGATGAGCGTCTTCAAGGTCACGGACACGCTGGTGGCGGCCCTGGAAGCGGGGAAATACGATCTGGTGGTGTGCAACTTCGCCAACCTGGACATGGTCGGCCACACCGGGATCATCCCCGCGGCCATCAAGGCCTGCGAGGCCGTGGACCAGTGCCTGGGGCGGGTCATGGACGTCGTGGCGGCCCGGGAGGGAACGCTCCTGGTCACGGCCGACCACGGCAACGCCGAGGACATGCTCGACGAGTCCGGCAACGTGAAGACCTCCCACAGCCTCAATCCCGTGCCCTTCGTCTACGTCGGTCCCCGCAAGGTCACTGTCCGCAACGGCCGTCTGGCCGACGTGGCCCCGACCATCCTGGACATCATGAACCTGCCCAAGCCCGCCGAGATGACTGGCGAGACCCTGCTCGTGCCCTGCTGATTTCGTAAAGCCGGCTTGGCGGTCGCGCGGTTTCTTCGGTCTTACTACAGGGAATTACAAGTACATGTACGCTCACACCAGATGAGCTTTTTTGGCCGGTCAGGCGCCCATCCTGTCGCTCCAGGGACCGTGATGCAGGCCGGTCTGATCCGTGCGCTCGAAGCCGTGGGCCCCGAAGTAGTCGCGTTGGGCCTGGATCAGGTTGGACGGCAGCCGGACGCTGCGGCACCCGTCATACCAGGCCAGGGACGCGGACAAGGCCGGGGCCGGAATGCCCAGTTTCGTGGCCAGGCCAACTACCCGTCGCAGGGCCAAGTGTCCGCGGGACAGCGGCCCGGCAAAGGCCGGCGCCAGGACAAGGCTGTCCGGGTTCGCCTCGCGGGCCAGGGACGCTTCCAGATCGTCGAGAAAGGCGGCGCGGATGATGCAGCCGGCCTGCCAGACCCTGGCCACGGCGGCGGGTTTCAGACCCCATCCCCAGGCCGTTTCCGCGCTGCGCAGGAGGCCGAAACCCTGGGCGTAGGCGGCCAGGGTGGCGGTCAAGAGGCCCTGGCCCAGCAGGGCCGCGTCCACGTCTCCCTGGCCCGTCCCCGGGCCGTCCAGGCCCCGCGCGGCCGTCTCGCGGCCCCGGGCCAGGGCGGACAAAAGGCGGGCCTCCACCGCAGCGCTGATGGTGGGCACGGGCGCGCCCAGGGCCAGGGCGGTCTGCATGGTCCACAGTCCCGTGCCTTTGCTTCCGGCCCGGTCGCCGATGACATCCAGGATGGGCGCGTCCGTCAGGCTGTCCCGGGTGCGCAGGATGCGTGCCGTGATTTCCAGCAGATAGGACGCTCCGGCGCCCATGTTCCAGCCCTCGAAAAGAGCCGCTTCCTGGCTGGGCGTCAGCGCGAGTCCGCGCGCGAGGAGGTCGTGGACTTCGGCCAGGAGCTGCATGACCGCGTATTCGATGCCGTTGTGGACCATCTTGACCAGATGCCCGGAGCCTTCGCGGCCCATGTACGCGGCGCAGGGGCGGCCGTCGGGAGTCTTGGCGGCGATAGCCTCCAGGATGGGCCGGGCCTGCTCCCAGGCCTGGGCCGATCCGCCAGGCATGAGGCTCGGGCCCAGCAACGCCCCCTTCTCGCCGCCAGACACGCCCAGCCCGAGCAGGAAGATTCCCGCGTTCTGCAGACGGTGCATGCGCCGGATTGTGTCCTCGAAATACGAGTTGCCGCCGTCCATGACGATGTCGCCCGGTTCGAGCAGGGGCCGCAGCTCGTCCAGCAGGGAGTCCACGGCCTGTCCGGCCTTGACCATGAGCAGGATCGTGCGCGGCCGGCGCAGGGACGCGACGCAGACCGCAATGTCCCGGGCGGCCAGGATATTCGTGTGGCGCGCCGGACCGGACATGAAGGCCTCGGTCTTCTCCCAGGTCCGGTTGTAGACCGTCACGGCCAGGTTGTTGCGGGCCATGTTCAGGGCCAGATTCTGGCCCATGACGGCCAGTCCGATGAGGGCGATATCGTTGTCGCGCATGGGGCTTTCCGGGGTTCGGGGGAGAGGGGATGGGGGCAGGATACAGCCCGGAGCCGTGCGCGGCAAGCCGTTCGTCCTTGACGGGCGGCCGGGAAAGCGGACGATGCGTCAGGTGTTTTCCCCGGCGTGTTTTTCGGGCCGGAAACTGGCTGCGCCGCCTTTGCGGACCGGGTCGGGCCAGAGCACGCGGGGATGCGTGGGCTATCTCAGGATGAAGCCGCAGATTTTCAGGTTCTTGGCCCAGGGTTTCCAGGGGCCGCTCAAAAACGTGGCCGTCATGGTCTTGGGGTTGAAGAGCACCTCGGCGTCCAGGTCCAGGTGGCATTTGCGGTCGTAGTTGGTGTGGCTGAAGCGCAGCCTCCAGGTGCCGTCGGCGTTGGGGCAGGCCTCCTCGACGTAGCCCAGGTGGCCGGTGGCCATGTTGTGGCGCGTGTTCACGTCGATGACCATGAGTGAGCCGGCCTTGGGCGTGGAGGTGGTGTCCTTGTTCTTTTTCGCGCACTGGAACCAGCCCACCGGGCTGGTGTCGCCCAGGCGGCAGGTCATGATGCCGCTGCGGCAGCGGGCGTAGGGGATGCACTGGGGCTGGCAGCGGCCGATGACGGTCTTTCCCTTGGAATTCTTGCTCTTCTTTCCGGGCTGGAGTTTGAAGCAGGTGCCGCGATCCTGATTCTGCTCCGCGGTCTCGCATTCCAGGCACGCCGGCTCAGATTTTTCCGTTTCCGTGGTGGTCGGGAGGGGTGGCGCGGCCGGAAGCGGCGGAGCAGGCCGTACGGGGGCCTGCTGCTCCTGGCCTGGAGCTTGGTGAGTCTGGGCTGCGTCGGGCCTGGGCGCATGTTTGGCGCAGGCCGCCAGGGTCATGAGCACGAACAGAAATGGCAGGACACGAAGGGCGCGAGAGAAGGACATGGGCTGCTCCTGGGCTTGAGATTTCGCGTCGCCCGTGTATGCTGGCGGCCGCTCCTGGTCAACCGCGGAGGGTGCGCGAGCGCTCAGGGCTCGCGGCTGGCCGGGCCCTGCCTGTCGGCCATGCGCTGCACCACTGTGCCGCCCAGGATGAAGGCCAGTCCGGCCAGGGTCGATGGCAGGATGTCCTCACCGACCAGGAAGTGGATGATGAAGAGGGACAGAAACGGCGCCAGATAGATCAGGTTGCTGACCTGGGCCGTGGTCCGCGAGAGCTTGAGGGCCGTCATCCACAACACAAAGGTCACGCCCATCTCGAACATGCCGATGTAGACCGAGCCGAGAAGCCCCGGTCCGTTGGGGACCAGGGAAGCGCCCGAGGCCAGGGCCCACAGGCCGGTGTAGACCGCACCGCAGCAGAAATTGAGGAACAGGCGCAGGACCGGGTCCAGATTGTCCCTGACCCCGAAGATCCAGAACAGGGCCCAGATGACCGTGCTGCCCATGGCCAGGGCGAAGCCCAGGGGGCTTTCCATGTGAAAGCCCAGCAGATCGCCCCGGGTGGAGATGACCAGCGCCCCGAAATAGCTCAGGCCGATGGCCGCGAACTGCAGGCCGCGAATGGGCTGTTTCAGGAGCGGGATGGACAGGATGCTCATGGTGATGGCCCAGGTGTAGTTGATGGCCTGGGCCTCCTGGGCCCGCAGCAAATCGTAGGCCCGGATCAGGACGAGGTAGTAGAGGAAGGGATTGAGTCCGCCCAAGAGCAGGGACAGGCGGATCTGCGGCCAGGCCAGGTTGCGCAGGGTGCCGAGTCGCCCCTGGATGCCGAGGATGACGGCCAGCACCAGGGCCGAGGTCAGGCTGGCGTAGAAAACCATGGGTTCGGGCCCCAGGTGCCGCAGGGACAGCTTGAAGGCCGTGGCCGCCGTGGACCACAGGCAGACCGCGGCCAGCCCGCAGAGATAGGCTTTCTTCTGGTTGGGATGCTGATCCATGGGGTCCGGGGTTGGTTGCGGTTTTTGCAAAATGAATATAACGATGTTCAGGTGACGCAGAGCTGATAATCGTTCGCGATTGAAAGCCTCGCACCGATAATCGGACTGCCGGCGCCCTTTTCGTGGTGGTGGCCGACCGATTTTGGTAACTTGTGGGTGAACCTCATTTTTTGTCAAACGTTTTCATGAGGATGGGAAACATGATGAAACGCGCATTCCTGCTGATCGCCTGTCTGCTGTGCCTGGTTGCCGGTCCGGCCCTGGCCGAAGAGAAAGTCCTGGTCAACGGCATTGATGCCAACTACCCTCCGTTCGCCTACATGGATCCGAGCGGCAAGCCCAGCGGCTTCGATGTTGATGCCGTGGACTGGATCGCGGCCAAGATGGGGTTCAAGGTCAAGCACGTGCCCGTGGACTGGGACGGCATCATCCCGAACCTGCTGGCCAAGAAGATCGACTTCATCTGTTCCGGCATGACCATCACCGCCGAGCGCTCCGAAAAGGTCAACTTCACGGCTCCCTATTGGGAAGTGAAGAATGTTTTCGTGACCAAGAAGGATTCCGCGCTCAAGGCCGAGGAAATCTACGGCCAGGAGCTGACCGTGGGCATGCAGGCCGGCACCTCCGAAGCCAAGTGGATGGCCGAGGAAAAGGAGAAGCAGGGCTGGAAGTTCTCCATCCGCTTGTATGATTCCGCGCCCATGGCCATCGAGGATCTGGTCAACGGCCGCATCGACGCCGCGGCCATGAACTATCCCCCGGCCCGCGACGCCGAGCAGAAGAAGCCCGTGAAGATCATTGGCATCTTCGGCGAAGTCGAGCCCTTTGGCGCGGCCGTGCGCAAGGAAGACAAGGATCTGCTCGACAAGCTGAACAAGGGTTTCGAGATGCTCAAGGCCGATCCCTACTGGGAAGAGCTCATCGCCAAGCATCTGAACAAATAGTCTTGCGGTCCGCGTGATTTTCGGGAAGGTCTGGCGTTGCCCGGCCTTCCCGTTTTTTTGTCACGTTAGCCGCCATGGAACCGGTTTCATGAACGAAATTCTGGCCATCCTCCTGGAGGCGCTGCCCTACATTCTGCAGGGAAGCGTCATCACCGTCGCCGCCGTGGTGGGAGCCATGCTGCTTGGCCTGTGCATCGGCGTGCCCCTGGCCGTGGCCCAGGTCTACGGGAACGGGGCGCTGCGCTTCGTGAGCGGAGCCTATGTCTGGTTTTTTCGCGGCGTGCCCATTCTGGTCCTGCTTTTTCTTTTCTATTTCGGCCTGTTCAGCCTGCTGGGCATGAACCTGAACGCCCTGGCCGCGGCCACCATCGTGCTCGGCATGACCAGCGGGGCCTATCAGTCCCAGATCTTTCGCGGGTCCATCCTGTCCCTGTCCACGGGCCAGCTCAAGGCCGCCCGGGCCCTGGGCATGTCCGACGGCCTGGCCATCCGCTGTGTCATTCTGCCCCAGGCCCTGCGCCTGTCCATTCCCGGCTGGTCCAACGAGTACTCCATCATCCTCAAGGATTCGGCCCTGGCCTTTGTGCTCGGCGCCAGCGAGATCATGGCCCGGACCCATTTCGTGGCCTCCAGGACCTACAAGCACCTGCCCCTGTATCTGACCGCGGCGGTGCTCTATTTTCTCTTGACCTGGGCCGGGGTGGTGGCCCTGCGCCTCCTGGAAAAACGCGTCAGAATAAAAGGTTACGTGCACTAGATGAGCAAGACGAACGAGAGAATGCCGCTCATGCGGGTCCGGGGCATCTGCAAGAACCTTGGTGGCCGCAATATTTTGAAGTCCGTGAGTTTTGACCTCCACGAAGGCGAGATGAAGGTTCTCATTGGCCCATCGGGCGGAGGCAAGAGCACGCTCCTGCAATGCATGAACTACCTCATCCGTCCGGACCGGGGCGAGATCGAGCTGGACGGGCTGCGCGTGGACCCGGGCGATGCCCGCGCACTGTGCCAGTTCCGCCAGCAGGTGGGCATGATATTCCAGGACTTCAATCTCTTCGACCACCTCACCGCCCTGGAGAACGTCGGCATCGCCCTGCGCAAGGTGCGCGGCATGAGCCGCCGAGACGTCCGGGACCGGGCCGTGGCCGAACTGGCGCGCGTGGGTCTCTCCGACAAGGGGCACCTCTATCCGGCCGAACTCTCCGGCGGCCAGAAGCAGCGCGTGTCCATCGCCCGCGCCCTGGCCATGGACCCCAAGGTCATACTTCTGGACGAGCCCACCTCGGCCCTGGATCCGGAACTGATCAGCGAGGTCCTGAGCGTCATCCGCGGTCTGGCCCAGAACGGCATGACCATGGTCATGGCCACCCATCAGATGGGGTTCACCCGCGCCCTGGCCGACGAGGTCCTCTTCATGCAGGAGGGCCGCATCATCGAACAGGGGAGCCCGCGCGAGCTCCTGGCCGAAGGCTCGGGCACCCGCACCCTCGATTTCTGTTCCCAGATCCACGACATGGAAGGCTCTCCGGCATGAACGAGGAACTGGTTTTCCTGCTCCAGAAACTTCTTCCGGCCCTGAACAAGGGCGCCCTGGTCAGCATCCGTCTCATCGTGCCCTCGGCCGTGCTGGGCCTGGCCCTGGGCGTGCTGGTCGGCAGCATGCGCGCCTACGGCGGCCGCGTGTTCTCCCCTCTGGCCAAAGGCTACGCGGCCTTGTTCCGCGGCACGCCCCTGGTCATTCAGCTTTTCATCCTGTATTTCGGGCTGCCCAACGTCGGCATCTACCTGGATCCGTATCCGGCGGCCGTCCTCGGCTTCACCCTGTGCAGCGCGGCCTACCATTCCGAATACATCCGCGGGGGGCTCCTTTCCATCAAGCGCGGTCAGGTCCTGGCGGCCCAGGCCCTGGGGTTCTCGACCTTCTCGACCCTGGTCTGGATCATCATTCCCCAGGCCTTCCGCCGCGCCCTGCCCGGTTGCGGCAACGAGATCGTCTATCTGATCAAGTATTCGTCCCTGGCCTACGTCATCACCTGCTTCGAGCTGACCGGTCAGGCCAAGATCGTGGCCAGCGAGACATTCCGGTTTTCCGAGGTCTTCATGGTCGTGGGCGTCTACTATCTGGCCCTGGTCAGCGTGGCTTCGTTCCTGCTGCAACGGCTTGAGCGCCGACTGGCCATTCCGGGTTTCGGGCATTGAGCATTGGGTGGCCGGGATTGAGTTCAAGAGCGTGTGTAAATTTTCTGTTCATCAAATTAAAATCCAATCATGACGAGGTGTTGCCATGAGCGACGAGCCAAATAAGATCATCTATTCCATGCTCAAAGTTTCCCGGTTCTACGACAAGAAGCCGGTCATCAAGGACATTTCCCTGTCCTTTTTCTACGGCGCCAAGATCGGCGTGCTGGGCCTCAACGGCTCGGGCAAAAGCTCGCTCCTGAAGATCATGGCCGGCGTGGACAAGGAGTACAACGGGCAGATCGTCATCTCCCCCGGCTATTCCGTGGGCTATCTGGAGCAGGAGCCCAAGCTCGATCCGGAGCGGACCGTGCGCGAGATCGTGCAGGAGGCCGTGCAGGAGACCGTGAACCTCATGGCCGAATTCGAGACGATCAACGCCCAGTTCGCCGAGCCCATGAGCGACGACGAGATGGACGCCCTCATTGCCCGGCAGGCCGAGGTGCAGGAGAAGCTCGACGCGCTTGATGCCTGGGAGCTGGACTCAAAGCTGGACATGGCCATGGAGGCCCTGCGCTGCCCCGAGCCGGAGACCAAAATCGGCGTCCTGTCCGGCGGCGAGAAGCGCCGCGTGGCCCTGTGCCGCCTGCTCCTGCAGAAGCCCGACATCCTGCTTCTGGACGAGCCGACCAACCATCTCGACGCCGAGACCATCGCCTGGCTGGAGCACCACCTGCAGCAGTACCAGGGCACCATCATCGCCGTGACCCATGACCGTTATTTCCTGGACAACGTGGCCGGCTGGATCCTGGAGTTGGACCGTGGCGTGGGCATCCCCTGGAAGGGCAACTATTCCTCGTGGCTCACGCAGAAGCAGAACCGCCTGGCCCAGGAGGAGAAGGAGGAGAGCGCCCGGCAGCGGACCCTGAAGCACGAGCTGGAATGGATCAATATGTCGCCGAAAGGCCGCCACGCCAAGGCCAAGGCCAGGATCTCGGCCTACGAGAACATGCTGAACCAGGAGACCAAGGAGAAGATCAAGACCCTGGAGCTCTTCATCCCCTCGGGTCCGCGTCTGGGCGACGTGGTCATCGAGGCCGAGCACGTGAAAAAGGCCTACGGCGACACGCTTCTCATCGAGGACATGAATTTCGCCCTGCCCCCGGGCGGCATCATCGGCGTCATCGGCCCCAACGGCGCTGGCAAGACCACGCTTTTCCGCATGATCACCGGTCAGGAAACGCCCGACGGCGGTTCCATCCGCCTGGGCCAGACCGTGAAGCTGGCCCATGTGGACCAGGACCGCGACGTTCTGGATGCCAAGAAGTCCGTCTGGGAGATGGTTTCCGGCGGCTATGACCTGATCAATCTGGGCGGCCGGGACATCAATTCCCGGGCCTATGTCAGCAAGTTCAACTTCTCCGGACCGGATCAGCAGAAACTCGTCGGCATGCTCTCGGGCGGGGAACGCAACCGTCTGCACCTGGCCCTTATGCTGAAGAAAGAGGCCAACGTCCTGCTGTTGGATGAACCGACCAACGACCTGGACGTGAACACCATGCGCGCCCTGGAAGAGGCCCTGGAGAATTTCGCCGGCTGCGCCGTGGTCATCTCCCATGACCGTTGGTTCCTGGATCGCATCGCCACGCACATCCTGGCCTTCGAGGGCGACAGCCAGGTGACCTGGTTCGAGGGCAACTATTCGGAATACGAAAAGGATCTGAAGCGTCGCACCGGCCAGACCATGGCCGTGCCCAAACGCATCCGCTACCGCCAGTTGACCAGGTGAGCGGGCGGAGCATGGCCTGCGTGTTCGCGGCCATGTTTGCAAACAGGGAATTTGGGAGTATGGTCAGGGCCGACAGGAATTGTGACCCAAAAAGCCATGACAAGGAGATCATCATGAATGCACTCAATACGGCGTCCAAAATCTTGTTGCCGGGCTACGGCCTGATCGTGGCCGGCAGCGTGGTCGAGAATCTGGCCCTGCGCGAGTCGTGGTTTCTGCTCGGTTCGATCTTTGGGCTGCTCTGGCTGGCGGTGGGGCTGGTTTTTCTGCTGCTGGCCCAGCGGGAACTGAAGAAGGGGGAGGGCTTCATGCTGGTGCAGAGCGGCCCCTACGCCTGGAGCCGCAACCCGGTCATGGCCGCCAATCTGCTGGGCATCATGCCCGGGCTGTGCCTGCTCCTCAGCACCAATCTCGGCATCGCGGGCATCGCCCTGGCCGGGTTTCTCTTCTTCAAGCGGGTCGGCGACGAGGAGCTGGAACTGGAGGATCGCTTTGGCGAGGCCTATCTGGCCTACCGGGAACGGGTCGGGCGGCTCTTGTCCTGTCCATCGTCCGCGGACAATTGAGTTTTTCCAGCTCTGGCCGGATCTGTCTGGGCAGCCTTCGGGCTGCCTTTTTTTTGGGATTCATGGGCTTGGCACTTGATTCGAACCGCGAGGCGCCATCAGACATGGATCGGCCTTACGCTGTCGAACCCTGGCGTCACATCAGGACTCCACAATCAGCTGCACGCGTTCCGCGGCGAAGCGCGTCTCGCAATACTCAATGGGCCAGTCCCGGGGATCGACGTTGATGCCGTGGGTGATCAGCACGGGTTTGGTTCTGGGCTGGCGAAGGATGCGCGCCTCCTGGGCCGTGGGCATGCGGCTGGAAACCTGGGTCGAGGTGCGGCGGTAATCCGTGACCCCGTATTCGCGCAGGGACAGGGTCACGGACCCCAGGCGCCGGAAATGCTCGTCCAGGCCCGGGAAGCGGGACTGCGGAAAGTGGGCGCTGGCCATGCAGATTCGCGTTCCATCGGCTTCGCGCACGGTTTCAAGGACGATGACGGGCTCGCCTTTGTCCAGTTCCAGGGCCCGGGCCACTTCGGAGGTGGCGGGGATGATGCGTGAGGAGATCAGCTCGCCCCGGGGCTTGCGTTTCTGGCGCAGCAAATTTTCGTTGAAGCGGGTGCGAGCGCCCACGGTGTATTCGACGATCTGCTCGCGCACGAAACTGCCGCTGCCCTGCTCCGTGCGGATGAGCTCCTTTTCAGCCAGCAGGCCCAGGGCCCGGCGCACCGTGTGCCGGTTGACCCCGAAGCGCACGGCCAGCTCCTGCTCCGTGGGCAGCCTGCCGCCCGGAGGCAGCTCTCCTTCCTTGATGCGGTATTCGAGCCAGTCCTGGATCTGCCGCCACAACGCCACTCCCTTGCCTCGCTGTAACTCCATCGCCTCCTCCGCGCATGCAAGCTGTCACACAATCCTGCCACTCAAGACCTGTCGAAAAGACATAGACATCTAGACAAATTTTTCTATTGTGGAGTGCACTGCATGTCAACAGTTCAATCAGCACGCCAGGAGTGGATGGCCCTCCTGGCCCTGGCCGACGAGAGGCGCCTGCGGGCGGTCTGGGACGGCTTGGACGAGCGGCCGGAATACCGTGTTGTGCGGGGTCCGGAGACCGGTCTGGTCATGGTCCGGGCGCGGGCCGGAAACACGGGGACGCGCTTCAACCTTGGCGAGATGAGCGTGACCAGGTGCACGGTCGCCCTGGCCAGCGGGGTCATCGGACACGCCTGGATCGCCGGAACGAAAGCTGAGCACGCCCGACTGGCCGCTCTGTTCGATGCCATGTTGCAGGCCCAGGATACTGGGGATTTGCTTCTGGCAGTGGTGGAGCCCTTGCGTCAGGCCCGCTCCGCGCATCTCGTCAGGCGCCGGGCCGAGGTCCGGCCCAGCCGGGTCGATTTCTTCACCCTGGTGCGAGGGGAGGACTGATGCTGCAATCCATTCCAGTAGGTTTTTCCCGACCTGTGTTCGAGAGCCAAAGCACCTTTCGAGCCATCCTGTCCGCCATGTCGCGGCCCGGTCACCCCGTGTCCCTGCCAGTTCTGGCCCAGGGCCCGGCGGGGTGGAGCCGGAGCATGACCTCCCTGGTCCTGACCCTGTGCGACATGGAAACTCCGCTCTGGCTCGACCCAGGGTCCTGTTCGCCTGATGCCCTGCGCTTCCTGCGTTTTCATTGCGGATGCCCAGTGATTGATGAACCGGCGCAGGCTGTTTTCGCCGTTGTCAGCGATTCCCTGGCCATGCCCAACCTAGCGGATTTCGCCCTGGGCAGTGCGGAGTATCCCGAAAAATCGGCTACCGTGCTTCTGGCCTCGTCCCTGTGCGCGAGTAACGGGGCGAGCTTTCGCCTGCAGGGACCGGGCGTGGAGAACTCCCTGGACATGCCTCAGTCCTGGCTCCCTGCTGGTTATGCGCGGTCCTGGCGGGGCAACGGCCAACTCTTTCCATGTGGAGTGGACGTCATCCTGGTCGGACCGGACCGAATCGTGGGCCTGCCACGGACCCTCAAGGTGGAGGAGGTCACATGTATGTAGCGGTCAAGGGCGGCGAAAAGGCCATCGCTGAAGCCCACAAACTCCTGGCCCGGGAACGGCGCGGCGATGCGTCCGTGCCCGAGATATCCCTGGATCAGATCCGGCAGCAGCTTTCCCTATCCGTGGACCGGGTCATGAGCGAGGGTTCCCTGTACGACCCGCTGCTCGCGGCTCTGGCCGTGAAGCAGGCCCGGGGCGACCTGGTGGAGGCAGTCTTTCTCTTGCGCGCTTACCGTACGACCCTGCCCCGGTTCGGTTACAGCCAGCCCGTGGACACCTCGGCCATGCACGTCCGTCGGCGCATCTCCGCCACGTTCAAGGATGTGCCCGGCGGACAGGTCCTGGGCCCCACCTTCGACTACACCCATCGTCTGCTGGACTGGGAGCTGGCCGGAGCCGGGCCGGATGCGGAGGCGGTGCAGTCCTTGGCCCCCGAGACGCACGACGAGAGCCCGTCGAGCATGCCCCGGGTCCTTGATGTGCTTGGCCGCGAAGGCATCATCGAGACTGCGGGGATGGAAGAAGACTCCGAGCCCACGGATTTGACCCGCGAGCCTCTGACCTTGCCCGCGGACCGCGCCATGCGGCTGCAGAATCTGGCCCGGGCCGACGAGGGGTTTCTGCTGGCCATGGGCTATTCCTCCCAGCGCGGTTTCGGCACCACCCATCCTTTTGTCGGCGAGATCCGCATGGGCGAGGTGGAGGTTCAGTTCACACCCGAGGAACTGGGTTTTCCCGTGACGATCGGAGAGATCACCCTGACCGAATGCGAGACCGTGAACCAGTTCATCGGCTCGGGGGATGCCCGTTTCACCCGCGGCTACGGCCTGACCTACGGCCAGGGCGAGCGCAAGGCCATGAGCATGGCCCTGGTGGACCGGGCCCTGCGCGCCCCGGAACTGGGCGAGGAAATGAAAGGCCCGGCCCAGAACGAGGAATTCGTTCTCTACCACAGCGACAACGTCGAGGCCTCGGGCTTTGTGCAGCATCTGAAGCTTCCGCACTACGTTGATTTCCAGTCCGAGCTGGTCCTGGTCAGAAATCTGCGCCAGGCCATGCGGGACGAGGAGGAGAGTCATGAGCGCTGAGTCCATGCCCGGATACAACTATGCCTACCTCGACGAGCAGACCAAGGGCATGATCCGCCGCGCCATCCTGAAGGCCGTGGCCATCCCCGGCTACCAGGTGCCCTTCGGCAGCCGGGAGATGCCGCTGCCCTACGGCTGGGGCACGGGCGGCATCCAGATCACGGCCAGCATCATCGGCCCGGACGATGTCTTGAAGGTCATCGATCAGGGCGCCGACGACACGACCAACGCCGTGTCCATCCGCTCCTTTTTCGCCAAAACGGCAGGGGTCCGCACCACGACCGCCACGCAGGAGGCCACGGTCATCCAGACCCGCCACCGCATCCCCGAAACGCCGCTGCACGGGGATCAGATCCTCGTCTATCAGGTGCCCATCCCCGAGCCCCTGCGCTTCATGGAGCCCAGCGAATCCGAAACCCGGACCATGCACGCCCTGGAAGAGTACGGGGTCATGCACGTCAAACTGTACGAGGACATCGCCGAGCACGGCCGCATCGCCAAAAGCTACGACTATCCCGTCAAGGTCGAGGGCCGCTACGTCATGGCTCCATCGCCCATCCCCAAGTTCGACAACCCCAAGCTGCACGACTCCCCGGCCCTGCAGCTCTTCGGCGCGGGCCGCGAGAAGCGCATCTACGCCATTCCGCCCCACACCCGGGTGGAGAGCCTGGATTTCGAGGATCATCCCTTCGAGATCCAGAAATGGGATCAGGCCTGCGCCATCTGCGGCTCGGGCGACACGTTTTTGGATGAGATCATCACCGACGACCAGGGAGGGCGCATGTTCGTCTGCTCGGATTCGGACCATTGCGCACGCCGCGCGAAGCACATGGGAGGGCAATGATGGACGGCGAACTGCTGCGCGTCACCAGTCTGACCCACTACTATGGAAACCGCGTGGGCTGCCGGGACGTGAGCTTCAACCTCTGGGCCGGCGAGGTTCTGGCCATTGTCGGCGAGTCCGGTTCAGGCAAGTCCACGCTCCTGAGTCTGCTTTCGGGGCGGCTCATGCCCACGGCCGGGGACGTGTCCTACCGCGACCGCGACGGCCGCTGGCTGTCCCTGCCGGGCCTGGCCGAGGCCGACCGGCGCCGGCTGCAGCGCACGGACCTGGGCGTGGTCCATCAGAACCCGCGCGACGGTCTGCGCATGCGTGTCAGCGCCGGCGGGAACATCGGCGAGCGCCTCATGGCCCTGGGCCATCGTCACTACGGACGGTTGCGCGCGGCGGGGCTGGACTGGATGGAACGGGTCGAACTGGACGTGGAGCGCATCGACGATCATCCTTCGGCATTTTCGGGCGGCATGCAGCAGCGTCTGCAGATTGCGCGTAACCTGGTCACGGCTCCGCGCCTGGTCTTCATGGACGAACCCACCAGCGGTCTCGACGTCTCGGTCCAGGCCCGCCTGCTGGACCTTTTGCGGCACCTGGTCGCGTCCCTGGGCCTGGCCGTGGTCCTGGTCACCCATGATCTGGCCGTGGCCCGCATCCTGGCCCATCGCATGATGGTCATGCGCGGGGGCGAGGTCGTGGAGACAGGCCTGGCCGACCAGGTCCTCGATGATCCGTGCCATCCGTACACCCAGCTCCTTGTCTCCTCCATCCTGCAAGCCTGAGGCGTCCATGAACGGTTCCATGATCTCCATTCGCTCCCTGGCCAAGACCTTTGTCCTGCACACCCAGGGCGGCACATGCATCCGCGCCTACGCCGGCGTGGATCTCGACGTTGCCGCAGGCGAGTGCGTGGCCCTGCACGGCCCCTCCGGCGCGGGCAAGTCGAGCTTGCTGCGTTCCATCTACGCCAACTACCGGCCAAGTTCCGGCAGCATCCTTGTCCGCCACAACGGCGGCAGCGTGGACATGACCCAGGCCCCGCCCCGGGCCATCCTCGACGTGCGTCGCAGAACCCTGGGTTATGTCAGCCAGTTCCTGCGCGTCATCCCCCGTGTTTCGACCCGCGACCTGGTCTCCGAGCGTCTCGCGGTCATGGGCGTGGATCCCGGCGAGGCCAGGAAGCGCGCCGAGAGGCTCCTGGCCCGTCTGAACATCCCCGAGCGCCTCTGGTCCCTGGCTCCGGCCACGTTTTCGGGCGGCGAGCAGCAGCGCGTCAATATCGCCCGCGGCTTCATCCGCGACTATCCCATCCTGCTGCTGGACGAGCCCACGGCTTCCCTGGATGGCGACAACCGCCGCACCGTGGTCGACATGATCCTCGAAGCCAAACGAGGTGGCGCGGCCATAGTCGGCATCTTTCACGACGACGGGGTGCGGGAGCGGGTGGCCGACCGCTGCCTGCACCTGACCCGGCCGGAGTAGCCCATGAACGAGATGATCCTGACCAACGCCCGCATCGTCCTGCCGGACCGCGTCATATCCGGCACCCTGACCGTGCGTGACGGCCGCATCCACGCTGTCGACGAGGGCTTCTCCAGCAGCCTCGCGGCCCTGGACATGGCCGGGGATCTGCTGTTGCCCGGGCTTGTCGAACTGCACACCGACAATCTCGAAAAGCAGCTCCTGCCGCGCCCCGGCGTGCTCTGGCCCTCGGCCCGCGCCGCCCTCCTGGCCCATGACGCCCAGCTCGTGGCCGCCGGCATCACCACGGTTCTCGATGCCTTGTCCTGCGGCCAGTACTACGAGAAGAGCGATCGCCGGACCATGCTGGACCTGACCCTGGCGGCCCTGCATGAGCTGCGGCCCACGGGTCACCTGCGGGCCGACCACCTTTTGCACGTGCGCTGCGAGATCTCCGATCCCGAGTTGCCGCGTCTGTTCGCGCCCTTCCGGGACATGGCCGAGGTGCACCTCGTCTCCCTCATGGACCACACGCCGGGCCAGCGCCAGTTCGTGGACATCGAAGCCTACCGCACCTATTACAGCAAGGACCGCCAGTGGACCGACGACGAGTTCCAGGCCGAGATGGAGCGCATGCGCCTCGTTCAGGCCCGTTTCGCCGGTCCCCACGCCGCGGACATCCTGGACTGGTGCCGGGAACGGAACGTGCCCGTGGCCAGCCACGATGACGCCACACGCGAACACGTGGACTGGGCCCACGGCCAGGGCATCACCATCAGCGAGTTCCCGACCACCATGGAGGCCGCAAGGCGGGCCTGCGAACTGGGCCTCTTGACCCTCATGGGCTCGCCCAACGTGGTTCGCGGCGGCTCCCACTCGGGCAATGTCTCTGTGCGCGAAGTGGCCAGGGCCGGACTGCTCGGCGGTCTGTCCTCGGACTACGTGCCCGGAAGCCTCCTGCACGCCGCCTGGCTTTTGCATGCCGAAGTGGACCTGCCTTTGTGGGAGGCAGTGCGTCTGGTCACGGACAATCCGGCCCAGACCCTGGGCCTGTGTGACCGGGGACGCGTCGAATCCGGTCTCAGGGCCGACCTGCTCCGCGTCCATATCGATCGCGATCTGCCGGTCGTGCGGCGGGTCTGGCGGGATGGGGAGAGGGTGTATTAGGGCGCAATGTTGGGGCGAAATTTTTTCGAGGGGCGAAAAATTTTTCGCCCCTACGATGTCGGCAACGGTTCTTGTTCAGCAACAGGATTGATATGGCGCGACTGATCTACATCATGGGCCCTTCGGGCTGCGGCAAGGACGCCCTCATGGCCGAGGCGCGGCGGGTGCTGGCGGCGGAGCTGCCAGTGGTTTTCGCCCATCGCTACATCACCCGGCCGGCCGACGCGGGTGGAGAGAATCATGTGGCCCTGTCGCGGGCGGAATTCCAGATGCGATTGGCCCGGGGACTCTTCTCCCTGCACTGGGAAAGCCACGGTTTCGCCTACGGCATCGGGTGCGAGATCGATCTCTGGATGGAGCGGGGCCTGACTGTCGTCGTCAACGGCTCCCGGGAGGCTCTGCCCCGGGCGGTCCAGGCGTATCCGGATCTGCTGCCCGTGCTGGTCACGGTGCCCGAGGACATGCTGCGAGAGCGGCTCGGCGCGCGGGGTCGGGAAAGCGCCGAGGAACTGGAGAGGCGCCTGGCCCGGGCACGCCTGCCGGTCCTCGATGTTCCCGGGCTGGTGCGTTTCGACAACGCAGGCTCCCTGTCCGAGGGTGGCGTGGCCCTGGTCAAGCTTATCATTGCATCCCTGCATCCCACGGATTGATCATGCTCTCACCCGAACCGACCGTTCACCCCACGGCCACCGTCACCGACAGCTGGCTTGGCGCCTGGACCGAGATTGGCGAGCAGACCGAAATCATCTCTTCAACCATAGGGGATTATTCCTACTTCTGCGACCGCTGCCACGCCATGTACGCGCAGGTCGGCAAGTTCTGCAACGTGGCCAACCACGCCCGCCTGAACCCGAGCAACCATCCCACCTGGCGGGCCACCCAGCATCACTTCACCTACCGTTGCTCCAAGTACGGCATGGGGCCCGACGATGCCGCCTTCTTCGCCTGGCGCAGAAAGCATCCCGTGATTCTTGGCCACGACGCCTGGATCGGTCACGGCGCCCTGGTCATGCCGGGCGTGACCGTGGGCACGGGAGCGGTGGTGGCCTCGGCCGCCGTGGTGACCAAGGACGTCCCGGCCTACGCCATCGTCGCCGGCGTCCCGGCCAAGCCCATCAAGTACCGCTTTCCCCGCGACATCCAGGAACGACTCCTGGCCCTGGCCTGGTGGGACTGGGATCACGAGCGCCTGACAGCGGCCATGCCGGATTTTCGGGATCTGAGCGTGGAGGGGTTTGTGGAGAAGTACGAGATCTGAGGGAGTGGAAATGTAACCACGCAATTACGATTTTTTTCTTGTCCAACCTGGTTTCCATGCGGCAGTGCGCTTGTGTGTAGGTCCAGCACTCTGATGGCTGTTCTTTCATTTTGTTCGGAAGGCCTGCAGAGCCGAACAGTCAATGAGGCGATCGAGAGTTCGGGGCGTAAAGACTTTTCCCTTCGTGTGGTGAATCATCTGACGCATGTCCTCGCGTCTGACACCGAACCCTCTTCCGGCAAGACAGGCGATCACTTCATAGGCTTCCCTGCCTTCACGCCCCCGTTGTTCGGACATCTGACAAAGTCGGATGATGCGTGTCGCTTTATCACGCGCAGTCCCGTCGTCCTCAGTGAGTTTGGCTTCGATAATCACTTTGGGGTTGAATTCATCGGGAATGATGAAGTCCGGAGCTTGGTCAAACCCCGGCAGACGCTCAGCACGTTTGGTTTTGCGGTACGTGATTCCCGCCTTGCTCAACTGATCCTCAATGGCGTTTTCCAGGCCGTCACCGACAAGTTCGCTCACGGAATCCCGATGTCCGGCAAAGGGCCTGCCGAGAAAACGCTCGTACAGAAGCATGGCGTAAGGTACCCCCAATTCCGCCAAATGCTGGATCGAAGATAGCCCTGCCGCGCTGTCCGCTTTGTCGAAACGATGTAGTTTTCCGGCTTCAACAGGCGGACATTCTGCAGCGATAAGATCGCAAGCCGTTTCCACCAGGGCCGCGATTCGAGGCAGGGTGGTCGCCCCTGGCTTCAGCGGTTTGTCTGGATTTGCCCGGATCGAACGGTCGAGAGACCGCGCCGCGCCCTGGGGTATCTCGACACCTTTGCGGCTAGAGGCGATATACGCCCATTCTGGCGGCGTGAATCCGAGAATGGCACGTAAAACGATCAGGATGACTGGTTTTTCGAGCGCGGCGTTGAAAACCGCAGCGGATTCAATCCGGGAGAATCCTCCGGAAACCTGTTTCAGGAATTCATAACCTGCTGAAAAGGCCGGATAGTCCAAAAACCCGTCCCCTTTGGGCATCACCAGAAATTCGGAAGCCAGACTTGAGAAAACCGCATCGACGTAGGTTTCAGGAGCTGCCAGGACCTCCGCAGGAGAGACTTCAAAAGGGAATTTCATAATCATCCTCATGTGTTTCACGCAACATGCCCTCAACCAACCAGGCTTGCCTTTCCGCAGCCATCCGAAAAGCCAACGACATGGCGCCGAGCACGGCTTCCAGCCCGCCGAACCGTACCAGCCATTCGCGCACTGCAGCCATTTTTTCGGTACAAGGGAGTGCGGTGTTCCACTGTCGTCGCAAATCCCAAATCGTCAGTCGTGTCAGATGCCCGTGAATGATGCAGCGAATGTCGCCCTGAGTCGCCTTGAGTCCTGCCTCGGCGAGTTGGTCGACCTCATCCTGAACTAAATCAGCCACTGCCGATGGCGAGTCCGCCAGCCATTTGCACGGAACCCTGCCGGTCTTGCGGCAGACGAAAACGGTGTCGATGATGGACGACCCCGTTCCGTTGATATGGATCGACGCGCCCATTTCCGCCGGACACGGCAGCGAAGCGGAGCAGGTCAGACCCGCATCAAGAATCGCCACCGCGACGGGGATGTAGGCTTCCAGCTTGTTGTGGTGGTATGTAAAGGCCAGAGGGCGACCCGGTTCGAGTCGCTGCGCCGCGCGCAGGAATGTCTTTGCCAGCCCTTCCGTGAAATGGGTCAGATCCCGACCCATGTTGATGTTTCCGGTCAATTCGGCGGCGTTCCGGGTCGAGGGAGAGGCAAACTCCGGGTGATCATCTCCAACCAGCTTTCGCAACCAGATATAACAAAAATCCATCAATTCAGCGTACTGCACGTTGCCGAAGTATGGCGGGTCGGTGAAGACCGCCTGATAGGTGACGCTACCGTTCATGTCGCTGGAATCTCCGCAGCGAAGGTTCACCTCCCTGGTCTCGGGAGGCTCGGTGCCGTTGCGGTATGTTCCGATCCACTCACCCGGAATGGAGACTTCCTGCTTTTTGCTGCCGGTGTGACGGATTTCAAAAGGACGACTACAATAGGTTTTCGCCTTTCTGAATTTTTCGGTGATATTGAGCCACCCGCCGCTTCCGACTGGTAACCCCCTGGTGCCCTCGATTCCAAGCAGATTGGATTCGCAGGAGATCAGGCCGACCGGAAATCCGTGCACGGAGAAGATATCAAGAGATTTCAAGGCCATAAGATCGTAGCGGCAGAGCATGTTCTGGTAACGAAGCAGATCCGAGAGGTTCGTTGCCAATGCCTCGCGAACGGCTGTGTCCTCCACCTTGGTGATCCAGCGACAGCTCAGTTCCAGCCCCAGCAACTGGCGGGGGTTAAAAAGCTCACGGTAATGGTGAAAGCCCCACCGATGGAGGCGTTCGGTTTCATCCCCTTTGGGAATGGCGTCGTCCGGCACATACAGCCAATTTTCAGACGTTGCTCGCTCCTTGATTGCTGTGAAGGTCGCCAGGTCTTCCGTATCAGGGGCTTTGAAAAGCCGTCCTTTACGTTGTCCAACCGGCAGGGCTTCAGGCAGATAATACTCCATCGCGAAAAGTCGGTGTCCGAGCTTCTTGCCGTTGGGGTAACTGATGGGCTTGTTGCAGTGCAGGCATAAGGTTTTACCCCGGGTAGCCATATGCGATGCTGTTCGGTGCTTTCCACAAGAAGGGCAGGGGCTGTTTGGATTTCTGTCCGCCGACTCGTAAATATTCCCACAATGGCCACAGGTAAATACGTTTGCCGTGTGTCGAACGTCCTGTGCGATCAGATAGTTCGGAAAGAGATCGTGGTTTTTTCCGCACGATGGACATTCGACGGTCTTGACCCAGAGGAAGTATTTCACCTCGGCCGGGAGCCCCGTGCGGGGACATCGGGTCCTGAAAGACTGGCCGAGTTCTCGCCTCAGGTAAGAGCGCAACTCATTCGCGGCTTTCTGATAGGCGACAAGATCCAAATCCTGGATTTCCTGCCGAACGATCCACCATGCCATCGGATTGATGTCGGCGGCCGTGACAGCGCATCCGAGGCGGTTTGCTTCAATCACGGTCGTGCCGCCGCCCATGAATGGGTCGAAGACATGTTTTTCCGAAAAGTCGTGTGAACGATAGAAGTTTGGCCCTACGGGCCCCTCGCCGAACTCGGACAGCAAGAGCGCTCGGAAAAGCGTTCCGGGCCGACGGGCAAACCATTTGTGAACCGCGATCAGTGGCCGGTAATTCTGTTGGATTTGCTTTTCCGCCATGGCAAGCCGTGCGACAAATGGGATCTGAAAGTTGCGCTCGATCACTTCGGATCCTTTCCCTTCGCTCCGAAAGAAACATGCGGCTCGGCTACGCCCAGGATTCTTTCGGCCTGGTTCCAGCGCTGCAGGTTATGGCGGCCTTGCCCAAAGAACCAATCCTCGAGAACAATTCGGTCTGATTTTTTACGTGGCATGGCGATGTTATGAGACATGGTCATGTGGCGTGGCAAGGCTTTTCATCCATGCGCCTACGGAATTGAGGTGTAGAGAAAGCAGTTGATAAAATTTTGAATAGCCGTGGAGAGTTGCGGCCGGCCTCACGCGGCGGCGGATGATTTCAGATGGATCGGTAGACCTCACGCCGATGTCCGACCTTGACGACCATGACGACCAGTTCCTGATCGCCGATCTCGTAGACGATCCGGTAGACTCCCTGCCGGACTCTGTAACGTTCCTGCCCTGACAGTTTCTCGCAGCCTGCCGGTCTGGGTTCATCGGCCAAAGCCTCGATCCGGGCCAGGATCCGCCGCACATCCGATGTGGGCAGCGGGCGCAAATCCCTGGCCACGGACGCCTTGAAGACCAGACTATATCTTGCCATGGGCCTTGAGATCGTTCAGCAGCGCTTCATAGGTCAGGACCGGTTCGGCCAGCCGGCTGTCAAAGGCGGCCAGGTCTTCCTGGTCTTCGGCCAAAGCCATGCGCACTGCCTCGTTGACCAGTTCGGACACGCTCTTGTTGGAATGGGCGGCCTTGAGACGCAGTGCCGCGTGGACATGTGGATCAAAGTATATGGTTGAACGCTTGGATGCTTCGGGCATGATCGATACCTCCGTAGGCATCATGGCGTCATGACGTCATGTCGTCAAGAGCCATGGCTCACCTCTCTCTTTGGCCAGGTGGGACTGGGATCACGAGCGCCTGACAGCGGCCATGCCGGATTTCCGGGATCTGAGCGTGGAGGGGTTTGTGGAGAAGTATGCGGGGTGACTGACGGTCCGGGATTGTTCGCCAGTTTTTCTGGTGGACGCGCTGATCGTGCCTGATCCGGGCCAACGCATCGTGTTCGTGCAGGTATTTTGGAAATGCCTTGTCGGTATTTATATTCAGATATACGCATGATTCGGGATGATTGAATCTGAATTCAAAAGTACATTCAAAATAAATCACAAATATTCATTGACATTGTCCTGGCGCGCCCATAGTTGTTTCTGGCTTCGCAGAATTGTGGCTCTGAATTCATCTGAAATTCGATCATGATTTTGCATTTCTGATGATAACTGTTTTCGTCAGGATTGAGGCTCTTTTATTCCTTTTTTTCTTTTGGAGTTACTGTCTTGTCTAAGAACATCTATGTTGGTAATCTGTCCTGGTCGACCTCTGATTCTGATCTGCACGCCATGTTTTCCCAGTATGGCCAGGTCTCTTCCGCTCATGTCATCGAAGATCGTGAAACCGGCCGTTCGCGCGGTTTCGGCTTCGTGGAGATGGACGACGACGGCGCCCGCAAGGCCATCCAGGCCCTGAACGGGACCGACTGTCAGGGTCGCAACCTGAAGGTCAACGAGGCTCAGCCCCGCGAGAGCCGCCCCCGCTACTAAGCCTGCTTTCTCAAGCGCTTCAGCCCGTCCTTGACGGGCTTTTTTTTGTCCAAAATCCGGGAACAAAAGTGCTGTGCGGCAGGGATGACGCCGAGGCTTGCGCGCGGGCGACTGGTTTTCGTTCAAGCCGTCGTTGCAGGCAGGGGATCCGGGGATGGCGTGGGGCGGATGGATCGCTTGAGAGCGACGAGGCCCACAAAGGCGAGCAGCCCGAGGCCCATCGTGACCCACAAGGCTTTGCTTCCCAGCGCATCCAGAATCATGCCGAAGAGAAGTGGGGCGCAGGCCTGGGCCATGCGCGCCGGGGCCATGAGCAGGCCGAGCCTCGCGCCGTAGCCGTGTGGGCCGAAGATGGTCAGGGGCAGGACGCCTTTGGCGATGGTCAGTACCCCATTGCCGATGCCGTGCAGCAGCGCGAAGGCCATGGCCGCGGGAGCGCCAAAAAAAAGCAGGGCGCCGGCGCCGAGAGGATGCGCCAGCGTGGCGAGCTTGGTCACCAGGATCGGGTTGAAGCGCTGCAGAAATCCGAATTCGATGATGCGGCCCGCAACCTGGGCGGGACCGACCAGGGAGGCCGTCAGGACGGCGGCGCCCATGGTCATGCCGTGATCCTGCAGCATCCGGGGCAGGTGCGCGGCCAGGGCCGTGGTCACGAACCAGGTCAGGGCGAAGATGGCGGCCAGGAGAATGGTCGCCATGGTTTGGCCCGGCCGGCTTTCGACCTGCGTGGCATCCGGGGTTGTGCGGCGCGCTGGGCCGCCCGCGGCTTTGGGCAGCAAGGCGTTCAGCGGCAGCCCCAGGCCCAGATGGGCCGCAGCCCAGAACAGGCATGTTTCGCGCCAGCCGAAAGCGGTTTCGAGCGCTGCGGTGATGGGCCAGCCGACCGTGCTCGCGAACCCGGCCAGGAGCGTGATGCCGGTGATGGCGGAGCGGGCCTGGGTCGGGTTGATGCGCACCAGGGCCGCGAAGGCCCCGTCGTAGAGTCCGCCGGACATGGCCACGCCGATGATGATCCAGGCCGCAAACAGCATTGCCGGACTGTTGGCCAGGGCCAGCAGAGCCAGCCCGGTGGCGAAGAGCAGGTTGGAGGCCGCGAGCACCGGCCGGCCTCCGTGACGGTCGATGGCCGCGCCGGCCATTTTTCCCAGCAGGGCCGAAACGACAAGGGCCGCCGACAGGGCGCCGAAGACCATGGATGTGGAGATGCCCAGTTCAAGGGCCATGGGTTTGGCCAGGATGGCCGGCAAATAGTAGGACGAGGCCCAGGCCAGGGTCTGGGCCGTGCCCAGGCGCAGAACGAGGGAAAGACTGCCGGATGGTCCCGTGGTGGGAGCGGCGTGGGTCATGCGCGTGGGCGCAGGGCGTGGCTGCTTATGACCGTGAACGCCGTGTCCGGGCTGGTTTGACGGAACACGACGACTTCGCGCACGGGCACGGATTGGCTGGCGACGGGGGCGAGTAGGATGCTCAGGGCCGTGTGGACACGAAGGCGGTCGTCCGCGTCGGGGCAACGACCCGTCATGTTCAGGGGGAAGCGGAATCCTTCCAGCACGTAGGGATAGCCCCATTGTTCGAGAAGCCGCTCCTGGTTCAGGGTCAAACCAGGAGCCCGGCGGCGGGCCAGTTCCTGTGGGCCGGGCGGGCAGCGGAAGCGGTCCAGTTCGGTCACGCAGGACCGGGCCAGGTCGTCAAGTTCGGAGCAGGGAGCCGAGGGCGTGAGGGCCAGGAAGGAGCCGATGGCCTCAAGTCGCAGAGGCGGCAGATCAAATGCGTTCCGTCCGGCGGCCAAGCTGGCCACCGCATCGAGCAGCTCCGTTTCGGTCGTTTTGTCGCTCAGGAAGAAGGGCGGCTTGAGGGTTCCGTGCAAGCCGTAATGTCTCGGACTTGCTGTCAGTTCGCGCAGCCGCGCGGCGTTGATCCCGGGCAGGGCGGGCTGGGGCAGCACCCTGTCCGTCCGGGCAGAGCGGCCCAGAACAGCGGAACCGACCTGCTCCAGGCCGGACCCTTGGGCCGGGGCAAAATATATGGCGTACCTGACCTCAGACATGTTCACTCTCCCACTGTATGGGGTGCAGGGGACGTGTCCCCTGCCCGCCGGAGGCACTATTCTCCACCTTCCCTCACATCACCTGCCACCCCTCACGCCAGACCGCGACAACCACGGGCACGTCGTCCACTAGGCGCACGCGCAGCAGGTCGGCGCGCTTGCCGGGCGTCAGCTCGCCCCGGTCGTGCAGTCCCAGTGCCCGGGCCGGATTGGCCGTGACCGTGGCCAGGGACTCGTGCAGGGGCGTGCCGAGGCGCTGGGTCATGACGAAGGGCGCCTGCAACAGGCTCGCGGGCATGTAGTCCGATGACAGGATGTCGACAAGTCCTGCAGACGCCAGTTCCAGGGCCGAGACATTGCCGGAGTGGGATTCTCCGCGCACCACGTTGGGCGCGCCCAGGACCGTGGCCAGGTTCAGCTCCCGGGCACGCAGGGCGGCCTCCCGGGTGGTGGGGAACTCGGCGATGCCCATGCCCAGGCGGGCCGTTTCCTCGACGTGACCCACGGTGGTGTCGTCGTGGCTGGCCAGGGGCAGACCGCGTTCGCGGCAAAGGGCCAGGATGGTCTCGCGGTTGGGTTCGGCATGGCTGGCCTGGATGAGGCGCAGGCGTTCGATCTCGGCCAGCAGCTCGTCGTCCGTCCATTTCTTGTCGGCGTGGAAGGACCGGTATTTCTCCAGGTCGCTCCACTGCCGCTGGCCCGGCGTGTGGTCCATGATGGACACCAGCCGCAGCAGGTCGTGGTCCATGACCGAGGAGAACATCTCCACCACGGCCCGGTCGGCCAGCTCGCAGCGAATGTGCAGCAGATGTTCGGCCCGCAGCAGGTTGTTGTCCATGGCCTGGGCCAGGGCTTCCAGGGTGGCGGCGAAGATTTCGCGGCGCATGCGCTTGGCGCTGAACTCGCCGGCGCTGACCGCGTCGAGGACCGTGGTGATCCCGGCCCCGACCATGTGCGTGTCGTGGGCCATGATGGCGGTCAGACTGGTCGGCCAGCGTACCCCGGAGCGGGGCAGGAAGTGCTTTTCGATGTTGTCGGTGTGGATCTCGACCAGTCCGGGCAGCAGGTAGTCGCCTCTAAAATCCGTGGCCTCGGGAAGAGACGTGTTCGTGCCCATGTCGTCGATGCGGCCCGAGCGGGACAAAAGAGAACCGTGGAGAATGCCGTCCGGGGTGATCATGCGGGCGTTGGTGCAGCAGAGGAAAGGCATGGGGGCTCCGGGTCAGACAAAGAGTTTGCGCAGGCGCTGGGAGGAGAGGTCGATGCAGGTCACGGAAACGATGATGAAGAAGATGATGGCGCAGGTCTGGGCGAAGTAGAAGCCGCGGATCATCTCCCACAAAACCACGCCGATGCCGCCGGCTCCGACCATGCCCAGGACCGTGGCCGAGCGGACGTTGGATTCGAAGCGGTAGAGGGAATAGGAGATCCACAGGGGCAGCACCTGGGGGATGACTCCGAACAGGACCTCCTCCAGGACGCTCGCCCCGGTGGAGCGGATACCCTCCACGGGCTGGGGGTCGATGGCTTCCACGGCCTCGGAAAAGAGCTTGGCCAGGACTCCGGTGGTGTGCACCCACAGGGCCAGGACTCCGGCAAAGGGTCCCAGGCCCACGGATACGACGAAGAGCATGGCGAAGACCATCTCGTTGATGGCCCGGCAGGCGTCCATGATTCGGCGCATGGGCTGGAAGATCCACCAGGGCGTGATGTTCTCGGAGCTGAGAATTCCGCACGGAATGGCGCAGATCACGGCCAAAAAGGTGCCCCACAGGGCGATCTGGAAAGTGACGACGATTTCCTCGACGTACATGCGCCAGTCCGCGAAGTCGGGCGGAAAGAAGTCGCTGGCCAGGCTGGCCATGTTCGCGGAATCCTTGATGAGGGCCATGGGACGCATGTCTGCGCCCTTCCATGACCAGGCCAGGGCGGCCAGAATCAGACCCCAGCCGAGCAGTCGGGTCAGGGATGTCTGCAGGGCGCGGGGCGGTGTGTTGCTGACGAGGATCGTGTTCGGGGAGGTCATGCGGAGCGTCCTTGGCAGGGCCGGCCCGGGGCCGGCCCTGCGGTGCGTGATGAGGAGACTAGAGCTTGGCCTTGATGGCTTCGAGCTTGGAGTCGATCTCGGCCAGTTTCTTGGTCTTTGCCTCGGCGGACAGGGTGGTGTCGCCCTCGACCTTGATGCGGCTCTTGAAGAGTTCGAGCTGGCGGATGGGCAGGAGCTGATCGTTGGTGGACGCCTTGAACGGAGCCCAGCCCAAGGCGGCCAGGATGGCCTTCTCGCTTTCCTTGCCCGTGGTGCCGTAGGTCATGATGAAGGTCTTGATCTTGGTCTTGATGTCCTCGGGCAGGTCCTTGCGCCAGACCAGCGGGTCGCTGGGGATGAGCGGGGATGTCCAGATGACCTTGATCTCCTTGCGCTTGTCCGGATGGCTCTTTTCCAGTTTGGCCAGGTTCTCGGAATTGTTGGTGGCCACGTCGACCTGCTTGTTGGCCACGCTCAGGGCGTTGGTCTCATGGTTGGCGTTCAGGACGTTCTTGAAGATTTTCTTGGGATCGGCGTTGTTCTTGGCGAAGACGTAGTAACCGGGAACCAGGAAGCCGGAGGTGGAGTTGGGATCGCCGTTGCCGAAGGCCAGGCTGCCGGCGTTCTTGAGCACGTCTTCCAGGGAGTTCAGCGGGGAATCCTTGTGCGCGATGAGATGGGAATAGTAGCCGGGCGTGCCGTCGGCGGGCACGGTCTGGGCGAAGATTTCGCCGTCGGCGCGGTCCACGGCTTCCATGGCGCTCTTGTTGCCGTACCAGGCCACCTGCACCTTGTTGAAGCGCATGCCCTCGATGATTCCGGCGTAGTCCGAGGCGAAGAAAGCGTTGATTTTGAGGCCCGTGGCCTTTTCCATCTCGGCCAGGAAGGGTTCCCAGTCCTTCTTGAGGTTCATGGTCGCTTCGGTGGAGATGATGCCGAAGTTGATCTCCGTGATCGCGGCGGTCGCGGTCTGGGCGCAGAAAAGCGCGGCGAGAAGGATCAGGCCAAAAAGTTTGCGGATCATGTTCTACTCCTTTGCAGTGTGGATGGTGTATTCAGGCCGCGGCCGGGGCCGGGGCGGACGTGCGTTGGGCGGTTCCGGGCCGGGTGCTCAGGGCGCTGGCCACGGCCGGGGAGAAGAGTTCTTCGGTTTCCGCGCCGTAGATTTCCTTCAGGAAGGACGGGGTCAGGGCCGTGCTCGGGCCGTCGTGCACGACCCGTCCCTGGCGCAGGGCGATGGTGCGCGGGCAGTAGCGAATGGCGTATTCGACCTGATGCAGGGACACGACGACGGTGATTTTGTCCTCGCGGTGGATCTGGGCCAGGATGTCCATGACCACGCGGGAAGATTCGGGATCAAGGGAGGCGATGGGCTCGTCGGCCAGAAGGACCTTGGCCTTCTGGGTCAGGGCCCGGGCAATGGCCACGCGCTGCTGCTGGCCTCCGGACAGGGTCGAGGCGCGTTGCCAGGCCTTGTCGGCCATGCCGACCCGGGCCAGGGATTCCATGGCCAGACGGCGCTCGGCGGGCGGGAAGAGGTTGGCCACGGCCCGCCAGGTCGGCACGCGGCCCAGGGCGCCCATGAGCACGTTGGTCATGACCGAGAGGCGCTCGACCAGATTGAACTGCTGAAAGATGACCCCGACCTCGGTGCGCACCTTGCGCGCGTTGCGGGATAGGCGGCCATCGCGTTGCATGATGTGGTTCAGGACCTCGATCTGGCCCCCGCTGTCGGAGTCGCCGCACATGAGGCCCGAGATGTGGCGCATGAGGGTTGATTTGCCCGAGCCGGACGAACCGATCAGGGCGACCATCTCGCCGCTGTCGATGGAGGCGGTGATGTTGTCGAGGCCCTTGGTGTTTTTGAAGGTCTTGGTCAGCTGCTTGATCTGGATCATGGCGTTTCCTCGCGTTTTGCATTCACTAGGAAACGACTGTGACGGGATCATGTCCGAGCCATGACAAATCGGCCGCGAGATGTGTAGACAAATTCCTCTGTTGTAAGCTATTCAGCTGCTTTTCACGCTCTGAAGATCACCTTGCTGCCGGCCCCTGGCCGGCTCTGGGGCGCCGCCCTTGCGCCTGGTGATGCATGAACGTACAGGGATGCGTCGGTCGGTTCCCACGCGTTGCCGATACCCTGCGTCACCTCCGCCACGAGTACCGCATGCCCGCACCTTGGAGCGTCTTTGCCCGGCCCCTGCGCCACCCCAATTATCGCCTGTTCGCCGCCGGACAGCTCTTGTCTCTGATTGGCACCTGGGTCCAGAACGTGTCCGAGGCCTGGCTCGTGTACCGTCTGACCGGGTCCAGCGCGGCCCTGGGACTGGTCCGTTTCGCCGGGTTGGCACCTGTCTTTCTCCTGGCCCTGGTCGGCGGAGACTGGGCCGACCGGGCCAATCGGCGGCACATCCTGCTCGGCACCCAGAGCGTGGCCATGCTTCTGGCCTTTGTCCTGGCCGGGTTGTGCTTCAGCGGGCAGGCCCAGGTCTGGATGATCGTGGGGCTGGCCGGGGTGCTGGGCGTGGTCAACGCCATCGACAATCCGACCCGGCAATCCTTCGTGGTCGAGATGGTCGGCAAGGAGGATCTGGCCGGCGCCATCGGCCTCAATTCCTCCATGTTTCATCTGGCCCGCATCCTGGGCCCCACCCTGGCCGGGGTGCTTCTGGCCACCGTGGGCGAGGCCTGGTGCTTCACCCTGAACGGCCTGTCCTTTTTGGCCGTCATCGTCTGCCTGACGCGCATGCGCCTGCCCCACGTCGCGCGGTCCGCGCCGTCCGAACCGCTCCTGGCGCGCATCAGGGCCGGCCTGGCCTATGCCTGGACCACTCCGGCCATCCGCGCCATCATGGCCTTGGTGGCCGTGAACAGCCTGTTCGGATCGTCCTTTCTGGTGCTCATGCCCGTGGTGGCCAAGGAGGTGCTGGGGCGGGGAGCTGACGGCTACAGCCTGCTCATGACCGCCGCCGGAGTGGGTTCGCTCATGGGCGCCCTGATTCTGACCATGTGCCCGGGCCAAGCCTGGCTGTGGCGGTTTAGGTCCGTGGCCAGCCTGGGATTCGGCCTGGCCCTGATCTGTTTTTCCCTGTCCGGAAGCTTCTGGGTGTCCGTGGCCCTGGCCGTGCCCGTGGGCATGCTCATGATCCTCTTGATGGCCACCTCCAACACCCTGTTGCAGTCCCTGGTTCCGGATCATTTGCGCGGCCGGGTCATGGCCATCTTCGCCATGATGTTCATGGGCATGTCGCCTTTTGGCTCCCTGGGCGCCGGCATGGCCGCGGAGGTCATCGGTGTCGGGCCGACTCTGAGCCTGTGCGGCGGCGTGTGCCTGATCGCGGGCCTGGCCCTGGGATTGAAGAGCGCGCAGATGCCACGTTAAAACGCATTTTACTTGTCGGGCATCGTGATTTGAGGCATGGCTAATAGCATCTGTTCCCAATAATTTGGAGGCCCCATGCTTGATGCCAACTACCAAAAATTCCACGACAGCGTGGCCGCGTTCGTTCCGGCCAGCCGCATCATCACCGATCCGTTGCGTCTTCTGGCCTATGGCACGGACGCGAGTTTCTACCGGTTGATTCCCAAGATCGTCATCAACGTCGAATCCGAGGACGAGGTGGCCCGCATCCTGCGCCTGGCCCACAAGAGAGGCATCGCGGTCACCTTCCGGGCCGCCGGCACCAGCCTGTCCGGGCAGGCCGTGACGGATTCGGTCCTGTTGCGCCTGGGCGAAGGCTGGCAGGGTTGCCGCATCTACGACGATGCCCGGCGCATCGACCTGGAACCCGGCATCATCGGCGCCCACGCCAACCGCTCCCTGGCCCCTTTCGGCAAGAAGATCGGACCGGATCCGGCATCCATCGACACCTGCAAGATCGGCGGCATCCTGGCCAACAACGCCAGCGGCATGTGCTGCGGGGTGGCCGAGAACAGCTACCAGACCCTTGTGGACCTGCGCTTGGTCATGGCCGACGGCACGGTGCTCGACACGGGCGACGACGGGTCCAGACGCCTCTTCCGCCAAAAGCATGGGGCCCTGCTGGACGGACTGGCCGGGTTGCGCCGTCAGGTCCTGGCCAAGCCGGAGTTGGAAGAGCGCATCCGCCACAAGTTCAAGATCAAGAACACCACGGGCTACAGCCTGAACGCCCTGGTTGATTTCGAGGATCCCTTCGACATCCTGAAGCACCTCCTGGTCGGGTCCGAGGGCACCCTGGCCTTCATCTCCAAGGTCACCTACCGCACGGTGATCGAGCACGCCCACAAAGCCTCGGCCCTGATGATCTTTCCGGACATCCGCACGGCCTGCGAGGCGACCATCATTCTCAAAAAGCAGCCCGTGGCCGCCGTGGAGCTCATGGACCGCCCGGCCCTGCGCTCCGTGCAGGACAAGGACGGCATGCCCCCGTATCTGAAGGAACTGAGCGACACGGCCGCGGCCCTGCTGGTCGAGACCCGGGCCGAGGACAAGGCCGGGCTGGACGCCCAGATCGAAACCATCAAGGCGGCCCTGGCCGGGGTGGCCATGGTCCGCGACATCGAGTTCACGCCCGTGCCCCAGGAATTCGCCAAGCTCTGGAACATCCGCAAGGGCCTCTTTCCGGCCGTGGGTTCGGTGCGCCGCACGGGCACCACGGTCATCATCGAGGACGTGGCCTTCCCCATCGAGAAGCTGGCCGACGCCACCCTGGAACTGCAAGGGCTGCTCACGAAATACGACTATGCCGAGGCCATCATTTTCGGCCACGCCCTGGAAGGGAACCTGCACTTCGTCTTCACCCAGGATTTCGGCGACGTCAGGGAAGTGGAGCGCTACAGCAACCTCATGGACGAGGTCACGACCATGGTCGTGGACCGCTATGACGGATCCCTCAAGGCCGAGCACGGCACGGGCCGCAACATGGCACCTTTCGTGGAAATGGAATGGGGCCGGGACGCCTACCGGCTCATGCAGGACATCAAGCGTTTGTTCGACCCCCTGACCCTGCTCAACCCCGGCGTCATCCTGAACGAGGACCCCAAGGCCCATCTGAAGGATTTGAAGCCCCTGCCCGCAGCCCACGAGCTGGTCGACAAGTGCATCGAGTGCGGGTTCTGCGAGCCCATCTGTCCGTCCAAGCACATCACCCTGACCCCGCGCCAGCGTATCACGGCCTGGCGTGAGATCATGCGCCTGCAGAGCACGGGCGGGCACGGGGAGGAGCTGTCCCGGCTGCTCAAAGCCTATGGCTACCAGGGCGACGGGACCTGCGCCACGGACGGGCTGTGCGGCACGCGCTGTCCCGTGGGCATCGACACGGGCAAGATGACCAAGGCTCTGCGGGCCGAACACGCCTCGAACCGCCAGAAGCAGGCCGCGGACTGGATCGGCGAGCATTTCGCGGGCGTGGCCCGCACGGTTTCCGGCGTGCTGACCGTGGTGGACGCGGTGCACGCCGTGGCCGGCACCAGCGTCATGGACACGGCCTCCGGTGCCCTGCACCGGGTATCCCTGAAGCATGTTCCGCGCTGGAACCCCCAGATGCCGCGCGGACTGGACCGCCCAAGCCGGCCGACAGTAAATGAGGCCAATCCCCTCAAAGTCGTCTATTTCCCGAGCTGTATCGCCCGCAACATGGGGCCGGCCCGGGACGAGAAGATCCGGCCCCTGCCCGAGGTCACGGTGCGGGTGCTCAAAAAAGCGGGGCACGAGGTGATCTACCCCCTGAACATGGACGGTTTGTGCTGCGGCCAGGCCTTCGAGAGCAAGGGCTTCGTGGCCCAGGCCGACAAAAAGAGCGCGGAACTGGAAGAGGCCCTGCTTGCCGCCACCCGCGACGGAGCCCTGCCCGTGCTCTGCGACACCAGCCCGTGTCTGAAGCGCATGCAGGACATGCTGGACCCGCGCCTCAAACTCCATGACCCGAGCGTGTTCGTGCTGGAATTTCTGCAGGACAAGCTGGCCTTCAACCGGCAGGACAAACGCGTGGCCCTGCATGTGACCTGCACGGCGCGCAAGATGGGTTTGGACGTCAAGTTGCTGGAACTGGCCAGGAAATGCGTGACCCAGGTGGTGGTGCCGGAGGACATTTTCTGCTGCGGATTCGCAGGGGACAAGGGGTTCTCAACGCCGGAACTGAACGCTTCGGCTTTGAAGACCCTGGCCGACAAGGTCCAGGATTGCGTGGAGGGCTATTCCACCAGCCGGACCTGCGAAATCGGTCTGGCCCTGCACGGCGGCATTCCCTACCGCTCCATCCTGTACCTGGTGGACGAGTGCACTGCGTGAAGCGTTTTTCGTCTGTGTGAGGCCCCTTGCTGCGCGCGGAAGGATGACCCTTCCGCGCGTCCGTGATCATTGCGGGGGTCAGCAAACCCCTCCATCCAGACATTCCCGGTCAGTGCTCAGGGCCTGGATCTCTTCGCGGTTCAAGGGCCGTTCTGCCTGTGTCGCGCGTTCCCGGATCCTGGCCGTCAAATTCGACAGGGAATCCAAGGTGCCGCCCAGTCCCATGCGCGTCAGCATGGTCCTGACCGCGCCCCGACCGGCCTTGGCGCCCAGGGCCAGGGTGCGCGTGGCCCCGGTGTGGGTCGGATCGTAGGGCTCGAACAGGGCCGGGTTCTTCAGAATTCCATCCACATGCAGGCCCGATTCGGCCGCGAAGATGTCTGCCCCGGCCACGGGGCGGTTGCGGGCCACGGGAATGCGCGCGTGGCTGGCCACGAGCTCGCACAAATCGCGCGCCGCGTTCATGTCGTAGATCTCATAGCCCTGCACCAGCCGCAGATGACCGGCCACCTCTTCGAGAGCCGAGATGCCCGAGCGCTCCCCGATGCCCAGCACCGACACGTCGGCCCAGTGCGCGCCCGCGGCCAGGGCGGTCACGGCGTTGGCCGTGGCCATGCCGAAATCGTTGTGGCAGTGCACCGCGATCTCCATGTCCACGCCGTCGGCGAAAAACCGCACCAACTCGCGGATGCGGTCCGGGGTCATGACGCCCAGGGTGTCGGCCAGACGGATGCGCGCCGCGCCCAGTTCCCGCGCCATGCCTGCCATGTGCAGGGCGAAGTCCTGGTCCGCGCGGGTCACGTCCTCCAGGCCGATGCTGATGCGCCGGATGCCGCAGGAGTGGGCCAGGCCCACGGTCTCGCGCAGCATGCGGGTCAGGCCGTCGCGGTCCGTGCGCAGGCGCTCGGCGATGTGCAGGTCCGAGACGGGCAGGCCGATGTTGACCGTGTCGATCATGAGTCCTGCGGCCCGGTACACGTCCACCGGTCGGCAGGGCGACCACACGCTGACGTCGCACGACGCTTCCCGGGCGCGCAGCGACCTCGCCAGTTCCGCCAGTCCGTCCTGACCAACCCAGCCGATCTCCAGCTCCTCCACGCCCATGTCCGCGATGCGCCCGGCGATCTCTATCCGCGCTGCCTGGGGAACATAGGTCCCGAACATTTGCGCCCCTTCCCTCAAGGTCGTGTCGATGAGCATGTTTCCTCCCGTGTTTGCGTCTTCGATGCACGGCGGGTGCCAGAAACGTTCGCTGCCGCAACTCGCCGGAATGTTTCATCTGCTTTGCCGTGATAACGCTTGCGACACAATCCACGGAAGTGTCGCAGGAGACATTTTTGTTTGTGTGGATTGTGTGTGCGCTCGTGTGGCCGGGTTTGTGTAGTATATTTTCAACACCCTGAAATAAAATGATTTTTAATTGAATGAGCGGTTTTGGCACGACCGTTGCCCTAGGAAGAGACAGACGCGACGAACACATCCAAAAAAACTTACATAAAGGAGCAGTATCATGAGAAAAATCGCAATCTACGGAAAGGGCGGCATCGGCAAGTCCACCACTACGCAGAACACGGTCGCCGGTCTGGCCGAGATGGGCAAGAAGGTCATGGTCGTCGGCTGCGACCCCAAGGCCGACTCCACCCGTCTGCTCTTGGGCGGGCTGGCCCAGAAGTCCGTGCTGGATACCCTGCGCGACGAGGGCGAGGACGTGGATCTGTCCGACATCCGCAAAGCCGGTTTCAAGTCCACCTGGTGCGTGGAATCCGGCGGTCCCGAGCCGGGCGTCGGCTGTGCCGGTCGCGGCATCATCACTTCCATCAACATGCTTGAGTCCCTGGGCGCCTACGAGCCCTCCGAGAAGCTTGATTACGCGTTCTACGATGTTCTGGGCGATGTTGTGTGCGGCGGGTTCGCCATGCCCATCCGCGACGGCAAGGCCGAGGAAATCTATATCGTCTGTTCCGGCGAAATGATGGCCATGTATGCGGCCAACAACATCTGCAAAGGGATCATGAAGTACGCCGAATCAGGTGGCGTGCGTCTGGGCGGGCTCATCTGCAACTCTCGTAACGTCGATAACGAAAGAGAAATGATCGAGGAGCTGGCTAAGAAGATCGGCACGCAGATGATTTATTTCGTGCCACGCGACAACGACGTGCAGCGCGCCGAGATCAACCGAATGACCGTCATTGAGTGGAAGCCTGACGCTCCACAGGCCGACCATTACCGCAATTTGGCACGAGCCATCGACCAGAACAAGATGTTCGTTGTGCCCAAGCCTCTTGAGATCGAGGAACTTGAGAAACTGCTGATGGATTATGGTCTGCTCGAAGCTGTCTAGGCTCCTAGCATCAAGCACCACGTGCCGAATTGTATTCAATCGCAAACATCCAAGGAGAGAAAACATATGATCATGGTCAGAGCAATCGTTCGCCCCGAAAAGTCCGATGACGTCCTGGCAGCCCTTATGGATGCTGGATTCCCGGCGGTGACCAAGTATTCCGTGGCCGGTCGCGGCAAGCAGCGCGGCATCAAGATCGGGGAAGTGACCTATGACGAGATTCCCAAGACCATGCTCATGAGCGTGATCAGGGACGAAGATAAGGACTTTGTCATCAGCGTGATCATGAAGGCCGCCCGCAGCGGGGCCAAGGGCGCTTTCGGCGACGGCAAGATCTTCGTCAGCCCGGTGGAGGACGTCTACACCATCAGTTCCGGTGTCTGCGACAGCGCCTTGGCAGGAGCATAGCCATGAAAGAAGTGATCGCGGTCATCCGTATGAACATGATGAACAAGACCAAGAAGGCCCTGCAGGACGCAGGCGTGGTGGCCTTCTTCGCCCATGAGGCGTTCGGCCGCGGCAAGGGTCTGATCGACCTCAAGCCCCTGGAAGGAGCCAAGAAGGGCTACGAGGAAGCGGTGGCCGTGCTCGGTGAGAAGGGCAAGCTGTATCCCAAGCGCATGCTGACCGTGGTGGTCACGGACGATCTGGTCCCCGACGTGGTCCGGGTCATCACCGATACGAACAAGACCGGCCAGCCCGGTGACGGCAAGATTTTCGTACTGCCCGTGGCCGACGCGGTGCGGGTGCGGACCGGAGAAAAGGGCGCCAAGTCCATTGAATAGAGCTGATTCGAGCCCTGAAATCAGAAAGGAGAACACCATGCCATCGACTGCCAAAAAGCTCGTCAACTGGACACCCACGGACATCAAGGCGGAAATGCTCGCCAAGTATCCGCCCAAGGTGGCCAGGAAGCGCGCCTCCCAGATTCTCATCAACGAGGCCCTCGGCAACGAGACGCCGGAAATATCGGCCAACGTCCGCACCATCCCCGGCATCATCACCATGCGCGGTTGCACCTACGCAGGTTGCAAGGGCGTCATCATGGGGCCCAGCCGGGATTTCGTGAACATCACCCACGGCCCCATCGGCTGCGGCTTCTATTCCTGGTTGACCCGCCGCAACCAGACCGACGCCTCCGGCGAGAACGACGAAAACTTCATCCCGTACTGCTTTTCCACGGACATGCAGGACCAGGACATCATCTTCGGCGGTGAAAAGAAGCTCGAAGCGGCCATCCAGGAGGCCTACGACCTCTTCCACCCCAAGGCCATCACTGTCTTCGCGACCTGTCCCGTGGGCCTCATCGGCGACGACATCCACGCCGTGGCCCGCAAGATGAAGGCCAAATTCGGGGATTGTAACGTCTTCGCCTTCAGCTGCGAGGGCTACAAGGGCGTCAGCCAGTCCGCTGGCCACCATATCGCCAACAACCAGGTCTTCACCCATATGGTGGGCGAGGACGACACGCCCCGCGAGGGCACGTTCAAGATCAACCTGCTGGGCGAGTACAACATTGGCGGCGACGGCTTCGAGATCGACCGCATCCTGAAGAAGTGCGGCATCACCAACATCTCCACCTTTTCCGGCAACTCCACCTACGAGCAGTTCGCCACGGCCCACCAAGCCGATCTGTCCTGCGTCATGTGCCACCGTTCCATCAACTACGTGGCCGACATGCTGGAAACCAAGTTCGGCATCCCGTGGATCAAGGTCAACTTCATCGGCGCCAAGTCCACGGCCAAGTCCCTGCGCAAGATCGCGGAATTCTTCGGTGATCCGGGTCTTATCGCGCGCGTCGAGGACGTCATCGCCGAGGAGATGCCGGCTGTCGAAGCCGTGGCCGCCGACGTCACCACCCGCACCAAGGGCAAGACGGCCATGCTCTTTGTGGGCGGCTCCCGCGCCCATCACTATCAGGACCTCTTTGCCGAGATGGGCATGAAGACCCTGGCCGCGGGCTACGAATTCGCCCACCGCGACGACTACGAAGGGCGCCACGTCATCCCGACCCTCAAGGTCGATGCCGACAGCCGCAACATCGAGGAAATCGAGGTCGAGGCCGACGCCACCCGCTTCAAGCCGCGCAAGACCACGGAAGAGATGGCCAAGCTCGAGGCCGCCGGATTCAAGTTCAAGGAATACGTGGGCATGATCCCGGACATGGAACAGCAGACCCTCGTGATCGATGACCTGAACCAGTACGAGGCCGAGAAGCTTGTGGAGATCGTAAGGCCCGACATCTTCTGCGCCGGCATCAAGGAGAAGTTTTCCATCCAGAAGCTGGGCATCCCCATGAAACAGCTGCACAGCTACGACTCGGGCGGACCCTATGCCGGCTTCAAGGGCGCGGTGAACTTCTACAAGGAGATCGACCGCCTCGTGAACAGCAAGGTCTGGAGCTACATGAAGGCGCCCTGGCAGGAAAACCCGGAACTGTCCGCCACCTACGTCTGGGAATAATCCCGCCTCCATATCAACGCGCTCTCTTTGTCGGCCGCGGCGGAAGCTCCTTGACGTACCGTAAGAGTACGGCCGCGTCGCTTCCGCCTTGCCTCCGCGAGATCATCGTTGATTTGAAGACGGAACAATGAGGAGAAATTTATGCTACTTCGACATACACCCAAGGAAATCACGGAACGCAGCGCCCTGGCCATCAATCCGGCCAAGACCTGCCAGCCCATCGGGGCCATGTATGCGGCACTCGGCGTGCACGCCTGTCTGCCGCACTCCCACGGATCCCAGGGCTGTTGCGCGTATCACCGCAGCGCCCTGACCCGGCACTACAAGGAGCCCGTGTCCGCGGCCACCAGCTCCTTCACCGAAGGCGCCTCGGTCTTTGGCGGCGGCGCCAACCTGCAGACCGCCATCGAGAACATCTTCACGGTCTATGAGCCCGACGTCATCGCCGTGCACACCACCTGCCTGTCGGAAACCATCGGCGACGACTTGCCGCAGATGACCGACAAGGCCATCAAATCCGGCAAGGTGCCCGACGGCAAGCATGTCGTCTACGCCAACACCCCGAGCTACGTCGGTTCCCACGTCACGGGCTTCTCCAACATGGTCAAGGGCATCGCCAAGGGCTTCGCGGTCAAGACCGGCAAGAAGAACGGTCGCGTGAACATCATCCCCGGCTGGGTCGAACCGGCCGACATGGAAGAGGTCAAACGCCTGGCCGCCCTCATGGGCCTGGACATCATCCTCTTTCCGGATACCTCCGGCGTGTTGAACGGCGGCCTGACCGGCGAATACAAGATGTTCCCGGACGGCGGCACCTCCATCGCGGATTTGAAGGCCAGCGGCGACGCCATCGGCACCCTGGCCCTGGGCGAGTTGTGCTCGGCCGACGCAGCCCGTTGGCTGGACACCCAGTGCAAGGTCCCGTGCACGGTCCTGGACATGCCTTTTGGCCTGAAGGCCACGGACCGCTTCATCGACACCCTGCGCATGGTCGGTGGCACCACGGTGCCGGACTCCATCGCCTTCGAGCGCGGCCAGCTGGTCGATCTCATCTCCGACATGCACCAGTACTTCTACGGCAAGAAAGTGGCCCTGGTCGGCGATCCGGACCAGCTCATCTCCATGACCGAGTTCCTGGTCTCCATCGACATGTTGCCCGTGCACATCATCACCGGCACCTCGGGCTCCAAGTTCGAGCGGCGCATCGACGAAATCACTCAGGCCGCGGGCTACAAGGCCAACGTCAAGGCCGGCAGCGACATGTTCATGCTCCATCAGCTCATCAAGAACGAGCCCGTGGATCTGCTCATCGGCAATACCTACTGCAAGTACATCGCCCGCGACGAGGACATCCCGTTTTTGCGCTGGGGCTTCCCCATCCTGGACCGCGTCGGGCACCAGTACTTCACCACCCTGGGCTACAAGGGCGGACTGTACCTGCTGACCCGGATTCTGGATCTGCTTCTGTCGCGCACGGATCGTGACGCGCCGGAAGAAACCTTCGAGCTTGTCTACTAAGTGACCAGGCGGCGGGGCAACCCGCCGCCAGCGGAGGAGCATATGCGTCACGCCCAATCAGCCCATCTCGAAGCGTCCGCCCAGCAGGGCTGCCTGTACATGCCCGTGGCGTCCAAGACCTCGTATCGTCTGCTCGACGCCTTGGACAATGAGCCTCTGCAGGCCGTCAGCCCCGTGCAGGCCTACGCGGATCTGCAACGCGTGCTAGCATCCGGCGCCACCGTGAATATGACCGGAGTGCGCGGACCAGGCGACGCCCTGGCCGATGCGGCCAACACTCTGGCCTATCTGCACATGGTGCGTGACGGACATCCGGACATGGGCCTGTGTCTGAACACCATCGGCCTGGGCGGGCAGGAGTGGGCCGAGGAATTGGGGCGCCTGGGCGTGGACCGTGTCACGATGCTGGTCGACACGGTCAGCCCCCAGGTGGCGCAGAAGCTCTACGCCTGGATTCGTCCCGGCACGCGGACCCTGCCCCGGGGCACGGCCATGGACCTTTTGGTCTGCAAGCAGGCCGAGGCCGTGCAGGCGTTCACGGCGGCGGGCATGGCGGTGGACATCCTGGCCACGGTCCGGCCCGGCATCAATGACCATGAAATGGGCGTCATCTCCCGGGTCATGGCCCGGCTGGGCGCGCAGTCCATGCAGGTGCGCCTGGCGCGCGGCGTGGACGATTCCGGGCTGCTCGCCACCCTGCAGGCCGAGGCGCGGGAGTTTCTGCCAACCGCGGTCCTGGACGCGGACATGGAGGTGCAGGCGCCGGCGACAATCCTGCGACCGGTTCCATCGGGACTGCGGCCCTTGGTGGCCGTTACCAGCAGCGACGCCCAGGTGGTCGACACGCATCTGGGTCACGCGGAGCAATTCCTGATCTATGGCCCCCAGAATGGCACGGTCTGCCTCATCGGCACCCGTTCGGCCCCGGCCCCGGGCAGCGGCCCGGCCCGTTGGGACGGCGTGGCCGAGATCCTGTCCGACTGCGCGTATCTGCTCGTGGCCAGTGCCGGTCAGAAACCGCGCGAAGCCCTGGCTGCCCGGGGATTGACCCTCATCGTGGGCGAGGGCGGGGTGGACGGGCTGGTGGACGGCCTCTTTGGCGGCGGCCGCAAATGCAAAAAATAACCTTTTCCATGAGGAGTAACGGATATGGCCATTCCTGAGAGACAGATCCTGGTGTGTCAGAGTTTTCGTGTCGGGGGCGACCCCAAAGGCGTCTGCTTCAAGCAGACCGACGGATTCCTGCAGTACCTGGAGGAAGAGATCCTGGCCCGGGGCCTGGACATCCTGATCACGGCCACGGGCTGCATGAAGTTCTGCGAGAAGGGCCCGGTCATGGTCGTCCAGCCCGACAACTGGTGGTTCGGCGGCGTGAACAGCGAAGCGGCCATCGACGCCATCCTGGACGGCATCGAAGCCGGCGAGCCCTGCGCCGAGTACCGGATCGGATAAGAGGAAAAATCCATGCCCGTCACTATCCGTCCTGCCCGCACCGAAGACATCCCGGCCATGGCCGGTCTTCTGGGAGAGCTTTTCGCCATCGAAGCGGATTTCGAGGTGGACGCGGCGCGGCAGATCCACGGCCTCACCCTTCTCCATCAGGGCGGGGCCTGCCTGCTCGTGGCCGAGGAGGACGGAGAGGTGGCGGGCATGGTTTCCCTGCAGACCCTGATCTCCACGGCCCAAGGCGGGCTGGTCGGGCTGCTGGAAGATCTGGTCGTCCGCGAGGCGAGCAGGGGACGGGGCCTCGGCGCCAAGCTGCTGCAGGCGGCCCAGGCCTGGGCCCGGACCCTGGGTCTGACCCGGATCCAGCTCCTGGCCGACACGGCCAACGCACCGGCCCTCGCGTTTTACGCCCGGCACGGCTGGCAGGGCACGCAGCTCGTCTGTTTGCGCCTGCGGGACGTCGTGTGAAAAGAGCGGGGCGCTGCCCCGCGCCCCGCAAGGGGCACGGCCCCTTGACCCATTGCGGGGGCGGCCCTGGTCCGAGCTAAGGCCCACGTCACAATCCGCCACGGCGGTCACATATGAGGAGCACACCATGAACCACACGTTACTCGAAGAACGAAAGAGCCAGGTCCATCGCATCGGCGAAGAGCCCTTTGCCATGGCCTGCAATCGCCCCAGTCTGGCCGGCGCGGTCAGCCAGCGGGCCTGCGTGTTTTGCGGTTCGCGGGTGGTGCTCTACCCCATAGCCGACGCCCTGCACCTGGTGCACGGCCCCATCGGCTGCGCGACCTACACCTGGGACATCCGGGGCGCCATTTCCTCGGGCCCGGAACTGCACCGCCTGAGCTTTTCCACGGATCTGCAGGAGATGGACGTCATCTTCGGCGGCGAGAAGAAGCTCGAAGCCTGTCTGCGCGAACTCATCAGCCTGCACAATCCCAAGGCCGCCTTTGTCTACTCCACCTGCATCGTCGGGCTCATCGGCGACGACATGGAGGCCGTGTGCCGGCGCGTGGGCGCGGACACGGGCATCCCGGTCCTGCCGGTCATGAGCGAGGGCTTCAAGGGCAACAAGCGCGAAGGCTACACCGCCGCCTGCAAGGCCATGTTCCGGCTGGTCGGCACGGGCGACACCCAGGGCATTTCCCCGGTCAGCGTGAACATCCTGGGCGACTTCAACCTGGCCGGGGAAACGTGGATCGTGCGCGAATATTTCAAGCAGATGGGCGTGGAAGTGGTGGCCAACATCACCGGCGACGGACGCGTGGACGACATCCGACGCTGTCACGGCGCGGCCCTGAACCTGGTGCAGTGCTCCGGCGCGACCATGGATCTGGCCAGGATGATGGAGGAAAAATACGGCATTCCCTTTCAGCGCGTATCCTACCTCGGCGTGGAGGACATGGCCGAATCCCTGTACAAAGTGGCCGATTTTTTTGCCGACCAGGTTCCCGAAATCAAGGCCAAGACCACGGAGCTGGTGCGCCGCGAACTGTCCGAGCTGATGCCCAGGCTGGCCGAGCTGCGCGCGGATCTGGAAGGCAAGAAGGTGGCCATGTACGTGGGCGGGTCCTTCAAGGCCTTTTCGCTCATCAAGGCCTTCCGGCATCTGGGCATGCGGGTCGTGGTCGTCGGCTCCCAGACGGGCACGGAAGAGGACTACAAGGAACTGGCCGAGATTTCCGATCCCGGCACCATCATCGTTGACGACGCCAACCCCCTGGAGCTGGCCCAGTTCATCAAGGAAAAGGACGTGGACGTGTTCGTGGGCGGCGTGAAGGAGCGTCCCATCGCCTACAAGCTGGGCGTGGGCTTCTGCGATCACAACCACGAGCGCAAGATCGCGCTCGAAGGGTTTGTCGGCATGTACAATTTCGCCCGCGAGATCCACGCCTCGGTCATGAGCCCGGTGTGGCGGTTCATGCCCCGGCGGGCGGGGCTGCGTCTGGCCTGCGCGGACAAGGAGGTCGTCAATGGCTAACACCTACGTTTCCACCACCAACGCCTGCAAGATGTGCACGCCCATGGGCGCGGCCCTGGTCTTCAAGGGCATCGAAAAGGCCGTTCCGTTTCTGCACGGGTCCCAGGGCTGCGCCACCTACATGCGCCGCTACATCATCAGCCACTACCGCGAACCCGTGGACATCGCCTCCTCGGCCCTGGGCGAGAAGAGCGCGGTCTACGGCGGCGGTCCGAACCTCAAGAAAGGCATCCTGAACGTCATGCGCAAGTACGGGGCGGATCTGGTCGGCGTGGCCACCACCTGCCTGACCGAGACCATCGGCGACGACGTGGGCCGTTATCTAAACGAGTTCCGGGAAGAGTTCGCGGACCTGCCCCTGCCCGAACTGGTGCACGTGTCCACGCCCAGCTACTCCGGCACGCACATGGAAGGCTGGCACTACGCCGTGCGCGCCCTAATCGATCAGGTGGCGCGGGAAAAGGCTCCGGCCCACGAGGGCGTGAACCTTTTGCCCGGCTTTTTGTCCCCGGCCGACTACCGCTTTCTGCGGGATCTGGGCATCCGCGCGGGCGTGCCCTTCACCCTGCTGCCGGACCTGTCCGAAACCATGGATGGAGTCATCTGGGACGATTACCAGAGCCTGCCTGGCGGCGGCACGCCCGTGGCGGCCATCAGGGCCATGAGCGGGGCCCGGGGCAGCATCGAGTTCGGCAACTCCGGCGGTTTGTCCGAATCCGGGGTAGAGGTGCTGGATCGCAAGTTCGGCGTGCCGGCCGTCAAGACCATCATGCCCATCGGCCTGCGCGGCACGGACAGTTTGTTCGACGCCCTGGCCCAGTTCGGGGTCTGCGACATGCCGGCCCGGGACGCCTTTGACCGTGGCCGCCTGCTCGACGCCATGGTCGACGGGCACAAGTATATTTTCGGCAAGCGGGCCGTGGTCTACGGCGAAGAGGATTTTGTCGTGGCCCTGTGTTCCTTCCTGGGCGAGATCGGCGTGCAGCCGGTCCTGGCCGCCACGGGCACCAAGAGCGAGAGCTTCGAGCGGGCCGTGACGAACGTGCTGGGCGACGTTTCCCTAAGCATGCCCGTGATCCGAAACGGGGCGGATTTCAAGGACATCGAGGAAGAAGCCGCGGATCTGGCCCCTGATTTGCTGATAGGACACAGCAAGGGATACAAGCTGGCCCGGGCCGCTGGCATCCCGCTCATCCGGGTGGGCTTTCCCATCCACGACCGCTTCGGCGGTCAGCGCATCCTGCACGTGGGCTACGAAGGTGCGCTCTCGCTCTATGACAAGCTGGTCAACGCCATACTGGAGAAGAGTCAGAACGAATGCCCCGTCGGATACGGATATTTGTAAGAATGGCAGCCTCTTATAACAGAATATGGGACGAATCGGCGTGCAGGTTGTTGGTCATGACGGCTCCCTGTCATGGCGAGTGAGCAGAGGGCGTGCGGCAATCCTTCTTCAATAGCCAAAAAATGAAGATTGCAGCTCCGACACAAACGCACCTGTACGCTGTTTCAAAATTGTAGCCTCTGACAGTTCAACCACGGGAGGACGCCATGTCCGAAGCCAAAGATAGATCCAAGCATCCCTGCTTCAACAAGAAAGAATCCGGTTCCTGCGGCCGTGTGCATCTGCCCGTGGCTCCAGGCTGCAATATCCAGTGCAACTACTGCAACCGCAAGTACGACTGCGTGAACGAGTCCCGTCCCGGCGTGACCAGCGCCGTGCTGCCGCCGGACAAGGCCGTGGAATACCTGGACGAGGTTCTGGCCAAGGAGCCGCGCATCACGGTGGTCGGCATTGCCGGTCCCGGCGATCCCATGGCCGAGGCGGCCCGGACCATCGAGACCATCGGACGCATAAATGCCAAGTACCCGGACATGCTGTACTGTCTGTCCAGCAACGGCCTGGCCCTGCCCGAGCATGTGGACCGGCTGGCCGAGCTGGGCGTGACCCATGTCACCGTGACGGTCAACGCCGTGGACCCGGAGATCGGGGCCAGGATCTATTCCTGGGTGCGTCTGGGCAAGGTGGTCTACCGGGGCATCGACGGCGCCAGGATCCTGCTCGAGCGCCAGCTGGAGTCCATCAGGCTGCTGAAGGCCAAAGGCATCACGGTCAAGGTCAATTCCATCATCATTCCCGGCGTCAACGACCACCATCTGGGCGAAGTGGCCCGGGTGGCGGCGGAACTTGGCGCCGACATCCAGAACATGATTCCGCTGCATCCCACGGCGGACACGCCTTTCGCCGGCATGGAAGAACCCTCCAAGGAGCTCATCCATGAGCTGCGGGAGAAAAACGGCGCAACCATCCTGCAGATGACCCACTGCAAGCGCTGTCGCGCCGATGCCGTGGGACTCTTGTGCTCGGATCGCTCCAATGAATTGATCCCGACCCTGAACCGCTTGTCCTCGGGCGGCAAGACAGAGGTCAAGCCGTACGTGGCCGTGGCCAGCCGCGAGGGACTGCTCGTGAACATGCACCTGGGCGAGGCTCCGGGCTTCCAGATCTGGGCGCCCCAGGGCAAGGGCGCGCGCATGATCGAGGAACGCCAGGCCCCGGAAGTGGGCTGCGGTCCGGACCGCTGGCACAAGCTGGCCGAGGTCCTGAAGGACTGCTCCCTGGTCCTGGTGGAAGCGGCAGGCAAGCAGCCCAAACAGGTCCTGGCCGAGCACGGCATCACGGTGTTCGAATGCACGGGCCTCATCAGCGACATCGCCACCACCCATTTCCAGGGCGGGGACATCATGCGCTTCAAGATCCGGTCGCACAAGGCCGGCTGTGCCGGCATGGGCGGCGGCTGCGGCTGATCGCCCGGGAGTTGGATACGACCGAAAACAAACCGCAAACCGCCCGCGACGTGCAGAGCATGTCGCGGGCGGTTTGGCGTTGATTGGTTCCTTCTGTTGCAAACCGTTCCAAGTTGGTGCCGTCCAAAAGCAGGGTTTTTGGGTGGACTCTTCAAGAGGAGGCGCCCCCCTGGCCGGCAAGTAAATGAAATCTGAGCGTTTTTTTCGAGCCCATACAAAAAAGAAACCCCGCCGGAGCGGGGTGTTGATTACGTTTATCTCTCGAAAAGCCAAATCATAACGATGAAAAAACCTGTTACGGCAAGAAGCTTCAACATATATGCGATTTGACTCTTTGTGGAGTGCTCCTTTGGAGCGTAGTCGAGCTCTATTTGGGGCGTGTTGGTGCTGCTGCCTTCAGTTGAAGTGGTCTTGTTGTGCATAAATTCTCCATATCATGAAAAATAAGACGATTCACCAAAAGCATGGCGCTTCAGGTGAAACGATGGATGTATATTTCATGCTATGAAGTACGGCGGGCCGCGGATGAATAATGACTTAGGGCAATGACATTCAAATAACAGAGCATTGGAATCAATACGTTGGAATGCTGAAATCCACGTTGATCCGATTGGCGATTTTTCTGAAATTACGGCATATTGAACAACCCTGTCGCTTGGTTTGAGGTTGTGCCGCAGAAGGGTTCCAGCAGTCCAGGCCGCACTGTCCGCATTGGCCGAGTCAAAGTAGAAATGATGTGCATTTTGCGCCAGCGGCTGCTCAGCGGTCGGCCCACGCCCATCAATGGCGACAAGAATGCAGAGTGCAAGAAAGAGGTACAATATTTTCGGCATGTAGCTGCTTTGTGCCTATTGTTCAGGGCTGTTTTTTATGTGCCGGCAATGTTTGAATTTGTCTCGGAGCGTTGGATAATGCCATGCTCTGTGTTGCTCCTTCCATCTCGCGAAATCAGGCCCTTCGGGAGGAGGGGCTGTGTGGTGGGTTGACTCCCTCCGAATCTGGATTTCATTGTGTTTCATCAATCACCACCCTGTCCCGGCCCGTGCTTTTGGCCCGGTAGAGAGCCAGGTCTGCGCGCTTGAGCATGTCGGCATATTGCACGTCGCCGGGTCGCATCATGGCAATCCCGGCACTGAAGGTGAAGGTGTGTCGTTGCGTGTCCAGCATGATCGGCTGGGATTTGACCGCCGCAAGAAGGCGTTCGGCCACCGCGACAGCTCCTGTTGCCGATGTCTGCGGCAGAAGGATGGCAAATTCTTCTCCCCCGATACGGCCGAAGGTGTCGCAGGGCCGCAGGACTGTGCCGACGATGTCCGCAAAATGACGCAGGAGCAGGTCGCCGCCGGAATGCCCGAACCGGTCGTTGACATCCTTGAAATAGTCGAGATCGATGCTGATCACGCTCAAGGGCGTGCCGTAGCGCGTCGAGCGCTGCCACTCCAGTTCCAGCGTGGCCAGAAAGCTGCGACGATTGGCGCAGTGCGTCAGCACATCGGTGTTGGCCTGGCGGGTCAATTCCTTCTGCACCTCCCGGTTGTGGCGCAGGTAGGCCACGACGCCCGCGGTCAGGGCCGTCAGCAGCAAGCCCGTCAAGGACAGCAGAGCGAACAGCCACAATCGTTCGCTTCGGATTTGCGCCAGTTCGTCGAGGGGGCGCAGCACGTGAATGGCGATGACCTCGCCGGGCAGCCCCTTGTTTTTCAGCACATAGGGGTGACTGCTGTTCTGCCAGGACACGAGGTCGGCCGGTGACGAGACGTCTGCAGGGCGGACGTCGACAGGCTCGAAGGTCTTGCGTCGGTAGCGATTGTCGAGGGCGTCGTCCGCGAGGCGTGCCACGGTGGTTCCGGGCATGGTCTTCAGCATGATGTCCGGGCTGTGGGCGAGGACGATCACGCCGTTCTCGTCGGTGATGAAGGCGTTGGCCGTGGTCACCAGGGCCGCCAGTTTGGGCAGTTCGAGTTTGACCACCACCACGCCGAGAAAGCGGCCGCTGTCTTGGACTGGTGCGGAAAAGAACAGGCCCGGGATATTCGTCGTGGCCCCGACGGCAAACTGGCTGCCGTGCCGCCCCTGCCGCGCCTCCTGGAAATACTGGCGCTTGATGTAATTGGCACCTGTCGCAGTCAGATCCGGTGGAAAACCCGCCGAGACAAAGCAGTCGGCAGCGGCGTTGATGACCCAGATCTGACTGATGTCGGCCTGTCTGATGATGTCCTCGAGGCGTCCGGACAGGGCCGCGAACTCGGGGTCCGCTTGCCAGATGGCCCGGCGCTCCTGCACAGGCAGCGCCGACGGCAGCACATCCGGGCCGAAGCGCCGCAGGGTGGCGATGAGGGACGGTTCGCTGGCGAGAACCATGGGGATGGTGTGCAGTTGTCCGAGATAGCGGCCGAGGTTGGCGCTGATGGTCTCGGCGGTGGACATGGCCATCATGCGCTCGCGCTCCAGCAGTTTGGCCTCGTGCTTTGTGGCCAGTGCTCCAGAGGCGAACCAGGCGAAGGTCAAGACGAGGGCGAAACTGGTCAGGAAAAGCGGAACGGCCAGCAGGGCGCGCATCGATAGGGCCGCGTCGCGTCCGTTGGCGCGGGCGGCCTGCCCGGATGCCTGGCTGGGCAGAGGTGGCTTGCGGGATGCTGGGGTCACTGTTGTGTCGCTCATGGTGCAGCGCGGATGCCGTTCTCCACCCTGTCAGGTGTGGCGGATACTTCTTCCACGCTTTTCAGCTATCGTTTCACGGTACATTCCGCAATTTATTTCCATCGGATCGGCGGGTGTGAATTGTTGGTGACGTCGTATGCGGGGCGATGGTTTCGATGCAGTCCTTGGCCGCGAGTTTGATCGGGCAGGAGGCATAGAGAAGAAGGTCGGCCTGGTCCATGGGTGCGGGGGGTACATGTTCTGAATGGGTTGGATGAGATGGTCGAGGCGTTCCGTGCGCACTTCTGGTCGGGGACCTTGCCCCGTCAGGTGCATGTCCCGTGCTAAGTCCCTCGCGACACCGGCTTCGTGTCCCCGTTGCACACTCCATGCGCTGACAGGCACCATCGATGTGCTGTGCGGCCAGCACCGGAGTCGTGCCCGTATCTGCGAAAATGTCAGCGCGGGCAAGTAGGAGGGTCCATGTGCTACCCGGACCAGGATGTTCGCCAGGTGTCCGACACCTCCCCATTGTCACGGCGATGGGATGCCAGCCTCGTATCGTCTGTTCATACCGCTGATTTTGTTCTCTCTTTGGGTTGAACAACCGCTGGTTTTCGTGTAAGACATTTTCGACAGATCACGGAAGTCGCGCTGGCGGCGAGGGCTGTGGTGGTGTATTTTAGCTTTAACGGTATGAATTTCAACGATATATCATTTCTTTTGGTCCCGTTCAGCTCTTGACCTTGGTGCGCTTGAACCGTAAGGCAGGGCCCATGAAGATGAGACATTCCTGGAACATATTTCGCTTTCTTCTCATTTTATTTCTGAGCGGCGGGATTGTCTGTTCTGATTTTCCCGTTCAGGCCTCTTCAGGTGGCCATGTCTACCGCGCATCGGTGATCGCCCGGCCCCAGACCGAGGCCGCCGCAACGGTGGAGGAAAAGGCAGCCGTCGTCCAGTCCCAGAAGCCAGCGGCAAAAACCCAACCCGCGCCCAAAGCTCAGAAAAGCGCCACCTCGAAGGCCGCTCCGGCCAAGAAGACCGTCAAGAAGTCCGTTTCGTCCCCGACACGGGCCGCCTCGAAGAAGGCCGCTGGGGACACGACCCAAAAGACCGCCGCGAAAAAGACCGCCGCGCAGAAGACCACAGCCAAGAAGAGTGCTCCGGTCAAGGCTGTCTCCAAAAAGGCCACGTCAACCAAGAAACCAAACGTCGCCACCGCGGCTCCGGCTTCCAAATCCAAGGCCGCAACAACTGGCGTCGGCAAGGACCTGCACCTGAACGTCAAGTCTGCCATCCTGATCAATATGACCACCGGCAAGGTCTATTTCGAGCAGAATCCGGACAAGACCATTCCTCCCGCCTCCATCACGAAACTTCTGACCCTCTTCCTGGTCCGCGAGGCCATGGCCCAAGGCAAGCTTTCGCCGACCACGGCCATACCCGTCAGTTCCAAGGCAGTAACCACGGGCGGGTCGCGCATGAGTCTACGGCGCGGAGAAAAGGTGCCCCTGAGCGAACTCATCAAGGGCATCAGCGTGGTTTCGGCCAACAACGCCTGCGTGGCCGTGGCCGAATACATGGGCAAGGGCGACCCCTCGAAGTTCGTTTCCCAGATGAACGCCAAGGCCAAGACAATCGGCATGAACAGCAGCCGGTTCCACAATCCCAATGGCCTTCCGGCTACCGGGCAGCTCTCCACGGCCCGGGATTTGGCCAAGCTGTCCATGAGCTATCTGCGCAACTTCCCGGAATCCCTGTCCGTGCATTCCATGACCACGCACACCTATCATGGGGCAACCCACCGCAACGCCAACTCGCTCTTGCGCACCTACAAAGGCGTTGACGGCCTGAAGACCGGATTTGTCTGTGCCTCGGGCTACAACATCACGGCCACGGCCAAGCGTGGCAACACAAGGCTGGTGGCCGTGGTTCTCGGCGCCCAAAACTCTGTCATCCGGCAGATAGAGACGACCCGGCTCCTTGACTACGGTTTCAAGCGCGCGGCCATGGAAGAGCCTCTGGCTAACCGGGCCGCTGTCCCGGTCAAGAAACCCAACGCCTGACGTGGCGCTTGCTGGCCGAATGCGCCGCATTCGTTGCGGCGATGGTGCACTTGATTGAACTCCGCGCTGGCTACCGGCGTGGAGTTTTGTTGTTTGTGAAGACAAGGGAGGGAGTGCATGGAGTTTGAATTGAGGGACAGCGCCCGGCGCGTTCGGGACTTTCTCTTGGCCCGGGGCTTTTCTTTTGATGTGGTGGAGTTCGGCAGCTCGACGCGGACCGCCCAGGATGCCGCCGACAGCATCGGCTGTATGGTGGGTCAAATCGCCAAATCTTTGGTATTCAAGGAAAAAAACACGGGGAGGGCGGTTTTGGTCATTGCCTCCGGGGCCCACCGGGTCGATCTGGACACGATCAGGCGATCGACGGGCCTCGTGCTTGGCAAAGCCGATGGGGATTTCGTGAAGAAGAAGGTGGGTTTTGCCATTGGCGGCATTCCGCCGGCGGGCCACGTCGAGCCCCTCGAGACGCTGCTTGACGTCGATCTGCGGCGCCACGAAACGATCTGGGCCGCGGCAGGCACTCCCCATGCCGTTTTCCGGCTCTGCCCCGCTGACCTTGAAGCCATCACTGCTGGGCAGTGGCTCGTCGTGTCCGTGGAGTCCTGATCCTGAAGGCGTTCAGATGAGTCTGGACGCGGCCTGTTTGAGGGGCAGCAATTCGTCGAATTCCACGCCGATATAAAAAAGGCCCATCAGGGAGCGGGGGTCGATCTGTCCCCATCGAACCGTACCGCGGATTTCCTTGCGCATTTCAAAACGCTCGTCTCCTTCTGTGTCCTCAATGACGACAGTCACCCTGTCCCCGGACTTGAAGTCAAAATCCGCCTCGACCAGAATTCCGCCCCGCCCGATGTTGATGATGCGTCCCGCCACGACAGGCTCCGCTTCCTTTGCCGGAATGATCTGGCAGGGAAGCAGGCTGCAGTAGCGTTCCCATGTTCTGTTTTTCTGGGCGTCATCGGCCATGGCGTTTCCTCGGGATCGGTGGGGCGAAGTTGCGCGAAAATCCTTCCTTTGTGCTCCTTTAGATGAAGAGAACGGATCTGACAAGAATGGGCGGGATCATTGCTCGGTCAGAACGATCCGGTGCGGTAGCGCACGCTCCAGGGCCACGCCCACATGATAGGATTTTTGCCCGGCGCCAGCCATGGCCTGGCTCCAGCGTACGGTGCCGGTCAGGATTTCGGCGAATTCAAAGAGCAGGGTGTCGTATCCGTCCTCCAGGACGATGGACACGCGTTCGTTGGCCATGAATCCCTGCTCGGCCGCAAGCATGACCCCGCCCTCGCTCAGGTTGATGATCCGGGCCGGGGCCGAGTTGTCGGCATCGTCCTTGGAGCTGACCGTGCATGGAACAGCGACAGGTTCGCGATCAAAGCGGCGCTTGTTGTGATCCATGGTGCGTCTCCGGGGTTGCGCGTTGTGTCGATTATCGATTGAAAATGACTCCAGGGGGGCGTGCGGGACTGGACAATTCCCGCTCTTGGGGACTATGGCATTGAATCTGCTAAAAAGATACCCCAAGTCCCGGGAATACTCGATTTTTGGTCACCGCCTGTATCATTCTGGTCCGATTGTCCTGACCGTGCCTGTGTCAGAATGGTGCACCCACTTTCGATTTTTTCGGGACGGGATTCGTGTCAACCGGACGGTTCGCCGTTCCTTACCGCAAGTTGGGGATGCCTATGCAAATCTTTGATCTTGCCGCCGCCGACCAGGCTTTTATCGCCGAAGTCGAAGCCCGCAGCCATCAGAACGTCAAAACCTGCTACCAGTGCGGCAATTGCACGGCCGGGTGCCCGTACACCTTTGCCTATGACTATTCGGTCAGCCAGATCATGCGTCTGGTGCAGACAGGGCAGAAGGACGCGGTGCTGAAAAGCCGCTCCATCTGGCTGTGCGGCTCCTGCCAATCCTGCACCACCCGTTGTCCGAACAAGATCGACGTGGCCCTGATCATGGACGTGTGCCGGCACATGTCCCGGGAGGCCGGGTACGCCCCGGAACGCGCCGTGAAGATCTTCGCCGACTCCTTTCTGGGTTCCGTGGAACGCCATGGCCGGGCCTATGAGCTGGGGCTCATGGCCAGCTACATGACCCGTTCGGGCCGCGTGTTCACCGATGTGGACCTGGCTCCGCAGGTGCTCATGCGCGGCAAGCTGCCTTTCAAGCCCCATCCGATCCAGGGTCGGGACCAGGTGGCCCGCATTTTCGAGCGGTTCCGCAAAGGAGGCTCACATGCTTAAGATCGCCTATTATCCGGGCTGTTCGGGTCAGGGCACGTCCGCGGAATACGACCGCTCCACCCGGGCGATCTGCAGGGCCCTGGGCATCGAGCTGGTGGACGTCGATGACTGGAGCTGCTGCGGTTCGACTCCCGCGCACACGGTCAACCACGTTTTGTCTGCGGCCCTGTCCGCCCGCAATCTGGCCCAGGTCGAGGGCATGGGCATGGACACGGTGACCACGCCGTGTCCGAGCTGCCTGACCAATCTGCGCACCGCGGCCCACAAGATGGAAGATCAGGCCTTCAGGGCCAAGACCAACGCCTTGCTCGACGCACCGTGCAAGAACACCGTGGACGCCCAGTCCGTGCTGCAGGTTCTGGCCGAGAACGTGGACCCCGAGCTGATCAGGTCAAAGGTCGTCAAACCCCTGACCGGCATCAAGATCGCCTGTTATTACGGCTGCATCATGAACCGGCCGCCGGAACTCATGAAGTTCGATCATCATGAGTTCCCCATGGCCATGGACAACCTCATGACCGCCCTCGGGGCCGAGGTCGTGCCCTTCCCCTTGAAGGTGGAGTGCTGCGGGGCGTCGTTTGGCATCCCGCGCGGCGACATCGTGGCCAGGCTCTCGGGCAAGCTGCTCGACGCCGGCCGTCGGCTCGGGGCCGACTGTTTCGTCACCGCCTGCCCCCTGTGCCAGATGAATCTGGATCTGCGACAGGGGCAGATCAACGACGCCCTGCACGAGAACTTCAAGATCCCGGTTTTCTATTACACCCAGCTTCTTGGCTACGCCCTGGGACTGGACCGCGCCGAGCTTGGCTTCGAGAAGCTCTGCGTGGACCCGCGCCTGACTTTGGGCAGGATCAAACAACCGGCGCAGGCCAGGTAGGGAGGACGCGATGCGAATTGGTGTTTTCATCTGCCACTGCGGCAGCAATATTGCCGGGACCGTGGACTGCCCGAGTGTCGCGGCCACGGCCCTGACCTATCCCGACGTGGTGCATTCCACCGATACCATGTACGCCTGTTCCGAGCCCGGACAGGACGCCATCATCCAGGCCATCAAGGACAAGAATCTCGACGGCGTGGTCGTGGCCTCCTGCACCCCGCGCATGCACGAGCCCACCTTCCGCCGGGCCGTGGAGCGCGCCGGACTGAACCGCTACATGTTCGAAATGGCCAACATCCGCGAGCATGTCTCCTGGATCGGCAAGACCAAGGACTTAAACACGGGCAAGGCGGCCGAACTGGTGCGCATGGCCGTGGAGAAACTGCGCCGCAACCGCCCCCTGGTGGCCAAGCGCTTCGAGACGGTCAAGCGCGTGCTGGTCATCGGCGGCGGCGTGGCCGGCATCCAGGCGGCCCTGGACTGCGCCGACGGAGGCCAGGAAGTCATCCTGGTCGAGCGCGAGCAGAGCATCGGCGGCAAGATGGCCAAGCTGGACAAGACCTTTCCCACGGTGGACTGCTCGTCCTGCGTGCTGGGCCCCAAGATGGTCGACATCGCCCAGAATCCCAACATTACCCTCTACGCCTGCTCCGAGGTGGAGAGCGTCGGCGGGTACGTGGGCAACTTCCAGGTCACCATCCGCAAGAAGGCCACCTACGTGGACTGGAGCAGATGCACGGGCTGCGGTTTGTGCACGGAAAAATGTCCCAGCCGCAAGCATCCCGACCCCTTCAACGAAAATCTGTGCACGGCGCCGTCCATCAACATTCCCTTCCCCCAGGCCATTCCCAAGAAGGCGGCCATCACCGCGGCCTCCTGCATCATGCTGCAGAAGGGCAAATGCGGGGCCTGCGCCAAGGTCTGTCCGGTCAAATGCATAAACTTCGAGATGAAGGACGAGCTGGTCAACGTGGACGTGGGCGCCGTGGTCGTGGCCACGGGCTACGACCTCTTCGATTGGCACAAGTACCCGCAGTACGGCGAGGGCCGCTATCCCGACGTCATCACCAGCCTGCAGTACGAGCGCCTGCTCTCGGCATCCGGTCCCACCGGCGGGCACATCAAGCGCCCCTCCGACGGCAAGGAGCCCAAGAACGTGGTCTTCATCCAGTGTGTCGGTTCCCGCGACAAGTCCGTGGGCCGGCCGTACTGCTCGGGCTTCTGCTGCATGTACACGGCCAAGCAGGCCATCCTGACCAAGGACCATGTGCCGGACTCCCAGTCCTTCGTTTTCTACATGGACATCCGTTCGCCCGGAAAGGGCTATGACGAGTTCACCCGCAGGGCCATGGAAGAGTACGGGGCGCAATACGTGCGCGGCCGCGTGTCCATGATCTACCCGCAGGACGACAAGCTCATCGTGCGCGGCGCCGACACCCTGGCCGGAACCCAGGTCGAGGTGGCCGCGGACCTGGTGGTTCTGGCCGTGGGCGCCGAATCTGCCAAGGGCGCGGTCCAGCTCGGCGAAAAACTGCGCGTGGCCCCGGACCAGTACGGGTTCTTCGTGGAGAGCCATCCCAAGCTCAAGCCCGTGGAGACCAACACCGCCGGCGTGTTCCTGGCTGGTGCCTGCCAGGGCCCCAAGGACATTCCGGCCTCGGTCAGTCAGGGCAGCGCCGCGGCCGCCAAGGTTCTGGTCCTTCTTTCCAAGAAGGAGCTGGAATCCGATCCGGCCGTGTCGAGGGTCAATCCGGCCCGTTGCGTTGGTTGCGGAAAGTGCATCTCCACCTGTCCCTTCGGGGCCATCAAGGAAGTGGCCGACCGCTTCGGCAATCCCAAGGCCGAAGTCATCGACACGGTCTGTCAGGGCTGCGGCATCTGTACCGTGACCTGCCCGCAGGGAGCCATCCAGCTCGAACATTTCACCGATAACCAGATCCTCGCGGAGGTGAACGCCTTATGCCCGCCCAAGATGTTCGCGAATTACGAATAGTCGGCTTCCTGTGTAACTGGTGCTCCTACGGCGGCGCGGACACGGCGGGAGTGGGGCGGTTTACCCAGCCCACGGACCTGCGCATCATCCGCGTGCCTTGTTCGGGCCGCATCGATCCGCTCTTCATCGTGCGTGCGCTGATGAACGGCGCCGACGGCGTGCTCGTGTCCGGATGCCATCCCCGCGACTGTCATTACGCCGAGGGCAACTTCTACGCCCGGCGGCGTCTGGAGCTCTTGAAACGCTTCCTGCCCGTCACGGGTCTCGATGCCCGGCGCTTCGAGTACACCTGGGTCTCGGCCTCGGAAGGACAGCGCTGGCAGCATGTGGTCACGGAATTCACCCGTCGCATCCATGAACTCGGGCCCGCCCCGAGCTTCAACCCGGCGACGGAAGTGGACTGGAACTCTCTGGCCCTGCAGGCGGCCCAGGGGCAGGGATGCCCCTGTCACGGTTAGCGAAAAGGAGGACATATGTCCCAATTGGATGATCTCAAATCAGCCATCAAGGGCCGCCTCGGCGACCTGGAGTGCGTCATCGGGTGGGAGCAGGGCTACGACCAGCTCCACGCCACGCCGCTCTTCATCCGCTCCGAGGCGGACCTGGACCGGCTCATCATAGGCCCCCTGGCCGTGCACAATTTGGCCACCTATCTGACCGCCCACAAGGGCAAGAAGGTCGGCATCGTGGTCAAGGGCTGCGACAGTCGCAGTGTCATCGAACTCCTCAATGAAAAGCTGATCAAGCGCGAGGACGTGGTTGTCTTCGGACTGTGCTGCGACGGCGTGGTCAGCCAGCGCAAGATCCGGGCGGCCCTGCCGGCCGACCCCGGGTTCGTCGAATCCGTGGCCGTGGGCAACGACGAGCTCAAAATCACCGTGGCCGGACAGGCCGCGACCTTGAAGATGGCCGACATCAAGGCCGACAAGTGCCGGATCTGCAAATATCCCGACGCGCTCCTGGCCGATGTGCTGATCGGTGCCAAGCACGCGGCCCCCGCGGCTGTGAGTCTGGCCTGCCAGGACGAGTTCGAGGCCAAGAGCGATGCCGAGAAGCTGGCCTTCTGGCAGGAAACCATGAGCCGCTGCATCCGCTGCTACGCCTGCCGCAACGCCTGCCCCATGTGCGTCTGCCGCGACTATTGCATCGCCACCAGCCGCGATCCCCTGTGGCTCAGCCAGGACAGCACGCCGGCCGACAACTTCATGTTCCAGATGATCCACGTGTCCCACTTGGCGGGCCGTTGCACCGAATGCGGGGAATGCGAACGGGCCTGTCCCGTGGACATCCCGCTCATGCTCCTGCGCCGTTCCATGAACAAGCAGGTCCTGGACGTGTTCGAGCACGAGGCTGGAACCGTTCTTGATCAGACACCGCCGCTCTTCACCTTCAAGGTGGAGGAAGAGCGCATCCACGAGCGAGGCTGGTAATGGAACGATTCATCACAAAAGCAAATCTGACCCGACTGGCCGAGGACCTGGCGTCCACCTGCCGCGTCCTGGCCCCGGTGGCCACCGGCGGCACCGTGACCTTCAAGCGCTTTCAGCCCGGCATGACCATGGACCTGCACTCCCGCATGGCGGCCGTGTCGCCCAAGGCCGCGACCTTTCCGCAGACCGAGACCCTGCTCGTGGTCAAGCGCGAGGGTGAACACAAGAAACCGGAACTCATCGAAACCCTGCCCATGGACAAGAGCGTGGTCATCGGTTGTCGTCCGTGCGGCGCGCGGGGCAAGCTGATCTTCAACCCGGTCTATGAGACGGATACCATCAAGGATCCGTACTTCATGACCCGGCGTGATAGCACGGTCTTCATCACCCTGGCCTGCGACCGTCCGGAAACGACCTGCTTCTGTCACAGCGTGGGCAGCGGTCCGGCCGACACGGCCGGCTCGGACGTCCTGCTGACCCAGGTCGGCGAGGGCTACGTGGCCAAGTCCGTGACCCCGCAGGGCGAAGAGATCATGAAGCTCGCGCTGTTCGAGGACGCGGGCGCCAGAGGCCAGGAGGCCGAGGCCAAGAACGCCAAAGCCCAGGAAATGATGGGGCAGGCCCACGACTATGCCTCGGCCCCGGCCAAGATCCTGGCCCGCTTCGACGACATGGACTTCTGGGCTGCCCAGTCGGCCAAGTGCATCTCCTGCGGGGCCTGCACCTACATGTGCCCGACCTGTTACTGCTTCAACATCACCGACGACGATTTGGGTTTGAACAGCCGGCGCATCCGCACCTGGGACAACTGCATGTCCCACACCTTCACCCTGGAAGGCAGCGGCCACAACCCGCGCTCGACCAAGGCCCATCGTCTGAAAAACCGTGTCGGGCACAAGTTCAGCTACTATCCGGACCTGCACCAGGGCGTCATCGCCTGCTGCGGATGCGGCCGGTGCATCAAGCAGTGCCCCGTCGGAGTCGATATCCGGCAGATCGTGAATGCAGCACAGGAGTACTCTGAATGAACGCCAATCCCTATCTCCCGGACATGGCCACCATCGTCGAGGTCATCCAGGAGACGCATAACATCAAGACCTTCCGCGTGGTGCTCAACAACGAGCAGCGCATGAAGGACTTCACCTTCATTCCGGGCCAGGTCGGCCAGCTCTCGGTCTTCGGCGTGGGCGAATCGACCTTTGTCATCAACTCCTCCCCGACCCGCAAGGACTACCTGCAGTTCAGCGTCATGCGCGTGGGCGAGGTCACCACTCGCTTGCATCAGCTGCAGCCCGGCGACCAGATCGGCGTGCGCGCCCCCCTGGGCAACGGCTTTCCCCTGGAAAAGCTGAAGGGCAAGAACATCGTCTTCATCGGCGGTGGCATCGGCATGGCTCCGCTGCGCACCCTTTTTGCGTATATGCTTGATAACCGGAAACAGTATAAAGATATCTCGCTGCTGTACGGGGCGCGCAGCCCGGCGGATCTGACCTACAGGGCCGAGCTGCCCGAGTGGGTGGCGCGCAAGGATGTGAACACGGTGCTGACCATCGACAACCCGTCCGATGGTTGGGAGCACAAGGTCGGTCTCATCCCCAACGTGCTGCTGGAGATGAATCCCAAGCCCAAGAACACGGTGGCCATCACCTGCGGGCCGCCCATCATGATCAAGTTCACCCTCCAGGCCCTGAAGAAGCTGGGCTTCGAGGACGAGAACATCATGACCACCCTGGAAAAGCGCATGAAGTGCGGGGTGGGCATCTGCGGACGCTGCAACATCGGCACGAAATACGTGTGCATCGACGGACCCGTCTTTACCTATGCCCAGCTCAAGGAGCTGCCCTCGGAACTCTAGGAGGTTCTATGGCCGGAATATTCAAGGCTACCGATATCCTGCTCGCGGCCCAGGAAGTGGAAACCCGCGGCGAGGTCTTCTACAACCGTTTGGTGCAGACGACCTCGGACAAGAAGCTCAAAGATATGTTCAGCTTTTTGGCGGGCGAGGAGACCAAACACCGTGAAATCTTCCGCAAGCTCTACGAGCGGGTGGGGGAAGTGGAGCTCCCGGCCTGGGCCGAGGAGGACGAGTACGTGGACTATCTGAAGTTCCTGCTTGATTCCCACACCCTCTTTCGCCTGGGCGATGTGGACCATCTGAGGAACTACATGGGCACTCCGGAAGAGGCCATCGAGACGGCCATGGGCTTTGAGAAGGACACCATCCTCTTCTTCGTGGAGATGCAGGAATTCGTGCCCGAAGGGGAGAAGAAGTACGTCAAGGCCTGCATTGACGAGGAACGCTCCCATCTGCGCCTTTTGTCCGGCATGCTCAGAAAATAGCGGCTGTTTCGACCAGAATGGCAGGGCTTTCGGGACAATGTTCCGGGAGCCCTGTTTTGCGTGTGCCACTGTCGCTAGAAGTCCAGGCGTCCCTTGTCGCTCAGGAAGCTGATGCTCGTCTGCTTCCGCTTGCCGCTCTCGACATAGATCACGTCATAGAGTCCCTTTGGCAAGACAATGGTTTTCGCTGTTTTGCCGCCTATTGCGAAAGGTCCGAGCTGTTTGGAGGTGTGCTGGTCCATGAACCACACGGTCACGGGCTTGGAGGCGGTAACGGTTAACGTGCCCGTGGGAGATGTTTCCGGCAGGTTCGAGTCCTTGTGTCGTTGCTTCGGGGTCTGGGTCGCGTTGGCCGTCGCGGCTTCCGTGGCATTGGCCTGTGCCGCGGTGGATGACTCGTCTGTGGCATTGCTGTCTGGCGCTGGACTCGTCGGAGGGCCCTGGGTGACAACGGGGACCTCGGTCTGGGAAGGCTCCGTCTGATTGATGCTTTCCGGCTTCACGTCCCGGACCGTCTCGGGTGCGGAAGAGGGCACGTCGCTCCCTGTTTGTGGAGATGTCTGCGTGGTCTGGTTCGCAGTGGTGGTCGCGTTGCCGTCGCGACGCTGCGGCGCTTCATGGACGGTTGGGGCCAGAGGCAGGACGCCGGTCCAGTAGACGAGAAATCCGGCGGTTCCGGCTATGGCCAGAACGCTGATGACCAACTGCGGTATGGTCGGACGCCAAACGGTTTTCACGCCGAGCGACGCCCTGGACTGCGGTTCTGAAGAACCCACTGCGTAGAAGCGCCCACAGCGGGGGCATTCGTCCGGGAAAAATTCCATCTCCGTGGCGCTGGCCTGGTGGCGGCATTTGGGGCAAACCCGGCCGATTCCGGTCGCGGGAGCCTGTTGGGGGCTGCCGATATCAGCTTGGGTGTATTCGATGGTCTCGCTTTTCACCCAGACCAGTTCCGCAAGCTTCTCGGTCAGGCGCGCGAGGCGCTCCGCGGGAATCGACGCCTCGTGGTGCAGAATGGTCGGCACAAGGGAGGTTGCCTGGACGACTCTGGCTCCGCGCACGATCTTGGTGAAACCCACGTGCCCCCGGCTGAAGCAGAGCACGGGCGTGAGCTCGATCCCTGCCGTGAGCTGCACGCCGAGGTGTTTGGTCAGAGCCTGGGCCTTTGTCCAGGATTGTCCGAAGAGATCCCGCAGAAACGGCCACCCGTTGAGGCGCAGGGACTCCTTGGACAGGGTCACGGCTCCGAGATGGCGCTTGACATCAATCAAGAAAAATCCGTTGGGACCGAGAACGACGTGGTCGATATGCATCTTGTAAAAGCGCAGATCGTGGAAAACGTGGTATTCATTGGGCAACAGGCGCAGCATCTTGACCACGACCTGGTCGGAGCGTGCGCTGTTTTCAGCCTGGGAGAGGTGGTGGGCAAAGGTCAGGCCCAACTCGTCGAAACGCAGCAGGCCGATCACGAAGGCAACGATGAAGAGCGTGGTGATCAGGTAGTGGCCATGCAGGAATGCGTATACGCCGACAGAGGCCAGAACGATCAGGAAGGCCAGGGGCAGTCCCATGCGCAAGAGCAAGTCCTTGCGTCGATCGGCCCTGGTGACGGCTGCGTGTCCGGGTTTTCCGAAAATATAGGCCATGACTCCCCGACTTGATTGCGCACGGCGGATTGTTCCAAGCTCTGATGTATAGGCCTGGAAAGTGCAATGATGTCAAGCGCGAAGAGCGTCCTGCACGGCATCAGGCCATGGCTGGACAGCTTTTCCGATGCACTCGGGACAGTTCCCCCGGTCGCAACGTCTCGTGGCGTTCACGAACCGCTGCATTCAATCAATGGCGCAAAACGTCCATTGATCAGGCGGCAAAGATCTTCCGGGTCCAGCTCAATTTCCAGGCCGCGTCGGCCAGCGCTGACCAGGATGGTCGGATGGGCCTGGGCCGAGACATCGATGAACGTGCGCAGCCGCTTCTTCTGGCCCAGGGGGCTGACTCCGCCCAGGACATAGCCCGTGATCCGCTGCACAAGGGTCTTGTCGGCCATGGTTGCCTTCTTGGCGCCGCAGGCCTTGGCCAGGTGTTTGAGGACAAGCATGGCTTCCACCGGGATGACGGCCACCACGAGCTCGCCGCCGAGATCGGCGATCAGGGTCTTGAAGACTCGCGCAGGGTCTGCTTCCAGTTTTTCGGCCGCCTCCATCCCGTAAGACTGACAGGCGGGATCGTGGGCATATTCACGCACCGTGAAAGAGATATTCGCTTTTTGGGCGGCATTGATGGCTGGAGTCATGGGCAGTTGGCTACAAAGACCCGGGTCAAAAGTCCAGCCACCCAAAAGCGACGGAAAGAAAGTTTTTGGAAAAAGGAGGAAAACAGTCGTTGCCTCCGGGGCAGGAAGAGGATAGGTTCCCTTTACAGAGAGAACACGCCACAAGGATATTCCCTTGTGGCTTTTTTTTTCCACCGTCATTCCAAAAGGATCCACTATGTCCGAGAAACTGATACAGGCCGGCAGCTCCGTTGAATCTCACTGCAGAAAGTGCAAGACCGTGACCGACCACCATGTCGTGGTCATGGATGGCGAGGCCATCGTCAAGGTCGAATGCAAGGTCTGCAAGGGCCGCCACGCCTTCAAGGCCCCGGCTGAGCCCAAGGTCAAGGCTCCGGCCGTTTCGCGTCCCAAGAAAGAGGCCTCGACAGGACAACCGTCCGCCGCCAGGCAGGCTGCTGCCGCGACCCGCCAGACGGCGGCCGCGACCAAGCAGGCCCAGGCCATGGCCGAGCAGTGGGAAAAGCTGGTCGCCCCGTGCGCGAGTCCCGCCGCCTACTCCATGGAACGTGTCTTTCGGACTGGAGATGTCATCAATCATCCCGCCTTTGGTCTGGGTTACGTGCAGAAGGTCATGAAACCCCGCACCATGGAAGTCCGTTTCAAGGACTCCGTCCGCAACATGCGCTGCGCCCCCATCGGCTGAGCACCACCCCCCGGCCTGCCTGCTTGCGTCGGGCCGGTCCGGGTTGCTTTGAACTGTTTTCGCCCTGCTTTCCGATCTTGACGTGTCCCGAGCACTGGGCGTAGTGGAAAAATAGTTTCGTGCGTCATGTGCACGACAATCCGCCGGCTTCGAACAGGGAGCCGTTTTTTATGCCCAACGAGGAAAACATGCCCAGTACACACAAAAATGACCGCATCAGAAATATCGCCATCATCGCCCACGTCGATCACGGCAAGACCACCCTGGTCGACGCCATGTTCCGCCAGTCCGGAGTCTTTCGCGACAACCAGTCCGTGGACGATCGGGTCATGGATTCCATGGATCTGGAACGTGAGCGCGGCATCACCATCGCCGCCAAGAACTGTTCCGTGCGTTGGAAGGACGTCAAGATCAACATTGTCGACACTCCCGGTCACGCCGATTTCGGAGGGGAAGTGGAGCGCGCCCTGTCCATGGTCGATGGCGCGGTCCTGCTGGTGGACGCGTCCGAAGGCCCGCTGCCCCAGACCCGCTTCGTGCTCAAGAAGGCATTGGATGCGAGCCTGCCCATCCTGGTCGTGGTCAACAAGATCGACCGCGGCGACGCACGGCCTCAGGAAGTGCTGGACGAGGTCTACGACTTGTTCATCGACCTTGGCGCCGACGAGGACCAGCTGGAATTTCCGGTTCTGTACGCCATCGGCCGCGACGGCGTGGCTTCTGCGACCCTGGAGGAGCGCGGCGAGAACCTGCACGGCCTCTTTGATCTCATCCTGGAGCGCATCCCCGGTCCCAAGTTTGATCCGGCCGCATCGTTTCAGATGCTCGTCTCGGATTTGGGCTATTCCGACTATCTCGGCCGCCTGGTCATCGGCAAGGTCAAGGCCGGATTCCTGCAGGAAAAGGCGGATCTCCTGTGCATGGGCGAAAACGAGACCCAACTCGCCTTCCGGCCTACCAAGGTCCAGGCCTACGAGGGCCTGCAGCTCAAGGACCAGCAACGCGTCGAGATGGGTGACATCGTGGTCCTGGCTGGTCTCGACAAGGTCGGCATCGGCGACACCATTTGTCTGAAGGAAAGTCCGGTCCGCCTGCCACGCATCGACGTGGACGAGCCCACCGTGTCCATGCGATTCACCATCAACACCTCGCCCTTTGCCGGCCGCGAGGGCAAGATCGTGCAGTCCCGCAAGATCAAGGACCGTCTGGAAAAGGAAGCGCTGACCAACGTGGCCATCCAGGTGGAGGAGAGCGAGGACAAGGACTCCATGATCGTCAAGGGACGGGGCGAGTTTCAGCTGGCCATCATCATCGAGACCATGCGCCGCGAGGGTTTCGAGCTGGGCGTGGGCCGGCCCGAGGTCATCTACAAGAAAAAGGACGGCAAGCTTTTGGAGCCCCTGGAGCACGTTTATGTGGATTGTGACGAGGCCTTCATGGGCGTGGTCACCGAGAAGCTGTCCATACGCCGGAGCAAACTTTTGAACCTGGTCAACAACGGCGGCGGCCGCGTGCGCATGGAGTTTTCCGTGCCGTCGCGGGCGCTCATCGGCTATCGTGACGAATTTCTGACCGACACCAAGGGCACGGGGATCATGAATTCCCTGTTTGACGGCTACGGCGATTTTCGGGGCGATTTTCCGACCCGTTTTTCCGGCTCTCTGGTCTGCGACCGCGCCGGTTCGGCCGTGCCGTATGCCATCTTCAATTTGGAGCCGCGCGGCCGCATGTTCGTCCGTCCCGGCGACGCGGTCTACGAGGGCATGATCATCGGCGAGCACAACCGCGACAACGACATCGACGTCAACCCGACCAAGGAAAAGAAGCTGACCAACCTGCGCGCTTCGGGTAAGGACGAGGCCATCATTCTCACCCCCGTGCTGCCCATGACTCTGGAAAAGGCCCTCAACTTCATCCGCGACGACGAGATGGTCGAGGTCACGCCGCAGAATATCCGTTTGCGCAAGGTGGAACTCTCGGCCCAGAAACGCCACACCATGGTCGCCAGGAAGAAAAAAGTGGAAGGAAAATAGTATGTCCAAAAAGATACACGACGTCATCATTGTCGGTGGCGGTCCGGCCGGACTCTTCGCCGCCTTCCATCTGGCCGAGCATTCCAGTCTCGACGTGCTGCTGATCGAGAAGGGCAAGTCCTCACTCAAGCGCAACTGTCCCCTGACCGGCGACCAGGATTGCGTGCATTGCAAACCCTGCAACATTCTTTCGGGCATGGGCGGGGCCGGTCTTTTTTCCGACGGCAAGCTCAATTTCATCCACAAATTGGGCAAGACCGATCTGACCCAGTTCATGAGCGTGGGCCAGGCCGTGCAGCTCATTGACGAAACCGAGGCAGTTTTCAACCGTTTCGGCATGGACGGCAAGGTCTACCCGACCAACATGGACGAGGCCCAGTCCATCCGCAAGGAAGCCCGCAAGTTCGGCATCGACCTGCTGGTCATCAAGCAGAAGCATCTGGGCAGCGACAACCTGCCCGGCCACATCACCGGCATGGTCGAATACATCCAGGGCAAGGGTGTGACCGTGCTGACCAGGGAAGAGGTCAAGGACATCCTGGTGGCGGATGGGCGGGTCAAGGGTGTGATCACGGCCAAGGGCGAACATCTGGCCAACAACGTCATTCTTGCTCCCGGGCGGGTCGGGGCCGAGTGGGTGGGACAGCTTGTGCAGCGCCATGGCCTGCCCGTGACCCAGCGCGGCATCGAGGTCGGCGTGCGCGTGGAAGTGCACAACGAGATCATGCAGGATCTGTGTGCCACGATCTATGATCCTACGTTTTTCATCCGCACCAACAAGTACGATGACCTGACGCGGACCTTTTGCACCAACTACGGCGGGTTCATCGCCCAGGAAAACTACCAGGATTTTGTCTGTGTCAACGGGCATGCCTACATGGACAAGAAGAGCGAGAACACCAATTTCGCCTTTTTGTCCAAGGTGGTCCTGACCGAACCCGTCACGGACAATCAGGCTTACGGCGAATCCATCGGCCGTTTGGCCACCCTGATCGGTGGGGGCAAGCCCATTCTGCAGCGTTTCGGTGACTTGAAGCGCGGCCGGCGTTCCACCTGGAATCGCATCCGCAACAGCTATATCGAGCCGACCCTGAAGAAGGTCGTCTGCGGTGACATCGCCATGGCTTTGCCCGAGCGCATCCTGACCAACCTTGTCGAGGGCCTGGAAAAGCTCAATCTGGTGGTGCCCGGCGTGGCCAACGACGAAACGCTCCTCTACGCTCCGGAGATCAAGTTCTTCGCCACCCAGGTGGAGTGCGGGGACAATTTGGAGACGGCCATCACGGGTCTGTACGTGGCCGGCGACGGACCCGGCGTGGCCGGCAACATCGTCTCGGCCGCGGCCACGGGTCTCATCCCGGCCAAGAGCATTCTGAGCAGGGCATAGAAGGCCGACCGGGCCCGATCGGGTCCCGGTTTATTTTGACACAAAGCACGGGTGTGGGCGCTGCATTGGCCCTCGCGCCCGTGCTTCAGTTTTTCAGGGCTCCAAGGATCAGATTCTCGGCCTGATTGAGGAAGATGGGGCGGGAAAAATGGTAACCCTGGGCGAATTCGCAGCCCATTTCCTGCAGGATTCGGTATTGTTCCTCGGTTTCGACGCCTTCGGCCACCACGGAGAGACCCAGGCTGTGAGCCAGATTGACGATGGTGCGCACGATGACCCGGTTGGCGTTCTGGTCGACCTGCCCCACAAAGCTGCGGTCGATCTTCAGGGTGTCGATGGGAAAGCGCTGCAGGTAGCTCATGGAGGAATAGCCCGTGCCGAAATCGTCGACCAGGATGGCCACGCCCAGCTCCTTCATGAGTCGCAGCTTCTGGACTGTGGATTCGGGGTTGGTCATGACGTCGCTTTCCGTGATTTCAAGCTTCAGGAGGGCCGGGCTGACGTTGTTGCGGTTTATGCAGTCGGAGATGTCCTGAACCAGGTTCGGGCTTGAAAACTGTCGGGCCGAAAGGTTGACCGAGATGCTCAAGGCGTTGTTCGGATATTTTTCCGCCCAGGAGCGCAGCACCAGGCAGGCCTGTTCCAGAATCCATTGACCGATGGGCAGGATGAGTCCGGTCGCCTCGGCAATGGGGATGAATTCGCTGGGGGGCACCCAGTCCTTGTCCTTGGGCTTCCAGCGCAACAGGGCCTCGAATCCGCTCAAGGTCGGCTGATCGCTGACGGTGATGGCGTAGATGGGTTGCAGGGCGAGGTGAAATTCGTCGTCGCGGATGGCGTTTCTGAGCCGGGTTTCCGTGTCCAGTTTCTTGATGGCCATGTCCTGCATTTCGGGCACGTAGAATCGCAACTGGTCCAGACCCTGTTCCTGGGCATGGCGCAGGGCGATGTTGGCTCCTTGCAGGTAGTGTTCGGGAGAGGTGTAATCTTTCGGTCCGAACTGCGCGCCCAGGCTTGCGCTGATATGGACGAGATGATTCTCGATGGGCAGGGTGCGGTTCAAGGCCGTTTTGATCCTATGGATGGCCTCCGTGCCGGATTTCTTGGACGGAAGTTCCTCCAGGAGGATCACGAACTCGTCGTCGCCCAGACGGGCCACGGTATCGATGGAAGACACCTCGTCCAGGAGGATCTGGGCGATGCTTCGCAGCAGCTGGTCTCCGATGAAATGGCCGAGGCTGTCGTTGATGTCCGTGAACCGGTCGATGTCGACCATGACCACGGCAAAAAGGTACTTGTCGCGCATTCCCGCGCGGTCCATGGCCTGCCTGATGCGGTCCAGGCACAGGGCGCGGTTGGGCAGGTTGGTCAAGGCGTCGTGGAAGGTGCGGTGCTGAAGATGCTTTTCGGCATCCTTGCGCTGGGTCGTGTCTTCGAATATGGCGGCGACCTGACGAGGCTGGGGGCTGAAGGCGACCACGGAGAAATGCTTGCCCACGAAGCCCGCGAAGCTTTCGAACCGGATTGATTCGCGGGTCATGGCTGTCTTGGCCAAAATGTCGATCCAGAAGGGTTCGACCTTGTTCGAGAGCTGGCCAAGGCATCGACCTATGATTTGTTCCGCGGGCAGGTCGAAGAAACTGGCGAAGGCCGGGTTGACATCGAGGAAAAGCAGGTCCGACGGCTTGCCTGCGTCGTTCAGGACAACCTCCTGCAAGGCGAATCCGTTCAGCATGGAGTCGAACAGAAGCCGGTATTGGTGTTCGCTTTTTTGCAGAGCGATCTGGGCCGCGTGCTTGTAGAGGGCGATCTCGATGGCCACGTGCAGGTCGCGGGATTTGGCCGGCTTGATGATGTAGCCGAAGGTCTCGGTGATCTTCGCGCGGTTGAGGGTTTCCTCATCGTCGTGGCCGGTCAGGAAGATGATGGGAATCTGGGTTTTGCTTAGAATGGTCTGGGCCGCCTCGATGCCGTCGACGCGACCCTCGATGAAAATATCCATAAGGATGAGGGAGGGCGGCTGCCGGATGACGGAAACGATGGCTTCCTCGCCCGAGGCGATAATTCCCTGAACCTGATAACCGAGCTGTTCGAGCCGCTGCTTCATGTCGAAGGCGACGATGACGTTGTCTTCGACGAGAAGGATGCTCGGCGTCGTGGTCTGAGTATTTGCAAGGTTCATGAGGTGTCTGGCATCCTGGTACGTCTGATTTATTGATTCATTTATGTCCGATCCAGGGTCATCGACAAGTTTTTTCTTGAGTTTTCAAGTAATTTCCACAAATACAGGGTATTGGCAAGATCGCGCAGGCTGTTCGCGGTCAGGGAATGCTGCCCGCGGCCGGGTTCTGCCTCGTGCCGCAACGTCGAAGCAACAATCAGGTTTTGTTGCAAATTTATGTCGACCCTAATGATTGATATCGTCTTGACCCGTGTGTAAGACTGCTTCGTGATCATGATTTCTTGCACGAGGAGCCGCTTATGACCGCAATCACCCGCGAAGGAAGCACCGTTACCGTCAGCCCGGGACAGGATCTTGTATCCTCCATGGTTCCGGGGCTCAAACAGGAGTTGAGCACGATTCTGGCCGAATCTCCCAAGGAGCTGCGTCTGGATTTGTCCGGCGCGGCAATGATGGATTCCGTCGGCATTGGCGTGCTCATCGCCACGCACAATTCCATGAAGAAAATCGGAGGCCGCCTGATTGTTTCCGGCGCTTCCGAGAACATCACCAAACTTTTCAAGTCTATGCGTCTCGACCAGCATCTGACGCTGGTCACCTAGCTCGAAACAGGCCCCACGCGCCTTTGGCCGGGACCAGGGCTTTCGAGCTTCTTGGGCGGCATCCCGAACAACCGGGAGGACGGGGCGGATCCCCGGGCCAGGGCGGTTTTCGCTGCTGGCGGTCGTGTCGGTTACGTGGGGCGAAGCCCCGTAACAGAAACCCTGATGGAGTTCGCACATGATGATGGATGACGAAACCCTCCAAATGTATGTGGAGGAAGCCACCGAGCATCTCGGGGACATCGAGAACGATCTGCTGGCCATCGAGCAGGCCGGGGCTGACATCGATGTCGAACTGGTAAACAAGGTCTTCCGCGTGCGGGTCTTTTCTTTAAAAACGTTCTTTTTGG
>CAZPSN010000015.1:80002-94432 GCA_964589645.1 uncultured Desulfovibrionaceae bacterium
CAAGGTCTTCCGCGCCGCGCATTCCATCAAGGGCGGGGCCGGCTTCCTGGGTCTGAACAAGATCAAGGATCTCGGTCACAAGATCGAGAACGTGCTGGACATGGTCCGCAACCGCGAGCTTGTGCCCGACCCAGAGGTTGTCAATATCGTCCTGCTGGCTTTCGACAAGTTGCGGGACATGATCACCAACGTGGCGGCGAGCAACGACGAGTACATTGACGACCATATCGCGGCTCTGACCGCCGCCACCTCGGCAAACCTGCAGCCGGAGGAGAAGGCGTCGGTCGACACGCGGGTGGAGATCAAGGACCGACGTGGCCGAACAGTGTTCGAGGTGCCGGAGTTCGACCTGATCCAGAATCGCAAAGGCGGAAAGAGTCTCTACCTGCTTGAGTTTGATCTTATCCACGACGTTCAGCGCAAGAACAAGACCGTCCTGGATCTTTTGAAGAGCATGGATTCGGCCGGAGTCATCCTGGACCTGAAGGTCGATTTCGAGGCCGTGGGGACCCTGGAGGAGGACGGCTTTTCCAACCGCATCCCCCTGTTCGTACTTTTCGGTTCCATCATCGAGGACGACATCATGCCCGCGCTGTTGGATCTGGCCGGGGAATTCATCCTGACCCTCAAGTTCGAGCTTCCGGCGAGCGCTGTGGCTCCGCCAGCTTCCTCGGACCTTGCCAAGGCACCGGCCGCGGCTCCGGATTTCGCCCGGGAACTCCTCGACACGACCCCCCAGACTCCCGACGAGGATCAGACCGACTCCATGGTTTCGGAAATGTTCAGCGACATGGCCTTGTCCCAGGCTCTGGCCGAGACGTCTGCCGAGCCTGCTGCTCCGGCCTCCAAGCCAGCTCCGAAGCCCGCTCCCGTAGCGGTTTCCGACGATGATTCGCGCAAGGCGGCAGCGCCGGCGCCAAAATCCGCCATCACCCAGCCCGACTCCCTGCGCGTGCATGTCAGCCTGCTGGAAGATCTCATGAATTTGGCCGGAGAACTGGTCTTGAGCCGCAATCAGCTCATGCAGGCCATTTCTTCGAATGCCCTGCATCAGATCGAGGTGGCTGGCCAGCGCATCGACCTGGTCACCTCCGAGTTGCAGGAAACCATCATGCTGACCCGCATGCAGACCGTGGGCAACATTTTCAACAAGTTTCCGCGCGTGGTCCGCGATCTGGCCCGCACCCTGCGCAAGGAAATCGATCTGCAACTCGAAGGCAACGACGTCGAGCTGGACAAGACCATCATCGAGGGATTGGGTGACCCCCTGACCCATCTGGTGCGCAACTCCGCCGACCACGGTATCGAGACTCCGGACGAGCGCGTGGCCTCGGGCAAGCCCGCCCTTGGCACCATCGTGCTCAAGGCCTACCACGAAGCCGGCCAGGTCATCATAGAGATTGTCGACGATGGCAGGGGGCTCAATACCGAGAAGATCGTGGAGAAGGCCCTTGGCCGAGGCTTGATTACCCCTGACCAGGCCAAGTCCATGTCCGACAAGGAAAAGGCCAACCTGATCTTCCTGCCCGGACTGTCCACGGCCGAAAAGGTCACGGACGTGTCCGGCCGCGGGGTGGGTATGGATGTGGTCAAGTCCAATCTGGACCAGCTCGGCGGTCAGGTCGACATCGAGACGGCCCGGGGCAAGGGTACGACCATCCGCATCAAGCTGCCCCTGACTCTGGCCATCATCCCCAGCCTGCTCGTGTCCGTGGGCGAAGAGCGCTACGCCATCCCGCAGGTCAACGTCGACGAGTTGCTGCGCGTTCCGGCCTCCCAAATCAGCGAAAAGGTCGAAATTGTCGGTGACGCCGAGGTGCTCCTTCTGCGCGGAGAACTCATTCCACTGCTGTACCTGTCCAACGTGCTGGGCTTGCACGGAACCCCCTGCGACGCCTCGCGCATGGTCGCCGATATCCTGAGAGACGAGAAGACACCGGATCAGGTCGCAGCGTCTGGCTACACGACCACGGACATCAATCTTGTCGTGGTCTCGGCCGGTCAGTTCCGATACGGCCTGGTCGTGGACCAGCTCCACGATTCCGTGGAAATCGTGGTCAAGCCCCTGGGTCGTCATTTCAAGGAATGCCAGGGCTATGCCGGGGCAACCATCATGGGCGACGGGCATGTGGCCCTCATCCTGGACGTGGCCGGGCTTGGCCGCCTGGGCGACCTGAGCCTGACCGCGGTCCGGGAGCGTGGCGCCCAGGCCGGCAAGGACAGTGAGGTCGTGCAGGATCACGAGCGGCTGTCCCTGTTCACCTTCCGCAACGCCCCTGCGGAGCATTGCGCGGTACATCTGGATCTGGTTGCCCGGGTCGAACTGATCGACGGCAAGGAGATCGAGGAAGTCGGCGGTCGTCGGGTCATCAAGTACCGGGGCGGAACCCTGCCTGTCTTTTCCATGGATCAGGCCACAAGCGTCGGTCTCCTGGACACCACCGGAGAACTCATCGTCATCGTCTTCCTCATGGCCGGCCACGAGATCGGCCTCCTGGCCAAGCCCCCGGTGGACGCCATCGAACTGCGAGCCGTCGTTGACACCTTCACCCTCAAGCAGCTTGGCATCAGTGGTTCGGTGGTCATCGGCGAGAGCACGACGCTCATCATCGACATCTACGAACTGATTCAGACCCTGCAGCCCGACTGGTTCACCGTGCGCGGCAGCATCGAGATCGCCGATGACGCGGGCGACGTGGGCGTCCCTCATTTGCTGCTGGTCGAGGATTCGGACTTTTTCCGCAACCAGGTCCGAAAGTTCTTGGAAGACGACGGTTACACCGCCGAGGTGGCCGAGGACGGCCTCATTGCCTGGAACATGCTCGACGCCGATCCGGACCGGTTCGATCTGGTGGTCACGGACATCGAAATGCCCAACATGGACGGATTCGAGTTGTCCCGGCGCATACGTCAGGACAAGCGTTTCGCCCTCACGCCCATTGTGGCCCTGACCTCCCTGGCAGGGGACGAGGATGTGGCCCGGGGCAAGGCGCTGGGCATCGACGATTACCAGGTCAAGCTGGACAAGGAGCGTCTCTTGCAGTCCATCTACGAGTGCCTGAAGCGGTACGCATCCTGACGGCCGACCGCTTCGGCGGCTTTCGGGGCGAAGTGTCAAACGGGTATTGCCCTGCGGGCAAACCTTTCTGAAGGAGAACGGCATGAAACAATTGGCCCAGGATAAGACGGGCGCCTTGCAGATGTCCTGTTTCTACGTGGGGTCGGCCCTGTGCGGCATCGATATCAACGTGATCCAGGAGATGAACAGGCAGATGGAAATGACCAAGGTGCCCCAGGCTCCTTCGTACGTGCTGGGCATAATGAACCTGCGCGGCCGGATCGTGACCATCATCGACCTGGGCCTCAAGCTGGGTCTGTCTCCGTCGAAGGTCACGGACACCAGCCGCATCATCATCGTCAATTCTCGTGAAGAGAACATCGGCTTGCTTGTCGACAAGATCACCGATGTGGTCACGGCCAAATGGGAGGACGTGGAGCCCACCCCGTCCAACATCAAGGGCGTCAAGGGCCGGTATTTTCAGGGGGTGCTCAAAACCTCCAAGGATCTCGTGGCAGTTTTGGACGTCGGTGAGGTTTTGGCCGACGATCTGGCTTGATAACAGAGAAGGAGACTGGATGAACCTGCGTATCTTGGTTGTTGACGATACGATCATGTATCGCAAGGTGGTTGGGGATATCCTGGCCACCATGCCCGACGTCGAGGTGGTCGGTACCGCCAACAACGGCAAGATCGCGCTGGCCCGCATCGCGACCTTGAAGCCCGATCTCATCACCTTGGACGTGGAAATGCCGATCATGAACGGTCTGGAAACCTTGCAGGAAATCCAGAAAAGTTTTCCCGGAGTGGGCGTGATCATGCTCTCCACCCTGACCAAGCGCGGCAGCGAGATCACCCTTAAGGCCCTGGAGCTGGGTGCCTTTGATTTCATCGCCAAGCCCGACGCCGATGCCAAGCAGGAGAATGTGCAGATTCTGACCAACGCCCTGCTGCCGCGGGTCAAGGCCTATGCCAAGCGTCTGGAGCTGCGACTTCTGCTGAATCAGAGCGTCCGGCCCGTCGGGGCGCAGGCCCCGGTCACCGCACGGCCTGCTCCGGCCGTCGCTCCGGCCATGCCGACCGCGTCGGTCGCTGCGACGCTTCCCAAGCGAGCAAGCAAATCCAAGGCCGTGGCTATCGGCATTTCCACGGGCGGCCCCAACGCCCTGGCCCAGATGCTGCCGCAACTGCCCAAGCTCGGCGTGCCCATTTTCATTGTCCAGCACATGCCGCCCCTGTTCACCAAGTCCCTGGCCGAAAGCCTGGACCAGAAGTGCCAGTACGAGGTCCGCGAAGCCGAGCATGGCGATCTCGTGCGTCCGGACGTGATTTACATCGCGCCCGGCGGTAAGCACATGCGGGTGGCTGCTGGCGTCGGTGGGGCCAAGATGATCCAGATCACCGACGACCCGCCCGAGAACAACTGCAAGCCGGCCGTGGACTACATGTTTCGTTCCGTGGCCCGTGAGTACAAGGCTCAAGTCACGGGCGTGATCATGACCGGCATGGGCGGGGACGGAACCCTGGGACTCAAGGTGCTGAAGAGCTTCGGGGCGGTGACCATCGGCCAGGACGAGGAGTCCTGCGTGGTCTATGGCATGCCCAAGACCGCCATTGAGGCCGGAGTCGTGGACGTGGTCGCATCCCTGCAGACGATTGCCCCGGAAATCGTGCGCACAGTGTGCTAGCCATGCGAAATTGCAAAGGAACGGTGGCTTCATGAGCTCCATCACCGCAGATGAATTCAGTCTCCTCTCCAAATACATCTACGCCATTTGTGGCGTGGCCCTGGAGGCGAGCAAGACCTACCTGGTCGAGACGAGGCTCAAGAACATGATGCAGCAGTACGGCTGCGCCACTTACATGGACCTCTACACCAAGACCAAGGCCGACCGCAGCGGGAGCATGGAAAAGGAGATCGTCAACGCCATCACCACCAACGAGACTCTCTTTTTCCGCGATGCCTCTCCCTTCGAGGTTTTCAAGCACAAGATCCTGCCTGACCTCATCGATGCGAGATCCAAGTCCAACCCCGGCCGCCCGGTGCCCATCCGCATCTGGAGCGCGGCCTGCTCCACCGGGCAGGAGGTCTACAGCATCGCCATCGCCCTGCGCGAGACCCTTGGCAGCATGAACAACTATCAACTCACGATTCTTGGGACGGACATCTCCGATGACGCCGTGACCAAGGCCAGCTATGGCAAGTACAATAAATTCGAGATCGAGCGGGGCTTGCCGCAGCAAACCCTGAACAAGTATTTCACCCTCATGGGCGACGGATGGAAGATCAAGGACGAGATCCGCGCCATGGCCGTGTTCAAGAAGTTCAACCTGATGAAGCCCTTCGCCGGGCTTGGCCGCTTCGACGTGGTCTTCTGCCGCAACGTGGCCATCTATTTCACCCCGTCCGACAAGAAGATGGTTTTCGAGAAGATCGCCGGAGTGCTCGAATCCGATGGCTCGCTCATCATCGGCTCCACCGAATCCTTGAGCGGTGTGACTTCGGTCTTCGAGGCCAAGCGATACATGCGCTCGGTTTTTTACCAAGTCGCTGGCGGCGCATCGCAGTCCGCTCCGGCCTTCGTGCCCCGGCCGACCGCTCCCGCCCCGCAACCCCGTCCTCCATTGCCGCCACCCAGGGCCGTTCCCGTTGTTGCTCCGGCGGGAGTGTCCCGCTCCATGCCAGGAGGGCCTCCCGCAGGGGTTGCGCCGCGCCCGGGGCCGTCCGGCCTTCCCTCGCGCCCTGAACCGCCACGGACGGCTCCGGCCATTCAGACTCCAGTGGTTCCGGCCTTGGAGCCTGTGGCGGAGGTTCAGGAGCAAGACCTCTCCGCGGCATCACCTGCCCGTTCGGCGTTCCGTCAGGCTCCGGCCCGGTCCATCCCCGCGCCCGTCAACCGCGCCGGGGATAAATCCTCGCTCAAGCGTTTGATCATGCAAAAAAAGCAGCAGGCCAAGGCCTGAGGCTTTTCTTGGGTAAAACAGCATGCCCCTGCTCTGGACTCCGGAAATTCCAGGCGTCACGGACGCTTTTTCTTCAAATCATCCCGAAGCTCCTGTCCTCCTGGCCCCTGGCGAGACAGAATCGACGGTTTCGGACGAGCGCGTTTTTGTCTGCGGGCCCTGCTCCTCGGCCCTGGACGTGGCGATGCATCTGGCCCTCCAGGGCGACCTCGGGCCATGGGACTCGGTCCTGGCCACCAGGCAGTGGGCCGGGCGGGGACAGATGCGCCGGAATTGGGTCTCTGAAACAGGCAACCTTTTCGCGGCCTGGCGCCTGCCCATGCCGCCCGGACCGTGGCAGGACTTGCTTCCCGTTCTGCTTGGCTGGACCCTGTGTCTGGCGCTCTCCGGCCGTGGAATCCCGGCTCGTCTCAAGTGGCCCAACGATCTCCTGGTCGGCGAGCGCAAGGTTGGCGGCATTCTCATCGAAGAGCGTGGCGATGTGCTGCTCGCCGGCATCGGCTTGAATCTGGCATCCTGTCCTCCGGACAAGGACCTGCGCCCTGACCGGGCCTGCCCGGCGGCCAGCCTGGGCGGGATGTCGTCGGAACTGTCCATTTTTGGCCTGTGGTTGCGGCTTGTGCATTCCGGGCGGCTTCGTTACAGTGCTCTACTTTCTGATTCGACCCCGCAGGAGTTTTCCCAGTTAATTGAAACAGTTCTCGCCTATTTTGGGTCCGTGGTGCGCGTCGGCGATAATCGATCATCGGTTTGCGGCGTATGCGCGGGGATAAGCCCGGATGGTGGCGTTGTTCTGCTGGTTGATGGCCAGAAGCTGACTGTGCGTTCCGGTTCGATGCGTCCCGAGAACTGATTGGAAGGTATATTTCACGTCTTATGGAGAGAGTTATGTCGCTGAATCCCCGCAGTTTTGAGGAAGTGTCCCGGGAAATCCGGGGGAAGAAGATACTTGTGGCCAACCGGGGCATCCCGGCCCGTCGGATAGTGCGCTCCATCAAGGAAGTGTTTCAGGCCGTGCCCATGATCACGGCCACGGACGTGGACAAGACCGCACCCTTCACCGCCGGTGCGCAGGAGCTTCTGCATCTCGGGGAAAATTCGCGGGCCTACCTGGATATAGACAAGGTCATCGCCATGGCCAAGAGCCGCGGGGTCGCGGCGATCCATCCAGGCTGGGGTTTTGCATCGGAGGATGACTCCTTTCCCGCCAAATGCGCCGAGGCGGGCATCCTTTTCATTGGCCCCACGTCCGAGGCCATGCGTCTTTTGGGCAACAAGGTGCAGGTCCGCGTCCTGGCCCAGAAACTGGGCATCCCCGTGGTGCCAGGCTCCGAAGGGGCCGTGTCCGTGGAAGAGGCCAAGCAGGTCGCGGCGAAGATCGGCCTGCCGGTCATGCTCAAGGCCGAGGGCGGTGGCGGCGGGCGGGGAATCTATGAAGTCTTCAGTGAAAGCCAGCTGTCCGATGCCTTCGTCAAGGCTTCGACCCTGGCCCAGGCCTCTTTCGGCAACCCCCGCCTCTACATCGAACGCCTGTTGACCTCCGTGCGGCACATCGAGATCCAGGTCATCGCGGACAAGTACGGCAACGTCTTTGCTTTTGACGAGCGCGATTGCACGGTGCAGCGCAACCATCAGAAGCTGGTGGAGATCACGCCTTCACCCTGGGTCGGCATGACAGAGGAGTTGCGCGCGCAGCTCAAGGAATACTCGCGCCAGCTTGTTCTGGCCGTTGGATATCATTCCCTGTGCACCGTCGAGTTTCTGGTCGATTCCAGGGGCACCGCCTACCTCATCGAAGTCAACACGCGCCTGCAGGTCGAGCACGGGATCACGGAATGCCGCTACGGCATCGACCTGGTGGAAGAGCAGATTGCCGTGGCTTTCGGGTCCGAACTGCGACTGACCCCCGAGAACTGCACGCCGAAAAGTCACGCCATCCAGGTCCGCGTCAACTGCGAAGACCCGCAAAACAACTTCGCGCCCAACGCCGGGCGGATCACACGCTACATGTCCCCGGGCGGCCCGGGCGTGCGCGTGGACTCCTGCGTCTGCGGCGGATACGAGTTCCCCTCGCAGTACGACTCGGCGGCGTCCCTGCTCATCGCCTATGGCCCGCAGTGGAACAAGGTGCTGGGGATCATGGAGCGGGCCCTGGGCGAATACATCATCGGCGGGATCAAGACGACCATCCAGTTCCACCGTCAGATCATCGCCCATCCCAAGTTCCGCAGTGGGGACTATGACACGAATTTCGTGGCCAACGCGCCGGAACTGATGGTTTATCTGGACAAGGAGTCCGAGGCCGTTCGCTTGTCGCGGCTGGTGGCCGAAATTTCGGCCCACGGGTACAACCCCTACGTCAAGCTCGGGGAGTACCGGACCAGGGAAAGCAAGCGCATGGACGCCTTCAAACCCTCCCTGCCGGCCATCGAGCCCGAATACTACCAGTATCCGTACCCGCGCGGGGACCGCGACGCCCTCTTGTCCTACATCCGGGACTCGGATCACGTGCATTTTTCCGACACCACCACGCGCGACATCACCCAGTCCAACTCGGGCAACCGTTTCCGGCTGGCCGAGGACCGCATCATCGGCCCCTATCTGGACAACTGCGGGTTCTTCTCCCTGGAGAACGGCGGGGGCGCGCATTTCCACGTGGCCATGCTGGCCAACATGACCTACCCCTTCTCCGAGGCCAGGGAGTGGAACGAGTTCGCGCCCAAGACCCTGAAACAGATTCTCATCCGCTCCACCAACGTGCTCGGCTACAAACCCCAGCCCCGCAATATCATGCGTCGCACGGGCGAGATGATCTGCGAGCACTACGACGTCATCCGTTGTTTCGATTTCCTGAACCATATCGAAAACATGCGGCCCTTTGCCGAAGTCGCCCTGGGTTCGAAAAAGAACATCTGGGAACCGGCAATTTCCCTGTCCTGGGCCAAGGGCTTCGACGTGCCCCATTACCTGGGTGTGGTGCAGGAAATCCTCGACATGACCGCCCAGGTGGCCGGGTGCTCCAAGAAGAAGGCCGAGCGGCTGATCATCCTGGGCTTGAAGGACATGGCCGGGGTCTGTCCGCCCATTTTCATGACCGAACTGGTCTCGGCCATCCGCAAGGCCTACCCCGAGCTGATTATCCACTCCCACCGTCATTACACCGACGGCCTCTTCGTGCCGGCGGTGGCGGCGGCGGCCAAAGCCGGGGCGCATATCGTGGACACGGCCATCGGAGCGTCCGTGCGCTGGTACGGCCAGGGCGAGGTTCTGTCCACGGCGGCCTATATTGAGGAGTTGGGTCTCAAGACCAATCTCAACAAGGAAATGATCCGCACCTCGGGTTTCGTGCTCAAGCAGATCATGCCCTATTACGACCGGTACACGGCTCCGTACTTTCAGGGCGTGGACTACGACGTCATCGAGCACGGCATGCCTGGCGGGGCCACGTCATCCTCTCAGGAGGGGGCCTTGAAGCAGGGTTATATCCACCTGCTGCCGTTCATGCTCAAGTTTTTGGCCGGCATCCGCAAGATCGTGCGCTACCATGATGTCACCCCTGGCTCCCAGATCACCTGGAACACGGCCTTTTTGGCCGTGACCGGTGCCTATAAACGCGGTGGACGCCGGGGCGTGCGTCGGCTGCTCACGGTCCTCGACCAGGTCGTGACTCAGCCCGAGGCCCTGCTGTCCGAGGAGACCAAAGCCGAACGCCTGAGCATCTATCAGGATGCCAACGACGCCTTTCGTGACCTGCTGCTGGGCAGGTTCGGCCGCCTGCCTTTGGGGTTTCCGCCGGATTGGGTCTACGAATCCGCCTTTGGACCGGACTACCGTGACGCCATTGGGCGCCGGACCGAATGTTCGCCCCTGACCACCCTGGTGGACGTGGACGTTGTCAAGGAGCAGCAGAGTCTGGCCGAGCATATTGGTCGTACGCCCACGGACGAGGAACTGATCATGTACCTCAGTCATCCTGGCGACGCCCTGACCACCATCAAGTTTGTGGGCAAGTACGGGGATTGCAACCGTCTGCCTCTGCATGTCTGGTTCGAGGGCTTGAAGGCCGGCGACGAAGTCATGTTCAAGGACAGCCATGGCAAGCACCACGTTTTGTGTCTGAAGCACGTTTCGCGTTCCGACGATCACGGCATGAGCCTGGTTTCCTATGCTTTGGACTCCGAGTCGTTTTCCATGCAGGTCAAGGTGGCCGAGGCTTCTGGCAAGGACGAGGCCGGAGTGGAGATGGCTGATGCGAATGATCCGTATCAGGTCGGGTGCCCATCCAGCGGCGATCTGTGGGTCGTGCACGTCAAGCCCGGAGACATGGTCAAGAAGGGCGAGGAACTCTTCAACATCTCCATCATGAAGCAGGAGAAGTCCATTCTCTCGCCGGTGGACGGCATGGTCGAGCGCGTGCTCAAGTTTGCCGACTACCAGGAGGACAAGAAGATGGTTCCGGTCAAGGAAGGGGAATTGCTGGTCAAGCTCATCCCCGCGCCGCGGAAATGTCCGACCTGCGCCGCGCCCGTCACCCGGGACGACTTCAAATTCTGTCCCGGTTGCGGCCAGAAGGTCTAGTTCCGCCAGGGGGTTGTCCCGTGCAGGTTTTTCGCGCTCGGGGACTGGATGTTGTTGACGTCTGTGTGCAGCAACATGTACCCCTGGCCCAGTTTTCGACAGGGCTGTCACAGTAGTTTTTGATTTGCGCATGTACAGAGGAGGGGAAGATGGCTGAGAGCGACAAGAAGGGTTCCAAAAAGAAAGCCGAAACGCCTGCAGAGGCCGTGACGACCAGTGACCAGATCGAGCAGATCCAGCGGCAGCTCGTCCTGACCGGCAAGGACATCGTGACCATCGGCGAGGATGCGGAACTTCTGGTCGGTGGCAAGAACTACAATACCGCCATCATCAGCACCATCGAGGGCATCCGGGCCCCGCAGTTTCGTGCCATTTCCTCTATCGCCTTCCACCGTCTCCTCGACGAAACCAAGGTCAACGCGGCCCTGGTCCGAACCACAGTGGACAAGGCCTACGACTCCACGGACTGGAGCGATGCAGAAATCAACAAGGATTCTGAATTCCTGCAGAAATTTGTGCGCAAGATCGCCCTCGACGTAAAGGAGGCGGCCAAGAAGCAGGACGGGACCCTCATTCGCTTGCGCACCTTCATCAACAACGTGGTCGAGGGCTTTGCCGTCTCTCCCGAAGGCATCGACCAACTGCGCAAGCGTTCGGTCCTGGTGCAGGTCGCCATCCTGTCCGTGGATCTTCCCAAGGACGTTGCCGACGCGGTGCGCGGCGCCTATCTCGAAATCTGCAAGGAGGCGGGCCTGGAGAACGAACCCGTGGCCGTGCGTTCCTCCGCCGCTGGAGAGGATAGCCGCAAGAAGGCTTTCGCCGGTTTGCAGGACACCTATTTGAACATCGTCGGCGAGAATTACGTGGTCCAGGCCTATCACTGGGACTGCGCCTCGGCCTACAATCTGCGTTCCATGACCTACCGCCGCGAGGCCATCCTCGACGCCGTGGCCAAGGCCGAACAGACCGGTGACGACCAAATCGCGGTCAAGGCCAAAAAGGAATGGGCCATCGAGAACACCTCGCTTTCGGTCTGCATCATGCGCATGATCAACCCGGTCATTTCGGGCACGGCCTTTTCCGCCGACACGTCCACGGGCTGCCGCGGCACGCTGCGCAAGGACCTGGTCTCCATTGACGCCAGCTATGGCTTGGGTGAGGCCGTGGTCAGCGGGTTGGTCACTCCGGACAAGTTTTACGTTTTCCAGCGCGAGGACGGCCAGGAGGTGGTCATCCGCTACATGGGCTGCAAGGACAAGCGCATCGTGTACAAGGAATCCGGCCGCGGCACCAAGGTCGAGGCCGTGGGCGAGGACATGGCCTATCGGTGGTCCCTGTCCCTGGCCCAGGCCGAATCCGTGGCCACGGGCGTGCGCTGCATCAGCAAGGGCTATGGCGGGATGATCATGGACTCGGAGTTCTGCATCGACCAGTGGGACCGTTTGTGGTTCGTGCAGGCCCGTCCCGAGACCCGCTGGAACGAAGAGCTTGACCATCATCCCCACACCATTTTCATGCGCCGCAAGGAAGTCGACCGCGCCGCCGCCAAGGACGCCGAGGTGCTTCTGGAAGGCAACGGCGCGTCCCGCGGCGCGGGCCAGGGCATGGTGCGCTACCTGCGCTCGGCCCTGGAGCTGAACAAGATCAACAAAGGCAACATCCTGGCCGCCGAGCGCACGGACCCGGACATGGTTCCGGGCATGCGCATCGCTTCGGCCATCATGGCCGATGCGGGCGGGGACACCAGCCACGCGGCCATCACCTCGCGCGAACTTGGCATCCCGGCGGTCATCGGTATCAAGCGTCTGGAGAAACTGCGCACCCTGGACGGCCATGAAGTGACTGTGGACGGGTCGCGGGGCAAGGTCTACCGGGGCCTTCTGCCCCTCGTGGACGTGGGCGGGGAGGTCGATGTCAGCGCCCTGCCGGCGACCAAGACCAAGGTCGGCCTCATTCTGGCCGACGTGGGGCAGTCCCTCTTTCTCTCGCGTCTGCGGGAGGTTCCGGATTTCGAAGTCGGGCTGCTGCGGGCCGAGTTCATGCTCGGCAACATCGGCGTCCATCCCCTGGCCCTGGAGGCCTATGATCTGGGGACCCTCGAATCCGTGGTCGGCACCAAGCTGTCCATCCTCGAGAACGACCTGACCAAGATCGTCTTCGAGCAGATGGCCGCGGGCATCATTTCCCTGGATATCAAGTTGCGCAGCTATGTCGGCATCGTCACGGGCCTGGCCCGCAAGATGGAGGAACTGACCGAGCGGGAAGGTGCCAAGGGAACCGACGAGGTTCTGGCCATCCACCGCCAGCTGCGCGAACTGGACAAGAAGCTCGACGAACATCTGGAATTCGCCACCCAGCGTTTCGAGGTTTTGAAGACCTCCCACAGCCTGCGAGATCATGTCAGCGTGATCATGGGCTATGCCGACGAACTCGAGCTCCTGGCCGCCGACCCGCAGTCCCAGCGCCGTCGCCTGGAACTTCAGGACGCCATCTCCAAGGACGTGGCCCGCATCGAGCGCGACCCGGTCATCGTCTCCACTTTGGAAAAGATTGCGGCCATGCGCGAGGATGTGGCCAAGAAGGTCGGCCTGCAGCTGGAAATGGACACGGTGCGCACCCTGCCCCAGAGGATTCAGGAGCTCCTCAAGGCCCGCGGCTACCGCAGCGGCAAGGAGCTCTACATCCAAAGCCTGGCCCAGGGTCTGGCCCTGTTCTCCATGGCCTTTCACGGCAAGACCATCGTTTACCGTACCACGGACTACAAGACCAACGAATACCGCAACCTCCTGGGCGGATTGCTCTTCGAGGGCCACGAGGACAACCCCATGCTCGGCTATCGGGGCGTGTCCCGCAACATCCATGACTGGGAACTGGAGGCTTTCAAATTGGCGCGGGGCGCCTTCGGTGGCTCCAACCTGCACCTGATGCTGCCTTTCGTGCGCACCCTGGAAGAGGCCCGGTCCATGAAACGCTATCTGGAGCAGGTGCACAACATCCACTCCGGGGACAATGGCCTGAAAATCATCCTCATGTCAGAGATTCCGAGCAACGCCGTGCTGGCCAAGGAGTTCATCAAGGAGGTCGACGGCTTTTCCATCGGTTCCAACGACATGACCCAACTGGTCCTGGGCACGGACCGCGACAACGCCCGCCTGCGCCACATCTATGACGAAGAGGACCCGGCCGTGGTCTGGGCCATCCTGACCACCATTTTCACCGGACAGAAGTTTGGCAAGAAGATCGGATTCTGCGGCCAGGGCGTGTCCAACTCCAAGATCATCCGAGGCTTGGTCTGCATCGCCGGAATCGTCTCGGCCTCGGTCGTGCCTGACACCTATCAGCAGACCAAGTTCGACATAGCCGAGGTCGAGGCCGAGAACATCCCGCTTTCCGGGCTTGGCGAGTGGCTCAAGGAGCAGCATTTGGAACGGCTGCACATGCTTCTGGCCGAGAACCGCTACGAGCACATTCTGAAGAAGAACACCTCGGGTCCGGATCTCATGGACTGGTACGAAGGGGAGCTGGCCCGCCTGCACGAGCAGTTGCAGTCCAACCTGGGTAGCGCCAAGGAGGATTTCTACCGGCAGGAGTTGGCCTCCTTCCGCAGCATCTTCCACAAGCCGGTCATCTATTCCAACTGGGATTGGGAAACCACTGTTCTTGATGCCCTGCATCAGGCCGGGTTCTCGAACTTTGACGAGCAGGTCAAAGCCCTGGCGACGCAACGCGAAAACATCTGGTAAAACGGGGGCGGCTTCAAAGCCGCCCTTTTTCATTAGTGCGCCCGACAGGGCGCACCCACTTGGAGGTGAAAGTCCTCTACGCACCCG
>CAZPSN010000016.1:0-88965 GCA_964589645.1 uncultured Desulfovibrionaceae bacterium
AAATCAATACAGTGATTCAGTGTTTTAGGTTTCAAGACTTTTTGCAGGCGGATCATCGATGGGAATTTCCGGATTCATTTACCGGTCATGCACTGGAAGGCAATGCATCATCAATAAAACGGAACGCTGATGGCTGAAAACGGATCACCCCGTGATTGATCTGAACAGCAGCTTGATTTCATACCAGAAAAGCGAAAGCTTGTTTGAAAATCCTGGCAATGTGCTGTTTTCTGGCAGATCCTGTCCTGATGCCCACACGTTGTAGACAATCATGGAGTTGTCCGAGATGTAGCAGACCGTATTTTTCTCGATCTCTCCGGCGTGGCTTGCGTCGATGCAGATGTCGAGCAGATTGGATTCTGCATGATTATTTGAATAAATGATGGCGCCGATCTGATTTCCGCCATGAAAAATCCCATTAAGAGTTGTTTTCTGTGGAGACGAAAACGATACCTTGAATGTTTTGCACGCGCCATCATTCCCAGCAAACGCTGTCGCGGAAAAAACAAGGGTGAACGCTGCAATCTGCACAAGTGCTGCCCTGTACATATGTCGTTTCTCCATCATGAATGTCTGTACGAGGCGTCGGCCTGGTTTTTCATTTCGTCTTCGTGTCGTGTTCGGCCTTGCGGGCAGGCGTGCCCGGAATCCACCAGCGCAGGGTTTTGCGTTGTTCCCCGTCTGTGGCCTTGGCCGTCTTGTACACCGAATAGAGCATCGAGCCGCCGATCAAGAGCGCGGTCAGGCCCAGGGCGAGTTCCGTGGAGATGATCTTTTCCGCGAACCAGGTGTTGATCGTCATCTTGCACCCGACAAGCACGAGCACGAAGGACAGTCCGTATTTCAGGTAGTGGAAGCGGTGGATGACCCCGGCCAGGGCGAAGTACAGGGCCCGCAACCCGAGGATCGCGAACACGTTGGAAGAATAGACGATGAAGGTGTCCGTGCTGATGGCCAGGATGGCGGGGATGGAGTCGATGGCGAAGATCAGGTCCGAAACCTCGACGATGACCAGGACCATGAACATGGGGGTCATGAACAGCAGGCCGTCCCGTTTGATCCAGAACCGCTCGCCCTCGTACGTTTCCGTGATGCGGAAATGGCGGCGCATGAACGAGGCGATGCGGTTTTCCGCCAGATCCGGCTCCTGGTTGATGGTCATGAGCATCTTGATGCCGGAGGCGATGAGCACGAAGCCGAACACGTAGAGCAGCCAATGAAAGTGCGCGATGGCCTTGGCTCCGGCGAAGATGAGCACGGCCCGCATGATCAGGGCCCCGAGGATGCCCCAGAACAGAATGCGGCGCTGGCTTGTTTTCGGCACTTCGAAATGCAGGAAGATGAGCAGGAAGACAAAAATATTGTCGACGCTCAGGCTCTTCTCGATGAAATAGCCGGTCAGAAACGCGTATCCGGATTCCGTGCCTTTGAAGGCAAAGACTCCGGCCCCGAAAAGAAGTGCCAGGCCGATGTAGCCCAGGCTGACCCACAGGGCGGTCCGGACGCTCATTTCCGTGTTCTTGCGCTGCACGACCCCCAGGTCGAGGACCAGCAAGGCCAGCACGAAAACATGAAATCCAATCCACAGCAGTGCGGTGTTCAATGATGAACCCTCAATAAGATCCGGTTGGACCCGGTGATGAAGTATCGGCCAGAAGGGGCCGCGATACAGAAAGCTCATCGCACGGCACATTGGTTTTGGCAACGTGCCGTGCGGCGCTGCTGGTTACACAGCCATCTGCTGGATGCCTTCTAACGTCCATTGCGGAGCGGATGCCTTTTCATCGCGGCGGATATGCCAGACCTCCCGGATCTGCTCCGCCGGGGCGTTGGCGTCGTCCTCGCGCAGCATGGCGTCGAAGAGAACGCTGATCACGGTTTCGGACCCGACTGTGCGAGCCTCCAGCACGCGGGCCTCGACCATCAGGATTTCCGTGCGCCCCGGGCCGGGGTCGAGGGCGGCCTGGCTGGCGATCTCGGCATGGACTTCGGGGCTTGTGAACTGCCGGATGTCGTCGAGATCCCGGCGGTCCCAGGAGGCCTGCAGGCGGGTGTAGAGGGCCTTGGCCCCGGACAGGAATTCCTGCTCGTCCAGGCCGTGGGGCAGGACCGGGCCCTGCGGCGCCTGCTGCTCAAAGCGTTGGAAGCCCCAGCCGCCCTGGGCCGGGGCCTGCCGGGGTTCATCGCCTCCGGCGTAGGCATAGGGGGCCGAATTCGCCGTGGCCGCCCGGCGCGATTTCACGAACTTGAACAGCAAAAATCCGCCCACGGCTAAAAGGAGAATGTCGAGCATGCCCGGGCCGGCGAAGCCGCCGCCGAACAGCATGGAGCCGAGCAGGCCGCCCATGAGCAGGCCGCCAAACATGCCGCCGAGTCCGCCAAAACGGGACGGGGTGTTCGGGGCGGCCTGGCGGGCCATGCTCGGCGAGTCCTTGGCTGGAGCGGCCGGCTTGCTGTACGAGGGCTTGCTGCCAAAGGAACCACCGCCGCCCATGCGCTTGGCGTCGGCCAGATCGGGCCAGGCGAAAAGCAGCAGGGTCAGGGCGATAAGCGGCAGGAAAAGATAGGCCAATCCTGGATGCGCGGCAGCGGCATGGGATCGCGGGACGGGATAGGTCTGCATGGAGCCTCCTGAGTTTGGCTGGAGGTCCAAAAAAAGACCTCCAGCATGTTTGTCATGCTGAAGGTCTTGCTCATCGGTGGGTTCCGACGACAAGGCCAAGCGCTTGCGCGCCAGTATTGTTGACCTTGCCTCTGGGAGCTACTCCCCTTCAAGGGCGCTTTTATGTGGCAGGATGGGTGATTGTCAAGGATTATTCCGAGTGGTGTGGTCCGGAATGGTAGCGAGCTATTTGGTTAATCACGAAATTGTTGACTTCGCACCGAAAACGACACATCTATTAAGCAGCTCATCCACCAGGCGTGGAAGGAGTAACGAAGCCGTCCTACAGGGCGGCTTCAGCCGTTTATGCCTCTTTGTTTCCAGTATTCCTCGAATTCTTTCTGCAATTTGCGCTGTTGGTGCGGCTGTTCGACCAGATAGGCCGTCCACGGCAGGATGTAGTCTCCGCGATCCGCCAGAATGACCAGATAATTTTCTGGAACCAGCCACAGACAAACCCGTTCCTCTCGACCACGCCTATTACGCCAGATCTTGATGACAGGGGCGGCATCATGCTCAATGACCTGCTTAGGCCAGCGGATGCGCTCACAGCGTCTGAGGTCTGGAAGTCTGTTTTCTTCTTCCTTTCCCTCAGACGTCATGTGCCAGAACGTTGCCTCTTTGCCGTCAGTCAGAGGAAGGCGTTTCAATCCGAGGCGACGGCCCTGAAAGATCGGTTTGGAGTCGATGAAATCCTGCTTGAACCATGCGTACACGGCTTCAAGGTAGCGGTCCCATTCTCCGCCGTGGTCCCTGAGCAGAACCAGCGGCGGCAGCCAGTGGGCATCTTCATTCATCCCAGGAACTCGGCCGCATGCCAGCGAAAAAGGTTCATCTTGTCTTCCCGCAGCAAGGTGGAGCGGGTCAGGTCGTAGCCGGATCGATGGCGTATCCGGTCAATGAGTGCTGTTTTTCCGGCATTGGCGTTCAAGCCCCGATTCAGGTAGGCGATGGCCCCAATCAGCAGATCCGCCAGTTGCAGTTGTTCGATTTCGTGGGAATGTACGAGTTGCAACCGTTCGATGACCTGCCGCGAAAAATCGTAGCGGTCATTGCAGAGCACGTCATGCAGTTTGGCCGCTTTGGCCGCGCCGCGTGTGTCCTTGATGTCGAGATAGATGCGATAGCGTGCGTCTGGCCGCAAGATGACTTTGAGCATGTCAAAGTACATTTTGTAATACCACGCATCATGGTCCTGGCCGGGAAACGCGTCGTGACGCAGCAACGACTTGTCGGGCACGATCAGGGCGCGGAAGTGCAGGTCGTCATCGTCGAAAAAATAGTCGATCAGATCCAGATAGAAGCCTTTCTTGGCCGGTGAAACCTTGGTCCATTTGATCTCGAACCGGGGTGACAGCCCGTGCTTCTGCTTGATTTCCCGCAGGCGGACGGCAATTTCCCGCGTTTTGTCCACGGGGCACCAGACGGCGCCTAGCACCATGGCCTGCTGACGGTCGTTTTCCAGGTGGCAGGATTCGTCGCAATAGATGTTGTAGGTTTCGCCCATTGTCGTCTCCTTACGCCACGGTCACTTGGCCATTCATGAGCATGGGGAGGAGCCAGTCGCGGAGTTGGGCGAGATGATGGTTTTGTTGGATGTTGTTGGCTATCTGTTTGAAAGTCGGACCAACGATTTCACCAAATTGCTGGACACTACCCAGATCTGGGATGGCCAATTTTGTGAATTCAATGTCGTTTGAAACAATGGAATCAAAGACGGAGCCTGACGATTTTACCTCAAGATGGTGAACCAATTCTTTGGTCAGAAAGAACAGAAAAGTGTGAGGAATTTTTGGTTTTGCTTGTAGCGCATAGCAGGACTGGTTCATTGCCATGCTTACTCCTGTCAGCACCAATCTGCCGACTGAACCTCGCGCAGTGATAAAAATTGTATTCTTAGGAAAAAGCTTGGTGCTGCTTTTTTTTAAGCCGTCATTTGTGATGTAGTCTGCCGTTGTGAATTTGAAAATTGTACCATCTGCATCGGTGGGGGTGAAAAATGGAATCTCTCCACCCCAGAATTCAGGGTTCTTCTTGGTTGGCGTCCCGCCACCGAGCAAATCCGCGACAGCAAGAATGCTTGAATCTTCCCACCCCGCCGGAATCTCCCGCTTGAGCACCTTGTTGTACTCCATCTTCCCGCCGGATGATTTGTAGGGCTTGCCTTCAAGGGCGGGGATGCCCATGGCTTGGGCCTGGGCTTTGGAGATGGGGAAGTCGAACTGCACAAACCAGTAGTCGTACAGAGTCTTGGCCATGGCCTCCAATTCGGCATTGATGCGGTTGTTGCAGTCGATTTTGGCGTCGAGGGCGGAGAGGACGGCGGCGATTTTTTTCTGTTCCCCGAGCAAAGGATGCGAAATTTCAAACTCCGTGCAATCAGGAACTCTAATATGGCTAACTGTTGAACCCGTACCACTATGACGTTTGAATTGAAATTGAAGATCTGGAGAAAGAAACGAATAAAGCAAAAAATATGAATCTAGTTTGTCCTGGTTAGCTCGATACTGCACTATACGTTGGCCCAAGAAAACATTTTCGTCAAAATTGACAAGTCCTACTTCTCCCATAGGCGCTTCGCGAGTCAGTAAGATGTCATTTTTCTTCACAGAAGCTCTTTTTGTCCATTTCTTGAATGTATTTTTTTCCACAAAATAGCAATTACTTGTATCTATTCTTCCGTTTTTAATGTTTGTTGTGCGCAACATTTTGAAATCTGTTTCATAAGAAACTTTTGGAGCAGTCTTGTTGACACAGTCGACAATTAAGTCACATAAATCAGAAATTTTTGTGCGTTTCCAGTTATGCTTCATACCGTAATCCCGCCAACTGCTTCCGTATATCCTGTTCCAGCCCAGCCGACTCTTTGAACAGCTTGTCCAAATTGTCCGTAAACCCATGCATCTTTGTCTGAAACTGCTTCGGCGTCAGATCCACATATTCGATCTTCACATCAAAATACTGCCCGGCACTCAGGCTGTAGTTCTTGGCGGCGATGCCATCGTAGCTGACGACCACGGAAAAATCGTCCTGCTGTTCCTTGGCGTTGAAGACGCTGGTAATGCGCTGCTCTTCATCCGAGGTAAGCACGGTTTTCTGGTTTTTGCCGTCCTTGACCTTTTCGCCAAGATTTGAGGCGTCAATCAACACCACATCGCCCTGGTTGGAGGCGTCGATAAACAGAATGGAAACGTTGGTGCCGGTGGTGGCGAAAATGTTGCTCGGCATGGAGACCACTCCCGCCAGCATCTTGTTGTCCACCAGCCGCTGCCGGATTTTCTTATCAATACCGGCCTGGGCCGTGAGAAAACCGGTCGGCACGACCACGGCCGCCTTGCCGCTTGGCTTGAGGGACCAGATGATGTGCTGCAAAAAGAGCTGGTAAATCTCCATCTTGTCCGTGGCCTTGGGCTTGACCTTGGGAATGCCTGCAAAAAATCGTTTGCTGTTCTCCTTGGTCTCAAGGTCATCGCGGTAATCACTGAAGTCCATCTTGAACGGCGGATTGGAGACAATGAAGTCGAAACGTTTCTGCTCTTTGCCGTCCTTATGGTACGGATGCAGGATTGTATTGCCCTGAATCACGTTGGGGATGGAATGGACCAGATTGTTGAGGATGAGGTTCAGGCGCAGCAGATTGGCAGACTTTTGCGAAATGTCCTGGGTGTAGATCATGCATCGATTTTCGCCGATGGCATGGGCCACGTTCATGAGCAGGGTGCCGGAACCGGCCGATGGATCGTAGCAGGTCACGTTCTGGATGGTGCCGCGCTGTTCTTCCGGCACCAAAATAGCGGCCATGATGCGGGCCACGGCATGTGGCGTGTAGTATTCCGCGTACTTGCCGCCGGAATTGCTGTTATAGTCCTTGATCAGATATTCAAAAATGGTGGCGTAGAAATCGAATTTCTGGGTGAAGATGCGCTCAAAGCTGAATTCGACCAGCTTGTTGATGATGGCCCGGCAAAAGGCGTCACGCTTGGACTCGTCGGCAATATACTGGCTGATGCGCTCGAACAGCACCACCTTGGCCCCGCCATCGGTCTTGACGGCAAAGACTTCGTTGTTGGTGATGGCAATGTCCATCAGCGTGTCGTCAAACAGCTTGGCAAAATCCGGGGCGTTCTGCTGCTCGAACAGGGTGCTGATGAAGTGGCTGGGGTTGAGCCGGGCCGTGTCGGCCGTCATCCGCATTTGCAGCATTTCCAGCTCGTCCTCGCTCATTCCTCGCAGGGCCTGTTCCCATTTATCACCAGCCGCCGCGACCTTGGCGTCGAGTCCCTTGGCTTCGTAGGCGAATTTATCGTTGAGAAATTTATAGAGAAAGGTCTGGGTGATGATCTTAAATTCATTGCCATCGTTGCCCAGCCCGTAGTTGGCGCAGATGCTCTTGAGGCTGTCGATGAGTATTTTGGTCTTTTCCTGAAACTCCAATTCTACCATGCTCGTGCTCCGGTATGAAATTCATGCAAATATTCTGAAACCACCAGATGGTTGATGTAGCGCGACGCATCGGGGTTCAACGGTATTTTCTGTTGGGTCATGAACCTGTTGATGACCAGGGGCATCATCTGCCGTTCAAAATAGCCTTCATTGTTCAGCATCTGGGTGTTTTGCAGCACCTGTTCGTCGGCATCGAACTTGACGCCGCGCAGGGCCTCAAAAATGCGCCGCTCGGATTCACTGAGGCCGCCTCGCTCCTGCAGGCGTTTGTGAATGCGTGTGTATTTCTTGTCGCCGTGGTATTTCTGCCGCAGTTGCTCGTTTTGGCGGTTCAGCTCTTTGACCCGCTCATGAATCTTGTTGAGCATGCCGATATTGGCGGTGATCTCGTCCTGTGAGACCTCTGTCAGTTTCTTTTTCTTGAACAGACGTTCCAGTTCTTCTTTGAGGGAAACGAACTTCGGGTCCTGCTGGTCGAAGTTGCTGGCCATGGCCTCCCGCGTCCGGCGCAGGGTGTTCTTCAGTTCATCCGCCAGGATCAGCTCTTCCTCGCCGATTTTGACGAACTTGAAGACGATGTCTTCCAGGGCGGCGTTGAGCAGCGTGGCCGTGTCCGCGCCTTGTTCGAGACTTTCCTTCAGATTGAGCAGGTCCAGATGATTGCTGGCTTCGCGGTACAGCAGATTCAGCTTTTGGAAGTCAAGGTTTTCGAGGAGGGCGTAATCGCCCTGCAGGCGGATGATGTTGTACAGACTTCTGGCGTCGGCCAAGGCTTTTTTGAGAGCCAGGACGACTTCCCGATCCTGGATCTGGCTGATCTGATCGGCAAAAATTTCGGCATTTTCGGTGTCGAACCGGAAGAGCACGTCCTTGATGTGATCGATCTCGGCCCGGATCTCTTCCTGTGATTTGAAGAGATGGGAGTAATGTTCCATCTCGTCGCCCAACTCGGCCTGTAGTTCATCGAAGTAGGCTTTGTTGGTGGCGTCGAATTCTTTGCGGATATCGGCGAAGTCCACCACGTAGCCATAGCGGAAACCGTTGTAGGGACGATTGACGCGGGTCAGGGCCTGCAAGAGGTTGTGTTTGCGGATGACCCGCCCGAGGTAGAGTTTTTTCAGCCGCCGAGCGTCAAACCCGGTCAGCAGCATGTTGTAGACGAACAGAAAGTCGATTTTCCCGTCCTTGAAATCCTCGATCCAGCCCTTGCGCTCGTCCTTGGTGCCAACATCATGCAGAATCAGCGCGGCAGTCCTGACTTTACAGGCATCTTTGCGTTTTTCTCCGTAGGGTGCGTGATTTGTTGCAGCCATGCCCGGATTGAAGGCATCACTCGTAGCTTTTTGCGGATGCAGCTCGATAATTGTGGCGGGACTACGTTGCTGGAACAACTCAAACATCATCCTGGCTTGATCGGCGCTGTCGCAGATGACCATGCCGCCGATGCTGGCATCATTCAGAGCCCCCCGACTCTTTTCAAAGTCGGTGATGATGTAATCGAGCATGGGCGTGACAAAGTTTTCATGCGCGTAAATGAGCTTGCGCTCTACGTCGCCCATCTTCACTTCCACTGCTGCCAAGGCCTGTTGCAGGGCCATCTTGTAGTTGGTGGCGATTTCCTCCCGGATCAGACGCAGGGTGTATCCGTCGGCAATGGAGGCGTTGTAGTAGTATTTGTGAATGTAATCGCCGAAAAGAGAACGGGAATTGTAATCGTCGCCCAGAAGCGGCGTGCCGGTCAGGCCGATCTTGATGGCGTTGGTGTCGGACTGGCTGAGATTGGCCAGAAAGCTGCCCTTGGGGTTGTAGCTGCGATGGACTTCGTCCAGAAAATAGACCCGCTGGATGCTCACGTCGTAATCACGGGTCGAGACCACATCCGGGTCATCCTTGAACTTCTGGATATTGACGACCGTGATCTCGGGCTTGCCCGAATGGTTATGAATGACCTGGACGGCCTTGATATCGCGGGTGAATTCCTCGCGGGAATTGACAGTGTGCACGGTCAGGCCGCGCGCCGAAAATTCGCGCTGGGCCTGCTGCAACAGGTCCAGCCGGTCCACGATGAAATAGAATTTGGGGATGATGCCGAGACGCTGGAAATACTCGGTCAAAAATTTCACGTTGTAAAAGGCCAGGGCCGTTTTACCGCTGCCCTGGGTGTGCCAGATGATGCCCTTTTTCTTTCCAGCGTCCAGAGTCCGCGCGATGGCCTTGGTGGCGAACAACTGCGGATAGCGCATGATGTGTTTGTGCAGACCGTCGCTTTCCGCCACGTAGACCAGGGCATAGCGAAGAATGAAGGCCAGCCGTTCACGACAAAGAAGCGAGGTGCAGATGCGGTTGGTCGCCCGGTTTGGGTCTTTGTTGGCGACGAATTCGGGATTGGTGCGGATGACTTCCAGATTGTTGTCTTTGAGGACCAGCCGTTCATCGTGTTCCGCTGGCGGTTTGAGTAATGCCGTCAGGTTGAGCACTTCCTCTTCACGGAAAAAGTTGAATATCGGCTCGCTGTAGGAACTGCTGGCGTAGAAGGCGCCTTGGACTGGTTCCGGGTCGCAGTCGTCGTATTCCATGTTGTTGGAAAAGATCATGAACTGCGTGATGTTGGCGAAGCGCCGGAACTTGGAATTCTGAAACCGTTTGCGGATGCGGTTGCGCTCCGCCAAGATACCGTCGCGGTTGTTCGGCTTCTTCACCTCGATGAAAACCAGGGGCATGCCGTTGATGAGAAGCGTGATGTCCGGCCGGAATTCTTCATCGCCGTTTTGACAGGTCAGCTCCGTGACCACATGAAAACTGTTGGCATCAAAACGTTCGAAGTCGATAAGACGCGTGTTGGAGCGATCGATCAATTTCTCGAAAAACGCCTTGCCCAGGTCCTCATTGTCGAGGGTTAACCTGACTTCTTCCAGAAGCCGGCCAATGTCGTCCTCTTTGAGATCTGGGTTGATGCGCCCGACGGCATTACAAAAAATTTCGGGAAAGATGTTGGTGTCTTTGCCCCACTGCGCATTTTTAAGGGAGAGATATTGATAGCCAAGGCGGGCTAGATGCAGAATGCAGGGAATTTTCACCCTGGAATCTTCGCTGAATATCATCGACTCTTCACTCCCTGTGAGTTGTCACGGCGCGCGATACAGCAAGAACTGACATCGCACAGTACACGATGTCAGCATCGATGATGCGCCTCTGATGCCAAGAGTAGGCAGGAACATTCGCAATGTGGGTTGCTACCGCGAAGTCTCGGGAAAGACAATGGAACTCAAAATCATGCAATGTCCTGTTACTGGATGACGTGAGACAATGGCCGTGGTCAGATTTTGAGCTTGTCGTGTTCCTCCCACTTGTTCAAATTTTGTTCTCCATGGCCCGCCTTGCTGATGACCGCCGCGAAAATCTGTGGATTGGCCAACCGCATCATACGGCCGCTGTCATTTCATGCGGGGGCGTTTCACGTTGTTTTGCCAGCAGCGTGAAAAGCTATCCCGGTTCGATTGACCGCGAGTGGCGCCGTCCCGTAACTCCAATTCATTGCATGCAGATATTTTTGGCAAAAGACAGCCCCTGGAGGTTTCATGTCATTTTCCTTTTCCACCGCCCGCATCGTCTTTGGTCCCGGAACCCGCTCCGGGATCGCCGGGCAGGCGGCCCTTTTGGGGCGGCGCTGTCTGTTGGTGATCGGCGGGCAGCCTGGGCGCTGCGAGTGGTTGCGGCGTGAACTCTCGGACGTGATGGAGACGGTGCACACGGTTTCCGTGGGCGGCGAACCCGGGACCGACTTCATCGCCCTGCAGGCTGACTCGGCCCGCAACGCGGCCTGCGACGTGGTCGTGGCCATGGGCGGGGGCAGTGTTCTGGATGCGGGCAAGGCCCTGGCCGCGCTGGTTACCAACACGGGAGATATTTTCGACTATCTGGAGGTGGTGGGGCGCGGCCAGCCCCTGCTGGCATCTCCGCTGCCCATGATCGCCGTGCCGACCACGGCCGGGACCGGCTCCGAGGTCACGGCCAACGCCGTGCTTCTTGCGTCCGAACACGAGGTCAAGGTCAGCCTGCGCTCGGTGGACATGATCCCGAGGCTGGCAATCATCGATCCCGAGCTGGCCGTTTCCCTGCCGTCCCGCCAGACAGCGGCCACGGGCATGGACGCCCTGACCCAGCTCATGGAGGCCTTTGTCTCCCACGCGGCGTCTCCCCTGACCGATCCCCTCTGCCGGGACGGACTGACGCGGGCGGCCCGCTCCCTGCGCCGGGCCGTGGCGGACGGGACGGATCTGGAGGCACGCTCGGACATGGCCCTGGCCAGCCTCTTTTCAGGCATGGCCCTGGCCAATGCCAAGCTCGGGGCCGTACACGGCTTTGCCGCGCCCCTGGGCGCGGCCTTGGGCGCGGCCCACGGCGAGATCTGCGCGGCCCTGCTGCCCCATGTCATGGACGCCAATATCCGGGCCCTGCACAGGGCAGATCCCGATCACCAAGCCCTGAAACGGTACATGGAGGTGGCCCGCCTGCTGACCGGAGAGCAGGGGGCCTCGGCCAGGGATGGGGTGCGCTTCGTCGACACCCTGTGCGCGGATCTGGATATTCGCGGCCTGGGCCTCCTGGGGCTGCACGAGGAGGCCATGCCGGACCTGGCCCGCAAGGCGGCCGGCGCCTCGAGCATGCGGGGCAACCCGGTCGTTCTGGAGCAGGACGAGTTGGTGGCCATTCTGCGCCGGGCCATGGGTTAGGGAAGCTGATCTGTGCTGGGAATACCCCCTCCCCCCTGCGGGGTACTCCCCCTTGGCAGGGGGAGAGTCAGGCTTGGGCTTGGTGTCAGATTTGGGCCTGGGCACACGACGTGGCGTGAGTTGCACAAAGTCTCGGAACGTGACAGGGCATACCCCCTCCCGCCTTCGGCGTATGTATGCCCTGCGGGGTGTTCCCCCTTGGCAGGGGGAGAGTCAGGCTTGGGCCTGGTGTCAGATCTGGGCTTGGTGTCAGGCTTGGACCTGGGCAGCGTGGCGATCCATCGCTTTCATTTTCGCGCAGAGTGAGGCGGTGCTTGAGGATGGGATTCAGGCTTTGGCCGGGCCGTCATCGGTCCGGCTGACGGCCCAGAGGTGCAGGGACAGGACGAAAAGGGCCGCGGTTTCGAAGCGCAGGATGTTCGGCCCGAGGCTGGCCGGGACAAAGTCGTGGTCCATGAAAAGTCGGGCCTCTTTCTCGTCCAGCCCGCCCTCGGGACCGAGGACCGCGACGGTTCCCTGGGCATGGACCAGATGCGACGGATTCAGGATTCGCCCTTCCTCCCGCTCCCAGCAGAGCACGCGCGAACCCAGGCCCCTGGCGGCCTGGACTACCTCGTCCGGGCCGCGAAAGGTGCGGATGGCCGGGAGCCAGAAGGTGCCGCACTGCTTGGCCGCGGCCACGAGCTGGCGCTCCCAGCCTTCCTTGCCCTCGTCCGGCACCTCGCCCTGGGACCGCTCCCCCTGCCAGAACCAGATTGCCGTCGCGCCCAGCTCCACGGCCTTTTCGAGCAGAAAGCCGCGTCTGATCCCCTTGGACCAACCCACGGCCAGGGTCAGGGGACTGGTCGGCGGCGGGGCTGTGTGCGTTTCGAGGCCTTCCAGCCGCGCGTCCCTGCGGCCCAGCTCCACGATCCGAAACAGACCCCAGCGCCCCTGTCCGTCGAAAAGGCGGACCGTGTCCCCGGCCTTGGCGCGCAGGACGCGGATCAGGTGCTGGGCTTCCTCGCCTTCCAGCACAAAGGGCTCCCGCCAGCGGGCGGGAGCCAGGTAAAAGGAGTTCAGCCGCGCCATCTCAGCCCAGTTTGCGCCGGGCCGTGCCGTCCGTGAAGAAGGGCATGTCCACGCGGCGGGCTTCCAGGCTGGTTTTGGCGCCCTTGACGGTGAAGGCCTCGGCCCCGGCCGCGTCGGCGCGCACGTAGGCCATGGCCACGCAATAGCCCAGGCTCGGGGCGATGGACCCGCTGGTGACCACGCCGACCTTCTCCTCGCCCAGAAAGACCTCGTCATAGTGGCGGGCACTGCGCCGGCCGTCGATGCGCAGACCGATCAGGCGTTCGCGGACCTGTTCCAGGCCGGCCTTGCCGATGAACTGGGCCTCGCTCTTGAGCATGGCCCCGTACCCGGCCTCCACCGGCGTGTGCAGGGTGTCCAGGTCCTGGCCGTAGAGGGGCAGGCCCACTTCCAGACGCAGGGTGTCCCGCGCGCCCAGGCCCGCCGGTCGCACGGCCTCGTCGGCCATGAGCCGCTCCCACAGCACCCGGGCCTTGTCCCAGGGCAGATAGAACTCGTAGCCCAGTTCGCCCGTGTAGCCCGTGCGGCTGACCAGCAGGGTGAAGCCGTCGATGTCCGTCTCCCGGAACCCGAAATAGCCCAGGCTGGCCCAGTCCCCGGGCAGGACCCGGCACAGCACGTCAAAGGATTCCGGGCCTTGCAGGTCGATCTTGGCGATTTCGAAGCTCTGGTTCACGAAGACCAGACCTTCGGGAAGATGCGAGCCGATCCAGGCGAAGTCCGAGTCGATGCACGCGCCGTTGACCACGAGCATGTAGCGCTCCTGGGCCAGGCGGTAGACGATGAGGTCGTCAAGGACGCCTCCGGCATCGTTCAGCAGAAAGCCGTAGCGGCATTTGCCTGGACTTAAGGTGGCCAGGTTGTGGGTCGCGATCCGGGCCAGGGCGTCGGTGGCGCCGTCGCCCTCGAGCAGGAATTCGCCCATGTGGGAAATGTCGAAGATGGAGGCCCTGGTCCGGGTGTGTTTGTGTTCTTCCAGGATGCCGACGTACTGGACCGGCATGTCCCAGCCCGCGAAGGGGACCATTCGGGCTTTGTTGTTCGTATGCCAGGCGTGAAGAGGGGTGGTCAGCAGTTCGGACATGGGTTCATCCCGCTGTTAAAGGGTTTGAGGCAGGTTTTCGGCCTTTGTTTTGCGTATGGCCCGCAGTTCGTCAACCAGGGCCACGAGCCGCCGGTAAAGTTTTCTGATCGTCAGCCCGTTTTCGGTCAACTGGTCTTCCCGGGGCGTGACGTAGGTCCGGATGAGGTAGCGGTCGTTCAGCATGGACTCGGAAAAATGGATGGCCTTGCTGATCAGTGGCTCGAAATAGTTGGCGAATTCGAACTTGAGGTCGGCCAGCAGTTCCGTGCTCTGGCGCAGCATGTCCAGGTAGGAGATCTTTTTGCCCTTGAGCAGCCTCTTGCCCAGATCCTCAAGCAATTTGATCCGGCGGGCCTGCTTGATGTAGCTGTAGGTGGTCCAGACTTCCTGGCGCAGATCGCGCAGGTCCGCGAACTCGTCGGCCAGGGCCGGGTCAAAAAGGTATCCGTCCAGGACGCGCACGATCTCGGTGTAGAATTCGTCCGAATAGCCGATCATGCGCCGCTGGTGCTTGGTCAGCCAGGAGTGCAGGAATTTCAGGCGTTTTTCATGGCTGTCGGTGTTCACGACCAGTTCGTTCCCTTTGTAGGCCACCTGTCCGGTGTACTCTCCGCGCACGATGTCGTTGAGCTTGAGGCTCATGGAGTAGGTGTCCTTGATCAGGTTGATCTGGGTGCAGATCCGCCCGCTGCGGGGATGGATGATCTCCTGGCGCAGTACGGACAGGGCGCGGTCCTGGCGCACGTTGTTGGGATCGAAGGCGTGCTGGCTGTAGACGGCCCGCAAAATGACGATGCGCCGGCCCCGGTCGAAATAGAATCCCTCGCTGTCCAGAAAATCGAGGGCCTCTGCGCCGCGAATGTCCACCTGGACCAGGGCTGTCTTCTCCACATGCGGATAGGGCAGTCCCGGCCCGTCGGCGTACAGAGAGGTCAGGGTGCGGTCGGACTGGCCCAGGGCCTTGATCAGGAATCGCTCGCCCATCTTGTGCAGGCGGCGGGAAAAGATGGCCGCCGAGGTGCGCCGCTCCGATGCAATGGGGTAGCCGTAGAGTTCCATGAGGAACTGGTACACGAAAAGGCGGTTGTTTTCGTAGAGACGGTTGTCGCCGGGCCGGAACTTGCGGGTCTTGAGTCCGAAGCGCTTGAGCTCCGTGTCCAGGTCCGAGGGCAGGGAAGCGTAAATCCCGGAAAGATGGAATTCCTTGTCGCGATCCAGGGACAGGACATGGGCGCGGTCCATGCGGGCCAGGTACGGGATCAGCAGGGCGTAGGAGGAGATGTCCGGTATCTGTCGGTCCTGGGTGGCCTCGGCGAATTCTTCGCGCAGATCCCGGGGCAGATGGGCCTGGAAACGTTCCAGATTACTGGCCTGCAGGGCGCCTTCCAGCACGCAGCTGTTCCCTTCCATGCGGCCCTCGGGGTCCCGGCAGGTGTGCAACAGGTCGAACTGGAAGACCTCGTTGAAGTAGTCCAGGGGGCGGGCCAGGGCGACCATGGAAAAACCGGGCAGTTCGGCGTATTCGACCAGACTGGGTTCGAAGGACGGCAGCAGGTCGCGGGCCTCGACCACGGGATAGTTGCGGGTTTCGCGGTAGGGCTTGAGCAGGCAGTACTTGATGTGCACGAAATCCAGGAAATACCGCAATTCCTCCAGGGTGCGCAGGGGCGCCTTGGGGATTAGTTGCCCGTTTTTCAAGGCCTTGAGGGCGGGAACCCGGGCAAAAGCGGTGGTCCAATTCATGCGGGCTGCCAACTATCTCATTGTGTTTGTTATGGTTGTGTGTAGACTGATTTGCATGTTTTGCACTGCTCGTAAACAGTATTTTCAGTCCCTCCGGATGCTTGTCCCATGACCATGATCGCCTATCCCTGCCTGGACCGCCTGCTGGAAAGCATCGGCAGCGCGTTCGACGCCTATTCGGTGGTTCTTTTCTGCCGCAACGCCGACGGCCGCTATGACCTGAGCGCGTCCTTCAGCCTGGGAGATTCCATCCGCAAGGGCGCGATCATCGAGCCGGGGCAGGGCTTGGTCGGCTGGATCCTGAAGAACAACTCCCCGCTGGTGGTCGAGAAGTTCGACCAGAAGAACACCTTTTTGGGCTACTACGGGTCCGAACAGGAGGAAATGATCAAGGTGTTCGTCGGCTGCCCCCTGCCGGGCGGCCTGGGCGCCCTGTGCATGGACAGCAAGCAGACCTACGCCTTCACGGACAAGAACCAGCGGGTTTTGGCCCTTTTCGCGAACGTGGTGGCCGCGATCATCTCCGATGTGGGCCGGGCCGGGGTCTGTGGTCGGGAACAGGGCCTCTATCACGTCCTGCAGCAGGTCTACGCCCTGCGCGAGACCCACCCCAAGTGGGTGGATTTCCTCAAGGCCTTTCTGGCCCTGGCGGCCGGGGGCAGCGGCTACGAATACGCCTTTCTGGTGGTCAGCGACGAGTGGGGAGACAACTACCTGCTCGAAGGCAGCAACCGGCCCATGATGCCGGAATCCTTTTCGGCCCGGCAGGCCTTCAGCACGGGCAGCGGGCTGCTGGGCTTTGTCTTCAAGAAGAACCGGGCGGTCTTTTTTGGCGACGGCAAGAGCGAACTGGGCCGCACCCCGCTTTTCGGCCGCGACATTCCCGGCCCGCCCCTGAACACCCTGATGGCCTTTCCCCTCAAGGTCCACAAGCGTTGTCGCGGGGTTCTGGTCTTCGGGGACCGCGAAAGCCGGGTCATCAGCGAAGAAATCCGGGCCTTTGCCAGGATGGCCGCGGACTATCTGGCTCTTTTTCTGGAGAACCTGTACCTGAAGAGCAGGCTCACGCAGTTCACCCCTTTCGGTGCGACGGAACAGGGCGGTCTTTCCGACACGGACAAACTCGATTCACCCACTTAAGTCAGGCAGGACAGATATGTTTTTCAGCAAACTTTTCGGTTTTCTCGGCAAGAATCTGGCCATGGACCTCGGCACGGCCAACACCTTGCTCTATTCGCCCAAGGACGGAATCGTGCTCAACGAGCCATCGGTGGTGGCTCTTGACGTGCGCAGCGAGTCCATCCTGGCCGTGGGCCGCGAGGCCAAGGAATATCTGGGCCGCACCCCGGAGCGCATCCGGGCCGTGCGCCCCCTGAAGGACGGGGTCATCGCCGATTTCGAGGTCACCAAGGCCATGATCGCCTACTTCGTCCGGAAGGTCATCACCGGCATGCGCATCGTCAAGCCGCGCATGGTCATTTGCGTGCCGGCCGGGATCACCCAGGTCGAGAAGCGGGCCGTGGTCGAGTCCGCCCTGCAGGCCGGGGCGCGGGAGGTCAAGCTCATCGAGGAACCCATGGCCGCGGCCATCGGCGCGGGCCTGCCCATCGAGGAGCCCAGGGGGAACATGGTCGTGGACATCGGCGGCGGGACCACTGAGGTGGCGGTCATCTCCCTGTCGGCCGTGGCCTATTCCGAGTCCGTGCGCATCGCCGGAGACGAGATCAACGACGCCATCCAGCGCTACGTGCAGGACGAGTTCCAGCTCTTGATCGGCGAGAACATGGCCGAGGCCGCCAAGATCCAGATCGCCTCGGCCATGCCGCTGGCCGAGCCCATGCAGTACCGGGTGGCGGGCAAGAACCTGGTCGACGGCAATCCCAAGTCCATCATCCTGACCGACGGCCATGTGCGCGAGGCCATCAAGGAACCCGTGGCGGCCATTGTCGCGGCCGTGCGCCGGGCCCTGGAAAAGACGCCGCCCGAGCTGGTCGCGGACATCGCCACCAACGGGATGCTGTTGGCCGGCGGCGGGGCGCTCCTGAAGGGTCTGGACAAGCTCATCACCCAGCAGACCTCCCTGGTCGTGCACATCGACGAGGACCCCCTGACCACGGTCGTGCGCGGCACCGGACGGTCCATGGAGGACGAGGCGACCTTCTCCAGGGTCTACATCAACTAGCGGTGACGGCATAGAGGCGGGCCGCCCAGGCGGTCATGAGGGCCGGCGTGAGCTGGTCCGGAAATGAAACGGCCAGGGCGGCCAGTTCGTCCAGGTCCACGACCAGAAACTCCGGGTTCCTGGCCAGGAATTGGGCGGCTTGATCCGAAACCGAGGCCACGAAGACATCCACTATTTCATCGCCCGTGCCTGCGTCCTTTTCGAGGGTCAGCGTGTAACGCAGGGTCTGCGGGTCGGCCGTGCCTGGAGGCAGATGGCGCAGGGCCGCCTCCTCGGCGACTTCCCCGGCCCGGACATGTCCGCTGCCCGCGATGTCCCAGCGGCCGGGATGCAGGGGATGTTCCTTGTCCAGCCGACGCAGGATGAGCCGGCCGCGAGGGTCGCTGACCAGGAGCAGGAAACCGCGGTGCCGCAGGCCCTGCAGGTGGGCCTGCTCCGCGCTCATGACGGCCAGGGGCCGGTTGTCCCGGTCCACCACCCAGATTCGTTCCGTGTCCAATTCCGTAGACATGATCACCCGCTTGTTTCCGGACTGCCGAGGTATGACGATGACGAGCCAGACAGGGTTTCTTGTGCGCCTGCTCGAATCCGAGGATGCCCCGGCCCTGGCAGCGCTGGAGGCCCGGGTCTTCGCCGACTCCTGGGCCGCCGCGCGTTTCGCCGAGCTGCTGGGCCAGGATCGCTTTCTGGCGGCCGGAGCGTTTGACGCCCGGGGCCTGCGCGCCTATCTGACAGCCTACAGCTTGGCCGGCGAGTTGGAAATAGTCAACGTGGCCGTGGATCCGGCCTTGCGCGGGCAGGGTCTGGGCACGAGGCTGCTGCGCTTCTTTCTGGACCGGGCGCGCGGGCTCGGGGCGACCCGGGCCGTGCTGGAGGTTCGCGCCGGCAACGCCCCGGCCCTGGCCTTGTACCGGGGCCAGGGCTTCGAGGAGATCGGCCTGCGCCGGGGCTACTACGCGGACACGGGCGAGGATGCCCTGATCCTGGCCTGGACCCCTCCCGCGTCCTGATGGGGCAACGCGCGCCATCTCAATTTTCTTGTCAACCGCGCGCCGGGTTGTCCCCGGCGATCAACATCCAAGGAGACCACGATGATCGTCATGGAAACGTCCATGGGGACGCTGAAGATTGAACTCTTCGCGGACAAGGCCCCCCTGACCTGCGAGAATTTTCTGAACTATGTGCGCGACGGATTTTACGACGGCACCATATTCCACCGTGTCATCGCCGGGTTCATGATCCAGGGTGGGGGCATGACCGAAACCATGAGCGAGAAGAAGACGGGCAAGCCCATCAAGAACGAGGCCGACAACGGGCTGAAGAACCAGCGCGGAACCCTGGCCATGGCCCGCACCCAGGCCGTGGACAGCGCGACGTCGCAGTTCTTCATCAATCTGCGCGACAACGCCTTCCTGGACCATGGAACCCGGGATTTCGGCTACGCGGTGTTCGCCCGGGTGGCCGAGGGCCATGACGTCATGGACGCCATCGCCGCCGTGGCGACGGGCAGTTTCGGATTCCACCAGGATGTGCCCAAGGAGCCGGTGCGCATCATCCGCGTGGCCGTCCTGGACTAGGCCGTGGTGCGGCTCGCCACCGCCTTTCCGTTTTCCAGCGGGCATGTGCACACCCTGTTTCCGCCCATCTTTCGTCCCCGGCCAACGGTTGTCTACGAGCGGGAGCGCCTGGACACCTCCGACGGGGATTTCGTGGATCTGGACTGGTCCAGGGGTGGTCACGACAGACTGGCGGTCATTCTGCACGGTCTGGAGGGGCACTCCCGGCGCAAATACGTTCTGGGCATGGCCCGGGCTGCGCGCAGGCATGGTTTCGACGTCCTGGCCGTCAATTTTCGCGGATGCGGCGGGGAACCCAATCGCAAGGTGGCCATGTACCACTCCGGCTGGACCCAGGATTTGCACGAGATCCTGGTTATGGTCCAGGCACTGGGCCGCTATGACCAGGCCGGGCTGGTGGGTTTCAGCCTGGGCGGGAACGTGGTGCTCAAATACCTGGGCGAGGACCCGGCCCGTGTTCCGGCCTGCGTCAGTTCGGCCGTGGCCATCTCCGTGCCGTGCGATCTTGAGGACGCGGCCCGCGCCCTGGCCCGTCCGCAGTGCCGCATCTACACCCGCTACCTGCTTGACCAGCTGCGAAAGAAGATTATCGAGAAAGGTCGGCGCTTTCCGGGGCAGGTCGATCTGCGCGGAGTGGAGGGGCTGGTCACCTTCCGTCAGTTCGACGACCGCTTCACGGCGCCCATGCACGGCTTCGCCGATGCCCTGGACTACTGGCGGCGTTCCAGCTGTCGGCAGTTCCTGACCCGAATCGATCGTCCGGCCTGTATCATCAACGCGGCCAACGATCCGTTCCTGGGGCCCGGATGCTACCCGCGAAGCGAAGTGGGAGCCAATGGGCGGCTGCGTCTGATCGTGCCGCACACCGGCGGCCATGTCGGTTTCGTCGGTGTGCGTCCCGGAGGGCTGTATTGGTCCGAATGGATGGCCGTGCGCTTTCTGCTGGCCCCCGGATGTCGGGATGTGCAGGATTGGTCCTGAATGAGGGTATGTGCAGGATTGATGCGCGGAAGAATGCACGCCCTGTTTTGCACAATGCCGTATCTCGGCAGATTTGAAGAATTTTATGCTGGCACAGGATATGCTTTTCCGGACCATGAGCAATGGAGGTCTTTCATGAAAAACGCGATCCGTCTTCTGGTTTTGGTCTTTTTGTTCCAGGCGTCAACCGCCTTGGCCACTCTGCCCGATTTCACGGAACTGGCCGAAACGTCAGGTCAGGCCGTGGTCAATATCAGCACGGTTAAGATTGTCAAAACCCAACGCAACGTGCAGCCGTTCATGCGGCCCGGACCCCGGGGCCAGGATCCTTTCGGCGATTTTTTTGAGCAGTTCGAGCGTTTTTTCGGCGAACGGGGCGGGGGCGTGCCGCGCGAACAGCGTTCCCTGGGTTCGGGTTTCATCCTTTCCGCCGACGGCTACATCGTGACCAACAATCATGTCATCGAGAACGCTGACTCCGTCAAGGTCAATCTGTTGGCAGATAAAAACGGTGAGCGCTCCTATGACGCCGAGATCATCGGCACGGACAGGGAAACGGATCTGGCCCTGCTGAAGATCAAGGCTGACAAGTCTCTGCCGTATCTGGCCTTCGGTGACTCCGACGCACTCAAGGTCGGGCAGTGGGTCATGGCCATCGGCAATCCCTTCGGCCTGGACCATACCGTCACGGCAGGCATTGTCAGCGCCAAGGGACGGACCATCGGCGCGGGCCCCTACGACAACTTCATCCAGACCGACGCGTCCATCAATCCCGGCAACAGCGGCGGCCCGCTCATCAATCTTGATGGCCAGGTCATCGGCATCAACACGGCCATCGTCGCCTCGGGTCAGGGCATCGGCTTCGCCATTCCGAGCCGTCTGGCCAGCCAGGTCATCGACCAGCTCAAGCAGTACAAGAGCGTCAAGCGCGGGTGGCTGGGCGTGTCCATCCAGGACGTGGACGAGAATTCGGCCAAGGCCCTTGGCCTGGACAGCGCCAGCGGCGCCCTGGTCTCCGCGGTGACGCCGGGAGATCCGGCTGAAAAGGCCGGGATCAAGGCCGGAGACGTGATCGTGGCCGTGGACGGGGTTTCTGTCAGCGATGCGGGTGATCTGACCCGCAAGATCGGCGACCTGCTGCCCGGGGTCAAGATCAACCTGTCCGTGTGGCGCGAGGGCAAGACCCTGAAGCTTCCTTTGGTTCTCGGAGAACGCAATGCCGAGAAGGTGGCCCAGGGGCAGACCGGTCCCGGTGTCCAGGGCGAGGACGTCCTGGGCTTGGCGTTGCGGCCCGTGAGTCAGGAGGAGGTCAAGGCCCTTGAACTGGAGCGTGTCGCTGGCCTGTTGGTGCTGGAGATTGGCGAAGGGTCGCCCGCGGCCCAGAATGGACTTGCCGTCGGGGACGTCATTCTGGAGGCCAACGGCAAGCCCGTGAACACGGTCAAGGCCTTGCGCGCGGTGGTTGACAGCGACGGCAAGGAAAAGGGCGTGATCATGCTGCTGATCAAGCGTCAGGGCAAAAATCTATTCAGGACGATTCCGCTGTCATAAGGAAAGCGCCCGCAAGGGCGCTTTCTCGCGGGAGCTGCCATGCAGGATACCATCAGGGCCGGATGCAAGGTCAACCTGTATCTGGACATCGTCGGGGTGCGGGCCGACGGCTACCATGAGATCGAGAGCCTTTTCTACCCGTTGCCCGAGCCCTGCGACATCCTGACCGTGGAGGAGGTGGGCGGAAACGGGCTTCGTTTGTCGTGCTCGGATCCAGCTTTGGCCTCGCCGGCGAACATCCTGGCCAGAGCGTACGCGGCGTTTGTCCGGACCACGGGCTTCGCGCCGGGGCTTGCCCTGCACCTGGACAAGGGGATTCCCATGGGCGCCGGGCTTGGGGGCGGCAGCAGCGACGCGGCAGCGTTTCTGCTTTGGCTGAACAGCCGGGCCGGGGCGCGGGGTCTGGACCCGGAGCGTCTGGCGGCCCTGGCCCTTTCCCTGGGAGCCGACGTGCCGTTTTTCTTGCAGAACGAACCGGCCTGGGTCACGGGCATCGGCGAACGGTTGGAGCCGGTTCCGCTCGATCTTTCGGACCAGGCCGTGCTGGTGGTCTGCCCCGATGTGCACGTGAACACGAAATGGGCGTATAACCGTTGGGACGAGGAGCACGGGACCGGGTTGGCGAGCCCAAGAAAAGGGTTGACACCAAAAAACAGCCCTATTATGGATCTTTGCTTCACGAAACCGCCCATGCTTTGGAATGTTTTCGAGCCGATTGTTTTTCGAGAATTTCCAGTGCTTTACGGGATCAAGAAGCAGATTCTGGAGCATTTTGCCGCGGCCTGCGTCATGAGCGGGAGCGGCTCCAGTTTCGTGGCGCTTTTTGGCTCTCCGGCTGATGCCGAAGATTGCGCTGGCGCCATCCGGGCTCTTGGGCATGCCTGTCACGGTCCCATGTTGGGGCGGCCGGTGCTGCCGGAGTCATGACAGACTGGAGTCTGGGCCGCGGGTCAACACACCCGGCGGTCATTTTCTTTCACATGAGGAAGCCGCGGACGCTACGAGCCGGGCGACCTGTGTTGGGGCGTCGCCAAGCTGGCAAGGCAACGGTTTTTGGTTCCGTCATTCGGAGGTTCGAATCCTCCCGCCCCAGCCAATTATACTCAAGGACAGACTATGCCACGCGTGGGTGAACTCAAAATCGTCACGGGAACCGCCAATCCGGCGCTGGCCGCTCGCATCTGCGACCACCTCGGCTGCAAGGTGACGCCGTCTCTGGTCGATAAGTTCAGTGACGGCGAGATTCGGGTCGAGATGGGCGACAATGTTCGCGGCGATGACGTGTACGTGGTGCAGTCCACCTGCGCGCCGGTCAATCACAATCTGATGGAACTCTGCCTCATGCTCGACGCCTTGAAGCGTGCCAGCGCGGGCCGGGTCACCGCCGTAGTGCCGTATTTCGGGTACGCCCGGCAGGACCGCAAGGTCGTGCCCAGGGCGCCCATCAGCGCCAAGCTGGTGGCGGACTTCATCAGCGTGGCCGGAGTTGACCGCGTGCTGACCATTGACCTGCACTCCGGGCAGATCCAGGGTTTTTTTGACCGTCCCGTGGACAACCTGTACGCGGCCCAGGTGCTGTTGGAATACATCCGCAAGCTTGGCGACAACCTGGTGGTTGTCTCTCCCGACGCAGGCGGCACCGAGCGCGCCCGGGCCTACGCCAAGCGTCTGGGCGTGGGTCTGGCCATCGTCGACAAGCGTCGCGAGGGTCCGGGCAAGGCTCACGCCGTGCAACTCATCGGCGACGTCCAGGGCAAGATCGCGGTGGTCCTTGATGACATGATCGACACGGCCGGCACCATGACCGAGGCGGGAAACATGCTGGCGGAAAATGGAGCACAGGATGTCGTTGCCTGCGCCTCCCATGCGGTTCTGTCCGGTCCGGCGGTAGAGCGTCTGAACAACTCGGCGTTTTCGCAGGTCATCGTGACCGACACGATTCCGCTCAATGCCCAGGCCCTGGCCAGTGAAAAGTTCAAGGTCATTTCCGTGGGCAGCCTCATTGCCAAGGCCATCCACAATATCCATTCCGAGTCATCGGTCAGCGTTCTTTTCAGCTGAACCGGGGTCGGAACCGCTTGATTTTTAGTTGACGAATAAAGGAGAAAAGCATGTCTGAAGTCACAAGTTTGCAGCTTACGCCGCGCGCGGAACGCGGGAAGGGTCCCTGCGGCCGCTTGCGTACCAATGGTTTGGTTCCAGGAGTGTTCTACAATTCCAAGGGTGAAAACATCTCCTTTACCGTCGACAACCTGGCTTTGGGCAAGGCTTTCGAGAAGGTACGCTACTCGAAGATGCTCGAGTTGCACATCGAGGTTGATGGGCAGGTGCAGAAACGCAACGCCCTGTTCAAGAAGCTGGTCACCCATCCGGTCAAGCGTCGCTATGATCATGTCGATTTCATCGGCATCGATCTGGACAAGGAAGTGCAGGTGACCATACCTGTCGAGGCAACGGGCCGCGCCAAGGGCGTGGTGCTGGGCGGAAAGCTTGAGATCATCCAGGAACGCGTCATGGTGCGCTGCCTGCCGGCCAATATCCCCGACTCCATCGTTGTCGACGTGACGGACCTGGATATCGCGGACAAGGTTCTGGTCGACCAGCTGGTCCTGCCCGCCGGGGTCAAGGCCGTCTTTGACCGCAATTACGTTGTTCTCGCCATCCAGACCGCCCGTGGCGCCAAAGCAGGCGAGGAAGAATAGCCACTTCATTCCGGGGCTCCGCCTGGGCGGGGTCCCGTTTCCTTTTTCGTTCATATCTTTTCTGACGGAATTCCATGCCATACGACGGCCTGATTGTCGGCCTGGGCAACCCGGGCACCGGGTATGCCCGGACACGGCATAATTTCGGTTTCATGCTCGCGGACCGGCTGGCGGCCTATTGGGCTTCCCAGCCAGGGTCCTCGTGCGAGAGCCGGCCTGCCCGGCTGAAAGCCGAGGTTTGGGAGGTCGCCGAGGACTTCGGGGCACGGCGCTTTCTGCTGGCCAAGCCCCTGACCTTCATGAATCTGAGCGGTCAGGTGGTGGGTGAACTGTGTCGCAAGAACGCCATCGCCGCGGACCGGGTTCTAATCGTCCACGATGAACTGGATCTGCCCCTGGGCACTCTGCGCCTCAAGTTTTCCGGCGGTCTGGCCGGGCACAACGGCCTCAAATCCGTGGCTGCGCATCTGGGAACGCGGGATTTTGTCCGGCTTCGTCTGGGCATTGGCCGTCCCGACGATGATCAGGGCATGGCCGAATACGTGCTGCGTTCCTTTCTGCCCGGTGAATGGGAAGTGGTCGGAACTGTTCTTGGCCTGGCCCAGGATGCGGTCCTGCAGTGGTGTCACGAGGGGTTTGATGCCGCCATGGCCCGGCTGCATGCGCGTTGATCCCTCCTTGTCCATGTCCAGCTCTTAGTGGACGTCGTCTTGATTTTAATCTATGGTATCTTTCCCATGCAGTATCAGCACGTTTTTTTGGAGGTCGCCTGTGTTTTCAGTTGATGAACTTGTCGTCTATCCCGCACAGGGGGTCGGTAAGGTCGAACGAATTGAGACCCAGGAGATCGGTGGCGTGGCGACTGAACTGGTCATCGTGCGCATCCTGAGCAACAACGTGACGCTGATGGTGCCCGTCAAGAACGCCAAGAATGTCGGCTTGCGCGGAGTGTACACCCCCGAACAGGCTGAAGAGATTCGCGTCTATATGCAGGACCGCTCCGATTTCACGGGATATTCCGGCCAGAACTGGAACCGCCGCTATCGTGAATATTCCGAGAAGCTCAAGAGCAGCAGCCTGCGGGATGTGGCCTACGTCCTGAAGGAACTCATCCTCATCGGCAAGGACAAGGAGCTGTCCTTCGGAGAGCGGCGGCTGCTGGAGCAGGCCATGGGGCTTATTTCCCTGGAGTTGTCCTTTGCGCTGCGTCAAGATCAGGCCGACGTGAAGAAGTCCATCGAGGCTCTCTTCGCCGACATCCTGCTCGCCAAGGATGTGGAAGATGAACTTGATGGTGATTAAAGGGGGCTTAGCCCCTTGTTTTTTATTTTGCGTTCCGATATTTCTCTCTTCCATCCCTGCCAGACACTACAAGTCCATAAGCAGATGTTCATATTTTTCCACCTGATCCCCTGAAGGGTTTCATATTCATATCAATGTGCCCTATTTGATCCATCCCGTTTCGTATTTTACAGTTTTCATAGTATTCCTTTTCGGTCTGTTCCTTTCCAATGGTCCCAGGTCAAAGTCATTTCATTGTTATGAGGATGTTTTATGAATCTTTCTGAGTTGAAAACCAAGTCCATGTCCGAGCTCATGGATATCGCCGGCGAGTACCAGATCGAGAACATGAGCGGTTTGCGCAAGCAGGAACTCATTTTCGCCCTGCTCCAGGCCTGCGCTTCGCAAAACGGGTCCATCTTCGGCGAGGGCGTGCTTGAAATTTTGCCCGACGGATTTGGTTTTCTGCGCTCGCCCATGTACAGCTACATGCCTGGTCCTGACGACATCTACGTTTCGCCCTCGCAGATCCGGCGTTTCGGCCTGCGCACCGGAGACGTCATTTCCGGACAGATCCGCCCGCCCAAGGAAGGGGAGCGCTACTTCGCCCTTTTGAGGGTCAAGGAGATCTGCTTTCGGGAGCCCGAGGAAGCCAAGCGCATCGTCCTCTTCGACAACCTGACCCCCATCTATCCCGACCAGCAGTTCCGCCTCGAGAACGGCGACAAGAACTATTCCTGCCGCGTCATGGACCTCATGACCCCCATCGGCATGGGGCAGCGCGCCCTCATCGTGGCTCCCCCGCGCACGGGCAAGACCATGCTCATGCAGGCCATAGCCAATTCCATCAGCATAAATCATCCCGACGCCTACCTGATCGTTCTCCTCATCGACGAGCGCCCCGAGGAAGTCACGGACATGGAGCGCACGGTGCGGGCCGAGGTCATCAGCTCGACCTTTGACGAGCCGCCGCAGCGGCATGTGCAGGTGGCCGAGATGGTCCTTGAGAAGGCCAAGCGCCTGGTCGAGCGCAAGGTGGACGTCGTCGTCCTGCTCGACTCCATCACGCGCCTGGGCCGGGCCTACAACGCGACCACCCCGTCTTCGGGCAGGGTTCTGTCCGGCGGTCTGGACGCCAACGCCCTGCAGCGGCCCAAGCGCTTTTTCGGCGCTGCCCGCAACATCGAGGAAGGCGGCAGCCTGACCATCATTTCCACCGCCCTGGTCGACACCGGATCGCGCATGGACGAGGTCATCTTCGAGGAGTTCAAGGGCACGGGCAACTCGGACATCTATCTCGACCGTCATCTTTCGGACAAGCGCGTCTTCCCGGCCATTGATCTGAACCGTTCGGGCACGCGCAAGGAAGAATTGCTGCTTGATCCCGACGTGTTGAACAAGGTCTGGATCCTGCGCCGCATCATGGCGTCCATGAATTCCGTGGACAGCATGGACTTTTTGCTGGACAAGATGCGCGGAACCAAGGGCAACAAGGATTTCCTGGAAATGATGAACTCGTAAGGAGGGCGCGTGGCAAAGCTGGCCCGCATGAACTGTCCAGGCGACGACAACTTCGCCCAATGGCTCGATCTCTTGTCGGTCAGACCGTCCGAGCACCTCCTCGACGCCCTGGGGGATTTTCTGGCCGATTATCTCCGCTCCTCGGGCCTGAACGCCTATGTCATGGGCCTGTCGGGGGGGATCGACTCGTCCTTTCTGGCGGCCCTGCTCTATTCCCGGAACGTTCCCTTCCTGGGTTTCAGCCTGCCCATCGCCACCAACTCCCCGGAAGAGACCGAACGCGGCCTGCGCGTGGCCCGAGCCTATGCCTGTCTTCCCGAAGGCATGTCCGCACGGCCCATGCACGACTTCACCAATCTTTATGAGCAGGTTTCCAGAACTTTCGCGGCCATCTATCCCCACACCAATCCCGTGGCCGAAGGCAACCTGAAGGCCCGCATCCGCATGCTCTTTCTCTATCACGTGGCCCAGATTCATGGCGGCTGCGTCTTGTCCACGGACCAGTTGGACGAATTGCTGACCGGATTCTGGACTCTGCATGGCGACGTGGGCGATGTCAGCCCCATTCAGCTCATCCCCAAAAGCGTTGAGTACGAATTGGCCCGCTTGCTCTGCCAGCGCCTTGAAGATCCCGCCCCCCTGCAGGCGGCCATTGAGGCCGTGCCTACGGATGGCTTGGGCATCAGCCGTTCTGATCTGGACCAGCTCGAAGCGGAGTCCTACGCCCAGGTCGAGGAGATGTTCGGCGAATATTTTCGCCTGCGCCTTAAGCAACGCCAGGAAGGGTTGACGGAGCCGGAATCGGTGCGGCGACGTGAGCTGGAAGGCAAGGGGCCGATCCGGCGCTTTCTGTTGAGCGGGCACAAGCGCCTGGGAGCCGCCCTGGCCGATCCCAGGAGCGTGAGCCCATGAAACAGGGGTCGGGCCTGGGGCGGATCCTGACGGCCCTGTGCGTCCTGATCTCCCTGATCTGCCCGCGTCCCGTCTGGTGCGGTTTCGGCGAGTTCACCATCCGTGACGAACTGGAATTGGCCCGCAAGTTTGACCTGATCATCGAAACCCGCTTTCCGGTGATCCATGACACGCAGATCACCGGCTACGTCCAGTCCCTGGTGGACCGCCTTGTTGCGGCCATGCCCCCGCAACCTTTTCCCATCAAGGTGACCGTGGTCAAAAACGGGGCACTGAACGCCTTTGCTTCTGCCGCGGGGCATATCACGATCTTCACCGGGCTCATTGCCAATCTTGAAAGCGAGGACGAACTGGCCAGTGTCATCGCTCACGAACTGTCTCATGTCTCCGAACGCCATATCGCCAAATCCATCGAACAGAGTCAGCTCGTCGGAGCCGGTTCCTTGCTGGGCATGCTGGCCGCTGTGCTGGTCGGTTCCCAGGGAGGCGGCAAGGGGACCGATGCCTTGATTTTCGGCTCCGTGGCCGGAGCCCGGGCCATGCAGCTCAAATACACCCGTGAGAACGAAAAGAACGCGGACCAGTATGGTCTGGACTATCTGGTCGGAGCAGGGTTTTCACCCGCGGGCATGACCAAGGCCTTCAGCACCATGCGGCGGCTGCAATGGCTCGGAGGCGGCGGAAACGTGCCGTCGTACCTGACCACGCATCCGGGTATCGACGACCGTCTGGTCTACATGCAGGAGCGTGTCGCGCGCCTGCCCCAGTCCGTGCGGGACCGGAGGTCGGACAACGCGAGATTCCTGCGCACCAAAATGCTCGTGCAAGCCTGGTTTGCCGACCCGAGTACGGCCAGGGCCCTGTTTGTGGCGTCCCAACAGTCATCGTGTCTGTCGACTCTGGGCGAAGCCATTGCCCTGAGCCGGTTGCACCAGATCGAGCCCGCCCGGAGCCGTTTCGAGGCCGCGCGGTCCTGCAATGCGGGGGACAGCCTGTGGCGGCGCGAATACGGGCGTTTCGCCTTTGAATACGGGCGGCTCGACGAGGCTGTTGCGGCTTTGCAGGAAGCCGTGTTGCGGGAGCCGGGTGATTTGTATGCCCTTTTTTTCTATGCCCGGGCCATGGCCGAGAAAGGCCGGTTCGCGGCCAGCGTCACGGCCATGGAGCGTGTGGCGCGGGATGTTCCTCGCGACCCGGAGGTCCTGGAGAATCTGGGCCGGTATCAGGCGGCTCTCGGGCGCGATTTCGAGGGCCATCTCAACTATGCGAAAGCCTTTGCCTACAAACGGCAGTTCCAGAAATATGAATTTCATCTCCAGAAGTCCGAAATTTTGGCCAAGACGGCGCAGCAGCGTGAGACGATCGACAGGGTGCGCGACGAGATAGCCGAGTTTCGGGAGATTCTGGGAATCTAGGGCGATTCGGTCTTGAATTTCCGGCTGCCCCAGGGTAGCCAAAGCGCGAACGCACGCGACACCACGTAATGGAGGAAGAAACATGCTTTTTGAAAACGTTGCCCATGCCATGGGACAGGCACCGGCCGGGGGCTCGCAGCCCGGAGGTCCGCTCATGACCTTCATGCCACTCATTCTAATGTTCGTCATTTTCTACTTCCTGCTCATCCGTCCGCAGCAGAAGAAGCAGAAAGAGCACAAGCAGATGCTCGAAAACCTGACCCGGGGCGATCGGGTCATCACGGCCGGAGGCCTGCATGGCCGGGTCGTGGAGGCTAAAGATGACATCTTGACCGTTGACCTGGGCAACGACATGCACGTGCAGGTCGGGCGCGGCTTTATCTCTGCCGTCATCCTGGCCGACAGCGGCGCGGCGAAGACCAAGGACAAGAAAAAGTAGCCTTTTGGCACGGCATACGATAAGGCAGGCCTGTTTCCGCGACCGGAAACAGGCCTGTTTTGTCTGCGCTTCCGGGGGCTTTGCCCGGGTTTTTTTTTGGCACCACTCAACCTGATTGATCTGGATAAGGATGACGCTCATGGGTAGTTTGCGCTGGAGGAGTCTGCTTGCCGGCTTCGTGATCGTGTGGGCTCTGGTTTATGTCCTGCCGTCCATCCCCGCGGTTCGCGATTCCTCGCTGGGGGCTCTGCTCCCAACTGACGAGGTCAGCCTGGGCCTCGATCTGAAAGGCGGGATTCATCTGACTCTGGGCGTGGATCTGGATACGGCCATGTCCAACGCCATCAGTGGGGCGGGTCAGGATCTGCGCGTCGAGGCTCGGGATAAAAAAATCCTGGTTCTGCGTCCGCGTCTGATCGGGCCAGGGCAGATCGAGTTCACATTGCTCAAAAAGGAGCAGCAGGCCGATCTCGACGACTTGCTGCGCGCCCGGTTCGGCAATTTCGAGGTCACGAGCCGCGAGGACACGGGCAACGACCAGTTGCGGTACGTGCTGCGCGCCTCGGAATCCTATATCAAGTATATCGAGGACCTGACCATGGATCAGGCCCTCAAGACCATCCGCAACCGCATTGATCAGTTCGGCGTGGCCGAACCCGATATCCGCAAGCAGCAGGGCAACCGCATCATTGTCCAACTCCCGGGCCTTGACGATCCCAAGCGTGCCATCAACATCATCGGTCGCACGGCCCATCTGGAGTTCAAGCTTGTGGACGAGATGGCCGACGTCCAGGCTGCCGTGGCCGGCAAGGTCCCAGCCGAGAGCGAACTGGCCTATCTGGAGAGCAGAAAGGGCGGAACGGAAACGAAGACTCCCATCGTGCTCAGGTCCGAAGTGGTCCTGACCGGTGAATACATCACCGACGCCAACGTGCAGTTCGACTCCTACGGTCAGTCATATGTCGGCATGAACTTCAACGCGCGCGGATCGCGCATCTTCGAGGACGTGACCGGCGCCAACATCAAGAAGCGCCTGGCCATTGTCCTGGACGGCACGGTGCATTCCGCGCCTGTCATCCAGGATCGCATCGGCGGCGGGCGCGCCTCCATCACCGGACAGTTCACCACCGAAGAGGCCCACGACCTGGCCGTGGTTCTGCGTGCCGGCTCCCTGCCGGCTCCAGTGACCGTTCTTGAAGAACGCACGGTCGGCCCTTCCCTGGGTCAGGACTCCATCGACGCCGGCATGCTGTCCGCGCTCATCGGCGGCTTGGCCGTCGTGATCTTTATGTCCATCTACTACCGCCGGGCCGGCCTCATCGCCGCGTTTGAAATCATCCTGGATATTGTCATTATCCTGGCGGGCATGGCGACCTTCGGCGCCACCCTGACCCTGCCGGGCATCGCGGGCATCATCCTGACCCTCGGCATGGCCGTGGACGCCAACGTACTCATCTACGAGCGCATCCGCGAGGAGTTGCGCCAGGGCGAGTCCGTGGCCGCATCCATCCAGAACGGGTTTTCCCGGGCGACCATGACCATCGTGGACTCCAACCTGACCACGGTCATCGCCGCTGTGATTCTGTACCAGTTCGGCACGGGCCCGGTGCGCGGCTTTGCCGTGACCCTGACCCTGGGTATCCTGGCCTCCATGTTCACGGCCATTTTCGTGTCCCGCATCTTCTTCGACGCCTGGCTGGCCAGAAGACAGCCCGGTACTCAACCGAGCATTTAAGGAGCCTCGCATGTCCTTTGAATTCATCAGACACGACACGAAGATCGACTTCGTCGGGTTGCGCAAATACGCCTATGTTCTCTCCGCCATCCTGCTCCTGGTCAGCGCCCTCTCGCTCATGCTCAAGGGCGGGCCGCGTTACGGCATCGATTTCGCCGGCGGTTTCAATGTTCAGATCAAGTTCAGCCAAAAAGTGGATCTGGACCAGGTCCGCACGGCCCTGAACAGCCCCGTCCTGCCCGGCCTGGTGGTCCAAAACTTTGGCGATGCCGTGGATCATGAAGTTTTGCTGCGGGCCTCCTTTGCCGACCAGACAACCAATCAGGTGCGTGACGCGGTCGGCGCGGGGCTTGGGAAGGTGCTGGGCGCCACGGGCTTCGAGATCCAGCGCCTGGAGATGGTCGGGCCCAAGGTTGGCGCCGATTTGCGGGAAAAGGCCTTGCAGGCCATCTTTTACGCGGTCCTGCTCATCGCGACGTACATTTCCGGCCGCTTCGAGCAGAAGTGGATGGTTTCCGGACTCATGGCTGCCGGCCTGGCCGCGGTCGTCTATGTATTGGAACTTTTGAACGCGCCCATGAGCATGTCCGTCATCGCCGCGACCATCGCCACCCTGGTCCTGTGCGTGGCGTTGCGCCTTAAATATGCCTTGGGTGCCATGGTGGCCTTGATTCACGATGTCATGATCCCGCTGGGGTTGTTCTCTCTTCTGAACAAGGATGTGGATCTGACCATTATTGCGGCCCTGCTGACCATCGTGGGCTACTCCCTGAACGACACCATCATCGTCTATGACCGTATCCGCGAGAACCTGCACGCCAAGGTTTCACCTTCCCTGGACGTCGTGATAAACAAATCCGTCAATCAGACCCTGTCCCGCACCATCATCACCTCGGGCACGACCTTCGTGGCCGTCTTGGCGCTGTACATCTTTGGTGGCGGGGTGATTCATGATTTTGCCTTGGCCATGCTGCTGGGCGTCCTGGCCGGCACGTATTCTTCCATTTTTGTCGCCGCTCCGGTTCTGGGTTTTTTCAAGCCGAAAATCGAGACCGAGGCCCATCCGCAGGCTGCTGAAGCCTGAGCGTATCTTTCCTGCTCTCTCAAAAGCGCTCTCCGGAGCGCTTTTTGCGTTCCGGGGTCTGGCGCTTCGCAATCTGAAGGCTCTCGCGACCCGTCTTTGTGAATTATTGAACAGAATTTTGGACCATTTTCTGCTTTGCTCCGTCCCTGCCTGGTGAAAAATGTGACAAAAGGATCAAACCGCAATGCGAAAGACTGATATTTGCCTTTTTTCACGATAGGGTGGTAGAGCGGGGCAAGTCATCAAATCGTTCCCGGTCAGTCGACACAAGCCTGACCGACAACGGCGAGTCATTTCGGATTTGAACCGGATTTGAACCAGAAGGCACTCAAACGGGAGAGAAAGGGAGGAATTATGTCAAAACGTTTTCAGGTCATGATCGTGTCGATGCTGCTCGTCCTGGCGAGCGTCGGTGCCCCCTTGTGGGCAGAGGAGAATGCTTCCGCCCCCCAGGTCGCGCCTGCGGCAGAACAGGCCCCAGCGGCCGTCACCGCCGCTCCCGAGCAGGCCGCTGCTCCTGCGGCCGCACCGGCAGAGGCTCCCAAGACCGCTCCCGATGGCGGCTCGAAACTCCAGAAGGCCATTGCCAGCGCTCCCCAGGGCACCGAAAAAGGCCAGATCGATCCGGCCAAGCCCGCAGGTTTTCTGGGCATCCCCGGCGGTCCGCAGGTCAACGTCATCCTGGCTCTGATCTGGGCGATCTGGGTGGGCTGGATCTTCTCCACTGTCGGCGCCTTCGGCGGCGTCATGGCCGGTGTGGGTCACATGACTATTTTCGGTTTGGGCGCGTATGCCAAGACCTTCAAGACCACCGCTCCCGACCTGAACAAGACGGTGACGGACTCCATCCGCGCATCCAACCAGTTCCTGGTCGGTTTGTCCGCGCTGATCTCCTCCGTGAACTACGGCAAGATGGGCCGTCTGGTCTTCCCCCTGGGCCTGGCCCTGGGCGTGGGCTCCCTGCTCGGTGCATGGGGTTCCGCCACGCTGACCGCCGGTAAGATCTCCTTCTCGCAGTATCAGGGCTATTTCGGCCTCTTCGTTCTCGTTCTCGGCTTCTACCTTTTGTGGGAAACCTCCCCGTCCGGCCAGAACAGCAAGAAGAAGGCAAAGGAAGCCGCCCAGGCTTTCGAAGCCGCAGTCAAGGCCCAGAAGAGCGGTGGCACCCCGGCTCCCACAGGTGTCAAGATTCTCGGCATGACCATTTCCAAGGTCAACTTCACCTTCTGCGGTGTTGAGTTCAGTTTCAACCCCATGCTGCCCGTCATCGGCGGCATCGTCATCTCCGCCGTGGCCGCGTTCCTCGGCGTCGGCGGTGGCTTTATGCTCGTCCCCTTCCTGACCAGCATCACCCAGCTGCCCATGTACCTGGCCGCCGGCACCTCCGCCCTGGCGGTTCTGGTCAGCATGATCACCAGTATCGTTACCCTGATGACCAAGGGCACGCCCATTGACTGGGCCCTTATCGGCACTGAAATGGTCGGTATCGCCATCGGCTCCATTGTCGGGCCGTACACCTCCAAGTACTTCTCCGACAAGTTGCTCAAGCGCATCTTCATCGTCCTGGCCTTCTACGTCGGTATAGACTATGTCCTGCGCGGTTTCTTCGACTACCGCATCTTCGGGTAGCCGTTCCCTTGCTGTCAGGCACTCAAAGGCCTCGGCGCAAGCCGGGGCCTTTTTTTCACCCTTTTCGGAATTGCTGAGGCCTGGTTCGTCAGGTAAGGAATTTGGATAACGACTCCAGGGATCTGTTGTGAACGCCTTCAGAAAGGATTTGTAGAAGCATGGTAATGTTCCGCGATTTTCTTGTGGCTCTTGACCCCTGCATCATCTGGGCTTTTCGCCTCGCGGCGGAACCCCGGGCTGGTTTTCTTGCGGGATCGTTCGTTTTGAACCTGGGCTGCGTGCTGTTGGGCGACGTGACATCCATTCTCGCCCGCAGGCTGAATCGCAAGGTCTACGGCGCCTACCACAACGACATGGTCCGCCACCACAATCTTACCGTCAAAGCCCTGCAGAACTCGAACAAGGAAGCTTACAAGGCCGTCAACAAGCAGGCCAACGAAGCTTTCGGCAAGTATTTCTTCAGCCAGGCCGGGGCCTTCACCCTGTCCATCTGGCCCTTGCCTTTTGCCTTGGCCTGGATGGAACTGCGCTTCGGCGGCATCAGCCTGGAACTCCCCTTTGCCATCCCCGGCCTTGGGAAGGGCGTTTTCTACCCCTTTTTTTTCATCCCGATCTACATCGCGGTGCGGATAACGTACGGCAAGCTCATGTGCCGTTTTCCCTTCTACCGGCGCATTCAGGCCTGGACCCGGTATGGAAAGGAGGCCGAGATGCTTTCCTTCGTCGATCTGCTCAAACCCTCCCCGGGCCAGGAAGGCGATCCGGCAGGCAAAGAAGATGAAGCTCCTTCGGTTTCGCCGGGAAAGGACCATAAATGAGGACGGCCGGGCGCGATGACACGCCATGGACGACCTGGAGGCCGTGGGCATGAAGCGTGAGGCCGGCCTTTTTTCCAACTGGACATTCGAGACTTTTGCGCCCGGTTCCATCCCGAGAACAAAATACAACGCCTTTCGCCGCATCCATCGCAAGGCGGATGTCTGCTTTGAGCTTCTGGCCCGTTTCGAGGAATTGTCCCGGGGGCGGACGGTGGTGGACTGGTGCAAGGTATCGAGTCTGGCCGCGAGTCTGAACCGTCAGGTCAGGATCCTTGTGGATCTGCTGCAGGTCATGAACCCCGTGGAGTTCATGGATGCTCACGACTGGTTCGCCAAGATCAGCTTCTACGCCCGGATGGCCACGGAGCATGTCGCCGTTGCGGCCACTCCTCCCTATTTTCTGTCCACCACGGAGCAGGGCTTGGACCAACCGTTTGGCCGGGTTCGGGAGCATCTGGGTGACGCGGCCGTTTCCGGGCTCATCGTATGCCCTTCGCTGTACCAGTATTTTGTGGAGGCCAATGATCTGCGGCCGGAGCTCGATGCCCTGTTGCGGCAGCTTGATCTTGGCGACGAGGCCCTGGTGGGGGCCGTGAGTGAAAAACTCGTGTCGATGATTCTGGCCGTGGATCTGCCCGAGCGCCTGCGGACGGAGCTGGAGATCGAGGCCATGGAATTGACCCAAGGCAGAGGGCTCCTGGAGGTGTTGACCTTTGTCGGAAACGGGGACGAGGCCGTGCTCGTTGGCAGACAGGGCGGAGTGCGGGCGGCTGATTTCGGCGCGGCCTGGCTCGGGGCCGTGGCCTGCAAGTTCTCACCGACGGTCCTGAACATGCGCCTTGGTCTCGGTTTGGCCGACGAGGAGCATGGGCTGACGGTTTTGGCCTGCCCCGAGGGAACGAGCAGAGGCGACGCGCCCTGTGCGCCGTGGGGGGGGCACCAGTCCGGAGCCCTGGTGCACCGTCTGGAGCGCATCGCGCCCCGGGTCAACCAGCTTCACGTCTTCCGGGCCCAGGGCGAGGCGCTGCGTCCCGAGCAGTGCAAGTCCCTGCATGATCTGACCTGTCTTTGCCTGGAGCGGGGGCTGGCCCAGGTTTTCGCCTTCGCCGGGGAACCGGCCCGGGGGTTGGCCGGGATCAAGCAGATGCGCCTGGAAATTCCGGTGGTCATCAATGCCTTCAACCTCGGCGGAGGGTTTTTTCCCACCGCCGCGGAGCGGGCAGTCATTTCCATGGAGGACGTGCGCTCCATACCGGCCTGGTCCTTTTTGCTGGGTCTGGTCAATCCCGTCGTCTCCTGGCCCATGGCCGACGGCGGCGATGTCCAGGGCGCCCCGTCCATGCCGCACTACAGCAGTTACGCGGTCCTGGCCCAGTTTTTCATGCATTGCACCCTGCGCCTGGAGCAGAACCTGTATGCCGTCGAATGCCATTGCGACGACGCCAGGAAAAAATACGTCCAGTTTCGGTGCATGTTCGGCGGTGACGTCCTGGAGAATCGTCTTCGGCGCATAAAAATCGTGCGCACGGTCATGGAAGGCGAGGGATTCGAGGTGAAATCGCGGGGAAATTATCTGGAGGCCGTGCGGTCCAGTGAAGAGGACGTCTACCTGCAGCGCAATCTGGTTTGTCTGGGGTTGCTCGTGGCTTGGCTGCAGGTCGAGGGCGCGTCATTGGCCGTCATGGAGGCGGACAAGGGGGCGGCGGTTTTTCGGGCGCTGCTGGGTGAATCCCGGTCCAATCCGCTCTGAAATCCAACGCGTCTCAATCCTTGCGGAAGTGACAGCCACGGTTGGTCTTGTTGCGCAGGGCCGAGGTGGTCACGATGTATGCGGTCTGGCAGCCGTGGAATAGATCCACCGATTCCTTGCAGATGCGGATGGACTTGTAAAAGGAGTGCAGGCGCTTGTTCAGGTTGCGCAGGTCCTCGAAGGCCCGTTCCAGACGCGGCGTGGTGCGCATGATGCCCATGTAGTTCCACATGGTGCTGCGGATGGTCGCCCAGTCCTGGTTGATGAGGGCCGGATCCTCCATGCCCGTCTTGCCCGAGGTGATCCAGTCCGCGATGGAATCCTGCAGGCGCTTGCTCAGCACGCAGTGCTCGTCGTAGCGCGTGGCGATGTCCTCGGCCGCGTTCATTCCCCACAAGAGCCCCTCGAGAAGGGACGTCGAGGCCAAACGGTTGGCCCCGTGCACGCCCGTGCAGGCAATTTCACCGGCCGCGTAGAGCCCGTCCAGGGTGCTCCGGCCTCGACTGTCGACGAGCACCCCTCCACAGGAATAGTGCGCGGCGGGGACCACCGGGATGGGATCCTTGGACATGTCCACGCCGATGTCCTTGCATTTCTGGTGGATGGTCGGGAAGCGCTTGAGCAGGTTCTTGTCCACGTAGTTGGCCGCGTCCAAAAAGACGCAGTCCTCGCCTGTCTTCAGCATCTCGTCGACGATGGCCCGGGTCACGATGTCGCGTGGCGCCAGTTCGAGGCGTTCGTCATAGCGCGTCATGAAGCGTTCGCCTTTGGCGTTGAACAGCCGCGCGCCCTCGCCGCGCACCGCCTCGGAGATGAGAAATTTCCGGTCGGCGCGGTGGAACAGGGCCGTGGGGTGGAACTGGATGTATTCAAGGTTCATGACCGTGGCGCCGGCCCGGTTGGCCATGGCCAGGCCCGATCCGATGGAGGCTGCGGAATTGGTCGTGTGCAGGAAAATCTGGCCCAGGCCCCCGGTGCACAGGATGGTGAAATCGGCCAGGATGGTGTCCGGCTCACCGGTTTCGGCGTTGAAGACGTAGGCGCCCACGCACTGGTTGGTCAGCTGGTAGCGGAACTCCAGGCTGGTTGAGTGGTGGCGCGTGGCCAGAAGATCAATGGCCGTGCGGTTGGTCAGCACGCGGATGTTGGGGTGGGCTTTCACACCCGCGATCAGACTGTCCTGGATGGCCCGGCCGGTGTAGTCGGCGCAGGTCAGTATGCGGCGAACGCCATGCCCGCCCTCGCGGGTCAGATACCAGTCCCCGTTCCCGATCTTGTCGAAGGGGACACCCACCCGGTCAAAGAGTATCCGCTCCACGGCCTCGGGGCCTTTCTCGCACAGAAGGCGCACGGCCACGTCGTGGTTGTAGTCCGATCCAGCCGTGCGGATGTCGCCGGCCAGGAGTTCCGGGGAATCTTCCGCGCCGGTGTAGACGATGCCGCCCTGGGCCAGAGCCGTGTTGCCGTTGTCCAGGCGAGCTCCAGAGGAGAGCAGGGTGACTTCATGTCCCTTGTCGGCCAGACAAAGGGCCGCGGTGCATCCGGCAATGCCGGAGCCGATGACGAGGATCTCGGTTTTCATGCGGGAAGAAATCATGGCGTGTTCCTAGCGGCAGGCTGCAAGCATGCGGGTGAGGGCCAGGCGGGCCTGGGCGGCCACGGCTTCGTCCACCTGCACGGGAGGAGCCTGTTCAAGATTGCGAAGTGTGTCCAGCAGCTTGGCCGGGGTGATCTTGGCCATGTTCGAACATAGGGCCGTGCGCAGGGGGCGGACATCCTTGTCCTGGTGCCGGGCGCGCAGTCGGTCGACGAGGTTGAATTCCGTGCCGACGAAAATCAGGGCTCCCGGGGCTGCCGCGGCCACTTCCCGGATCAGGTAGGAGGTCGAACCGGCTCCGTCGGCCAGGGCCACGACGTCGGGAGCGCATTCCGGATGGACCAGGACCAGGGCCTTTGGGTGGGCGGTTCGGATATGCTCGATCTGTGCAGGGTGGAATTTGGCGTGGATGGCGCACAATCCCGGCCACAGGAACAACCTGTGGACGGGGCTGGCGGGCATGACCAGCCCCCCCTCGCCGCGCACGTCCACATGGATGATCTCGCTTTCGGCCAGGCCCAGGGTGCGTGCCGTGTTGCGGCCGAGGTTGGCGTCGGGCAAAAAGAGCACCCCGTCGCCCTGGTCCAGGGCCCAGCGCAGCATGGTCGCGGCATTGGCCGAGGTGCACACGCTGCCTCCGAAACGCCCGCAGACCGCCTTCACGGCGGCGGAGGAGTTGACGTAGGTCAGGGGGATGATGCGGCGTTCTCCAGCGTTCAAACGGCTGATGACCGTCTCGACCAGCGGCGCGGGGGCCATCTCGGCCATGACGCAGCTGGCTCCGGAGTCGGGGATGTGCACCCGTTGTCCCTTTCGGGCCAGGATGGCAGCTGTCTCGGCCATGAAGTGCACGCCGCAGAAGACAATGTGTTCGGCCTCCAGGCCGTCGATGCGCCGGGCCAGTTCCAGGGAGTCGCCCAGGATGTCGGCATGCGCGACCACCTCGTCGGCCTGGTAGTGGTGGGCGAGGATGCACAGTTTTCCACCCCATTGCGTCCTGATGGCGTCGATGTCTGTATTCATGCTTCCTCGCTGCTGCGTTGACGCAGGCGCATGGAGAAGTCCGCCACGGAGGCGGAATGGGTGATGGCGCCGCTGGAAATATATGTCGGCCGGAGTTCGGCCAGGGCGCGGATGGTGTCCAGGGTCACGTTTCCGCTGATCTCGGACTCGATGTGGGAAGGGATGAGGGCCAGGGCCTGGGCGGCCATTTCCAGGGGCATGTTGTCGAGCATGATGCGGCCGGGGGAGAGACTGACGGCCTCGCGCACATGGGCGAGGGTCCGGCATTCGATCTCCAGGGGCGGACAGGGTGAATAGGCCGCGCGCAGGGAGGTAACGGCTCTGGTGATGGAGCCTGCCTGGTCGATGTGGTTGTCCTTGAGCATGAGCATTTCCTGCAGGTTAGCCCTGTGATTGATCCCGCCGCCCATGCGCACCGCGTATTTTTCCAGGTAGCGTTGGCCGGGCGAGGTCTTGCGGGTGTCCAGAACGCGCACGCCGGTGCCCTCCACAGCCTGCACGAAGCTGCGCGTGGCATTGGCCACGCCCGAGAGATGGCAGATGAAGTTCATGATGACCCGCTCGGCCTTCAGCAAGACCGGTGCCGAACCCAGAATGCGCGCAACCTCCCGGCCGCGTTCCACGGCGTCTCCATCGGCGGCCAGCAGGGTCACATCGGCACAGGCGCAACCCATGCGCTCCAGCACGATGGCGGCCAGGGGCAGCCCGGCCACCAGGGAGTCCTGCTTGGCCACGATGGATGCATAAAGCAGGGAATCGGGCGGGAACAAGGCCTCAGAGGTCAGATCGCGTCCGTCCTCCTCCAGGGCCAGGTCCACCAGTCGATGCAGCATGGTCAGACGTTCGTCGCGAAAGAAAGAATAAAACATGCGCGTTCCTTGGGCGGGAGGGGTTTTGCTCAGGGGTTTTGACTAGGAAAAGCGTCCCATGCCGTCAAGTCGCAAAGGTTCACGTTCGGGTTGCGCTCGACGGTGGTGCGTGTCATGTTGGCCCATGGATTGCGTCCGAATGAACCAGGGCCGGAGTCCGTGCGTTGGGAGGGTCGTATGAACTGCATCGAGTCCCTGTTGGCCAAGGTCACGGGCAATGGCACGCCCAAGCTCGTTTGCAACGGCTATGTCTGCTGGCTGGTCCATGCCCAGCCCCTGCCCGCAAGTTTCTTTCAATCCCTGGCCGACATAGGCGGCTGGCCTTTGGCCGAGGAGCCGACTCAGACCCTGTGGTATTTTCCCTCCCCCGAGGTCATGCTCGGACTGGCCCGGCTGCACAACTGGGCCCGGCTCCATCCCATGGCCACGTCCATCACGGTTTTTGAAGGCAGCCTGACTGTTGACGACAAACTGGCCCAGTCCCTGAAGATCAAGTCCGACCTGCACGCCCTGTGCATGGATTTTTCCAAACGGTTGGTGGTGCGCGTCAGCGCCCGCCTGCGCGAGGCCGGGCGCAGCCTGGCCGGGCTGTCCTTCAAGCATGTGCACAATCCCGACTCCCTGTCCGGGGATTGGTTCGAGTTGGAAAGCAGTGAACAGGTCAGTGTTTCGTACAGCCTGAATTGGCTGTGGATCATCCGCCCCCAGGGTTCCCGCTCGGACAAAATTTTCGCCAAGGGCTGGAGAGCATACTTCGAACGTCTGGAGAGGCTTTTCATCCAGTGCAAGGTTTCCTACCTGCACGCCGACGACCAGAGCGTGGTCGTGCGCGTCACGTCCGTGCGAAGCATGGGCCGCCTCACGGCCGACATCCTGGCCTTCCTGGACGACAAGACCCTGCCGATCTGGCCGTGCCAATACATGGCCGTGGAAATGGGCGATCATTCCTTTTCCCCGGATTTCACGGCCAAGGTGCGCTATCTGCTGGAGCCTCTCGAACCCAACGCCGTGTACCTGCCTCTCTCCACGGTATGGCAGATGGCCGATCCGCGGATTGTCCCCGTCGACTCGCGCGCCTCCATGAACAGCTCGAAGCTGTCGGATCTTTTCCAGGTCCGTTTTCACTCCAGCCAGTCCGCGCGTCGTCGCGGCAGCCTGAGTGTTTTTCTGCCCGCATCCCTGATTGCGGGGGGCAAAACGCCGTGTTTTTATTGCGGTCTGCGTTCGCACTCCCCAGGGCAATGCCCCTCACGCATCCTCCATGCAGGCAATGTGCAGGTCAGCGAGATGTCCCGCTTCGCACGCCTGGACATGAAGTCCCTGCCAGACGCCCTGGTCGAGATCGAGAAGACTCTCGCTCCGGACGTGGGCGCCGGCCTGGTTTCCATGATGGAGGCCAAAAGCCAGCCGGCCCAGGTGCTGCGCGCCATTTTCGAGATCAACATGGTCTGCCAGCTGCGCATGGTGGTCATGGTCTGGCGGGCCAAGGGCAAGGAATGGCCGCGTGGCATCGAGGATCAGCGGGCCCAGGGCGACGAGCACCTCCTGGACGCCCTGAACCTCTTGCGCGCGGGCAGCCAGGACCGGGCCATGGAAAAGCTTGAGCGCGTGGTGGTGAATTCGCCCAAGAACTACCAGCCGCGGGTGTTGCTGGGCTTCATGGCCCTGGAGCGCGAGGAGATGAAGCGTGCCGCGGGATTCTGGGAAGAGGCCGAACTCCTCTGTTACACCAGTCTGCAGCGTTCCTACATCCTGCTCCTCCTTGGGCGTCTGCGCGAGGTGGGCGGGGATTATGCAGAGGCCATCCGCATCTACGGGCGGGCCCTGAGCGAGTCGCCGGGCTTTCTCCACGCCCGCTATCGGCAGGCCGCCTGTCTGATCAAGTCCGGGTATCTGAACGAGGCCCAGGCCCTTTTGCGCGAGCTGATCAGGAGCGATCCGGATTTTTTCAGCGCCGCGTTGCTGGACCCGGAGTTGGAGGGTGGGCGTTCCCATCTGTCCACGGATTTGTGGGAAATCTGGGAGGACGCCCGGACCAGCGCGGCGGAAGTCATCGGCACGGTGGACCATCTGCCAGATCTGCTGGCCCGGTGGCTTCCTTCGGATCATCCCTCCTACGCGATATTTCACGAACGCATAAAGGAATTGACCGCCCATTCCGGAATCAACAACTACGCATCCATGGCCAAACTCTTGCGCGGGACCATCGCCATCAAGGCCGACATCCAGACCCGGGTCAAAAGGGACATCCAGGACTTGTCCAATCGTCGCGCGGCCATTCACGACCGTCTCAAGATCATCCAGCGCGAGGCTTCGTGGTTTCCGTTCCCGTCCATGATGGGCGGGTTCAACAAGCTCTTCAATGCCTGCGGGGAACGGCTCAATCTGATCGGCCATCTCGACCTGTACGTTCCTGACAAGTTCCGGCAGGGGCACGAGGCCATGCGCGAGGCCGAGCGCAGCCTGGCCGTTCTGGAGAAAAATCTGCTTCTGCTGCAGGGGGTGCGCAACGGCATCCTCTTTCTGCTCTTGTCCGGAAAATACCTGCTCATCTACGAGATCGCGGCCCTGCTGATGGCCGGTGTCGTCTCTGCCGGGGTCTACTACCTGGCGCCGGACCATGTCGTCCTGGGCCGCGACTTGCGTCAGGACCGCTGGTTGATTCTCAATATCTCCCTCATCTTCTTTTCCTTTCTGGCCTTCGCGGGCACCGCCATCCGGGCCGCGTCCCGCTTCGACACCTTCAAGAACGAGGTTCTGGACAAGAGACAGGACTGATCCGGGCCGTGGCAAAGGCTCCCCATGTTTGGCACGGCTTTTGTTTGAAGCGGTTCATGCATACCCAGGTGATCAATCTGACCCGCTTCGGGGACCTGCTCCAGACCCAGCCCGTGTTCAGCGGACTCGCGGCCCGGGGCGAGAGCGCAAGCCTGGTCTGCCTGGACTCGTTCCAGGGGGCCGCTCGGCTGTTGCGCGATGTGGGCCAGGTCCGGGTCCTGCCCGGAGCCAGGCTTTTGGCGCGGCTTGACCAGGGGTGGCCGCTGGCGTTGGCGGAACTGACCTCCTGGCTGGACAACGAGACGGCGGGAGGCCGGGTCTTGAACCTGACCCCGACCCTGCCCGCGCGGCTTCTTGGCCGGATTCTCGGGGGCGTCGAGGTGGCCGGGTTCGGGCTGGACGACCACGGCTTCGGCCAGCATTCCACGCCCTGGGCCGTTTTTCTGCAGGCGGCCTCGACCTATCGCGGCTGCAGCCCCTTCAACCTGGTGGACCTCTTCCAGCGCGTGGCCGGTCTTGAACCCGGCGAGTTCCGGCTGCGTTCCCCTGAACCCGCCGCCCTGAAGCGGGCCGACGCATTGATGTCGGGCAAGGCGGGAAGGGGATGCGTGGCCTTTCAGCTCGGAGCCAGCCAGGATTATCGGCGCTGGCCCGTGTCAGCCTTTGTGCGTGCGGCCCGTGTCCTGTGGGCGCGCCAGGGGCTTTCCGCTGTCCTGCTGGGCACCGCGGCCGAAAGGCATCTGGCCCGTGAGTTCGTGGACCAGGCCGATTTCCCCTGCACGGATCTGACCGGTCAGACCGATCTGCCAGTTCTCGCCGCCGTGCTCTCGCGCATGGAACTGCTCCTGACCAACGACACCGGCACCATGCATCTGGCCGCCGGACTGGGCGTGCCCGTGGCCGCGGTTTTTCTGGCCACGGCCCAGCCCTTCGACACGGGCCCGTATCTGGAGGGCAGTGTAAGCCTGGAGCCGGATCTGCCATGCCATCCCTGTTCCTTCGGCCAGGAGTGTCCGCACGGCTTGGCCTGCCGCGATCTGATCGACGGGGAAAAGGTGGGTGCCATGCTCGCCGGACACCTCGCCTCGGGATTCTGGGACGTTCCCGCCGGACTCGGGGCCAGGGTGTGGAAGGCCGGGCGGGACGAACAGGGCTTCATGGATCTTTTTTCCCTGTCCGGGCACGAAACGTCGGACCGCAGTCGCTGGATCCGCATCCAACGCGATGTCTATCGTCAATTTCTTGACCAGGGCTGGGAATCCATGCAGCCGTCCTGGCCCGGTGCCGGTTCGACGTTTCGCGATGTTTTGGAGGAGGATCTGCAACGCTGCCTGCTCCTTTTGACCCTGGTCGAGGAACAGGGCCGGCTGCTGACACTCCGTCCCGACGCGCCGGTGCGGGCCAAATTTCTGGTCAACTGTCAGCATCTCGAGGACCGGCTGGTCGGCAATCAGGCCATGGGCGTCCTTGGTCCCATGTGGCGCTTCCAGTCCCGGGACCAGTCCGTGAGTCTGGCCGCATTCCTCGCCGTGTGCGGAACATACCGGGAATTGTTCTCGATTTTGTTGCGTCGTGTCGCGCTGGCATGAATGTTGATTGAAACAGGCATGCGGCAATTTTATCCCCAGACAATGCGGAGGACAGGAATATGATCATTATCGACGGACAGGAAAGTCCCCTCGAGGTTCGCCACTTTCAGAACCTGGAGCAGATCATTGAAAAAGTCATGGAAGACAAACGCATGAGCAGCCGTGTCGTGACCGACGTGCTGGTCAACGACGAGGCCTTCTCGGAAATTTATCCTCATCAGGCCGAGGACATGGACGCAGCCCGAATTCGCCGGGTCGAGTTTGTCTCCGTGTCGAGCTCGGAAATGGCGCAGAACATCACTCGCGAGCTTTACAAGGTCGTGACGCTCATGAGCAAGGCCGGCCGGCAGGTCGCGGATTTCTTCCGTCAGGCCGACGATTCCCAGGCCCTGGAGCTCTACGGGGATCTGTTGGAGGTCAACCGCGACTTCCTGTCCATGGTCGGGGTGCTCCGCAACGAGTTCGCCACGAATTCGTCCGCGGAGTTCGAGGCCTCCCTGGCGGATCTGTCGGGACTTTTCTCGGAGATGATCGAGATTCAGGAAAACGAGGACTGGATTCTTCTGGCCGATCTGCTGGAGTACGAATACCTGCCCCTGGTCGACAAGACCAAGGCCATCGTTGCCCAGCTGCGCGAGTCGGTCAAGGACGCCGTCAGGCAGGAACGTCATGGCTGAGTCCGGCGACGCCTACGAGCGAATCATGGGGCTTGGGCGGGAGGAATCCGCCGTCATCGCCGATCGGGACACGGTCCGGCTCGGCTCCATGTTGCAGGAGCGGGAAGAAGCCATTGCGGCCTTTCTTGGGGATGGCCCGGCCCGGCAGGGGGATGACTTCCTGGACAAGGTCTTGCTCATCCAGGACATGAATTCCCGTTTGCGCCATGAGGCCAGGGCGCTGCATCAGTCCTTGAAAGAGGAACTGCTCAAGCTTCGTTCGGAGACCAAACGCCTTGGCGGGTATCGTAACGGAGCCCTTGTCACGCCCTTGAACCGTCGCGTGCTGAGCCGCAAGGGCTAGGGGACCGCTCGACAAAACGTTCCGGCTGCGTCGTCATCCGGTCATTCCGTGCATCAAGGGGGGCATGGGTTTTCAACCCGCTCCAGATGAATCGGCCGCAGCGGTGCGGCCGGTTTTTTTTTGCGGGTCAGCGTCACTCCATCCAGATCAGACCGGCCTGGCGGCCGGTGACGCGGTCCCGGCGATAGGAAAAGAACTGTGGAGAGGAGGCCGTGCAGAGGTCCAGGGAGAAGATGTTGCGGGCCGGGATGCCCGTGCCCATGAGCTGGTTGCGGGTCAGGGTCCAGAGATCCACCCGGCGGGTCTGGGGGTTGAAGTAGGACTTGAACATGGGATTCCATTCCGTCTCGAAATTGACGAACTCGCTCTTGCCCGGGCCCAGGCTCGGTCCCCTCACGACCAGGACATCCGTCGGGTCCACGCCGTAGCGGGCGCAGAAGGCGCGCACCCCTGCGGCCGGAAAATTCCCCGCGTTGCCCCGCCAGCCGCAGTGCAGGGCTCCCACGTGTTTCCCGGCCGTGTCGGCCAGCAGGATGGCCTGACAGTCCGCGGTCTTGACGACCAGGGCGTGGCCGGGCTTGCTGGCGCACAGTCCGTCGCCTTCAAGGCTGGCTCCGTTGAAACAATCCTCTTCCAGTTCGGCGAACATGGTCTGCCCATGGACCTGCCGCAGCTCCTGCCAGACCGTGAACCCGAGGGCCGTGCGCAGGCTGGCCCGGTTCTCGCGCACGGTCGCCTCGTCGTCTCCGACTTCCAGCGACACGTTGCCCAGGGCATAGGCTCCGGTGCCGCGGCCGCCGTTTCTGGTGGTGAAGACGCAGCGCACATTGTCCAGGCCGGGAAAACGAAAATCCAGAAATTCCATGTTCATGTCTCCGCGGTGAAGTGCAGGGTATGGTCCGGGGTGGTCACGAGGTGCACCGGACAGTCCCAGGGGTCGACGGGCAGGCGGTCCAGAACCTGGAAGCGGTAGGCCAGCCCGATGAGCAGGGGGGCAAAGGACAGGGTTGGCAGGAATCGGTCGTAGTAGCCGCCTCCGAAACCGAGCCGGTAGCCCTTCCGGTCGAAGGCCAGAGCCGGAACGAGGATCACGTCGGGTCTGGGCTCGGGCACTGGCCGGGCCAGGAGGGGGCTCGGTTCGATCAGTCCGAAGCAGCCCGGGGCGAAGTCCCGGGACGAAGTCACGGCGAAGATGTCCATGACGCCAGGTTGTTCAACGCGGCAACGCGGCAGCAGGACCTCGGTGCCGTGAGCCCAGAAGTGGTCCAGCAAGGGCCACGTGTCGACCTCGCCCCTGGTAGGCAGGTAGAGCATGACCGAGCGCGCGGCCTGGACCTGTTCCAGTTCCAGCAGGCGTGCCCGGATGCGCGCGCTGTCCTGCCTGACCAGATCCGGGTGCAGGTTCTGGCGCAGGCCTCTTAAGGCGTTTCGCAACTGACTTTTGCTAGGCTCTTGCATGACCATGGCGCCTCCTTTACCATGCCTCGACGCCAGGACAACTACGCAAAGAAGGAATGAGAGGCAAATGGGAAACCGCTTTTGGATCGCGTTTGGGGACATTCACGACCGCATCGACGCGGCGCAACGGATCGAAGGGCTGGAGCAGGCCAGCGCCGTGCTCTTGTCCGGGGACCTGACCAACGCCGGCACGCGGGAGGGGGCCAGACGCATCCTCGTTGCCGTGGCGGCCAGGAATCCGCGCATCCTGGCCCAGATCGGCAACATGGACACCCAGGCCGTGGAGCGGGTCCTGAACGAGGACAAGGTCAACGTGCACGCCCGGGTCACGGACCTGGGCCGGGGAGTCGGTCTGGCCGCCGTGGGCTATTCAACGCCCACGCCCTTCGGCACCCCGTCGGAGGTTCGCGAGGAGCAGATCACGCAGTGGACCCGCGACGTGCTTGATGCGGCCGGCGCCTTTGCCCAGATCATTCTCATGGTCCACACGCCGCCGCACGGGACCACGGTCGACAGGCTGCCTTCGGGCCTGCATGTCGGCAGCCCCGGGGTCAGGGCCCTGATCGAAAAGTACCAGCCCGCCGTGGTCGTCACCGGGCATATCCACGAGGGCGCTGGCGAGGACCATATCGGCCGTTCCCATGTCCTCAATCCAGGCAGTTTCGCCGCGGGCGGCTACGTGCGCATCGAGGAAACCCCGGCAGGCCTCATGGCCTGCCTGCGGAGCACGGCATGAGTTTGCGCCTGTATTCCTGGAACGTGAATGGATTCAGGGCCGTGTTGGGCAAGGGCTTCCGGGACTGGTTCGGACGTGCCGCTCCTGACGTGCTCGGCCTGCAGGAAGTCAAGGCCCTGGAGGAGCAGGCCGGTCCCGAGCGGCTGTTCGACGGATACAGCTGTTTCTGGAACGCGGCCCGGGTCAAGAAGGGCTATTCCGGCACGGCCTGCTACACCCGCGCCGCGCCCTTGTCCGTGCATCGCGGCCTGCCCGACCCCCGTTACCAGGGCGAAGGCCGGGTCATCCGTCTTGAATTCCAGGACTTTCATTTCTTCAATATCTATTTCCCCAACGGCCAGATGAGCCAGGACCGGCTGGACTACAAGCTGGGCTTCTACGACGCCTTTCTCGCCCACGCCCAGGAACTGCGGCGGAGCAAGCCCATCGTCGTCTGCGGGGACTTCAACACAGCCCACCGCGAGATCGACCTCAAGAACCCCAAAGCCAACGAGACCACCTCGGGCTTTTTGCCCATCGAACGGGCCTGGATGGACCGTTTTATGGACCACGGCTACCTGGACACCTTCCGACTCTGCAACGGCGACGTACAGGACGCGTATTCCTGGTGGACGTACCGCTTCGGGGCCAGATCCCGCAATGTGGGCTGGCGGATCGACTATTTCTTTGTCTCCGCCGAGCTGCGGCCGGCTGTTCGCGCGGCCTGGATCGATGCTGACGTGCCGGGCTCGGATCATTGTCCGGTCGGCCTTGAACTGGACTTGCCCCAACGGGAACACCCTTCTGACAAGGAAAAACGCTGTGAACAAACGTGACGAAATTCTGACGGCGGCCCAGGCCCTTTTTGCCGAGTACGGGTACGCCGGGACGACCATCCGTATGATCGCCCAGCGGGCGGGAGTGGCCTTTGGGCTGGTTTCCCACTACTTCGGGAACAAGGAACAGCTCTTTCTGGTGGCAGGCCAGGAGATGATCGACGCCGTTCTGGCGCGCATCCGCCGGGACGGACAGACGGCCGAAAACGGGCTGCAGGCCGTGGACATCTTCGTCACCTCCTACCTCGCCTACACCCTGGACAACCGAGCCACCTTTCCCACCCTGATCCGTTGTTCGCCTTTCAGCGACGACAATCCGCACCTGGACCGTCACAAGATCGGGGCCAAGTTCGAGGAACTGATCCGGGAAATCGAGGTCAACCTTCGGCGTGGAATGGCTGATGGCACCGTCGCCCCTGTCGCGACGCGGGACTGCGCCCTGATGATCTACGCGTCCATTGTCGGAGCCGTGCGCACCGTATTCCTGAGCCCGTTCAGCGACCCCTCCCTGTTCGAGGAAACCCGGAATTTCATTCTGCGCTCCGTGCGGGCCTAGCCAGATTACCAGACTTTGCTTGGAGAATGTCCGGATCCGCGTGGGGGTGCGCTCATGGCCAAGAAAAAAGATCTGCCATTTCGTCTGTCCGCCCTGGGCATTCCCGAAGCGCTTTTGCCAGTGGTGCGCTCCTGCGTGGGCGTTTTGAAGGAGGACGGAGTGCCTCCCAAGGCCCTGCGCCGTCTTTTTTCCGGTCTGGCCGAGGAGCCGGGGGCGTTTCTGGATCATCCGGTCCTGGGCGACCTCGCCGCCGCCCTGAACGGGCGCAGCAGATCCTTTGATTCCCGTGCCGATTCCCTTCCCAGACCCGACGTTCGGTCCGCGGTGACCCGAACCGTTCCCTGGCGGTCCTGGGGCGAGGATCTCGACCCCCTGGCCGTGCGGCAGTTGGAAGACGGCTGCGGCCTGCCCGTGGCCGTGAGCGGCGCGCTCATGCCCGATGCCCATGTCGGCTACGGCCTGCCCATCGGCGCGGTCCTGGCCGTGGACGATGCGGTCATCCCCTACGGGGTGGGCATGGACATCGCCTGCCGCATGAAGATGAGCGTCTTCGCCGTCAGCCCGGACCTGGTCGAATCCGGGGCCGGGGAACTGGCCCAGGCCCTGGAGGCCGAGACGCGCTTCGGGGTGGGCAGCCGGTTCAAGATCCCCAAGGACCATCCGGTCATGCGCGAGGACTGGGATGTCTCGCCCGTGACCCGGCGCATGAAGGACACGGCCTGGGCCCAGCTCGGGACCAGCGGCGGCGGCAACCATTTCGTGGAGTGGGGGGTGCTGGACGTGCCCGCCGCCCTGGGCGGCCTGACCGCCGGAACCTACCTGGCCCTCTTGTCCCACAGCGGCAGCCGGGGCACGGGCGGGGAGGTGGCCAAGCACTACAGCCTCCTGGCCCGGCGGCTGCATTCCGAGCTGCCGCGCGCTTTGGGCCATCTGGCCTGGCTTGGCCTTAACACGGACGAGGGCCGGGAATACTGGGCGGCCATGGAACTCATGGGCCGCTACAGCCAGGCCAACCACGCCCTGATCCACATGGCCGTGGCCGGGCATTTGGGTCTCACGGCTCTGTGGAGCGTGGAGAACCACCACAATTTCGCCTGGAAGGAAACACATGGCGGACGCGAGGTCGTCGTGCACCGCAAGGGCGCCACGCCGGCCGCTGCCGGCATGCTCGGCGTCATCCCCGGGACCATGATCCATCCTGCCTACGTGGTCGAGGGACTGGGCAATCCCCTGGCCCTGTGCTCGGCGGCCCACGGCGCGGGCCGGGTCATGAGCCGTCAGGAGGCGCTGAAACGCTTCCGAAAGGGGGATCTGGAGCACGTCCTGCGGGAGAACGGCGTGCGCCTGCTCTCGGGCGGCCTGGACGAGGCGCCCATGGCCTACAAGGACATCCGCGCGGTCATGGCCGCCCAGTCCGACCTGGTGCGCATCCGCGCGACCTTCACCCCGCGCATCGTCAAGATGGCGTGATCGGTTGACGGAAAATCCGCTCACAACTACGCGCAGTCCTTATACGGAGAAACACATGGCCCTCATCGTTCAGAAATACGGCGGCAGCAGCGTGGCCACGCCGGATCAGATCCGGGATCTGGCCCGGCGCATCGTGGCCCGGCACGACGAAGGAAACCGGATCGTGGTCGTGGTTTCGGCCATGGGCAAAAGCACCGACTCCCTGGTCGCCCAGGCCCGGGAACTGGCGGAACACCCCGACCCGCGCGAGATGGACATGCTCGTCTCGGTGGGCGAGCGCATCTCCATCGCCATGATGAGCATCGCCTTGAACGGCCTGCGGCCCGGCCTGGCCGTGTCCTTCACGGGTTCCCAGATCGGCCTTATCACCGACTGCAACCACGGTGACGCGCGGGTCCTGGAGATCAGGGGCGACCGGCTGCGCCAGGCTCTGGACGAGGGAAAGATCGCCGTGGTCGCCGGGTTCCAGGGCGTGTCCACGACCCGCGAGATCACCACCCTTGGCCGGGGCGGATCCGACACCACGGCCGTGGCCGTGGCCGCGGCCCTGGAGGCCGATGTCTGCGAGATCTATTCCGACGTGGACGGGGTCTACACCTCGGACCCGCGCCTGGCGCCGGCGGCCCGGCGCCTGGACACCGTGGACTACGAGACCATGCTCGAGATGTCCGCGGCCGGGGCCAAGGTGCTCAAGGACGACGCCGTGGAATACGCCCGCCGCCTGGGTGTGCGCATCGCCGCCGGTTCGAGCAGTTCCGGCCTCATCGGGACCATCGTCTCAAGCGAAAATCTGAACCGCGACACCCTGCAGGCCATGGTCTACCACGACCGGCTGCGCTGGATCGTCTTCGCGGCCGGGGTTCCCCTGCCGCCGGACTGCCGGTTGTGCCAGTCCGTGGAGGGCCGCACCGTGGTGGTCGTCGACGCGAAACACGCCGGAGCCATGGAAGGGGTGCCTTGCGTCAGCCTGTCGCTCATCGGCTCGCGGGTCGCGGCCCAGCGGGGGCGCGTCGATGCGGTCCTGGCCATGCTCGACGCCGCCGGCAACCGGGTCCTGGCCATCGGCAGCACGGCTTCCAAGTACGAGATATTCCTGGAGGATCCCCTGCCTCAGCCATTGGTCGCGGCCATCCACGACAGGCTTTTTGGATTGGAGGAGTCATGAAGTCGAAACAAATCCTGGGTCTGGGGATTGCTCTGGCCGTGGCGGCTTTCTTCGCCCTGGATCTGGGTCGTTTTCTGAGCCTGGAGGTTGTGCAGGGTTCCGTGGGGGATTTGCGGCAGACCTTCGCGGCACATCCGGCCCTGATGGTCGGAGGGTTCTTTGTCTGCTATGTGCTCATGGCCGCCCTGAGCCTGCCCGGAGCCACGGTCATGGGCCTGGCCGGCGGAGCGGTCTTCGGGTTCTGGGTGGCCACCCTGGCCGTGTCCTTCGCCTCGTCCCTGGGCGCGACCCTGGCCTTTCTCATGTCCCGCCACCTGTTCCGCGACCTTGTCCAGCGCCGCTTCGGGGACCGGCTGGCCGCGGTCAACGAGGGCGTGGCCCGGGAGGGGGCCTGGTACCTCTTCACCCTGCGCCTCATCCCCGTCTTTCCCTTCTTCGTCATCAATCTGCTCATGGGCCTGACCCCCATGCCAACGCGGACCTTCTACTGGGTCTCGCAGCTGGGCATGCTCGGGGGAACCATGGTCTACGTCAACGCGGGCAAGGAACTGGGCAACCTGACCTCCCTGTCCGGCATTCTGTCTCCGGGCCTGCTCCTGGCCTTCGCTCTGCTCGGGCTTTTCCCTCTGCTCGTGAAGAAAGCGCTGGCCTGGTTCCGGGCGCGCGCGGAGACGCGTCGCGGGGCGTGACAGCCCCCATCCGCCCCGCCGATCTGCGTGAAGTGATACGCGGGACGGCGAGATCCGGGCAGAGCCTGCCGGAACTCCGTCGTCGGCCTCGTACTGCTTCCCGGCCTTGTGTTTTGGATAGTGGCGTGCACTTCGTCCGGCGAACGGCCGGGAAACAAACGATGCCTGGCTCCGTCAGACAGCCGGCAGGCCCTGCCCGGACCCCGCCGACCCGCTTGCGGTCATGCCCATGCTGGTATGATTTTGCTGAACTTGACGCAAACAACTCACTTACGGAGACCGTTCAAGGCCAGGCCTGGAGGCTGTTCAAAATCTTTTTCTGGCTAGGCGCGAGAGAAGTTCAAGGCCGACGTGTAGTTAGACCTACACGAGGGTTTGAAGTTTTCGAAGCAACGACGCCAGAAGAAGATTTGGGACAGCCTCCTAGTGGCAGATCCAGAGTGTCGCATTATCGAGGTGCTTGAGCAGGTGCATGCTGACCGAGCCCAAGAGATGCATGGACCTGGTCTCGCCCCGGCCCGTGCGGCCCGTGGCCAGCACGCCGTAACCCCCCTCGCGGGAGAAGCGCTGCACGGTTTCGTGAACGTTCACGCCCTCGACGATGGCCTGCCTGATGCGGCCAGGGGCGATGCCGTTGTCCTCCAGCATGCGTTTGGCCCCGGCGATGGCCTCGGCCGGCACGGCCGAGGAGGCGTGGGCAACGACATGCAGGAGGGTGATTTCGTGGTCCTCGTCCCTGAGCATGAAGCCGACATGATCGGCGCAGCGCAGGCTGGCCGGGGAGCCGTCGGTGCAGAGCAGCACGCTGCGGGCGGGTTTTTCGTGGTTGCGGCAGATCCACAGGGGAATGTCCATGGGCGTGGAGAAGATCTGCTTGCTGACACTGTCGTTGATCAGTTCTTCCAGCCGCGACAGGCCGCGCCGGCCCAGGGCGATGGCGTCGTACAGGCCGGTGATGCCTTCCTGGATGATGTCGTGGGCCGTGCCATGCTGCTTGAGGGCGATTTTTTTGTGGATGTTGGCGGCGGGGAAATGTTTGCCGACCAGGATTTCCTCGGCCTTGTCCAGGGCGGTCTGGGCCAGGTTTTTGGTTTGCGCTTCCCTTCGGCTCAAGTTTCCGTAGTCCTTGATTATTTCTGATTCGGTCAGGCCTGCCTTGGGATTGGGGGCCACGTAGAGCAGGGTCAGGCGGAGATGCTCGTTCCGGGCGAAGAATGCGGCCGTGAAGCGTACGGCCTGCAAGGCGCTGGGGTCGTCGCTGATGGTCAGAAGGATGTGTCGGTCCATAAGTCCCCTCGTGCTGAAGCGGTGTGATGTCCCAGTCTAGGGCAAAGCCGGTGGCCTTGCAATGTCGGCGCATTCCAAATCAGGGCTGTTGCAATTCCAGGTTCGAATCGTACTCCAGCGTGCAGGGGGTGAGCCGGACCGTAACGGAATCGTTGGCGCGTCTGGCCGAAAACATCACGTAGTCACCGGGTTGCACGGCGCAGGACCAGCCCCGGACGCTCTTTTGCCAGGGCAGATCGTCAAGGACGCGCAGGTATCCGTCCTGTACGCGGGCCAGCCCGAAATCGCGCAGGGGTTCCTGGTCGGCTCTGGTCAGGACGTGCAGGGTCGCGCTGGCCGGGGGCCGGTCCTCGATCATCCAGAATCGCCAGTTTTGTCCGTCGAAATAGTCCACGCCGCCGAAATCAGGCTGGCAGCGGGCTGGAACACCCATGGTGCGCAGGGCCGCCGCGGCCAGCACGATTTTGTCCCCGGCCGTGACAAACCAGCCCGACACGAAAGACTGACCCGGAGTCAGGGATGGGCCGAAGAGGAAGAGGGGCAGGTGCCGCATGACGGCGATGCGCGCGCGGATCGCCCCCAGCCGGGTTTCCAGGGGCTGCCCGGCCAGCTTTCCGAGCCAGGGCCACAGTTCCGTGCGCCAGGCAGACCAGGGTTCGAGATAGAGGCGCGGGGAGAGCACGAAGTCCCGGAACATGGCGTCGGAATAGTTCAGACCGGCCTGGGCGCTGGCCTCTCTGGCTTGCAGGGCGAGGCCGACATCCTCGGGCAGGGTTTGCGGGTCGGCCTGCAACAGATCCTTGTCGTCCAGACCAAGGACCAAATCCTGAATCCAGGGAGTCAAGGAGTCCTGCGGCCGGTGCAGGAGCCGCAGCCATCCGGGCATGGTTTCTCCGGCCGGAAGCAGGTGCTCGCGCAGTTCCGTTGGGACCTGGGCCAGCAGGGGCTTCCAGCGCTCGGCTCGTTCGGCGCGGATGCCTGTCAGTTCGGCGCTGATGCCCGGAGTGAAGGTGTCGGGACCCGGACCGGGGTGGGACAGGCGCAGGGTTTCGGGCAGCGGCAGGGGGGCGCTGGAGCGCAGCAGTATTTCCGCCGTGGCGCGGCCCTGGGTGTCGAGCAGGGTCCAGTTCAGGCCGTTTCTGGCCGCGCAGGAGACAAAGAAGGTGCCCGGTCCGAGGGTGACAACGGCCTCGCCCCGGGCGTCGGTGGTGGCCTTGGTCGCGGGGCGCAGCCCGCCCAGGGAGTAGACCGAGAACCAGACCTCCCGGCCAGCCACGGGCCGGTTGTCGGCTCCGACCACCACGGCCCGGACCTGCGTTGTCGGCGCATAGGCGGCGGTGGCGTCGACCAGGGCGAAGCCCTCGCCGCTGCGGTAGGCCTTGGGGTCGTCAGGATGGCCGTAGACGTGGGCCGCGACCTTGGCCATGCGCGGGGCCTGGGCCGCGTACCAGGTATGGTTCAGCTTCGTGAATTCCGTGCCGCTTTCCAGGAATCGCCAGCCTTTTTCGGTCCAGGCCTCGACCCAGGCGTGGTTGCCGTCCCCGTGCTGCCACCAGGGCACCATGGCCTGACGCACGGGCAGACCCACGGCCCGGGCCGCGGCCACGAACAGGATGTTGGTCTCCTCGCAGCGGCCCCAGCCTCCGTCCAGCACGGATCTCACGCCCAGGTCCCGGCGGGAGGTCGGGCGGTACTCGGCGCGCGCCGCGCACCAGGCACCGACCCGGGACAGGGCTTCTTCCATGCTGCGGGCCGAAGAGCACAGCGGCGCCAGCTCGCGGAAGAGCATGGCCCGGTGGGGCTGGAATGGTTCCTGGCTGGTGCGGTGCGGCAGGACATAGTGCAGGAAGAGATCCCAGGGCACCCGCTGTCCCCAGGGCATGGATTGGCGGGCCAGGAAGGCGAAATCGAGATTCTCGCGCAAATCGGCCGCGGTCATGGACAGTTGGTCGGCCGGGGGCAGGTTGTCGAGCAGAAACTTCGCGGCCCGGGCTTCGTCCGTGCCGTCGGCATAGGCGGCGAGAAAGGTTCCCCGTTCGCCCAGGGCCGTGCCGTTCTCGTCCAATCGAGGCCATTGGGCCAGCGGGGCTGGCCGGTGTCCGGCGCAGCCCCAGAGCAGCGCGAGCAGGAGAAGGCAGATCCGGAACGGAGCAGGGATGTTCATGGCCCAACGTGTAGCGGCGCAGAGCGGGGTCTGTCCAGGACGGACCGGTGGAGCGGATGGCTTGCGCGTAAAAGCGGGTGGACGTCCAGGCCCGCCCCGGATAAGTGAGGGGTCGTTTCCAGGGGCATGCGGCCTCATCTTCACCGGCAAGGACGAACCACGTGTCCACCAACCGAACCATCGCCAAGAACGCCTCCATCGTCTCCGGCGCGACCGTCCTCAGTCGCGGCCTGGGACTCGTGCGCGATCTGATCATGGCCTACACCCTGGGCGCGTCCGTGCTGGCCGACGCCTTCTTCGTCGCCTTTCGCGTGCCCAACCTCTTGCGCAGCCTCTTTGCCGAAGGTTCCCTGACCATGGCCTTCGTGCCGACCTTCGTCAAAGTCCGCCAGGAAGAGGGCGATCGGGCCGCCTTCATCCTGGCCCGCTCCATCCAGTTCTGGCTGACGCTGATTCTGGGCATGCTGATCCTTTTCGTCCTGCTCTTCCCCGAGGCCGTGACGCTCTTGATCGCTTCGGGCTTCGCGGCCAAGCGGCCCGAACTCTTCGACCTGACGGCCAGTCTGGTCCAGATCTGTTTCCCCTACATCTTCTTCGTTTCCGGCGTGGCCCTGTGCATGGGCGTGCTGAACAGCATGGGCCATTTCCTCATGCCGGCCCTGGCCCCGTGCATCCTGAACATCGTGCTCATCGCGGCCAGCCTCCTGGCCATCCAGGTCGGCGGGAACGTGGCCGTGTACCTGGCCTGGGGCGTGCTCGTGGCCGGGGTCGGGCAATGGCTTCTGCAGCAGCCCGCCCTGCGGGCCAGGGGGTTTTCCTGGATCGGCCCGGTGGAGCCCATGGGCGCTGGCGTGCGGCGCATCGGCACGCTCATGCTGCCGACAATTCTGGGTTCGGCCGTGTACCAGATCAACATCCTCATCGGCACGGGCATGGCCTCTTTCCTGCCCGAGGGATCCGTATCCTATCTGTACTACGCGGACCGGCTCTTTCAGTTTCCCCTGGGCGTCTTCGGCGTGGCCGTGGGCGTGGCCACCCTGCCGTCCCTCTCGACCCTGACCGCGCCGGAGCGGCGCGAGGAATTCAAGGACACCCTGGCCTCGTCCCTGAACCTGACCCTTTTCGTCAATCTGCCCGCGGCGGCAGGTCTGGCCGGGCTATCCCTGCCCCTGGTCGCTCTGCTTTTCGGGCGCGGTGAATTTTCCCCGGCCGCCGTGCACGGCACGGCCATGGCCCTTCTGGGCTACGTGATCGGGCTGCCCGCCTTCTCCAGCGTGCGGTCCCTGGCTTCGGCCTACTACGCCCTGGGCGATACCAAGACTCCGGTGCGCATCGCCCTCTTCTGCCTGCTGGTTTATGTGAGCGTCGGTTTCGTTAGCATGCAGTTCATCGGCCACGTCGGTCTGGCCCTGGCTTCGTCGGTCTCGGCCTGGGTCAACGTGCTCCTGCTGGCCTTCTGCCTGCGCGGCCATTGCGGGTCGTGGTTCACGGGCGGCCGCGACCTCGCCTTGTCCTTTGTCCTGAGCCTGGGCATCCTGCTGGGGTGCTGGCTCAGTGCCGGGCTCGGCGCGGCCAGCCTGCTGCTCATCCCCGTGTGGGTCCTGGCCTACATGGGCGCGGCGCTCTTCCTGGGCGTGAGCCAGGCCCGTCTCTTCGCCGACCTCCTGGGCCGGCGCCTGCGGCGCAAACGCGTCTGACTTGAACTGCGCGGGCTTTGCGGCTACGTGCTGTGTCTTCAAGCAACAACGCCACGAACGAGGACCCATATGATCCGCATCAACGAGAACTATCAGAAGCTCAAGGCCTCCTATCTTTTCGCCGACATCGCCCGCCGGGTGACTTCCTTTCAGTCCGCCAATCCCGAGGCGAAGATCATCCGCCTGGGCATCGGCGACGTGACCGAACCCCTGCCCGAAGCCGTGGTCGCCGCCTTTCACCAGGGCGTGGACGAGATGGCCAGCGCCTCCACCTTCCGGGGGTACGGCCCGGAGCAGGGTTATGATTTCCTGCGCGCGCTCATCGCCAGCGAGGATTTCCAATCCCGGGGGGCGGACGTGGCCGCCGACGAGATCTTTGTCAGCGACGGGGCCAAGTGCGACACGGGCAACATCCAGGAACTCTTCGCCGCCGACGTGCGCATCGCCATCCCCGATCCGGTCTACCCGGTCTACGTCGACACCAACGTCATGGCCGGCCGCACCGGCCAGAACGTGAACGGCCGCTACGAGGGCCTAGTCTACCTGGACGGAACCATGGACAACGGATTCATCCCGGACCTGCCCCAGGAGCCCGTGGACCTCATCTACCTCTGCTATCCCAACAACCCCACGGGCGCGACCATCACCAAGCCCCAGCTCAAGGCCTGGGTCGATTACGCCCGCGAGCACAAGGCCCTCATCCTATTCGACGCGGCCTACGAGGCCTTCATCCTCGACCCCGAGCTGCCCCGGTCCATCTACGAGATAAAGGGCGCGCGCGAAGTGGCCATCGAATTCCGCTCCCTGTCCAAGACCGCCGGTTTCACGGGCACGCGCCTGGCCTTCACCGTGGTGCCCAAGGACTGCGTGGCCTACGACAGCCAGGGCAACCCGCACAGCCTCCACGCCATGTGGAACCGCCGCCACACCACCAAGTTCAACGGCGTGTCCTATCCGGTGCAAAAGGCGGCGGCCGCGATCTATTCTCCCGAGGGCAAGGCCCAGTGCCGGGCCCTGGTGGACCATTACCTGCAGAACGCGGCCATCATCCGCCAGGAAATGACGGCCCTGGGCTATGCCTGCGTGGGCGGCGAGAATTCGCCCTATGTCTGGATCGAGGGCGGGATGGGTTCCTGGGACTTCTTCGACATGCTGCTCAAGGAGGCCGCCGTGGTCTGCACGCCCGGCGCGGGCTTCGGGGCCTGCGGCGAGGGGTTCATCCGCATTTCGGCGTTCAACAGCCGGGCCAATGTCCAGGAGGCCATGGAGCGGCTGCGCAGGGTGCTGAAAAAATGACCCTGCCGGTGACGGAGCTGGCCCGGCAGGATTTCCCGCGCGGGCTCTCCCAGCCGGCATCGGGTTTTCGTTTTTCCGTGGACGCGCTTCTGCTGGCCGCCTTTGCCGGCCGGCAGGCGGTGCGTGGCCGGGTCCTTGATCTGGGCACGGGTTGCGGGGTGGTGGGGCTTTCTCTGGCCCTGGACCACCCCGATTTTTTTGGGATCGGCCTGGACGTTAGTCACCCCATGCTCGCCCATGCCCGGGAGAACGCCCGCCGCCTGGGTCTGGACCAACGCTTCGCGCCGCTCTGCGCCGATGTGCGCCACCCCGGCTGTCTGGCTCCGGAGTCCATGGACCTGGTGCTCTGCAACCCTCCGTACCGGGAACCGGGCAGCGGACGAATCTGTCCGGACCAGGGCAAGAGCGTGGCGCGCTTCGAATGCCAGGCAAGTCTGGCCCATTTCGTGCGCGCTGCCGCCGTGTTGCTCCGCAACAAAAAAGCCTGCGCCTTCATTTACTTGGCGGAGCGCGTGGACGACCTGCTGGCTCACCTGGCCAGGGAACGCCTGCGGCCCAAGGAAATCCTTTTCGTGCATCCGCGCGCCGGCTCCGAGGCCCGGCTGGTTCTGGTCCGGGGCGTCAAGAACGGCCGTCCGGGACTGCGCGTCCTTCCCCCCCTTGTCCTGCACGAAGGCAACGGCGCCTCGACCCGCCTCACGCCCGGCGTTCTGTCGTTCTGCCCGCGTCTGGCCTGCAATGCCGGGCCGGCGGGGGAGTAGGGGGCAAAAAAAAGCATTCCCGCGGCAAGGCGGGAATGCTGTCTGCGGGTCGCGGGTCGCGGCCTTATTTGGTCATGCGGCCCAGGATGAAGGAGAGAAGGGCCACGGCCACCAGCATGCCGATGACATAGTCCGTGTCCAGGGCGGCCTGGATGGTGTTCACGATCTCGTTGAAGGTGTCCTTGATGGGGTAGCTGTCTTGCATGAAGCCTCCTGTGGTCGCGTCACGGCCCGCCGGGCAGCGGATCTGGCGGGCCGGATGTTTTTTAGTTGGCGGACGCCGAGCCGTCGCGGACCCAGAAGGTCAGGTGGTATTTCTCGTCCAGTTCCTTCTGCAGGTCGTTTAAAACCGACTTGTCCATGTCGTTGATGCGGATGAAGACCTGCCGGAAGCCTTCCTCCACCTTGTCGTAGGAGGTCAACACGGAGATGATCCGGGCCTTGTAGCCGCGCAGACAGTCCAGAACCTCTTTCAGGGTGCCGCGCTGGTCCGGGAGCTTGAGGCCGAACTGCACGCCGCCATGGTACACGCCGGTGATGCTCAGAAGCACCCGGTAGACCTCGTTCTGGGTCATGATGCCGACCAGTTCGTTTTTGTCGTTGAGGACGGGCAGGCCCGAGATTTTTTTGTCGTGCATGATGGCCGCGCACTTGAGCACGGTGTCCGTGTCCCGGATGGTCAGGGGGTGCGGGGTCATGATGTTTTTGACCTTGATTTCGGACAAGAGGTAGTAGAGCTCGTGCACGTCGAGGGTCGTGGCCTTGGAGGGGGAGGCTTCCTTCACGTCGCGATCGCTGAGCATGCCGACCAGCTTGCCCTTGTCGTCGACCACGGGGAGGCGGCGGATCCCTTTTTCCTTCATCATCTTGGCCGCGCGCATCATGGACGATTCGGGGTCCACCGTGATCACGTCCTTGGTCATCCAATCCTTGATAATCATGGTATTTCTCCTTCAAGGCGGCCCTGCCGCCCGTGTTCTTGCGAAATCGTGGCTGGTGTCTGAAAAAGCGTCTAAAGTGCCAGATGTTTAATGTCTTTTCTTCGATGCGTCAAAGGCTTGATGTCGAATTGCGCGCGACTTCCCCGTAAAGGGCGGGGCGGCGTTGGGCCAGGGCGGGGATGGCGTTTCTGGCTGAAAGAACGCGTACCGGGTCGATCTCGCCCAGGAGAAGTTCCTCCCGGTCCGGCGTGCCCAGCATGGTCTCTCCGACGGGCGAAGCCAGGATGGACTGGCCCGCGCACGGAAAGGCGCCAGTCTCTCCGACCCGGTTGGCGCCCAGAAGAAAACACTGATTTTCCACGGCCCGGGCCGTGCACAGGGTTTGCCACACGTCGGCCCGTGTCCGGGGCCAGGCCGAGGCCACGAGCAGGGCCTGGCAGCCGCGCAGGGCCTGGACCCGAAAGAGTTCGGGAAAGCGCAGGTCGTAGCAGATGGACAGGCCGAAGCGGATCCCGTCCAGGTCGAAGCAAGCGATCTCGCTTCCCGGGACGAAAATTCGGGTCTCGTCGGCGGTTGCGGTGGAGAAGAGGTGGATCTTGCGGTACAGGGCCAGGATTTGGCCATCGGGCCCGAAGGCCGCCAGGGCGTTGGCAAGGCCCTCGGGTTCCGGCAGGCAGACACCGCAGACCAGGGCCATGGAGTGCTCCCGGGCCAGCCCCGAGAGAACGTCTTGGACCTGGGGCCAGTGGTCGCGTCCATGGCGGGCGATGGTTGGGAGGTCATAGCCCAGGTCCGAGGTCTCGGGAAAGAGCATCAGCCGGCATCCGGCCCTGGCCCCGGCCCGCGTCCAGAGGCGGATGGCCTCCAGGTTGCCGGGCACGTCGCCCGGCACCGCGGACATTTGAACTGCGGCGATTTTCATGTCATTCCCCTGGCGGATAACATCGTGAACAGAGAGAAAAAACATGCCCGAATTGCATCTTGATTGTCCAGCCGGGATTGCCGGCGACATGTTTCTGGCTGCCCTGGCCGACCTGGGGCTTGATTTCGAGCCGTTGCGCGCGGCCTTTGTCCAGGCGGGCATCGCCGTCGGCATCGTGGCCCGTGACGCCAGGGACAAGGGCCTGGCCGGCAAGCGCATGGACATCGGCCTTCCTGACGCCCAGCCCCTGCGCCATCTGGCCGATCTGGCGGCGGTGGTCGAGTCCCTGCCTCTTTCCGCGCGGGTCCGGGCCCGCGCCCTGGGTGCCTTCGAGCGATTGGCCGAGGTCGAGGCCCGGGTGCATGGCTGCGAGGTGGACGAGATCCACTTTCACGAGGTCGGAGCCGTGGACACCCTGGTCGACGTGGTCGGCGCCTGCTGGGCTCTGGAGCGGCTGGAGATCAGCCGGGTGACCTGTTCGCACCTGCCCTGGTTCTCGGGGAATGTGCGCTGCGCGCATGGGCTATTGCCGCTGCCCGCCCCGGCCACCCTGGAGCTGCTGCTGGGCAAGCCCGTGTATCCGACGGATCATCGCGGGGAGATCATCACGCCCACGGGGGCGTTGCTCGTGGACCGGCTGGTGGACGAGTTTGCCCTTGGCCCCGCCGGGCGGATCGTGGGCCGCGGGCTGGGTCTGGGCAACCTGGAGCTTGCCGTGCCCAACGCCCTGCGCCTTTTGCTGCTGGAGGGGGCCGGGCCGGGTCTGGAGCGGATCATGGTTCTGGAGACCAACGTGGATCATCTGACGGGTGAGGAGATCGGAGGGGCCTTTGGCGTGCTGCTGGAAGCAGGAGCCCTGGACGTCCTTTTCCTGCCGGGGGTGATGAAGAAGAACCGGCCAGGCGGCCTGTTGCAGGTGCAGTGCCGGCCCGAGGACCTGGACCGCATGCGCGATCAGGTCTTTGCCCAGACCATGACCCTGGGTTTGCGCATCACCGAGGCGACCCGGGCCGTGCTGCCCCGGGCGGCAGCCATTCGCCCCTCGCCCTGGGGGGATCTGGCCGTCAAGGAGATGGCCGTCGAAGGGGAGCGTTACGCCCGTCCCGAGTTCGAGGCCTTGCAGGATCTGGCCCGCCGGACCGGCCGGTCCGTGGCGCAGCTGCGCTACCTGCTGGACGAAAAATAATCCGTTCTATGGATTGTTCCGCCTGAGCCGGGCGGCGTGTGGGCTAGAATCCCCGTGCGGTCAGCAGACGGTCGAGCTGGTTGGCGAACTCCTGGCGGTCCCGGGCGCTCAGGGCGGCCGGACCGCCGGTCATGACGCCGCTGCCGCGCAGTTCATCCATAAAATCGCGCATGGTCAGACGGCTGCGGATGTTTTCTTCCGTGAACAGTTCGCCCCTGGGGCTCAACCCCGTGCCACCCTTGTCGATGACTCCCGCGGCCAGGGGGATGTCCGTGGTGATGACCAGGTCCCCGTTTCGGGCCAGGTCCACGATGGCCTGGTCCGCCTTGTCGAAGCCGGCTCCGACCCGCAGAAAATCAATGTATTCCGACTGGGGCACGGGAAAGCGCGCATTGGCGACCAGGGTCAATCCCACCTTGCGCCGCTCGGCGGCCCGGTACAGGATGTCCTTGATGACCCGGGGGCAGGCGTCGGCATCGACCCAGATGCGCATGCTGTGCTTCGTGTCGTCGGAGTTCACAGGTTGGCTCGGCGGGGAGACTGGGGCACGTGGGCGCGCAGGAAAAGTCCGGGCGCCAAGTCCGGATCCTCGCGGCGCAGCATGACCCTCATGCCGCCATGCGCGGTGCGCAGGCGCTCTCCCTCGCTGTTCTCCACCCCGTACTCTCCCGGTTTCAGAACGGGTCGGCGCAGACCGGGCAGCAGGATCTCCAGGGGGGCGTCGGTCTCGAAGCGGTGCTTGACGTCCATGACCCACGTGTCCGGGCCAACGGGCTCGACGAGTCGGCCGACGACGTTTTTGGTCAGCTCCCGGGACAGGGCCGGGCGCAGCGTCACGGGCTCGGGCGTGAAGAACGCCGCAGACAGGGGGCGGGTGGCGAGTTGCTGCAACTCCTCCAGGTACAGTCCGAGGCGGAAGGTTCCGGCGGCCAGATCATCCAGGGCCGTGCGGTACACGTCCGTGACCTGGGCCAGGTAGGACGGGGTCTTCATGCGGCCTTCGATCTTGAGGCTCGCCACGGCGTTTGCGCGGAACCAGTTGAGGTACTTGATCAGGCACAGGTCCTCGGCGGCCATGACCTGGCTGAATTCCCCGTCGCAGCGCACCTCCCAGGTGTCTCTGCCCGGCCGCAGGCGCTCTTCGAGGCGCACGGTTGTGGCGCGGTAGTCGTAGCGGCAGGGGTGGGTGCAGTGCCCGAGGTTGCCCGAACGGCCCGTCAGGTGGGCCGAGAGCAGGCAGCGGCCCGAGACGGCCATGCACATGGCCCCGTGCACGAAAACTTCGAATTCCAATCCCGGAACCTGGCGCATCATGGCCCGGATCGCGCCGGCGCCGAGTTCCCGGGCCACGTTGACGCGGCGCGCGCCCAGGTCGCGCCAGAAACGGGCCGTGGCGGAGTTCGCGGTGTTGGCCTGGGTGGAGACGTGGATGGGGATGTGCGGCACGCGCCGCATGGCCATGGCCATGATGCCGGGGTCGGCGATGATGAGGGCGTCCACGTCCATGGAGGAAAGTTCCTCCAGGTAGCGCTCCACACCGGGCAGATGCTCTTCCCTGGCCAAAAGATTCAGGGCGAAATAGACCTTTGCCTTGCGGCCATGAGCCGTGGCCACGGCAGCCCTGAGCTGCGGGAAGGAGAAACCGGCGGTCTTGGCGCGCAGGCTCAGGGCCTGCCCGCCGAGGTACACGGCGTCGGCGCCGTAGGCCAGGGCCGTGTCCAGCTTGTCGGGGTCGCCGGCGGGAACGAGGAGTTCGGGTAGCGGATTCATGGGCTAGGCGCAGGCGGGCAACGGCAGCCCCTTTTCCAGGCGGGCCTGTTTCATGCGCCGCACCAGGTCGTAGGACGGGCGCAGACCGCCCTTGCCCCGACCCAGGGCGATGCCCGGTTTGTTGTCGCCATGGAAATCCGAGCCCGCGCTGGGCAGCAGGTCCAGCTTGCGGCACAGGCCCGCGTAGGTGTTGGTCTGGGCCTGGGTGTGCATGGAATAGAAGACTTCGACTCCGTCCAGGCCGAAGTCCTTGAGTTCCCGCAGCACGGTCTCGAGTTCATCCTCGCCCAGGCGCAGGGTGCAGGGGTGGGCCAGGATGACCGTGGCCTGTTCCTCTTTGAGGAGTTCGATGGCCCGGTGCGGCGAAAGTTTTTCCTTGGGCGCGTAGCCCTTGGTGCCGGGACGCAGCCAGTTCAGGAAGGCGTCCTGGAAATTGACGGCCAAGCCTTTCTCCACGAGGAGCCGGGCAATGTGCGGCCGGCCGATGCTGCCGCCGTCGGTGATGGCCTCCAGATCCGCGTAGGCGATCTCCACGCCGTACCCGTTGAGATTCCTGATGATGGCCTCGTTGCGCAGTTTGCGCAGCTGGGTCAGGTGGTCCAGGGTGGCCTGCAGATGCGAGGGGCGTTCAGGCAGCCACAGGGCCAGGAGGTGCATGTTGCCGTGGGGAGAATCCACGCTCAACTCGCACCCGCCGATGACTTCAAGGCCCAGATCCCGGCCGGCGGCGCAGGCCTCGGACAGGCCTTGGACCGTGTCGTGGTCGGTCAGGGCAATGGCCTTGAGTCCCGCGGCCACGGCCAATTCCACCAGTTCCGCAGGCCTGAGGGTGCCGTCGGACGCGGTTGAGTGGGTGTGCAGATCGATCTGGGCCATGGTTCTGGGGTACGGCAGGGGCCTGGGGATGACAAGAAAAGATCGGGCAAGAAAAAACGGCACGCAAGGGCCGCGTGCCGTGCGATTCGCCGCGGGGGCTTATTTGAAACGGTAGGTGATGCGGCCGCGGGTCAGGTCATAGGGAGACAGCTCGACCTTGACCCTGTCGCCGGGCAGGATGCGGATGTAGAACTTGCGCATCTTTCCGGAGATATGTCCCAGCACCTGGTGGCCATTTTCCAGACGAACCAGAAACATGGCATTGGGCATGGCTTCCTCGACGACACCTTCGACCTCTATTGACTCTTCCTTGGCCATATACGACGGATACCTTTCTTTGTGTTCAGGGGTTGTTGTTGCAAGACAGGACTCCTTACCCGCTTGATTCGCAAATGACAAGGACGGATCTCCCGCAACTCCGATCACGGCCTCTCGTTCCGCAAACAGATGCCAGACGCGAACCGTCCCATGTCAAGGCTTCGTTTTTTATCTCGAAAGATGGCTTCGTTGATGATACGCAGACTCATCGACCATGCCCGGCAGCAGATGGGGCACGGTTGCGGACCAGCACAATTTTCAAGGATCGGTGCGACCATCATGCCCCACAAGCCCCGCCATCATCTATCGAAACGCCTTTCCCTGTCTCTGGGGTTGTTGTCCACGGCCATCGTCATGGTCGTGTCCATCGTGGTTTTTGTCATTCTGACGTGGCGGGTCGGAGACATGATGCGGGCCCAGGCTGAAAAAACCATCGTTTTTTTGTCCCAGGCCCTGGAGGCTCCGTTTTGGTCCCTGGACAGGGACAGCGCAGTGGCCGTGGCCCAGGCCACGGCCATGGACAAGAGCGTGGCATTCATCGAGTTGCGTGACGCCCGGGGCGAATCCTGGTTCGTGCATGAAACAGGCAAGGCCCTGTTTCTTCTTCGCGAGACCGAGGTGCGCCACGCCGGCCAGACCATCGGCTTCATCCGCCTGGGGCTGGCCGAGGCGTCCCGGATGCGGACCGTGACGGACATCGCCCTGGCCGGAAGCGGGGTGGCCCTGCTGGTCATCGTGGCCCAGTATTTTTTGGCATCCTGGCTGTTGCGGCGCTCCCTGAACCGTCCCTTCCGCGTGCTCGACACCCTGGTCGGGGCGTATTCCCGGGGCGACTACGTGCAGCCCGATCCTGATCTTGATGTGGAGGAGTTCGCTCCGCTGGTCGAGACCCTCCTGGACATGGGCCGGACCATCCACCGGCAGCTGGAGGCCCTGCGCGAAAGCGAGGAAAAATACCGGGCCATTTTCGACAATTCTCCCGTGGGCATTGTGCGCGTCGCCTTTGACGGCAGCTTTGTGGACGGGAACAAGGCCCTGGGGCGCATGTTCGGATACGACGACGTGGAGGACTTCCTCGCGAACGGGGGGGCGTCGGTTCTTTCCTCCTACGTCGATCCTTCCGTGCGGCAGGGTTTCCTGTCCAGGGTGCTGGCTTCGGACACGGGGGCCAGTCTGGAAACCGAACTGTTGCGCAAAGACGGCTCGCCTCTCTCGGTGGTGATTACCTCCTCGGTACAGCGCGACGCGGCGGGTCAGCCCCTGTACCTCAACAGCGTCATCGAGGACGTCAGCCAGCGCACGCAGGCCCTTCTGGCCCTGCGCGAGAGCGAGGCCAGATTCCGCACCCTTTTTGACGCCATGCCCAACGGCTTTTACCGCTCCACGCCGGAGGGTTATTTCGTCGACGCCAATCCAGCCTTTGTCGACATGCTCGGCTACGACAGCCTGGAAGAGCTGAAATCCGTGTACATTCCGACGACGATCTACGTCCGGGAGTCGGAGCGGGTGGGCATCTTGGGCCACAACGCGGAGTTCATCGACTCCTTCGAGCACTACCGGCTGCGGCGCAAGGATGGCCGGATCATCTGGATCGAGGACAATGCGCGTTACATCAAGGATGCCCAGAACAAGGTCCTTTTCCACGAGGGCATTTGCCAAGACGTGACCGACCGCAGAACGGCCGAGGAACGGCTGCGGCAGTCCGAGGAGAAATTCGCCCAGCTTTTCCGCCTTTCTCCCGATGTGGTCATGCTCATGCGCCTGGAGGATGGGCGCATTCTCGACGTGAACGAGGCCTTCAGCCGGGTCACGGGCCATGCCCTGGCTGACGCCGTGGGCAAGACCGCCCAGGAGCTTGGTCTGTACGACAGCATTTCCGCGCGCGAAACCGTGCGCCATCTCGTGGAACTGTCGGGGAGGATCGAAAACCACGAATTCATCCTCCGCCGCCGGGATGGAAGTTTCATCGACTGCATGCTGTCGTGTCAGTTCATTAATATCGAAGGTGAGCGCTGCGTCATCGCCGTGCTGCGCGACGTGACGGAACTCAAGCACATGCAGGAGATGATGATCCAGACCGAAAAGATGATTTCCGTGGGCGGCATCGCGGCGGGGGTGGCGCATGAGATCAACAACCCCCTGGGCATCATCATGGCCAACAGTCAGAACCTGGTCCAGCGCACCCGGCCGGATTTTCCCAAGAACATGGAGGTGGCCGAGGCCATCGGCCTCGACATGGCCCTGCTGGACTCCTACATGGGGGTTCGCGGCATCTACGGATTCGTCGAAACGATTCAGACAGCTGCCTTGCGCGCCGCCGACATCATCAGGCACATGCTCGATTTCAGCCGGCGCAGCGAGTCCAAGCGCAAGGTCTGCGAGCTCAGGGCCATTGTCGAGAAGGCCTTGGCCCTGGCCGAAAACGATTACGATCTCAAGAAAAATTACGACTTCAAGAAAATACGCGTGACATGGGAATGCGACGCAACGCTGTCGGCCATCGACTGCACGGAGACCGAACTGGAGCAGGTCTTCTTGAATTTGCTGCGGAACTCGTCCCAGGCCATGGCTTCGGCCCGGCCGGAAATCCCTGATCCCGCCATCGTGGTCAGACTCATGAACGCAGGGGACCATGTGGTGGTCGAACTCGAGGACAATGGGCCGGGCATGACCGCCGAGGTCCAGCGCCGGGCCTTCGAGCCCTTTTTCACCACCAAGCCTCCGGGGGTGGGCACCGGGCTCGGGCTGTCCGTGTCCTATTTCATCGTCACGCGCAGCCATGGCGGGCGCATGCGCCTGGAATCGAGTCCGGGTCGGGGCGCCAAATTCATCATCGAACTTCCCGTTCGCAAGGCCTGTCGGGAAAAGGAGGGCGCATGCCCCGAAAAATCATGATCATCGACGACGAGGAGCACGTCCGCAATTCCCTGGTCTGTTTCCTGGAGGATTTTGACGAATTCGACCTCCGTTCGGCCCATTCGGCCGAACAGGCCCTCATCAGCCTGCGCCGCGAACCGGCGGACTTGTGCGTCGTCGACATCCGCCTCCCGGCCATGAACGGAGCGGAATTCATCCGCATTGTCCGGGCGGAGGGCCTGTGCCCGCTTTGCATTCTGCACACCGGGTCCACGGACTTTCAACTCTACATCGACATTTCGGAGTTCGGCATGGATTCGGCCGACGTGTTCCAGAAGCCTTGCGACAGCATGGCCATGCTGGACAGGATCCGCCAACTCCTGGGCGGAAATGCTGCCCGGGTTCCGCGTTAGCGCTGTCCGAAGGGGCACGCGACGGCCGGCTGCCGGGCCGATCCGCCCGATCCGCCCAATCCGCTATGTTCCGCAAAAGGTTTTGTATGTCGCGTCCGCTGGCCCGGGCGCGCGAAAATCCCTGTCCTCTGCATGATCTTCGAACGGGCGGGACAGCGCTGTCAGCAGTCTGTTCATGACCGCATAGTTCCCATCCGTCACGGCGGCCTGAAGGGCCTCCTCGACCCGGTGGTTGCGCGGGATGATCGCCGGATTGCGCGCGTTCATGAGCACGCGAGCCGCCGCTGCCCCCTGGGGCTGTTGGGCCAGGCGGTTTTGCCAGCGTTGGAGCCAGCTGTTGAATTCCGGATCGCGGAAGATCGGGGTGTCGGGGAGCGGGGATCGGGCCAGGTCGCGCAGGGTCGAGGTGTAGTCGGCCCGGGCGCGGCCCAGGCAACGAAGCAGGTCCTGGGCCAGGTCCTCGTCCGTGGCCTCTTTTGTGCAGAGGCCCAGCTTGCCGCGCATGCCCTGGATCCAGCAGTGCCGGAAGATCCGCGGAAAGGCGTCGACGGCTTCCCGGGCCAGCTCCAGCGCCCGGTCCGCGTTGTCGTGCAGAATCGGGAGCAGGGTCTCAGCCAGGCGGGTCAGGTTCCACTGCGCCACGGCGGGCTGGTTGCCGTAGGCGTAGCGGCCGTCGTGGTCGATGGAGCTGAAGACCGTGGCCGGATCGTAGGCGTCCATGAAGGCGCAGGGGCCGTAATCGATGCTTTCACCGCTCAAGGCCATGTTGTCGGTGTTCATGACCCCGTGGATAAAGCCGACGTGCATCCACGAGGCCACCAGTTCGGCCTGCCGCTGCACCACCGCATGCAGCAGCGCCTGGGCCGGATTGTCGGCCGCGAGCAGATCCGGATAGTGGCGGCGGATGGTGTGCCCGGCCAGGGCCAGGACCGCTTCCCGGCCCCCGTATGTCGCAATGTATTCGAAGGTGCCGACGCGGATGTGGCTGGCGGCCACGCGGGTCAGGACCGCGCCGGGGAGGGCGGTTTCGCGCCGCACGACTTCGCCCGTGGTGACCACCGCCAAACTTCGCGTGGTCGGGATGCCCAGGCCGTGCATGGCTTCGCTGATGATGTATTCGCGCAGCATGGGCCCCAGGGCCGCCCGCCCGTCGCCGCGGCGGGAGAAGATGGTTCGCCCCGCGCCCTTGAGCTGGATGTCGAAGCGCGCGCCACCGGGGGTGATGTGCTCGCCGAGGAGGATGGCCCGGCCGTCGCCGAGCATGGTGAAATGACCGAACTGATGGCCGGCGTAGGCCTGGGCGATGGGGTCGGCCCCCGCGGGGATGCGGTTTCCGGAGAAGATGGCCACGCCATCGCTTCCGGCGAGGGCCTCTGTATTCAGCCCCAGGGCATCGGACAGGGGGCGGTTGAAGACGGCCATGCGCGGGGCGGGCACGGGCACGGGTTCCTGGCGCGTGAAGAAGGTTTCGGACAACCGGCTGTAGCTGTTGTCGAAATTGAAGCCCGGCCTGGCGGAATCGGGGCGTGCTGGAGAGGTCATGCGGCTCCGGGAGTTCATGGTTGGCGGATGGACACGGGCCGCGCGCGGCCTGGGTGTCTGCAGCGTGCTGATAAGTCATGCCCGCGGTCTGTAAACATCCATGCCCGGCGCGACCGGTCCGGGGCCTGCGGGGCATGCCCGGCGGGTTGAGAGCCGCTTGGGCAACGCGCAGGCGTCTGCACGTTTCGCGCAATGCTCCCGCTGGCCGTGGAAGAATTTATTGCCGTGCGCCTTGTGTGGTTGAAGTATTGTTGTTAGATGAAGCGAAGTATCGTAAAGAACTTGTCTTGTGCTACATGCCAAGCACTGCCGCAGCTTCGCGGATGGCGATGGCCCATGGGGTTTGCACATAAAAGCAGAGGGTTATTTTATGAGAGTGTGGCTTCCCGACTATGTTTATCGAGCATTTCCCGTTGTCGTCGGAGTTGCGGGGCTCTTGGGATGCGTTGCGGGCAACCCGGCGAGCCTCAGCCTTGGCGGCCTGCTGCTTCTGTACAGCGGCGGTGTGTATTGCATGCGCAAGTGAGGTCGGACCTTCGCGGGTGAAGGGCTCTTCACGTGCCGAAGGGACTGGGGCGGACATCAGCCTCCGCGACAACACCCTGCACCCTCACCCCCGAAATGACCTGACTCGTCGCTGCAAATACGCCGCTTAGCAACCCGCGAAACGTTTCTGCGCCTTTCATTCCACGCCGCGTGGAAAGATCTCCGTGCCTCGAATTTTCCCGACAGCATCCATGGTGGGCTTTTTTGTGCTGCGCGCGCACGCCAATGACGATGAAACAAGCGTCGTTTCCCATTGCGTTGTGCCATGCCGCCCATGGTGGGCGACAAGGCCGGCCGGACATCGCGTGCGTTGCGTCGGCCACGAGAGGGATGCGGGGGCGCTTATTCCAGGGTGATGGGGCAGGGGACTTCGTTCAGACTCATGCTGTGCTTGTGCAGCAGGTCGTAGAGGCGCGCCCGCGAAAGGCCGGACATGGTCTGGGCGCGTTGGAAGTTTCCCTGGCTGCGGACGGCAAGGCGTTTGAGGTATACGGCCTCGACTTCCTGCATGGCGAGTTCTCGCACCGCCCGCAGGGGCAGGAGCGTGTTCTCGGTGGCAGAGTTGCTTCCAACGGGAAGGGTTATGCAGGGGTTTTCGAACTGCGCGCAGCCATTGTCCGGCTTGTGGCGTTGGCCGGGATCGGCCAGGCCGGCGGGGCTCGGGAAGTTCGCCGCCCTGGGGCCAAAGTTGCCGCAGGTGTCCGCCGGGGCTGCGACGCGGGGTTTGGGCGGCAGGTCCCTGGCGGGCTTGAGGGCGGGACAGGCCGGGCCGCAGTTGGGTTGGGCGCGGTGGGGAGGCGCGATCTTTGATTTGACGAGGTAGCCTTCCGTGGGAGGGCCATCCGGGCGCTTGAGGAGCACCTGGGTGCGGATGCTCACGGGCAGGTGCTGGGGGTAGAGGCGGTGTTCCGCGATGCCGTTATGCAGGGTCGCGTACAGGATGTTGATCAACTCGCGCACGTTGCCTGGCCAGTCGTAGAGGGTCAGGGCCTTGTGCAGTTCGTGGGAAATCTCTTTGGGCGGGCATTTGAGTTCGTCGCAAATGCGGCGGACATGGAAGTTGGCGATGGGCTCGATGTCCTCCTTGCGTGCCCGCAGGGGCGGGAGGTGGATGACGCTGGTGTGCAGGCGGTGGTACAAGTCCTTGCGGAACACGCCCTGCTTGACCATGTCGTCGATGTTTCTGTTTGTGGCGGCGATGAGTCTGAAGTCACTGGCAATCTCATTCTTGGAACTGAGTGGCCGAAACCGGCGTTCCTGCAGAACGCGCAGCAGGGATTTCTGGACGTCGAAATCAAGATCCCCGATCTCGTCCAAGAAAATCGTGCCGCCGTCCGCCTGCTTGAACAAGCCCTCGCGCGACTCGCCCGCCCCGGTGAACGATCCGCGCTCATGGCCGAAAAGCAGGCTTTCCGCCAGGGTCTTGGGGATGTTCGTGCAGTCGACGACGATGAACTTGTGAGCGGCCCGGGCGCTGTTCTCATGGATCGCATGGGCGAAGAGCTCCTTGCCCGTTCCGGTTTCGCCGAGAATGAGGACGCTTATGTTGCTCTGGGCCACGGCCCCGATTTTCTGCAGGCAGCGGTCGAGGCATGCGCTGGTTCCGAGGATGGTGTCGCGCCTGATGCCGCCGTTGCCGTTGTGTTCGCGTTGGGCGCGGCGATGGAACAGGCAGCGGTTGATGGCCTGTTCCAGTTCTTCCTGGGTGAAGGGGGTGACGATGATGTCCCACGCTCCGGCGCTGATGGCGTCCTCCAGGAGTTCCGGCCTGTGGCCGTTGGTGATCGCCAGGACATGGGGGCGGCATCGGGTCCGGATCAGGCTGGTGATGTCCTGGTCCGGTCTTGGGACCGTGTCGATATCCAGAATGACGATGTCGCAGGTGGTCTGTTCAAGGGCCTGGATGGCCGCCGCGCAGGAAGGATGGGCCGCGCAGGCGTGTCCGTGGTCTTCGATGACCGGGCTCAGCAGTTCGCAGATGTCGCTGCGTTCATGGATGATGAGTACCGATGCCATATGTCCTGCTTTATTTGAAAAGGGCGGTCTCTTGTGTCGATTCAGTCGGTTAAGAAATGTATGACAACTATGTAGGACAGCTTGCGGGTGTTTCCAGTTTTCGTTATTTTGTATGACAATTTGCGCTCCGCAACGCGTTGTCCACTGCAATTCAAGGATGCAACCAGCTACACGAAAGTTTATTGAATGTGAAGCAAGGATTTGTATTTCCGATGCACTGAGTTGTACATGATGAACATATTTCGAATGATGGGTGAGCGGGCCGGGTTGGGGAGCATAGGGCGGAGGGCGTGGCGAGCCGGGCGGAAAAAAAGCCGCCTGTCCGAAGACAGGCGGCCATGGAGCGAGCCGAAGTGGCGGGACCGCTAACGTTTTTGGCGCTGCCTCGCGCCGATCAGTCCGATCAGGGCCGAGCCCAGCAGCAGCGCCGCGCCGGGCAGTGGCGTGGGCGCGGCCTGGCCGTAGACCGTGAGGGTGGCGGAATCCAGCCAGAAGGTATCGCCAAGGCCAAATTGATCCAAGAAATCATTGGTGGTTTCCGTGAACGCCAGGGTGAAGCTGCCACCGGCCAGGCTGGAAAAGAGGCTGCCCAGCTCTGCCGGGGTGAAGGTGAAGGCCTGGGTGCGCAGCGCAATACGGCTGTCCTCCAGGAGATATTGTTTGGCCGGTTCGAGTTTGCCCGGGGTCACGTACCAGTCTTCGGGATTCAGGCGAGGCGCCGTGTTGGTCCAGGCAAAAGAGATTTGCAACCCAAAGCTCGTCACGAGCGTGTCGGCCGGGACCGTGTAGGTGAAGACATCGGAGAACGAGCTTTCCCTGACAACCCCGCCGGTAAGCCCCAGGAACGAGAACGTACCCGGATCCGTGTTGCCGGGAAACCGGCCGTAATCATGCGTGATTGTCGCGATCGTCGTGATGTCGGCCACCGAGGCCAGGGCCGGAGTGGTGCACAGGACGAAGATTACGCAGAGGGACACCGGAAACGAAAAAAAGCGGGCCATGATTGCTCCTGCAGAAGTGTTGTACGATGCTCTTCGTGGATGCGCGGCCTTGGGTCCGGCTTGGATGTCCAACGGGGCAAGACAGTCTGGCTGTATAGAGCAAGAAACGAACCACGGGCGTGGCGAGAATCTTGCGGAAAGCAGTACGCAGCCGGGAGTCGTTGTTATTCCATGTCGATGCGCAGGGCGTGCTTGTTCAGCAGGTCGTAGAGCCTGGCGCGGGATATGCCGGCGGCGGTCTGGACGCGCTGGAAGCTGCCCTGGGCCTGGGCGATGAGATGGCGCAGGTACGCGGCCTCGACCTCGTGCATGGCCAGGTCCCGGACAGTGCGCAGGGGCAGCAGGGCGTCTTCGTGCGCGGCGTCGAGGATGATCGGAATGGTCAGGGAGGCGCTGCCGGCCGGCGCGCCGGCCGCCGCGCCGGCCGCCGCGATCCGGGCCTGGCGGAGTGTCAGACACTGCGTCATGGCCTCCTCCATGCGCGCGGGGGAGAACGGAGGGAGCAGAACCTCCCAGGCCCCGGCGCGCCTGGCCTGATCCGGGGTGTTTTCGTCGCTGGTCACGGCCAGGATGCCTGGCCGGCCATGGAGGGCGGTGAGCTTGTGCACGGTCAGGTCCGGGTTTGCGGCGCTGTCGAAATCCACGACGACAAGGTCCGCCGTGTCCTTCAAGGATCGGCCCGCCGCTTCCAGGGATGCATGGGACGCCCAGAGGTGCCCCTGTCGCGCGCTGACCGAGCTTGCCCGGTGCTCGAATTCCTTGTCCGTGGTGATGATGAGAATGACGGCCATCTGTTGTTCCGGATCGTGTGTGTCGAGTCGTGTCTGGCGTCTGCAGCCTGGTGAAGGCGGAGCTGCCCCGGTTTATGGCTGAGCGAGGGGGCGGGCCTGCATCCGGCACCGCCGCGGGGCATGAAATATTCGTGCCTATTCGACCAAGGGCCAGTGATGGGTGGCTGCGTGGGCGTGGGCGTGGATGATGCTTGTGCCCGCCGCGCTTCGGCCGGGCATTGCGCGCAATGCGCGCCGGCGAATGCTGTCCGATCGAGCCGGACGCGCGGCTTTTTTGCGCAGCATGGTCTTGTCGGGCTGGACAGGATATGCGGTCTTGCCCTGCTGGACTGTCCTGTCGCGTCGGACGCGGAAAGCCCTGCGGCGGTCGGGCCGCGGGGGGCGGAAGCAGGGTGTCAGCGCCCGTGGCTGCCTGTGTGACGGGCCGCTGGTCCGATTTTTTTGGAATGGCATAATTCTTCCATGGGGTTAGCGTATCCAGACCGGAGGGGGTGTGCCCTTCCGAGCAGGAAAGAAATCATTGTATCCCGACTGTTCGGGGGAGCAACGGGAGATGCCGTGACCCGCGACCGCTCAACTATTGCACAGACTCAAAAAATGGACGCGAAATGAAAGGAAAGGACGCTTTCTTGCCCGTCACGGCTGATTCCGCTTCGATACAACCACCGCTCCATTCCGCCCAGGACACGCTTCCCGGCCAGGATCGCAGATCGTCCCCCCGCCATGACATCTCTGTGTTCGCCGTGGTGCACACCGCGGACTGCGATGGCCGCACGGGGCGCTACCGCGTCGCGCAGCTGCGCGACGTCTCGGCCACGGGCCTCGGCCTGCGTTTCAGTACCGCCGAGCCGGAGCGGTTCAAGGAAGGCCGGGAGTTCGAAATCCTGTTCCAGTTCTCGGATCAGGCCAAGCCCCTGCGCCTGGACTGCGTCGCCTGCCGGAAGGTCATGGACGCCGCGGGGCTGATCATCGGCGCGGCCTTCAGGGAGCCCATCCCCAATTTCGGCGACCATCTTCTCTGTCTGGCGTGAATCATCAACAACACATTCCGGACGAGTCCGGGGTCGAGGTGTGCGATATGCGTTTTATCTTGTGTCTTGTGGTCGTGTCCGTGCTCCTTGCCACGTCTGCCTTTGGGGAGCAGGGGAAGCGTTTTCCCCTGGGCAGCGGCGACGTGTTGGAGGTTTCCGTCTGGGGTGACGAGGCCATGGCCCGCAAGGTCCTGGTTCGTCCCGACGGCAGGATCTCTTTCCCCCTGGTGGGCGACATGCAGGCCGCCGGCCGTTCCGTGGAAGACCTCCGCCTTGAGCTGGAGAGCCGGATCGGCGAGTTCATCCACGGCGCCCCGGTCACCGTCATGCTCATCGAGTCGCGCAGCGCGCGGGTCTCGGTGGTCGGCAAGGTCGCCAAGCCCGGCGTCTTTCCCATGGACGGCCCCATGTACGTGCTCCAGGCCCTGGCCATGGCCGGGGGCATGACGCCCTACGCCTCCACGGGCTCCGTGCGGGTCATCCGCATCGATGCCACGGGCGCCCAGCGTTTTCTGGCCTTTGACTACGACCAGGTCGCGGGGGGCAAGGGCCTCGAACAGAACATCCTGCTTGAACCCGGCGACATCGTCCTCGTGCCCTGAGCCCCGTCGCCATGCACTGCCCCATCCTTTTTCGCGCCGGTTTTCCGGCCATTCTCCTGTTCGTCGCCGCGTCCCTCTCCCCCGCGTGGTGCGGGACCCTGTTCACGCCATCCCTGGGCTTGCGCGCCACCTATGACGACAGCGTCCTGGGCCAGGGCGAGGCCGACGGGGAGGTGATTGTTTCCCCTGCCATGCGTCTGGATTTCCAGGACGAGATCACGCGCCTGACCCTCAGGGGCCGCATCGACGCCTACCAGTATGCCGAGCACGACGAATACGCCCGCGAGAACGCCCAGGCTTCCTTGGACATCTCCCGTGACCTGAGCGAACTGGCCACCGTGCGCCTGGGCACGCGCTGGACCCGCGACCACACCGTCGAGGAGTCTTTCGACGAGTCGGGCATCACCACGGCAAAGGCCGCGCGCAACAGCTATGCGGCCACTCCGGGCCTGACCCTGCGCGTGACGGAGCGCGACGAGCTGTCCCTGGACGGCAGCGCCAGCCTGGTGCGCCACGAGGAGGCCGGGCACATCGACTACGTTGTGTACGGAAGCAGCGCGACCTGGAGCCACGCCCTGGGTGACGGACTGTGGCGCGTCCTGGCCCAGGCCGGGTGGCAGTTCTACGATTTCGACCGCACCGACGGCCAAACAACGCAGGCCGTTCTGACCGCCCTGGCCGGCGTGGCCTGGAAGGCCACGGAGTGTCTGGAATTCCAGGCCATGGGCGGCGTCAGCCGCACCACGTCCGAAGTCCGCTTCGACGCGTTCCCCGCCGCCGACAGCGACGACGAGGCGTTGACCTTCTCGGGTTCGGTCTCGGCCACCTGGACCGACCAAATCTGGCGGCTGACCCTGGGCCTTGACCGTTCCGAGTCGCCGTCGACCTACGGCGAGCTGATCACCCGCGACCGCCTGCGGGTCAGCTTTGGGCGCAACGTGACCGAGCGTCTCTATCTGGGCACCCAGGCGGCCTGGTACATGTCCAAAACCGCCGGGTTGGTGGCGGACGAGGACACGCAAACCCGCACCGTCGGCCCGACCCTGCGCTACCGCTTGACCGAGGACTCGAGCATCGAGGCCGGATACCTCTACACCCACGAGCAGGACCGCGAGGCCGACCAGGTCACGGAACGCAACCGGGTGTATCTGAATTTCGTGATGGATTTTCCCCAAGAATGGTGACCTGGCTGCAGTGCCGCGTGGGTAGCGAGTCAAGGAGTGTTCATGTCGAGCTTTTCTGAAGAGACCGAACTCGGATATCTCGTCGGCGTGATCCGCCGGCGCTTCTGGCAGATGGTCGTGCCGGCCGTGGCCGTCTTCGCGGTGGTGGCGGTGGTGGTCATGCTGTTGCCGGCCAGGTACCAATCCACGGCGACCATCATCATCGAGGGGCAGGAGGTGCCCCAGGAACTCGTGCGTTCCACGGTCACGGGCTTCGTGGAGGAGCGGCTGCAGTCCATCACCCAGGTGGTCCTGAACCGCGCCAACCTGATGAGCATCATCGAGCGCGTGGGCCTGTATCAGGACGAGCGCCGGACCATGACCTCCGAGCAATTGGTGGCCATGATGCGCAAGGACATCACCATGGAGCCCATCACCGCCGAGGTCATGAGCAACACCGGCCGTCCGGCCACGGCGACCATCGCCTTCTCCGTGTCCTTCGAGGGCCGGGAGCCGGCCAAGGTGCTGCAGACGACCAACACCCTGGTGTCCCTTTTCCTGGAAGAGAATCTGAAGAAGCGCGAGGCCAAGGCGTCTTCGGCCTATTCGTTTCTGGAGAAGCAGCTGGCCACCCTGGAAGGTGAGGTGGCCCTGTCCGAGGAGCGCATCGCGCGTTTCAAGGAAGAGCACATGGGCGCCTTGCCTGAACTGACCCAGCTCAACCTGCAGACCCTGGACCGCATCGAGCGCGACGCCCAGGCCTGCCAGGCGAATTTGCGCGGCCTCATCGAGCGCAGGGCCTTCCTGGAGGGCCAGATGGCCACGGTCACGCCCCAGCGCACCCTGGTCACGGCCGATGGCGGGCGGGTGTTGCCTCCCACGGAGGAGCTGCGGGCCCTGCAGGCCAGATACGTTTCCCTGACCGCCACGCACAGCGACAAGCATCCCGACGTGATGCGCCTGCGCGAGCAGATCGCGGCCCTGGAAGGGGCCGGGACACAGGTGGACCTGGCCGAGGAACTGAGTGCCGAGCGGGCCAACCTTGCGGACCTGAACGCCCGGTACGGACCGGAGCATCCCGACGTGAAGGCGTCCACGCGCCGGGTGGCGGCCCTGGAGGGACGCGCGGCCTCGGCCGGGGCGGGCCGCAAGGTGGCCAGCTCCATCTCGGACGCGGCCGACAACCCGGCCTGGGTGTCGCTCAAGAGCCAGTTGCAGGCCACGGACATGGATATCCACGGCCAGCAGGCCGTGCTCGCGGATCTGCGCCTGCGTCGGGACGAACTGATCCGCCGCCTGGAAAACGCTCCCCGGGTGGAGCAGGAATACCGCAAGCTGGAGCGCGACCACGCCAACACCCAGGCCAAGTACCAGGAAACGACCCAAAAACTCATGGCCGCTCGGGAGTCCAAGGAGCTGGAGGAGGAGCGGGCCGGCGAGAAATTGACCCTCCTCGATCCGCCCATGCTGCCCGAGACCCCGGCCAAGCCCAAGCGCCTCCTGCTGTTGCTGGTGGGTTTCGTGCTCTCCCTGGGTTTCGGGGCCGGTTGCGGCGCCCTGGCCGAGGCCCTGGACGGTTCCGTGCGTGGCGCGCGGTCCCTGGCCGGCCTGACCGACGTTCCCCTGCTGGGCGTCATCCCGTATCTGGCCACCAACGCGGAAGCGAGGCAGCGCAAGAAAACACGGATGCTGCTGGCCATGGGCACCATCGCCGGCCTCGGCGTTCTGGTGGGCCTTTTCCACGTCTTCGTGCGTCCCCTGGACGTGCTGTATTTTCAGATCGTGACGCGGTTTTTCGGATGACGCGTGCGTGAGTAGCGGAGAAATATGAGCAAGATAGCCAAAGCATTGAGCCGGGCCGAAGCGGAGCGCGAAAGCGCCGTGGGCCCGGGGCCCGGGAGCGTCGAAGAGTCCTGGTTTTCGGAGACCGCGCCGGCCGCACCGGTCGCACCGGTCGCGCCGGCCGCGCCGGTCGCACCGGCCGCACCGGCCGCATCGGTCGCACCGGCCGCGCCGGGCGCGTCGTTTCAGCCTGCGGGATCCGGGGCGCGGGAGAGCGTGGACGTGCACTATGCCGTGACCAAGGTGGAGCAGGCCTGCTTCCAGAAAATGGAGGAGCGCCGGCTCCTGGGCGACAACGCGCCGCGGGAGCTGCGCGACGCCTTCAACGTGGTGCGCACCCGCGTTCTGCAGCAGACCCGGGCCAAGGGGATGAACACCATCATGATCACCAGCCCCGGGCGCGGGGACGGCAAGACCACGGTGGCCACCAACCTGGCCATCGCCATTGCCCGCGACGCGAGCCAGACGGCCTTGCTGGTGGACGCCAATCTGCGCTGGCCCGGCATTTCCTGCGGCCTGGGCATGGATCTGCGGCCCGGCCTGTCCGAGCATATCCTGCGCGGCCAGCCCCTGGAGAGCCTGTTCGTCAATCCCGGCATCCATAAACTGGTGGTGCTGCCCGCCGGCTCGACCCAGGAAGACTCCCTGGACATCCTGAGCTCGCCCAGCATGCAGAACCTGGTGGCCGAGATGAAGACCCGATACCCGGACCGCTACGTCATTTTCGACTGTCCTCACCTCATAGGCGTGCCCGACGCCCTGGCCTTTGCCGAATACGTGGACGGCATCGTGCTCGTGGCCAGGGAAGGGGCCACGGCCAACAGCGATCTCCAGACGGCCCTGGGCCTGCTCAAAGGCAGGAACCTGCTGGGCGTGGTCATGAACCAGGCCCGATAGGCGGCGGGAATCATGTACGAAAAATTCTACGGCCTGCGCGAGCGTCCTTTCACCATCGTGCCCAACCCGGGCTATCTGTACATGAGCGAGAAGCACAAGCTGGCCTTGTCGCATCTCAAGTACGGGCTGATGGAAGGCACGGGCTTCGTGGTCCTGACCGGCGGGATCGGCACGGGCAAGACCACCCTGATCCGCTACATGCTCGACCGGGTCGGCAAGGCCGTGGACATCGCCCTGGTCTTCAACACCAACGTCACGGGCGAGGAGCTGCTGCGGCTTGTGGTCCGCGAGTTCGAGGCCGGGGAGCCCGGGGCGGACAAGGCCGCGAACCTGGCCATGCTGAACGAGCACCTCATCGGCCTCTACGGCCGGGGCCGGCACGCCATCGTCATCGTCGACGAGGCCCAGAACCTGTCCCGCGAGGCCCTGGAGGAGGTTCGCCTGCTCTCGAACCTGCAGGGGTCGAGCCGGCCGCTGTTGCAGATCGTCCTCGTCGGCCAGCCCGAGCTGCGCCGCAAGCTGGCCGATCCGTCCCTGACCCAGCTGGCCCAGCGCATCACCTCGACCTTTCATCTGCCGTCCCTGGACCTGGACGAGGCCAAAAACTATATCCGTTTCCGCCTGGCCCAGGCCGGCGGCAATCCCATGCTCTTCGACCAGGATGCCGTCGCGGCCGTGCACGCGGCCTCGTCCGGCGTGCCGCGCGTCATCAACATCCTGTGCGACGCGGCCCTGGTGCACGGCTATGCGGACGCCCTGCCCGTCATCGACGCGGCGGTGGTGCATAGCGTCGTCACGGAGATGGCGCCCCTGCTCAAACCCGGCAGCGTGGAGGGCGGCGCGCCAGAGCCTTCGGCCGGCATGGCTCCGGCGCCGGATCTGGCCGGCCGGCTGAACGTGCTGGAGGGCAGGCTGGGCGCCTTGGAAGAAAAGTTCGCGGCCCTGGCCACGGACATGCAGCTCATGACCTTTCAGGTCGCGGCCATGAAGGACCGCCTCGCCTCCGCTCCGGGCGTGCCCGGCCCCGCCATGCAATCCGAACCAGCCCCCGCGCCCGCCGAAGTCGCCACCCCGCCGAAAGCGTTCGTCGAAGACCAGCCCGCCCCCGCGGAAAAGAAACCGGGAATGTCCAAAGGCTTCTTGAAGTGGCTCTGGGAGAAGGGAGAGGGAAGAGAGCGATAAAGGCAACGGGAAGAGACGGTAAAGGCAGCGGGAAGAGGGCGACAAAGGCAACGTGAAGAGACGGTAAAGGCAACGACAAGAGACGGGAAAGGCAACGACAAGAGAAGGGAAAGGCAACGGCAAGAGACGGGAAAGGCGGCGGGAAGAGGGCGGGAAAGGCGGCGATAAGAGGCGACAAGCCGGGGCGGATGATTGGTAGACGACTGTCATCATCCGAGGAATGTGTAATTTATGGGTTACAGTCTGTCATGGTCGAAATTCGCGTCGTGGCTAACTCATTGTCGGATGAATAGTTTTGGAGGGGGTATGACGCTTCGTGAACAAACGTTGCCGTGGGATGCGGCCGAGCATTTGGAGACCGAAGCCGACATGGTCGCGTATCTTGAAGCTGCTCTCGAGTTGGGAGACCCAGCCGTGGTGGGCCGCCCTGGGCGATATCGCCAGAGCCAAGGGCATGAGCCAGATTGCGCGGGAAACGGGCTTGGCCAGGGAAAATTTGTACAAGGCCCTCTCTTCTGAAGGAAACCCGGAATTCGCCACGGTGCTGAAGGTGGTCAGGGCCCTTGGCTTGCGGCTCCATGCCGGCTCGGCGGATGGCGGAAATTGTGACCCCGTGGTCAATGCTTGATCCTGCTGTTACCATCGCTGCTTCCGTAGCTGCCTCTCCCGCTGCCTTTATCGCTGCCTTTCCCGTTGCCTTTCCCGTTGCCTTTACCGTGCCTCTATCGTTGCCTTTATCGCTGCCTTTATCGTTGCCTTTCCCGCTGCCTCTGTTGTTTTTATAAAAATATGGAACACAAACACCTAGATGTCTGGAATGCCGGGGTGGACTTTGTTGTCCAGGTCTACGAGGCGACCAGGGACTTTCCCAGGGAAGAACTGTACGGGCTGACCAATCAAATCAGACGGGCCGTGGTGAGCGTGCCGAGCAATATCGCGGAAGGGGCGGGGAGAAATTCCAGCAAGGAATTCACGCAATTTTTGCACATAGCCCTTGGCTCCTTGGCCGAAGTCGAAACGCAGCTCGTGATCGCCGAACGCCTGGGGTATCTCCAGAGCGGAAACGACCTGTTTCAACGAGTCGAGGCCATTCGCCTGATGCTGTTGGGATTGATCCGATACATAAAGAAGAGCAGGGAATCGTAAGCCTCGCTGCCTTTCCCGTGCCTCTATCGTGCCTTTCCCGTTGCCTTTGTCGCTGGTTCTATCGTGCCTTTCCCGCTGCCTTTATCGTTGGTTCTATCGTGCCTTTCCCGTGCCTCTATCGTGCCTTTCCCGCTGCCTTTATCGCTGCCTTTATCGTTGCCTCTCCCGTTGCCTCTCCCGCTGCCTTTCCCGTTGCCTCTCCCGTTGCCTCTCCCGCTGCCTCTCCCGCTGCCTTTCCCGTGCCTCTTGATCAATCGGGCCTGAAAGCATAGCCTTAATTCAGTCGTAATTTTTCCCCTTGGAGGGCCTATGCAATTTCATTCAGACATCAAGCCCATCTCCTGGCTCAAGAACAACGCCAAGCAACTCATCGAATCCGTGAATGAAACTGGCAACCCCATGATCATCACCCAGAATGGCGAAGCAAAAGCCGTGGTCATGAATGTCAGGGAGTATGACCAGTTGCAGGAAAGCCTGGCTCTCTTGCGGATGCTCGCGGACAGTTCCGCCGACGCGGATGCGGGCCGGCTGCGCGATGCGGGCGAGGTTTTTGACGACATCCGCGCCATGATCGCGGAGAAGCGTGATGGGCGGTAGGACGCCGTGGGCCGTGGCGTTTACCCGGCATGCCGAAGAGGACATTCTCGGCATTTTCGCCTTCATCACGGAAAAGGAAGGCCCGGACATGGCTGAAGCCATCCTGGAAAAGTTCATGCAGGCGCGGGACAGTCTGGCGGAATTCCCGGATCGCGGCCGCGTCCTTCCGGAATTGAAACGCGTGGGCATTGTCTCGTACCGGGAAATTCAGGTCAAACCGTGGCGGGTGATCTACCACGTCAACAACGCGGCCCATGCGGTCCATATCCATGTGGTGGCCGACGGTCGGCGGAATTTCACGGAACTGCTGAAAGAACGCCTGCTCACCCCTCCCACCCAGCATCACCCGGCAAAGTGAAACCCCGTCCTCGTTGACCTTTCCCGCTGCCTTTGTCGTGCCCCCCCGTGCCTCTATCGCTGCCTCTATCGCTGCCTTTCCCATGCCTTTCCCGTTGCCTCTCCCGTTGCCTCCATCGCTGCCTTTCCCGTTGCCTTTGTCGCTGCCTTTCCCGCTGCCTTTCCGTTGCCTCTATCGCTGCCTTTCCCGCTGCCTCTCCCGCTGCCTTTCCCGCTGCCTTTGTCGCTGGTTCTATCGTGCCTTTCCCGTTGCCTTTCCCGCTGCCTTTATCGATGCCTCCATCGTTGCCTTTATCGTTGGTTCTATCGTGCCTTTCCCGTTGCCTTTCCCGTTGCCTCCATCGCTGCCTTTCCCGTTGCCTTTCCCGCGTCTTTCCAGCTCCAGTCCAGCCAAATCAGACAATCCCCGCCTTGTTCAATTCCTCAGAAAAACAACCAAATTCCCGACTGGCATGGGTTTCCCGCTGGTTTGGGAAAAAGCCTTGCTGGCACGGGACTTGTAGTGTTTCGTCGGTTTGATCGAAGATCGGAAACGCGTCGGTTATTGATGGACGCGCGCGTGTCGGATGGCGGGCGAATGGTCTGTGGTGACAGGATGGGTAGGTTCACTGGCATGAGGCTTCAACGCTGGTAACGGAGCATCCCGGCGGCGCAGATAGGGCTCATCGGGAGGCAAAGGCGCCTGTCTCGGAAGATGTCCGGGCCGGATCGGCGGATTACAGGTCCGGTGGTTTTTTGGTCTCAGAGACCCAGGCAGACCCCTAATCGGCATTCCTACCGCGACCCCAGGCAGAACCCAGATAGGAGATGCGATGCTTCTTGATAATGTAGAATGTTGTGGTTGTTCAGCTTGTGTTTTGGTTTGTCCAGAAAAGGCAATCGAAATGGGTTTTAATAAGTACGGATTTTACTCTGCTTTCATCAATAATGAGCTATGTATTGAGTGTGGTAAATGTAAAAAAGTTTGTCCAATATTAAATTTAAAAAAAAGTCCTTTGTCAAGTTATAATGTATACGTCGCTGTTGCTAATGATAAACTAATTTTAAATAAAAGTTCATCTGGCGGAATAGGATATGTATTATCTGAATATGCTATTCAAAATAATATTCCAGTTTGTGGAGTGACATATAATTCAATACTATCATGTGCTAATCATGTTGTCGTAGAAAATAGTAATGATTTAAATAAAATTCAAGGTTCTAAGTATTTGCAGAGCGTAACTAAAGACGCATTTAAAAGAGTTATTTCATTAAAAAAAGGGTTTATATTTGGGACACCTTGTCAAATTGCAGGTTTGCATAATGTTTTAAATAAAATGGGCATACGTGAACAATTCGTTTTAATTGATATATTTTGCCATGGTGTGCCTTCTCAATTGCTTTGGAGTAATCATTTAGAATACCTCAAAAAAAAAGGGTATATTCAGGATGATAGTTATGTTTCCTTTAGGGATAAGAATAAATATATACTAAAAATAGAGAATTATACTGCATGGTTTAATGAGGATGCTTTTTACACATTCTTTTTAAGAAATATGCTGGCTAACCGGTGCTGCTACAGTTGTATGTATCGTAGAGATAGTTACGCAGACTTAAGAATTGGTGATTGTGCAATTAAAGAATTTAAAAGTTTAGAATACAGCCCTTCTTTAGTTATTGCAAATACGCAAACAGGTTGTAAAATTATAACAACAATAAACAAAATTGAATTGCATATGTTACCATTTAGCGTTGTAAATTCTATACAAAAAAAAGATATAGAACGTATCCCTGTAAATTATGAATATCTATTGTCAAAGTTGCGAGATGGTGTTTATCCAGAAGTTTTAATTAAGAATATTTTAATTAAAGGTCGAATTAAGGCACTTATAAAAAAGATTTTAAAACTACTAATAAAAACAAAGAGAAATAATGTTTCTTTAAAATCGTTAGTTGAAGAATTGAAAAATAATTTTTAATTACAAGTAGTAATAGTTTTATTTTAGGTATGTTTGCTTACAATTGATGCTGATATAACAAAACACTATTAATATAAAATAATTTTAAAAATGCAGCAAAGATTAATCGCCGTTGATAGACTGATATGAAAAATATAGAAAGTATGACATATTTAAAATCAATTAGTGTGCTTGTAAAAGGAGCATTTGCTGCACAATTTGTAACATTGTTGTGTTCGCCGGTTATAACACGCCTTTTTACTCCTGATGAATTGGGTGTTTATGCTCTTGTGACTGGTGCTGTTGGCATGTTTGGTTTTGCTATGTCTTGTCGGTTTGAAGTTTGTATTGTCTCTGAGAATGATGAAGTCAAAGTTAATTCTCTTGTAAAGCTATCTTTATTGATTTGTATGTTATTAAGTTGTTTGCTTTTTGTATGTTATTATATTTACTTTAAATATTCTCGAATTAGCTGTAATCCATTTCAATTATCGCTTGTTGTTTTTGGACTGCTGTTTATGACGGGTATTATTAATGTATTTACTGCTTATAATAATAGAAACAAAGATTACAGATTAATCACAAAATCATATGTATTAAGGGTTTTGTCGCAAAATATTTGTAATGTAATGGCTGGATTGTCTCATTTAGGAGCAATCGGTTTGTCGGTGTCACATTTAATCGGGTACTTTGTTGGTGTTCGTGATCAGGCTGCTTTATTATTAATTAAAAGAGCAGCAATATATCAAATTAGTATTCGTCAAATGTTATTAGTCTTTTGTGAAAATAAAAAACAAGCTTTATTATCTACTCCTGCAGTTTTAGCTAATGGTTTTTCTTATTCAATTATACTTTATTTTGTAGAATCATTATTTTCTGTTGCTGCTGTAGGTTACTACTTAATATCTTATCGTATCTTAGGATTACCATTAAGTATAATAAGTGCTAATATTTCTCGCGTTTTTTTAGAAAAAGCTTCAAGCGAGTTTAAAAAGAAAGGTGAATTTCAAAGAACTTATTTAATGACAGTTGTAATTCAAATTATTTTATCAATTCCCATAGGATTTTGTCTTTTTTTGTTTGCTCCAAGTGTTTGTAAAATTTTGTTTGGAGAAGGCTGGGATATAGCTGGAAATTACATTCGAATTCTTACACCTATGTTCATGTTTAGGTTTATTGCAGGAGGAGTGAATACATCAGCAATTATTGTAAAAAAGCAACAAGTTGATTTTGCTATTCAGTTAATTCTCATGTTGTTCACTATCATTGTATTTATTATTGCACGATTTTATAATTTGGAAATTGAAATGTTTCTTATTTTCTTAAGTATAGGTGGGTGTATTATTTATATTATATATTTGATTTTATTTTGGCTATGCTCTAAGAATAATAATGTGCTTAATTTTTAATTTTTTTGGTGTTATTATGTACGCTACTTTGCTCTTGTTGAGTTATAGATCGTTAATTTTTAAATATTAAAAAAATTGGATTAAAATATGAAAGAAAAAAAAATGTTGACCATAGGTCTTTTGTCACACTTGTTTAAGCATGAAAATCTCGGATGTGTGGCCTTGTCGATATCCAATATTATCTTGCTGGATAATGTTGCAGAAAAAATTAATCTCAAATTACATTATGTAATATTAACAACAGACAATCTTCCCCAAGTTGAACTAGATTTTACCAATAATTCTTATGAATATCGGATCTTTCCGAGATGTAAGCAAAGTATAAAGAATCCAGTCGGATTAATTAAATCTAATGTATTTGACGGGTGTGATTTCATAATGAACCTTTGCGGAGGTGATGGATTTACAGATATTTATGGATTTGGACGTTTAATGGCTGAGTCATATATGACAATTTTGGGTAAAATTAAGAAAAAGAAGCTTGTATTTGCTCCGCAGACAATAGGGCCTTTTAATAGTATTTCTGGAAAATTTATTGCAAAAGTAACATTAAGTTCATGTTATAAAATATTTAGTAGAGACCAAGCATCGACGCAACTTTGTACGACTATGGGTATTAAAAATAAAACAACTGAGGTTATTGATGTTGCCTTTGCGTTGCCTTATTCTAAAATAGATCATAAAGGTGATAAATTTAAAATAGGTATTAATGTGTCTGGATTATTGTATAATGGAGGGTACAACAAAAAAAATTATTTTAAACTTAGTTTTTCTTATGCTGATTTTATTGATAGGTTGATAGAGTTGCTTTTGAGTCAAAACTATGAAATTCATTTAGTACCACATGTTATATCAGATAATAATATCATTGAAGATGATTATGCTGCTTGCATGTATTTTGCTAAAAAACATAATTCTACAATTCTGGCTCCTAAATTCAAGTCAGCTATTGATGTTAAGTCATACATTTCAGGTCTGGATATGTTCACTGGGGCAAGAATGCATTCTACAATTGCAGCTTTTTCAAGTGGCGTACCGGTTGTGCCTGTAGCTTATAGCAGAAAATTCAATGGTTTGTATAATACACTAGACTACAAATATATAATTGATGCAAAATCAAATATTTCTATTGAAAATGCAATAAATAAGTTTTTAGATTACGTCCATAATGTACATCAACTTAAGTATTCTTTAGATTTCTCAAGGCAAAAATTCTTGCATAGATTGGAAAAATATGAGCAAGATTTGCAAAACATTTTTATAAATTGTTTGTGAAATTGTTATTGAAGATCCGCCTGCAAAAAGTCTTGAAACCTAAAACACTGAATCACTGTATTGATT
>CAZPSN010000017.1:0-79771 GCA_964589645.1 uncultured Desulfovibrionaceae bacterium
ACGACTACCTCGAAGGCGGCTCCGGCCAGGACAGCATGGACGGCGGGGCGGGTGACGACACGTTTTTCGTCCAGGGCACGGACACGGATTACGACGTCTTCCGGGGCGGCCCTGACACTGACAAGATCCTGGGGTCCAAGGGCAACGACACCATTCGCGTGCACAGGTTCACGGGCGAGGACACGGTGGAGGTCATCGACGGACGGGAAGGGATTGACGTTATCGCGGGCACGGACGGAGCGGACATCATTGACCTGACCGGCACGACTTTGGACGGCATCGAGCGCATCGAGGGAGGCAAGTATGCCGACACCATCCTGGGGTCGATGGGCAACGACACCATCCACGGCGGCGACGGTGGCGACGTGATCACCGGCAACAAGGGCGACGATCTTCTGGTCGGTGGTCCGGGCCGGGACGTGTACGTGTATGCGGAAGGTGACGGGCATGACACCATTGTCGATTCCGGCGACAACCTGATCCAGCTACGCTTGGCTGACGGAAGCATCGTGCCGGTAGGGGATTTCCTGCAGAAGGACGCTTCCACTTGGGAGTCCGCCGATGGCCGGATGCGCCTTGTGCACGACGCCACATGGAAGATCCTCATGCCGGGCGGAGGCTCCATTGATCTGGGAGCGGATTTCGCGGAAGGCGATCATGGCATCCGGCTGATCAACCCCTCATCCACGACCCTGACTCTGACCGGCACCGCGAACTATGATGAGGTGGGAGTCGACATGTACGGAGCCAATCAGGCCGATTGGGAGCTGGGGTTCTGGTCTGGATCGTTGGTTTTGCACCTACAGCAGCTCCCGTCCACGGCCCCGCGCATGCACATCACGGGCGGGGGGGCGGGGATTATCTGATTGGCTTCCGAAGCCGGGACGAGATCCTTGGCGGTGACGGCGGGGACATCATCATAGGCAATAGCATCACTTGGAACGGCAAGGCTCTAAACGTAGGCGGCCCGTTGGAGGGCGACTATCTGGACGGCGGTGCGGGTGGGGACTTTATTACCGGCAGCGGCGGCGCGGATCAGATTTTCGGCGATGACGGTGATGATTTTCTTAGCGGCTTGAATGATAACGACCTGCTTGATGGCGGGACGGGCACCGACGTGCTGTCCGGAGGCTCGGGCGCTGACATTCTTTTGGGCGCAGAGGGAGACGATATCCTGACCGGCGACGGATATCTTCAGTTGAACGCCAAGCTCAGCCTGGACAACCTCCATCAGTTCGGCGTGACCGTCACGCCCTCCGCCGAAGGCTATCACACCGGCTTCAACACTGCTTGGCTTATGTGTACTGGTCATCAACTCCCGCTTTGACGAGTGTTTTTTTTGATTCAAGATCCCCTGGTAAAATTGCCAGATATGGGTCTGTGTAGCTGTTTTGTAGGACAATTTGGTTTATGTACTACAAAAGAAAATATTGTCTTGCGTCATGGTTTTCTGCTAACAATTAAAAATTGTTATCGTTCAATAATGGATCAATGTTTATTCCTGTAATCTGGACTTCATTTGGAGTTGCCGTTAATGTTACTAATATGATTTTTTTGAAGGAGACGTGGTATGAACATTAAGTCAGTAGTAACGATACTGGCCCTGAGTATTTATTCGATGAATTCCTTTGCCTTAAGCCCAGCGTATATTATATTTCCACTAGAGCAAGTGTCATTAGAAGTTAATGCAAATACAAATAAAAAGCAAAAATTTAATTTTAATATAAAGTCGCACTCTTTTCAGAAGCATTGCCCTGTGAAATTTGGGCTGAAGTATGTGAGTAAACGATCTTCATCCAAAAGTGCTCAGGAGCATTGTGCGCATATTAGAGAGTTTTTCTTTCCAGGAGGTGGGTATCGACCAACATTCCCTTTGGAGGTTAGTTTTGAACTTCGTGATGCCAATTCTCAACTTGTCATCAGCAACACGAAACCATCTGGGGAATTGCGCGACGGGTACATCGATGGAGGAGAGACAATAACATCCATTTTGAGCAGTCGCTCCTATTACTGCTTGCCACCAGGTGCATACACTGCGGAATTGCAAATACTCAGCGCGGAGCGCGATGTCTCTGAATTTACACTAAGTTTTAGTGTGACAAACAATTTTAAAGTTAAATGCGGCGATTGAGTCCGACTGGGGGATTTATGGATAAAGAATTTATTGATTTTGTGGATCAAAATTTCTCTAGAGCACCGAAATACTATCGTGAACAATTTCGGGAAGCAATAATAACTAGGAAGGTGGTGCTCGGCATGTGGCCAACAGAGGTGCTCCTGGCCGCTGGGAATGGCGTGTATCGGGTCAAAGCGGATCCAAAAATATGGAAAAAGAATAGCAATCCAATTGATGTAATGAAGGCTCAGGGTATATCTCCAGACGAAAGTGAAGTGCAAATTCGTTTCCAAAACTCTTGGCAGTTCGAGGAAGGTAGTTTTACGAAATTCATTGTGAATTTTAAAAACGGGATAGTAACAGATATAATTAAAATTGAATGTTAATGGAGGAGTTTATGCATGAAATTACTATAAATATCGCACGCTCTGGTCACCCAACGTTAGATGGTAGCGATGAGTCTATAGCAGGGCATATGTGGATAACACTTCCGGATGGATCAACCACTGGATATGCACCTGGCGGTATAACCCCTGATGATGCCAATGTTTACGATCCTGGCTACTATGAATATAAAATTAGTCTAACACCAGAACAATATGCTGGGCTTGAGCGGTTTTTGAATACTGCACCCGAGAACGGCTTCGGTAATGACGAGTACAATGCGTTATGGAATAGCTGTGTAGATTACGTCTGGAGCGCGCTCAGAGCAGCAGGTTTGAATCCAGCTGGTTTTGAAGGCGATATTGTACCTTGGAACAATAGAGATGATATTGAGAGAATATTTAACGGTGCTGCCACCATCCCCTCCCCAATTGTTCTGGATCTCAACGGCGACGGCGTAGTAACCACTCCGCTTTCTTTTCGGTCCTACTTTGACCATGCCGCTGACGGTTTTGCCGAGCGAACCGGTTGGGTGTCATCCGAGGATGGTTTGCTGGTGCGGGATCTGAGCGGCAATGGCGTAATTGATTCCGGCCGCGAGTTGTTCGGCTCCGAGACTTTGCTGACCAATGGACGTAAGGCATCCAACGGGTTCGAGGCTCTGAAGGAGCTAGATCTTAACAATGAAGGCGTCATAGACGCCAGCGATCCGGCCTTTGCCGAGCTTCGTGTCTGGAAGGATGTCAACGGCAATGGCCGTACCGATGACGGCGAGTTGCTCACGCTGGAAGAAGCGGGCGTGAGCGGCATCAACGTTGCGTACAACAACTCCAATGTCGTCGACACCCACGGCAATGCCCACAAGCAGGTGGGCAGTTACACCACAACAAGCGGCGAGACCCGCACTGCCACGGACGTCTGGTTTAATACTAATGCTACCTACAGCCGACCCACCAACTGGGTCGATGTGCCCGAGGATATCGTTCTGCTGCCTGACGCCCAGGGATACGGCAAGATGCGCGATCTGCATCAGGCCATGGCCATGGATGCCACGGGCAAGCTCAAGTCGCTGGTGACCGCCTTTACCCAGGCCGACACACCGGAAGGCCGGGATACCCTGGTTACGCAAATCATCTACCACTGGGCTGGAGTTGAAAATGTGGACCCGTACAGTCGGGCCTCGCGTATGATCTACGGCAATGCCATTGGCGACGCCCGTAAGCTCGAAGCTTTGGAAGAATTCATGGGCGAGGAGTGGTACGGGGTCTGGTGCTGGGGCACGCGCGATCCCAACCCTCATGGCCGGGCCGCACCGGTGCTGCTGCAGGCCTGGGACGAACTCAAGGCGTTGGTGCATGGTCAGCTTATGGCTCAAAGCCATGTGCAGGACTTGTTTCAGCAGATCATGTATCGATGGGACCTTGAAATTGAGGGTTTGGTTGGAGATCTGTCCGGCGTGGCCGCATCATTGGCGCAACGGATAGGGACGGACCGCGAGGCGGGTCTCACTCAGCTTGGAGATTTTCTCCACAGTCTCAAAGGCATGAACATGCTTGGGCGGCTTGATGTGGATGGCTTCAGGGCCTCGCTTGTGCCGTTGGGTTCGGATGTTGAGCACACCATGACCGTCGCATTGGCGGGCTGGGTTGGGAACAACGTTCCCACAGAGGGCAACGATGTCTTGCGCGGTACCCAGCTTGACGATGTGATTGATGGCTGGGGTGGCAATGACCGGTTGCTGGGTCGGGGCGGCAACGACACGCTCACCGGCGGCGTCGGCAACGATCTGCTTGATGGCGGTGAGGGTGACGATCATTTGCGAGGTGGTTTCGGTTCGGACACATATCGCTTCGGGCGGGGCGACGGGCACGACACCATCAGCGAGGATTCGTGGGTAGCAGGGGAGACGGACCGCATTGAACTGAAGGCCGACCTCTCCGCTGATGACGTGCGGCTCTCAAGGGTGCGCTCAGTCTCCGGCTGGCAGATCAACGACGATCTGCTGCTCACCATCCGTGACACCGGGGAGACGCTTACCGTCAAGAACCACTTCAACGAGAGCAACCGGTTCGCGGTGGAGGAGATCGTTTTTGCCGATGGCATGGTTTGGGGTCTGGACGAGATCAGATCCCAGGTGCTGCTGGGCGGGGACGGGGACGACATGCTGCGCGGTTTCACCGGGCGAGACGATGTCCTCGTCGGTGGCCGTGGCAACGACGTACTTGAAGGCGGCATTGGCTTCGACACCTATCGTTATGATCTGGGCGATGGTCAGGATCTGATTGTCGAGGGCAATACGCCCGGCGAAGACGTGCTGGAATTGGGCACGGGCATCACGCCCGACGACGTGACCGTGCGTTGGACCGTACAGGGTGACATGGCCGTCAGCCTGCCCGATGGGGGGCTGATCACCGTGCGCAGTCAGGCCGTCCTTGGATCGGATCAGATTGGTGTCGAGCAACTCCGCTTTGCCGACGGCACGGTCTGGAATCGGGCCGAACTGGCCGCGCGGGCCTTGGCGGCCACAGAGGGGGACGACGTTATTGTCGGCGGGTACGGGAACGATACGGTTGATGGTGGTGCGGGCAACGACCGTTTCCTGAATCTGGGCGGTTATGACACCTACCGGTTTGGCATCGGCGACGGGCAGGACACGATCGAGGGCGGAGGCGGCATAATCGTGTTCAAGGAAGGCTTTGACCAGTTCGGAGTGGGCTTCGGGCGCGATGGCAACGATCTCGTCGTCACGGTCAGTGCTACCGGGGATGCGGTGCGCATCAAGGATTGGCTGGGAAGCTGGCAGCGCATCGATGCCTTCGAGTTTTTCAATGGCGCCACCTTAACCGCGGCCAACGTGACAGCCTTGCTCAATGTCGAGAGTGATTCCGAAATTCTTTACGGTTCGCCCGGTGATGATGTGATCGTCGGGACCGGGAAACACAGCACCATCTATGGTCGCGAAGGCAATGACGTGCTGCTTGGCGGTGCGGGGGGGGACAGGCTCTACGGGGAAGCCGGCAACGACACGCTTGACGGCGGCGCTGACCGCGACTGGCTCTACGGCGGCGCGGGCAACAACAGTTACATCATGGCGCCGGGCATGGGCCTGGACAATGCCGTGGGCGCGGACCGCAGTGTGGCCGAGAACACGGTGGTCTTCGCCGCCGACGTCCGTCCGGAGGATGTGACGTTGCAGCTGGGCGAACAAAGCTGGAGCGGCGATTCTGCCGCCGTCGGTTACTACAACCTCGTCATCGGCATCGGCGGCAACGACGCCCTTATTGTTCGTTCGGACGACCGGGGGGATCTCGGACATGGCGCGATCCAGCATTTCCTCTTCGCCGACGGCGCAGCCTGGACACTGGCCGACGTCATTGCCCGTGCCGATGGCGGAGTGATGGGCTGGCAGCAACGCTACGCGGGCGACCCGACCACTCTCGTCGGGAGCCAGGCCGACGACACGATATATGACTACACCGGCCAGTCGGTTACGGTCCGGGCTCGCGGCAACGACGATTATATTCAGCTCGCGGCGGGCAACGACATCGTTTCGGCCGGCACCGGCAACGATCAGGTGTATGCCGGCCAGGGCGACGACCTGATCGCGGGCGAGGCGGACAATGACCTGATCGACGCGGGGGACGGCGACGACGTGATTGTCTTCAACCTCGGCGATGGTCATGACCGGCTGACGGTGGGTGACGGAAAAGACATCGTGTCGTTTGGCGTCGGCGTCACTGCGGACATGCTCTCGGCGGCGCTCGATCGCAACGGGCGTGTGGTGTTGCTGATTGACGGCGGCACGGGCGGTTCCATCGTCCTGGAAGGGGCCTCTGTCGACAATCTGCCCGGCGATGTGGAGCGCATTCAGTTCATCGATGCCGAGGGCAAGACGCGGATCTTCGACCTTGCGGGCTGGCTGCGCGAGAATGTGGCGGCACTGATGGCCGCGACGGTGGATGCGCCCTTGGCTTTTGCCGGCGTCGGTTTTGAACTGACCGGGACAGTGGCTCCGGCAGGCGGCCTGGAGGCAGTGGCCTATGCCCAGAGTGGCGATCTATTCGCTGCGGCGACCCTGATCCACAACACACCGACCGACGGTGACGATGTGCTCTATGGCACGCCGGACAACGATGTCATTGATGTCGGCGCAGGCAATGACATCGTGCTGGGGCTGGCCGGGAATGACACGATTTTCGGCGGCAACGGCAACGACCTGCTCCGCGGCGGCGACGGCGATGACGTGCTCGACGGCGGCGACGGCGATGACGTGATCTATGGCGGCTGGGGCGTGGACACGCTTTCGGCCGGGCCGGGTCGCGACGACCTTAGCGGCGAATGGGGTGGTGACTCCTACCAATACGCTCCCGGCGATGGCGTAGTGATCATCGATGACGATCACCGCGTGCTGGACTGGGGTTACGGCGGCGATTACGGCGGTGATTATGGCGGAGATTACGGCGGCGATTACGGCGGCGTAGCCCCGCAGGCCATGGCTGAGGTCGGCCAGGCCAATGACTATTCGTACGGCGGTGAAGGGGGGTATGGAGGTGAATGGTGGTACGGCGGCGCCATTGTAGATGATGCGCCCAACATCCTCAGTTTTGGCCCCGGCATCCGCCCTGAGGACCTGCGGTATTCGGCAGAAAACGGCGATTTGGTGATCGAGTTCGCGGGCCGTCCCGGCGACAAGGTCATCCTGCGTGGCTTCGAGCCGAGTCGTGCAACGCAGACCCGTTCGGTGGACATCATCCGTTTTGCCGACGGCACCGAGATTGTGGCCGAGAGCATCGAACCCACCGGCAAGACAGAAATGGCCGGGGACGAAGGCGGCTGGCTCAGTGGCACGCAGTTTTCCGACACTCTCATCGGCGGTGACGGCGATGACATGCTGGAAGGCCGAGGCGGCTCTGATCACCTGGTGGGTGGCGCGGGTTGGGACACCTATCGCATCCACAAGGAATGGGGCAGTCCTGTGACGGAGACGGTCATTTACGAAACCTGGCGACCCCAGGATGTGAACAGGCTGGAACTGACGGGTGCAGTCGCCGCTGCTGAGCTGTATCTGGAATTTGACGGTCGTGATTTGTTGCTGCGTCTCAACGGCGAGGGGGACGCGGTACGTTTTGCCGGTTTTGATCCTCGTGCGCCCGGCATGCAGGCTCCGGTGGATAAGGTCAGTTTACCCTGGCATGGAGTGAGCCTGAGTTTTGATGATCTGCTCGCACGGGGTGTGCGGTATGGGGATCACACAAATGGCATTTACGAGATAAATATCGGCGACGGGGTGGTTTCTATTGATGATGTCGCGGTATCCGATGCCGGCAACGTGCTGCGTTTTGGCCCCGGCATTGAACCCGATGCGCTCCTCAGCAATTTGCGCTTCGAAGCCGATGGTGAGGGCGGTCATGTGCTGCTGCTTTATTACGGAGGCGATGGAGATGTGGTCCGGCTTGCCGGATTCAATCCCGGGGACGTGCTGGGCGGAGGTCACGCGGTCGAACTCTATGAATTCGCCGATGGTACGATGATGGATTACGCCACGCTCGTTGCCAACGGGTTTGTGGTCGAAGGCGATGAGGCAGTGAACGAACTGATGGGTACAAACCTTGATGACAGGATTTACGGTGGCGCCGAGGATGATGTCCTGCGCGGCGGTGCGGGCGGCGACGAACTGCATGGAGGACACGGTAACGATGTACTATACGGCGGCGAAGGTCACGACGTCTATGTTTTTAACAGGGGAGACGGCGTTGGCACGATTATCGATAGCGGCTACACGGATTTCAACTCCATCCGTTTTGGAGCAGGCATCAATCCGGAGGACATCCGGCATGAATGGGACGATACAACTCTGATCTTGCGTTACACAGCAGAAGATGCCGTACGGATCGAGAACTTCAGATCATCGGATGGGAATCCGGTGATCCTGGCGCTTGCGTTTGACGATGGCACCGTAGTGTCCCTGACCGAGCAGATGAATCGTGCTCCAGTGGCGAATGTGCAGCTGGGAGGTGCTCTGGCTATCGAAGATCAGGACTTCCACCTAGCGCTGCCGGCGGACTTGTTCAGCGACCCGGACGCGATGGATGAATTGCGGCTGAGCGCCCGCTTGGCCGGTGGTGACCCGTTGCCGGCCTGGCTGTCTTTTGATCCGACTTCCGGGACATTGAGTGGGCGGCCCGCGAACGATGATGTCGGTGACCTTGATGTCCTGGTGCAGGCCACGGACCACTTCGGAGCAAACGCCAGCGAGCCCCTGCGCATCACCGTCCAGAACACCAACGACGCCCCCGAAATTGCCATCCCTATAGCCGAACAGCAGGCCACCGAGGATGAACCCTTCCTCTTCAGTGTGCCGGGAAACGCCTTCATCGATGTGGACGCTGGTGACGTGCTGACCCTGTCCGCCTCCCGGGCCGACGGTTCGCCCTTGCCGACGTGGCTCACGTTCGACGCTGCCACGGGCACCTTCAGCGGTACGCCAACGACGGCCGGGAGCCACAACGTGCGGGTCACGGCCACGGATCTGGCCGGGGCCTCGGTCAGTCAGACCTTCATCCTCGACATCCTCTCCGCCGGGGGAGACCTGGCGCCGGTCACCGCGCCGGACACTGCCATTGTCGTCGAAGACCGCCGACTCCTGGCCTGGGGCAATGTGCTGGCCAACGACCACGATCCCGAAGGCGAACGGCTGCGCGTCGCCGATCCGGGCATCCGGCATGGCGAATACGGCTGGCTCACGATCCTGCCCGGTGGCGGCTACGCCTATGTGCTGAGCGATTTCTCATCCCAGGTGCAGAGTCTGGGCGTTGGCGAAACCGCCGTTGACCGTTTCGGCTATCTCGCCAGCAACGGTGATCAGGAGACGGGCGGCGAACTGGCCGTCACCGTGCAAGGCACCAATGACGTTCCACAGGTGTCGCGCTGTTTGGCCGATGTGCGGTTGGCTCGCGGCGAGGGCTTCGCGTGGCGGATTCCCACCGACAGCTTTACCGATCGCGACCGCAACGACCAACTCACCTACACGGCCACGCTGAAGAACGGCACACCGCTGCCTGCCTGGCTTGGCTTTGACGCCGCGACGCAGACCTTCAGCGGCACGGCGCCAGCCAATGCCACGGGCAGTCTTGAGGTGCGCGTGACGGCTGGCGACGGGCACGGCCAGTGCTCGAGCGCAGCGGATGTATTCAAGGTCCGTTTCGGGAACAAGACCGTCGTGCCGCTGGACCAGCGCGACAACGCTGGCTCGGCCAATGAACTGGATGCGGCGCAGCAGCCGGGGCTCGCCGTTACATATCAGTCGCCTGGCGGACCGGACCTGCCTGGCAGTGCATCACAATCTGTCGAGGACCAGGGGCTTGCCAGCTTCCTGGGCAGCTTCAAGGTCGACGCGAAGACGCAGCATCCGGTCCTGTCAGCACTGGACCGCGACTGGTTTGAGCAATGGGACAACCGGCAGCCGCCTGTCGAACTACCCAGCCAGACGGGCGACAGCATCCATGTCCATTGGGCAGTCTTGGCCCAGGCCCTGAACCGGCTCGACGCCCAAAGGCAGGGCCTGCCGACCTGGAGTGATCCGGCCCGAGGTGCCGACCTGTCCGGTCTGGTCGGCCTGATGCAGGCGGATGCTCCTGCGACGCCGCATTGCGAGCAAGGACTGTCGCTGGCCTGCGGTACGCCATTGAAAACCTTCAGCGGGCTGCGAGAGGGCCTTGGCAAGCTGCCATGGTGACAGACGGAGGCGGCCGATGGCGCGCATCCTGATCGCGTGGGAACTGGGAGAGGCTTTCGGGCATCTCGCCCGGTGCCTGCGCCTTGCCGAGGAGCTGCGTCAGCGCGGACATGCCGTTGTGCTGGTTTTGAAGGATGTCCGACTGCCTGGGCCACACGTTGCCATGCACGGCATCACCGTGCTGCAGGCCCCGCTCTCACCGCAACAACGCCTGGCCAAACAGCGCATGCCGGTCAATCATGCCGATGTCCTGCTCCACTGTGGCTTCGCCGACGCGCGCGAAGTGGCGGCCCGTCTGGTCGTCTGGCACGGGATCTTCCGTTTGACGCGTCCCGAGGTGGTGGTCGCCGACCATGCGCCGACAGCGTTGCTGGCGGCCTGTCGGGCAGACATCCCCCACATAGCCATCGGCAATGGTTTCGCGATTCCGCCAGGGGTCTCTCCCTGGCCATCGATTCGCCCCTGGGATTCGATCCCCGATGAAACCCTGCTCGCCGCCGAGCAACGGCTTCATGACGTGACCGATACAGCGCAAAGGTCAATGGGCCATGCGGAGCCGGTGCGCATGCGTGAGGTGTATGGCGAGGGGGATGTGCTGGATACGTTTGCCGAACTCGATCATTATGGTCCGCGCCCCGGAGCCCGCTATGCCGGCCCCGTCGTAGCCATGCCCCACGCCCACCGGGTGAACTGGCATGATCATGGTGGCGCCAGGGTGTTGGCCTATCTGCGGCCCACGGTGCCGGGATTCACCATGATTGTGCAGGAGCTGGCCCGGCTTGATGCAGAGGTGCTGTGTGTCGCACCCGGTCTTGCGCCCGGCACGGCGCGGAGTCTGGCCACCCGTCGCCTGCGCATTGCCCTGGCGCCCGTCGACCTGGCGCTGCTGCTTAAGGATGCCGATCTGGCGGTCGGGTACGCCAGCTGTGGTTTCGCGACCCAGGCGCTGCTGGCCGGCGTGCCGCTTCTGCTGCGCCCCCGCTACGTTGAGCAGATGCTGCTCGGCAGGCGGGTCGAGGCCATGGGCGCGGGGAGGTTGCTTCATACCCGCATTGACGCGGAGGTCATTGCGGCTGGCTTGCAGGACGTGTTGCACAGCCCTGTTCATCGGCAGGCGGCCCAGGCCTTCAAAGATCGCCATCGCCATTTCTCGCCCGAGCAGACCATCGGCCAAACCTGCAGTCTCATCGAGCAGGCATGTATCCCGGGAAGGGGATGACTGCGCAGTACGTGCCCGAAAAACGACAGGAGTACGCATCGACATGGTTTTCTTGGAAACGTTTGCGCGGCACACCGCGACCGATTGTCAGGATTTTCATCCCCCGCTCATCCGTCTGCAGCGGACCGCGCCTCATCCGCAAGGACGGCGTGTGCTGTGGGCGCTGTTGTCCCTGCTCGCCTTCATGCTGGTCTGGGCGCTCTTTGGTCGACTGGATATCGTGGCCGTGGCGGACGGCAAGCTGGTGCCGGCCAGCTATCTCAAGATCGTGCAGCCTTCGGAGGCGGGCATCGTCAAGGAGATACTGGTGCGTGAAGGCGAGCGCGTGCAGGCGGGCCAGGTTCTGATGCGCATGGACGCCCTTATCACCGACGCTGAGTTGGGAGTCATTATGACCGAACATGCACGCAGTCGGCTGCAGCTTGCCCGCATCGAGTCGGAACTTGCCGGTCAGCCGTTCCAGCCGGATTTTGCGGCTCCGTTCGCCCTGGTGCAGGAAACCGGCGCCCAGTATCTGGCCAATCGCGACGCGTTGGACGCCGTGCTGGCAGAGGAACGCAGTCGTTTCGACAAGGCCCGGCAGGAACTGGCCGCGGCCCGCCAGCAGCAGGCCCGACTGGAAGCCGTGTTGCCCCACTACCGCGAACAGGACACGGCTTACGAGAAACTGGTCAAGGCGGGGTATGCCGGGGCCTTGATGGGCAGCGACAAGCGCCGCGAACGCATCGAAAAGGAGCAGGAACTCGCGACGCAAGTCCATTTGGTTGCCTCGGCCCAGGCCAGTATAGAACAGTCCCAGAGGCGGCAGCACCAGATCGAGGCGGACTACGTTCGCCAGTTACATGTCGAACGCGCGGATGTGCTGTCGCGGCTCGACAAACTGGCCACGGAGCTGGATAAGCAACAGCATCGCCGCGCCCTGCTGGAACTCAAAGCCCCCCTGGAGGGCATTATCAAGGATTTGGCCACGCACACGGAGGGAACTGTTGTGCAGCCCGGCACCGTATTGGCCAGCCTAGTGCCTCGGGAAGAGCGTCTCAAGGCCGAGGTATGGCTGGCCAATGAGGACATCGGCTTCGTGCGCGCCGGTCAGCAGGTGAAACTCAAGTTCGCCGCCTTTCCCTTCCAGAAGTATGGTCTTGGTGAAGGCGAGGTCGAGCACATCAGCGCGGACGCGCAAAGCGAGGAGGAAGCCCGGGATGTGGGGATGATGGCGTCCGGCAATATGCCGCTGCGCTACAAGGCCCTGGTTACGCTCGCCTCCAGTTCGCTCGACGTGGATGGCTTCAAATACCCACTTGGCGCGGGCATGCAGACCACGGCCGAAATTCTGCTCGGACGGCGCACCGTGGCCGAATACCTGCTCTCGCCGGTGCGCAAGGCCTGGCATGAGGCCGGCCGGGAGAGGTAGGCCGGGCGCTCAAGACAAAACGACCCGCCGGAGCAGTATCCGGCGGGTCGTGTCATTTCGTCGCGGTGAGGGCCGGGCCGACTGGCGCGGCCCCGGTCTCACAGCGAGGCCGCGTCGGCCTCGACCTGTTCGATCATCTTTTGGCGCGCTGCGCGGATGCGCTCGGCCAGTGCCGGATCGTGCAGGGCCAGAATCTGGGCCGCCAGCCAGGCCGCGTTGCGCGCTCCGACCTTGTCCAGGGCCAGGGTGCCGACCGGGAAGCCCGGAGGCATCTGCACCGTGGCCAGGAGGGCGTCCATGCCGCCCAGGGCCGAGGCCGCGATGGGTATGCCCAGGACCGGGCGGATGGTCTTGGCCGCCACGGCACCGGCCAGATGCGCGGCCAGCCCTGCGGCGCAGATGAAAATCTGGGTGCCGCTGCCTTCAAGTTCGCTCACCAGACGGGCCGTGCGTTCCGGCGTGCGGTGGGCGGATGTGACGGTGAAAACATAGGACACGCCCAGGGTATCGAGCACTTCCGTACAGGGACGGACCGTGGCCTCGTCCGATTTGCTGCCCATGAAAATCGCAACCAAAGCCATTATGACCTCCTTAAGCCTTTCACGGCAATATCCGTGCGGTGATAGCTGTTCTCGAAATGAATCCTTTCCACGGCCCTGTACGCACGATCGCGCGCTTCGTGCAGATCCGCTCCCAACGCCGTGACGCCCAGCACCCGGCCGCCGCTGCTCACGGTCACCCCATCCTTGAGTTGCGTTCCGGCCTGGAAAACCGTCACGGTCTCGACCTGCTCGGCCTCGTCAAGACCGGTGATGGCCATGCCCTTGGGATAGCTGCCCGGATAGCCCTTGGCGGCCATCACCACGCAACAACTTGTTTCGGGGTGGAAGCCGACCTGTTCGGCAGTAAGGGTGCCGCGCACGCAGGAAAGCATGATCTCGACCAGGTCGGACCGGAGCCGGGCCATGAGAGGCTGGCACTCGGGATCGCCGAAGCGCACATTGTACTCCAGGATCATGGGCCCTTTCGCCGTCAACATCAGGCCCGCGTAAAGAATGCCCTTGAACGGGTGCCCGATGGCGGCCAGATGCTCGGTAATGGGCCGGATGGCCAGATCGGTCATGGCAGCATACTGGGATTCGGGAACAATGGGTGCCGGGCTGTAGGCCCCCATGCCGCCGGTGTTCAGGCCCGTGTCGTTATCGCCGATACGTTTGTGATCCTGGAGGGAGGGCATGGGCACGACGGTCGTGCCATCGCAGAAGGCCAGAAAGGAGGCTTCCTCGCCGACCAGGGCCTCCTCGACGACCACGGTCTGCCCGGCCTCGCCGAAAACCTGATCGACCATCATGGCCTGGAGGGCCTCCTCGGCTTCAGCCAGGGTCTGGGCCACGACCACGCCCTTGCCGGCGGCCAGTCCGTCGGCCTTGATGACCATGGGCAGCGGGTGGGCGCGCACATACTCCAGGGCGGCCGCGTGGTTGTCGAACACTTTGAAATCGGCGGTCGGCACCCCGGTATCGCGCATCATGTATTTGGCAAAGGCCTTGGACCCTTCCAACTGGGCGGCAAAGGCGCAGGGGCCGAAACAGGGGATGCCCTCGGCCTCCAGGGCGCCTTGCAGGCCCAGAACCAGGGGCAGTTCCGGTCCGGCGACCACGAGGTCGATCTTGGCCTCGCGCGCAAAGGCGACCAGGCCCGCGACGTTGTCGTCCTGAATGGGAACGTTGGTTCCCAGCCGGGCTGTGCCGCCGTTCCCGGGCGCGATGTAGAGTTTGTCCAGCAGCGGACTTTGACTGATTTTCCAGGCCAGGGCGTGTTCGCGGCCTCCGGCGCCGACAATGAGTATGTTCAAGGGATCCTCCTGTGATCCGTGATGCATGCCATTTTCGCTCTAGGAGCGGCGTTTGAAGAGTTTTTCCAGGTCGCCCAGGGTCCAGTTCACGGCCGCCGGGCGGCCGTGGGGGCAGTGGTCTTTGTCCGGCAGGAGCCGCCACGCATCCACCAGACTCATGGCCTCGTCGGGTGTCAGGGCGTCTCCGGCCTTGATGGCTGACTTGCAGGCCATCATGGCCCACAAATCGTTTATGGACGTGGTTTTGCTGAGCAGCACGTCATGCAAAAACTCCCTGGCCTTGACCGGGGTCATGACCGTTGGAACTGCCTGAATCAAGAGGCCCTGGTCGGAGCTAAGCTCCAGAGAAAAGCCCAGGCTGTCGAGACGGGTCCAGATCTCCTGCACCAGAACCGCCTGGGTGGGATGCAGGGGCAGTTCCAGGGGCATCAGCAGGGGCCGGCGGTCCCCGCGGGAGCCCTGGGCGCGCAGCATGTTGAAAAGGACCCGCTCGTGAGCAGCGTGCTGGTCGATGAGGGTGATTCCGGTCTGATTCGCGAGCACAAGGTACGTGTCCGCGAATTGTCCAAGATAGCGCGGTCCGGAGCGTCCTTCCTGTGGACGGGCGTCGGGAGGGCTGGCCTCCAGGCCAGGGACAGATTCCTGTGCTGGGGCAGGGAGAAGGCTGTCTGCCGTGGTCTCGAACAGGCTCTGGGCCGCCGACGAAAAGGCGAACTTACCCGGTCGGTCGTATTCCCGGGACTGTTCCGCTTGCTGGGAGACCACCGGGACCGGCCGGACTTCGGGGTCGGACAAGGGCGCGACGGGAAGGAGGGTCTGGGTGGTCAGCGGCTGACTGTGATCGAACGCGAATGTCTTCGACTCCGCGCCGCTGTCGAGGGCCTGCAACACGGCCCGGCGCACGACGCGGAAGACAGCGCTTTCATCCTGGAATCGCACTTCGGTCTTGGCTGGGTGCACGTTGACATCGACCTCGTGCGGCAAAATGCGCAGAAAAAGGACGGCTTGCGGGTATTCCTTGCCCAAAATCCGACCGCGATAGGCTTCCCGGATCGCGCTTTGGATTGTCCTGTCCTGAACTGGCCGACCGTTGACGAAGACGAGAATGCGTTCGGCGCGGGCCTGAGCCATGGCCGGGTCGCCGACCAGGCCGTGGACGGACATGGAATCGTCGCCGGAGGCGACGCCATGGGCAGAGGCGACCACTTCCCTGGGCCAGACGGTTTCGAGGCGTTGCGCCAGAGTCTGACCAGCCAGAAAACGGTACACGGTGCGCCCGGCGTTCTGAAATTCGAAGTCGACATGCAGGTTGGCCAACGCCAGTCGCGCGACCAGGTCGGCGCATTTGCGCGCCTCCGTGGCCGTCTGCTTCAGGAACTTGAGGCGCGCCGGGACATTGCCGAAGAGATCCCGGACCTCCACTTCGGTCCCCCGGGGCATGGCAGTTTTGGCGTGCCCCAGAACGCGTCCGTGCAAGACCTCCAGGGCTGATCCCTCGCCATCGTTCTGGGCCGAAACCAGGCGGAATCGCGAGACCGAGGCGATGCTGGGCAGGGCCTCGCCACGAAAGCCGAAGCTGCTGATCTTCTGCAGGTCGTGCAGGGCTTCGATCTTGCTGGTCGCATGGCGGGTCACGGCCAGTTCAAGCTGGTCATCCGGGATGCCGCTGCCGTTGTCGCGCACCGTGATCAAGGATTGGCCGCCATCCCTGATCTGGATGTGCACACGGGTCGCTCCGGCATCAAGGGCGTTCTCGATCAGTTCCTTGAGTACGCTCGCGGGACGTTCGACAACTTCGCCCGCGGCGATCTGGTTCTGAAGCTCGGGCGGCAGGAGTCGGATGTTTCGAGACGGCATGGGGTCTAACGGCCGATGGAACCCAGCTGGGCCAGGATGACACGGAACTCGAAGCGGGTGTCTTCGTCGGTCTGGCTCCAGGAGGTCTCGGCGGTGAAACATTGGTGATCGTAGCGCAGGGCCAGCTTTTTCTCCAGGTCCGTGCCGGATTCCCAGTCCACGCGATACTCGCAGGCCGCACTCCACTGTTGGGTGATACTCACACCCAGGCCAAAAGCGGCAATGCGCTGGCGTTCCTGCTCCCGGCGTAGGTATTCATCGATCTCCTCCAGGAAATCCAGGCCGAAAGACGCGTAGAGGCCAGAGTCGTAGACCGCCCTCAGGGTGTGCTCGTGTTCGGTGACCTGGTTTTCATAGGGGGAGAGCCACGTCTTGTTGGACAGGGAAAGCCAGGGGGAGAGTTGAGTCGTCAGGTCGATGAGCACATCGGAGAACGGACGCCTTGGATAGATGTCCGTCGCGTTGTCCCGGGTTGCCTCGCGCATGTCATAGGTCTGTTCAAACTTCAGGCGGGCCAGATCCAGGTAGTCAAACTGCAGGGCGGGTTCCCCATGCTGTTCAGGGCTGGGTTGCCGCATGCCGGTTTTGAAGGTGAAGACGTTGGTCAGTGAGTAGGTCAGATCGTTGCGGGCCCTGATACGGTCCATCTCGTCAAAATACGGATGCCTGTCCTGGTCGGTCCAGGGAATGTACGTGTACTCAAGCCGCGGTTGCATGGCGTGCTTGAGTTTCAGCCAAGTCGGGGACGTGGCGTTGGAAACGATTTGGCTTTCTTCGTTCAGGGTGAAAACGCGTGAGAACTCTGAATGCGCCGTGGCGGAGAAGTCTGGCAAAAACCGGGTCTGGGTGGTTTCGTCCGTGTTCACGTCGTCTTCATCGTCCTGAAAACGGTCGATAAAATAGCCCGTCCCCCGGAAGCCAACCTTGGGAATGACCGTGCCATAGATGGAATGCAACGGCAGCCCAACAACGGGCCGGATGTCGAAACGGGTCCCGGTCGTTCCTGCTTCCCTCCAGAAGGAGACCAGCTGTGAACTACCCTCCACGGTCAGCGGAGTCTGCATGAGCTGGGTCTGATACAGATGCAGGTTCAGTTCCGGAAGACGCTGCAGGGTTGGATCGTCGGCCCTGTCCTTGCCGAGCTTGTTGTTGCGCCCGTATTCGAGGTTCTGGGTGTACTCGAGGAGTCCCTGGAAGCCGACATGCGCCCAGTTGCGACTCAGCAGCGCACGGTTGATCCGCAGTAAACTGTCGCTGTCCTCGATATCTCTGCCAAAATATTGAAGAAAATCTTTGCGACTTTTGCGGAATCCCGAAAACCCGCGTGAGAATTCGCGCAGGTAATCCTGGTCCGAGACCAGATCCAGGTCAAACTTGAGGTTCAGTTCGGGTTCGGAAAGATAGCCGTCGAACTTGCCGCGAGCCCACCAGCGATTGTGGTTCGTGCGGCTCATATCGTCGTTGTCGCCGTACAGCGACGTTTCTTTTGTCTGCTGGTCAAAGAGATAGTCGAGCTTCCAGACTCCCTTGGTGTGGATGTCCGGCACCATGCGGTATTCGGCGCCAAACATGAGCCCCTTGTTCGTCATGAGATGGGAGAAGAGGGTCAGGTCCTGTTCTTCGTCGATGACCTGATAGTAGGGCTGGTCGTAGGTCAGGCCGAGGCGTTCGCTGGATCCGATTTCCGGGAGCAGGAAGCCGCTTTGTCGTTTGGTCTTGACAGGAATGACCGCGTATGGGGCCAGAAACGTGGGTTGATCCAGAACCTGGAAACGTGGCGCCCACAAGTGGGCGTATCCGTCTACCGTGATGTCGCCGCGCGAGGCCTTAATGGACCACGCCGGCCGGTCGCCGTCACAAACCGTAACGGTCGCTTCGCGGAATTCATATGTTTCCGGGCCGGTCTTTTTCAGCACGGCCCCTTCAAAGTACATGTGCGGATCTTCCATGAAAACTTGGCCGTTCTTGAGCCAGCCAGTATTCGTGGTCAGATCGAATTCGGCTTCCTCGGCTTTCAGAAAGTCCCCCTGGAACCGAGCCTCGACCTTGCCCTTCAGGAAAACCCATTTGCTGGTCTGGTAGTAGCGCGCATATTCGGCGCGGATGTAATCCTTGCCGCGCTCCAAAACCACGTTCCCAAAGGCTTCGAGATATTTGTTGTCGTGGCTGGCGGCGGTGCGATCGGCCAGCAGACGCCATGACGTGGGTTCGTCCGGGTCGGGCGGTGCGCAGAAGGCGGCGGTGGACAGACCGTGAACGGAAAGCAGTATGAAGAGGGCCAGGATTCGTAGCTTCATGGATACGCCGTTTCAGGATCGAATGTTCGTGTGGCTGTGGCGGCACTGGTAGCATAAGCGGCGCGGGATGCCTAGCCCGAAGAACCGGTCGGCCCCGGTGGGACCGTTCACGTGGCGAAGTGCTCTGGAGAGAAATTTACATATTAAATTCAGAACCATGTTCATGGCCACGCCTTGTTGCATTTTTCACAAACAACTTGACCTTGAAGGGGAGGTGATTTATGAACCGCGCAATTCTGTCCTGCCATTCCAGTGTGTTGCGCCGGATAGTATCGTTTTTTTTAACGTTCAGATATTCAAGGGAAATATGGATCTGCACAAAGTTCTTGCCGACAACTTCCATGGTATTTGCTCCGAATGGACTGCGGCGATCATCAACACGTATCCCGAAGAGGGTGCCAAATTTTTCTCAGGTGGTAAAAACCAGTTTTCCAACCCAGTTGGTCACACGTTCCGCAGCAATATCGAACGGATGTTGAAGGTTCTGGCGAGCGACGCGGATGTATCTGAATGCTCCAAGGATCTGGATGGGATATTGCGCATCCGTGCCGTGCAGGGATTCACGCCGTCCGTGGCCTTGTGCTTTCTGCCGGCGCTCAAGGAGATCGTGTATCGATTGGTCGTGAAAACGGGTGCGTCCGAGGAGGAGGGGCCTGCGTTACATGCTTTGAACGTGCGAGTGGATCGACTGACCATGATGGGATTTGATCTCTATATGGCCTGCCGGGAGGTGCTCTGGGAACAGAAGGCCAACCACCTGTACAACAGGACTCACAAACTGCTGGAGAAGGCAAATTTGCTCAAAGACGAGGAGGTAGCGGGGTAGTGTCCGTCAAGTATATTTTCAGAGTTAACCCTTTAGCGAGGTAAAAGGTACATGAAAGCTCTTTACTCCCTTTTCCTGGTCTTTGCCCTCGCGGCATTAGCCCTTATGGGCGCCGGGGTTTTGGGTATGGAAAAAGCCTTTGGGCTGTACATACCCTTCCTGGCAGTCGCGCTTTTTGTGGTGGGATTCTGCGTCAGGGTCGTGGGTTGGGGCAGATCGGCGGTTCCGTTCTGCATTCCGACGACGTGCGGCCAACAGGAGTCGCTGCCCTGGATCAAACAGAGTCGCGTCGAGAACCCCTCCACAACAGGCGGAGTGGTGATGCGGATGGTTCTTGAGATTCTGCTGTTCAGGTCACTCTTTCGCAACAACACGGTCGACCTGCACGAAGGCACCAAGGTCACCTACAGCTCCAGCAAATGGCTGTGGCTGGGCGCTCTGGCCTTCCACTACACTTTTTTGGTCATTGTCGTCCGGCACATGCGCTTTTTCACCGAGCCGGTGCCCGCCCTGGTGGCTGGCATCGATGCCCTGGACAGCATGCTACAGATCGGTGCGCCGACTCTGTATCTGAGCAACCTCGTCTTTGTGGCGGCCTTGCTCTATCTTTTTGTACGTCGCATGGTGGTGCCGCAGATTCGTTATATTTCCCTTGTACAAGATTATTTTCCTCTCTTTTTGATTCTCGGGATCGCCCTGTCTGGTATTTTCATGCGCTACTTCGCCAAGGTGGACATCATTTCCGTCAAGCAGCTGACCATGGGCCTTGTCACGTTTTCCTGGTCCGTTCCGGAAGGGATTGGTGTGATGTTCTACATTCACATCTTTTTGGTTTCCGTGCTATTGGCGTATTTCCCCCTAAGCAAGCTTATGCACATGGGTGGTGTTTTCCTTTCGCCCACACGCAACATGAATTGCGCCACCAGAAAGTTCCGACACGTGAATCCCTGGAAATTCGAGAACGTCCACTACCATACCTATGAAGAATACGAAGACGAGTTCCGGGAGAAAATGGAAGAAAAGGGTATCCCTGTGGACAAGCCGTCAGAAGGAGCCGAGTAATGTCTAATCTGCCACGCCCAGAAGCGCTTTTCGCAAATATTGACTACAATCCGCCCAAGACGGACTGGATGGACGTGCCGGTGGAGATCAAGCCCGGCCGCTATTGCTATGCCGCCAACCCGGACAGTTTGAACTATGTGGGCCTGCCCCATGCCCGGAAATGGAATCCGCTCGACGACGATTGGAAGCTTCCCGAGAATTGGCAGGAAATCATCTTCAACGGTCTGCGCGAGCGTCTGCACAAGTTCCGTTCGTTCAAGATATTCATGGATATCTGCGTACGCTGCGGCGCATGCGCCGACAAGTGCCACTTCTTCATCGGATCCGGCGACCCCAAGAACATGCCGGTCCTGCGTGCCGAACTGTTGCGCTCCGTGTATCGGGGCGAGTTCACGACCTTTGGCAAGATCATGGGGCGCTTCGCCGGCGGCCGCAAGCTGACGGTCGAAGTTCTGAAGGAGTGGTGGTACTACTTCTTCCAGTGTTCAGAATGTCGCCGCTGCTCGGTCTTCTGTCCCTACGGCATCGATACCGCGGAAGTGACCATCATCGGCCGCGAACTGCTGAATCTGCTTGGTCTGAACATCGATTGGATCGCCACCCCGGTTGCCAACTGCTATCGCACGGGCAACCATCTTGGCATCCAGCCCCACGCATTTTTCGACATGATCGATTTTTTCTGTGACGACCTCGAAGATATTACCGGCATCCGTCCAGAACCTTCCTTCAACAAGAAGGGCGCGGACATCCTCTTCGTCACCCCCTCTGGAGACGTCTTTGCCGATCCCGGCACGTATACATGCATGGGGTACCTCCTCCTGTTCGAGTTTTTGAAGCGTGAATACGGCCTGGACGTGACCTGGTCGACCTATGCGTCGGAAGGAGGCAACTTCGGCCTCTTTACCTCGCACGAAACCATGAAGCGCCTCAATTCCAAAATGTACATGGAAGCCGATCGCCTTGGTGCCAAATGGATCATCGGCGGCGAGTGCGGTCACATGTGGCGCGTTGTGCACCAGTACATGGATTCTCTGAACGGTCCGGACTTCCAGGGCTCGCACATGCAGACGCCAGTCAACCCCATCACGGGCACGGTTTTCCAGCATGCCGCCAGCACCAAGATGATCCATATCGCGGAGTTCACGGCTGACCTTATCAAACACGGCAAGCTGAACCTGAACAAGAAGCGCAATGCCGGCATCCATCTGACCTGGCATGACTCCTGTAACGTTTCGCGCGGCATGGGCATGCTCGAAGAGCCAAGATACATCATCAAGAACATTGTCGAGGAATTCACCGAGATGCCTGAAGGTACCATCCGTGCGGAAACGTTCTGCTGCGGTGGCGGGTCCGGTCTCAATGCCGGTGAAAATGACGAATTGCGCATGATGGGCGGTCTGCCCAGAGCCAATGCGGTCAAACATGTTCACGAGAAAAATGGCGTGAACATGGTCGCCTGCGTTTGCGCCCTTGACCGCGCTGTCCTGCCCCCGTCGCTCAACTATTGGGTGCCTGGTGTGGGTGTCTGCGGTCTGCACGAGCTCGTGGCCAACGCCTTGGTCATTCCTGGCGAAAAGGAACGCGAAACCAACCTGCGTGGTGAAGACCTGCCCGGGGAGGATGAATAATGTACGACAAGAATAAGATTCTGATCGGTCTTGCCGTGTTTGTGGTCTTCATGACCTATCCGTTCTGGAACAACATCGGCAGTGCAGCTTATAAAAGGCCTGAGTTGGAAAAACCGAAAATTGCCAAGGAATGCGTGGAAGGCGTTGAATTCATGCGCGCTGAGCATATGGCCATGCTGAACGACTGGCGCGACGAGGTCGTCCGAAACGGCGAGCACGAATATCACTCCAAGGCCAACCATCAGGCCTTCCAGAAGAGCCTGACCAAGACCTGTATCAAGTGTCACGAGAACAAGGATCAGTTCTGCGACAAATGCCATGCCACGGTTTCTGTGAACCCCTACTGCTGGGATTGTCATGTTGATCCGAAGGGGGAGAAGAAATGAAAACCTTGCGTAGAAACTTCCTGAAGATTGCCGCTGTGGCCGCCCTCGGTTGGGGCGTGCGTCCCGCCACCGAGTTGCTGGCAGCAGGTGGTGGCGGATCGAGCGAGGGACTGCTGTTCGCTTCTCGGCACACGGTGCATGCCGGTCCGAATGCGCTGACGGCTTCACGCTGGGCCATGGTCATTGATTCGGCCAAGCTCACGGAACAGGTGGTGGCCAAAGTGATTCAGATTTGCCACACCACCCACAATGTTCCGAACATCCCCGGCAACCAGAATCTGAAGTGGATCTGGGAATCATCGATGGAGCATCTGTTTCTGGACAACCATCACGAATTCCAACCGGAAGCAGCTGCCAAATCAGCCCTGGCCCTGTGTAACCATTGTGATAATCCGCCCTGTGTGCGCGTTTGTCCAACCAAGGCCACATTCCAGCGAGAGGATGGCATCGTCATGATGGACTTCCACCGTTGCATCGGTTGTCGGTACTGCATGGCGGGTTGTCCTTACGGATCGAGAAGCTTCAATTTCCGGGACCCACGTCCGTTTATCGAGAAAATCGATCTGAGTTATCCCACCCGGACTAAGGGCGTTGTCGAGAAATGCGAGTTCTGCGCCGAGCGTCTGGCTGAAGGGAAAATGCCTTCCTGTGTTGAGGTTTCTGAAGGAGCCATCGCCTTCGGCGACTTGAACAACCCCGAGTCAGAAGTGCGCAAGTTGCTTTCCGAGCGCTTTTCCATCAGGCGCAGCCCATACCTTGGGACCAAACCTTGTGTTTATTATCTTGTTTAAGGGGTGAGCCATGCTTGAAAAAGCCATAAATGGATCAAAAGTTTATTGGGGATGGATCGCCTTTCTACTCCTGCTGATGAGCGTCGGGGCGGCCTGCTACTGGCAGCAGCTTTCGCACGGATTGACCATCACCGGTATGAGTCGCGATGTGTCATGGGGTTTTTATATCGCGCAGTTCACCTTTCTGGTCGGCGTCGCCGCTTCGGCCGTCATGCTGGTCATTCCGAAATATCTCCATCACTATGAGAAGTTCGGAAAGATTCTCATTCTCGGCGAATTCAACGCCGTGGCCATGGTTATTTTGTGCTTGCTTTTTATTGTCGCTGACTTGGGATCTCCGCAGCGGCTCATGAACGTCCTTCTCCATCCCACACCTAATTCGGTCCTGTTTTGGGATATGGTGGTCTTGAACGGCTATCTGTTGATCAACATCCTTGTCGGCTGGGTCACTCTGGAAGCAGAGCGCAAACAGATCGCCCCTCCCAAGTGGATCAAGTTCTTCATCTACCTGTCCATCCCTTGGGCAGTGTCCATTCATACGGTCACGGCCTTCCTGTACTGTGGTCTGCCCGGCCGCGGCTATTGGTTGACCGCGGTCCTGGCCGCGCGTTTTCTGGCCTCGGCCTTTGCGGCTGGTCCGGCCTTCCTGATTCTGGTCACCTACATCGCCAAGATCTTCACGGGCTTTGATCCAGGCAAGGGCGTCCTGCCCACCCTGGGCAAGACGGTGGTCTATGCCATGTGTGTGAACCTCTTTCTGCTCTTGTGCGAAGTGTTTACGGTCTTTTACAGCCAGATTCCCTCGCACATGGCCCATCTGCAATATCTGTTCGCCGGATACCACGGGCACGGGGTCCTGGTGCCTTGGATGTGGTCGGCCATGATCATGGCCGTGGTAGGCATCCTCATCCTGATCGTTCCGAAAAACCGGGAACAGGACAACCTGCTCATCATCGGGTGCCTTTTGATCTTCATCGGGGCCTGGATCGACAAGGGCCTTGGCATGATCGGAGGCGGATTTGTGCCCAACCCCCTGCATGAGATCACCGAGTATGTGCCCAGCCAGTTGGAACTCGGCGTTTCCCTGGGCATCTACGCGACGGGTTTCCTGGTCCTGACCATCCTTTATAAGGTCGCCATTGGCGTGAAGCGGGAAGTGGAATAAGCGGGGTCCTAGTGCGTGTCCGCGGGGATGCGCGCTAGGGTTACTCGCTGAAATTCATAGATTAATTTCCCGTCTTGCGGGTCAGCTATTTCGGTTTACAGTATTTTTGAAGGTGTGTAAGGGTCAATTATCCAACTCGCGCAAGCGGGAATATCAAGATTTTTGGAGGTAGATCATGGGTTATACGGTTACCGTCGATGTCGACAAATGCACGGGTGATGGCGAATGCGTGGATGTCTGTCCTGTTGAAGTTTACGAGCTTCAGAACGGCAAGGCCGTGGCTGTGAATGAAGAGGAATGTCTTGGCTGCGAGTCCTGCATCGAGGTTTGCGAGCAGGGTGCTCTCACCATCGAAGAAAACTAGCCTTTTTTTGCGGCGGGCCTTCTTGAGGAGGGCCCGCCAATCGTCTCAAGTGTCCGCTTCGGGTCCGAGCGCCCTGCATACATCCTGAATTCGACTTTCTTCAGTCTTGATCATTCCTGTCACGTTTTGCCAGTGCGCGAAGCACGTCCATCCCGGCGAGGGAATTAATTCATGAATCTGGATTTTACATCTTTTTTTAACGAATATGAGTCTCTTGTGGCCCAGGTTGACGCCGTTTTTAACAAGGTGGCGGGTAATTTTGCCGCCGAGGTCAAGTGCCGTCAGGGTTGCAGCGACTGTTGCCATGCCTTGTTCGACGTGACGCTTATCGAAGCTCTCTACCTCAACGCCAAGTTTTCGAGTTTGGATCAAGGGAAACGAAACACGATTCTGCTGGAGGCTGACAAGGCCGATCGCAAGGCATACGTCCTCAAAAAAAAGGCATCGCGAGACGCGAGCGAGGTTGAGCATTCTGAAATTTTGCTGCGTACCGCCAAAGAGAGGATTCGCTGTCCTCTGCTGGATTCCGAAGACCGTTGCATGCTCTACGAGTCTCGCCCCATTACATGTCGCATCTATGGCATCCCTCTCGATATCGGCGGCAAATCGCATACATGCGGCCTGTCAGGATTTGAACCCGGCCAATCCTATCCAGCGGTGAAGCTGGAACGCATCCAGGACTTGCTGTTGTCACTGAGCAACAAGATTCTTGACAGCGTGGGTTCCGGTTATTCCGATTATCGTCTCATGCATGTCCCCGTGTCCTCGGCCCTCATGACGGTGTACTCCGAGGAGTTTTTCGGTACTGCCCAGGCTGAAGGTGATATTTCTGCGCGGAAGACCGAAGGAGGCGTCGATGCATAAACCCATGGTCATGACTGATGAGCACGAGGCTCAGAAAAAAGCCATTTACGAGGGTATGTCTTCGCGCCGGCGCAAATTCGTCGATCGAATCGGGTATGAGCGCTGGAATCCTTTTGCAGAGCCCAAGGATCCGATTGAATGGCGGACCGATGGGACCAAGCGCACCACGCAGCAACTTGTGCGCGAATATCTTCAGCTGCACGCGCCAGAGAAGTACAGCAACGCATATGGACAGGGTGTCCTTGAAATGTGCCTGGGCATGGTCAATGGCGACGAGCGGTATATAGGCATGTTTGAATTTTCTAAGTGGTATGCAGAAGAGCTTAACAAGCACAAAATCGATATCAACGAATACAAGCCCTAGGTGCGTTTAATGATGAAAAAGCAAGCTGATTATGGTCCAAAGACAGTCGATGCGTTGAAGGCTGCGTTGCAGGATAATCCAGACTCTGCGACGCTGATGTATAACCTTGGGGTTTCACTGGTCGCAGAGAGAAATCTCGAGGAGGCAAAAAAGGCCTTCGAAGAGGCGCTGGCCATGGAGCCCGATATCGCCGAAGCATATGTCCAGTTGGGGGGCCTCGCCATGCACCGCGGAGACCTGGACGAATGTCTCAAGATGAACCGCAAGGCCACGGAGATTCGTCCCCGCTTCGCAGTGCCGTGGGGCAACATTGGGTTTGTGCACATGCAGCAGCAGTGCCCTGATAAGGCCGTGAAGGCTCTTAAAACGGCCATCAGCTTTGACCCGCAATTCATTCAGGCGCATACGACCCTCGGCAGCGCGTATCTTGCCCTCGGCGATCCCGATGGGTGCATCATGCAGTGCTCCAAGGCCATCGAACTGGAACCCATGTTCGGGCCAGCGTACAACAACATTGGTCTGGCCTACTTGGAAAAAGGCGAGCCGAAAAAGGCTCTGCCGTATTTTGACAAGGCCATGGAAACGGGGTTCGAGGTTGAGGAGCAGGTCCTTGCCGAGATTGCGCAACACAGGTAGACTCTTTGCTCCCGAGCGCTCCCGGCGAAATTCAGGTTGACAAAGGGGGGGCTTTGTACGAAGATTCACGAGCGGTAATTTTTTTGAACTTGCTGAAATTGTTACGAGGTTGAGGGTCGCGCTGGAAGATTTTGAGCGCGATGACTGTGCACGGTCTAATCTTTTAAGGAGGATGTGTAATGGCTAAACATGCGACCCCGTTGCTGGATCAGCTTCAGAGCGGTCCGTGGCCGAGTTTTGTGGCGGATATCAAGGCGGAAGCCGAGAGACGCCACAAAAACGACAAGAATGTGGAATACCAGATTCCGGTCGACGTCTGTGACGACCTGCTTGGCATTCTCGAGTTGTCCTACAAGGACGGTACCACACATTGGAAGCACGGCGGCATTGTCGGCGTTTTCGGTTACGGCGGCGGTGTTATTGGCCGTTACTGTGATCAGCCGCAGATGTTTCCCGGTGTTGCGCATTTCCACACTGTTCGCGTTGCCCAGCCCGCGGGCATGTACTACACCACGGACTTCCTGAACCAGCTTTGCGATCTGTGGGACATGCGCGGTTCCGGCCTGACCAACATGCACGGCGCCACCGGTGACATCGTGCTTTTGGGCACGACCACCCCGCAGTTGGAAGAGTTTTATTTCGAGCTGACGCACAAGATGAACAATGACCTTGGCGGCTCCGGCTCCAACCTGCGTACCCCCGCTTCCTGCCTGGGCGATTCCCGTTGCGAATGGGCATGCTACGACGCACAGGAACTCTGCTACCAGATGACCCAGGAATACCAGGACGAACTGCACCGCCCCGCATTCCCCTACAAGTTCAAATTCAAGTTCGACGGCTGTCCGAACGGCTGCGTGGCCTCCATTGCCCGCTCTGACATGTCCTTCATCGGCACTTGGAAAGACGACATCCGCATCGATCAGGAAGCCGTTGCCGCGTATGTTGGTGGCGAAATCCAGCCCAACGGCGGCGCTCACGCCGACAAGGACTGGGGCGCCTTTGATATCGAGAAGGAAGTCATTGACCTGTGCCCCACCGAATGCATGTGGATGGAAAATGGCCAGCTCAAGATCAACAATCGTGAATGTACCCGCTGCATGCACTGTCTGAACGTCATGCCGCGCGCTCTGCGCATCGGCAATGACCGTGGCCTGTCCATCCTGGTTGGCGCCAAGGCTCCGATTCTTGACGGCGCACAGATGGGCTCCCTGCTGGTACCCTTCATTAAGGTCGAAGATCCTTACGATGAGATCAAAGAAATCATCGAAGGCATCTGGGAATGGTGGATGGAAGAAGGCAAGAACCGTGAGCGTCTTGGTGAGCTCATCAAGCGTCAGGGCTTGGCCAAGGCGATTGCCGCCGTCGGTCTCACTCCGGTGCCCCAGCATGTTATGGAACCCCGCCACAATCCGTACATCTTCTGGAAGGAAGAGGACGTTGAAGGCGGCTGGGATCGCGACATCGCGGATTACCGTAAACACCATCAGAGATAAGAAGGGGGTTGAAAATGGCTTTTGTTTCTTCCGGATACAATCCCGAAAAACCCATGGAAAACAGGATTTCGGACATTGGCCCCCGCCATGCCTCCGATTTCTTTCCTCCGGTTATTGCCAAGAATAAGGGCAAATGGCTGTGGCATGAGATCTGTGAGGCCGGCATTCTGATGCACAAGGCCGAGAGTGGCGACGAGGTGTACACTGTTCGTTGCGGCGGCGCTCGCCTCATGTCTGTTGGCCATATCCGTGAAATCTGTGCCATCGCCGACAAGTTCTCCGGCGGGCACCTGCGTTTCACCACCCGTAACAACATCGAATTCATGGTCGGCACCCTTGCCGAGGCCAAGGCTCTCAAAGAGTACTTGAACGCCCAGAAATTCGAAGGCGGCAGCTACAAGTTCCCGGTTGGCGGAACTGGCGCCGGCATCACCAACATCGTGCACACCCAGGGTTGGGTCCATTGCCACACCCCGGCTACCGATGCTTCCGGTACGGTCAAGGTCGTTTTGGATGAACTCTTCGAAGAGTTCGGCAAGATGCGCATGCCCGCTCAGGTCCGCATCTCCATGGCCTGCTGTCTGAACATGTGCGGTGCCGTGCACTGCTCCGACATCGCCATCCTCGGCTACCATCGTAAGCCCCCGGTCATCGATCACGAATGGCTGGACAACCTGTGCGAAATCCCGTTGGCCGTTTCCGCCTGCCCCGTGGGCGCCATTCGTCCGACCAAGAAGGAAATCGTCACCGAAGCCGGCGAAACCAAGACGGTGAACACCGTTGCCATCAAGAACGAGCGCTGCATGTTCTGCGGTAACTGTTACACCATGTGTCCGTCACTGCCCCTGTCCGATCAGACCGGTGACGGCCTGGTCATCATGGCCGGCGGCAAGGTTTCCAACCGCATCAGCAATCCCAAGTTCTCCAAAGTCGTCGTGGCGTTCATTCCCAATGAACCGCCCCGCTGGCCCAAACTGGCCAAGATCATTCGCCAGATCGTCGAAGCCTACGCCGCTGACGCCCGCAAGTACGAGCGCGTTGGTGACTGGGCCGAGCGTATCGGTTGGGAGCGCTTCTTCGAGAAGACCGGTCTTGAGTTCTCCGAACACATGATCGATGACTTCCGTGATCCGGCCTACTACACTTGGCGCCAGACCACGAACTTCAAGTTCTAACCCTGGTTGGAACTGAAAAACTCATAGGGCCGGCGCAAGCCGGCCCTAAACCATAAGAGAGGCGACTATGGCAGATCCCAAAGAAATCGTATTGGAATTCATCCAGTCCAAGTCCAAGCAGAAATCCAAGTTTTATTTCAATGACTTGGCTGCTCTGTTCCCCGACATGAAGATGCGTGAAGCCAAGAAGCTGATCAACCAGCTTGTTTCTGATGGCGTGCTTGAATACTGGTCCAGCGGAAGCACGACTATGTACGGTGTCCCTGGCGCTGGAAAGCAGGCAGCAACTGAAGGCGAAGATTAATTCATAGATGCCTGTTTCCGTTTTGTCTTGTCCGCGCCTTCTTGTCGCCGGCCTGGGCGGCGGTTCAGGCAAGACAATGGTCAGTCTTGGGCTTGCTCGTGCCTTTCGAGAGAGGGGGCTTGCAGTCCAGACCTTCAAAAAGGGTCCAGATTATATCGATGCCAAATGGCTGAGCCTTGCCAGCCACAGTGACACGACGAATCTGGATCCTTTCTTATTGCCTGCCAATGTCCTCTTCAACCTTTTCTGGACCCGTGCCCGGGGGTGTGATCTGGCCCTGCTGGAGGGAAATCGTGGCCTCTACGACGGCAAGGATGTCCTTGGGACCTGCTCTTCGGCTGAACTTGCCAAGCAGTTGCGTTGTCCGGTCATTGTCGTGGTTGATTGCACCAAGGTGACGCGGACCATGGCCGCCATCATTTTGGGTTTGACTGCCTTTGATCCGCAGGTTGATATCCGTGGCGTAATTTTGAATCGAACCGCCGGATGTCGTCATCAGAATATCCTGCGCGACTCTATTGAAAAGTACACGGATGCGCGTGTTCTGGGCATTCTGCCCAAGCTTTCCGAAAATCCCATCCCTGAACGGCACATGGGGCTTATATCGGACGCCGAACTCACCCACGACCCTTTCGCCGCCATTGCCCAGTGCCTGCATGACAATGCCGATCTTGATGCCTGTCTCGATGTGGCTCGTTCAGCACCTGACATGACGGGCACTCTTGGCTCTCTCTATCCTCCTGCTGATCCAGGGGCGTCTGTACGCATCGGCGTTGCTCGCGATGCAGCCTTGTGGTTTTATTATCAAGAGAACTTCGAGGCCTTGCGTCACGCAGGTGCGGACTTGGTGGAATTCAGCCTCTTGTCCGACAGCGCGCTTCCTGATGTTGATGCGCTCTATATGGGCGGAGGTTTTCCCGAGACGCTTGCCAGGGGTTTGACGGACAATGTGTCCATGCGCACATCGGTTCGCGAAGCTGTTCTTGAAGGTATGCCCGTGTACGCCGAGTGTGGGGGGCTCATGTATCTTGGCCGTGAACTGCTGTTCGAGGACAAGATCTTCCCCATGGCGGGTGTTTTCCCGCTGGCCACAAAAGTCTTCAAAAAGCCGCAGGGGCACGGCTACATGAGTTCAACCGTGCGTCTGGCGAATCCGTATTATGGTGTTCAAAGCTGCCTGAGCGGTCATGAATTTCACTATTCCCGCTGCATCGATCTTGCTGACGACGGAAGTTTTGTGTTTCAGGTCGAGCGTGGGCAGGGCATGACGAGCGGACTTGACGGAATATTGCACCGAAATTGTCTGGCCGGATATACGCATATGCACGCACTAGGAAATCCGCTCTGGGCAGGCAATTTTGTCGCCGCCGCTCGGGTATATCAACAGGCCCGTGTCCAAGGCCAATGTTGTCCGGATATCCGAATATGAAGAAAGCTTGACACTGTTGCGAATTATTACTAATAATCACCTCAAGACATGGAGGTGAGTCATGGGACAATTACGCGCGTTCAAGGATCTGATTATTGACTGGGAAATGACCCCGGAAGATGCCGTGGCAATTTATCTGGAATGGGGAAATAACGGTTATCGCGGCGGGTACAAGTACGCGGTCAAGGGGAAAGAGGATTTTTCTCATTACTTTGTGATAAACACCTGGAACGAAAAGCCAGTAGTAACATTGATTTACCGAAATTCCGATGGCGCTGACGAACTTGCAGTGCTGCCCCTGCCAGACAAGTTGGCCGACGCGTTCCTCGAAGGCGTTTATCATCACAAGGGGGTCTATCCTGTGAACGAAGAGGTACGGCATTGGCTTGAAAAGGAACTATACAACTGAACCAGACAAAGTAGATCGTTCATTTGGAAAAGCCGGTTTGACCGGCTTTTCGTTTTATGGGGCATTGACTATTCACGCGATGGCACTCACCTATGAGCCAATGCCTGAGCGCATTTGATTATGCAGACCTGGAAACCTTTGGAGAACGAATGCCGTCCATCTCGTGCCAGCGCTGCGGCACATGCTGCCGCAAAGGCGGTCCAGCCTTGCATCTGGGCGACCTTGATACCCTCGAACACATCCCCGTGCGGGAACTGGTGTGCCTGCGACGCGGCGAACCGGCTCTTGATCCCCGCACCGGATGTCTGCAGCCCCTGGAGACGGAACGCATCAAGATCCGCGGAAAGGGGAAGGGATGGGAGTGCGTGTATTTTCAGCCGGAAGACCAGGGCTGTGCCATCTATGCTCACCGCCCGCTGGAATGCCGCGCCTTGTCCTGCACAAACAACGAGGCCCTGTTTGAAGCCATGGAAACACCGGCCCTCTCCCGTTCGAATCTGGTGTGCAGGCCCTCGGCATTGTGGGATTGCATAAAGGAACACGAGAGCCGCTTTGCGGTGGAGCAGGCCCTGGATCTTGCCTGGAACATGTCGGGTTTGGCCATTCCTGTCGCAGTGGATCTTTTGATCCGCCAGGAGCTGTCTTTTCGCCGCCGCCTGGCACATGAGGTTCAGGCCGGCGACGAGGATTTGTGGGCGTATTTGGGTCGCCCCCTGTGGATGATCCTTGTTCCGGTGAATCCGTTCTTTGCGCGCTACGGGTCGTGACAATTTGTTGTGTCAAATTGTTGACTTGAAGCGGCGGAGCATTATCTTTTCCCGTAGATTTCACGACAAGGAGCGGTACTACTTTGGAATATAAGGACTATTATAATCTTCTTGGCGTGGCCAAGGGCGCAAGCCAGGATGAAATCAGCAAGGCGTTCAAGAAGCTCGCCCGCAAATATCATCCTGATTTGAATCCCAATAACTCCGAGGCGGAGAGCAAATTCAAGGAGATAAACGAGGCCTACGAGGTTTTGAAGGACCCGGAGAAGCGCAAGCTCTACGACTCGTTGGGTCCTGGCTGGAAGGATGGGCAGCATTTCCAGCCCCCGCCAGGGTTCGATAATTTTCAGTTCCGATCCGGGGGATTCGGTGGCGAAGGGTTCAGCGATTTCTTTGAGACGATTTTCGGCGGATCCGCGAGTTTCGGCGGCGGAGATCCTTTTGGCCGGACCATGCGGACCCGCGGACGCGACGCAGAAGTGCGCCTGACCTTGTCCTTGGAAGAGGCGTATCGGGGCGGGCGCAAGACCGTGACCCTGCAGGAACAGGTCCGCGGCGCCGATGGGATGCCCCGTGTCCAACACAAGACGTTGGACGTGAATATTCCCTCCGGAGTGAAGGACGGCGCCAAGATCCGCCTGGCCGGCCAGGGTTCGCCCGGCCGGGGCGGCGGTCCGGCCGGGGATCTCCTTTTGCAGGTATCCATCGAGGATCATCCCTTGTTTCGCCTTGAAGGCGTGAACGTGATTCATGACTTGCGGTTGGCCCCCTGGGAGGCGGTCCTCGGCTGCACCGTGCGGGTGCCAACCCTGGATGGGCCGGTGGACATGACCATTCCGGCCGGGGTCAGCAGTGGTCAGAAACTGCGTTTGGCCGGCAAGGGCCTGGGCAAGGGCGAAAGCCAGGGCGACCAGTTCGTGCGCATCGTCATCCGCGCGCCGCGCAGTCTGTCCGACCGCGAACGTGAGCTTTGGCAGGAACTCGCCCAGATTTCATCCTTTCAGGCCAGGTAGGTGCAGATCATGTCCATTCTCAAAGTGCCCGACCAGGCTCTGCCGGCTCATTCCGAGCGCATCGGCACCCGGCAATTTTTGGAGTTGACCGGTCTGTCCGAGGACACTCTGGCCGAACTCGTGCGCATGGATTGGATCGTTCCGGCCCGCACGGCGCAGCAGGAATGTCTGTTCGTGCACGTGGACGTGCTGCGGGTGCGCAAGTATCGGCGGCTGTGCGCGGACTTCGAGTTGAGTCCGGTGGCCGGTACCATCATCGTCGATCTTCTGGAGCGCATCGAACAACTCGAAGAGCGGCTGCGCGTCCTGCCGAACCGGTTTTGACGGCGCTGACCCATACGGAGGATTCATATGGATCTGAATAAATTCACGCAAAAATCCCAGGAGGCCGTGGCCGAGGCCCAACAGGTGGCCATTCGCCTCGGGCATCAGCAGGTCGATGTCGACCATTTATTTCGCGCCCTGGTCGGGCAGGAGAACGGACTTGTCCCGCGCCTGCTGGAACGGGCCGGATACGATGTCCGCGCCGTGACCGCTGCCCTGGACCAGGAGCTGGGCAAAATGCCCAGGGTCAGCGGCCCCGGGTCTCAGCCCGGGCAGATATACGTCACCCAGCGCATGAACGAGGTCATGCTGGCCGCATTGGACCTGGCCAAGCAGATGCAGGACGAATACGTCAGCGTGGAACACGTGCTCCTGGCCATTCTGAACAAGCCCGGCACGGGTCCGGTGTCTGGAATCCTGCGCCAGTTCGGCGTGACCAAGGATAAAATTCTTTCCGTCCTGGCCGAGGTGCGCGGCAACCAGCGGGTCACCTCGGCCAATCCCGAAGAGACCTACGACGCGCTCAAGAAATACGGCCGTGACCTGGTCGAGGACGCGCGCAAGGGCAAGCTCGACCCCGTCATCGGCCGCGACGACGAGATCCGCCGCTGCATCCGCATCCTGTCCCGCCGTACCAAGAACAATCCCGTCATGATCGGCGAGGCCGGCGTGGGCAAGACGGCCATTGTCGAGGGTCTGGCCCAGCGCATCCTGAACAGGGACGTGCCCGAGGGTCTGAAGGACAAGACTGTTTTCGCTCTGGACATGGGTGCGCTCATTGCTGGCGCCAAGTACCGCGGCGAATTCGAGGAACGGCTCAAGGCCGTGCTCAAGGAGGTGCAGCAGTCCGAAGGCCGGGTGCTGCTCTTCATCGACGAACTGCACACCATCGTTGGTGCGGGCAAGACCGAGGGGGCCATGGACGCGGGCAACCTGCTCAAGCCCATGCTGGCCAGGGGCGAGTTGCACTGCATTGGCGCCACCACCCTGGACGAGTATCGCAAGTACATCGAGAAGGATCCGGCCCTGGAACGCCGCTTTCAGCCTGTTGTGGTGGACGAGCCCAGCGTCGAGGACGCCATTTCCATCCTGCGCGGTCTGAAAGAGCGCTTCGAGGTCCATCACGGGGTGCGCATTTCCGATTCAGCCCTGGTCACGGCCGTGACCCTTTCCAGCCGCTACATTTCCGACCGGCAGCTCCCCGACAAGGCCATCGATCTCATCGACGAGGCCGCGGCCATGATCCGAACGGAGATCGATTCCTTGCCCACGGAACTGGACGAGAGCAACCGCAAGATCATGCAGCTTGAGATCGAGCGCGAGGCCTTGCGCCGCGAGACCGACGCCGCTTCGCGCGAGCGCCTGGAACGCCTGGAAAAGGAACTGGCCGAGCTGAAGGAGAATCAGATGGGCCTCAAGGCCCAGTGGGAGCGCGAGAAGAGCGGCATCGACGAGATCAGCGGCCTGAAGAAGGATTTGGAGGCAACCAAGGAGGCCATTACCAAGGCCGAGCGCGAATACGACCTGAACAAGGCCGCCGAACTCAAGTACGGTCGTCTGATCGAATTGGAGAAGCGGCTGGCGACGCTGTCCGGCGCGGCCGACGGCGAACAGCGCCTCTTGCGCGAGGAGGTCGGCCCGGATGACATCGCGGCCATCATCTCCAAGTGGACCGGCATCCCCGTGACCCGGCTGGTCGAAGGGGAGCGCGAAAAACTATTGAAACTCGCCGATGTGCTGCACGAACGGGTCATCGGCCAGGACGAGGCCGTGCAGGCCGTGGCCGACGCGGTGCTGCGCGCCAGGGCGGGTCTCAAGAACCCGCAACGGCCCATCGGGTCCTTCATGTTCCTGGGGCCCACGGGCGTGGGCAAGACCGAGCTGTGCAAGACGTTGGCGCGCTGCCTCTTCGACACCGAGGAGAACATGATCCGGCTCGACATGAGCGAGTACATGGAGAAGCATACCGTGGCCCGGCTCATTGGCGCCCCTCCCGGCTACATCGGATATGACGAGGGCGGTCAGCTGACCGAGGCCGTGCGGCGCAAGCCCTATAGCGTGGTGCTTTTCGACGAGATTGAAAAAGCCCATCCGGATGTCTTCAACGTGCTGTTGCAGATTCTCGACGACGGCCGCCTGACGGACAGCCATGGCCGCACCGTGGACTTCAAGAACACGATCATCATCATGACCTCCAATATCGGTTCACACCTGTTGTTGGATGGCATCACCGAGAAGGGGGTGTTGCGAAGCGGCGTGCGCGAAGAGGTCATGGGCCTGCTGCGCGGTCATTTCAGGCCCGAATTTCTGAACCGTGTGGACGAGATCGTGCTTTTCAAGCCGCTTTTGATCGAGCAGATCATACGCATCGTCGACCTGCTCCTGGACAATCTCCAGGATCGTCTGGATGAGCGCAAGATCACCCTTACGCTCACGACCAAGGCCAAGGAGTTCATTGCCCGCGAGGCCTACGATCCCGTCTACGGCGCCAGGCCGCTCTTGCGCTACCTGCAGCAGCGTCTGGAAACGCCGCTGGCCCGGCAGATCATCGGGGGGCACGTGCATGATGGGCAGAAGCTGGTGGTGGATGAGGAAGGGGGAGAGCTGGTCTTCCGGGGTTGAGAGCCCTTATGCTTGCTTCATCCCGGCCCCGGAACACGTGCTCAGGGGCCGGGATGCACTGATTTTTGGCAGAGGAGTTCCATTTCCATCACGCTGCCCATCGACTTCATGATCGCTGGCAAGGAAATCATTTCCATCGTTTGGGGTTCCCGCTTTGTGGCTGTGTTTTTGCCCGATGCAGGAGCCCCAACGTTTGACGTGAGGGGCCGCCGTAGCGGCGAAGGGAACCCACAAGCGCAGCTTGTGGGCGGTCCCTCTCGACGGAATTGTTGGGCGGCTCAGAACTCATAGGTGATGGTGTTGTTGGATTCTGAAATCATCTTGTTCGCAAAAAGAATGTCAATGATCCTATCGACGTCGCTTTGAGCAATGTTCTTTTGGAACATTGAAGAAATATGCTGTGACAACGTTGCCCGTTTGCGCGGACGTGATTTCTTTTCAGATTTGCTCAGAAGATCAAAGACCCGCTTGTAATTTGGTTCTTCTGCTGTTGCGGTCTTCGGTTCAAGCTCAAGCAAGCTGTTGATGCGTTTGCACTTCAGCCCATTTTTGTTTAGATGCCGGAGAAGTGGATCGAAGCCTTTGTCTTTGGACAGGACAATGCAATGGAGACTTGGAGACCTTTCGATCACACGCCCAAGCTGGCATGCGATATAGAAATCTAGAGCATTGCTACCGTTTCCATCAACGCGTTGCCACTCGACTCTATCTCCAAGTTTCTGTGCGCTTGCAACAAGATCAATTGGAACGCTCTTTTGGCTTGAGCCAACAAAGATGACAACGTGGAAGTTCTCTTCGAGACGACTGAGATCAACCTGCTGAACATTCTCAAAATCGACAAGCAATAGTTTGTGGCTCAACTCGACCTCGCTGCAAGAATTAAGACGTCCAACGAATGGGTCAGGGGCGCTTGTAGCGCAGCGGAAAGCGTCACCTGCACCCAATGGCTATGTTGTTAATTTGTTTTGCTTGCTTCTGAAAGAGGCACCCATAGTACCTTTAATAAAAATAAAACCGATAATTAATGCCCCTATTGAGAAGTAAATAAATCTTTGCTCGACAGGAATAGAACTTTCAATAATATCAAAAATGACAAGAAGTTCAGGGAGCAACAGCAGCCCTCTTAAGAGAAAAATAACGCCGATACCTAAAAGTATTTGTTTTAACCACGGCAATTTGACAAACTTGCCCGCACCTGAAAATGCATATAATCCGAACAAAGCAAGGATAGATCCGATAATTATACTGGTGATAATTAAAGCATTAGGGCTTTTGACTAAAGATTCTGGTGCTCCGAAATACAAACTTAAAGATGGTGAGAATCCGATTGCAATCTGAAATATTGAAAGAATGAAACATATTATACTGGCAAGCATTAGCAATCTGTTTGAATTATTCATTGTCTCCTCTTCAATATTTTTTATACTCGTTCAACTTGAGAAACATAACGCCTGTGCTCACCGACAGCCAAAAGCGGAGCGGCTTGAAGCGTAGCGGAAAGTCGCGTAGCTTTTGGATGTCTGGTGTAGCCCTTTGTTAGGTGCTTTGCTTTCACGTCTATTCTGAGAATTCGATATTGGTGATGTTTGCGGAAACAAAGCCTTCTTTCCATTCGGTTGGTACGGAGTCTGCCTTATAGAAATGCCCTCTTTCCTGCTGCCATATATAGTTTGGTTTTAAAGGCTTGTTATCTCCACCAAATGAATACTTAGTAACCAGAACGGGATGATATTGCTTTTCGGCAATTATTATTCCATTTGCATCTTTGAAATAAACGGTGACTTGAACCTCGCTTAGGGTGCGGTCACCTTCGTTTTTTATCTTGAACTCAACGCCTGGAACATTTTTTTCTAGATAGGTTTCGTAATATTTGGCCCTCAAATCATAAAGCTTAACCTTGTTCAAATATTCTTGCTTTTCTTTTATATCCTGCATTTCCTGCTTCGTTTCTTTAATGGCGTTTTGTGCCTCCACCATTTCACCGTTTAAGGCTAATACCTCTTTGTATTTTTGAATTGCGCCTGATAGTTTTTTTGACTCCCTCAACTGCTTTGCATCGGAAAGCAAGGCATGTATTTTTTCTTCTTTTTCCTTCGCTGCCTTTTTGGCCTTCCAGTCTAGAAAAACTTTCCAACCATCTTTTTCTTTAAGTAAATGAAATTCTTCGTTTTTGGTTGTTGTTGGGACTTCACCGGTTTCGTATTTTTTAGCTATTGATTTTTCTATTTCCGCCTTGTCTTTACCGCCAAAAGCAGAACTGAATGCTGCCCCCATAAGATCCTTAAACATTACGCTCATATCTGGGAGGGTGATTTCTACATTAGCTTTTGCTGTACCACCAGATTCGGTTACACTCAACACCTCAAATGAAACACTCTTCACGATGACTGCTGCAAATGGATTATCGTTTTTCTCTGTCTCTGACTTGTACTCACTCAGGCTTTTGACCGCTTTGTCTTCAGTTGATACATACCCGTATGCTTCTTCACTTCGACTTTTCAGGGATGAATCAAGATAACTGGTTAGCACCTCTTTTGCGCTGGGTTGTTGTAACTCGCTAAGTTTATCGCAGCCAGCAACTGACAACGCCAGAACAAAGCCGAGTAGTACGTTCAAGATTCTATTTGTCACTATTTTCTCCCTTTTTTCTGCACCTAACGCCGAAATCAGCGGCGGCTGTAAGACGTCCGCTGGATTGCCTTGTTGGGCAGTTGACTTTTCTTGGCGCCTGTCCCGGTTACGTCTCTCTTGTCCTTCATCTGGCTGGCTCAACCTGAATGCTCATTACTTGTATGTCTGGGTCATGGTGTTCAGTTGCATCGAATACAACTGCTGAAACAGTTTTTTCAGAGTTTACATCGGTTCCCAAGAGCAGGAGCCGAAATACGCTGACTTCTGGGGCTGCTACTCCTTCTGATTTGTTAGCCAGGAAATCGTGGGGGGGGTCAAGTGGAGTCACATACGAAGGATTTCCCTGCACTACATACTCTTTCCCATTTATCAGCGACAGTCTTACCTGATACGGCGTGTAGGAATACTCGGCTTCGAATTCAAGGGAAATCTTGGAAACCTCTTTTTCGGAATGGCTAAGCTCGCCCGCTGTATTGGGAGCACACAAGCCGATAAAGAGATCTCTCTTGTTAGCTCTTTGCTTTGGGGGGGTTAAATACTGTTTGTCGGCCTCGTAGACGTACTCGTACCGCAGTTCGATTCCCTTCACTTTACGTACACTACCGTCTTTGAATGTTATCGTGGCGGCAGAGACCGGTACCGTTATCCCATTATTGATGCGGCAAGCCCCTGATGCAAAGTTCCATTGGGAGCATACAAACCATGAAAGTAAAAAAGAGACAAAAAGAACAATACATTTTTTCATTAAAGCAGCCTCCCTACGATTTATTTTGTATGTGCCCAACAGTGTTATTATCCGGACTTCGCCAAAATGGCAGCCCTTATTTTGCCTCATTCCGTACATGCCCAGACGAATATATGTCAACGCCAGAACCTTTGTATTTTCAATGAGTAACCTTCATGTCTTGGCTGAAACTTGACGTTGAAGTCAGCGTTATGTTTTGAGTGAAGTCAGGGTTATGCGGTCGAAGAGAATTTGTGCTGGACAACGCGAAATAAGCCCCGGAGAGGAGATGGACGCAACTGTGATTTCCTTTGATGACTGGGAGGAGATTTTGAAAACCGATGTCCAGCCAGATCGGCGGCGTGCTTACCGCGAGGCCATCATCAAAGACGTCACTGCAAAAAGTCGTCATCCCCTTTTTCAAGGGGATGACGACTTTTTGCAGTGACGTCATGAATGACGTGCCAACTGCCGGGGCGCGTGACTTGGGCGGTCCCGAATGGGAGCAGGCGTTGGTCCGCCGGATTCGTGAAAAGAATCTGGCCTGGAACAGCGAGAAAACATACCGCTCATGGTGTCGGCGCTTCATGGCCTTTTGTGGGAATAAACCTCTCGTGGAATTGAGTCATGGTGATATTCGCCACTGGCTGTCAGATCTGGCCGTCAAGGAGCGCGTATCCGCCTCGACCCAGAGCCAGGCATTGAACGCCGTGGTGTTCTTTTTCCGTGAGGTCTTGCAACGTGAGCCTGGAGACTTTGGTGACTTTACCCGTGCGCGGCGTGGCCTGAAGGCGCCGAGCGTGTTGTCGCCTGACGAATGCGTACGTCTGTTCGCTTCTCTGGACGGAACGTATCGGCTGATGTCCGAACTTATGTATTCTTCAGGGTTGCGCCTGTCCGAGCTGTTGCGACTGCGCGTGAAGGATGTTGATCTGGAGCGGCTTCAACTGGCGGTGCAATTCGGCAAGGGGAACAAAAGCCGGTTGACGATGATTCCACTCCAGCTTGTTGCTCCGTTACGGGCTCACCGCGAGCGGTTGCGTGTTCTCCACGCCAAAGACCGCGAGGCCAATCTTCCGGGAGTGGAACTGCCCCAGGCCCTTGAGCGCAAGTGGCCAAAAGCGGGCGAGAAGTTCACGTGGTTTTGGTTCTGGCCATCTCGAAGTCTGATGCGCGACCACAGAAACGGCCTCATCCGCCGTCATCATGTGCTGGATGCGACATTTCAGAAAGCGATCCGTCAGGCGGCAGAGCGGGCAGGATTCGACAAGCGCGTCACGCCCCATGTGTTGCGCCACAGCTTTGCCACGCATTTATTGGCCAGTGGAACAGGAATCCGTGATTTGCAGGACCTCTTGGGACATGCGGACATTTCCACAACCGAGATTTACCTGCACACCGCCAAACACACCGGCGTCGGGGTCCGCAGCCCATATGAGTTGCTTGCTGGCTTGGCGTATCGTGATAATGTGTAACGAATGGTGATGTATCGTCTTTTTTCTCCTGTATTCTGCCTGCTCAGGAAGCTCACGGGCGCTCAATAGCAGGAACGTCAGCGATTCAGTCCGGGTTTTCACTCTGGCTGTGGACAGCTGACCTCGTCTGTGTTTTGACACGGCCATGTCTGAAGCCATGACAGCAAATCTCATTTTCAAGGATTGTATATGAAATCAGTACATTGCCTCATCCTCGACATCGGCAGCGGCACCCAGGACGTCCTTCTTTATCAGGAAGGCCTGGAACTGGAGAACTGCCCCAAGTTCATCCTGCCATCCCCGGCCAGGATCGTGGCGGCCCGAATCAGGGAGCTGACCGCTGCCGGTCGAGACATGTATCTGCACGGTCAGAACATGGGTGGCGGCTTTTGGCGGGCGGTCAAGGCCCATCAGGACGCCGGTCTCAAGGTTTACGCCCATCCCGAGGCGGCCCTGGCCCTGGGAGACGATCTGGACCAGGTGCGGGGCTTCGGCATCAACATCACTTCCATTCCGCCGCTCACTGCATCGCAGGTGTTCCTGACGGATTTTGATCCTGGTTTCTGGCAGGGCCTGTTGCGGCACGCCGGACTGCCTCAGCCGGATCTTGTCCTGGCCTGCGTGCAGGACCATGGATTTCATCCCGGCAAAAGCAACCGCATCTCACGTTTCGCCTATTGGGAGCGTTTCATGAACGAGGATGGCGGGGCGTTCTCGCGTCTGCTCTACGCCGACCCGCCGGAGGAGATGACGCGTCTGGCCTGCCTGCGCCGCTCCATTGGCGTTGGCATGGTGGCGGACACGGGGTCAGCCGCTTTGCTGGGAGCCCTCTTCGATTCGAGTGTGGAACGCACGGCAGCCATGGACGGGGTGCTCGTGGTCAACGTCGGCAACAGTCACACCATTGCCTTTCTCGTTCTCGGCCGGAGGGTGCTCGGAGTGTACGAGCATCACACCGGCCATCTGGATCAGGCCAAGCTGCTCGATCACTTGGCGCGCTTCCGTCGAGGGGAACTGGGCAACCAGGAAGTCTTCGACGATGGTGGCCACGGCTGCGTGACGGTGCCGGACCTGCCGGATGGCTTCAAGCGCATCGTGGTTTTGGGGCCAAGGAGGGCGTTGCTGGGCAATGCCAAGGTGGAATTCCTGGCCCCGGGCGGCGACATGATGCTGGCCGGTTGTTTTGGACTTTTGAAAGGCTGGCGGGAACTGACCGTCGGCTAGGATTTGCTTCAAATACTGGCAGGTCCGGACAGCAGTCCCGGGCCTGCCGCCTTTTCATCCCGCGCGTTTACCCGTCATTTCCAGAATTTGTATCCGCCACACGTCCACGCCTCCGGTTTTGTCCGGGGGCACACTCGCGGTCTGGCCTGCGTAGTGATCCGTGATGCACTGCAGGGCCGCGAGCTTGTCCTGAGGATTTGTGATCGGACAGGCCAGACCATGCACGATGACCGTGGCATAGGAAAAGCCCCAGGCACAGGGGTTGTCGCCCTTGGTTTCGAAGGCCAAACCGTGTTCGAAAAGGCAGCAGACCCGGGGGTTGTTGCGCAGGATGTCGATCTTGAGGCCTTCGGGAGCGCTGTGAAAAAAGATGCTTTCGCCGTTGAAACCAAAGGACATGGGCACGACATAGGGTTCGTTCTCCCGGCACAGGGCCAGGCGCATGACCGGGCTGGCCTGTATCATGGCGTGCATCTGGGCGGGAGCGGTGATCTCATTCTTTTTGCGGCGCATGGGGTGATGCAGCATGGTGGAACCTCCTTGAAATGATGGGCGGTTCTCGCATCAAGTCCGCCATTGCGCAAGATTCCTCGCGGTTCTGTCCCGCACTGTCTGCGCGCCGGTTTGCATCGCTCATCTCACCGCGTCAGGGACACGGAAGGCGAGGGTTCACCCTCCTCGCCGTTCTGGGCATGGTAGAGGATGCGGTAGGCGCTGGTGCCCTTTGGCAGCGGGTGGGCATCGATCGCCTTGCCAGTGGCCACGTCCCGGACGATGGTCCTCCATGGGCCGTCCGGCGCATCCTGGCGTTGCAAGGTGGCCAGCAGGGGGGCGGGCGCGGCCGGGAACGCGGCCTGAACATGCACGAAGGGTTTGGTTTCGAGCCGGATTTTGGGGGCGGCCGGCACGGGAATCTCAGGAGCCATGGCCGTGACCATGCGTTTGTCGCTGGGGTTGCTTTCCTGTTTGGCCTTGTCCACGGCCACGACCGAATACCAGTAGGTCTGGCCCGGGCTGACGTTTGCGTCGAGGAAGGCGCGCTCGCCCGCAGGCAGGGTATTGGTCAGCACCTCGCCCTGACGCTGTCCCTCCCTGCCGCGCAGGATGATGAACGACGCGCTTTTTTCTTCGGGCTGTCCCGGAGCGAAGTCCAGGCGGATGGTTCCGTTTTCGGCCAGCGCGCTGGTGATGCGTGGCGCGGGCGGGCGGCTCAGGTCCGCGATGGAAACCTTCACCTCGGCGCTGGGCTTGCTTCGCCTGTTGTCGAAGGACACGGCGATGACGCGGTAGAAGAAGGTGCCATAGGCTTCGAGAGCGTAGGGGTCCGTGTAGGTCCGCTCCGGGATGACGCGGCGGTTGAGGCGGTTCCATTGCGTGCTGTTTTCGGAGCGTTTTTCCACGATGTACCCCGCCATGGGGTAGTCGGCACGCTCCCATTCCAGGGTGACCTGGATGGGGCTGGTCGCGGCCTTGACGTTTTTCGGCTGGGGCGGGTCCGTCGCGTTGGGAGGCATGGCCGTGACGGCTCCGGATGGGGCGCCCATGGTGCCGACAGGGTTCACGGCCCGGATGCGATAGAAATAGATGAGACTGTCGACGACGGCTGTGTCGGTATAGGTCGTGGTCTTGGCGCCGAGGGCCTTGGGCGTGAGCAGTTCGTAGAGGCCGTTCTCGGAGGTGGAGCGCTCCAGGGCGTAGCCGGCGGTGTTCGGATTGCCCGTGGACGTCCAGGTCAGGGTTATCTTGCCGGGCTTGGCGGTCGCGACGAGGGACGCGGGCGGGAGCATGGCTTCGGGATCGTCCATGAACAGGCTTGTCTCCGAGGAAAGGCTCTCGCGTCCGAAGGCGTCCAGGCTGCGCACGGTATAGGTCAGTTCCTGGCCGACCTGGGCCAGGGTGTCGATGAAGGCGGGTTCGGTGCTGTTCCAGCTCATGCCCATGACAACGGGTCCCACGGGCACGGTTTTGCCGTCTTTCTCGGCACGGCTCAGCGAATAGGCGATGACCGGGATTTCAGGCGGGCTGGCCGCCGGCTCCCAGAACAAGGTCGCGCCGTTGGGGCTGACCTCGGCCCGCAGATTCTTGGGCGCCGGAGGCAGGGGCGTGGCCATGCCCGCGTCCACGGGCAGAGAGGTCAGGCTCGTGGAGGTGGCGGCTCCCGTAGCGTCCAGCCCTGTGACGGAGTAGGTCCGAGGCCCTTTGGGCTGGCCGGTCAGCACGGCAGCCACGCCCAGGGCCTTGGCCCGGGCCAGGGAGCTCATGGCCTGGAAACCGAGCAATGGCCGCAGGTTGGCGAATTCCTCGGCGCTCTTGGCCTCGGTCATGCCCTGGATCAGGGCCTGGGCCACTTCGGCTTCTTCCTGGCTCAATCCGGCCATGTTTTCTTCCGCCAGGGGTTTGACATCGGCCAGGGCCTTGCCGTCCTGGTCCTGGACCCGCCACCCTCCGGCCGGCCAGAATCCGGCTGGTGGAGCCCACAAGAGGCGTATCTCCCCCTTGCCGTCAGATGCGGCCAGGAGCACCCCACTCTCGGCGGAGGGCGCGGCCCAGGCCAATCGGGGTCCGAAACCGAGGCAGAGGAGCATAACCAGGCCTGGAAGAAGGAGCAGTGAGTTTGAACGTATGCGCTTCATGACAACCTCAGATCAGGGTGACACTGAATGATTCGGAGCCGAACCAGCCGCAGTCCACGGTGAATCCGGCCTTGATGTGCACGGGCAGGGCTTCGACGTGCAGGTCGATGGACTGGTCAAAGGAGAACTTCTTGCCCTTGCACGAGGGCACCCAGGCCGAGACTCCCGCCGCGGCCGAGAAATCCGCCGCAAGGTGCGCGCCCGGGGAGACGTTCATGCCCACGACGGTGTTCAGGTGCGCCTCGGCCGCGCCGATGCCGAAGCAGAGCTTGCCGGAACTGAGGTTCATCCCCCCGCCCAGGCGCAGGCCCACGCTCTTGCCCAGGTGCATGTACCCGTTCACGTCGGCGATGAGGAGATGGACCTTGATGGGGCTTTCCCGCCGTCCGCAATAAAGCTGCCAGTCATCGGGGCCGAAGTAGAGCCCGGAGGTGCCGAGATCGTTGTCGGCACCCTGGGGCGAGGAGAAGGACACCGCGCCGCCGAAGAGCGACAGGCTGCCCCAGACTTTGCCCTTGAAGACGCTGTTGCCGTATTCGAAGAAGCCGCCGCCATCGAGCAGGACGCTCAGGATTTTCACATGGTTAAAGCCCATGCGGCAGACAATGTCCTCGGGGATGACGGTCAATTGGCCGCCCAGTTCGAAGACCTGCGGTGTGGCCGATGCCACTTTGATGCCCGCCGAATAGACCATTTTGCCTGGGTTGTTCGGCACGGCCGCCAGGGGGTTGCCCTCGAAGACCTTGGCGTCGAAGCCGTAGGCCAGACCGCCGTTCACGGCATAGAGGACCACGCCGGTGAAGATGGGGATGGAGAGGCCGCCGACACTGGCGTGGGTCAGCCAGTAGCCCTGACCGTTGTAGGTGCCGAAACGGAAGGTGGCCTCCACGGGAGTGCTCATGCCGAACATGGCCGTGTTGACCTTGCCGCCGAAGGTGTCCTGCACCCCGCCACCTCCCGAACCGTCGGCCAGCAGGACTGGATCAAGCGACGCGTAGAGGAGTGGGCCTTGCGCGAAGCCTCCGCCAGCGGTCTTGATCTCCGGCATGATGGTGGTGTCGGCCATGGGGCGGCCGTCGGGGTAGCTGATGCCGGTGGTGAACTTGGAGTGCTTGGGCCCCGTGGCCTGATAGTTCTGCCCCAGGGGCTTCTTCACGGCGTACATGACGTCCACGTCCGCCGCGGACAGGGCCGGGAAGTTGATGTCGCCCTTGAGGGTGAAGTCAAGGCGATCCGCGCCCTGTCGGTCCGTGGCGGTCCGGGCCTGCATGGAGTGCAGGTTGGCCTCCACGTCGCCGATCTGGGTCTTGGCGTTGAGGCCGAAGCTCTGGCTCGTGGCGTCCTGGGCGAAAAGCGCCACCCCGTCCATGTTAAAGAACAGGTCGTTGATCATGACCGTGGCGAATTCGCGCTTCTCGTCCTTGAAGGTGAAGCTCGTGTCCGTGGTGATGCCCCAGCCCGAGGCCCGGTGCAGGAACTCCTTGACCTGGGTTTTCATGATGACCTTGCCGTAGTCCTCGGTCACGGCCAGACCCGCGGTGTCGAAGTGCAGGCCCACCTCGGCGTTGGTCTGGCCCTGGCTGTAGACCAGGGACGCGCTTCCGCCGGAGAGAGTCATGGCCGGCCAAGGCACCTTGACGCGCACGTTTTCGTAGGTGGCCTGGATCTGATTGTTGCCGGCCACGATGTCGATGCCGTCGAACTCGATGCTGCCGGCTCCGAGCACGTTGGAGAACTTTCCAAAATGCGCCGCGCCGGCAATGCCGTTGTCCGTGAGCCGCCAGTTCTTGGCCGGCACGGTCATGTCAGCCAGATGGAAGAGATAGGGATGCAACACGGCGTTTTCGCCCAGATGCACGCCGACCCAGCCCGTGCTGGACTGGAAGGACCGGGCGTCGGTGGCGACACCGGACATTTGTGCCGCTTGCGGCGTTTTCGTGGAAAGGGACTGGCTCAGGGCGGAGAGCTTGATTTTCATGAGCGGGGCCGGGTCTGCGCCCTCTCCCCGGCTGAGGTCCAGGCGCACGTCCTCGGACTCGATCTGGAACAGGCTCCAGCCGATCTGGGTCAGGGGCAGCTTCTGCCCCGCCGCGTACCAGCCGGACTCGGGCACGAGGGGCGCCGAGACGCCGGTCCAGGCCGGGGTCTGGGCGCCGCCACTCTCGACGACGCGGATGCCGCCGTCCTTGACCTTGACGTCGAGGGTGGCCTTGAGTTCCTGCCCGGCCGTGCCATGCAGGGCCTGCAGGGTCACGCTGACCCCGGGCAATTGGTCGAAGGACTGGCCGAGGCTTACGGATTTGATCTCTCCGGACTGGACAGTTCCGTCTTCCGCGACGGTCCAGTTCTGGAAATCGATGTCCACGAAGCGTGTCGCCTGGCCGCTGGAACTGTCCGGCAGATCGAAGAGCAGGGTCCCCCGTCCGCTCCAGACCCCGCCCGTGTTGGTGGCGCGGCCCTGCAGGCCCGTGACCAGGAAGTGCTTGTTGTCGGCCACGGGAAAACGGAACACGCAGGGTTCGCCCTCCTTGGGCGCAGTCACGGCGTAGGTCTTGGGATCGGAGACGACCTGATCGAGCTGATCGGAAAGGTTGACGGGAATCTGAACGCTTCCGACCTGATGGTAGTAGGTTACGTATTTCTTTTCGCCCGGAGCCAGGGCCGCCTCGACCGTGACCGTGCGTTTGCCCGTCAGGGCCTGGGTCACTTCCAGGGGCAGGGATGGCGAGACAAAGTTCTGCTCTGCGCGAAGGATGTCCTGGGCGTAGGTGTTGTCGTCCTTCAGGGTCGAGCGGATGGGCGAGGGACCGACGGAGATGGTCGATTCCTCGATGATCGTGCCGTCCACCTTCCAGCGCAGAATGAGTTTGCCTGTACCGAAGTAGGTCAGCTTGGCCGTGGCGAAGAAGGCCGCGTCGCAGGTCGAGGCCCTGGCGTCGGCCTGGGCCAGCAGGCCCGTGTTCATGGGCTCGGTCTGCTGCGCCGCGCCCAGGCCTGAACCTGAGTTCATGTGCAGATTCGTCTTTTGCGCGGACAGGGTTGCCTGGGGTTTGATCGCCGCCGGCTTGGCCGCTTCGGGCGCGACCAGGGCTTCGGGCGCGACGTTCATGCCCGGCAGATGCTGCACGCCGCCATTGCCCTGGCCCTGGCCGGAAAAGCCGGTGATCTCGATCTTTTCCAGGTGCAGGGGGCCGATGGCCGCGGGGTCGGCCTTGATGTCGATGATCTGCGGGTTGCAGTAAAGCAGGAAGGCGCGGCCGCCGGGGGGTTCAAAGTTTGCTATGTGCACGTTGGCGGGCACCTGCGTGACGCCCTGGGCCAGGCCAGCCCCCGCATCGGAGACAACGGTATTGGCCTTGGCCAGCAGAACCGGGAAGGCTTGGGGCGGATTGATGCTGGCCGTGGCGGCCGGTGGTTCCGGGGCCTTGCTGGACTGCACGATGCTGCCGATGGTGCCCACGTCCTCGGCCGGCAGGACGAAAACCCGGATGGGGAACTTGTTCGAATAGCGGTAGACATGGGACTGGGTGATGAACAGCTTGCCCGTTGGCCTGACCGTGGCATCGGTCTGAGCTGGTCCGACGATGTAGGTGGACTGGGTCGGGTTGGCGCTCAGCAGGTCGTAGCTGCCGTCGCCCCAGTCGATGAACAGATTGCGGAATTTCCAGGCTTTGACGTCCGTTGTTCCGTACGTGGAGTTATACCCGTTCGGATCGTAATGGGCGCCGGTCAACTCGCCCCAGACCATGTCGTATTCCAGTTTCCACGGGCACTCGTCGAGCAGGATCTCCCCGGAAACCTGCACCGTGTCGCCGACATAGATCGATTCGTCGGTCACGGCCTCGCCGGGTTTGAAGTTCGTCTTGCGGTAATCGAGCTGGGTGTTGGCCTTGCTGCAGGCCAGACCCGTGGGACTGAAGGCCGGGAGTTTCAGGGGCCAGCGTTCGGAGATGGCCACTTCCATGTTGGTGCTCACCGTCACGGGTTTGCTTTTCTGGAAGCCTCCCTGCTGCGCGCCAGGCGGGTAGGACTGGGAGGTGTAGCTCTTGAACCCGGCCACTTCCCAGAAACATTCGATCTCGCCGGCGTGGTCCTGGAGGTACTGGGCCTGCTGCGAGAGAACGGCTCCGGTCTGGTTGCCTGATCCGACGAGGTTCGGCTTGGCCGCCTGGGCGGATATCTGCACGGGCAGTTGCGTCGTCGCGGCCTGGGAAGCAATGGAGACGGCACCGCCCCCGGATTCGGGCCGGAAGAGGGCGAAGAGTTCGGTGATGAAGTCGGCGTCGGGATGGTAGAAGGTGTCGGGCAGCGGCAGGGATTTGATGGTGCGTTTCATGCGCACCTTTCCGGCCTTGTCCACGATGCGCAGCTCGAACCATTGGGACTGGCCCTGGCTCTCTTCCAGCCACACGAACCTGGTTTCGTCCGTGGTTTTGGGGATGCCGTGATCGCCGATGGCGTTTTCCATGAGCACGAACTTGCCGTACTCGGGCAGCTTGAGGTTGATCTTGCCCTTGGCGAAGATGGTGGCGTTGACAGTGGGCTGGGCCACCAGGGGAGGCACGGTCATGGTGTAGACCTGCTTGACCAGTCCGGACAGGCCCGTGTCCTTCCAGGACGGGTCGCGGGGCTGGCGGGTCTTGAGCAGGCGCGGTCCGGGCGTGGCCTTGCCATCCACGGCCACGGTCATGGTGGCCTTGGTGGGGCTTGCGACTTTGAGGTCCGTCACCAGGATGCCGGCCCCGAGACTTATGTCCATGCCCTCGGCAAATCGGTCGCCGAACACGGTGACCTGATATTTTTCGCCCGGATACCAGCGGTTGGGGCTCAGGCCCGACAGGGACGGCGTGAACTCGGCCAGCACGTCGGGGCGTTTGATTTCCTTCTTTTCCTCGATCACCACGCCCACGGCGCGGGAATCCCTCCACTGCGTGTCCAACTTGTCCCGGATTTCAAGGAGATGCCGACCCAGGGAGGCCGTGTCCGCGACGTTGATCGTGGCGGCGGCCGAAGTTTCCGAGGTGACGGACAAGGTCGTGATGTCGATGCCTGGGCCGAAGCGGCCTTCAAGGGTTGCACGCAGGTTCGTGCCGCGCAGGGTCACTTCGTAGGTCTTGCCGCGTTCCCACTGGGCAGGGGTCATGTCCAGGATCTGGGCCTGAAGTGCTTCGATCTGGGTGGCGTTCAGAGCGGGCAGCGAATTCTTCTCGGCCGCGGCCACTGGGGGAATGAAGGGCGGAGCCTTGACGAAGGCCATGGTCCGGGTCTGGATCCACTGCGTGTCCTTGCCGGGACGCAGATCCAGCCGGTGAGCACCGAGGCGGGCCGTGTCCTCCACGCGGATGACCAGACGGGCCTTGCTCGATGAATCAACGCTGACCTTTTCGACATGGATCCCCTCGTCAAGGCGGACCTGCATGGATTTCGGGAAATTGGCGCCCTGCAGGACGACTTCCATGTGATCGCCCTGTTCCCATTGGTTGGGCACGAGGGCCATGGCATTGGGATCTTCCGGGCTGGCGGCCTTGCTGGCCGGGGCAACGACGGATAACGCGCCTGTCTCCGGGACAACGATGGATTGGGCGGTCGTGACCGTGAACGGCAGACGCGAGGAATGCTGCCCCTGTCTGTCCGAGTAGGAGATGGTCCGCCGACCGGGAGCTGCTTCGGGTGCGGCGCTGACATGCACGCGCAGGGTCGGGCCGGTGAGCGTGGGCAGGTTTGCCTTGATGCCGGGGCCGAAGTTCATCTGCCGCACGAACTCAAGGCCCGTGCCGGTCACGGTCAGGTCCTTGCTCTGGCCCTGGGCGATGGTGTTGGGCGTGACGGTCTGGAGCAGGGTCGCGGCAGGGGCGGCCGTGACGTTCAGCCTGGCCCGGCTGGCCTTGGTCTGACCCTTGTACTGGACGCTTATGGTCCTGGCTCCGGGGGCGGCCGTTTGGCTTACGCTGACTGGCACGAGGAGCAGCGTATCGCTGACCTGTTGCGGAGGCTCGGTCGTGACGCCATCCCCCATGGCCAGGGTCATGTCCTTGCTCAGGTTGCGGCCGTTCAGGGTCAGGGTCGCGGTCTGGCCCTGTTGCACCGTGGAGGGCGTCACGGAAATGAGTTCGGGAAAGGTTGCCTGGGGCTGGGGGACGGTCAGACCTGGCTGGGTCGCGGTCAGACCGGGTTGGGTCGCCGTGGGCGCTTTTTGCCGCGTGATGGTCGAGGTCGGAGGCTGGATCGGCTGGGCCGTTTTTTTCTTGAACAGGGACTCGGCAGCCAGACCCTGGGCCATGAAGAGCACGATCATCGCGGCCGCGATGAGGAAAAAGCCACGCCTTTTATTCATTGCATACCTCGTATCACCGGTTGCCGGCCCACAATGCCGCGCGAGTTCGGATTATTTACCGGAAACCCCCTGGTCGCGCAGGGGAACCTTCAGTTCAAGATCCGTGGCCGCGCCCGAGAAGAGCACGATCCTGTATGCGCTGGCCGCGATCATCTTCTCGCCCTCGAAGGCCTGGACCTGCCAGGCGTAGGGCGCGTTGACGGCGAGCTTGCCCGTGTCGAAGGGCGACAAGGTGAAGCTGGTCTGGGCCGTGCGGGCGGACAGCACGGGCTTGGAGAAGTCCACGTCGGTCAGGGGCACGGCCATGGCCTCGGGTTCCAGGGCAAAGATGCGGAACAGGTAGACGGCCTCCTGTGGCGCGGCCTGCCAGGTGAAGACGGGACGGTCTGCCCCGGACAGGGGCAGGTGCGCCCTGTTTTCGGGGCTGGACAAGGCGAGTTCCGTCGATGGGGACACGATGTCCTCACCCGTGACGAAGTAGAGCAGTGACGGAGTTTCGAGGCCTGGAGCCGGATTCAGGATTTCGAAACGCACGGAGTGCAGGCCCGTGGCAAAGGTCGGGAAGGCCGGAAAGGCGGGGCTGGCGATGATGGCCTCGCGCATGCCGCCGATGAGCTGCTTGGTCACGAATCCCTGGACCTGGCCGTCCACGACCCAGCGACCGCGCAAAAGACCCTGGCCGTTGTAGGTGATGGTGGCCGCGGCCCGCAGCCCCTTGGTGTTGCGGGGCACGGTGATGCGACCACCCGAGGGCGGCCGAGGGGCGTCGCCGGGCGCGGGCTGGTTGAACTCCAGACGCAGACCAATGATACCAAACTCGGCAATCGACGAGGGCGTGATCTGCAGCAGCGTGTCCGTCTCGTCGGCTGCGATGTCCGCCTGGGGGCTGAAGCTGCGGAAGAAGACGATGCGGGTCTGGTTGGCCTTCATGGCCGCGGCCATGACCTTGGCGGGCACGACCAGGACTTCCTGGGCCGTGCCCCGGCGGTTGACCATGTTGATGGTCACGGATTTCTGGATGGCACCCAGGAGGGTGCCGCTCTGGGTCTCGAACCAGCCGTAGGTGGAGACGGCCGCGTAGTTGGCCTGGTTCATCGGCGTCTCGGTACCAGAATAGAGCAGTTGGACCGGGCTGTTGGTTCCGGGCGAGACGTTGACCATGCGCGGGGTGGTGGTCACGGTCAGGGCCAGGGCCGACGAGGCCAGGGCCAGGATGCAGATCAGGCTTGCGAGGACGATGCGGACGGATGAACTGTTCATGGTGTGCTCCTCTTAGGGCCAGGTGACCGGAATGCTGAGATTCACGGAGAGGAATGCCGCGTACTCCTCGTCGCTGTCGTCGCTGACGTGGTCCTGGATGTTGGAGTACATCGCGCGCAGGGACAGGGTCTTGGTGACTTGCTGCAAAAAATCCATGCCCATGACCCAGTTGTACTGCGCCTGGGCGTTCAAGACGCTGGTGTGCATGGAGCCGTCGTCGGACTTGGAATCAAGACCCGACACGGTCAGATTGAGGTTTTGGGCGTCGGTCACGATCCAGGTCGCGGACAGGGTCGCCAGCCAGTCCTCGATGACCAGGGCATCGGGGTCGCTTTCGGTGCGGGCGTAGGTCACGGCCGGGTTGAAGGACAGCACGGGCAGAGGTTGCCAGCCCAGGGACAGAACGAGCTGGTGGGAGATGCTGTCCATGTTCGACGAGGACTGGTCGTCGAAGCTGGTCAGCACGTAGCTGGGCACGATGCTCCAGGTTTCGCGGGCCAGGGACAGGCCGACGGCCAGGATCCGCGACTGGTTTTCCACGGAGTCGAACCCGTCGGGCTCATGGCCGCTGCTTTGCCAGTTCAGGTTGGCGTTGGCGAAGAGGAAGGGCCAGTCGGGCTTGTTCAGGGTGTAGCCGAGATCAATGCCCGTGTTGCTCACGGTGGGGATGTCGTCGAGCATTTCGGCGTTGTCGAAACTGTGCAGGGCGTTGAAGGTCACGCTGGATTCTTCGAAGGTCTTGGCCGCGTAGAGCGTGTACTCCCTGCGGTTGTTGATGCCCGTGGACATGATGATGCTCTGGAAATGCCTGTCCAGGGCGGTGAAGCCGGCTCCGTAGTCCAGGGTGTCGCGGCGGCCCGTGAGCCGGGTGCGCAAGGCCTGTCCGTATTTCTTGCCGATGGAGTCCGTGCTGTCCGTGTCATAGGCGCTTCTGGCGTATTCGGCCTCGCCCAGGAGCAGTTCGTCGACGATGGTGCCGCTGACGAGCAGGCTGTAGAGTTCGCCTCTGTTGGCAGGTGCCAAGTCTTTGTTGTCGTAATCCTCGGCCGCGCCGTTTTCGCCGCGCACGGCCATGGCTTTGACGACCACGTCCCTGGCTGGAAACAGGTTGTGGGTCAGAATCGCGCCGGTCAGGCGCTGACTCGGATTGTCAAGGGAGAGGCTGTGGTCCAGGTCGGTGATGGTGTTGCTGCGCAGCATGAAACCCTGCAGCGTGGTTTCGCCGGCCGTAAGCTCCAGCAAGCCGCCGCGCCGATCTAGGGAGCCGCCGGCCAGTTCCGTCGTCTCCACGCTGACATCGCCCAGGGACAGGCTCTGCTGATCGTAATCGAGTTTTAAGAGATAGGTGTTCAGGCTGAAGTTGTCCTGTCCCGGGGCGCCTTCGCTGTCGTCGATGAACCAGCCGTTGGCGTCGAGGGTGACCTTGAACTTGCCCTTCTCCAGGACCGCGGCCAGGGTGCCCGAGGTCTGGGCGGTCCAATCCGGGGAAGAGCTGTTGGTGTTGCTGTCGAAAAGTCTGGCGCCCAGGTCCGTGTCCAACTGGAAGGTCGCGCTGGCGCGGTCGAAGGTGCTCGTCTGGGGCACGGAGAAATACCAGTGTTCCTGGGGCAGGGGCTGCCCGTCCTGGCCCAGGACTTCCACGATGACGTGGTGGGAGCCGTATTCGAGGTCCGCCTCGGGGGTGTAGGAAATTGTCGTGTCGGTGATGACGGCCAGGGCCGTGACGTCCACATCGTCCAGGGCCATGCGCACCGTGTCCGGACCCGGCGTGAGGGTCTGGGAGGGCAGCGGGGCCGTGATGGCCGGACGGCGGGAGGTGATGTCCGCTTCATTCATGTCGGGGAAGACCAGCGCTTCGCTTGCGCTCTGGGCCGTGGAGAATTCCAGTTTTTTGGGTAGACCCAGAGGGTTCTTGACGGGCAGGGTGAAAACTTCGTTCTTGTCGTTGCGGACTTCGATGTAGAATTCGATCCCTGGCGGAACCACAATTTGCCCGGCCAGGGTGGCGTCGAAGAGGTCGTCGGGCCTTTCGGTCATGGCCAGGCGCTCGTAGGCGGTCTGCCCGATGGGCCGGTAATGGATCGTGGCCTGTCGTCGTCCGGTGATGTCGGGAATGGAGATGGCGAAGGAAAGATCCTGCCCGGGGACGGTCACGGACTTGGGAGAGAGAAGGATGATTCGTTCCAGGCCCAGGGCATCGCCGGTGAGGGCCAAGAGGAGCATGGGGGTCAGGCATAACAGGATCTTGGGGATAAAACTGCGCATTGCCGGCCTCCTCGGGAGTGATGCGATAGATGGCCCGCCGGGCTTGGCAGGCGAATCGTATGCAGGAAAAAGAGCAGTGTCCGGGAAAATTGTTCTTTGCTACGCTGAATCGGATGCTTTTGGCAACATGCGGTTTCGTTGTTTTGCCGGAAACAATTGTTGTAGGACACAATGTTGAGCGTATGAACAACTGCGAATCAGGTTGCGTGAAGACGTTTATTCATGATCTGGGTAGAAGGGCTGGATACAGAGTCTTCAAAGGATATTTCATCCCGTTTCTGCGTTTGAACTCGCCGGCATTTCGGTCACAAAGGGTGTCGGGCACGCCGCACGCATGGCCCGTCCGCAGAAGGGGATGCCGTCGGGACCGGGGAGATGGCGTTGCGGCCTGTTCCGGCGTGATCGGCATCGACGCGGCGGCTGGGGGAAACGGGTCCAATCCGGGATTGATCTCTTTCTCTGGCCGATCTACGCCAGCCCCTGCATCATCACAAGGAGCACTTCATATGTCGGAACTTGATCTTTGCGCACGGATCAGCGCCATCACGGCCATAGCCACAAAGCAGGTCGAAAGTGTGGCCGAGTTGCTGGACGAGGGCGGAACGGTTCCGTTCATCGCCCGCTACCGCAAGGAACGCACGGGGGGGCTTGATGAAGTCGCCATCCAGCGAGTGCGGGATGAACTCGAAAGGGGGCGAGAGCTGGACAAGCGTCGCGAGGCAATTCTCGGCAGCCTGAGCGAACGGGGGCTTTTGACCGATGCCCTGGGTCAGGCGGTCAGGCAGTCCGCCACGTTGCCCGAACTGGAAGACGTATACCTGCCGTACCGGCCCAAGAAGCGGACCCGGGCGACCATGGCCAGGGAGAGAGGGCTGGCGCCTCTGGCCCAGGCAATTCTGGACGGCAAGGCAGATCCCCGGGCCGCTGCCGCCGGGTTCGTCAATCCGGAGCAGGACGTGGCCGATATCCAGAGCGCCTTGGACGGAGCGCGGGACATCGTCGCCGAGACGGTCAGCGAAGATCGCCGCTGCCGCGAGGGCATGCGCGGGCTCTTCGCGGCCAAGGGCGTCATTTCGTCCTCGGTGCGCAAGGGCAAGGACGAGGCCGGCGAGAAGTACCGCGATTATTTCGACTGGCGCGAACCCGCGCGCACGGCGCCGGGGCATCGCATTCTGGCCATGCTGCGCGGCGAGCGCGAGAAGGTGCTCGCTCTCTTTCTGCGGCCGGATCCCGACGACGCGTTGAACACCCTGATCAGGCTTTTTCCCTTGCCCGCAGGGCCGTGCGGCGATGTGGTCAGGGAGGCCGTGGCCGACGGCTACTCCCGCCTGCTGGCCCCGTCCCTGGAGACGGAGCTGTGGGGGGAGCTGAAGGCCAGGGCCGACGCCGAGGCCATCGGCGTGTTTGCCGCCAACCTGCGTGAACTGCTTCTGGCCCCGCCCCTGGGGCCGCGCCGCATCCTGGCCCTGGACCCGGGCCTGCGGACCGGTGCCAAACTCGTCTGTCTGGACGAGCAGGGGAGCCTTCTGCACTGGCAGACGATTTTTCCCGTTGGCGGCAAGGGGCAGGCCGAAGAGGCTGGGCGGGTCATCAAGGCGCTGGTCACGAAGTATGCCGTGCAGGCCATCGCCGTGGGCAACGGGACAGGGGGCCGGGAAACCGAGGCATTCGTGCGCGGGCTGGGCCTGCCGGCCGACGTGGACGTGGTCCTGGTCAACGAGGCCGGGGCCTCGGTCTATTCGGCTTCCGAGATTGCCAGACGGGAGTTTCCGGACCTGGATCTGACCTACCGCGGCGCGGTTTCCATTGGCCGCCGGCTCATGGACCCTCTGGCCGAACTGGTCAAGATCGATCCCAAGTCCATCGGCGTGGGCCAGTACCAGCATGACGTCGACCAGACGGCCCTGAAGAAGAGCCTGGACGACGTGGTCGTGTCGTGCGTCAACCAGGTCGGCGTGGACGTGAACACGGCCAGCCCCGAACTTTTGGCCCATGTCTCGGGGCTGGGCCCGGTGCTGGCCGCCAACATCGTCGCGCATCGCCGGGAAAACGGTCCGTTCGCGAGTCGCAAGGGGCTGCTCAAGGTCAAGCGCCTGGGACCCAAGGCCTTCGAACAGTGCGCGGGGTTCCTGCGAATCCGGGACGGGAAAAACCCCCTGGACGGGAGCGCCATCCATCCCGAGCGGTACGAGCTGGTGGCCCGGATGGCCGGGGACGCGGGTTGCGGGGTGGCGGAGCTATTGCGCGACGGGAATCTGCGCAAAGGCATCGACCTTTCGCGGTATGCGGGGGACGAGGTGGGGCTGCCCACCCTGAAGGACATCCTGGCCGAGTTGGAAAAGCCTGGCCGCGATCCCCGGCCGGTTTTCCAGACATTCCGCTTCGCTGACGTGCACGATCTGGCGGATCTGCATCCGGGCATGAGCGTGCCGGGCATCGTGACCAACGTGACCCGCTTCGGGGCCTTTGTGGACGTGGGGGTGCATCAGGATGGGCTGGTCCATATCAGCAACCTGGCCGACCGCTACATCAGCGACCCGAACGAAGTGGTCCGGGCCGGTCAGCAGGTCCAGGTCACGGTGCTGGACGTGGACGTGAAACGGCGGCGCGTCGGGCTTTCCATGCGCGGGCTCTGAAGGTTGTGCGGGAAACGTTTTACAGGCAATCCCGCAAAAATTTAATGTAGTCCGGACTCCATGAGATGTCGTTGTGCCCGGTCCCGGTCACGATCTTCATGTCCGCCACCCCCGTCCCAAAGCTCTGGAAGAGTTTCTCGGTGCTGCGGCGCGGAACCACATCGTCTCTTTCGGCGGCGATGATCCGGGTCGGGGCCGTGACTGAGGCGGCATATTTTCCCGATTCGAACCGATCGAGGAGGAGCCAGCGCACCGGAAAGACTGGGTACAGGTCTTCGGCAAGCTCCACGATGCTGTCAAAAGGGGTGATCAGCACGAGGCGGGAGACAGGACGGGCGCTGGCGAGATGCACGGCCACACCGCTGCCCAGGCTGCGGCCGATCACGGTGATGTTTTGATGATTCTTCCTGATCAGGTCGAAAATTTCCAAGGCATCGCCGAAGAGGGCCGCTTCTGAAGGTTTGCCGGAGCTGCCGCCGTAGCCCCGGTAGCGTGGCAGATACAGGGCGTGGTCCGGGAAAGCCGTCTGCAAGTTCGGCATGCTCGACGACACGTCTTCCGCGTTGCCGCCGAAATACAGGATCGCGTCGGGCGCGTCGGAGCGGTGAGCGAAAACCTGAAGTTCCGCGCCCGCAACCGCAACGGTGATGGTGTGCGCAGGATCAGTGTCCGACGACGGATGCGGCAGGTAGAGGAGAGAGCGTTGGAAAAAGAAGAGAACGCCACACAGGCCGATATAGACGAGTGCGGCCAGGGACGCGAATTTGATGGCGGTCATGACGAATGATGACATGGGATGAGCCTGGGTCGGGGGTTGTACGGGCACGGTATCCCTGTTTCCCTGAAAAGAGCAACGTGTGCAGCGGGTGTCAGCGCACGGCGGCGGCCAGGAGCGGGGAAAGGGCGATGACGGCGAGCACGATGGGCCAGATGTTTCCGGCTTCGAAACGATACGGACTCAGGAGCTCCGGCCATGAACGTCTTGCCACGAGGCGTCCGAAGACGAATTCGAAAACCACTGTCAGGGCCAGCCAGAAAAGGCCGATCCAGGCGTAGTCCAGCAAGCGTGGACATGGAATCCAGTCGATGGCTTGAAACGTCCACGTTGCGACGATGGCACTCAGGATCAGGCCACTGCATGTCTGGGCAAGATTGGGGGCGAGCACCCGGTTCAGATACCTGTCGCGGAGAATGCCGTTGACGATGGCCATGGGAATGATTGCGGCCCAGACGAGCATTATGCGGATCATCATGTTTTTTCTCGGAGCGCCAGCGTTTTGGCTGGGCGGTTGGCCAGGTACACGCCGGAAATGACCATGGCCCCGCCGCTCACGAGGGAGTAGGTCACGTGTTCGTTCAAGATGACGTACCCCATGGCAATGGCGAAGACGGGCACCAGGTTGATGAAGATGCCGGCCCGGGCCGCGCCGATGGCGCGGATGCCGGAGTAGTACCAGGTGAAGGCCACGCCCGTGGCCACGATGCCCAGGAAGAGGATGTTGCCCCAGTCCACCAGGCTGGCGCGCCGGACGTCATCCAGCAGCCCGTGGGTCAGGGCGGGGGCGAGGAGCATGAGGCTGCCGAGAATGCAGGACCAGGTCACGGCCATGAGGGGGGCGACGCGCCGCATGACCCGGCTTCCGGCCACGGAGTACGCGGTCCAGGCCGCCACGCAGCCCAGGATCATGAGGTCGCCGTGGGCCAGGCCGCCCTGGAAGAGCTGCAGCGGATTGCCGCCCGAGAGAACGATGGACGCGCCTGTCAGGGACAGCAAGGTTCCCCCGATTTTTCCCGGAGTCAGGCGTTCGCCGAGCATCAGGGCTGAAATGATGCTGATGATGACGGGCACCGGGGCGATGAGCAGGGCGGCCCGGCCGGCCGGGATGGTCTGCAGGCCCGTGAAGAAGAAGGCATTGTAGAGGAAAATGCCGGTCAGACCGAGAAAGGCCACGGGCAGGATGTCTTTTTTCGGCAGCACCGGGAAGGAGCCGTTTGCCCGCCAGGACCACAAGAAAAGAAAGATTGAGGCGGTCACGAATCGGAGCAGGGACGCGGAAAAAGGCCCCATGTCCTGGGCCAGGACGCGCCCCGAGATCCAGGTCGCGCCCCAGAAGAAGACCGAACCGACGAGTTTGACATAGACGAGCATGAAAGATCCTTGATGCATGTGCGGCCGTGCGCGGCAAAGACGCGTTGTGTACTCCCGAAGATATGAGGCATCAAGGGCCTTGTGCGCAGAGACCGGTTTTGGCTTGCCCGGCCAGCCCCGTCTTTGCTAGGCATAAGGCATCTTTTGTTGAGGCAGCAAACGGCAATATATTTACCGGAGGGAACCATGACGGACCGTTTATCCAAGGAAGAGCGCCGTGCGCGTGTTATCGATGTTTTGAATCAGGCCCGGGCCATGGAGCTGTTCGCCATCACCCAGTATATGAACCAGCACTACAATCTGGACAGCATGGATTATGGCGAGCTGGCCATGAACATGAAGCTCATCGCCATCGACGAGATGCGTCATGCCGAGATGTTCGCCGAGCGGGTCAAGGAGCTGGGCGGAGAGCCGGCCACGTCCTATGAGGGCGACCTGAAAAAAGCCCAGGACGTGCGCGTCATCTACCCTTACGACGCCGGACTCGAGGACGACACCATCGACATCTACAGCCAGTTTCTGCTGACCTGCCGCGACAACGGCGACGCCATCAGCGCCAAGCTCTTCGAGACCATCATCGAAGAAGAGCAGGCCCACATGAATTATTTCGAAAACGTGGGAGGCCACATCGAGACGTTGGGCGATACCTATCTGTCCAAAATCGCGGGTACCTCGGCCTCCACTGGGCCGTCCACCAAGGGCTTTCTGATCAGCGGCGGAAACTGAGCCGTTCTGTTCCTTTGTTTTTATCCGGTGCGCGGGTTTTCCCGCGCATCTTTTTTACTTCCGCCTTGCTTTGGCACCCCGACCGCGATAGGTTCAACCAACGTATTGAATCTGTTCATCGTCGCAACCTATCCGTCGAGGAAGACCGAGCGCATGTCCCCGAAAGCCGCCCCCGCGATGCCCTCCGATCCGTCCCGCAGAAGGACCGTGGCCGATGTCCTGCGCAACGACGTGGCGGCCTGGGTCGTGCTCGCCATCTCCCTGCTCATCACGTTGCTCAGTTGGCATATTGCGTCGAGGTCGGTGGAAAGCCATCTTCGCGACAGCTTCGGCTTCGAGGTGGAGAAGGCCGGGCTTGCTATCACCAAGCGGATGCAGGAGTACGAACAGGTGCTGCGCAGCGGGGTCGGGCTCTTTCTGGCTTCGGACACAGTGACCCGCGAGGACTGGCGGCTTTTCGTTGAGAACCTGCAGATCGACACCTATTGGCCGGGCATGCAGGGCATCGGCTTCAGCCTGATGATCTCCCCGGATGAGCTGGACGGGCATGAACATCAGGTGCGGGGCGAAGGCTTCCCCGACTATGCGGTCCGCCCGCACGGGGTTCGGGAGCAGTACAGCTCGATCGTCTTTCTCGAACCCTTTTCCGGACGGAACATGCGCGCCTTCGGCTATGACATGTTTTCCGAGAAAGTGCGTCGGGCGGCCATGTCCCAGGCCCGGGACAGCGGGCTGACGGCGGTGTCGGGCCGGGTCATCCTGGTGCAGGAGACCGACCGGGACGTGCAGGCCGGGTTCCTCATGTACCTGCCTCTCTACCGCTCGGGAGCGCCTGCCAACTCCGTCGAACAGCGCCGGGCGGCGTTGCGCGGCTTCGTCTATAGCCCGTTCCGAATGCGGGACCTGATGAGCGGAATCCTGGGCCACGGGCTGCCACATCTGCACTTCCGCATCCACGACGGGGACGGCGCGCAGGAGGATTCACTGCTCTACGATTCCCAACCGGACCGGTCGTTCGGTATGGATTGCGCCCTTCTCACCCAGAAGACCATCGAACTTCCGGGTCGGGCCTGGACGGTCCGTTTCGCCGCCCTGCCCGAGTTCGAGGCTGGGATGCGGACGGACGAGCCCCGGATCATCGCTGTCGGGGGCGTTGCGGTTGATCTGCTGCTGTTCGCGGTGATCTGGTCCCTGTCGAGGCAGCGCAAACGCTCCGAACGGCATGCCGCAGCCATGGCCGGCGTCATGCGGGAACTCCGGGACGCAAGGGACCAGGCCGAGGCGGCCAACCTGGCCAAGTCGGCGTTCCTGGCCAATATGAGCCACGAACTGCGGACCCCCCTGAACGGCATCATGGGCATGCTGCAGCTCTTGCAGATGACCGAACTGAACGGGGAACAGGAGGAGTACGCGTCGACGGCGTTTTATTCCTGCTCCAGGCTGACGCGCCTGCTGGGGGACATCCTCGACCTGTCACGCGTTGAGGCCGGCAAGATCCAAATCCAGCGCCAGCCCTTCCAACTGCGAGCGTTGCTGAATTCCCTCGGTGAACTGTTCCAGCCTGCGGCGCGGCAGGCCGGAGTTGATCTCGCGGTTCACATCTCGGGCGATCTTCCGACCATGGTCGAGGGCGACGAGCACCGGGTGCTGCAGATCCTCTCGAACCTGCTCGGCAACGCCGTGAAGTTCACCGGCAGCGGCTCGGTGCGGCTCGAGGCCTCCATGCTGCCGATCCACCCCGGTCACGACAGGATGTTTCTCTTTCTGGTCGTGGATACGGGGCCGGGCATCGACGACCGCAGCCTCGGGTCCATCTTCCAGCCATTCAGGCAGGCGGGCACCGACAGCGAGGAGAGCAGGCAGGGCGCGGGGCTGGGCCTGAGCATCGTGCATGGGCTGGTGGGGCTCATGGGCGGATCCGTGTGTGTGGAGACGGAGGCCGGCGTGGGGACAGCCTTCGCCGTGGCCCTGCCCCTTGGCGTGGCCAGACATGAAGCCCCGGCCGAATGCTGCGAACTCGGTTTCTCCGGCCTGCGGGCCGGCTTGCTGCGTGTGCTTCTGGTGGAGGACGAGCCCGTCAACCGCCTTGGTATCTCGGCCATGCTGGGGAAGGGCGGCGTCGAGGTTCTTCAGGCCGGCAACGGGCAGGAGGCCCTCGACGTTCTAGACAGGGAACGGGTGGACCTCGTCTTCATGGACGTGCAGATGCCGGTTTTGGACGGCCTACAGACAACGCGGATCATCAGGACGGATCCCCGCTACGCCGGGTGTGCGCGGGTGCCCATCGTGGCCCTGACGGCATACTCCATGGCCGGGGACCGCGAGCGGCTGCTGGCCGCGGGCATGGACGCCTATCTGGCCAAGCCCGTGGAAATGAGAAGCCTTTTCGAAACTCTCGAGCGACTGGTCCCGGACGGGGGGAACCGTGTGCAGGCCGAGGCGGTGGCCGACGCCTGAGTCGGGCTTTACCGCAGCCTGCCGAAGGCGTAGAAGTAGGCCTTTGCGCAACCGTCAACCACAGGCCTCGCCATGACCGCATCCTCCAGCCCCGGCGCGCGGCATCTGCCACCGAACCTGCGTATCATTCATGAAGACCGGGACATCCTGGCCGTGGACAAGCCTGCCGGCATGCTGACCATGGCCACGGACACGGAAAAGATCCGCACCGCCTATTACGCCCTGACGGACTATGTCAGGAAGGGCAATCCGAAATCCAGGCACCGGATTTTCATTGTGCACCGCCTGGACCGCGAGACCTCGGGCCTCGTGCTCTTCGCCAAGACCGAGGAAGCCAAGCGCGTCTTGCAGGACGGTTGGCCCTCCGTGACCAAAACCTATGTCGCCGTGGTGCACGGCAGCATGGGCAAGGAAGCGGGGACAATCGTTTCCCATCTGGTCGAGAGCGGGGTGCACAAGGTCTATGCGACGCGAGAGCCGGGCCAGGGGCTGCTGGCCCAGACCGCCTGGCGGGTGATCCGGGAAAAGGGCGGGCACAGTCTGCTTGAAATCAACCTGCTGACCGGGCGCAAGCACCAGATCCGGGTACAGATGGCCGATTTGGGTCATCCGGTGGTCGGGGACAGGAAATACGGGATCAAGGACACCTGTTCGCGTCTGGCCCTGCACGCCCGCTCCATCGCCTTCACGCATCCCTTTTCCGGCCAGCCCATGGTCCTGGATACTCCGGTGCCGGGCATCTTCTCCCAGCTCCTAGGAGCCTGATTCCGGTCAGCGGTTTGTGTATCAGGCGCGGCCTTGCTGGGTGGAGATCACCCGCGCCAGCGCCGTCTTGAGTTCTTCGTGATGAACTGGCTTGGCGATATAGTCGTTCATGCCCGCTTCAAGAAATTTCTCACGGTCCCCGGTCATGGCGAAAGCCGTCATGGCAATGATGGGAACCTGCGCATCCAGAACGCCGGAGTTGCCGCTTCTGATCCGCCGCGTCGCCTCCACGCCGTCCATGACGTCCATCTGGATGTCCATGAGCACGCAGTCAAATGCGATTGTCCGCAAGGCATCCAGAGCTTCGGCACCATTAACGGCCGTGACGACATGGTGCCCCATTTTCTCCAGGGTCAAGCGCGCACTCACGCGGCAGATCTCGTCATCCTCGACCAGGAGCAGGTGCCGTGACACAACGTTTCCCTCACGCGGGACGGGTGTTGCCGCCAGGGGGATGGCTGCGCGTTCAGGAATGCGGAACGGCAGTACCAGATACACAGAGGTGCCCTGCCCCTCGGTGCTGTCAAAAGTCAGCGTTCCCCCCATGGCCCTGATGAGCTTGCGCGCGATGGCAAGGCCAAGGCCGGCTCCCTGCTGGGAGCGCGTGAAGTCTTCTGAAACCTGAGTGAAGGGAGCGCAAATCTGGCCGATATTCTCATCGGGGATGCCAAGACCCGTGTCGCTGACGATGAACAGCAACCGCGCCAGGCCTGACGGATGTGGCTGGAGTGTTGAGATCTCGACGCGCACCTCGCCCTGGTCGGTGAACTTCATGGCGTTGCCCACGAGGTTGAAGAGGATCTGCCGGACCCGAACCTCGTCACCGACAACGTCAGTGGGGACATCTGTTGTGGCATTGATGACCAGAGGCAAACTCTTGCTGAAGTTCATGGGCGAGAACGTTTCGGCCAGGGCCGTAAAAATGTTGGCCAGGGCAAAGGGCTTCCTCGCAATGGGCAATCGGCCCGCCTCGATGCGCGACAGATCCAGGATGTCTCCCAGAAGGTTCGTCAGCCGGTTCCCAGCGCGGATGCCCATTTCGGCATACACGTCCACATCCGTGAGACCCTTGTTTGCCTTGATGAGTTGGAGCATCCCGATCATTCCAGTGAGGGGGGTGCGGATCTCATGGCTCATGTTGGCCAGGAATTCGCTCTTGGCGCGGTTGGCGGCTTCGGCATGATCCTTCGCTACGGTGAGAGCCTTTTCTGCGTCCTTGAGCTGCGTGATGTCCGTGGCCACGTGAATGATTCGCTCGATCTCGCCAGAATCGTCGAAAACCGGCGTGACGGTAACAAGGAATATTCCGTTTGCGGCGCTCATTTCCATCTGGACAGGGCCAGTCATGATCGTCTGCAGCAGTTCCGCCATCGGACAGCCTGGGGGGGATCTTCTGTGCAGTGGAAAATGGAGTGGCATTTTGTTCCGATCAATTCGCCGACGTTCTTGCCAACCGACGCCGCGGCCGCGTCATTGGCCATCAGGATTTCAAACTCTTTGTTGAGCACAATCACGGGTTGAGCCACGGCCGCAAAAAAAGCCTGGTTGTCTTTCAGGGCCTTCCGCAGTTCCTCTTCAGCCTGCTTGCGTTGGGATATCTCGTGGCCCACACCGATGATTTCCACAACCTGTCCGTCCTGGTCGAGAACGGCGGAGTCCTTCCAGGCCAGCCAGCGCCAGCCGTCGGCCGTCAAGGCCCGCTGCTCCATGTACGCCGTGTGCGGGGGCGAGAAGAGGCTGCGGACGGCCGCCTCCGTGGCAGGGCGGTCATCCGCATGAACCAGGGGCATAAAGGTTTTGCCGAGGAGTTCGTCCTCACGTTTGCCGAAAACCTTGCAGTATGACGGGCTGACGTAGAGAAAACGTCCCGCTGCATCCACCTTGACCACCATGTCCGTCTGCTGCTCCACAAGAAGGCGGTACTTGGACTCACTCTCGGACAAGGTTGCCGTGGCCTTTCGTGAAAGTCTGCGGTGATGCAGCAGGGAGAGGATGAGAACCATTTGCAGACCGCAGAACAGCGCTATGCCAAGGAACCAGGCCCCGTACTGCTCCAGCGCCGTCTCCGGTCGGTTGAGGACAACGCTCCCCTTGGGAAGGGCTGATTCCTTGATCCCGAAGCGCTCCATGGCGCCATGGTCGAACATGTAGACATTGGGGCTTGTCCGCAGAATGGGAATGTCCCTGGCGCGCAGCCCTTGGAGAAGTTTGGCGGCCTTGGAGGCCGATGCTTCGCCCTGCTGGCGCCCACTGACCACGAACCCGCCGACAACATCGCCGACCAAAAAGAAATCCCAACAGGAATAGATCGGCAGATCAGAAAGCGAGGCAATCAGGCGGTTACCCTCGGCTGTGGAATAGGCATGTCCCAGCCGATCACGGAAAAAGGACAGATTCAGGATGAAGGAGTCCCTGGGCAGCGACTTGAGTCGCAAGGAGAGTTCCTCTGTCGACAGCTCAAAAAGTTCAATCACGTCTATGCGGCCTGAAAATTCTGGGACCGCCTGGAGAAACCGCTGGCGGTTGAACGCGCCTGTCTCGGTGGAGTCGCTGATTACAGCCATGTGCCTGGCATTCGGATGAAGCTTCAGCGCGATTTCCACGGTCCCCTTGATGTCGAAATCTTCCGTCACGCCGGTCACGGCCCCATGCCCGGCAAGGCGTTCGTCCTTGAAGTCGTTCACGCCACAAAAAACAAGAGGAACGCCGGGGAAGAGCTTGTCTCGCAAGGTGAGCATGAGATCGAATGCCACATCGTCAGAGGTAAGGATAACCCCAGGCGTGATCTCGGAGAATTTGCGCCGCAGGGTTTCGTCAAAGAGAGGGCTGAAGGCTTCCGGGAGGAGACGCTTGGCATCCAGGTATTCGACATGGATGTCCGCGTCGGGGACCTCTTTTTGAAGCACGTCCAGCATTCCAGCCATGACACTGTCTGTCCAGCGGAAGCCCTGGTGGTAGGAGTGGACGATCAGGACGTGCGGGGGTTGGGCGGCTTGGATGGCGTGAGGAAGAAAGGCTGAACCGAAGAGCATGGCAAAAACAAATATGGCGGCCCGCGGTTTCAGCATGTGCGTCCTCGCGATAAGATTTTACAATATTTCGAGTTTAGATGAGTTGGCCAGGAATCGCAAGCGGGGTTGGGCGGTACGGGATGCCTTCCGGGGGGTATGTGGCTCAGGAATGATCCTTCCGGCCCTGCATGGCGGCCGGGAGGATCATTCCTTATCGGGGTGCGAGGCGACCGCCCTGATCCGCATTAACGGTCCAAGGAGAGTCTTGCGTATCTGGTCCAGGGTTCAGTCCCCCCGCCGGAGGCAAACTCCCTACGCCATATCCTGCTGCGTGCGGCGGATGATTTCTTCCTGGTGGTCCAGATCCAGATCCACGAAATAGTCGCTGTATCCGGCCACGCGCACCAGCAAGTTGCGGTATTCCTCGGGCCGGGCCTGGGCCTCGCGCAGGGTGTCCGTATCCACAACATTGAACTGGATGTGGTGCCCGTTCAGGCGGAAATAGGTCCGCACCAGTTGGCAGAGCTTGTCCAGATCCTGGTCGGTCCGGAGCACCCCGGGCAGGAAGCGCTGGTTGAGGAGCGTGCCGCCGGACTTGAGCTGGTCCATCTTGGACAAGGACTTGACCACGGCCGTGGGGCCGTTTTTGTCCGCGCCGTGGGACGGCGAGGTGCCGTCGGACTCGGGCAGGCCGGCCAGGCGGCCGTTGGCCGAGGCCCCGAGCATCTTGCCGAAATAGACGTGGCAGGTGGTGGAGAGCATGTTCAGGTGGTAGGCCGTGCCCTTGGTGTTCGGCCGTCCGTCGATGGCCGCGAAGAGGCTGGCGTAGACCCGGCGCATGATGTCGTCGGCCCGGTCGTCATCGTTGCCGAAGAAGGGAGTCTTGTTCCAGAGTCTCTGGCGCAGGGCTTCCTGATCCGCGAAATTGGCGTGCAGGGCCGTGAGGAGCTGGTCCATGGACACGGTTCCGGTCTCGAAGACATGGGTCTTGATGGCGGACAGGCTGTCCGTGACCGTGCCGATGCCGCAGCACTGGATGTAGGTGGTGTTGTAGCGCGGGCCTCCGTTGGAGTAGTCGAGGCCCTTTTCGATGCAGTCGTGGATGACCACGGACAAAAACGGCGCGGGGGAGTGGGTGGCGTACATGCGCTCGATGTAGTTGTTGACCCGCACTTTCAGGTCCACCACCCAGTCGAGCTGCGCTGAAAAGGCCCTGTAGAGATCCTCGAAGGAGGCGAAGTCTTGGGCGGCGCCGGTTTTCGGACCGATCTGACGACCGCTCAGCTGGTCCCGGCCGTCGTTCAGGGCCAGTTCCAGAACCTTGGGCACATTCAGGTAGCCGGTCAGGATGTAAGCCTCCTTGCCAAAGGCACCGGTCTCGATGCAGCCGGAGCACCCGCCCTCGCGGGCGTCCTCGATGGTCTTGCCGACGCGCATCTGCTCCATGACCACGGCGTCGGCGTTGAAGACCGACGGATAGCCGTAGCCGTTGCGGATGACCTTGGCTGCGGCCTTGAGGAAACGGTCCGGGGTCTTTTGGCTTACGTGCACGCTGGTCTGGGGCTGCAACAGGCGCAGTTCGTCCACCACTTCCAGGATGAGATAGGACAGCTCGCTGACCCCGTCGGATCCGTCGCGTCGGAGCCCGCCCAGGTTGATGTTGGTGAAGTCGTTGTAGGTGCCGCTTTCCTTGGCCGTGACGCCGACCTTGGGCGGAGCCGGGTGGTTGTTGACCTTGATCCACAGGCAGCACAGCAGTTCCTTGGCCGTTTCGCGGGTCAGGGTGCCGTCGGCCAGGCCCTTTTCGTAAAAGGGGGTGAGGTGCTGGTCCAGATGGCCGGGGGTCATGGCGTCCCAGCCGTTCAGTTCCGTGATGGTGCCCAGGTGCACGAACCAGTACATCTGCAGGGCTTCCCAGAAATTTCGCGGGGCGTGGGCCGGGACATGGCGGCAGACCTCGGCGATGCGCAGGAGTTCCGCTTTGCGGATGGGATCGGTTTCCGTCTTGGCCTGCTCCCAGGCCAGATCCGCATGGCGCTCGGCAAAGATGACGGCCGCGTCGCAGGCGATGTCCATGGCTTTCAGCTGCTCGGCCCGGTCCGAGGCCAGGGGATCGGCGAGGTAGTCCAGACGCCTCATGCGCTCGGCGATCCTGGCCTTGAAATCGAGCATGCCCATTTCATAGATGGTGCCGTCCAGGGCCGTGTGGCCGGGCGCGCGCTGTTCCATGAACTCCGTGAACAATCCGGCCTCGTAGGCGGTTCGCCACTCGTGGGGCACCTGGGCAAAGACGCGTTCGCGCATGGATCGGCCCGTCCAGTAGGGGATGACCTCCCGCTCGTAGGTCGCGATGTCCGCCTCGCTGACCCGGTAGCGGGTCATGGGCCGGGAGTTCAGCACGCGCAGGTCGTCGGCGCTGTGGCAGGTCAGCTCCGGGAAGGTCGGTACGACCTTGGGGGCCGGGCCGCGTTCTCCGACGATGAGTTCTCCCGGACCCAGCCAGATGGATTTCTTTTCGCACAGATCCTTGAAAACCAGGGCACGCAGCACGGGCAGGGAATGCTTGCCATAATTCTCACGGTAGAACGCGGTTTCAAGCAGGGCGCGTTCGATGGAGATGGATGGTTCGGTCTCGAAGCTTTCCTGGCGCAGGCGGTCTATGCGTGCGTTCATCTATCCTCCGATGCGGACGGTCAGCCCGCAGTCTTGCAAGAGTTTCACGGCCCGGTCCACCTGGTCCGGATCGGAAGGTGGAATACCATCGCCGGGGTAGGTCCGGTCGAGCTTGGCGTATTTGGCCCTGGCCGTGGCATGATACGGGAGCACGTCAATGCCCTGCACTCCTGGCAGGGACGCGGCGAAGAGTCCGGTGCCCCGGATGTTGCCGTCATCGTCGTTTAAGCCCGGGATGAGTGGCAGACGGAACTGGATTGTTGCGCCCAAGCCCGCGAGTCGGCGGGCGTTGTCCAGGATCAGGGCGTTGTCCACGCCCGTGGCCCGGCGATGCTTCTGTGTATCCATGTGCTTCAGATCAAAAAGAAAAAGGTCAGTGTGCGGCTGGATGTCTCGCAGGGTGTCCCAGGAGGCGAAGCCGCTGGTGTCCACGGCCCGGTGCCAGCCCCGACGCCCGCATTCCCGTAGCAGGGCCGCCAGAAATCCTGGCTGGGCCAGGGGCTCTCCCCCGGAAAATGTCACGCCGCCCTTGGTGCCCTCGAAAAAGGGCGCGTCCTTGGCGATCTCCGCCAGGACCTGCTCCACGGTCCAGCATGCGCCCGTGGCTTCGTGGGCCAGGGCCGGGCAGGTTTCGGCGCAGGCTCCGCAGGCCGTGCAGAGGTCCACGTTGCGGACCAGAGCCGTTCCTTCCAGGCTGAGAGCGCCGTGGGGACAGGTCCGCAAGCACTCTCCGCAACCCACGCACCTGGCCGCCGTGGTGTGGATTTCAGCGTTGAAGCCCATGCCTTCGGGGTTGTGACACCACAGGCAGGACAAGGGGCAGCCCTTGAAGAACACGGTCACGCGCAAGTCCGGCCCGTCATGCAGGGAATAGCGCTTGATGGCGAACACGGTGCCGGTGGGAGAGGGATTGAGCATGGCTTGTTGATAATGGATATTGATAACTTCTTCAAGTGAAAAAGATTGCGTGATCGGCTGATAGCGGGATCGGACTGGCTTGAAAAGAGAAGAGAAAAGCCTCTCCTTTTTTAAAGAAACTCTTGCCTCTTCCTGCGGAAGCACGTATTTTTCGTAGCTATGTATCAGCCGGAGGTCGGTCGGTACGCGGTGTGTGGAGACGGGAAGGGTTTGGACCCAAAGGCGCGACAGATCCGATGGGAGACTCTACCTGGATTTTTCAGTTTTTTTTCAAGGAGACGAGTGTATCATGTCGAAGAACATTTATGTCGGAAACCTGCCCTGGAGTGCCACCGAGCAGGATGTGGAAAACCTGTTTGCCACGTATGGCCAGGTTGCGAACGTCAAACTCATTTCCGACCGTGAAACAGGCAGAGCCCGCGGTTTTGGGTTCGTTGAAATGGAAAGCGGGGCGGACGAAGCCATCGCCGCCCTGGACGGCGCCGACTACGGCGGACGTTCCCTGAAGGTCAACGAAGCCCGTCCCCGTCCCGAGCGTGAACGCCGGCCCAGATGGTAGTCGCGTCGATCTGAGCCTTAAAACCCTGCCTCGGCAGGGTTTTTTTTGCTTCGGCGACCAATGCCCCGCAAACTGGTCATGGTGTGTTTCGTTCTTCCTCGCTTTCCGCGTTCGCCTCGGCATCCTCCTCTTCCACCGGAAAAGGATGGGGTGCATTTCAAGAACGATGTCTCATCCGGCGTTCTCCGCTCAGCAGTCCGTTGACCCAGAACCATCCCAGGGCCGAGGCCGACAGGGCCAGCAGAATCAGGACAGCAAGTTCCATGTGGTTTCCTTTGTTTGGCCGTGTTCCGGGACCCTAGCCGTAGATCAAGATGTCTTCATCCCCTTGGAGGCAGCGCAAAGCGCCCAACGCCAAGGCTTCCAGTTCGTTTTCGCCGGGATAGGTCAGGATCTGGGCCACGAAGCGCACGCGGGTGGCGATGAGATGCACCAGGTTTTGGTCGTGAGCCAGTCCGCCGGTCAGAATGACGGCGTCGACCTGTCCGGACAGGACCGCGGCCATGGCTCCAATGTCCTTGGCGACCTGATACGCCATGGCCTCCATGGCCTCTTCCGCCGCGCCGTCGCCGTTCTCGATCCGGTTTCGTATTTCCGGGCCGCTGGCCGTGCCAAGATAGGCCCGCAGCCCTCCCTGACCGGTGATGCGGCGGCGGATATCCGTTTCGTCCGCGCCCAGGGCGAAGCACCAGTCCACGACCTGTCCGGCGGGCAGGCCGCCGCTGCGTTCGGGCGAGAAGGGGCCGTCTCCGTCCAGGGCGTTGTTGACATCGATGACCCGTCCCCCTTGGTGCGCGCCCACGGAGATCCCGCCCCCCAGGTGCGCGATGACGAGGCGCAGATCCTGGCAGGCTTGGCCGAGGTCCCTGGCCGCGCGGCGCGCCACGGCCTTGTGGTTCAGAGCATGGAAGATGCTTCGGCGCCGGATGTCCGGATGTCCCGAGTAGCGGGCCAGGGGACACAGTTCATCCACGACCACGGGATCGGCGACGAAGCTCGGCAGCCCGGCGGTCTGGGCCAGATCGTGGGCCAGGATGGCGCCCAGGTTGGAGGCGTGGCTGCCGAAATGGCAGGAGCGCAGATCCGTGAGCATTGTCTCGTTCACCGCGTAGACGCCGCCAGGGATGGGGCGCAGCAGCCCGCCGCGGCCGATGATAGCCGTCAGATCGGCCACCTGCAGGCCGTGCCGGTCCAGGGCGGCCAGGATGAGGTCGCGCCGGTAGTCCTCCTGGTCCATGATGCGGTCGAAACGCTCCAACTCGGCATCGTCGTGACGGATGGTTTCCTCGAAGAGCGGACATTCACCGGCAAAGACCGCGATCTTGGTGGAGGTCGATCCGGGGTTGATGACCAAGATGCGCGGGTTCACGCCGTGTCTCCGCGTGCGGCCATGAGGATGCCCAGGGCCACGGAGTTGATTTTCGTCTCGTGGGAGTCGGCCCGGGAATTGAGGAGAACCGGGGCCCTGGTGCCAACCACCACCCCTGCCGACCTGGATCGGGCAAAATACATGAGGCCTTTGTACAAAATATTCCCCGCGGCCAGATCCGGGGCGAGCAGTATGTCGGCCGAACCCGCCAGCGGATCCCGCAAGCCTTTGTGCTGGGCGGATTCCCTGCTGATGGCCAGGTCCAGGGCATAAGGCCCGCCGACCCGGCAGCCTGGAAGCTGTCCTTCTCGGTTCATCTTTACCAGAGCCGCCGCGTCTACCGTCGCGGCCATTTTCGGGTTGACCTTCTCGGATTCGCACAAGACCCCGACCACTGGATCCGCATTGCCCAGGGCCCGGGCCACCTTGACGGCATTGAGCACGATCTGGCGCTTGGTCTCCAGATCGGGTTTGATGATCATGGCCGCGTCGGTCAGCAGATAGAGCTTGTCGAAACCGGGCACGTCCATGACCACGGTATGGCTGACCGTGGAGCCGTTCCGCAGTCCCGTGTCCTTGTCCAGCACGGCCTTGAACAGGACCGAGGAATCGACGAAACCCTTGAGCAGGATCTGGGCCCGGCCCGAAGCGACCACGGCGACGGTGGCGGCGGCTCCGCCTGCTTCGCCCTGGGCTTCGACCAGTTCGAACTCCGTGAGGTCCAGATCTATTTTTTCCGCGACGTGACGGATTTTTTCGGTATTGCCGACGAGGATAAATCGGGCCAGGCCCAGCTTGTGCGCCTCGGCCACGGCCTTCAAGGCCTCGCGGTCGTGGGCGCAGGCCACGGCCACGGTCTGGCGGGGCAGGGTCAGGGCTTTTTCCCGGACAGCGGCGAGGGAAGTGAGCATGGGTCCTCCGTGGAAGGCAAGGCGATAGATCAACGATTTGCGGAATTCAAGTGGAGAGCAACCTGGATTGCGGATTAATTGCACCCAATGTTGCCATCCTTGCCTCCGGCACGGGGGAGGGCTACGTAACACGTGATCCGTGGAGGAGTCATGCACGTTCAAACCGCCACCCTTGCCGCCGCATCTGTGGCCAGCTTTCTCGTTCCCTTCATGATGTCGGCCGTGGGCATCACCCTGCCAGCCATTCAGACCGAGCTGGCGGCCACGGCCGTGCAGCTCAGCTGGGTGGCTGCAAGCTACATCCTGGCCCTGGCCGCCATTCTGCTGCCCGTCGGACGTCTGGCCGACATAGTTGGACGGCGGCGGACCTTTGTCTGGGGTACGGGTACGTTTATGCTGTTTTCTCTCAGCGCGAGTCTGGCGTGGTCGGTTGAGTCCCTGATCATGCTGCGCGTGCTCCAGGGTGTGGGTGCGGCCATGATCCTGTCGACGGCCGTGGCCATCGTGACGGAAGTCTATCCACCAAAGGAGCGGGGTCGGGCCATGGGCATTCTTGTGGCCTGCGTCTATCTGGGGCTGTCTGTGGGGCCGTTGGTGGGCGGGATGATGACAGGGCTGGGCGGCTGGCGGTCCGTATTTTTTCTTTGTCTGCCACCAGGACTGTTGGCCTGGACGTTGGCCTGTCGGATCAAAGGGGAATGGTGTCCGGCCCGGGGAGAGAGCTTCGACGTGGCTGGAAGCGTGCTCTATGCCGTAAGCGTGGTCTGTTGCGTGCACGGATTGACGAATCTGAACCGGCCGGAAATCGGCTTGCCACTGCTGGGCGCGTCATTCGTGACCGCGGGGATGTTTGTCTACAGATCCCGACAGGTGAGGCACCCCATTCTGGATTTGTCCCTCTTCACATCCAACCGGGTTTTCGCCCTTTCCAGTCTGGCCACCCTCGTCAATTATGCGGGCACATTCGCGGTGGGCTTTCTCCTGAGTCTCTATCTGCAGGTGGTCAAGGGATTATCGCCCATGCAGGCCGGGCTTTTGCTTGTGATCCAGCCCGTGGTGCAAAGTCTCTTATCCCCTGCCGCCGGAATACTGTCCGACCGTGTCAGCGCGGCCGGTCTGGCCAGCCTGGGCATGGGCCTTTGTGCCTTGGGATTGTGGGGAGTTCACGGCGTGGACGCGGCCAGCGGGCTGTGGGAGATCGGCCTCCTGCTGGCGCTTTTGGGCCTGGGGTTCGCCCTTTTTGCCTCGCCGAACATGAGCGTGATCATGGGCAGCGTAGCGCCCAGACACTACAGCGTCGCCTCTAGTCTGGTCGCGACCATGCGCACCTTCGGCATGTCCCTGTCCATGGGTCTCACCGCCGTGGTCTTCGGCCTGCTCCTGCAGGATCGGCAGGTCTCCGTTGAGACCGTGCCCGAATTTCTGGCCAGCATGCGTCGTATTCTGGCTATTTGTTCCGTGTTCTGCGCCGCCGGGGTATTCTGCTCCCTGGGCCGTCGGGCAGGAGGGACCCGCTCCTTATGACACCCGCGCCACAGGGGGCAGGATGTCGGAGAGAGTCCGCAGATTGAGGGGTCTGGACATGGAGACGTTTATGCCCGCAGAGATGTTCGACGGGCCTGACTCTTTCTATTGCCACCACCATCGGATATACGGTTCACAAGAAGTGTCTGGAACCTTGAACCAGGAGAATACTCATGAAAAAGACGGGCATGACATGTGCGGCTATCCTGTTTTTCTGTCTGACCGCGGGCTGGGCTTTGGCTGGTGACGGACAGGCCCTGGTAGAAAAGACGTGCTCCAAATGCCACGATTTGGGCCGGGTGAACGCGGCATACGGAGTCAAGGACGAGGCTGCCTGGTCGGCCACGGTGACGCGCATGCTGGCCAAGAGCAATGCCCCGGCGGTCACCCATGAAGAGCACGAGGCCATCGTGAAGTGGCTTGCGGCTCAGAAGAAGTAAATGCAATGGGGTTATCGCTCCGGCAACAGGCAGTTCAGCCCTGGGCAAGGTCCGGGGCTGAATTTTTTTTCGGTGCCGACGGCCGGGATTGACGAATCCATCAGAGGGAGGATCATGGAGACTATTCCTGTTCAACACCGCTATGCCGAGGATCTGAGCCATTGTTATGGCTGCGGCAAGAACAACGCCCAGGGCCTGGGCATCACGACCTATTGGGACGGCCAACACGGCATCGGCCGCTTCACCCCCAGGCCGGAACATATCGCCCTACCGGGATTCGTCTATGGCGGGCTGCTGGCTTCGCTGGTCGATTGCCACGGTGTGGCCACGGCGGCGGCGGCCGTGGCAGACGAAGGCCATGGCCCGGAGCGTTTCGTGACGGCTTCCCTGCATGTCGATTTTTTGCGGCCAACCCCTCTGGGGCCGGAGCTGGAACTCGTGGCCAGGGTTCTGGAGCGGCGGGGCAGAAAGATCGTGGTCGAGGTCGAAATCGTGGCTTTGGGTCAGGTCCGGGTCCGGGGGCAGGTCGTGGCCGCGCCCATGCCGCGGGACATGGCCAGGGATTGAAGCGTGCCGGGCACATCCTGACGCCATGCTCCGTGTCGAACCGGGTCGAGTAGTATGAATGCGCGCGGCATTCATGAGGAGTTCTGATTGAAACCCACAGCCGAAACAGATGTCGTGGTCGTTGGCGCGGGGTTCGCGGGCCTGAGCGCTGCCTATGAATTGGCCCGACAGGGAGTGGGGGTCGTGGTCCTGGAAGCGGAAGGGGACATGGGAGGGCTTGCGGCGGGTTTTGAGGTCGGCGGCTGCAATCTCGACCGATTCTACCACCACTGGTTCACCAGCGACGAGGATGTCCTGGCGCTTGTGCAGGAACTGGGCCTGCAGGACAAAGTGATCGTCAGGCCGACCTGTACGGGTACGTATGCCGATGGCCGAATATGGAATCTGTCCACTCCCCTGGAGTTGTTGCGTTTTTCTCCTCTCTCCATATTCGACAGGATACGATTGGGGCTGCTGGTCATTCAGGCCCGCCGGGTTCGCAACTGGATGAGTCTGGAACATCTGACGGCCCGGGACTGGCTGATCGGAATGTGTGGCGAGCGTGTCTTTCGGGTTGTGTGGGAGCCGTTGCTTCGTGGCAAGTTCGGAAGGCATGCCGATGCGATATCGGCGGTCTGGATCTGGAACAAATTGAAGCTGCGCGCCGGCAGTCGGGGCCCCAAAGGCGAAGAACAGCTGGCCTATTTTCAGGGCGGTTTTCTCGCCCTGGCCCACGCGTTGGGGGAACGCATCCACTCCGGTGGCGGGCGCATCCTGTTCGACTCCGGAGTGCGGGCCATTGAGCCGGACGGTCGGAAATGGCGCGTTTCGACCGCGCAGGGCGTGCTTGCGGCCGATCATGTCCTGGTGACGACGTCCCTGCCCCTGTTTTCCGGAATGATCGATTCATGGGCGCCGCGTGACTATATCGAAAGGCTCGGCCGCGTGCGCTACCTGGCCAATATCTGTCTGGTCCTGGAGTTGGACCGCCCACTTTCCGAGACGTACTGGCTGAATGTGAACGACGTAAGCGCTCCTTTCGTGGGCGTGATCGAACACACCAACTTCATTCCGGCCAGCGAATATGGCGGGCGCCACGTAGTGTACCTGACGAAATACCTGGAGGAATCGGATCCCGTTTTCCAGATGTCGGCCGACGAGATCATGCGGCTCTTCATGCCGTATTTGCGGAGCATGTTTCCCGGCCTTGATCCGGGATGGGTTCTCGCCCGCCATCTGTGGAAGGCGAGATGCTCCCAGCCGGTGGTCGAAAAAGGATTCAGCGCGTTCATGCCTGCGGAGAGCGGGCCTTTGCCGGGATTGCATCTCTGTACCATGGCTCAGGTCTATCCCGAGGACCGGGGGACGAATTATGCTGTCCGGCAAGGGCTCAACGCGGGGAGACGTATCAAGGCCCTGTGCGTGGGATCGTCTTGAGGCCCGTGCCCTTCCGGCCCGGCTAGCGGAAGAGATACCCGGGAACCGGCGCAATGTACTGACAAAGAATATCCCTTGCGTCTTTGGTCGAATACATGGCCCTGAATTCTTCAAATCTCGTGTTTTGCATGCTGCTGACGTAATCCGACCTGAATGACCAGTGCAGTTCGGCCAGAGGAGTGATCATGCCGACGACGAAGATGACGGCCAGTATGATCCTGGATGGCCTGTTCAGTCTCGCCACGATGGACGGGAGCAGCAGACTGGTCACCGCCAGGGATGGTATGGACGCCCGCATGGCAAAATCGTTGTAGACTCCGATTTTGACCAAGGGGATGAGCAGCAAGGAAACGGTGGCCACACACAGGAGTCGTGTGTCCGGGCCAGTTGAGAAGACCATGAGGAAGGCTGTAAACACCGCAAACTCAACGAGGACGAAGGCCAGGTACAGTTGGCCAGGAAGATAGCCGAACTCTTTGGGGATCGCGTTCGACCCGGACCCCAGATAGGCCGCGAGGGGCGCGGCGATGCAGAGAAGCGAAGCGAAGAAGATGGCGTCGAATCGCAGCCTGCCTTTCGCGACGGCCGTGTACACTGCGAGCGGCACCAGTCCCATGGTGATGAACGGAGACCAGAGCAGGGTGGCGAACAGCACCGGCGGCCCGATCCCGATCAGTTCGTCGGAGAACCTGTTCTGCTTGATCAGAATGGCGCAGATGATCCATGCTGGCAGTCCGTGTTGCGGAACCCAGAGGAGAACTGTCAGGTTCGATGAATACTGCAGAAGTCCGGCCCACCATTCGAGCTGATATTTGCCGATGAGAAGCGGATTGGTTGCAATCATGCCGATGCAGTCCGCTCCGCTGAAGAAAATGAATGCGAATATGGCCAGGGCGTAAATCCTTTTCGAGTCGTACACCTCTCGCATGATGTTGAAGAATATGAACAGGCCTGTCAGAACAAACATGGATGTCGCATGCTTGAGGGATATTCCTGTCAAGGTGTGGAGAAGTGCCGGGACGATGTAGAAGGCGATGGTATATCGCATGGACCCAGTCGCGACATCCTCGAAGTGGAGTCGTGGCAGGGAAAATGGCGAAGGGTTCGAGCCCAGGGCGTTGAGAATTGCGTAATGCTTGAACCAGTCGTCCTTCTGCCCGAAAAGCGTGCCGCCATCGAGGGTGAAGGCCAAGGCCGCGCAGACCAGGAGGAGTGGTATGTGATGCCGGCCCAACCATCGGGTGCGGGTTGGTATGCTGAGAACCCTGTATATCGTAACGAGCAGCACGAGCGATGCCGGTATGGCGACATAGATTCGTGTGAACAGGGCAAAGAAAAGCAGAACCGGCAGGACGATGTAGACAATCCCCAGTTTGTCCCATCCGTCGCAGCATGGTGGCGACGGTGATGGGGGCTCCGCCGTTGTCAGACTATGGCTCAACGGTGAAGCCGCTCCCATCCATGGCATGCTTTGAGCGTCCGTTTGATTGCGTCCGCTGCTCGGCCGCATCCGTTATCCTGTCACGGTTGAAGCCGACCAGCGCGCTGACCACGTACAAGGGGCGTCTCTTGCTTTCCAGATAGATCCTGCCGACATACCCGCCGAGAATCCCGATCGTGATCAACTGAATCCCTCCCAGGAAGAGAACGGCGATCATCAGGGCCGTCCAGCCCTGGACCCAGATATCAGTGAACAGGCGCATGAACAGGGCGTAAGCGATGCCGCAGGTCGCGATCCCCGCGCAGAGCAGCCCCAGTGCGATGGATATCTGCAGGGGTTTGGTCGAGAAGGACATGATGCCGTCCGTGGCCAGTCGCATCATTTTGAGCAGGGTGTATTTGGTCTCGCCGGCGTGACGTGCTGCCCGTTTGTAGGGCAGGGCGGTCTGCCTGAATCCGACCCAGCTGGTCATGCCGCGGACAAAACGGTCTCTTTCGGGCATGTCGGATAAGGTTTGGGCCACGCGGCGGCTGATAAGGCGGAAATCGCCCGTGTCGATCGGGATCGGGATGTCGGACAGGCGCTGCAGAACCCGGTAGAACAGGCTGGCCGAGGTCTTCTTGAAGCGGGATTCCCCGGGGCGTTCGGTGCGCTGGGCATAGACCACGTCAAAACCCTGTCTCCATTTGTCCAGCATTTCGGGGATGAGTTCAGGAGGGTCCTGGAGATCTGCGTCGATGATCACGATGGCCTCGCCTTTGGCCGCGTCAAGGCCGGCGGACACGGCGATCTGGTGGCCAAAATTGCGGGACAGCCGGATGACTCGCAGGCGCGGTTCGCTGTGGGCAAAGGACTCAAGGATGGAGTAGGTTTCGTCAACGCTGCCGTCATCGATGCAGATCAACTCTGTGTCCATATCCGGGATGCTCTGGCAGACGCGATCAATCCGGACAAGAGTCTCTTTTATGACCCGCGCTTCGTTGAAGCACGGGATGATGATGGACAAGATCAGGCGTTCTTGGTTGGCTGCGACCATGGAGTGCTCATTTGCCGTGGATGTTTCATGTTCCCACGGCAAATTAGAATAGCAGCGTGTCACCAGCAATCATTATTGATCTCACCGCAAATAATCCGACTCAGCAAAAACCGTCCTGAGGTTGCTGCCGG